>NZ_JBODQE010000004.1:0-442174 GCF_050617915.1 Flagellimonas flava
GTCAAGGCTGACCGTATATTCGCCCGTGGTCGTGCCGGCCTCGGTCGCCGTGCCGTCCGTCGCCGTTATCGTGGCAACGGGGTCGGGGGCCACATCGTCGCTCTCTATCGTAACGTCGGCACTGCTGGGGGTCCCGACAGTATAGCCCGTGCCCGCGTCAAGGGTCACCGTCACCGTCTCGTCCGCCTCAACGTCGCCGTCGTCTATAGGGGTCAAAAGTATCGTCGCGCTGCTGGCCAGGTTCGCTATGTCGACACTGCCCGTGAGCGCTACAAAGTCGCTGCCTGAGGTCGCGTCCCCGCTGACCGTGTAATCGACCGTTATCGCACCGCCGCTGGTGTTCGCAACGTCAAGGCTGACCGTATATTCGCCCGTGGTCGTGCCGGCCTCGGTCGCCGTGCCGTCCGTCGCCGTTATCGTGGCAATTTGGCCATGACCAGCACCAACAGCTAAAAGAAAAATTACTAATAACAAGTTTTTTCTTCCAACAAGAAAGGAATTAGTGCTCCGTGAGGTTTTTTCTAAGAAGGTTAACATTACCTATTCAAGATTATAAGCTGGGTTTTTATGCCACAATAGGTAGGTTATTTGGGAAGAACCAATATTACTAAAAAATAAAGGAAGCCCCCAAAATTGTGGATTAAATCTAGGTTTATTGGCTGAACTGTAGTAATTCGTAGATAAATAGTATACTAGAGGACTGCAGATGAAGTCTCAACCCCTGAATCAATTTTCTTTACCAAACCTTGTAATACTTTGCCTGGACCAACTTCTACAAAAGTATTTCCCCCATCCTTGATCATTTGTTGAATACTCTGCGTCCATTTGACCGGGGCAGTGAGCTGCAACATTAGATTGTTTTTTATTTCAGAGGCACTGGTAACGGCAGTAGTAGGAACATTTTGGTAGATGGGGCAATTTGGTTCATTAAAATTGGTAGCATCTATTGCTGCTGCCAATTCTTCCCTTGCCGGCTCCATCAATGGGGAATGGAAAGCACCCCCAACAGGAAGCAACAATGCCCTTCTTGCTCCTGCCTCTTTCATCTTTTCGCAAGCCTCATTAACAGCTTCCACGTCACCTGAGATAACAAGCTGTCCAGGACAATTATAATTTGCGGGTACAACAATACCATCAATGCTATCGCATATTTCTTCCACTACCTCATCCGCCAAGCTTAAAACAGCCGCCATAGTGCTAGGTTTTAGCTCACAGGCTTTTTGCATGGCCAAGGCACGCTGGCTAACCAATTTGAGTCCATCCTCAAAATTTAGGGTTCCATTGGCAACCAAGGCGGAAAACTCCCCCAAAGAGTGGCCTGCAACCATTTCGGGTTTAAACACATCACCCAACACCTTACTAAGTATTACTGAATGTAAAAAAATTGCTGGTTGGGTAACTTTGGTTTGCTTCAGGTCATCTGCTGTACCTTCAAACATTATATCCGTGATGGAGAACCCTAAAATATCGTTGGCTTGTTCAAATAATTCTTGTGCCAAGGAGTGGTTTTCATAAAGATCCAGCCCCATTCCAACAAATTGGGCGCCTTGTCCGGGAAATATATGTGCTTTCATTATAGTCTGGTTTTGATTCTGCTAAAATAGGGATATTTTGAAATGTTACAGCGCATTTTTGACGAGGAGTTGTGGGTAGCGAGCAAAGGGCCAAGGGTGCTAGATGATTGATACCTTAATCACTTTCTTTGAACCAACCCGAGTACGTAACATAAGCGTTGGCAATACGATCAATCTCTCCAGAGCTGAGTTCAGGACTTATATCCTTAATTTTCTTTGCCGGCATTCCTGCATATATGCTTCCTGCCTCCACATGGGTCCCCTGGGTAACCACTGCACCTGCTGCTATTATGGAATTGCTTTCCACAACACAATTATCCATTATTATGCTACCCATACCAACCAGCACATTGTCCTTAATGGTGCAGCCATGAACTAGCGCATTATGACCTATGGAAACGTTGTTTCCAATGGTAGTTGCTGCTTTTTGATAGGTCCCATGAATCACAGCCCCATCCTGCACATTGACCTTGTCCCCCATTTTTATGTAGTTTACATCGCCCCTAACCACTGCATTAAACCAAATACTGCACTGGTCTCCCATGGTTACCTCACCAACAATAGTGGCATTTTCAGCAATAAAGCAATCATCACCAAATACAGGGGTTTTACCCCTTACTGATTTTACAATCATAATTCTTTGATTCTTATTTAAAATAAGAGAGCAATGTAGCCTTTTTAGACGCCGAAACCGACAATTCCTTTCCATTTGACAACACTACACTCCCCCCTTTTCCTTTTTTGTACTTAACCACTTCGGCCACGTTGACCAAATAGGATTTATGAATTCGGGCAAAGGCATAGGAACTGAGGGCATCCTCAAAATATTTAAGGGTTTTGCTCACTAATATCTTCTTATGCTCCAGATAGATTTCCGTATAGTTGTCATCAGCCTTACAAAAATAGATATCACCAACTTCCAATACTTGAAACCCATCTTGTTGGGGCAAGGTAATTTTTCCCTCCGCCTTAATAGATCCAGCACTAAGTACCCGTCCGTCCAAAGCACTTTCCTTTTCCTTGACCTCTTTTACGTAATCAACGGCCTTAATCAATTCGTCAATATTGATAGGCTTCATTAAATAATAAGCTGCATGGCTGTTCAGGGCATCCATGGCGTAATGGTTGTATGCCGTAACAAAAACAGTCTCAAAAGTTCTGTCAGGTAGCTTGTCCAATAAATCAAAGGCATTTCCAAATGGCATTTCCACATCCAAAAAGACCATGTCAGGCTCATTTTTCTTAATAAGCTCCAGCCCTTCATCAATATTGGAAGCTTCCCCTAAAAGTTTCACTCCTTGGCAATACTTCCCCAGATAATTTCGCAGAATCTCCCTGCTATTGGCCTCATCCTCTACTAAAATTGCTGTCAAATCCATCAATCCTTTCTTAGATTTAAGGTAACCCTTGTTCCCGTTTGATCCTCCTTCAAATCCGCTATGGAAACCTCCACCTTGTTCTTATACATATCGTTTAGAATTTGAATTCGTTTTTTAATGTTCCCCATTCCCTTGGACTTCTGCTTCTTTTGATTTTCGGTTTTCAACGCAGCCGATCTCTTTCTTCCAATCCCATCATCCTCAATCACAATTTTCAACTTATCCTTGGTTACTTCACTTACCTTAATTTTCAAAAAGCCCTTTTCCTCTTTATATCGAAGTCCATGCCAAATAGCATTTTCAATATAGGGCTGTAAGAGCATTGGCGGAATCTCAAAAGCCTCTACATCAATTTTATCATCAATTTCGATGGAAAAATCAAACTTGTCCGAAAAACGGGAGTGCTCCAATTTTACATAGAGTTCCAAAAGTTCCAGTTCCTTGGGCAAGGGAATAAAATCCTCTTCGGAATTTTCCAAAACACTCCGCATAAGCACAGAAAAATCGCTTAAGAAGCGGTTGGCACTCCGTTCATCGCTTTTGGCAATAAAATTGTTCACCGAATTGAGCGCATTGAAGATAAAATGGGGGTTCATTTGGGTTCGAAGCGACTTCAGTGCCAACAGATTGTTGGCCAATTTTTGCTGCTGATTGTTTCTATAGAACAGAAATGCGGTCAAGGCCATCAACACCATTCCAAAAATCAGGGAGTAAATAATCCATGTCTGTCTTTTACTGGCTTCCTCAAACAATTGCTGCTCTGTTAGGGCCAGGCTATACTTGCTTTGCGACAATTCCCTTTCTTGCTCCAGGCTTGAAATACGGTTTTGTTTAGTGGCTATTTCCCGGTTCAATCGGGCCGCCCTTGAAATCTCCTGCTCTTTTCTTGCATACAAACTATCCACGACCGCAACATAATCTTGATAGGTCTCCAGGGCTTTGGCAAAATCACCCTTATACCGATATGCTTCGGACAATCTTCTGGTCGCGTCCTTTTGCACTACCAAATCGTCCTCACTATCAGCCTCCACGATACTCTTTTGTAGATAAGGGATAGCCTCATCCAGCTTATCCTGGGCTATGTACGCACGACCAATCTTATAATTTATTTGTTGGGAAGTGATGGAATCCGGCAGTCCGGCAGAGGAATTATCTTTATTAACGGAAACACTGGGAAGTTGCTGTAGCTCATTCAAACTCTGCTTGCGCAATTGAATCTCATCCTCATAACGGTTTTTCTCGTTATAGAAATCCGCCACTTTTTCATTTTCCTGGATTTGGCGTTCTGGAGCCACTTTTTTGGAGAGATTCAGGGAGTTGGCAAAAAACCCTTCGGCCTCAACAAGTCTGTTATCCCTGGCATAGGCGTCTGCAATCTTGGAATTTAAATCGATTACCTTAGGGGAAATCTGATTTTTTTCGGCAATTTGAAGTCCTTCTTGATAGAATTCCAATGCTTTTTGGACATCTCCCAAGCCTTTATTGGCATCTCCCAGTCCTTCGTAAATTTCAATTCGTTGATAGGGCACCAGACCATTGACATCTACCAGTGGTGCCAGCATGGACTCGCCATTCCCAAATTCCCCATTTAAAATATGGGCCCGGCCCAAAAGCAACTCTGTTTTTACAGTCCTTCTCGCCGCAAGGGCATCCTGGAAACTACTTATGGCCAAATCGTATTGCTGGTGATATAAATAAATCTCGCCCAGCGCCGTCAACGAATTGGAGAGTTCTGTTTTGTTTCCCCGTTTACCCAATTGGGAAATGGATTGTGCAATGAAGTCGATACTCTTTTCCAGATCGGTTCTTTTATATTGGTTGGCAGAATCCAAAAAACGCTGATGATCTTCCACTTTTCTGGAAATTGAGCTTGACTTTTTTTCCCTCTTACTACTTCTTGAAGGAGTATAGCCTTCCACCAATACGTCCACATCCTCGTCGGAGGTAATCCGATGCCTTGCAGTTTCAAACTCCCCGCTTTCAAAAATGAGGAGATCACCAATAGCCGCCCTGATTCTGAACTCTCCAAGACTGTTGGTTGTGGTATAATACCCCGAATCCGTGGACACGTCCACACCAGAAATGGGCTCATAGTTCTCCTTGCCCTTTACAGAGCCTTTGATTTCTACCCATTTGCGTCCGTTCTGCTGTTGCGAAAAGGCAACCATTGTAAACAGACTACAGAGAAATACTATAATTTTTGATTTTACCATTCCCTTTAACATGCCGTTACTAGTCAGCGGTGTTTATTTTGTTCCCTCCAAGGTTCTTTGCAACTCAGCATCTACTTTTTCATCAACAATATCTACCAACTTGCCAGTTTCAAAATCATATTTTTTTATAATGGTGGGCTCATTGCGTTCCTCGTATTTTCCGTCTTTGTTTTTATCAATCCCAAAACGAATAGCTATGTCCTTGCCCGTATTCAGAACTTTAAAATGGAAAACATCCGTTCCTTCGATAGCAACTTTTTTTAGTTCTCCACTGCCCATAGAATAAATATAAAGTGTTTTGTAGTCCTTTAGGTTGATTACACCATCTTTGAAGGTATCTTTTTCAGAAACACTCAAAAAGAGCAGGACATCGTCTTCAAAATACTCAGTTTGGATTTCGTTAAAGTTCACTCTTTTATTAAATAGTTTTTTAAACTCATTCAGAGCGGGTTTATATATTATTAAATTGTTGAAGGCTCCATAAAAATAATTGGTGTACCGCAAGTCCACTTTTTCAAGCATCACTTCGGAAGACAAAGCGTTGAGGGATTCATCAATATCCTCAGGTTCGCCCAGGGTTTTGTGCGAGACAGGAATAATGTAAACCGAATTTAAGGTGTCAATTAATCGTGGGGTTTCATAGGAGATTACCTGCTCCCGTTTGTTTTCCTGCTGTAACTGCTCAATCTTTTCTTGCGATAAAATGCCAGTATTAATGTCGTCATCCGAATACCGTCCCAGCTCTAAAGCCCACATAGACACAAAGGCAATAAGTGCAATTATTAAGAAAATCACCCCTACAGTTCCCAAAATGGCTAGCAGTCTTTGGTTGTATTTTTCAATTTTCATTTTTGTAGATTTTATACTCGTTTGATTGATACAAACTTTCGTAAACTTACTTCATACCGAGCTTTTTAAAAAATGGTGTTTCCCCGAAAACATAGCATTTTTCAGCCTTTTTTTCCATGTCACAAAATGGTTTACCCTGCTCCCTCACCAAAATGACCTGTTTACTCATTATGGATTTTAATTCAAAAAAGTTGGAAATAGTTTTAGGGCAGATTTAAAAACATTGAACTATGAAACATTTGAAACACCTATTTGGAATAGCCCTTATGACTATGGCAACTGGAACACTATATGGTTGCAATCTTAAGGCACATCAACCGGAAACTGCCTCTTTGGTTACCACAACGATAGCCGAAAAGCCGGCAAAGCAATATGTGAAAATAGCCCTGTTATTGGATACCAGTAACAGTATGGACGGACTTATTAACCAGGCAAAGGCACAACTTTGGGACATTGTAAACGAATTTACCCATGCCCGTTGCGGAAACGAGACCCGCCCATTACTTCAAATTGCACTTTATGAGTACGGCAATGATAACTTGGCTTCGAGCGAAGGCTATATCCGTCAAGTGCTGGGATTCAGCGAAGACTTGGACGAAATCTCTGAAAAACTGTTCTCCCTTACCACCAATGGTGGGGAAGAATTCTGTGGAGAAGTAATTCAAACCTCATTAAAGCAATTGGAATGGGGCAAAAATGCCGACGACCTTAAAATGATATTCATTGCGGGGAACGAGCCCTTTACCCAAGGGAAGTTGAATTATAGGGATGCCGCCGATAATGCCAAGGAAAACGATGTTATTGTAAACACCATCTTTTGTGGCAACTACGAACAAGGTATCTCCACGGAATGGAAAAATGGCGCCACCTTGACCGGCGGTGAGTATATGGCCATTGATCATAACAGGCAAGTAGTCCATATTGAAACTCCCTATGACGATGTCATTATTCAACTCAATTCCAAGCTCAACAAAACCTATGTTTCTTACGGATACCTTGGTGCCCAAAAGGAAGCTGCACAGGCGGCGCAAGATATGAGGGCTAATGAAATGAACAAGGGCGTGGCCGTAAAACGATCTGTAAGTAAAAGCTCCAGACTTTATAAAAACTCCAAATGGGATTTGGTAGATGCCATTGAAGAGGATGAGATGGAAGTTTCCGCAATAGCTGTGGAAGACCTGCCCAAGGAACTTCAGGGCAAATCAGAGAAGGAAATCAAGGAATATGTGGAAGGAAAAAAAGAGGAGCGTGAAAAGATCCAGAAGCAAATTCAGGATTTGAACATAAAGCGCGAGGCCTATATTGCCAAAAACCAAAAGGAGGAGACCGGAGAGTTGGAAAATGCGCTGTTATCGGCCATTAAAAACCAGGCAGCCAAGAAAAACTACAAGTGGGATTAGTTTTGTGTTGATTGTAGTTAAGATGGTCCATCCTAACCGATGGGCCATTTTTTAGTTATTGGCAGCGGGACAATAACAATCGTATCGTTTGCTTTGATCATTCTGTCCAAATTCGTAGCCCAAGGTAATTTGATGAAATCCACCATTGTCAAAACGAATGTCCCCAGATTGGTAAGAATAGTTATAAGAGAACAAAAATTGGTTCCAGTTTACCCCCACAATGGGCGTGAACAACTGCAAACGTTGCTCTCCAAATCCGCCATTGGTCTGGAATTGAGCTCCATCAAAACTTCGCCTATAGGATAGTCCTGCCCATACGGTACCAAAACTCACATCTTTATACACTTTGGCGTTGATATCCACAGTCTTTTCGCGGGTAAAATCTGTTAGCTGGAACAAAATGGAAGGTTCAATCCTCGTTTTTCTCCCAAAAATATATCCTGCGGAAATTAAATATCTTCGGAGGTTATCAAATTCTTCAACACTATATAGATCCCGACCACTACCCAAAACATTTAAGATAGCAAAGTGCGCATAGAATTCCATATAGTTATAAGAAGCTCCCAAATCAACATTGAAATAACTAACAGTGTTCTTGGTTCCGGTAACCACCGGATCAGGAATTATGGAACGAAACTCGGTTTCGTCCAAACTGCTTAAAATAACCCCAGCACTAAGTCCCAACGAAATCTGGTTCAAAGTCCTAAAATCCCCTCCCAACTGTAGATGTTGGGCAAATGTTCCCTTAAATCCTGTTTGGGAGTGATAACCATTGCTGTCATTGAACAAAATAGCACCAATTCCGCTACGATCCCCTACCCTTGAATTAAAGTTCAAGGTCTGCAAACTGGGTGCCTCATCCACGTTAAACCATTGTTTTCTTGCAGTTAGCCTTATTTTGGTTCCTTCTGCTATACCAGCCATTGAGGGATACACCAAATAGTAGTTGTCCGCCAGATAATCAAAGTAAACGGGAATGCCCTCCTGGGCCTTAGCAGAAAGCCCTATGGTTAGGGCAACGATTAGTGAGGTTACATAGCGTCTCATGCTGTGTTTGGGGCTATAGTTGGGGTTTAAAGGTAATCAAACATTTAAATAACGCCCTCCGGCATACATTATTATATATTTTGCCCCTCATCTTTACTTTGGTATTTTTGTACAAATTTTGGCTATGAAGGAATATAACATCACGGTTGTACCCACCAACAACCCAAAAATCATAAAATTTGAGGCTAATCAGTTCCTTGCAAAAGGCAATTATGAGCTCAAAAACATAGACGAGGCAAAGAATTCGCCTTTGGCTCAACAACTTTTCTACCTTCCGTTTATTAAGACAGTATATATATCCGGAAATTTCATTGCCCTAGAGCGATTTGATATTGTGGAATGGGAAGATGTCAAGGACGAAGTGGCCCAACAATTGGTGGAATATCTAAACGACGGCCAGCCTGTGATTCTTGAGGAGGAAGTGCAAAAGAAACAGCCCATTACCGTGTATGCCGAGGTAACACCGAACCCGGGAGTAATGAAGTTTGTTTCCAATAAAAAAATAGTACCCGCAACTTACGAGTTCAAAAACATAGACGAAGCCAAGGACAGTCCACTTGCACAAGAACTTTTTCACTTTCCCTTTGTCAAGGAGGTATTTTTGGATGAAAACTATGTTTCCGTTACCAAATTTGACATCGCTGAATGGGATACCGTGACCATGGAAGTACGGGAATTTATCCGGGATTTTTTGGCCAATGGCAAGGAAGTTATTTCCGCGGAAAGTATTCAAAAATCCAAAGAAAGCGCAAGTCAAAACCAAGCACAAACGGCTTACGATGACACTTCCAAACAAATTATTGACATTTTGGACGAGTACGTAAAGCCAGCAGTTGCCAGTGATGGGGGCAATATCCTGTTCCAATCCTATGAAGCTGACAGTAAAACGGTCAACGTTATCCTCCAAGGCGCTTGTAGTGGTTGTCCATCATCCACATTCACCCTTAAGAACGGTATTGAAACCATGCTAAAAAACATGATGGGTGATAAGGTAAACGAAGTGGTCGCGATCAACGGTTGATTTCAAGCTCCCCTGCCAAAGGTGTGGTCAATTTTTGTTAAATTGAATAAATTTAAAATCATTAACTATTATGGCAGTATTAAAAGTAATCGAAGTATTGGCCAACTCGGATGAAAGTTGGGAACAAGCGGCAAAAAATGCGCTGGATCAGGCATCAAAGTCGGTAAAAAACATACGTTCTGTTTACATTAACGAGCAAAGCGCTTCCGTTAAAGATGGCAAAATTGATGAATACAGAGTCAATGTAAAGATTACCTTTGAGGTAAAATAATCAAAGGGCAAGAAAACAATGCGCCCTTTATGGGCGCTTTTTTTATGTCCAAAAGAATTGTTATGATCAAAAGAATTATCCTTTTATCGGTGATAATTTCACTGAACCAGGGCTGCACACAAAAAACCAGTAAAGTGACCCATAAACACACCAATGCCTTAATCAATGAAACCAGTCCCTATCTGCTTCAACATGCGCATAATCCGGTGAATTGGGAAGCTTGGCGGCCCGAAGTGCTGGAAAGGGCCAAAAAGGAGGATAAACCCTTACTCATCAGTATTGGCTATTCATCGTGCCACTGGTGCCATGTTATGGAAAAGGAGTGTTTTGAAGATGAGGAGGTGGCCCAAATGATGAACGAAAATTTCATCAACATAAAAATTGATCGGGAGGAAAGACCCGATGTGGACCAAATTTACATGGACGCCATCACCATGATGTCCGGAAACGGCGGATGGCCCCTCAACATTGTTGCCCTACCGGACGGTAGACCCTTTTGGGGAGCCACATATGTGCCCAAGGACAATTGGATAAAATCCCTTCAACAGCTTATCGATCTATACCAAAATGATAAATCCAGGATAGTCAAGTATGCAACTGACCTATCCAACGGAATCAACGCCATTAATTTGGTGGAGCATAAACCCGATTCCGGTTTATTTACCATGGAGCAACTGGATGTATCTGTGGAGAATTGGGCCAAGCACTTTGACAACTTTTTGGGAGGCTATAAACGGGCTCCAAAGTTCATGATGCCCAACAATTGGGATTTTTTGATGCACTATGCAGAGACCAACAACAAACCTGAACTCATGGAGCAGGTGGATGTTACCTTAAGGCGTATTGCCTTTGGTGGGGTTTTTGATCATGTTGGTGGCGGCTTTTCCAGATACGCCGTGGATACCAAATGGCACGTTCCACATTTTGAAAAAATGCTTTATGACAATGGCCCCTTGACCAGCTTATATTCCCGTGCTTATGCGGTGACGAAAAATGAGCTGTATCGAGACGTTGTTGAAAGAACCATTGCCTTTGTGCAAGAGGAACTATTGGATGAAAATGGCGGATTCTACTCTTCTTTGGATGCGGACAGTTTGGACGAAAATGGTGAATTGGAGGAAGGTGCCTACTATGTTTGGACCAAAGAACAACTAAGTCAACTCCTTGGAGCGGATTTTGAGGTTTTCAAGGATTATTACAACATCAACTCCTATGGACTTTGGGAACACGGTAATTATGTGCTGATTCGGGATAAAGAGGATGCCGAAATAGCTGAGAAGCACAACATTTCTGTGGATGAGCTAAAGCAAAAAATACAGAATACCCAACAAATCCTGAAAAAGAAACGTGCCAAGCGATCCAAACCCCGATTGGATGATAAAATCCTCACCTCATGGAACGGCCTTATGCTAAGCGGATTGATAGACGCACATCGGTACTTGGGGAACCAGGAATACTTGGATATGGCACTGAAAAATGCCGAATTTCTGGAGAAGGAAATGATCAAAGATGATTATTCCCTATTTAGAAACCATAAGGATGGTAAAAGTGACATTGATGCATTTTTGGAAGACTATGCCATTATCAGCGAAGCTTTTTTATCGCTATACGAGGTAACTTTTGACGAAAAATGGTTGAATCACTCCAAAAAGTTGGTGGAATATGCCAAAGTTCACTTTTTAGACCCAAAATCGGGGATGTTCTTTTATACTTCCGATGCGGACACCTCCCTTATCAGACGATCTATTGAGACCGTTGACAAGGAAATTTCCTCATCCAATTCCATCATGGCAAAAAATCTTCTAAAATTCCACAAGCTATATCCAGATGAAGGCTATGGGGACATGGCCAAACAAATGCTTAAAAATGTACAGGACGATTTTGTGGAAAGTGCGCAGGGATATGCCAATTGGATGAACTTGGTGCTTTTTGAGAATCAGAATTTCTACGAGATTGCCGTGGTTGGTGAAAACTACAAAGCCCTTGGGAAGGAAATCAGCAAAACCTATATTCCCAATAGTATTTTGGTGGGATCAGCCAAAGATGGCCCGGTAGAACTATTGACCAATAGATATGCTGAGGGAGAAACCTTTGTGTATGTCTGTATTGAAGGTACTTGCAAGCTTCCGGTGCAAACAGCAGATAAGGCTGTAGCATTGATGAACAACTAATAAATTTATTATCCGTTTTTAGGCTATGAAACAACTCAGGGATTTTGAGCAACATTTAGAGCATGCCATAGAATGGTTTTGGGGTTTTATGCCCAATCTGCTATTGGCGGTTGTTATATTTTTTGTTGGATTTTGGATCGTTCGGTTGATCAACAAGATGGTACACCGATTTTTTGAACGGAAAGACTATGACCCCACCCTCGAAAGCTTTCTTCAGAGTTTTATAAGTATAGCCCTAAAAGTGCTGCTTTTTGTAGTTGTGGTCACCCAATTGGGGGTCAAATCATCTTCTTTGGTGGCCATGGTCGGTGCCGCGGGATTGGCCATTGGTCTTGCGCTACAAGGTTCGTTGGCCAACTTTGCTGGCGGGGTGCTGATTTTGGTTTTCAAACCCTTTAAAGTTGGGGATTGGATTTCCGCCCAAGGACAGGAAGGTAGTGTAAAACAAATCAGCATCTTTAGTACCAAACTCAACACCTTTGGCAATCAGGTGGCCATCATACCCAACGGACAGTTGTCCAACGGTAGCATCGTAAACTACAATATGGAAAATACTCGGCGTGATAAATTTGATGTGGGTATTGGATACGGCTCCGATATTAAAAAAGCCAAGGAAATTTTATTGCAAATCTGTGCGGATAACCCAGATATTTTGACCGACCCCGTTCCTGAAGTGTATGTGGGAAACCTTGGGGATAGTTCCGTTGACCTTACATTGCGTTTTTGGGCAAACAACGATGTATTCTGGCCAGCACATTTTTATGTCATTGAGGAAACCAAACTTCGTTTTGACCAGGCGGGAATAGAAATTCCATTCCCACAAAGAGTGGTTCACGACGCCGATTAGGCTTTTTTCTTGGTTTGCAATACAAAATCCTTGAGGTAATAGGGCTCAAAGTAGGCCACATCCTCAAAGTCCTTGGTCTGAAATTTGGCGTAAGCCAATTCGGCCATTTCCTTTGATGATGGAACCACTTTGGGATGAAATTGAAAATTGGAATGTGTAAGTACCTCTTTGCATTTTTCTGCTCCGCTCCCAACCAGATGCACTTTTTTGAAGTCGGTAAACTCGCTAAAAGTTTGGTCATCCACTACTTCTGCCCTTGTTTCACGGACTTCTTCTCCTTGATCATCAAAAACAGCGGAGTACACTTCCATGCGCCTGGCATCCAAAACAGGAATGGCAAGCTCGCCTGCATTGAGCTTCACTTGTAAGGCCATACCCTGAAGTGTTGGAATGGAAATCAGGGGAATATCCAGCGAAAAACAGAGCCCTTTGGCTGCGGATACCCCAATCCGAAGCCCGGTGTACGAACCCGGGCCCTTGCTCACGGCAATTGCATCCAAGTCTGAAAAAGACAAAGAAGCCTCTATCAAGGCTTCTTTTATAAATACGTGCAACTGCTCTGAATGGGAATAGTTTATTGCATTATTCTCTTTTAAGCACAGGATTTCCTTTCCTTTGGAAATGCTTACAGAACAATTGGTCGTTGCTGTTTCTAAATTGAGTATTATGGCCATAGCGGCCACAAAGATACTAGTTTAGGGAAATGGGAATACCAAAGTAGAACTCCAAAATTTTCAATCTAAAGATATAGTCGTATTTGGTACGAATTACATCCGCTTCCGCATTGTCCACCCTGGATTGCGCTTGACTAAAATCAAATGCATTCATCAATCCCACATTAAAACGTTCCTTGGCATAATCATAGGCCAATCTTCGGGCTTCCAAGGTTTTTTCAGCAGCTTCGTAAGCTTTAAAAAAGGTGGTAACGTCCACATAGGCTTGCTGGATGTTGGTTTCCAAATCCAACTTATCCTGCTCGAATTGCAATTTGGCCTTTTCCAGATTGATTTGGGAACGTTTTACATTGTTTCGAGTACTCCAACCATTAAAAATGGGAACATTCAATTGGGCACCATAGGAAACCCCATCAAAAATCCACAACTGATCAGTGAAACTTGGCGTAAAAGGCACCCCATTCTGATCGGGAATTTGGGTTACGTCAGAATATCTGGTTCCATATTGGAAAAATGCCGACAGTGTAGGGTAATAGGCTCCCTTTGATATTTTTAAATCCTCTTCTGCAAGTTTTACGTTGGACTCCGAGAACTTGATGTCGTTTCTAAAACCCAAAGCTTTGTCAAAAATGACTTTGGCAGAGTTGTTCAAAATGTCCGAAGGTGGAATATTAAACTCTTCATCAGCTATATCAAAATTTTCGTAATCGGTAATTTGAAGCAATTGCGCCAAATTGATTCTGGCAATCAACACCAGACTCTCCCCATTTACAATTTGCTGCTCTTGATTGGCAGCGGTGGCCTCAATTTCCAACAAATCCCCTCTAGGCACCACCCCGGATTCCACCAACTCCTCGGTTCGTTTCAAATCCTGTTCGGTAACTGCATATTGGGCCCTGAAGGTCTTTAACTGTTCTTTATTGGAAATTACCTGCAAATACGCGTTGGCCACATTTAAGCGAATATCGTCTTTCAAATCGTCCAACCTATACTGACTGGCAATAGCGTTTAATTTGGCCCTTTCCAATTGGCGCATATTACGCAAGCCGTCAAACAGGGTTACATTGGAACTCAATGATCCGTTTACGTTGAAAGCTGTACTGTTGGTGGGCAGGTTATTTGTTGGATTAATGGAAAAACCTGTGTTACTTGAGATTGTGGACGACCCATTTAAATTGGGAAGCATGTTTCCAATGGCATCCGACTTATCAATTTTGGCACTTTCCAAGTCCAATTCAAACTGTTCAATGGTCAAGTTGTTCTCCACAGCAAATGTCACACATTCCTGCAGGGTCCACTTTTTCATTTGAGCGTTGGTGGCGAGCATGGCAAATAGTGCCATGATCACTGTGATCTTAAATTTCATTCGTTTTTTGATTTTTTGATTGATTATTGTTTGGCCCACTCTAGGAATCATCCTCATCGCTCTTCTTCTCCAATTTGTTCCAAACCTTTATTTTGTCTCCTTCCTCGATTCCGGAAACCACTTCTACATCAATGCCATCACTAACACCCAACTCCAACTCCTTTCGCTCAAATTCATTCTCACTCACTTCTATTTCCACATAGGGCTTTTCTGTTTCCTTGTCAAATTGCAACAATGCTTCCTTGATGGCCAGAACATCCTTCTTTTCTTCCAAAACAATGGAGGCATTGGCACTGTATCCAGCTCTTACATAAGTACTGTCATTGACCACCAAATCGCCTTCTATTTTAAACTGCACGGCACCTTCTTCCTCCACACCTTTCGGAGCAATAAACTTAAGTTCTGCATCAAATTTGTTCTTTTCCAAGGCACCCAAGCTAATTTCCAAGGGCATTCCCACGCTAAGTTTGCCTACCTCGGCCTCATCCACTTCCCCTTCAAAGATCATTTTGGTCATGTCCGCAATAGTGGCAATGGTGGTTCCATCATTGAAGTTATTACTTTGGATGACCTGATCTCCTTCTTCCACAGGGATTTCCAAAATGGTTCCAGATACCGTAGCTCTGATGTTGGTATTGGCGCTGGATGATCCACCAGCAGAACCTATTCTGATGATCTGATAATCGGCTCGGGAATTGGTAAGTTCCTGCACCGCCTGATCATAAGTCAACTTTTGATTGTTGAAATCTTGGCTCGAAATCACCCCTTTGTCAAAAAGAGCTTTGTTCCGATCAAATTCGATTTTGGCATTGTTCAAAGCCAACTCTGCATTTCTTACCCGTCCCGCTGCTTGGTTCAGGGATTGCTCATTGGGCACCACTTTGATGACCGCGATCAAATCCCCAGCCTTGACCTCAACACCTTCTTCCAAATAAATTTTGTCAATAATCCCAGAAATCTGCGGCTTAATGTTGATTTCATCTTCTGGAATAACCTTACCCGTAACAATAACTTTGTTTACAATGTCTTTGCGTTCCAAGGATTCTGTCTCATAAATCTGGGTTGGAGTACTATTTTGTTTAAGGAAATAAACCACAGCACCTAAAATTCCGACCGATACAATCGTGATTAACCCGTATTTTACGTATTTGTTCATTACTACTTATTTGATCGTTATCTAAATTATTTTTTCAATTTCAACTTATTCTTCCCGCAAGGCTTCAATGGGACGCACTTTAATAGCTTTAATCGCCGGTATCAACCCAATCAACAGGCTTAGGAACACCATCCAAAAGAAGGAGAAACTAAACTGTCCAATACTCACCATGGGCTTGACAAAGGGAAAATCCTCCCCACTGCCCCAGAGTGAATCCAGGATTGCCAAAATTCCGACAGAAATGGCAAATCCAACCAATCCAGCAAAGGAAGTCAACACTACCGCTTCCATCAAGATTTGCCGTAGCACCAATCTCGGGGTTGCACCCAAAGCTCTTCGCACTCCAATTTCCTTGGTGCGTTCCTTTACGGTAATCAATAGGATGTTACTAATGGCAATCACCCCAGCTAGTAAAGTGAGTAATCCTACGAAGTAGGAAAACCCTCTGAGTACCATGGTAAAGGAAGAAATGTTGTTGAATATTTCCGACATGTCAAAGCTTCCAATGGCCCTCTCGTCATCGGGATGTATATCGTATTTGTTTTTGAGAATATCCTTGATCCTGCTCTCCACTACTGGAACCTTGGTGTTGGGTTCCACAGCTATGGCCATCCAACCCATCCGATCTCCAGAATTAAAGGCTTTTTGAAAGGTTGTAAATGGGATAAACACGGCATTTTCCCCATCTATATTAATATTGTTGTTGGGCTTGTAGATACCCACCACGGAGAAAAACACTCCGTTGATCCTGATATCCTCGCCAATTGCATCTTCACCTTTCTCAAACAAAAGTTTATAGGTTTCCTCCCCAATTACACAGACTTTTTTGGAATTGTCAATGTCTGTTTGGTTCAAAAATCGTCCTTCAACCAACCTCTTTTTGGTGATATTATCGATTTCTGGGTAATCTCCATACACAGAGGATCCGCTGGTTTGGCCATTTCTATATACGGTGACCACACTCCTGTGGCTTCCCAACTCAATCCTTGGTGCCAAAACCTCAATTTCAGGAATTTCCCTTTTAAGAATTTCCGCATCCTCTATTTTATAGCGAATCCTTCGACCTCTTTCAAAACCCTTATAAGGTTCTGAGGTAGACTGTCCCCAAACAAAAAGACTGTTGGACGCCGTACCTGCAAAAATTTTGTCGAATCCGTTAGTCATTCCATTGGAAGATCCCAAAAGCAGCATCAAAATGATCATGGCAAAGATGACCCCCAACATGGTCAAGAATGTGCGAAACATATTCTTTCCAAGGGTGTGGAAAACTTCAATCCATAAATCTCTATCGAATAACCACATATTACTTATCGCTTAAGGCCACTATTGGTTTTACATTGGCAGCTTTTACTGCTGGAATCAATCCCGCCAACACCCCTGCAACAATTAGAATAATGGTTGCTGTAATCACTGTTGACAAGCTAACATTTGGATTGGTAAAGGCTGGGGTATTAATTGTAGGTCCTATCAAGGATAAAATGATCCACGCAAATCCCAGGCCAATAAAACCGGATAAGGCTGTTATAAATGTGGATTCCAAAAGCACCAAATTAATTATTTGCTTGGGCTGTGCCCCCAATGCTTTTCGAACCCCAATCTCCTTGGTTCGTTCCTTAATGGTAAAGACCATAATGTTTCCGATGCCCACAATTCCAGCAATCAATATTAGAAAGCCCACACCTATACTTATCGCACTTAAAACCGCAGAAAAACTACTGATGTCATCAAAGGCTTCCGCATAGTTCCAAACATTGATTCCAGCCTGATCCTCTGGAGCCACTTTATGCCTTCTTTTCATCAAATCCTCCAAACGATCGGAAAATTCCAAGGCCTTGGTGAGATCATAGGTTGGGTTGTAGGTCAACACAATTTGGTGGATGTCATTGGTATCCCCAAAAATTCTTTGGTATGTTGTTATTGGGGCATAAATACCTCGCTCCGCATTGTCATCACCGTCATCTGTAAAGACCCCAACAACTCTAAAAGGTAGTCCGTTGAATTCGACAAATTGACCTAAGGGATCTTCATCCTTAAATAAATCTTCGGCTACTTTTCTTCCAATTACTGCAACTTTGGCCCTATTGACTACATCGGCGTTATTAAAGAACCTCCCCTTCATGATCAACGTCTTTTCTATGATCTGATGGTCTGGGTGTACGGCTTGCACGGAGTAGTTCCCTGTCTCACTTTTATAGCGAGCCGTTGTATTTGTAAAATAACGGGTACTGATATATTCAACGTCTTTGGGAAAGCTCTCCTTTATATATTGGTAATCGTCATTTTTCAGCTGAATCCTTCTTCCTGCCTCAAAACCTCCATAAGCTTGGGCGGTAGTACCGGGTCTAATAAAAATGGAGTTGGTGGCATCATCGTTAAATTGGCTGGTAAAGCCGTTCTGCATTCCATTTACGGAAGCCAACAGCATCACCAAAATAAAGATGGCCCATCCCACAGAAAAACCGGTCAAGAACGTTCTGAGTTTGTTGTTCTTGAGGGTGTGAAAGATCTCTTGCCAAATATCCCGATCAAACATATTGTTGTGCTCTTACCTGCTCTATTTTCTTGTCTTCTACTATAACACCGTCCTTAAGGTGTACAATTCGCTTACACATATGTGCAATATCTTCTTCGTGTGTCACCACCAAAATGGTATTCCCTTCGTCATTGATTTTTTGGATGAGGTCCATAACCTCGTAGGAAGTGGTACTGTCCAAGGCTCCCGTAGGCTCATCTGCCAACAGTACCTTGGGTTCAGCAGCCATGGCTCTGGCAATGGCGACCCTTTGCTTTTGTCCACCTGAAAGTTCGCTTGGTAAATGGCTTGCCCATTCTTTAAGACCCACTTTTTCCAAATAGCTCATGGCTTTTTCCTGTCGTTCTTTCCTTCCCACTTTTTGATAATACAAGGGCAAGGCCACATTTTCCAATGCCGACTTATAATTGATCAGGTTAAACGATTGGAAGATGAATCCCAAGAACTTATTCCTGTATTGGGCCGCTTTGGTCTCACTTAAATCCTTGATCGGAACATTATCCAATGTATACTCCCCTGAATCGGCCACATCCAACATTCCCAAAATATTCAATAAGGTAGATTTACCTGACCCTGAGGACCCCATAATGGCCACCAGTTCTCCTGATTCTGCCTTAAAATTGATTCCTTTGAGTACATGAAGGGAATTGCTTCCCATTCTATAGGATTTGTGAAGGTCCTTGATTTCTATCATGATTGGTGCTATTAGCTATCTGGCATTTTAACTCCTGTAATATGACTTACAAGTTGTTAAAATGTTACAAGATTATTTGAAATTTTTTGTTAAATGATTAATTGGCAGATTCTTCCTCCTCAACAGCGTTCCATATTTTCACTTTGTCATCGGAATTGAGGCCAGACTTCACTTCTACAAAAATGCCGTCGCTAATACCCAACTCTACATCCTTGCGCTCAAATTGTTGTTCTGAAGTTTCTATTTCCACATAGGGTTCCTTGGTTTCCATATCAAACTGCACCAAAGCTTCCTTCAGCGCCAAAACACTATCCGCACGAGCCAAAATAATGGAGGCATTGGCACTCAAGCCAGCCCTAATAAATACGGAATCCCTTTTCTTGAGTGTTCCCTTGATTTCAAATTGAATGGCACCATTCTCCTCTTTTCCTTTGGGTGCGATGTAATCCAAAACAGCATCAAAAACCTGATTCTCTATGGCTCCAACAGTAATTTCCAAGGGTAAGTCTTCCGTAATTTTTCCCACTTCGGATTCGTCCACTTTCCCCTCAAAAATCATTTTTTCCACATCTGCGACAGCGGCAATGGTTGTACCCTCATTAAAATTGTTGCTTTCAATCACCTGGTTCCCCACTTCCACGGGAACTTCCAAGACCATTCCACTCACTGTGGAACGAATCAAGGTGTTGGCCGCATTGCTCAATCCCCTAGTGGTTCCTGTTTTCACAATATCATAGCGTTTATTTGCCGCGCCATAAGCTTGTTTGGCCTGATCATAGGTTACTTGGGCGCGTTCCAAATCGGCCTTGGATATCACCCCTTTATTGAACAGGGACAATTGTCTTTCGTAATTTCTTTTTTGATCATCCAAATTGATTTTGGACTCATCAATGGCATTTCGGGCATCGTTAAGTGCATTTAAATTGGGAACAACCTTGATTTTTGCCAAAAGGTCGCCCGATTTAACGTAATCGCCCCCTTCCACATAAATCTCTTCGATGACTCCAGAGATATTGGGTTTGATCAGTACTTCTTCCAAAGGAAGGATACTTCCAGTGGCCACAGCTTTTTTAACGATATTTTGTTTGGAGGGCTTTTCCGTCTCATAGACTACGGGATCCTCAGAATTTTTTTGATACAAGTAATACATGGAGCCACCGAATACCACAACGATGAGCAACAAGATGATGATGGTTACTGACTTTTTCATTTTAATTCCTATAGTTATTTGATTGATTCATTTTATTCTAATCTGTTCGAAGTGCTTCAATGGGTCTCACTTTGATGGCACTATTAGCGGGGATGAATCCAGCCAAAAGTCCAGATACCATGAGAATGACCAGCGCGCCGCTTACCACCCCAACGCTTACACTGGGATTGATAAACATATCCACAGGCCCTACACTGTCCAAAAGTGAATTGATTCCATAAATGACCAGTGACCCAAATACAATGCCCGCCATTCCTGAAATAATGGTTAGGAAAATGGACTCCATCAAAATCTGTTTTTTAATGGACCAAGGTTGCTCTCCCAATGCCCTGCGAATCCCAATTTCCTTGGTGCGTTCCTTCACCACAATGAGCATAATATTGCTCACACCAATGATCCCAGAGAGCAATACCATAATACCTACTAGATAAGCAATGGCCTTTAATCCCACAAATAGACTCTCTACCCTATTGAACTGCTCGTATAAATCAAAATGGCCAATGGCCCGGTTATCCTCAGGATGCACCTTATGGCGCTCCTTCATCACCTTGATAATATCTTCCTTTAAACGGGAAATGGAACTTCCATCGTGGGCGGTTATAGCCATCCAGCCTACATCTTCACCTCGATTAAAGGCCTGTGCAAAAGCGGTAAAGGGTACATATATTTCCTTTTGGGCCTCTTCCCCATCCCCGTCGTTGTTTTTCTTTTTATAGGTGCCAATGACCATAAAATTGACTCCCTGTATTTTAATATAACTTCCCAGGACTTCCTCACCTTTTTCATAGAGCTCGGATTTAACTCCTTGCCCAATAACCGCCACCTTTCTTTTCTCCCTGATGTCATTATGGTTAACAAATCGTCCCGAAGTAACGGTCATGGGATCTTGGTTGATGATTTCCGGATAGTCTCCATACACATTGTAGGCACCAATCCGAATGCCCCTGATGACATTTCCACCCCCACGAAAGCCACCCAATTGATTTCTTGGGGAGACAAACCGAAGGTTGGGCACATTGTCCCAAATGGCCTGCACATCACTTACCTTGAATTCAAAACTTCGATCCTTGGGAAGGCCTTCATAAGGTTTTGTGGTTCTGCGGGTCCACATGAACATGGTGTTGGTGGCAATGTCTCCAAAATCGGCCCGAATGCCATTTTCAAAGCCCTTCCCCGCAGCCAATAGCACAATTAGGATGAAAATACCCCAACACACCCCAAAAGCTGTAAGAATGGTTCGGCCCACATTACTCGTGAGCACTTCCAAAATTTCCCGCCATCTATCTCGGTTGAACATGGTATTTGGTTTTAAGTTTATTCATCCCGTAACGATTCTATCACTTGAACCCTAGCAGCGCGCAGTGCTGGTACAAGTCCGGCAAGAGCTCCGGCAAAAATGAGCACCATAACCGTAGAAAATGCCACCGTAAAATTCACAGACGGATTCTTTACATATTCAATTTGGACATGGGGTCCCAAAAATTCCAGTATCAACATGCTAAAAATCAAACCTGAAAAACCGGAAATTGCGGTAACAAAAATGGATTCATGTAAAATCATGCCCACAATGGACCAAGGTTTGGCTCCCAAAGCTTTCCGAATTCCAATTTCACGGGTACGTTCCTTGACCACAATCAGCATAATATTGCTAACCCCAACCACTCCGGCAATAATGGTGCAAACGCCCACAAACCAGAAAAACAGTTTCATATTGTTGGTTATACCGTAGTAGCGCTTGGCCTCCTCCATGGCACTCCAAACCCTCACTCCCGATTCATCTTCAGGAGCTACCAGATGCTCCTCTTTCAAAAACTTTCTGAGGTTATCCTTAAATGCAACAGCTTGGGCTACGGCTTGGTCAAAATTTTCTACTGGAGGTAAAGTGTAGGAGAGCGTGTTTAATTTATCATCCCCATTAAACACCCTTTGGCCCGTAGTAAGAGGTATGTAAATGCGCTCTTCTTCCCTCTCATTTTGTTCTTTAAAGACTCCTATAATGGTAAATTGGATTCCGGCAATTTCGATTCGCTCTCCTACGGGTGTATCCACATCTTTGAATACATCGCCCCGAATTTTCTTTCCTATAACGGCCACCTTGCCCAGGGACACTTCGTCCTTGTAGTTGATAAACCGCCCTTCTATAGTGGAAAAACCTTCTATAAACTGAAATTCGGAAGATACCCCTTGAATGCCATAGACCAAGGATTCGCTTCCGTAGTTGATGTTGACGTTGCGCACAAAAACACGCGGGGATTCATATTCAATATCCTCTTTGAACATTCTTCCAGCGGTTTCATAATCCGCATTTTTGAAGCGGATAACCCTTCCCGGGTTGAGTCCTTTGTAGGCTTTTGAAGTCGCCTCGGGCCAAGCCCATACGCTGGTGGTTGCATCCTGTTTGAACTCGTGTTCAATACCATTCTGCATCCCTTGGCCAAAACCTAATAATATGACAAGAATAAATATACCGGAGGCTACGGAAAGCCCGGTCAAAAAAGTACGCAGTTTGTTCTTCCGTATGGTGTCAAATATTTCTTGCCACCTTTCAATGTCGAACATGATGGTTGGTGTTTGATGATTGATGAAATACGTAAACGTATATTCAATAAGACAAAGCTACCATCAAAATGTTACACCTTTTTGTAAAAAATATGTGAAAATTTTAGATTTTTCTTAAGCGCGAAGCTTTTTATACACGAAATAGAACAATCCACCTATCAAAATATAGGGGATCGCCATTAAATAGACGATGCCGTTATTGATCCCTTCTGCCGTTTTTCCATCGGCCTCGCTTTCCACAACTGCCCTACACATGGCACATTGGGCTTCGGTGAGTTGGGGGAATAAGAAAAATATTACTAGGAGAAGCCAAATACCCCATTGTCCCGACCTAAAGCTCGGGACGTTTCCACTTCTTCGAGGGGAAAAGTGAGATGTCATAAATCTAATGTGCATAGTAAGGTGAGATCATGAGATAAACAACAACTCCCGTTACCGCTACATACAACCAAATGGGAAAGGTGAATTTGGCCCATTTTCTATGGCCTTGAAAATCCCCTAGGTATCCCTTGGAATAGGTGACCAATACCAATGGAATTACAGCAATAGAGAGAGCAATATGCGTGATCAGAATAAAGAAATACAGGTATTGGATTGCGCCATCACCTCCAAACTTAGTACTATCCGATGTCATGTGATAGGCCACATACATCACCAAAAAGAGTGCTGAGAGCACAATACAGGTAGTCATCAATTTTTGATGCAATTCCCTTTTTCCATTTTTAATGGCGATCACCGCCCAAACCAAAAGTATGGCAGTCAATCCGTTAATGGAAGCATAAATTGGTGGTAAAAAAGAAAGTGGTTTGGCATTTGGAATCTTGTACCCGAACAATAGGGCAACCACTACCGGTATAGCGATTGAAATTATGGTAATCCAACGCTTAAATCTTTTTTCCTTGGCTAAATCATGTTCCATCAGTCCTCGAGCAATAATTTTTGAATGTCTTCCTTGAGCATGGTAATCTGTTGCGCCTCTCCTTCCTTATTTACCCCTTGCTTTTCCGTTATAGTTCCGCGATAATAAATCATCGGATTTCCAAATTCGTCATCCCGCGAGCGGATATAGCCTTCCTTGTCCACCAGGGCAAACATACCCGAATGCTCAAAACCTCCTGGAGCATCCTCTGTCTCACTGGCCACAATATAGAATCCTTCTTGGGCCAAGGTATAAATGGAGTCCCTATCCCCGGTCAACAAATGCCAGTCTTGATCGGTAATCCCGTACTTGCTTGTATATTTCTTCAGAACGGTTGGGGTATCGTATCTTGGGTTAATGGTAAACGAAGCCACGCCAAACTCGGGATGCTCGATAAACGTATCTTGCAATTCCACCAAGTTCTGCGTCATAATTGGGCAAATGGTGGGGCAGGTGGTAAAAAAGAAGTCAACCAGATAGACTTTCCCCAAATAATCCTTGTTGGAAACCAGTACACTATCCTGATTCAAAAAGGAAAAGTTGGGAACCTTTCTCTTCTTGCCGTTACTGATCACATATCCCAGTTTGGATTGTTGGGGAACCGCACTCATGCGATCCGTTTCCACTACAGTTCCCTTTTTTAGGGTTTTTGTAATCTCACTCACCGCGAATATCCCAAAGATCAGGATTATGGCGGATACCCAAACGTAGTTGTACTTTTTCTTCTTAGTTGCTCCTGTCGGCATTGTTTTTCTTTAAAGAAAGGCGATATTCAGCAAGAATGATCTTTACATCATCTTCCATCTTGTTGTTCAGATCAGCTACAGATGTGGTATTGAATCCATATTTGGTTCCCTCATCCTCATCATCTGTTCTTCCCCTAAGGTTACGGTCTTTGTCCACAATAAACACATAGGCGGTACCCAAATCCTCATCCAGGGTTAAATTGGTTTTCAAACTTCCAAACAGGGATTTTATGTCTCCTTCTGTGCCATACACAAAATTCCATCTGTCTGTCTCGGAAAGCTTGCCCAAATCCTTTCTAAGGACCTCCACCTTTTCCTCTTCACCCTCTGGCACCACCATGATGATCTGAAAATCGGTGAACTTGCCAAAGCGCTTATAAATCTTTTGGTTCAGGTTAAAGGCATTTCCTTTTTTGTAGTCGATATTGTTCCCCAGAAAGCCTAGAATGGTAATCTTGTTGTTGAGTCTTGCACCTCCCTCAAAATTATCCAGCTCATGGATATTTTGGGTCAAAATGGGCAATCTCCCAAAGTTGTTTACGCCAGATGCAAAAAACAAATAGGCCACTAGGGGAAAGACAAAGAGAACGATTAAAACAGAGGCCTTTTTCATGATGAATTTGCTGAGTGCAAAAATAAAAAAAGACGGTCAAGAAACCGCCTTTTCATATTGTTAATCCTTTACTAGAAATTCCAGGACATATACCCATCCTTGAACACGTTGTAAATATAATCCGCTTCAAAAAGCAATATAAATATCAGGTAGCAGATCAAGAATATCGGTGTCCAAACAATAGCTCTACGCAAAGAACTTTTCTCATCCCTAAGATGCATGAAATCCCATGCAATGTAATAAGCCTTTACCAAGGTAAGGATAATGAATATCCAGTTGAGGAGTTTCATACCAAGGAAATAGCTTCCCGTCAAAGCCGCTGGTTTGGCAATACCCAAACCTACTTCAACTGCAGTTACCAAGGTTAGAAAAATCAGTACTCCCCAAATCTTTTGGACGTTGGACTTGAACTTTACCAGTCCTCTAAAAATTTCAAGTTTATGTTCGTGCGCCATAATGTGCTATTATTTTTTCAAAGATTCCTGCTTTCGCAGGAATGACATGTTGCGTTATACCAAATAGAAGAATGTAAATACGAATACCCACACCAAATCTACAAAGTGCCAGTAGAGTCCAACCTTTTCCACCATTTCATAATGACCTCTTCTTTCGTAGGTTCCCAAAATGATATTAAAGAAAATAATGATGTTGATCACTACTCCAGAGAATACGTGGAACCCGTGGAATCCAGTGATGAAAAAGAAGAAATCAGCAAAAAGACGGCTTCCGTATTCGTTATGGATAAGGTTTGCACCTTCCACCACTTGAGAGGCATCTGCCAATTTTGCCAACGAACCTGCTCGATCCAAAACCGTCTTTTCGCCATGTTCGTTAATGGTCTCGGTACGAATCAAAATATTTGGCGAAGCCTTGAATCCTTCAATAACTTCATTTAAGGAATAGCTGGTTTTGTAGCCTTCTTGCAAGAACCAAACACCTTCGCTCTTAACATGCTTTACCCGATCTTCAGGCAAAGTTTTGGAAAAATCTGCCAAGGCAGCCCTTTCACCAGTTTCGGCATTTACAAATTGAAGTATTCTACCTCCTTTGGTCTCAATCGCCCCAAAGTCACCTTTTATAAAAGTAGCCCATTCCCAAGCCTGTGAACCAACGAAGATGGCACCACCTATTATAGTAAGGAACATATAAAGAATGACCTTCTTTTGCATCATTTTATGTCCGGCATCCACGGCCAACACCATGGTAACGGAAGACATGATCAGAATAAAGGTCATAAAGGCCACATAGTACATGGGATAATTACCGTGGAAGAAAGGAACGTGGGTAAACACCTCATCGGCAATAGGCCAGGTTTCAATAAACTTGAACCTTGAAAAACCATAAGAAACCAAGAATCCAGAGAAGGTCAAGGCATCCGAGACGATGAAAAACCACATCATCATTTTTCCATAGCTAGCATTTAGTGGACGATTTCCGCCTCCCCAAGTGCTTTCTTCTGTACCGGTAGTCACCGTTGTATCCATATAAAAAGGTCGTTTTAATAAAACTTTAGCAAAAATACATCTTTTGCTGTATTGAAAAAGACAAAGTTGAATGAAAACTACTTCATCAAAAATTTATTTCACGAAATACATAAAAAGTATGAGATATACCCAAAGGAAATCCAAGAAATGCCAGAAGGTAGCCCCCAGTTCCAAGCCCAACATATTGTCCGGTGAATATTTCCCCCTAAGCTGTTGAACCAAAACCGTCAATAACGATAGAAGTCCCGCCACCACGTGTACAATGTGTACCGCAGCAATCAAAAACACATAGGACATTTTAATATTACTGGTTGGCCCGGTAAAGTAATAACCGTTTTCCAGCATTTGGGAAAATCCAATAAACTGCAACACAATAAAGGAAATGCCCAAAGCCAAAGTACCAACTAGCAAAAGTGTTCCTCTTTTTGGGTTTCCCGCAGCCACGGCTTGCTTGGCCATAAAATAGGTGATGCTGCTCAATATGATGATCGCGGTGCTCACAAAAAAGGCCTGAGGCAATTCCAGATCACTGATCCAGTCTTCCCGTTTGCTGCTTACAATATAGGCACTCGTCCATCCTGCAAAACCCATAATCAGGCTCACAATTCCAAACCAGAGCAACATTTTTTTGGCTCTTTTGTTCTTTACTTCAATATCCACTTCGGTGAAATCCATAGGCTTAACCAATAAACTTATCTATAACGTAAATAATCTGAATCAATGAGATGTAGGTAACACTGGCCAGCATCAACTTTCTTGCAGCTGGGTTATCCCTCTTTTCGTACAGTTTGAATGCAAACACCAGCATCACCAGCCCTGCCAACAACACCAGTACCGCTGCTGGAATGGATAAGTGCAATCTTCCGGTAAACCCAAATGCGGGCATAATGGAAATTACGATCATCCAAATGGTGTACAATATAATTTGAAGGGCGGTACCTGCATCTTTTTTTCCTGTGGGCAACATTTTAAAGCCGCCTTTTTTGTAATCTTCGTCCAACATCCAGCCCAATGCCCAGAAATGGGGGAATTGCCAAAAAAACTGGATCATGAACAAGGTTCCAGGCTCAATGCCAAAATCGTTGGTTGCCGCTACCCATCCCAGCATAAAGGGAATGGCTCCGGGCAATGCCCCAACAAATACCGAAAGTGGGGTTTTTGTTTTTAAGGGTGTGTAGGCGCTGGTGTACAAGAAAATGGAAATGGCCCCGAACATGGCCGTTTTGGGACTTAAAATGTATAGCGCAATTACGCCAAGGATGGTCATTACAATGGCGATGGTCATTGCGGTGGCCACTGTCATCCGTCCAGATGGGATAGGTCGGTTTTTGGTGCGGTTCATGAGCGCATCCAAATCCTTTTCTATCACCTGATTGTACGCATTGGAAGCTCCAACCATACAATAGCCGCCAAAGGCAAGGAGCAACAGAGAGACCAAATCAATTTGATAGGCCCCCAGAAAATAACCCGCAATGGATGAAAACACCACACTTACGGCCAGTTTGGCCTTGGTGATTTCCTTAAAATCGGTAAAAATCAAGGAAAGGGAAGTGCTTTTTACAGAACCTACGGCAGATTTCATCCTCATTTTTTAATGGCAGGCAAAGATAACGCCAGCCTATCTCTTTTCCAACCTATTGACGGTCTTTGTGTTATTTTTGATGGGACGGTACGTCCAAGATTAGGTAACAATCCTTAAAACCATCATCATGCGCGCTCTTTTAGCCCTTCTTTTTGTTTTTCCAGCCGTTCTTCAAGCCCAAATGAACGATGTGACCATTTCCGTAGATACCCTGACTTCAAATACCTATATGCTTACGGGTAGAGGCGGTAACATTGGGATTTATGTGGGGCAGGATAAAGTTTATATGATCGATGACCAGTTTGCCCCTTTGAGCGATAAAATCAAGAAAACGATCTCCTCATTGACGGACAAGCCAGTTTCTTTTTTGGTAAATACTCACATGCATGGTGATCATACGGGAGGAAATGCAAATTTCAATTCTGACGAAACCACGATTGTGGCCCAGGACAATGTGCGCAAAAGATTGCAAGAGCGTGGGCAAAAAAATGTGGCCGATAAAAAGCTTACCCAATCGGATTACGAAAAAAGCCTGCCTGAAATCACACATGCCGACGGGATGACATTTTACGAAGGTGATGAAACTATAATGCTCATGCACGTACACAATGCCCATACGGATGGGGATACCCAGGTATATTTTATGAATGAAAATGTACTGCACATGGGCGACACTTATTTTGCGGGTCGCTACCCTTATATTGATATCAACAGCGGGGGAAGCATTGATGGGTATATCGCTGCCAGTAAAAATGCGCTCATGGTAATTGATGACGAAACCCAAATTATCCCTGGGCACGGAAGACCTTCAAATAAAAAAGAACTACAAGGCTTTGTGGCCATGTTGGAGGATATCAAAAACATTATCCAAAAAGAAATTGATGCGGGTAAAGGTTTGGAAGAAGTAAAAAACAACAGCTCATTGTTGGCCAAGTACGATGAAACCCATGGGAAAGCATATATTAATCCCGAGCGAATGCGGGAGGCGGTTTATCGTAGTCTGACGGAAAAGTGAATTGACGGAGGACAGTTGTCAGATGTTGAATGCGTGTTGTCGGATCTCAATAATCCAAAGTCTGATTTTTGAGGCCATGGAAAAGAGAATAAAGAATAAAGAACCAAGACCAATGAACTTGAGTTTGAACTTGAACTTGAAAAGCCTAATCGTCAAAAAGAAACAAACTGCTCAACGGGATTTCAAGAGCATCTGCTATGCGGCTTAAGGTTACAATACTAGTGCTTCGTTCCGCGCGTTCTATTCTTCCTATCTGGTTTCTACTAATGTCTGAGTCTATAGAAAGCCAAAATTGGGATAATCCTTTTTGAATCCGAAGTCGTCTGACTCTTTCTCCGACTTTTTTGATAATCTCCTTATCCCTCTCTGTGTAGTTGGTATGCATAACCAAAAACCTTTGTTCCCTAAACGGGAAAATTAAACTTAGTTCAAGGGGTTATACTGATGAGGTTGGGAATGCCTTCTTAATTAGGGAAATCAAAGAAATCTCTAATTTGCACATTTAATGCTTGGGCAATCAGATTTAAATTTACTACCGAAGTGCTGATTTCACCTCTTTCTATACGCCCGACTTGGTTTTTGGACATTTTTGAATCGATTTCCAACGCCGCTTGCGACAAATCGGTTTGCTCTCGAAGTTCCCTAATACGGTTTCCAAGCTTTTTTAGAAATTCATAATCTTCTTCGGTATACTTTCTTCGCATAGGCCAATTTGCATTATGACCACAAGTTTATTAACCACATGTATGCTGTAATTGATTTTAATTGCTTACATTGTTCATTGTAAATTGAATTTCCGCATAGCCCCAGTTAACCAACACCATTGGCTATGACACCTATATCTATTTTGGAGGAAATCCAAAACTTTTGGGAAAGCAACTCCCACACCACCCTAGAACTGACCTTTGAAACTTTGGAAATCACCTTGCTGAACCATGGCAATCCGCTTGACAAACATATACGGCGAGAAGCGGAACTTATCCTCCAAAAAACCAACGATCCATTAACCCTAACCATGGACGTGGTAGACAATCTGGTATTTCCCTTTTTGTTTGCTTTTGAAACCAAAGAGGCGCTGGCTGGTAAAACCACAAGCATGAAAAAACTCCCACGGCCCTTAAACCACGGGAGTCTCTGTATTAGACCTCATTCCCTAGAACTGGAGTTTACCATTGAACCCCCAGAGAAACATAGGGAGTTGCGGGTGAGGCATGTTTATAAGCAGTTGGTTCTTTTAAATTTACTGAACAATTGAACAAACCAATTCAAAAGAAAAAAGCCTGTTTCCAAAGAAACCAGTACAAAAACAACACATTTTCACCCTATTAGGGAAATCCATAAAAGTATTCGGGAAAGATCAACAATGAAGAAGGCATCCACCACACCTACTTTTGCTTTCAGTTATTAACAACTTAAACATACAGTTATGGAAACTACAATACAAGAGCAAGAATTACTTGCCAAAGCAAACGAGGTAACGGCCCTATTGGCCCAAGGTAAATTTATTGAGGCCATGGAAAACTATTTGGATGACGACGTGCAACTTTTTGAAGGGAACAATCCCGCCAAAGTGGGTAAGGATTTCTGCCTGGCCGAAGAAAAGAAACTACTGGATACGGTAACCGCCTTTCACGGATATACCGTAATCTCCGGGCCGGCAGTTAAAGGGGACACTACTTTCTACGAAGCTGTAATGGAATTTACCACCGATGATGGCACCGACCACAGATTTGAACAGGTGGTACGAACGCAATGGAAAGATGGGAAGATCATCAATGAGCGCTACTATCATGCTTAACCCACCTACCTCAAGATTGCATCTTGTGGTAACCAAAATGACCAAAAAAAGCCCTGACGTTTCCATCAGGGCTTTTTCATTCCTGCCTCGACAGGAATTGTAAATCTTCTTTTACTGTAGCTTAAAGGTAATTGGAATACTGAAAGGAACCTTAACAGCTCTACCTCTCTGCTTTCCAGGAGTCATTTTAGGAAGCTTTTGGATAATACGCATAGCTTCTTTCTCCAAGTTTTTGTCCGGCCCACGCATTCTGATGTTTCCGATACTTCCATCCTTTTGGATAACGAAAATTACGTTTACCCTTCCTTGAACTCCCATTTCTTGGGCAATTTCCGGGTAACGGAAGTTTTTACGGATGTGCTTTTGCATCATATCCTGGAAACACTGCTTTTTATTGCTGGCTCCCTCACAACCAGGGAACACCGGTACGTCTTCAATTACGGCAAACGGAACGGAGATATCTTCATCGATTTCCTCTACCTCAACCTCTTCCACTTCCATAACTTCCTCTTCCTGGCTGGTTTCTGTAGACTCGATCACGGTTTCCTCAACTTCCTCCTCATCTTCAACAACCTCGATAACTTCAGGTGCAGCTGGTGGCGGTGGTGGTGGCGGTGTCTTGATCTGCTCCGTCATGGGCACTTCCTCATCCAATTGATCTTCAACGTTCATAGAAACGTCATAATCATTGGATTTGTCATATTTCTTCCACTCCATGGCTCCATAAACCAACCCCAAAACAGCGGCCAACCCTATCACAAAATAGAGTGAACTGTTTTTTCCTACGTCTGCTTTTGGATTCTTTTTTAGTTCCATCGTTCTGAATTTAGTGTTTGCTAATTTAATTATTAATTGATGAAATAAACAATTAAAATTTCCATTTTAACGGCCTTTCTTTGGAAAAATACCATTTAATTAAGAGAACTCCTGCAAATGCTCCCAATGTATTGGCAACCACATCTCCCAATTCGGCCATGCGATCTTGTGTTAGTGCGTACTGTAATACCTCAATAATTATACCGTAAGTTATGGCAGCGATCAATGCCCACTGCATAGCCTTTCCCAGTTCCATTCGGCCTTGGGTTTTCTCGCGTAGCATTAGGCAGGCAAGTACCCCAAAAATCAAATAAAACATAAAATGGGTAATCTTATCTGCATACGGTATGCGAATGGAACCCGTATCCAACCCGGAAAAAGAAAATAAGCTGAGTGTTGTTAAAAACAAGACCCAGCCTATAAAAAGTACGGTATAAATATTTTTTTTAAGCACCAATCAATGCTTTGTAATCTGTATCGCTCATTAAATCATCAACTTCAGCAGCATCACTGATCTTGATTTTGATCATCCACCCTTCACCATAAGGGTCTGTATTTACCTTCTCCGGTTCATCTTCCAAAGCTTCGTTGAACTCGATGATTTCGCCACTCAAGGGCAAAAACAAATCAGACACGGTTTTTACGGCTTCAACCGTTCCAAAAACCTCTTCCCTGTCCAAGGTTTCATCCACAGTTTCCACTTCTACATAAACAATGTCCCCAAGTTCCCCTTGGGCAAAATCCGTGATTCCCACAGTGGCAACATCGCCGTCAATCTTGATCCATTCGTGGTCTTTGGTGTACTTTAATTCTGCTGGTATGTTCATTATCAATTTGTATTAGTCCAGTGACAAATGTAAAGGATCGGATATAGCTTTTCAAGTAAACTTTGCAACAAAAATATCGGCCCTATAAACAGGCTCAAATTCTGTTGTTTTTTAGTTACCGAAATTGTACCTAAGCGTGAATCCGGCGTTGATGGTAGTCTGTGGGAATGCAGTGGAAACCGCAAACTTGGAGAAGGAATGATCGTAGAAGAACAGGGCATTTAAACTTTTGCTAAGCGCATAATCTGCCGAAAACTTGAAAGAAACCAGTTTTTGACCCGAGGTTATCTGATTGTTATCAATATCGAGGTTTCTAATGATGGTAATATTATCCCTGATTGAGAGATCGCCCTTTAAGTTCAAATCGCCCTTAAGTCGAGTTCTTTCACCCCCAATATTGGTCACAAATTTTACGTCCTTGAATCGATACCCCAATCCCAAGGTGTACTTTTTCCCATTGATCTCGGTCATCAAGTTGTTGTCAAAACTTAGGGTCAGCACCCTATCTGTTTCCACCTCGGCCAAGAAGCTAAAGGAGTTTTTCATCTCAAAATCCACACGAAGCAGTGGATTAAACTGGTCTGTCAACACCACATTGTTGATGATGTTTTCCGGTAATAGGTCTTCGGTCTCTGGATCAAACTGCCCGTTTTGGCGTTCCAAATTGCTCTGGATGGAATTGACACTGTAAGATGCCCTATAGCCATGGCTCAAAGAGAATCGCTTGAATTTCTTTTTGAACCAACGGTTTTTCATCAAACCTGTGTATTTGATGTTCCAATTGGGTATTGGAATTTCGCGATACGTATCCAAGTTTACACGGTTTACATCCTGACCTGTATAAGCGGCAAAGAAGGCAGGCAATAACACTTCTTGCTGCGTTTTTCCATAACGTTGCGGGAAGCCATCATCATCCAAAGGCCCTGGAGTTTGTCCCCTGTCCGAAACCAGTCTATTGGCAATGGTAATACGATTGGCCTTGAACTGCTCAAAAGTTTTGGAATCAAACTCGTCACTTTTATTAAAAATGGTTCCAATCATGATGGTGGAAATACTGAAATTCCCCAACTCATTGATCAGCCCATCCTGTTGATTGATCCATTCTTCTGGACTATAATTTTCCTGGGAACTACTGGTCAACAAACGATCAGCGGTCAAATCTATGGTCAGATCTTGTGTAGGCTGTGCGGTAGCTGTAATGTTCAATTGTCGATTGGTGTTTCGCATGTACTGCGAATTAAATTCCGGGAAAGTGGTCAACCACCCATTTCGGGCCGCTTCGTATCTCACGTCGGATTGGCTTCCAAAGACAAAGCCCAAACTGGGTCTTGCCGTTCCAATGAATCCAATGGACTGGGTATAACCAGGCAATACGGTTCCGCTATTTCTGCTATAGTTAATATTCACCCGTTTCACCATGGTCAACACATCCACCAACGTATTGAAACCTTTACTGGTCTTCTTAATAGGTTTTTCATCGGTTCCCGAAGCTGGGTTCCCGGCCTTATCCCTTCGCTGACGAGCTTGTGCTGCCGTAACTTTTCCATCCCGTTTTTTCAATCCCAAATAGTCGTACAAACGCTGCATGGTCAAGGTTGACGTTAAATTATGGGTGCTGGCATTCTGAACAGTATTGATGTTTTCACCAGCCACTTCCAGCAGGGCATCCCCGCCTCGTTGCCAATCAAAATTACTGGTGTAACTGTATTGGGCATTGATGAAATTCAAAAACGGAATCTTAGCTGTTGGAAGATCATAGTTCAACTGCATATTCTGCTGATGACGATTGGGTTCCCCAATATCAAAAAATCCATCCCACAGATCAAGGGCTTCGTTGATTCCTGAATCCGGGTCTGCATCCACATTAAAGTAATTGCGGACAATATTGTTATTGGAAGCGGTCAGATTCAATCGTAAAGACTTGCTGATACTATAGTTTAAAGTGTACTGCCAATTAAAGAGGTAATTGCGCTGTTGCAACAAGGGTAATTCCAAAGCATCCACTCCTGGTTCCAACACATCCCTAAAGCGCTGCTGGTTAAAAGAGCGATTGTAATTGGCATTTACCGAAAGGCTGGTAGGCAGCAAATTGAAATTCAAATCCTTGAGCCACTGCCAGTACTTGCCCGTCAACAAAGAATCGTTTTTGGCGAAAGGTGCCACGGGCGCAGGCTTAAAATTGTGATTGTACACAAACCCGGTGGTGACATTCTGATCGCGCAGGTCGGCCACTTCAAAATCCCTGTGGTTGGTTTCGTTATAGGAGTAGTTAAAGGTAAAGTTCTCAACGTCAAAGAAATTCTCCTTGGCCTCGGCTCCGCGATTTTTCCGAACCCCAATCAAGTTTATACTCCTTCTTTTGGTATAATCCTCAGCTTGTTCCTTAATAGTTTCTGCCTCCTCTGCGGTAGTTGCAGCGGCAATTCTATCATCCAATTTAAGATCATCATACACGGGATCAAATTCCGGGGTGATCAAGGTTTCTGATATTCCATAGTTGAACGGAATTTGGATGCCCCATTTCTTCGGGAGCAATTGGCCCACGTTCACATTGGTAACCACATCATAGGAAATGGCGTCCTCCCTAGATCGCTCGTTGGGCATTTGATCTATGGAACCAAAGCCAGAGGTACTTTTGCTTCCCGTTGCCGTAACATTGGCAAAGTCGGCCATATTGGCGTCCATGGCAGCTATGGCAGCCCAACCTCCATTGTTATCCAAACCGGCCAAACGCAGTTCGTTGAACCAAACTTCTCCTCGTGCAGGCAAGTCATCAATATTTTTGACTCCAACCATCATCCCCCGTATACTACCCAAAGATGGGTTACCCCGGATTCCAATTCGCAACCTTCCCAATGTTCGTGGAGCAAATTCATCCACTGGAACAGCTTCGCCATCCACAATTTCATAATAGTTGATTTGATTTAGGGTCTGTTCCGCAATGCCTCTGGACTTTACCTTGTTCAAATCACTCAGGGCAATATTGATTTGGTTTACGTCTGGCCAAATTTCATCCGCCGAGGTCACATTGAAGGACGTAAACTGAAGCGGGAGTTCTATCTGATAAAAGTTTTCCGAAAAGTCCGTTCCAATCCGAAGGAAACCAACAAGGGGTGTATCGTCATCAGAATAATCTCCATTTAAGATCTTTTCGGCATGCATGAACATTTTGATTCGCTCATATTGTCTCACATCAATGTTGACATTTTTAAACACTCCCCTGGAATCCTGGGATTCCAAATTCTCTACCACAAATGAAAGCGATTGCTCATTTTGGCGAATGATGGTGTTATTGTTGTTCAACTGCTCCCGAACAACTCCCGGAGGCAACACATAAGGAATGGGTTGACGACCAAAATTCTCTTCAATATTAACAGTGTTCACATCCGTTACGGTACCATCGTCCGAAGGGTCATTATCGATATCGGGCTGCAAGGAATTAGTATAGGTTCTCCAATCTCCCCTCACCAAATCCAAGGTGGCAAAACGCAAGACCATGTCATCCTGGAAACCGGTCATATACATCCGCATAAAACTTATCGAACGGAAATCGGTGATTCCCCCAACTGCTTCTGTAAAATCGCTTAAAGGAATTTTATACTGGATCCATCTTCGATTCAATTGGGTTCCATTGGGAAGGTCTGGCGTGAGTCCCTCTCTAATATCAGTTACATATTGATCATTGATATCGGTGTTCGGCCTAATTTGGATACGATACTCGTAATAACTGTTTACCGTGTTCATGGTAAGGTCGCGGTCGATATCCTCTACATCGGGTAAGGTGGTGGAACCTCTATTGGTATTGGTCACGGCCACTGGCGAGTTGCCATCTGGGTTGTTGAAATCAAAATAGCGCTCCAAAATACCCCCCTCGCGGTTCAGATAGTATTGATAGTTATCCAAAGCAGGGTCTTCACTGGGGCCATTGTAAATGGCAGCTTCCTCAGCATCATTCAAACCATCAAAACCAACATCCTGTAAAGTTCGGTTGCTTTCATCGGCATCAAAGGCATAGACCAAAGATTGGGTGGAAGGTACCTGTCCCCAGATAGTGGCTCGTGGGATTTCGTTATTGGTGCTTGCCGGCAATCCGTTTTCATATTGCTTGCGACCATCCTTTAAAATGTCTTCTGAAATATTTCCGAGATTGAGTACAAGCTCCCCAGAATTGGCAGGGTTGGCTTGCCCGCCTATATAGGGATCCAACACCCAAAACTGGACAAATTCCACGTTGGATTGCTCAAAATTGGTACTGCTTAAGGGACGCATAATACCTGCCCATTTATCCTGAGGGGTCTCAGCGGCAAAATTGGGATTTGCGTTATACGGCCCTTTATCGTTGGGGTAGTAAACCATATCCAAGGTTCCTTGCACCTGGGTCTGTCCTTGGGCTATATCGGTTTCCGTAAACACCTCATTGATAAAAACCCTTCGGGTTTCGTTCAGGGAAATGTCATTATCGGATATTCCAGAAGGTCTTTGGTTGGTATAGAATATGGGGTCGATGGTATACCAAGCCATTTTGGCCCGTTCATATCCCACATCAATATCGGTCCTGTCCTGCAAGAATTCCACAGGTGGACTAGCCAGGGACCAACCCAAGCTGGAGCGGATGTCGATAAGGGCCTGTGCCCCTTCAAAATCATCCAAATAGGTCGTGGTTTCACCCTGGAAATCTGCATTTTTAGGTGAATTTGGCTTTAAAAAAGCCACTTCTCCCCGAAGGGATAAATTGGAAGGCACATCCGTATCAATATTGGGTAATTTATTGGCCAAACGAGTCAGGAAAGGTATCTCTGTACTGAAGTTTCCGTTCAAACCAAAAATGGTATTGTTGACGGGCTCTACACCAAAATTGGATTTTTGGGTCAGGGGCCTTTCATTAAGATTGAGAATGGTTCCGCCCAAAACAAACTTGTCATTGAACTTGTGCTCCACATTCACCCCTGTAAATCTTCGGGTCTGCTGCCCAAACACCGCATTGTTCTCCACCGAAATGTTGATGGGCGTATTGGAAGCTGCCAAGCTGGGATCCAAAATCTGAACGGTCCCTGCCTGATAATTCACGGTGTAATCAATTCCTTCTTGAAGCTGTCTCCCTCCCGCGGTGACCCGTACGGAACCTCTTGGAACGTTAAAGGCTCCAATAGGGATACCATTGTTTCCTTCGGATTTGTATCGTCCCTTGATTTGGAAACGGTTCTTTTCAGCATCCTGTAAGGAAGCCGCCTTGGTCTTGGCATACATGTTACGAAACACATACCGCTGCTGATTGGGATTATATCCCTGATCGTTTTCCACATCATAAGTACCTCCTCCCAATTCGTCGAAAAGGAATTCCCCAAAAGGTTCCACCTTGGTAAATATGATTCGGCCACTTTGCGTGTCAACCGTAATTCCAGGTACATAATCAAAGAATCCATCTCCACCGGGTTGCACATCATTATAGATGTTTAATCGGTCCAGATTAAAGACATCTATCAATATTCTTTCCTCCAACCCAGTAGGCCATCCTTGATTGGGATCCACAGGGGTAATATAGTTTCGTGGAGTAGGGTCTGAATAGAGGATATTTAATTTGAAATCTTCCTGACTCAACTGAAAAGCTCCTGTGGCATAGATGTTTTTCATCATCAAATCCCAGATAGGATCATCCACATTGGTGATGTTACTCTTGAGCAATTTCAAGATCAGCGTATTGTTTTCTATAATGGGATTTACCCCTCCAGATACCGTTGTAGCATCTACTCCGCCATTGGCAAATTCCCCTACTTGGTATACTTGATCCCCTATGGTGTATTGGAAGGCCACCCCGAGCACCTCATCATTGCTCAATCTTTGGTTCAGAGAGATGTACCCTAGTTGGGTATCGAATTGATAATCCCTTCCCTGCTCCAATTTTCTTGCATTTTCAAGAATGGCATAATCAAATCCTTGGTTTACCTGATATCCGGGAACATTGAATCCCTGTTCCACGGTAGCAATATCCCTAATGGACTGTGTAAGCGCTCCAGTTCCTATTTGGTTGGGGTCAAAATCATTGGCACCGTTCTGAGGAGGCACATCATTTCCAAAAACATTGAAAAAGCCCGCGGGGGCACCACCCGCTATGCCAATTCTGGTTTTGGGGTTTCCGTTTTGGCCCAACTCTGCTTCTCCCAAATCCTGAATGGCCACCACATTACGCACATTCAAGGTTTGTTGGTTTCGGTTGGTAACCCATACCTCCAAACGGGTAATCTGTACTTCGCTCCTAATAAATGGATAGTTGGACAAGGCGCGATCGTAATTATCCCTAAAGTATTGGGCCAAGAAGAAGTGCTTATCCTCATCATAATCCAAAGCGGTGAGGGAAAATTCGTTGAGTGTACCACCTCCTTGGGCCACAACGGTATTGTTTTGGGACCGCTGCTCGGAGAAAACGGCAGTAACCGTAGTCTTTCCAAATTGCAATTGCGTCTTGACCCCAAACAGACTTTGGGCACCGGTAATCAGGGAACTGTTCAGGGGCATGTTCACATTACCAATCTCAATTTTTTTAAGAATATCGTCCTCGGTGGGAGTATAATCCAGTTTTACCAGATTTTGAAAGTCAAAAGTGGCCTCGGTGTCGTAATTGGCCGTCACTTGGAGCCGCTCTCCTACTTTACCCAAAAGACTTAAGCTAATCCGTTGGTCAAAATCGAAGGACAAATTGGTTCTGTTTCTTGGTGAAAGGGCTGGATTGTCATTTTTCTGCCATAAGATTCCCAAATCCATGGCAACAGAACCTTGCGGAATGACTTCAATGGTGTTTCCTCCAAAAATGGATTCGAAAAAGCTGCTGTTCACATAAAAATTGGGCAATAGGTTTTTACGTGCTTCCTCACTTCCTTCCTTTTTTCCTGTAAAGGCATCTATTTTTTCCTTGAAATAGGATTTCATCTGCTCCTTTCGGACCAGATCGAAATATTGATCCGGAGTCAAAATAACGGGATGGGTTATATCAAAATCTCCAATACTTTCTGTGTAAATATATCGGTCCAGTTTGGGGTCGTAGGTGTATTTTGCAATAATGCTATTGGGGTTTTCCAATATCAACTTACCAAGGGCAACACCTGTTTTAACAGAGTCTTGAACCTGCTCGGTAGTTTCCTGGCCCATTGCGGTAGTGGCCATCAGAAAACATATATAAAAGAAAAAGTACTTAAATCTCAACGATTTAAGCATCGGTTTTGCCCCTCTTTTCAAACTAGTTACAAATTTTTCAGCGCCAGTTTAATAATGTCCTCAACGCTTAGTGCAGGGTCTTGGGCCAGTACCTTGTCCACAACCTTTTCAGATTGTCTCCTAACGAAACCAAGAACCTCTAAAGCAGATAACGCTTCTTCTTTGCTAGTATTGTTTGATTGAAGGGAAACTTCGCCCATATCATAGACTTTTAAAATCTTGTCTTTAAGATCTAAAATTACCCGCTGGGCAGTTTTGGCTCCTATCCCCTTGATTGCCTGTATGGAAGGGACATCCCCATTGGCAATGGCATCCCTAACTTGGGTAGGTGATAAAGAGGATAACATAGTGCGTGCAGTGCTTGATCCAATCCCGGAAACGGAAATTAAAAGTCTAAAAATTTCGCGTTCCGCCTTCTCCACAAATCCAAACAGGGTATGCGAGTCCTCCTTAACCTGCAAATGGGTAAAAAGTCTGATGTTTTCCTCATCCTTTAAAAGTGAAAAAGTGTGCAGGGATATGTTCAAAAAATAACCTACCCCGTTGCATTCAATAATTACATAGGTGGGATTTTTTTCGACCAGTTTTCCGGATAGGTGGGTAATCATGTTTGGATTATTGGTTATTGGTTATTGGTTATTGGTTATTGGTTATTGGTTATTGGTTATTGAAATATAAGGTTTAATCTTCCCCCTGCATATGAGCCATTCTTCGTTTTTCCCGCTCTTGGGCATCAATTACGGCAACCGCCGCCATATTCACCATTTCATCCACGCTGGCACCTAATTGTAAAATATGGGCAGATCTGCGCAGACCTACCATAATGGGCCCAATGGATTCTGCATTATGCAATCCCTTTAAAAGCTTGTACGTAATGTTTGCCGAATCCAAATTTGGAAATATCAAGGTGTTCACTTTCTTCCCGGCCAATTTGGAAAATGGGAAATTGTTGTGGCATAAATCCTGATCCAGGGCAAAATCGGTTTGGATTTCCCCATCCACTACCAAATCAGGATTACGCTCATGTAACATGCGAACTGCTTCCCTAACTTTTCGGGCATTGGGGTGACTGGATGAACCATAATTGGCATAAGACAATAGTGCCATCACAGGATTAAATCCAAAGGTGCCGGCCACATTGGCCGTCATTTGGGCAATTTCTGCCAATTCTTCGGCATTGGGATCAACATTGATCGAGGTATCTGCCAAAAACAAAGGCCCCCTATCTGTAATCATTATATTGACCGTGGACGCATTGGTAACCCCTTTGGCTCTACCCAAAACTTCAAAAACGGGTCGCAATACCTTAGGATAAGATCTTGAATAGCCAGAAATCATTCCGTGAGCATCACCTTCCAACAGCATCATGGCGCCAAAATAATTGCGTTTTCCCATATTGATTCGGGCGCTGTATTGGGTCTCTCCTTTTCTTTTGCGGGATTCCCACAGCTTCATGGCATATCGGGTTCTCACCTCCTTGGTCTCTTCTGATCTAGGGTCGATTATTTCCACTTCGGCATCAAAATCCAGTTCTTTTTTGAGACCTTCAATGATTTCCCTATTCCCTAAGAGAATGGGTATGGCTATCCCTTCCTCATGCACTATCTGGGCGGCCTTCATCACATCCAGAAGCTCTGCTTCGGCAAAAACAATCCGCTTGGGATTCATTCTGGCCCTGTTGTGCATTAACCGCACTACTTTATTATCGTTCCCTGACCGCTGGTACAGTTCCTCTTCATACTTTTTCCAATCCTGAATGGGTGCCTTTGCAACTCCACTATCCATAGCCGCCTTGGCCACCGCAGGTGGAATTTTGGTAATCAGACGGGGATCAAAAGGTTTGGGAATGATATATTTCTTGCCAAATGCCAATCTGGTGGTATCGTAAGCTATGTTGACCTGTTCTGGTACCGGTTCACGGGTCAAGTCGGCCAAAGCCCTGACCGCAGCCATTTTCATTTCTTCATTGATCTTGGTGGCCCTAACATCCAAAGCACCCCTAAATATAAACGGAAACCCTAGCACATTGTTTACCTGATTGGGATGGTCGGACCTTCCTGTGGCCATAATAACATCTTTCCTTGTTTTGCAGGCAAGACCGTACTCAATTTCTGGATCTGGATTGGCCATGGCAAATACAATAGGGTCTTTGGCCATGGATAGCAGCATTTCCGGAGTCATTATATTGGCGATGGAAAGCCCAATAAACACATCTGCATCTTTCAGAGCTTCGTCCAGTGTATCTATTTTCCTATCTGAAGCAAATTCCATTTTTTCCTGGGAAAGATTTTCCCGATCCTTTCGGATAACGCCTTTACTATCCAGCATTACAATGTTCTCTGCCTTGGCTCCGAATGCTTTGTACAATCGGGTACAGGAAACGGCGGCCGCTCCCGCTCCGCTGACCACAATCTTTACCTTCTCAATTTTCTTTTGGGCAATTTCCAGGGCATTGATCAATGCGGCGGCCGAGATAATGGCCGTTCCGTGCTGATCATCGTGCATCACTGGAATGTCCAGTTCCTCTTTTAGACGTCTTTCTATTTCGAAAGCTTCAGGAGCTTTAATGTCTTCCAAGTTTATCCCACCAAAAGTTGGTGCGATGGTCTTGACGGTTTCTATGAATTTATCAACATCGGTGGTGTCCAATTCAATGTCCATTCCGTCGATATCAGCAAAGATCTTGAAGAGCAAACTCTTCCCTTCCATCACAGGTTTGGATGCTTCCGGGCCAATGTTCCCCAAGCCCAAAACAGCAGTTCCATTGGAAATTACGGCAACTATGTTTCCTTTGGCTGTATAGCGATAGACGTCCTCCTTGTTCTTTTCAATTTCCAAACAGGGTTCCGCCACGCCTGGAGAATATGCCAAGGCCAGATCGCGCTGAGTGGCATAGGGCTTGGTGGGAACTATTTTTATCTTACCGGGTTGGGGTTTGGCATGATACAATAATGCCTCCCGTCGTTGTTTCTCTTTGCTCATACCTAAAGTTTGAAGGGGTAAATTTATGGCATTCCATTAGAAAACCTATATAAGTTAGGTCTTCTTTTGCCAGGAGTTGAAATGACGCGTAGATTTCTAGGAAAAACCTTATTCTTTCTTGACATTGAGTCGCATAGCCAGTATGGCCGCGATCACAAAACAAGTGCCCGCAAAGAACATGGCGTTCACAGAATTAGCCCCTAACAAATTCTTGAAAATGGGGCCAAAGCTCAGGGTTTGAATTCCCATGGGAATCACGATCATCATATTAAGAATTCCCATATACACGCCTCTTCTCTCCTGAGGTACAATTTTGGAAACCATGCTATAGGGAATCCCCATCATGGCAGCCCAACCGATTCCAAATAAGATCATGGGGAAAAGCACCATGACCGGATCCGAAATGTTCGGGATGGCGAACAGTGCTAATCCAGTACCTACCAGACTTAAGGCGTATATTTTTTTACCCCCATACTTTACAGTTAGGGGTACCAAAATTAAAGCGACCACCGCAGTTACAATGTTGTAGGTAGTACTCATTTTGGCAGCTTGTGCTGCTGCTTGTGATGTGTCATATCCCATTGTGGACCTAAACAACGGGGTTATAAATTGCCAATAGACAAATAGCGCATACCATTGAAATAAATATACCGCAGAAAGTTTCCACATAAATTTGGGCATATCCTTGACGGCCTCCGAAATTTCCTTGAAAGGCATTTTAAACCGTTCAATAAAAGGTAATCCCTTATGGGCATTTATTTCTTGCAATTCTTCATCTGAAGGAGGTATTTCCGGGGTCTTTAAAACCGACCATAAGATGGTAGCAATGGATAGGAAAGAACCTATAAAAAAGGAGTAGTACAACCATGTTGGAATGGAGCCAGAGGTTTCTTCCCCGCCGCCAAACCAGGACTGAAACAGAAAGATGGAAGCATTTGCCAATAAGATTCCCGCTCCAACAAATAAACTCTGCATTTGATAACCAATGCTCAACTGACTATCGGGCAATTTGTCACCAACAAAAGCCCTATAAGGCTCCATGGCCATATTGTTTCCCACATCAAGAATCCAAAGCAACCCAACCGCAAACCAAAGCGCTGGACTTAAAGGGAACGCAAATAGACATAAGCTTCCCATAATGGCCCCTATCAAGAAAAAAGGTTTTCTCCTACCCCACCGAGGTGACCAGGTTTTATCAGAAATTGCCCCAATGATTGGCTGTACTATCAACCCAGTGACAGGGCCAGCAATGTTGAGAATTGGCAGTAATTCTTCCGCTGCTCCCAAAAACAGAAAAATGGGATTTATTGCTGTTTGCTGTAAACCGAAACTATATTGGATCCCTAAAAATCCAACGTTCATGTTCCAAATTTGCCAAAAACTCAATCGGGGTTTTGTGATCTTCATCATATCTGAGGGAGATTTAATCCAAGGCCAGGTATCACCTATTGTCTTTAAGTTCCTTCAATATAGTGTTTTCCCTAGAGGATTTATAAAATTACACCACCCAAATCACGATATCGGCAACGAAAACGTTTGAAATTTTACAATTCCCTATTTCAGAAATTTAATATTCCGTGTCAACCCTTGGAATTTGGTTCTTTTTACCGCCGATTTTTTGAACATTTTTCTGAAAACTTCCTCTGTAATCTCTTCCCAGTCCTTTCGTTCCATCGACAATAATTGCGGGTGCGGATTAAACAAAGGTTCCTGGTGTGCTTTAGAGAATCGGTTCCAAGGACAGACATCCTGGCATACATCACACCCAAACATCCAGTCATCAAATTGCCCCTTGAACTCGGTTGGAATCTCATTTTTGAGTTCAATCGTGAAATAGGAAATACACTTACTTCCATCCACCACATAAGGCTCCACAATAGCCTCCGTTGGACAAGCATCCATACAAGCCGTGCAGGTACCGCAATGGTCTGTGGTTGGAGCATCGTACTCCAAATCCAAATCAATAATCAACTCGGCAATAAAATAAAAAGACCCCACTTGTTGGGTCAGTAAATTGCTATGTTTACCAATCCACCCCAGGCCACTTTTGGCTGCCCAAGCCTTGTCCAAAACAGGAGCCGAATCCACAAAGGCCCTGCCGTTGACTTCCCCAATCTCTTCCTGGATAAACTGTAAAAGGAATTTGAGTTTATCCTTGATCACAAAGTGATAGTCCGTTCCATAGGCATATTTGGAAATCTTGTATGTATCCTCTATTTGATGTTGTTCCGGAAAATAGTTCAACAGCAATGAAACCACAGATTTGGAACCTTCCACCAATTTGGTGGGGTCCAAACGCTTATCAAAATGGTTTTCCATGTATTGCATCTCCCCATGCATGCCCTGCTTGAGCCATTTCTCAAGGCGCGGGGCTTCCTCCTCCAAAAACTCTGCTTTGGAAATGCCACAAGACAAAAAACCAAGGCGTTTGGCCTCTGTTTTGATGCGTCTTGTGTTTTCGGCAATTCCCATTAGCTATTTCTTCTTTCAAAATTAACCTGGATATCTAATGGCTTTAAGGTAATCAAAGGGTTTATTTCAACCCCATCCATTTTGGTGGACAATTTGAAGTTTTTAACGATTTCTGCCACGGTAAGAATCATTTCATAGGTTGCCATGGCATTGCCAATACACATTCTTGGCCCAGCTCCAAAGGGATAAAAATAATTGCCATACGCTTTACTGTCCAACCCCACAAAACGGTCCACTTGATATTCATAGGGATTTTCCCAAAATGATGGATGTCGATGCAATTCGAAAATGGAGAGTAGGATCATACCTCCTTTTTTAAGCCTGACCCCATTTAGATCCGTGTTTTCCGTGGCCACTCGATCCATAAAATAAGCTGGAGGGTACAGACGCATAGCTTCTTTAATGCTCGAAGATGTCAAGGGCAGCTTGGCAAAGTCTTCCCACTCCAATTGCGTTTTGCCCAAATTGGTAACCTCTCCCAATATTTTTTCCTGTGCCAATTGATTCTTTGCCAAAAAGAACAAAGTAAAGGAAAGGGCGCTGGCGGTGGTCTCATATCCTGCCGTAAACAAGATCATCAATTCGTCCAATAATTGTTTTCTGGGCATGTGAGTCCCATCTTCGTAAGTGGCCTTCAGTAGCATGTCCAACAAATCATCCCTGTCCACATCTTGAGACAGTCTATTTTCCACTAGGCCATTAAGAATATCCCTTGCACGATTACTGAATCCTATGTGTTTGGTGATTTCTCCCGTAAGACGATACCACCATCTCAAATACGGCCTACGCATTTCGGTCACCAACATATTCTGATTGACTTCAGTGATCTGCTTAAGCTCCGCCATGGGTTGCCTAATATCATTGTGGCTAAACAAGGTTTTTGCCACCACTTGAAACGCCAAATCCCCCATCAACGGGATAACATTCAAGTCCGAGCCAGGCTTAATTCTGTCCAGCTCTTCCTGAATGGCAGATCTCATAATTCCAAGAAGTCCCTTGAGTTTTTTCTGATGAAAGGCCGGCTGAATCATTCGTCTATGGGTTCGCCAATGTTCCCCGTTCGAAGTCAACAAACCATGCCCAATATATTTGGCCAGATCCTTAGTCTGCAATTTTGATTTTTCAAAGCTTCTATGCTTTTTCTGAAGTACTTGTTTCACCAACTCAGGATCGCGAGTAAAGATTACCCTGCCTTCGGCGGGGATGGATACGCTAAAAGTATCGCCCAATTTCTTAAAATTACGGTGATGGAAATTCAGTGGGTTTTTCTGGATGGTACGTCGGTTGGCAAAAACCTTAAAAGTGGAAATGGAAGGTACCTTCTTCATTCAAAAAGACCGCCTTGAGTTCCTCCTTTGATCTTCCCCAAGTGTTTATAGGCCAATTCCGTGACTTCCCTGCCCCTCGGGGTTCGCATAATAAAACCCTGTTGAATGAGAAATGGTTCATAGACCTCTTCAATGGTTTCTGCACTTTCCGAAACCGCGGTGGCCAATGTGGTTATTCCTACTGGCCCTCCCTTAAATTTATCAATAATGGTGGAAAGGATCTTATTGTCCATCTCGTCCAAGCCGTGGGCATCCACATTCAGGGCTTTCAATCCAAATTTGGAAATCTCCATATCAATGTTTCCATTCCCTTTGATTTGGGCAAAATCCCTCACCCTTCTTAATAGGGCATTGCAAATTCTAGGTGTTCCCCTACTTCTTCCCGCAATTTCAATGGCTGCTTCGTTGGTAATGGGCACTTTGAGAATATCTGCACTTCGCTGCACAATGGTAGAGAGCAATTCGGTGTTATAATACTGCAATCGGCTTTGAATACCAAAACGCGCTCGCATTGGAGCCGTCAACAAACCTGAACGGGTGGTGGCGCCTACGAGAGTGAACGGACTTAAATTGATCTGCACCGTTCTGGCATTGGGACCCGTTTCGATCATAATGTCAATCTTATAGTCCTCCATGGCCGAATACAGATACTCTTCCACAATCGGACTCAGGCGATGGATCTCGTCTATAAACAACACATCCCGCTCCTCCAAGTTGGTCAACAATCCAGCCAAATCGCCGGGTTTGTCCAAAACGGGTCCAGAAGTAACCTTGATCCCCACTCCCAATTCATTGGCCAAAATATGGGCCAAGGTGGTCTTGCCCAATCCTGGTGGCCCATGGAACAAGGTATGGTCCAATGCCTCACCTCTAAGGTTTGCAGCCTGCACAAATACCTTAAGGTTTTCCAACACCTGTTCCTGACCGGTAAAATCATCAAAAGTTATGGGTCTCAAAGCCCTTTCAATGTCCAGCTCTTCCTGGGAATAATTTTCGGATGTTGGATCCAAGTTTTCGTTCATAGGGTAGCTATTGTTCCTCCTTTTTTAAAAGTTGTGCGGTATTTAAGAATTCAAGAAGGGTTATGCGCGGATTTCCATAGAGATAGGTCCTGGTATTGTCTATTGCGCTGAGCTCGAGTTCACGATATACATTCAAACGCGCCGTGGCGCTGTTTTCAAGCTTAGCCTTGACAGCTGCCGCTTCCATTCTTTCAGCCTTTAATCTGGAGTTGTCCGTTAGATTGGCCTCAATCCTATCTGATGTTCCTTCCAAGGTCAAAGAACCATTCTGCTCCAAATCTACCAAGCCCACTTCACTTACGGCATATACATAGGCTTCTGCCCTTTGATTTACCGAAATGTTGAGAGAGTCCACATCCACATTAAAATCTCCACGACTGGTTTCTTCCAAGCGAATATCCATAACGGCTGCGCTGGCCTGAAGGTTCAATCTAGTGTTCGCAAAAGCATCCACAAAAAGTTCATCGCTGTTGATGATATCTTCTGAGGTAATACTGCCTTCCTTGACCACTATGGCCTGTAACTCAGTAAATTCTATGGTTATATCCAATTTCTTTTTGGAGGTAACATCGTAGAAGGAGCTTATGATCAAGGTACCGTCCACAACATTGAATTTGAGGATATCAATCAAGTTATCGTCCGCTTCTATTTTATACCCCGGCCCAAAAGATTTTTTGAGGACAATATCCAAATCATCATTGAGCTGTACCGCATTGAACATGGGAAGTTCGCCATTCACCTCGGTCACAATCCTGCTTCCCTTTATTTTGGGCTTGCGCTGCGCGAATGCAGTCAGATTAAACAGCAGTAAAAGAACTATGGCAAGATTTTTCAAAAGTGTTCGCATTATGGATTATTAAAGATATTACAATTAGCAATAACAATTGCCGTACCAAACCCCAGAAACAAAAAACCCATCCTAATTGGATGGGCCTTGTTTTATCTTTTGCGCTAGTGATTCAGCTCTTCTTCATTATCCTGCAGCGGTATGGTCTGCGGCACAAAATCCTGCCCTGCTATGATGTACTCCCCATTTTCATAGGTTTTGCTGTAATCATACGCCCAACGATGTACGTGTGGAATAGCTCCAGGCCAGTTTCCATGGATGTGTTCCTGTGGAGCAGTCCACTCCAAGGTGGTAGCCTTCCAAGGATTCAATGACCCTCTCTTGCCATAGTAAATGCTGTACACAAAATTGAATGCAAATACTAGCTGTGCTCCCGCTGTAATGATGGCGAAAACAGTCATCAGTACCTGAACATTGGTCAATTCGTCAAACATTGGGAAAGCCGTATTCTCGTAGTATCTTCTTGGTACCCCGGCCATTCCAACAAAGTGCATCGGGAAGAAAATACCGTACGAACCTATAGCTGTGATCCAGAAATGGACATAGCCCAAATTCTTGTTCATCATCCTTCCTTGGAAGAGTTTTGGGAACCAGTGGTATACTCCGGCGAACAGTCCATAAAGTGCCGAGATACCCATTACCAAGTGGAAGTGGGCCACAACAAAATAGGTGTCGTGGACATTGATGTCCAGGGCACTGTCCCCAAGAATAATACCTGTTAGACCCCCTGTGATGAAGGTAGATACCATTCCAATTGAAAAGAGCATACCTGGATTGAGCTGTAGATTTCCTTTCCAAAGGGTTGTTATCCAGTTAAATGCTTTTACTGCGGATGGAATCGCGATCAACAAGGTTGTAAATGTAAATACGGAACCAAGGAACGGATTCATCCCTGAAATGAACATATGGTGCCCCCAAACAATGGTTGACAAAAAGGCAATGGCCAAGATAGAGGCAATCATCGCCCTGTATCCAAAAATAGGTTTACGGGCATTTACTGCCATAACTTCGGACACAAGACCCATAGCTGGCAAGATTACGATATATACTTCTGGGTGACCCAAGAACCAGAACAAATGCTCAAATAGTACAGGAGAACCTCCTTGATAATGCAACACCTCGCCTTGGATAAAGATATCCGAAAGGAAGAAGGATGTTCCAAAACTTCTGTCCATAATTAGCAACAGGGCTGCCGAAAGAAGCACTGGGAACGAAATTACCCCAATTACTGCTGTCACAAAGAACGCCCAAATGGTCAAAGGTAGGCGTGTCATGGACATCCCTTTGGTCCTTAGGTTCAGTACCGTAACAATATAGTTCAAGGATCCCAGTAAGGATGATGCAATGAATATAGCCATGGAAACCAACCAAAGTGTCATTCCCGCTCCAGAACCAGCTTGCGCCATTGGCAGGGCACTCAAGGGAGGATAAATGGTCCATCCAGCTGCTGCCGGACCAGCTTCCACGAAAAGTGAAATCACCATAATTACGGCAGACAAAAAGAACATCCAAAAAGAGAGCATGTTCAAGAAACCGGAAGCCATATCCCTGGCCCCAATCTGCAATGGAATCAAAAGATTACTAAAGGTACCACTCAAACCAGCTGTCAATACAAAGAATACCATAATGGTACCATGCATGGTCACCAAGCCCAAATAAATGTCGGCATCCATTACTCCATCTGGAGCCCATTTGCCCAACAATCCTTCAAAAACGGAAAAAGATTCACCTGGCCAAGCCAATTGCATTCTGAAAAGCAAAGACATGGCAATACCAATAAAGCCCATGATCAACACCCCAGTAATAAGATATTGCTTGGCAATCATCTTATGGTCTTGACTAAAGATGTATTTGGTTACAAAGGTTTCCTTATGATGATGTCCGTGATCTTCGTGTCCGTGTTCGTGTCCAGTAGCTGACATAATCTTCTTTAAATTTTGTTTTTATTTTTTGATGGCCTTTCTTACTCGGCAGAGGCTACAGTTTCCTTAAAAGTAGCTTGTTCTGCAATCCACTTGTTATATTCCTCCTCGGTTTCCACTATGATTTTCATCTGCATGTTGTAATGGGATTTTCCACAAATCTTGTTACAAAGCAATACATAATCAAATTCCCAAGGGTCGGAGTTGGGTTTGCCCTCGGCAGCCCATTTGGCCCTTAATGTGTTTGTTCTTTTCACTTTGTCCACTACATCCGGGTTGCGTCTCATCTCCTCAGTAGTAATGGTCGGCGTAAAGGAAAACTGTGTAATCATACCTGGAACACAGTTCATTTGAGCCCTAAAGTGTGGCATATAGGCGGAGTGCAATACATCTTGTGAGCGCATCATAAAATTCACTTTGCGCCCTACCGGTAAATGCAATTCCTTAACCAAAATATCGTCAGCTGCATTGGGATCGGATTCGTCCAATCCCAAAACGTTGGCCCTATCAATATCAATAAGTCTTACACTGGCATCTCCCAATACATTGTCCTCACCGCCATAGCGAGCTGTCCAATTAAACTGCTGGGCATACAATTCCACAATCAAGGGATCGTCCTCATCATTGACATCCATGATATTGGTCCAGGTGTATAATCCCCAAAGAATCAAACCTGCCAAAACGATAACTGGGATGATGGTCCAGATGAACTCCAAACGGTCATTGTCCGCGAAGAAAAGGGCTTTTTTCCCTTTTTCACCTCTGTATTTGTATGCGAAATAGTGCAAAAGAGCCTGGGTAATGGTCTGCACCACGAAAATAATGGCGAAGGAAACCCACATCAATTGGTCATATCCACCTCCATGTGCCGAAGACGCTTCAGGCAACAATACCTTGGAGTACTTCGCAAAGCTAAAAATGGTAATGCCATAAATGAAGAATAAAAATGCAAACATCAGATAACCGTTGTACTTATTATCCTTGTCCGTTGCTACTCCAGTTTCTTCCGCTTTAAGTTGGGACAATTCAAAAATCTTGGTCATTTGCCAGATTGCAATTGCCACCAGTACTAAAACAGTCAATGTTAATAATGCAGTCATTGTATATTGCTCTAAGACTTAATCGTATTAATAATGAAATTGTCTACTTTCCTCAACAAATGGATTTCGCTTGGGCTGTAAAGGATGCTTGGTCAAGGTGTTGAACACCCAGAAAACAAACAATCCACCAAAGAACAGTATTCCACCAATTTCAGGAATTCCAAAATGCCATTGATCACCCACTGTTGCCGGCATTACCATGTTGTACACATCTAAATAGTGACCAAACAACACCACAATACCAGCCATAATCACAAACCAGTTTATTCTCTTGTAATCACTATTCATCAATACCAATAACGGGAATACGAAATTCATAACCAGCATGGTAAAGAAAGGTAATTTGTAATCCTGGAATCTTGCTATGTAGTAGGTTACTTCTTCTGGAATGTTCGCATACCAAATCAACATGAACTGCGAGAACCAAAGGTAGGTCCAGAAAATGCTAATGGCGAACATAAACTTGGCCAAATCATGAATATGGCTGTCGTTCACGTTTTCCAAATAGCCTTTGGACTTCAAGTAGATGCTTACAATAGCTATAACCGTGATACCGGAAACAAACATACTGGCAAATACGTACCAGCCAAACAGCGTGCTAAACCAGTGTGGATCCAAACTCATGATCCAGTCCCATGACATCATGGACTCCGTAACCAAGTAGAATACCAAGAAACCAGCAGACCATCTAAAATTCTTTACAAAGTTGGTATTGTCATCAGATTCATCCTGGGCCAAGGAAAGTTTTCTGGAAATCTCCCTGTAGAAGATCCAACCTCCCAAGAAAATGGCAGCTCTTACCAAAAAGAACGTTGGGTTAAGGTAACCTGCCTTGCCTTGCAAAAGTTTATCATGGGCCACAACATCCGCATCCATCCACACAAACATATGGTTCATGTGCAATACGGAAAGTACCAAAATCACAAATACGATAATACCACCTGGAACCAGGTATGCGGTTATCCCTTCCATCACTCTAAACAATAGTGGGGACCATCCCGCCTGCGAAGCTCTCTGAATGGCATAGAACGCCAAAACCCCAAGGGCAATCATAAAGAAAAAGAATGCGGCTACATATAATGCGGACCAAGGTCTGTTTTGCAATTGGTGCAGCAAATGCTCATCATGGGATGCATCATGACCTTCTTCATGTGCAGCTTCCTGTCCGTGGCCAGCTGCTTCACCATGCGCAACTTCTGCTGCCTCGGCATGACCACCACCATGATCATCGTGATGGGCAGATGCCACAATTGCCTTAGCTTCTTCCACAGTGCTTGGGGCAGAGGTAAAACCGATCACTAAAAAAATCAGTCCTACTGCCATGGCAATGAAAGATCCTATTTTAAGTCTGTTTGAAAACGTGTACATAGTATACTTATCCAATTATTTTGTTAGGTCTTCCTTTAACTTCATCACGTACTCGGACACTTGCCACATTTCTTCCTCATTGGCAAGTTGAGCGGCATATGAACCCATGGAGTTCAAACCATAATATATGGTATGATAGGTACTTCCCACGGTTATATTACGGGCCACATCATCATAGCTGGGCACACCCAATATTTTTTCACGCTTCACCAAAGTACCCTGTCCTTTTCCTTTTGGTCCGTGACAAATGGCACAATAGATATCGTACAATTCCTTTCCCTTTGCCAAATTGGCCTCACTTTGAAGTGAATCCAACGGGCTTGGCTCCAATCTGGCCAAATCCTTTCCTTCCAAGGTGTTCTCAAACTTATAGGGCATATAACCTCTAGAAATCGTATTTTCCGGTGGAAGAAGGGCTTCTGTTCCTTGAGGGAACAAACCATTATCCACTCCTTGATAGGTTTCATACCCAACCGGTTCGTACATGTTTGGCATATACTGGTAGTTTGGGCTATTCTTATCCGCGCACGAAGCCATGGACAGAACCAAAACTAAAACAACACCTATTTTACCTAAATGCTTCATATTATTACGACTCCTTTTCTGTAACTTTTAGTTCCACAGCTCCAGTATCCCACAACAAGGCGGTCAACTCATCTTCGTTATCATGTAGCCCGATTTCCATCAAAAAATGGTCGTCAGTTGTTCTTACATCCGGATTTTCAGCTTTCTTAAAAGGCCACATTCTACTTCTAAGGTAAAATGTGATCACCATCAAGTGAGCGGCAAAGAAAACGGTCATCTCAAACATGATGGGCACGAAGGCCGGCATGTTTTCCAAGTAGCTAAAGCTAGGCTTACCACCAATATCCTGAGGCCAATCATCTATCATGATATAATTCATCATGGTAATGGCCACCGCAAGACCCAAACATCCGTACATAAAAGATGTGATTGCAATCCGTGTATCCGCAAGTCCCATGGCCTTGTCCAGACCGTGTACAGGAAAAGGGGTATACACTTCCTCAATATGATGATGTTCCGCCCTCACCTTTTTGACAGCTTGCATCAACACATCGTCATCATTATAAAGTGCTTGTATAACTTTTGAAGCCATAACTACTTTTTATCGTTTAATTTTTTAGCTTGTCCAGCCCAATCATCGCGCTGTGCCCTACCTGGGAACGAGCCTGTGATCGAATCCAACAAATCATATTCTTTCTCGGTCATTTTACTTACCTGAGCGAAGGTATAAATCCCGATTTGGTTCAAGGTTTCCTCCATTTGAGGTCCAATCCCCTTAACTTTTTTCAAATCGTCTGCCTGATCTGTTTCGGCATCAAAGGTTCCGATAGCTCCCAATAAGGATGCTACTTGTTTCTCATCCGCCTCAGGTTTTGCCTCTGTTGCGGCTGCTTTTTCCACTTTACCTCCTTTTGAAGGTTTTTCATATAGCGGCTTTCCAGCTTCACGAAGATTCTTGAATCGTTCTCCTGAAGATTTCAATATGGATTTCACCTCTGCTTGCGCAATTACAGGGAACGTTCTGGAATACAATAGGAACAATACGAAGAAGAATCCGATGGTTCCAATAAAGATTCCAACATCCACAAAAGTTGGTGAGAACATTGTCCAAGAAGAAGGTAAGTAATCTCTGTGCAATGAGGTTACAATGATCACAAAACGCTCAAACCACATTCCTATGTTTACCACAATGGAAATAAAGAATGAGAACATGATGCTGGTACGTAATTTCTTGAACCACATGAACTGCGGCGAGAACACGTTACAGGTCATCATAGACCAGTATGCCCACCAGTAAGGCCCTGTAGCCCTGTTTAGGAATGCATACTGTTCGTACTCTACTCCTGAATACCAGGCAATGAACAACTCCGTGATATAGGCACAACCCACAATGGATCCCGTGATCATGATCACAATGTTCATCAATTCTATATGCTGAACGGTAATATAAGCCTCTAGGTTGCATACTTTACGCATGATGATCAAGAGGGTGTTTACCATGGCGAATCCTGAGAAAATAGCTCCCGCAACAAAGTAAGGTGGGAAGATGGTGGTGTGCCATCCAGGAATTACCGAGGTGGCAAAGTCAAAGGATACAATAGTGTGTACCGAAAGTACAAGTGGTGTGGCCAATCCTGCCAATACCAAGGAAACTTCCTCAAATCGTTGCCAATCTTTTGCCCTACCCGTCCAACCGAAGCTTAACAGGCTGTATATTTTCTTTTGGAATGGCTTAATGGCCCTATCCCTGATCATCGCAAAGTCAGGTAAAAGACCTGTCCACCAGAACACCAAGGATACCGATAAATAGGTAGAGATTGCAAATACGTCCCAAAGCAAGGGCGAATTAAAGTTTACCCACAACGAACCAAATTGGTTTGGAATAGGCAATACCCAATAGGCCAACCATGGACGTCCCATGTGAATAATTGGGAACAACCCGGCCTGGATAACAGAGAATATGGTCATTGCTTCTGCAGAACGGTTGATCGCCATTCTCCATTTCTGCCTAAACAACAGCAATACCGCAGAAATCAGGGTTCCTGCGTGACCAATACCTACCCACCAAACGAAATTTGTAATATCCCAGGCCCAGTTTACGGTCTTGTTCAGACCCCATACCCCGATACCTGTGGAAATGGTGTAAATAATACATCCTATACCCCAAAGTAATGCAACCAAGGCAATGGAAAATACAATCCACCACTGCTTATTGGCTTTTCCCTCCACTGGAGCGGCAATATCCACGGTAACATCATGGTATCCTTTATCTCCAAGTACTAAGGGCTTTCGAATAGGTGCTTCGTAATGCGACGCCATAATTTATCTTCTAGTTACTTCTTTATTATTTATTAAGCCTCGTTGGTATTTCTTACCTTAACATGATAGAACACGTTGGGTTTGGTCCCTACATGCTCCAACAAGTGGTACATTCTATCATCCTCCTTCAATTCGGCAATCTTGCTGTGCTCATCGTTAATGTCTCCAAATACCATGGCTCCACTGCTACAAGCAGCTGAACATGCCGTTTGGAATTCCCCATCCTTAATCTCACGACCATCCCTTTTGGCATCCAAAATGGTTTTTTGGGTCATTTGGATACACATGGAACATTTTTCCATAACCCCTCTGGAACGTACATTAACATCAGGGTTAATGACCATCTTCCCAAGGTCATTGTTCATGTTGAAATCAAACTCGTCATTGTCATAGTACAAGAACCAGTTGAATCGACGAACTTTATAAGGACAGTTGTTGGCACAATATCTAGTACCCACACAACGGTTATAAGCCATTTGGTTTTGCCCTTGTCTACCGTGCGAGGTAGCAGCTACTGGACAAACAGTTTCACAAGGTGCATGGTTACAGTGCTGGCACATTACCGGCTGGAATGCAACCTGAGGATTTGCAGAGGCATCTTCCATCTGTCCCAATCCACCCAAGGTTCCTTGATCACCAAACAAGCCTTCTAGACCCTCTTTCTTTTCATTATCCTGCTCAAAGGTCTCTTCTGAAGAATAATATCTATCTATACGCAACCAGTGCATATCCCTGGAACGTCTTATCTCTTCTTTACCCACTACAGGAACGTTGTTCTCTGCATGACACGCAATTACACATGCCCCACAACCCGTACATGCGTTCAGGTCGATGGATAGGTTAAAGTGATGTCCGATGGAACGATCAAACTCTTCCCACAAATCAGCATCCGGAGAAGTAACCGGAATTTCCTGGTGGTTTAAGCTTACATGCGGCATTGGGTTCCACTCGTGATGGTCTTTGGTATTGAAAATCTCCAAGGTAGTCTCCTTGATGATATCCCCTCTTCCCATCAGCGTTTTATGCAACTGAACACAAGCAAACTCATGATCCCCTGAAGCTTTTTCCAAGCTCACGGACTGAACATCGGAGAAGTTCTTGTACAAAGCATAGGCGTTTACACCAGTGGCCATTTCAGCTTTCATTCCAGCTTCACGACCGTACCCAAAGGAAAGCCCCACGGTACCTGGCGCCTGTCCTGGCTGAATGATCACAGGAACATTATTTAGCACTGCACCATCTACAGTAAGGTTTACATAACTACCGTTCAATCCACCATCAGCCACATTGTAGTTTTCAAGACCCAAATTTTCAGCATCCGCTTTGGATACCGTAACATAGTTGTCCCAAGAAACTCGGGAAACAGGGTCTGGGAATTCCTGCAACCATGGGTTGTTGGCCTGTTTACCATCCCCCATTCCAACTTTGGAGTACAACACTAGCTCCGTTCCAGAACTGGTACTGTTTACCAAAGAATTTACTGCCGCAGATATTGGAGCAATGCTTTCCGCCTCATCTCCATCAGTACTTTCGGCAACACTTTCAGCAACGGTCTCTTCTTCTGCCGCTGTAGGAACAAAAACACCATCTTGAAGTGCCTGATTCCAATCTCCACCTTGCAATAGTGAAGTATTCCAATTTTCTTTTATATACTCGTAGTAAGTTTGATCCTTACCCAACCAGTTCAACAAAGAAGTTTGGAACTGACGTGTATCAAAAAGTTCACGAATGGCGGGCTGGGTTAAGCTGTATTGTCCTTTTTTGAACTCGGCATCACCCCAAGACTCCAGGTAATGGGAAGCAGCTGCAACGAATTGGGAGGACTGTGCGGTTTCATCATTATTGAATGAAAAACTAACCGAAACATCCACTTTTCCAAGACCTTCAATGAACTCTGCAGCGTTTGGCAAAGAATAGGCTGGGTTTACCCCGTCCATAATCAAAATTCCAACACGACCGGCATTCATATCAGTGACCAACTTGTTTACTTTGGCCGAATCCCCTTGACGAACATATCTTGGGTTTTCCGCATCAAAAGCCTCACTGGCCAACAACTTATTGATGGCCAACACCACTGTTTGGGCATGAATATCATTCAATCCTGTTACCACAACGGCCTTGCTTCCAGCTTTTTTGATCTGCGCAGCAACACTTTCCACAGCAGCATCCACATCCGATGTACCTCCACCCAAGTTGCTACCGTTTAACTTACTATACAGTTTGGCCAAGGCTATTTTTTGTTGCGTCGGTGTCATTGGGTAACGCTTGTCCGCATTGGCACCGGTCAAGGACATATTGGCCTCCAACTGTACATGCTTGGACATTTTACCGTGATTTGGCACACGACCTTTGGCGTATCCACTGTCGTATCCACCACCTTGCCAATCTCCCAAAAAGTCAGCGCCGAAGGAAACAATCAAGTCCGCTTTTTCAAAATTGTAATCTGCCAAGGCACGCTCTCCGTAAGCAGCGTTGAATGCATTTAGGGCAGCATCCTCAGAAATGGCATCATAAACCACATGGTTTACATTGTCACCATACTCCGCCTTGAACTCGGCAATTAATTTATCTGTGGATGGACTTGCATAGGTTTGCGTCAACAAAACAATTTGTCTGTTGGAACCTTTAAGGTTACCCAATTTAGCCTTTACATTGGCATCCAATATCTTCCATTCAATAGGCTCCCCACCTTGGGATGGCCCTTGAACTCTCTTGCTATCATATAAGGATAGAACAGAAGCTTGCACTCTGGCATTGGTACTTCCATTTACCTTGGCATCTGTATTGTTCTCAATCTTGATAGGTCGCCCTTCACGGGTTTTGACCAAAATACTGGCAAAATCAAATCCATCCGCAATGGTGGTTGCGTAGTAGTTGGCAACACCGGGAACAATATTGTCCGGCTGCACTACATAAGGAATGGATTTATGCACAGGCCCCTCACAGGCTGCAACAGTAGCTGCCGCCGTACTGAAACCAACATATTTCAAGAAGTCCCTTCTGTTGGTGGTTGTGGCCGACAGATTTTCTTTGTCGCCCAAAAACTCATCCACGGGGATTTGTTCCATGAATTCGTTTTGTCTTAGCGTCTCAACAATGGAATCGTTCGGATTTAGCTCCGCTTCGCTCTTCCAATATTTTTTGTTTGATGCCATACGATATATCTGAGATTATCTTCTTTTAATTCTTAATAGTGACACTTACCACATTCCAAACCACCCATCATTGCAGCGGTCAATTCCTCAACGCCATACTTTTTGGAAAGCTCAGCATGGATGGCAGCATAGTACTCATTGCCTTCCATTTTTACGTTGGTTTCCCTGTGACAGTTGACACACCAACCCATAGTTAATGGCGCATACTGCTCCATTATTTCCATTTCCTCTACCGGACCGTGGCAGGTCTGACACTCAATACCTGCAACGGAAACGTGCTGGGAGTGATTGAAATAGGCAAAGTCAGGAAGGTTATGAATTCTAACCCATTCCACTGGCTGACTGTCCCCCGTATATCTTTGCTCTTCCTCGTCCCATCCTACGGCCTTGTATAATTTCTTGATTTCGCCAGTATAGAACTCATTGGTATAACCGTTTGCCAAATCCTCTGCACTAGGCCCTTCTGGATTACCTTTGTACTCATAAATGGATTTGTGACAGTTCATACATACATTTAAGGAAGGAATTCCCGAAGTTTTGGAAACCCTAGCTGATGAGTGACAATACTTACATTCAATTTTGTTGTCTCCTGCGTGAATTTTATGGGAATAGTGAATAGGCTGAACAGGCGCATATCCTTGATCAACACCAACCTGCATCATCCACCCGTAAGCGAAATACCCACTGGCCAACAACAAGAAAATAGCGCTGACCAAAACCAAGAACTGGTTTTTCACGAAGGCTTTCCAAATAGGAAGTCCCTTTTCAGCTTTGTCTTTTTCCAAATCAACCCCATTGGCCTCAGCGATTCTTCTCAAGGTATTGTTTACCAAGATCAACATAACCACCAATAGACCAAAGACCAGGGCCAATGCCCCAAGAATCATTTCATTGGAAATACCTCCTTCAGATTCCCCAGTTCCAGTTGCCGCAGCAGTAGCCGCTGGTACTGCAGGAGCAGGCGGGGGAGCTGCGGTATAGGCCAAAATATCATCAATATCTTGATTGGACAGGGTAGGGAAAGCGGTCATCGCCGCCTGATTGTACTCTGCATAAATCTTATTGGCGTATGCATCTCCGGCTTTGATCATTCCCGGACTGTTCTTAATCCACGTGTAAAGCCACTCCTTGTCCAAACCCTCATCTTCGGACAGCCTACTTTCCACATTGGCCAAAGCCGGCCCAGTCATTTTACGATCAAGGGCATGACAGGCTGCACAATTCTGATTGAACAGCTGCTTTCCCTTAACGGGATCACCTCCAGCTGCGGCATCAGCGGAAGCTTCCTCTTGCGCATAAAATGAAACGGAAAAAAGTAGGAGAGAGAAACCTAAAACTTTTGAAAATAGATGGCGGTATAAAACCTTTTTCATACTAACAGAATTTCTATCGAAATCTTTGGCACGATTATTCCAATTGATACTGAGAACAATAGCATTTGGGTGGCCTAAAATCGCAGACAAAAGTACGGAATAAGGTCATTTTTCAAAATGTTAAGGGATCTATAATATCTAATTTATAACTATTCTAAATAAGTTGAAAGTAGATGGAATAATCCCTAAAAAATTACATTTGTACAAGGACGAATCCGATAAGCTTGAAAATAACATGAAAACTTATGCTTTAGCACTGATTTTGATTGGTTTGACTTATAACCTATCTGCTCAAGAAGGACAGGTTGTGATTGATCAGGATCCAAGGATTGACGAATTGATGAAACTTTACGCCCAAGTAAATTCCAAAGCCGATTATTATCAAATACAAGTGGGCTTTGGAAGCTATCAAAAGGCACAAAACCTAAAGTCAAAAATAGATATTGATTTTCCGGGGTGGTACTCCAAAATTGAGTTTGAATCCCCAACCTATCGTGTTCGTTTGGGAAAGTTTAAAACCAAATTGGAAGCCGAGCGTAAATATCTGGAAGTTCGGAAAAAGTACCCGGATGCGATGTTACTTAAACCTGAGAGCAATTCTAGGTAAGTTCAAGCTCAAAATTCAAGTTCAAGACTCAAGACTCGCACTGAGGCTATAAAATTCCAAATCACAAGCGCCAAATTCCATCTCGCTGGGCAGATTAAGTAAGTTCAAGCTCAAAATTCAAGTTCAAGTTCAAAACTCAGGAATCAAGACTAAAGACCAAAGACACAAGACTTAAAGATTCCAAGTTCTAAATTACCAGTACCAAGCTCTAAATTCCAAATCCCAACTTACCTTAATCAATTTTTCATTTTCAATTTTCAATTTTTAATTCCTCCAACACACCAAGCCCCAAACACCAAGCCCCAAACACCAAGCCCCAAACACCAAACACCAAACACCAAGCACCAAGCACCAAGCACCAAGCACCAAGCACCAAGCACCAAACACCAAACACCAAACACCAAACACCAAGCATTAAAACAAAAAAAATCCCGCCGAAGCGGGAGTGTGATTATTTTCGAAATTACAGTTTCTTCTTTACTGCGACCTCTTGGAAGGCTTCCACAATATCCCCTTCCTTAATATCATTGTAGTTTTTGATCTGAAGACCACAATCGTATCCTTTGGACACCTCCTTAACATCATCCTTGAATCGTTTGAGTGATGCCAACTCACCTGTAAAGATGACCACCCCATCCCTGATCAAACGAATTTGGGAATTTCTAAAGACCTTACCAGTGGTCACCATACAACCTGCAATGGTTCCAATCTTGGAAATCTTGAAGGTCTCCCTGATTTCTGCATTTCCGGTAATCTCCTCCTTCATTTCCGGAGACAACATACCTTCCATGGCATCCTTCAAATCATTGATGGCGTCGTAGATAATTGAGTACATTCTGATATCGATTTCCTCCTTATCTGCAACTGCACGGGCATTGCCCATTGGTCTAACGTTAAACCCGATGATAATGGCGTCCGAAGCACTGGCCAACAACACATCGGATTCTGTAATGGCTCCTACACCTTTATGGATAATATTCACCTGAATCTCATCCGTAGACAATTTCTGGAAGGAGTCCGTCAAGGCTTCCACCGAACCGTCCACATCCCCTTTCAGGATAATGTTCAATTCTTGGAAATCGCCCAGAGCGATTCGTCTTCCAATCTCATCCAAGGTAATATGTCGCTGTGTCCTAACGGATTGCTCGCGTTGCAATTGGGAACGCTTGGTCGCGATTTGCTTCGCTTCACGTTCATCCTGCAATACATTGAATTTATCTCCTGCCTGGGGTGCTCCATCCAATCCCAAAATGGAAATAGGGGTTGCCGGCCCGGCTTTTTTGATATTCTTTCCTCGTTCATCCTGCATGGCCTTTACTTTACCACTACAGGTTCCTGCCAAAACATAATCTCCAATCTCCAAGGTTCCTGCCTGCACCAAAATGGTGGACACATAACCTCGACCTTTATCCAAGAATGCTTCAACCACAGTTCCAGAGGCCAATTTTTCTGGGTTGGCCTTAAGTTCAAGCAATTCCGCTTCCAACAATACCTTCTCCAACAACTCATTTACCCCTTGACCTGTTTTGGCCGAAATATCATGGGATTGGATTTTTCCTCCCCAATCTTCCACCAAAAGGTTCATGGCTGCAAGTCCTTCCTTAATTTTATCTGGATTGGCCGTAGGCCTATCAATCTTGTTTATGGCGAAAACAATGGGAACATTGGCCGCCTGGGCATGACTTATCGCTTCCTTGGTTTGTGGCATAATATCGTCATCGGCAGCAACTACGATAATGGCTATATCCGTTACCTGGGCACCCCTAGCACGCATGGCCGTAAAGGCTTCGTGACCTGGAGTATCCAAGAAAGTTATCTTTTGTCCCCCTTCCAAGGTTACACCATAAGCACCAATGTGCTGGGTAATTCCACCACTTTCACCAGCAATTACATTTTCTTCCCTGATGTAATCCAGCAAAGAGGTTTTACCGTGATCCACGTGACCCATTACTGTAACGATCGGAGCTCTTGGATGCAAGTCTTCCGGAGCATCCACCTCCTCTTCAATGGCTTCTTCAATTTCCGCTGTGACAAACTCCACCTCAAAGCCAAATTCCTCAGCAACTATGGAAAGTGTTTCCGCATCCAAACGCTGGTTCATGGTTACCATGATCCCCAAGGACATACAGGCAGATATAATTTGGGTAGTGGACACATTCATCATGGTAGCAACTTCATTCACGGTAACAAATTCTGTTACCTTAAGAATCTTGCTTTCCAGTTCTTGTTGTTCCAGATCTTTCTCTGTCTGCTGACGATGCTGATCTCTTTTCTCCCTTCTATACTTTGCTCCTTTTCCTTTGCTGGATTTGCCTTGAAGTTTTTCAAGGGTCTCCCGTACCTGTTTTTGTACTTCTTCTTCCGTTGGCTCAACTTTAGGAACCGACGAACGTTGCCCCCTTCTACCCGGACCGTTGTTACCTCTTTGGTTTGGACGACCGTTTCCAGATTGCGGGTTGTTCTTGCTTACTATTCGTTTACGCCTTTTCTTTCTGTCTGCGCTTGAATCGGCAGCATCTCCAGTTTTGGCCTTGGCCTCCTCTTTCTTTTTCTTAGGCTTGTTGAATTGGGACAAGTCAATTTTATCCCCAGTGATTTTGGGCCCTGAAAGCTTTTTGTATTGGGTTTGAATGGCCTCTGGCTCCTTGGGTTGCTCGGCCTCCTCTTTTTTGGCCTCTACCGGTTCGGCCGCTTCCTCAACCTTGGGCTCGGCAGCTTTTTTCTCCACCTCAACCTTGGGTTGTTCTTCAACAACAGGCTTCTCCTCTTCCTTGGGCGCCACGGGCTTGTTGTCCAAATCTATCTTCCCAACAGTTTTAGGTCCCGAAAGTTCCGCTTTGGCCTTAATGACCTGATCGGCATTTCTTCGTTCCCTGGCAAGTCTTCTTTCTTCCTGCTCCTGCTCCATTTGGATTCTGAGCGCTTCCTTCTCCTTCCTTTTCTCCTCACCTACTTCTTTGGAAGCAACTTTTTTGCTCTTATCCGTTTGGAATTCATCCAACAGCACTTGATACACCTCATCTGTAATCTTGGTAGTGGGACGTGCTTCTACCTCGTGTCCTGCGGACGCAAGATATTCCACGGCCCTATCCAGTGAAATGTTCAACTCCCTTAGAACTTTATTAAGCCTTATTGTTGGGTTTCCTGCCATAAATTGTTTTTCCTAGCCCTTAAATTTGCTGCTAATATATAGTTTAATCTTCAAATTCCTCCTTAAGAATTCGTACCACTTCAACAACCGTTTCCTCTTCCAAATCTGTACGTTTGATCAAATCGGCTACGTCTTGTTCCAAAACGCTTCGGGCTGTATCCAATCCAATTTTCTTGAACTCCTCGATCACCCAACCTTCAATTTCATCTGAGAATTCGGTCAACTCTACATCTTCCTCGACACCTTCACGGAATACATCAATCTCATAACCAGTTAATTGACCAGCCAAACGTATATTGTGCCCTCCTCTACCAATTGCCTTGGAAACTTCTTCAGGCTTCAAATAAACCTGGGCCGTTTTCTTCTCGTCGTTCAACTTAACGGATGAAACCCTAGCTGGACTCAATGCCCTTGTCACCATCAATTGGGAATTGTTGGTCCAGTTGATCACGTCAATATTTTCATTGCCCAATTCACGGACAATTCCATGGATTCTTGAACCTTTCATCCCCACACAAGCCCCAACAGGGTCAATTCTATCATCATAAGAGTCCACCGCAACCTTAGCTTTTTCTCCAGGAATACGTACGGCCTTTTTAATGGTGATCAAGCCGTCAAACACCTCAGGTATCTCCTGGAAGAACAATTGCTCCAGGAATACAGGGGAAGTTCTGGACATGATAATGGCGGGCTTGTTCCCTTTGAGCTCCACACTTTCAATCACTCCTCTTACATTATCCCCTTTTCGGAAGAAATCCGAAGGAATTTGCTTTTCCTTTGGCAGGATAATCTCATTACCTTCATCATCCAACAAGATGATGGCTTTATGGCGAATGTGATGCACCTCCGCGGTGTAAATCTCACCTTCCAAGTCTTTAAACTGCTTGTAGATGGTGGTATTATCGTGCTCATGAATCTTGGAAATCAGGTTTTGGCGCAAGGCCAAGATGGCTCTTCTTCCCAAATCCATTAGCTTCACTTCTTCCGAAACATCTTCACCCACCTCAAAATCGGGTTCAATTTTTCTCGCTTCGGAAAGCGATATTTCCTCATTGGGTTCTTCCACCTCTCCGTCTTCCACAACTATACGGTTTCTCCAAATCTCCAAATCCCCTTTGTCAGGGTTGATAATGATATCGAAGTTCTCGTCAGAACCAAATTTCTTCTTCAGGGCATTTCGGAAAACATCTTCCAAAATTGCCATAAGGGTTACCCTATCTATAAACTTATCGTCCTTAAATTCCGAAAAGGATTCGATGAGCGCTAGGTTTTCCATTTTTGAATTACGATTAAAATTTTAAAATAACTTTTGCTTGATGGATATCAGAAAAGGCAATCACCTCTTTCTTCTGAACCGTAACTTTTCCCTTACCCACGGGTTTGGGCTCTCTAGCCTTCCACTCCAGGGTAATATGATCATCATTGGCCTGGGTTAGCGTACCTTCCCATTCGTGGTCGCTGGTCCTGACCTTTAATTTTCTTCCCACATTTTTTCTGAACTGACGTGGTAATTGAAGTGGGGAAGTGGCTCCTGCAGAGGTTACCTCCAAAGAAAAATCCTCTTCTTCCCGATCCAGGTTGTGCTCTATGGCCCTGCTAACGTCCATACAATCCTGAAGATTGACACCCTGGTCACCATCCAACACCACACGGATTGTATTGTCACTTCCTATCGTGAAATCTATCAAAAACAAGGAAGGCCGTTCTTCCAAAGCCTTGCCCAATAGCTGTTCCACTTTTTCCCTCAACATAAAATCAAGTAATAAAAGAGGGGACTCGAAGTCCCCTCATGAATACAATTATATCCGTTCAGTGGTGCAAAGATATGATTTTATATACAAAATGACAATCCTTCACATCCAAGTTTCCATATTACTTACTGCCCCTGGCAAGAATCATTATAAAATTTAACAGCCTCAAGTATATTTCTTTTTCCGTACTTCCCTTTCTTAAATCTATCAACGAGCTCTGAACAATCTCGAAAATAATAAGCAGCCGCCTCTCTAAAATTGTTTGAAAAAGCTGAATTCCTGGTAAGTCTTGTTGCCATTTCTTCACCATCTCGTAAAACACAAATACTACTGGCCAACCCAGTAGGTGCAGGCAGAACCGAATTAGAATTACCCGTCAAGCCCGGGACGCCCTTTGTTTCATATTCATAAAGATTGACTTTTCCTTTTTCCAAAAGCTTCATTGCTTTGAATGAATCCCCCTCCCCATATGCCTTTAAAATTTCATAAGTTATTACTTTACCCCTCCTCAGAATCCTGACTTTATCCAACCTTTTTAACCGTATAAGAATAGATTTGGATTTCTTAGTTTCCTTAAATTGAACATAGCCGGTTTCATGAAATTTCTTGTTATGGGATTCAACTTCAATTAAGATTTTGGCAAACCCTTTTTGAACCCTACCATTTTTGTAATATAACTCGGCCGGTGAACTCTGAGTAAAACCTACACCACACCAAAATGTAATTAATAGTACTTTAATAAATATTTTCTTTGCCATCAAATAAGGAAGTCTTAGTTGTTTAATTCACCAATGGTAATATTCGATTTATTTTTCCAAACCCCATTTTCATAGTAATGTGTTTTCAATCCACCTCATCCATCCACCATAATTGTTCCCAATTCTTGTCCTCCCCATCATTTTGCTGTGCCAAACCGGGAGTACTCCTACCCTCCTGAATGTACTTGGTCAATAAGGTTTTTAGCTCCTCCACTTTTTCAGGATTTGAAACTTGTAGATTATCAGCTTCTGCTGGGTCATTCTTAAGATCATATAGCTGAATCTTGGGCAAGTCCTCCAGAGCATCTTTGTTGTTAGGTGTTGGAAAACTCCATCCCCCGGAACCTTGACACATAATCAATTTCCAATCTCCTTTTCGGATGGCAAAGCTTCCATTAATGGAATGGTGTACCGTGGCCTCCCTAAAATCCCCTTCAATCGCTTCTTGGGTTAAAAGAGGTAGTATGTTGTAGCTATCCTCTCCTTCGTTATCCTTTAATTGATATCCTGCTATGGCGGCCGAAGTAGCCATAAAGTCAGTAGTGCAAATGGTTTGATCCATTATGGAACCTTTTTGCACTTTGGCGGGCCATTTTACGATGTAGGGAACTCTATGACCGCCCTCAAAAATGTCGGCTTTGTGGCCTCGATATACATAACTTGGATAATGTCCCTTTTCCGTCATCTCATCAATTTTTGCTGCCGGCGAACATCCGTTATCACTTGTAAACACAATTAAGGTATTTTCTTCCACACCCGCTTCCTTGATTGCCGCATTCAGTTGCCCCATATAATCATCTACCATCATCATAAAATCCCCATACGGATTAAGTCCACTTTTCCCCTGCCATTCTTCGGTGGGAAGGATAGGCGTATGCGGCGAGGGCAGTGCCAAATACAGAAAGAAAGGCTTTTCCTTATTGGATTGTTCCTTTACATATTTAATACCTCTTCGAAAAAAGTTCGGGGTCACATCATCATGGATAAAATCTTTGGAAGTCGGCCCTTTTCGCCACCAAGAGTATTTCCCCGTGTTTACCGTGCTGGAATCAGGTACCTGGGTGGCCATTCCATTTTCCACATAAACATAGGGTGCCATATCCAAGGAGCCGCTATGTCCATATGCATAGTCAAATCCAAGATCATTAGGGGTGTTTGTAACTGGCTTGGTATAATCAATGTTGACAAAGGTCGTGTCTTGCCAGCCTGTGGTAGGTTCCTGATTTGGATCCTTTAAAGCCCAATCCCATCCCAAATGCCATTTGCCAATAAAGGCGGTGTTGTAGCCACTCTGCTTTAAGACAGAGGCCACGGTTGTTCTTGTATTCGGAATCAATGCCTTGGAGGCTCCTATAAGTACACCTTGTTTTAATTCACTTCGCCAATTGTATCTCCCTGTAAGAATCCCATATCGGGTTGGAGTACAAACAGCAGAGGAGGTATGTGCATCCGTAAATCGCATTCCTTCTTGGGCCAGCATATCTAAATGTGGAGTTTTGATTTTGCTATTTTCATTGAAAGCGGTAATATCCCCATAGCCTAAATCATCAGCCAAAACGAAAATAATGTTCGGCTTTTGCTCAGTTTTATTGGGTTCGGTTTTTTCGGCACAACTGAAAACTATTATCAGTATAAAAAGGCACAAAAGGAGGTTTGGTTGAGTCTTCATTTCCCTAGGTTGGTTTAAGGGATGAATGTACCCAAAATAGGTCAAACAAAAAATCCCAATTTCCTTAGAAATCGGGATTTTATTCAGTTTTCCGTTGGCCCACTAGGACTCCCTTCGTCTGCGCTCAGGATAAACCTGTCTGCCGACAGGCAGGCTTCTCATCCCGCCTCTGCATAAAATAGAAAACCCGACATCCTGAAGACATCGGGTTTGTTTACTATTCTGTTGGCCCACTAGGACTCGAACCTAGAACGACTGGACCAAAACCAGCTGTGTTGCCAATTACACCATGGGCCACTACCAAACTTGCATCGAAATGCAAATTTTCAAATACATGTTCCAGTATTTGAGCGTGCAAATTTATAACAAACTTTTGTTTGCACAAATAATTTCACAAGAATCCGAATGATTTTTCCAGAGCCATCCATGTTAAAGCTTTTCCAAAATTCGCCAGACGTCTCTACTATATTTACTAAATTCGCCCCAACTGGTTAAGACCATCTTTATGTTTGCAGCAAACTTCAGAAAATGGGATACCATCCTAGGGTGGGTTTCCTTTGCCATAGCTTTTATTGTTTACGCCCTTACCATAGAACCTACCGGGAGTTTTTGGGATGCCGGTGAATACATTACAACCTCTGCCAAACTTCAAGTAGGGCATCCGCCTGGTGCACCTCTATTGCAGATGATAGGTGCCTTTTTTGCCATGTTTGCCTTTGGCGACCCCTCCAAGATTGCCCTTATGGTGAATGCCTTGTCCATAGTGTCCAGTGCATTTGCTGTTTTATTTACATTTTGGACCATCACCAACCTAACCCGCAAACTCATTGTAAAAAAGAAGGCGCTTACCAACAGTAAGGCCATTGCTGTTTTTGGAAGTGGACTTGTGGGTGCCTTGACCTTTACCTTTTCGGATAGTTTTTGGTTTAACGCCGTGGAGACCGAAGTATATGCCATGGCCAGTCTGATCATGGCCCTTTTGCTGTGGCTGGGACTTAAATGGGTGGACAACCTTGACGAACCAAGAGGCCATCGTTGGTTATTGCTCATTTGCTTTGTGATCGGTCTTACCTTCGGAATCCAATTCATGGGTTTCTTGGCCATCCCATCCATAGGTTTATTGTTCTATTTCAAAAGGTATAAAGAAACCAACATCAAGAATTTTCTGTTGGCTAACATGGCGGTGATTGCGGTGTTGATGCTGGTCTACAAGTTTTCCCTTACATACGTGCTAAAACTCTTTGGATGGAGCGAAGTATTTTTCATCAATAGTATTGGGTTGCCATTCAACTCAGGAACCATAATTATGGGCTTGCTTTTTGTGGCCGCCTTTTATTTCGCACTTCGCTATACTCGAAAAAATGATTTTCGCACAGGAAACCTTATTGTGCTGTGTTTGATGTTCCTGATTCTAGGATTTTCATCTTGGTTAATGTTACCTATTCGAGCCAATGCCAAGACTGTGGTCAACGAAAATGACCCTTCCGATGCCCGTTCGCTTTTGGCTTATTACAACCGGGAACAGTATCCTGGAGTTGAGAGTCCATTTTATGGAGCCTATTACTCAGATACCTTTGCGCCTGCCGGCGAGGATAAGGACGACCGCCCAAAATATGAAAAGGATGAAACCTTGGGCAAATATGTGATTGTCAACAATTATAAAGGAGCGATGCAAGGGCCCAATGAAAAGCATGTGGGGCTTTTGCCCAGACTTTGGAGCGACCAGCATGCTGAAAATTACATGCGCTATTTTGGAGTACTTGATTTTAGGATTAAATCAGAATACATTTCCCGAAATGACCTGAGGGAGGCCGTTTCGCAATTTAAAGCTGCCTATGATCGTGGGGAACTGGATGCCGAGCAATATGTCAGGTTCCTTCGTGAGTTTGGGGAGTATATTGAAGTGGAACCTCCCACTTTAGGGCAAAATATTCAGTATATGATCGAATTCCAGTTTGGCTACATGTACATGCGCTATTTTATGTGGAATTTTGCAGGTAGGCAAAACGATGTCCAAGGTCGATATGACGAAAATGGCAATTGGTTGAGTGGAATAGGTTTTATAGATAGCCTAAGATTGGGAAGTCAGGATAATTTACCTAGTGACTGGAAAAACAACAAAGCCCGAAACACCTATTTCTTTCTGCCCCTGCTTTTGGGGATTATTGGACTGGTCTTCCAGATTTCCAAAAACCCGAAACAGTTTTGGGTGCTGTTTGTCTTTTTCATGTTTACTGGAATAGCCATTCAATTCTACACCAATCCATACATTTTTCAGCCTAGGGAACGGGATTATTCCTTGGTGGGATCATTCTACGTCTTTAGCATGTGGGTGGGTATGGGCGTCTATGGCCTGTTTGACGAATTCAGAAAGCTCATTTCCGCCAAAATTGCGGCGCCAGCACTAACCACGATATGCCTGTTGTCCGTCCCACTCTTGATGGCATTTCAAAATTGGGATGATCACGACCGATCCAACCGATATACCGCCAATTCCACGGCCAAAGCCTATTTGGATTCTTGCCAGGAAGATGCAGGCGCCATTCTCTTTACCATTGGGGACAATGATACCTTCCCGTTGTGGTATGCACAAGAAATTGAAGGCCATAGAACTGACGTGCGTATTGTAAATACCAGTTTGTTCGCCACAGATTGGTACATAGATCAAATGAAACGAAAGGCTTATGAAAGTGAACCTATTCCTTCGCAGCTTACCCATGATAAATACCGATATGGTTCAAGGGACGCTGTGTATTACCAAGGCATAACGGATAGCAGATGGGAAATTAAAGATTTTGTGAATTGGATTGACAGCGACAAGCCGCAGAACAAATACCGCTATTTATTGGAAAAACAAGGTGTGGATATCAGCGATGTTCCCGAGGGCACTCTAAATATCATATATTATCCTACCAACAAAATCCGTATTCCTGTCAATAAGCAAAATGTATTGGACAGCGGGTTGGTGAAACCTGAGGATGCCGACCAGATTTTGGACTATATCGATATTGACCTACCGCAAGGGGCTTTGCCCAAAAACCGCATCCTTATGTTGGATTTATTAGCCAACAATGATTGGAAACGGCCCATTTACTTTTCCGGGGGTAGTTTTGATAGAGCAGAATACATTTGGCTGAAAGACTATCTTCAATTGGATGGCTTGGTCTATAAATTAGTGCCCATCAAGACAAAAAATGAAAGCTCTTTTGAAATGGGCAGGATTGATTCCGATCTTATGTACGACATTGTCAAAAAATGGGATTGGGGAAATTCTGGGGACACCGAAATCTATCATGACCCCCAAACCCGTTCCCAAGGACTGTCCTTTAGAAGCAATCTGGCCCGTTTAATGGAGAAATTATTGGAAGAGGGAAAAGTGGATAAGGCCAAGGACATCATTGACATCGCTATAACCAATATGCCTGTGGAAGAGTTTGGATTTTACGCTTTTGTAGAACCCTATGTGGATGGATACTATAAAGTAGGCGAAACGGAAAAGGCCCATGCTCTTTTTGAAAAACTTAAAAAAGTGTATCAAGAGCGCTTGGAATACTATTCAGCTGTACCATTGGATGAGCAATACGACAGAATCGATGATATTTTAGCCGACATGCAGGCTTACCGAAGGAACATTGACATTCTGATCGAAAACCAGGATAGGGAGAAAGCTGAATCTGAAACCGTAATATTCAATGAATACATTGATAAGTTTTCACAGTTTGTGGGAGACGATGAGGAAATGTTTGAAGAACCCACACCTGATCCAGATATGGGGGATTCCATTCCATTGGATACGATTGAATCAGTTCAGGACTCTTCGGAAAGCTTGGAATAAAAAAACAAGGTTAAACCTCGCTCTTTAAATATATTCATTTAAGATACCGATCAGTGTATTGGCATCTTGCTCTCCACTTTGTCGCCATACCATTTCACCCTTTTTGTAGATCATAAGGGTAGGTAAACCTTTAATTCGAAGCGCCTGTGACAACTCCTTGTTTTTATCAACATCAATCTTGATCACTTTGCCCTTATCACCCAAAGCTGCAGCAACATCCCGCAGCACAGGGTGCATAGAAGTGGATTGTTCGTTCCATTCCGCATAAAAGTCCAATAACACTGGTACTTTTAAATCGATAAGTTCGCCGAATTTTGACATGTATTATCTGGGTTTACCAACCAAAAGTAAGAAAATTTGTTAAAATCTTGACGAAGCCCTTATTTATCCCAGAAAAGACAACGTTAATTTCACGTTAAACCTTTCTTTTTTAAGGTAATCACAGTAATCTCCGGCCAGATACCCACACGCCCAGGATAACCAATAAATCCAAACCCTCGGTTCACGTTAATATATTGGTTGAGTTCTTCGTATACCCCAGCCCAATACTTGTATCGCCATTTTACGGGACTCCATTTTACCCATCCTGGTATCTCAACCCCAAACTGCATTCCGTGCGTATGCCCACTTAGGGTTAAATGAAAATGGTAATCGTCATGAATCACCACATCTTCCCAATGCGAGGGGTCATGGCTCATCAAAATTTTAAAGTCATCCTTGGACACACCTGCCTTGGCTTTTTCCAAATCACCTGCTTTTTTAAATCCGCCCCTACCCCAGTTCTCAACGCCAAGAAGAGCAATGCGTTGGCCATCCTTTTCCAAATAGCGATGCGTATCCAAAAGCAGGTCAAAGCCCATCTCTTTTTGAAGGTCTTTTAAATCCAGAAGATTTTGGGCCTTGGCCTCATCCGAAGGCCATTCCGTGTAATCCCCATAATCATGGTTCCCCAAAATGGAATACTTGCCGTCTTTTGCCTCCAATGTAGAAAAAAGGTCTGCCCAAGGTTCCATCTCTACAGCCTTATCGTTGACCATGTCCCCTGTAAAGACAATCACATCACTTTGTTGTCTATTGATAAGATCAATGCCATAGGCCACCTTGTTTCGGTTATCAAAACTTCCACTGTGCACATCAGATATTTGGGTGATTTTGTAGCCATCAAACGCAGCTGGTAAATCGTCAAATTCCATTTCATAGGTAAGCACCTTATAATTGTATTTGCCCCTATACATTCCATAGAGCAAAGCACCAAATGGCAAGGCTGCAATGCCCAGGCCAATTGCACTTATGAACTTTCTACGGGATGGAAAAAACTTGGCCTGCGGTTCTGTCAATCCCGCAATTTTGTTATATCCAAAGACAAAAAGCCGCACCACATCCTCCAACAAGAGAATGATTCCCAAAACAAGACCCAACATCAGAAACGAAAAGAAAATTCCCCCCGCGGTCGCTATCTGGCCACGAACACCATCGCCAGGGGTATAGTTGAGCACTCTTATGATAAAATTGAGCAAGGCCGCTAAAAAAAGTACGCCATATAGAATCTGAATCCAAGTACTTTTAAAAAGGGTCTTAAAGCCTTGAAAACCATAAATGGCCAGCACTATATAAACAATGGATAAAATGATCAGAAACCTTGGCATGCAAACTTTTTTATAAAGATATTTCTTTCCTTAGGGAACATTGGGCTTTTTGCGTTTATTTAACGCGCCGTACAATCAGACGAACAGTTTCCAAATTTGTTACGGCTACTTGATCTTCCCTAAGGTGCGTATTGGAATTCATCGAAATTTTGCCTTCCAACGCAACGTTGTTACCAAAAGAGGTTCCGGACAAATGAATGGCCGTTAAACCTGCGGACTTAAATTGCTCCGCATTCTCCAATTTGACCCCACCACCTGCCATAACTTTTACCTCCTTGGAAATGGAATTCAGCTTCTTTAAAAGTCCCAACCCTATTTCGGAGGAGGTTTCTTGACCTGAAGTCAATAGATAATCCACTCCCATTGCTTCCAATTGCTCGAAGGATTTTTGGGGGTCCGGCACCCAATCAAAGGCGCGGTGAAATGTGAATCGCATGGGCCTTGAGATATTAATCAGCTCGAGGGTACGATCAACATCCAGTTCAAAATCCGGATGCAAAACCCCTGAAACAATTCCTTCAACCCCCAAGTCCTTACAAACTTCTATATCCTGGATCATGGTCCTAAATTCCCCATCGGTATAGGTGAAATGACCTCCCCGAGGTCTAATAAGCACATGTACCGGGATTTTCAAGGCCTTTTTCACCAATGCGATCAGTCCGGCGGAAGGGGTGATTCCCCCTACACCCAACTCAGAACAAAGTTCAATTCTATCTGCCCCAGCTTCTTGGGCATTCAGTGCAGATTCCAGCGAATTGGCACAAACTTCTACCAGCATATTCCTATATTTATGAACTCAAAATAACAACAAAAATAGTGACTTCCGATGATGCAAAATTCGTAACGGAAAAAGCATCAGGAACAAACCATCCAAACCTTAATTCTCCATGCAAAGAAGAAAGTTTCTAAAAAAATCCAGCTTAACCACGGCGGGATTATTGTCCGCACCTGTTTTGGCTTCTTGTAAAACCGAAACCGCAAAGGCACCGGTTTTATCCGAAACCGAAGCCATAAAACCCATAGTTATTTGTACCTGGAACTTTCAAAATGCCTCTGCAAAGGCTTGGGAAGTATTGAGCAATTCGGGCAGCTCGCTTGACGCCGTGGAGGCCGGAGTTATGGTGGAAGAGGCAGATACCAGTAATCAAACCGTAGGCGTAGGGGGAAGACCTGATCGTGAAGGTCGGGTTACCCTGGATGCTTGCATTATGGACAAAGACGCCAATTGCGGCGCAGTCTTATGCATGGAAAACATTGCCCACCCAATTTCCGTGGCCAGAAAGGTCATGGAGGAAACTCCACATGTAATGTTGGCTGGATTGGGTGCCGAACTTTTTGCCTATGAACAGGGTTTTGAAAAAACCAACCTCCTCACCGAACAATCCAAAAAGGAGTGGGAGGAATGGAAAAAAACTTCCAAGTACGAGACCATTATCAATATCGAAAATCACGATACCATTGGGATGTTGGCCATTGATGAAAATGGGGACATTGCCGGGGCCTGCACCACAAGCGGAATGGGTTACAAAATGGCCGGCCGTGTAGGGGATTCACCTATTATTGGTGCTGGTTTATTTGTGGACAATGAAGTTGGAGGAGCCACGGCAACCGGAGTTGGAGAAGAAGTAGTCCGAACGGTAGGCAGTTTTCTGATAGTGGAACTCATGCGTCAAGGAAAATCGCCTCAAGAAGCTTGTGAGGAAGGAGTTAAGCGCATCATGAAAAAAAATGAAGGCCGAAAGGATTTCCAGATTGGCTTTATCGCCGTGAACAAAAAAGGAGAGACAGGGGGTTACTGTGTACATCCTGGATTCACCTATCGGGAATATTCCGAAAAAGGACACGAAAATAAGCAGGTCGAGAGCTTTTATCAAGGTTAGACAGGAGATACCCGACCGCTTCGATTCTGGATACAAGATTCAAGACTTCTTGGCTCTTTTTTCTTGATTCCAACTTCTTTTTCTACCTTTAAAAACTGTGCGATTACAATGGTTAAAACAAGCTTCGCATTTTTAATTTCATATAGCTAACCCAAAAATATGTCCGATCAGAAAAGACTCTTCCTTCTGGATGCCTACGCCCTTATTTTCAGGGGATATTATGCCTTGCTAAAAAACCCTAGGATAAACTCCAAAGGCATGGATACTTCTGCTATTATGGGGTTTGTGAATTCCCTTTTTGATGTGATCAAACGGGAAAAGCCGGACCATTTGGCCGTTTGTTTTGATAAAGGGGGCAGTGTGGAGCGCACCGAGCTTTTTGAAGATTACAAAGCCAACCGTGATGAGACACCGGATGCCATTCGCATAGCAGTTCCCTACATCCAGGATATTTTAAGGGCCATGAACATTCCGGTAGTGGTCCTGGAAGGTTATGAGGCCGATGATATTATCGGCACCTTGGCAAAACAGGCCGAAAAAGAGGACTACAAAGTTTTTATGGTTACCCCGGATAAGGATTTTGGGCAATTGGTTTCCGAAAATATTTTCATGTATCGCCCGGCCCGAATGGGCAACGGAATTGAAATTTGGGGCATTCCAGAGGTGCAAAAACGCTTTGGAGTGCAACGTCCGGAACAGGTAATAGATTATTTGGGAATGATGGGGGATGCAAGTGACAATATTCCCGGCCTACCTGGAGTTGGAGACAAAACAGCCAAGAAATTCCTGGCCGAATACGATTCTTTGGAAGGGCTTTTGGCCAATACCGACCAGCTCAAAGGAAAAATGAAGGAGAAGGTGGAAGCAAATGCCGAATTGGGCCGACTATCACGAAAGCTGGCCGAAATCAAAACGGATTGCGATGTCACCTTTAATGCGGACGATTATGAAATGTCTGAACCCGATGGAAACAAAGTGCAGCAGATTTTTGATGAGTTGGAGTTCCGAAGACTAAAAGAGCAATTCATTAAGATATTTTCTGGTGAAGCTGAGGCCCCGGCGGCAGAATCGCCTACCCAAGGAAAGCCCACCGCTCCCAAACCACAAGCGGCCGGAAGTGGCCAATTTAGTTTGTTTGGTGCCGATCCCAGTGCGGCTCCGGCCACGATCAAAGATGCCAACAGTAGAAATACGATATCAGATGTTTCCCATTTGTACCAAAGCATCGTTCCCGGTCTTGGGCTTCAGATATTTATGGAAAAGCTGATGCAACAAGCTTCGGTTTGTTTTGATACGGAAACCACCTCCCTCAATCCATTGGAAGCAGAACTTGTGGGAATCGCGTTTAGCTGGGAGGCCAAAAAAGGCTTTTATGTGCCAATTCCTGAGGAGCGGGAAAATGCCATGGAAATTTTGGAAACTCTGCGGCCATTTTTCGAATCCGAGGCCATAGAAAAGGTAGGGCAAAACCTAAAATACGACATCAAAGTGATGAAAAATTATGGGATTGAGGTCAAAGGAAAACTCTTTGATACCATGCTGGCCCATTACCTCATCAATCCAGATATGCGCCACAACATGGATGTTTTGGCCGAGACCTACCTCAACTATACCCCAGTTTCCATTACGGAGCTTATTGGCAAAAAAGGAAAAAACCAATTGAGTATGCGTCAGGTGCCTTTGGATAAGCAAACGGAGTATGCCTCCGAAGATGCCGATATCACCCTTCAACTGGCGGAACATTTCAGACCTGAATTGGCAGAAGCAAAAACCGACGAGCTTTTCGAAAATATTGAAGTTCCACTGCTCAGGGTTCTTGCCGATATGGAAACCGAGGGCATCAATCTGGACAAAGGTTTTCTCAATAACCTATCCGAAGAACTGGACAAGGACATCAAATCGCTGGAACAAAAAATTTATGAAGCAGCAGGTGAACAATTCAATATAGCATCTCCAAAACAGTTAGGTGAAATCTTGTTCGAGAAAATGAAATTGGTGGACAAGCCCAAGAAAACCAAAACAGGTCAGTATTCCACAGCGGAAGACGTGCTTTCCTATTTGGCCAAGGACCATGAAATCATCCAAAACGTTTTGGACTTTAGAGGTCTAACCAAACTCAAAAGCACCTATGTAGATGCTTTACCTAATGAAGTTCAACAACATAGCGGTAGAGTTCATACCGATTATATGCAAACAGTGGCCGCTACCGGCCGTTTGAGCAGTAACAATCCCAATCTGCAGAACATCCCTATCCGAACAGAGCGGGGAAGACAGGTTAGAAAAGCCTTTATCCCAAGGGATGAAAACTACACCTTGCTTGCTGCGGATTACTCCCAGATAGAGCTCCGTATCATTGCGGCTTTGAGCGAGGAGGACACCATGATAGAAGCTTTTAAGAATGGAGAGGATATCCATGCCTCCACGGCTTCCAGAGTTTTCAATGTCCCTATTGAAGAGGTGACCAGGGAACAGCGGGGCAATGCCAAAACTGTCAACTTCGGAATCATTTATGGGGTTTCGGCATTTGGATTAAGTAATCAAACAGATCTTAGCCGAACGGAGGCCAAAGAGCTTATTGAGACCTATTACAAAACCTATCCGAAACTTAGGAATTATATGGGAGATCAGGTGGACTTTGCTCGAGACAACGGCTATGTCCAAACCGTGTTGGGGCGAAGAAGGTATTTGAAGGATATCAACGCGGGCAACCAAGTTGTGCGGGGAGCTGCAGAACGAAACGCAGTGAACGCTCCCATTCAAGGGAGCGCCGCCGACATCATCAAAATTGCCATGATCAACATCCACAAAAAACTCACCGAAGGTGGCTTTAAAACCAAGATGTTATTACAGGTTCATGATGAATTGGTTTTTGATGCCTATAAACCTGAGCTGGAAGAAGTCAAAAAATTAATCAAAACCGAAATGGAAAATGCCTATGAGCTGGCTGTTCCTCTTGATGTAGAAATGGGTCTTGGGGACAATTGGCTGGAGGCGCATTAATCCTTAAATAAAAAATGTCAAGAATCCCACAGATTGCCTTATTTGTTCTAGTCACCTTTTGCTTGGTTCCAAAACTTAATGGTCAACACTCCATTAAAAAACCCAACATTATCTATTTTCTGGCTGATGACCTGGGCTATGGTGAGGTTGGTGTTTATGGACAGGAAAAAATCAAAACCCCGCATATTGACGCCTTGGCCAAAGAGGGCATGCTTTTTACGCAGCATTATTCCGGAGCACCCGTTTGTGCCCCTGCCCGTTATATTTTGATGACCGGCAAGCATGCGGGCCATGCGTACATCCGAGGAAATGATGAATGGCGGGAACGAGGAGAGGTTTGGGATTACAAAAAAGCTTTTACCAATATCAAACTGGAAGGACAACGTCCGATTCCCGGAAACACGATCACCTTGGCAAAAAAACTAAAAGAGGCCAATTATGTCACCGGGGTGTTTGGCAAATGGGGGCTTGGGGCTCCTGAAACCGAGGGGGTTCCCACCAAACAGGGTTTTGATTCCTTTTACGGATATAACTGCCAAAGACAGGCGCACAATCTTTATCCAAGTCATTTATGGGAAAATGAGACAAAAGTTTATTTGAACAACGAACTTATTGCTCCCCATGCCAAGCTGGATGCTTCGGCAGATCCCAAGGATGAATCTAATTATGATTTGTATTATCAAACAGATTATGCCCCTGAATTGATCCACAAAAAGGCACTTTCATTTATAGAGCAGAACCTGGACAATAATTTCTTTCTTTATTACGCTTCTCCCCTTCCTCATTTACCGCTACAGATTCCGAAAAAATACGCTGCTCCTTACAGAGAGCAAATTGGCGATGAAGAGCCATATGTAGGGAATAAAGGTTATTTCCCTAATCCCTATCCTCGGGCAAGCTATGCGGCCATGATTACTATGTTAGACCAGCAGTTGGGAGAACTGGTTGCCAAACTGAAAGAATTGGGGCTCTACGAAAACACTTTAATTATGTTTTGTAGCGACAACGGCCCTACCTATACAGGAGGTGCTGATTTTGAGTATTTCGAAAGCTCAAAACCTTTTACCAATGGCGAGGGAAGAACCAAAGGCAATGTATACGAGGGAGGTATCCGTGTTCCGTTTGTAGCCAGCTGGCCTGGTCAGATCAAGGCAGGGAGTGTATCCGACCATATTTCCATTTTCTATGATGTACTTCCCACACTTTGCGACATAGTGGATGTTCCTCTTCCCCAAAATGTGGATGGACTTAGTTTTAAGCCAACGCTCTTGGGTTCCAAACAGCAAGAACATGATTTTCTTTATTGGGAATTCCCCAGCTACAAAGGGCAGCAAGCTGTTAGAATGGGCAAATGGAAAGCTGTTCGGAAAAACATTTTTGAGGGCAATCTTAAAATAGAGCTCTATGATTTGGAGCACGACCTTAGGGAAGCAAACGACTTGGCAGATCAATATCCAGAGGTTATTGAAAAAATAACCAGAATCATGGAGCAAGAGCATGAGCCTGCGGTCAATGATCGTTTTAAGTTTGCTGAGCTGGGAGATAAGTAAGCTGACCCCAGTCTCCAATCATGTAGAAAGGTATTTAATTCATACAAATATGGAATCCAAAGCATTGGCAAAAGAGTGGTTTCGACTTTGGGAAACCGGTGAGTTTGAGGATTTACCTATTTCCGATGACTTTATCCACACCAGTCCCTATGGGACCATTGAAGGAAAGACAGCATATCTGGATTTGGTAAAGGCAAACAGAGACAAATTCTTGGGGCATACATTTGAAATTCACGACTTGATTTCGAATTCGAATAAAGCATGTGTCCGATACACGGCCCTAAAAGAAGCATTTAGGTTGGAGGTCACGGAGTGGCATTATACCAGGGACGGTCTTATTTATAAGATAGTTGCCTACTATAATATTGAGGGCGAAATCAACGAAGACAGAAAACTATCTATGCCCAATTGAAATCAATTAAAGAAGCGCAGCTACCTTAACTACATCTCATTGGAGTAGTAATTGTAACCTATCTGGACCAGGACCTTTAGGAAAATTTCAAAGTCCTCATTGTCCAAATCCTTGATAGCAAGTTTACGAAGGTTTACTGCATGGGGCAACACCAATTTAATGATCTTCTTTCCTTTTCTGGTGAGTTCCAATTTGAAACGTTTTTGATCCCCATCAAATCGGGCTTTACTTATCCAACCTTTTTGCTCCAGTTTTCCAATAACTCTTGAGGTGGTCGCACGATTTCGAAAGTTGGAACGTACAATATCCCTTTGGGAAGCCGTTTTGCCCAATTCGGATATGCGGTGCAAAATCACCCATTGCTCAATGGTCAGATCCACTCCAAGTTCCTCGAACTTTTTTAGATAGGCCTCCTGAATCCTTCTCAGAACCAAGTCCAAATGAAGCCCAATACCCGATATTTCATCAATTTGATTCAGCATTCACTACGCATGTTTTCGTCCATTACCTTTTTGAAAATCACCTTACTAATGTATCCATTTTCACCCATCAGGTAAAACCCTTGTCAATTTTAACAAAAATTATGCTTCCAATCCTAAAAGATCAATTCAAATTTCATATTTTTGTTGCATTAACAACAATTTTTATCTCACATCAAAATATAACACCTATGGAAACTACTGCAATCCCTAAAATTCATGACTCCGCTCAGGATTTTATGCCTATCAACGGCACCGATTACATTGAGCTCTACGTGGGCAACTCCAAACAAGCGGCACATTTCTACAAGACCGCTTTTGGTTTTCAATCTTATGCTTATGCCGGTTTGGAAACGGGACTTACCGATCGCGAAAGTTATGTAGTAATCCAGGACAAGATTCGCTTGGTGCTTACCTCTCCCCTCAAAAGTGGAACTGACATTGGTAGACATATTGATCAACACGGAGATGGCATCAAGGTAGTTGCCCTATGGGTAGATGATGCCACTTATGCCTACAACACTGCTATGGAAAGAGGGGCCAAATCGTATATGGAGCCCGAAGTGATGGAAGATGAAACAGGCAAGATCGTACGCTCCGGAATCTATACCTACGGGGAGACCGTTCATATTTTTGTGGAGCGGAAGGATTATGAAGGCACTTTTATGCCCGGATACAAGAAATGGGAAACCCCGGACTACAATCCTGAACCTACTGGCTTAAAATTTGTTGACCATATGGTAGGCAATGTAGGATGGAACAAAATGGACTACTGGGTAGAGTTCTATGAAAAAGTAATGGGCTTTGTGAACATTCTATCTTTTGATGACAACGATATTTCCACAGAATATACTGCCTTGATGAGCAAGGTAATGAGCAACGGAAACGGACGCATCAAGTTCCCGATAAATGAGCCTGCAGAGGGTAAAAAGAAATCCCAAGTTGAGGAATATCTTGATTTTTATGAGGGTGAAGGCGTACAGCATATTGCCGTGGCCACGGACGATATTATTACCACAGTGCGGCAATTGAGAAGCCGCGGGGTCGAATTTCTTCGCGTCCCTGACACTTACTACGATGCCGTTACCGATCGCGTGGGAAAAATTGATGAGGACATTGCTCCGCTAAAAGAACTTGGCATCCTGGTTGACCGCGATGATGAGGGGTATTTGCTACAGATTTTTACCCGTCCTGTGGAGCCAAGACCTACCATGTTCTTCGAAATCATCCAAAGAAAGGGTGCACAATCGTTTGGAAAAGGTAACTTTAAGGCATTGTTCGAAGCCATTGAACGCGAACAAGAAGTAAGAGGTACTTTGCATTAATTAGGTCAAGAGTGCTGAGTTATGGGTTAAGGTACATAGTTGTTTACTTAAGCTCATTACTCTTTGCTCCCAACTCAAAATTAAAATCCATGCCGATTTATCACAAACTTGGAAGAATTCCACAGAAAAGGCATACCCAGTTTACCAAGCCGGACGGAAGTCTTTATTATGAGCAATTGTTTGGCACCATTGGTTTTGATGGGATGTCTTCCTTAATCTATCATGAGCATAGACCGACTCAGGTTTCTGCCATAGGTGATTCTATTGATGTAAATCCAAAAATAGCTGTGAGCCACAACATTGCTTCCCGTAAATTAATTGGGTTCGATGTAAAGCCAAAAGCTGATTTTTTGGATGCTCGGGAGCCGCTTTTGGTCAATAGTGATGTTCATATTGGATTGGCAGCTCCAAAAAAATCCCTCACCGAGTATTTTTATAAAAACTCGGATGCAGATGAAATGCTGTTTATCCACAAAGGCACTGGAACTTTGCGAACGTTTTTGGGCAATATTCCATTCGAATATGGGGACTACCTGATCATTCCCAGAGGGATGATCTATCAGATAGAATTTGATTCAGAGGACAACCGCATTTTATATGCCGAGTCCTTCCACCCCATTTACACCCCAAAAAGGTATCGTAACTGGTTTGGACAACTATTGGAACATTCCCCTTTCTGCGAACGGGATTATAAACTACCTCAAGACTTGGAAACCTATGATGAAAAAGGCGAGTTTGTCATCAAGGTAAAAAAACAGGGCATGCTGCACAGTTTGGTATACAACACCCACCCTTTTGATGTAGTGGGCTGGGATGGATATAACTTCCCATACGGGTTCTCCATTCACAATTTTGAGCCTATTACGGGGCGCGTGCACCAACCGCCACCTGTGCACCAAACTTTTGAAACCGGGGCCTTTGTCATCTGCTCGTTCTGTCCGCGATTGTACGACTATCACCCAAAAGCCATTCCAGCACCATATAATCATTCCAACATAGACTCCGATGAAGTGCTGTACTATGTGGATGGGGATTTTATGAGTAGAACAGGGATTGGCCCAGGATATATTTCCTTGCACCCTGCTGGAATTCCACATGGCCCACATCCCGGTACTTATGAAGCCAGTATTGGCAAAAAGGGCACGGAAGAGCTTGCCGTGATGATAGATACCTTTAAACCACTACAAGTCACTGAGAATGCACTCAAGATTGACGATGGAAGTTATTACAAATCTTGGGTGGAGTAATTGTCCTCCATTGTCATTCCTGCGAAGGCAGGAATCCATAATTAATGATTAACAGATAGATTCCCGTTTTCACGGGAATGACATAAAATATAATATGATCATCAACATACCTGAAAATTCAGATTTCTCAATCCATAACCTCCCATTCGGAATCTTTTCCACCCAGGACAGGAGTCCAAGGGCCGGAGTTGCCGTTGGGGAACATATTTTAGACTTGGCAGCTGTTGCCGAGTTGGATGTCTTCGATTTTAACACCGCCGTTATGGAGAAGGACACCTTGAACGATTTCATCGCTTTGGGAAAATCAATCACCAAAAAAGTTAGGATTGATATTCAGCATTGGTTAAAAGATGAAGGTTCAATTTTAGCCGGAAAACCAGAGCTATTTGTCCTCCAGTCCGAGGCTCAAATGCATATGCCGGTCTACATTGGGGACTATACGGATTTCTATTCCAGCATTGAACACGCTACCAACGTGGGCATGATGTTCCGTAATCCAGAAAATGCACTTTTGCCCAATTGGAAGCACATTCCCGTGGGATACCATGGTAGGGCATCTTCCATTATTTTAAGCGGCGAACCCATCCACAGACCCAAAGGTCAGGTTTTGCCAAAAGATGCTTCAACTCCCGTGTTCCAGGCATCAGCCCGCTTGGATTTTGAGCTGGAAATGGCCTTTATCACAGGTAAAAACACAGCCTTGGGTGAAACAGTTTCCACAGCGGAGGCCGAGGACTACATATTTGGCATGGTGCTTTTCAATGATTGGTCGGCCAGGGATATTCAAAAGTGGGAGTATGTTCCCTTAGGGCCATTTTTGGCCAAGAATTTTGCCTCATCCATTTCACCTTGGATCGTAACCATGGAAGCTTTGGAGCCCTTCCGGGTTGCAGGGCCTGTCCAAGAGCCCAAAGTACAGTCATATCTGGAGTTTGACGGCAACAAAAACTACGATATCAACCTGGTAGTTGCCCTTCAGCCAGATGGAGCGGAAGAAAAGACTATCTGTAATTCCAATTACAAATACATGTATTGGAACATGGCACAGCAATTGGCACACCATACGGTGAATGGCTGTAACATCAATGTTGGGGACTTGTACGGTTCAGGAACTATCTCAGGAAAAGATGAAAACTCCTATGGATCCATGCTGGAACTGGCTTGGATGGGGACCAAACCCCTTCAAATGAAGGATGGTACCGAACGTAAGTTCATCCAGGACGGTGATACCGTGATCATGCGCGGGCATGCCAAAAAAGATGGGGTTCGGGTTGGCTTTGGAGAGGTTTCCACCAAGGTGCTTCCGGCAAAATAGATTTATCTTAGCATCCTATAAATCCAATCCATGTCCAGCATAAAGACCATTGATCCCAATTCCATTTCCCAACCTGAATTGCATTCTTACTTACTTACGGCCGTAGCGCCAAGGCCAATCGGGTTTGTAAGCACTATTGATTCCGAAGGAAATGTGAATTTAAGTCCATTTAGCTTTTTCAATGTTTTTAGTTCCAATCCCCCAATCATGATATATTCTCCGGCCAGGGGTAGGAACAATATGCCCAAACATTCGCTTCAAAATGTTCAGGAAGTTCCGGAGGCGGTCATCAATATTGTGGATTTTCCAATTGTAGAGCAAATGTCCCTCTCCAGCACGGCCTATGATAAGAACGTGAATGAATTTGTCAAATCCGGATTGACCCAAGTGCCCAGCGAAAAAGTAAAACCTCCAAGAGTGGGGGAATCTCCAGTTTCGTTTGAGTGCACCATAGATCGAATCATTGAATTGGGTGATGGCCAGGGAGCTGGCAACCTAATCATGGCCAAGGTTGAATTGATACATATTCAAGATCAATTTTTAGATGAGGAAGGCAAATTGGATCCCTTAAAATTGGACTTGGTAGGAAGAATGGGCGGAAGTTGGTATACCCGGGCCAACAACGCTTCACTTTTTGAAATTCCCAAACCCATTAGAACCAAAGGTATGGGGGTTGATGGATTACCTTCGGGAATCAGAAATAGCGCTGTTTTAACAGGTAACAATTTAGGGAGGCTGGGCAATCTGGAACAGTTACCCACTGCGGATGAAATTGACAAGGTGGCCAAAGATGATGAAATCCGCATGATGCAGAAGAAATTGAACGGAAATCCACAGAAATTGAAAAACGAACTGCACTGGTTATCACAACGTATGTTGATGGAAGAACAAACAGAAAAGGCATTGGCGGTTCTAATGTATGCTGAAAAACTTGAAGCATGAGCAAAGGAATCGAGTCCATTTTTAAACCGTATCTGCAGCCCAAAAAAGCTTACGAAGGCGGAAAAGGCATTCCTCCGTCCAAAGACAAAAAAATATATAAGCTTTCTTCCAACGAGAATCCGTTGGGACAATCTCCCAAAGCAACGGAGGCTCTGCTCAAGGCTGCACAAAATGTACATATTTACCCCGATCAAACGGATATAAGACTGCGGGAAGCCTTGGTAAAGGATTTTGGCCACCAACTGGATGCAGATCAGTTTATCTGCGGCAACAGCGGTTCCGAGATTATCGATATGATCTTAAGGGCATTTATCAATGAGGGGGATGAAGTTATTTTTTCCAATCCCTGTTTTCTGCCCTATTCCGTTTTTTCTAGATGGTATGGCGCCGTGCAGGTAGATATCCCACTTTTGGGACCCGATTACACTTTAGACCTGGAAGGTATTTTAGATGCCATTGGCCCAAAAACAAAAATTGTCTTTTTGACCAGCCCCAATAACCCTACGGGCACCTATATTCCCAAGTCGGTTCTAGATGACTTTTTCCATCGAATTCCAAATAACATTTTAGTGGTTTTTGATGAGGTCTATCGACATTTTGCAAACGCATCGGATTATGTTACTGCTCTACCGTACGTCCAAAAAGGTTTGAACATCATTGGTATCAACAGTTTTTCCAAGACCTATGGACTGGCCGGGCAGCGTATTGGGTATGGATATACCACAGAAAAAATTGCAAAGTACCTCAGACAGATTCACAAACCCTTTCTGTTGCCGCTTACTTCCCTTGAAGCTGGTATTGGCGCTTTGGAAGACAGGGATTTCATCCAAAAGACGGTGGAAACAGTGCACGAGGGCCGTAAATTTCTTTCCGAAGCTTTTGATCAACTGGGTATTGTTTACTGGCCTTCCCAAGCCAATTTTTTTCTGATAGACCCTCCATTACCTGAATTCGAGTTTACCGAAATCTTGATGGAGCAAGGTATCATGGTTAGACCTGTGTCACAGTTTGGGGCACCTGGAAAAGTTAGGATTACAATAGGTGATCAAGAGGCCAATGAAGCTCTGGTCAACGCATTGCAAAAAATAAAGCCCCAAGGATAAACCAAGGAGCCTATTTTTTAAGTATTAAAGCTTTACTACTGTTTTGTAAAGACCGCCTCGGCCCCATCATAATTGTTGGCATCGACACTTTCTCCGGGAATGATCAAGGTGTTTCCATCCAGTTGAATTGTAATTACCTCATCATCCTCGCCTTCCCTAGAAATTGTTAGTTGATCTCCATCCAAAACCCAAAGTGAATTTTCTTCATCGCTTTCAGTTGGACAAGGAATATCCAACCCTCCTGTTCCGACGTTTATGGACAAGTGGTCTATTTTATTTTCTGATTCCAAAGTCCCACTATCATTAAAGGAGAGTATAACCAAATCACAGTTCTCATTCTGCAAAAAGGCAATAATCTCTTTAGCAAAGTTTAAGTCATCATCGTTAACTGCAGGGTCAATAAGAATGTCCGTCAACGCCCAGGTCCCTAGCAATCCATTGGCGCCTTCAGATGTATCATCCGTACTGTCGGTAGAGCAGGAAAACACCAAGGCCAATGCCAAGAAAAGTAAAAGGTAAGTTCTTTTCATTGTATTTAGTTTGTGGGGTTTACATTGCTGATAACGCAAAATCCAACTAAATAGTACTGAAAAGCCCTATGGAATCAGAGTACAAACCTATAGGTTGCCTTTAACAAAAAGATGTTTTGTGGTTTCTGACCAAAGATATTGTCTCCCAAACTCGGTAACAGGCCCGCAGTTGGATCTCCATTTTGGGATACATCTTGGGACCAGACCAGAAATATCTCGGAACCTGGGATGTATTCCCATCTAACCACGAGGTTGGAACGGAATTGCACAAAGGAAAAATCGGGATCATCAAAGGTAAAATCCACATCCCCGTCCAAATCATCATCCACCGAGAACACATCCTCCGAAAAGCTTAGTTGCTCTGAGGCATAAGCCGTGAATCGGTCTTCAAAATTCTTGGCCCCAGCATTGGAGATATGCTTAAAGTTGGAATAGCGACCTCTGGAAATAAAGGGTTGTCCCCAATATTGAATGGTCAAATTAGGGCTGATGTTATAATTCAGTCGAAGGGACATACTCAAAGTTCGCTGATTGACCTCCCCGTTCAGGTAGCGCGGTGAACCATTAACTTCATCAAAATTGTCTATGTACTGGAGTTTGTTATGGTTGATGCTCAATGACGGAAAGGCCGAAATACGTAACGCATTAATGGGTTGATAGACAAACCCCGCTTCTATCAAATAGAACTTCAAGGAGTTATCCACGGTCTTTGTCCCTCTGTGAAATGCACTAAAGCGAAGCTTTTTTCTATTGTCCGTGTTAATACTGTTCCAAAAACTAATCCAAGGGGATGATCTTAGTCTTGGGCCACCACGTAGGGCAAAATTATCGTATTCGATAGGCGCATAATTGAACCCAACGTTGGTAAACCAATTGTTTTTCCAATTTTGCCAGCTGTTAGTGTTGAATTGTAGATAATTGTGGTTTCCGCCAAAATCCCAGGCCGTCCAATGGTTATAATTAATGCCCACCCTTCTAAAAGTACTATCGGGTTTAAGTGTCTGATATCCAATCCAAGTGTAGTGCCTGATATCATCGGATTGCCGTTGAAATCCAATGTCATTTATTTCCAATTCAGGAGATCGCCAGGTACCTCCGGATTCAAACTTCCAGTGGCCATTTCCAACTTTACCAATTTGAACATTCCCACCAGTTCCGGACAATGTTGTTCTTTCAGTGTCCAACTCCACATGATCCGCCCCTACTCGTTGAAACAAATGTGTAATGGATTCCTGGGTGTTTTGTATTGCTTCCTGACTTCCTTTTACATGGCTGAATATGACATTCCCTTCCACATACCAATCCCGATTGGCCCACTGGTGCTTAAAATCCAATCCCCCCGAAAAGGCAGATTTATGCAGAAAATCAAGTGCTTGGTTAAGATTGTCCCGATTTGTGGCGGTAAATATCCCTCCGATATAGGAGTTTCTGTCGTTAAAATCCTTTTGCAATCGGCCTACAAAATAATTGGTAAGCGGTTCTACCATTTCCCTACGCTCATCTCCATTTTCATTTCTGATGGCAGCATATCGCTTAGCCGTCACGCTTTCCAGAATCCCTATGGCCCAACCATCTTTGGTTTTACCACTGAATTTTGCAGCCCCAATAATAGGTGTTTTATCGGGTTGGTTTACAAATTCATTATCCCCAGCATCCACAGAGCCTTGGGGACTTCTACCTATTCTCCGGGAATAAAAAAGGTTATCAAATCCAAAGGTGTTCCCCGCTTCTGATTCCGAAAGCCGGAAATCGAATATGTTTTTGTTCTCTACAAAAAATGGGCGTTGCTCCCTAAAGAAAATTTGGAATCCGTCCAAGGCAATGGCCGATGGGTCGGCCTCTACCTGCCCAAAGTCGGGATTTACCGTTACATCCATGGTCAGGTCATTGGTCACTCCAATCTTGGCATCCAAGCCAAGGGTAAAATCACTTTCGTTTCCATCCCTAAAGGGATTTCCATCCTCCGCTTCGTAGGTCTCCCCACTTGTAACGGTGTAGGGTTGGATTTCCAACTGTTTTTGAGGCTCAATATTCTTTAATCCATGTAACTCACCAAACTCACTGACCCAGCCTGGCTGGTCTATGGGCTTTCGTTGCCATACGGAACGTTCCTCTGCCCTAAATATCCTCCGGGTAGATTGCAGGCCCCAAACCTGGTTTTCTGCAGACCCAAACTTTAACTGGCTCAATGGTATCCTAAACTCGGCCGTCCAGCCCTCTTCATCAATATGGGTTTTGGTATACCAAATGGGGTTCCAGCTTTCATCCCAATTGTTTCCATTATTGGATACAAACTCGTCGCCCTTAACCCCAGATACACTTGTGGTAAATGAAAAAGCTGTGCGCTTATCGTGGTAACTATCAATATTGAATTCGATAAAATCGCCTTCAAAACCATCCCTACGGGACATTCGCTTTACAATTTTATCCGGTTCAGAATCATAGCAGCGTACACCTATATATAGGTTCTTGTTGTCATATACAATTTTGAATCTGGTTTGGTGGGTTGGGGCGGTATTCTCATCGGGCTGCAATTCAATATAATCTCCAGCCCATTCCACGAGGTTCCAAGCGGGATCATCCAAACGACCATCTATTGCGGGAGGCTGTTCTCCTCCTATGGATGTGGTAACATAAATCTTCTTGGGAACTACGGCTGTTGAGTCCTGTGCTTTTAGATGAAGACCAAGGAAAAGCAAAGGTACAAGGATGATTAGTCTGGACACTTTGAATGTTTTTTGATTGATTTGCTACCTTAAAGACCAGCAATTTTGGGAACAGTTACAGTGGGCTACAACATTTGCTTAATTTTAACAGAAGAATGGGGTAGATTTGACCCTTCCAAAGCAAGCTTTTCTTCATCGAAACAAAAAGTCAAAAATATTCCCAATCAACCATTTGTAATTCAATCTAATAATTGTACATTTGCAGCCCGTAATTCGGGATAGGTTTTTAAATCACTAATATTCTAGAAGTGGACACATTAAGTTATAAGACTATTTCTGCCAATAAATCTACCGTTGACAAGCAATGGTTATTGGTTGATGCTGAGGGAGAGACATTAGGTAGATTGTCATCTGTAGTAGCCAAGTTGCTAAGAGGTAAACACAAGCCAAACTTTACCCCCCATGTAGATTGTGGCGATAACATCGTTGTAATCAATGCTGAAAAAATTAACTTGAGCGGAAACAAATGGGCCGACAAAGAGTATCAAAGATACACTGGATACCCAGGAGGACAGCGTTCCACCACTGCACAAGAAATATTGGAAAAGCATCCTGAAAGACTTATTGAAAAGTCTGTTAAGGGAATGTTGCCCAAAAACCGATTGGGAGCTGATTTGTTCAGAAACCTTAAAGTATATGCCGGTGCAGAGCACGGTCAAGAAGCACAAAAGCCAAAAGCAATAAACTTAAACGACTACAAATAATGGAAGTGGTTCATAAGATTGGTAGAAGAAAAACTGCTGTAGCAAGAGTATATGTTTCTGAAGGAAAAGGAAACATCACCATAAACAAAAAGGAATTAAAGGATTACTTTACCACAGCTCCATTGCAATACAAGGTAAAACAACCTTTTGCCTTGACCGAAACTGAAGACACTTACGATGTTAAGGTAAATGTTTACGGTGGAGGAATCACTGGACAGGCGGAAGCTGTTCGTTTGGCATTGTCCAGAGCTTTGTGCGAAATAAATGAAGAGAACAGAACCGTTCTTAAGCCCGAAGGTTTGTTGACCAGGGATCCAAGAATGGTGGAAAGAAAGAAATTCGGTCAGAAGAAAGCCCGTAAGAAATTCCAGTTCTCCAAACGTTAGGATTTTCGGTGCATTTGCACCACATATTATAAGTTCATTGAAAACCCTGATGCATTTCAGGGTTATATTTTTAACCAAGTTGTCGTTGTTCCAAAAAGGAAAAAACGAACTTTTTGGAATTTAGTTTAGCATCTAAATGGGCTGGGCGCGCAGTTTGCAACCACCAACCCATTGCTACTACAACGGAACGTAAACTAAGTACAAAAAAAATGGCAAGTAACGTCGAAGTTAAAGACTTATTGGAAGCAGGTGTGCACTTTGGACACCTAACCCGAAAGTGGAACCCAAACATGTCTCCTTACATCTATATGGAGCGTAACGGGATCCACGTAATCAATCTCTACAAAACAGTAGCAAAGCTTGATGAGGCCAACGAAGCCCTTAAGAAAATTGCTGCTTCCGGTAGAAAAATTCTTTTTGTAGCCACAAAAAAACAAGCAAAGGATATTGTCGCAGACAAAGTATCCAAAATCAACATGCCTTACATCACTGAAAGATGGCCAGGTGGTATGTTGACCAATTTCGTAACTATCCGTAAGGCGGTTAAGAAAATGGCGTCCATTGACCGTATGAAAAAAGACGGAACTTTCAACACACTTTCCAAAAAAGAAAGATTGCAAGTAGATCGTCTTAGAGCAAAATTGGAAAAAAACTTGGGTTCCATTGCTGATATGACCCGATTGCCAGGTGCCATTTTCATCGTGGATACCATGAGAGAACACATTGCAGTTAAAGAGGCCCAAAAGTTGAACATCCCAATCTTTGCGATAGTGGATACCAACTCAGACCCAAGACCAATTGACTATGTAATTCCTGCCAATGATGATGCTGGAAAATCCATAGAAGTTATCATGGGACAGGTAACGGAAGCAGTTGCGGAAGGTTTGGCAGAACGCAAAAACGACAAGCAAGAAGAAAAAGAAGCTCCGGTTGCAAAAGAGGAAGCTCCAGTAAAAGAGGAAAAAGCAGCTGAGCCAGTGCAAGAGGAAAAACCTGCTGTTGAGGCCAAAGAAGAGCCAAAAGTAGAAGAAGTTGCAAAAGAGGAAGCTAAGGAGGAGCCAAAACCAGCTAAAACCAAAGCAGCTAAGGCTGACGATTTGACCAAAATTGAAGGCGCTGGACCAAAAGCGGCAGAAGCGCTTGTAAATAGCGGAATTGACACCTATGCAAAATTGGCGAAAGCTGATCCTGAGAAAATCAAGGAGATCCTAACGGAGGCCAGCTCAAGAATGGCTCATTTGGACCCAACTTCTTGGCCAAAGCAAGCTCAAATGGCTGCTGATGACAAGTGGGATGAGCTTAAGGAATGGCAAGAGAACGCCAAAGGAGGCGTAGAATAATCAATTGATAACATTAGGCTAAAACAAAACACTGCCAACAGTGTTTATTTTACATAAATTTTAAAAAGATTTCCGCTTTTGCGGAAAAGACTAAAAAAAATCAAATTATGGCAAAGATTACCGCCGCAGAAGTAAATAAACTAAGAAAGACCACCGGAGCTGGGATGATGGATTGCAAGAATGCTTTGGTTGAAGCTGATGGTGATTTTGATAAAGCAATTGAAATCCTTCGTAAAAAAGGACAAAAAGTAGCTGCCAAAAGAGCAGACAGAGATTCCTCTGAAGGAGCTGCTATCGCAAAAGTAAATGCAGATAGCTCCACTGGTGTAATCATCTCCTTGAACTGTGAGACCGATTTTGTGGCCAAAAACGAAACCTTTGTTACCCTTGCCAACGATCTAGCTGATCTAGCACTTGGTTTTGACAACAAAGATGCCTTCTTGGCTGCTCCCTTTAACGGGATGACCGTTGCTGAAAAATTGACGGAGCAAACTGGTGTGATCGGTGAGAAAATTGAAATTGGAAGCTTTGAGAAATTGGATGCCCCATTCGTTGGATCATACATCCACGCTGGTAACAAAATTGCTACATTGGTTGGTTTGTCCGCATCTGTTGATGGTGCCGCAGAAGCTGCTAAAGATGTTGCCATGCAAGCCGCAGCTATGAACCCAGTGGCCCTTAACGAAGAAGGTGTAGATCAATCCGTTATTGACAAGGAAATTGAGATTGCAAAAGATCAATTGCGTCAAGAAGGAAAACCAGAAGCTATGTTGGAAAACATCGCCAAAGGAAAACTACAGCGTTTCTTCAAAGACAATACTTTGGTAAATCAAGCTTTTATCAAGGACAGCAAGCAAAGCGTTGCACAATACGTAAAATCTGTTGACTCCGATTTGGAGGTGACCGGATTCCAAAGAGTAGCTTTAGGATAAACATCCTAAACCCAAAAAAGAAAAACGCTCCCGATCGGGAGCGTTTTTTGTTTGTGCACGGGGCTATTTTATTTCGATTTTATCAAAATATCTCCATTAAAGGTTTTGAACAGCATTTCCGGGCCTCCTCCATTTATGGTACCCCTTACCCATTGTTCAATCTTTACTTTATACGTTCCAGAAGAGGAATTCTGGTTGACCTCAGGTTGGTTGGCAGTGACCTTCATATCAAAATCCGTATAAATATCCCCCATATCCGTTTTGGCCTTCACATTGGCCTTAAGACTGCTGGGAAAGGTAATATCCAAATCCCCATTTAGGCTACTAAAAGCCATGTTGGCATCTTGGGCAATGCTCAGAAAATCCACCTTAACATCTCCGTTTACCGTATCAGCGGTGGCAGACCCGCTGACACTTTCCAAGACAATTTCCCCATTGACATTGGTTATTTCCATTTCACCGCTGATTCCTTTCACGCTAATATCACCATCATTGACTGTGGAGAGTTTAACCGAAAAGGCCTTTGGCACCTTTACATGAATGTGGGTGGACTTGTTCCATTGCTCATTGATCACATGTACCACATTATCTTTTTCTTCGGCACCAATGTTCAATGATGAACTATTGATTCGTTTCAGGCCGTTCTTTTCCTTGTGCCCGTTATCATGGTCATGCTCCCCGCCAAAAGAAGCCTTGATCACCACTTCTTTACCGTCATAAGCTTCAACGGAAATGGAACCCGATATTTGGTCAATAACCAATTTCCCTGGGTTTTGTGGATTACTCAATGGCACAGAGAACAAATCAATACTCTTTTCTTGTGCGGTACCCTCAACCATACAAATGGCAACGGCCAGAATTACTAATGCTTTTATATTTTTCATGACTTATATCTTTTTGATGAATACGTTTCCATTTAATGTTTCAAAATCGTGATCTACAAGTCCAGAACCTATTTGCACCACGGGTTTCGCTTCGAATCTATATTTGGGCTTATTTCCCTTTTCCATGGTCTTATCGGTTTTCATGAACTGCTTGTTCACATCAAAATCGGTATATAGCTCCCCATTCATACTTTTAAATGAGATGGAGGCAGACAATGCCTTTTGATACTTAATGGTTATATCCCCATTTAAGGAATAATATGTTGAGGCATTCTTAGGGTTGGCGGCATAGGATATGTTAACATCCCCGTTGATACAATGAACTTTTGTAGTTCCTGTAATATCCGTAAGGGTAATACCTCCGTTGATATTCTCAGCACTTACAACATCTCCCCGTGTGTTCTTAACGGTCACCTCTCCATCATTGACGGTACTTACATTGACATGAATTTTGTTAGGCACTTTTATTTTAAAATTCAAGATATGCCCATAAGAAGGTTCATCGTGGTTGTTGCACCAATTGAATCTTAAGTTTTCCCCATCAAAATCCGCATAGGGAGCATCTGGGTACAGAACTATTCGGTTGGCCTTTTCAATGACCCCAAGATTCAACTCTTGCTTTCCCAAGTCCAAATCCTCTTGGTTTTTTGCTGAAATGATTTTCTCCACTTCCACAACAACTTGGGTACCAGCATAACCTTCAACGGTAATATCCCCAAAGACATTCTTTACAATCAGGCTATGATCGGATTGGTTGGAAAAGGCAATTTCCTTCTTGATAAGTTCCCTAAACTCCTTCTTTTGGGCATGTAACCCGGACAAGGCCACCAAAAGGCTCAGACTTGCCATAAAAATTAATTGTTTCATCATTTTTTAATTTGACTGTTCGTGATTTGATTATGCCGCAAGGGCGATTGATAAATAAACTAGATTATTGATTCTATTGAATTTTTGATTTTCTTCTGCACCGTGGTATCCAACTTTCTTTCCTGGAGCAGTTGTTTAAAAGGTTCTATGGATGCTTTCTCCTGTAGGGCCACCATTAAGTTGGCCAGGGTTATCTGAAGAATCGGCGATTCCTGATTGGGGATGGACTGCACCAACCCCAGACGCACGATCGGATGGTCTACATAATTGGTCAGGGATTCTATGGCTGCCAAGCGTACATTTACGTTGGAATCCTGGTTAAGGGTTTGAAGCAATGCCTTGATCACAATCTCATCGGCATCTGCAAATTTATTGGCTTCACTTACCCCTTGCAATCGCTGATTGGCAGAAGGTTGTTCCAATAAGGTCAAGACCAATTTCTGCCTAACACTTTCCGTTTCCTCGTTGACCACAACATTGTCAACAGGAATATCCTTACTCTTCGAATTCAAAAAATACCCCACCGTTATTCCCAGACCCAAAAGAAAAAGTCCAAATACCCATTGCGCCCTAGGGAAAGGCCAAAACCAAAGGGGAAAACTTTTGCTTGTCGCTTTCTGGTTCTGCTTGTCCATTTCTTTGGAAAGCATGTCAAAAAAAGCGGAATCCATGGCTTCGGATGGTTCGGGTGTTTTTAGATTTCCAACCATGTCCCAAGTATCCATCAGCGCTTGCATTTCCAATTGTAACCCTGGGGAATCTTGCAACAGTTTTTCAAACTCCTTCATCTCATCTTCATGCATACTGCCTGACAGGTAATCCATCATTTGCATTTTCAATTGTTCCTTATCCATGTCTTTAAACCGTTTCTAGTTGTAAAAAAATATTTCTTAACTCCTTCAAGGCCCTATGTACCCTTACCTTGGCTGCACCTTCGGAACATCCAATGGTTTCTCCAATTTCCTTGAACTTCATTTCCCTGTATTTACTAAGCACCAACAGTTCCCTTTTTTCATCTGGCAGTTGCGCCATGGCCCTTTTTATTTGATAGGCCTTATCCTCCATTTCCACCTTTTCCGAAAACGTATCAGTTTCAACATGGACATCCTCGGGATTGGTACCCACTGCTATTTTGTTTTTCGCTGCTTTTTTGTGGTAATCATAATTGACATTCCTCGCCATTCTGAACATCCAAGCTGCAAACGACCCATTTCCCGCATACGAACTTCTGTATTTGAGCATGCGTACGAATACATTCTGAACCAAATCCTCACTAACTGACGGATTGTTGCCCAAGTTGTAAAAGAACCCAAAGAGCCTTTTTTTATGTCGCTCATACAGCAAGCCCAACTTATCCAAGTCCCCGGATTTTACTTTGAGCATGAGCATGTCGTCGGTTAGGTTTTGCAATTTGATGGTGTTTTTTTTGGCTTGTTGAATGATATACTGCCCATTTTTTAGATGGTTACAGAATCTATGATTTTTTTTGTTCAATTTGATGGAAAACCATCGTTAGTTCCACCAATTCCCATAAATATTTTTGATTATTTTTGTCCGGACTTCAAGATATCCTCAATGCAATACAAAAGAGTTTTACTAAAACTTAGTGGAGAAGCCCTAATGGGCGAACAACAATATGGAATAGATGCGAAACGGCTTGCAGAATATGCGGAAGATATAAAGTCCGTGGTGGAAAAGGGCATTGAGGTTGCCATCGTTATTGGAGGAGGCAACATTTTTAGAGGTCTGTCCGGCGCAAGCCAAGGAATGGATCGTGTTCAAGGTGACCATATGGGGATGCTGGCAACGGTAATCAATGGTCTGGCCTTACAAAGCGCTCTGGAATTGCAAGGTGTAGAAACCCGATTGCAATCTGCAATCAAAATCAACGAGGTAGCGGAACCATTTATCAGGCGTAGGGCCATGCGCCACTTGGAAAAAGGAAGAGTGGTTATTTTTGGAGGCGGAACCGGAAATCCGTATTTCACCACAGATTCTGCCGCGGTACTTAGAGCCATTGAAATCAAGGCCGATGTAATTCTCAAAGGTACCCGAGTAGATGGTATCTACACGTCGGATCCGGAGAAAGACAAAACTGCGACCAAATTTGATTCTATTTCCTTTAACGATGTCCTTTCCAAAGGATTGAAAGTAATGGACACCACCGCCTTTACACTAAGTCAAGAAAACGAGCTGCCCATTGTGGTCTTTGATATGAACACAAGAGGCAACCTTATGCGAATAGTTTCTGGGGAAAACATTGGAACCGTGGTCAATATCTAAAATTGGTACGAGCTTTGATGCCAGATGTAAAAATTTAGGATTATGAACGAAGAAGTAACTTTTATTCTAGACACTACCAAGGAAAGTATGGAAGGGAGCATTTCCCATTTGGAAAAGGCCCTGGTAAAAATTCGTGCGGGTAAAGCCAGCCCTGTAATGCTTTCAACTGTAATGGTGGAATATTACGGCTCGCCCACGCCACTTTCCCAGGTTTCAAACATCAATACTCCGGACGCACGTACCATATCCGTACAACCTTGGGAAAAATCACTTCTTCAAGAAATAGAAACTGCCATTATGAATGCCAATCTGGGTTTTAATCCCATGAACAATGGCGAGATGGTCATCATTAATGTCCCGCCTTTGACTGAGGAGCGTAGGATTCAATTGGTGAAACAAGCTAAATCAGAAGCTGAAGATGCTAAAGTGAGCATTAGAAACGCTAGGCAAGATGCCAACAAGGAGCTTAAGAAACTTGAAATCTCAGAAGATTTATTAAGCAATGCCGAAGTCGACGTTCAAGAATTAACGGACACTTTCAGCAAAAAAGTGGATGCCATTCTTTCTGTCAAAGAGACAGAAATCATGAAGGTTTAGTCCCCTGAAACAACCCTTGGTTATCTTTAGGAACACAAACAATCATTTTCTACCTTTGCGCCCAATAAAAATCGTATGGTAGCAAAGCTTACAAGAGGATTTTGGCCCACGGTCGCACGTCTAATTCTGCGCAATAGAATTTTGATCCTTCTTGGGGTTGCCGCCTTTACGGTCTTCTTGGCCGTGCAGTGGAAGAACATGCAGTTCTCCAACACGGAAGCCAACATTCTGCCGGATGACCACCCAGCCACTGTACAGTACAATGCCTTTAAAAGTATTTTTGGGGAGGAAGGCAATGCCATAGTGCTCGCTATTAGGGATTCTTCTTTGTTTACCCCCAGTAACTTCAATCGGTGGAACAAGTTGAGCAAACAATTGGATGCTTTCCCCGAGATTGACTACGTTATTTCTACAGACAATCTCAAAGTTCTGAAGAAGGACAATGAACAGCAGGTGTTTGTCATGGAGCCCCTGATTCAGGAAGTACCCCAGACCGAAGAGGAAATAAATGCCATAAGGACCCATCTTTTTAAGGAACTTCCTTTCTACGATAATCTAATCTATAACGCTGAAAGTGAAACCATCCAAACCATCATCTACCTGGATAAGGACATTATGAACACAGCCGTTCGGAATGAATTTATCCTGAATGATTTGGGTGATTTGGTCAAGATTTTTGAGGAAGAAACCAACTTGGACGTCCGTGTTTCCGGAATGCCATATATCCGTACCTGGAATACCAAATCCATTGTGGATGAGATTGGCATCTTTATCGTGGCTGCCCTTCTAGTGACATCTCTTATTTTCTTTTTCTTCTTCAGGAGTTTCAGGGCAACCTTTATCTCCATGTTTGTGGTAATTATTGGGGTGATGTGGGCCTTTGGAATCTTGGGCCTTTTCCGATATGAAATAACCATACTTACAGCGCTTATTCCGCCTTTGATCATTGTGATTGGAATTCCCAATTGCATTTTCTTGATCAACAAATACCAGCAAGAGGTAAAAAAACACGGAAATCAGGCCCTTTCCCTGCAAAGGGTCATTTCCAAAATTGGGAATGCCACTTTGATGACCAACATCACCACAGCTTCGGGATTTGCCACTTTTATCATTCTTGATAGCGATCTGCTAAAGGAATTTGGTATTGTAGCTTCCATCAACATTGTTGGGATTTTCATCCTATCACTATTGATTATCCCGATCCTGTACAGTTTTATGCCGCTTCCCAAGACCAAGCACTTAAAACACTTGAACAAAAAGTGGATTGATATGTTCGTAAACTGGATGGAACATATCGTTAGAAATCACCGTATTGCTGTCTACATTACCTCGGTCATTGTGTTGGTGTTGAGTATTATCGGCATTTACCAAATTGAAATCACGGGTAGTAGAATTGAAGATCTGCCGAAAAACACCCACTACTTTAAGGACATTCGTTTTTTTGAGGAAGAATTTGATGGTATCATGCCCATGGAAATAGTGGTGGACACCAAGCGAAAAAACGGAGTTACCAAACCAGCCACCCTAAGACGTATGGATCAATTGGGAACCGTTATTGAGGAGATACCCGAACTGTCCAAGCCAGTGTCGGTGGTCAACCTGGTAAAATATTCCAAGCAGGCCTTTTACAATGGTATCCCTAAATATTATCAGCTCCCTACCTCCCAGGAAAACACCTTTATCATGGATGTGGTCAGAAAATCCTCAAGCGACGGTGACCTACTTGAAAGTTTTGTGGATAGCACTGGACAGACAGCAAGATTGACCACTTATATGCGTGATGTGAAAATTGACCGCATGGAGGAAATCGAGAAAGATGTTCAGGAATCCATCACCAAGTTCTTTCCTTCGGAACGATTTAATGTATACATGACGGGCAAGGCCTTATTGTTCCTTAAAGGAACAAGATACTTAGTCAAGAATTTACTCTTGTCACTAGCGCTGGCCATTGGACTTATTTCATTGTTTATGGCCTATTTGTTCCGTTCGTTCAGAATGATTGTCATTTCATTGGTACCCAACTTACTCCCGTTGGTCATTACCGCCGGGGTAATGGGTTATCTAGGCGTGCCAATCAAGCCTTCCACAATTTTGGTATTTAGCATCGCATTTGGAATCTCGGTGGACGACACCATTCACTTCTTGGCCAAATACCGACAGGAACTGGCCACCCATAAATGGCATATCAAAAGGTCTGTATATGCTGCGCTTAGAGAAACTGGGGTTAGTATGTTCTACACCTCCATTGTTTTGTTCTTTGGGTTTTCCGTATTCATAATTTCCAATTTTGGAGGCACCAAGGCTTTGGGAGGGTTGGTATCCGCCACCTTGCTTTTTGCCATGCTTGCCAATTTGATTTTGCTTCCATCCCTACTCCTATCATTGGAACGAAGCATTGCCAACAAACAAGTACTCAAAAAACCACAGATAGATATCCTTCCGCAGGAAGAGGTCAATATCAAGGACAAATAGCCAAAAGGACTGTTTTAATTGCAGTTTAGGTGTTATCCTTTTTGACCAAAAAGCTATCTTTACCGCTTAATTTACCATAGATTATAATGAAGTCTTATTCTGTAAAAGAACTGCTTACAAAGCAACCGATTGGAGAAAGTGTGGAGGTGAACGGATGGGTAAAAACCTTTAGAAGTAACCGTTTTGTAGCGCTCAATGATGGATCTACGATTCATAACCTTCAATGTGTTGTCGACTTTGAAAATTTTGATGAGGAATTGCTCAAGCAGATATCCACAGGTGCCGCCTTAAAGGTAACTGGAACCCTTGTTGAAAGCCAAGGTAGAGGTCAGAGTGTGGAAATCCAGGCAACAGACGTCTTTGTCCATGGTACTGCAGACCCAGAGACATATCCAATTCAACCTAAAAAACACTCTTTGGAATTTCTAAGGGAGAAAGCGCATTTAAGGGTACGCACCAATACGTTTTCAGCTGTGATGAGGGTACGATCTGCCCTGGCTTTTGCCGTTCACCAATATTTTCAGCAGAATGGCTTCTATTATATGCATCCCCCAATAATAACAGGCTCTGATGCCGAGGGAGCTGGGGAAATGTTCAGGGTAAGTACCTTGGACCCACAAAACACTCCCTTAACAGAAGACGGTGCGGTTGATTATTCCCAAGACTTCTTTGGAAAAGAGACCAACTTGACCGTTTCCGGACAGTTGGAAGCAGAAACCTACGCCATGGGATTGGGCAAGGTGTACACCTTCGGCCCCACGTTTAGGGCGGAAAATTCCAATACGTCCCGACACTTGGCGGAGTTCTGGATGATAGAACCGGAAATGGCTTTCTATGACCTGGATGCCAACATGGACTTGGCAGAGGATTTTATTCAATCCATCCTTAAATATGTGTTGGAGAACTGCAAAGATGACCTCGAGTTTTTGGAAAAGCGTCTTTTGGATGAAGAAAAATCCAAACCGCAAAACGAAAGGTCAGAGATGGCGCTTATTGAAAAGCTGAAGTTTATTGTGGATAACAACTTTAAACGTGTAAGCTATACGGAGGCCATCGACATATTAAGGAACAGCAAGCCCAACAAGAAAAAGAAATTCCAGTTCCCCATTAACGAATGGGGTGCCGATCTTCAAAGCGAACATGAGCGTTACTTGGTGGAAAAACACTTTAAGTGCCCCGTAATCCTCTTTGATTATCCAGCCAACATCAAAGCGTTCTATATGCGATTGAACGAAGACGGTAAAACAGTCCGGGCCATGGATGTTTTGTTTCCCGGGATTGGAGAAATTGTGGGAGGTTCGCAAAGAGAGGAACGCTTGGAAGTGCTCCAACAAAAAATCAAAGCGCTTGACATTGATGAGAAGGAGCTGTGGTGGTATCTTGATCTTAGACGATTTGGAACCGCCGTCCACAGCGGATTTGGGCTTGGGTTTGAACGCATGGTTCAATTTGCCACGGGAATGGGAAATATCCGTGATGTCATCCCCTACCCTAGGTTCCCGCAAAATGCGGAATTTTAATAGGATTGCGTAATTTTATCAGAAAGCAATACGGTAGTTTTTTATGCTAAAACAACATCTTCAATTCAAGCTTTCCCAGAAACTGTCCCCGCAACAGATTCAGCTTATGAAGTTGATTCAATTGCCCACCCAGGCCTTTGAACAACGATTAAAGCAAGAATTGGAGGAGAACCCTGCCTTGGAGAGTGGAAAAGAGGAAAAGGAAGGCATGGATGATGCGTATGAGGATGCCTTTGACGATTCAGCCGACAGCGAAACCATATCTGCTGACGAAATCAATATAGACGACTACCTTAGCGATGATGAGATTCCCGATTACCGTACCCAAACCAGCAACTATAGTGCGGATGACGACGAAAAGAGTATCCCTTATGCTTCCGGAATTTCGTTTAACCAATATTTGATCAACCAGCTCAACACCATTTATTTGGATGACCAGGAATGGGCCATTGCCGAGTTTTTGGTGGGAAGCGTAGATGAAAGTGGTTATATCCGCAGACCTCTTTCAGATATTATGGACGATTTGGCCTTTACCCAGAACATTTATGTGGAGGAAACCGACATTGAAGCAGTCCTAAGAACCGTCCAGGAATTGGATCCACCTGGTGTGGGAGCAAGGTCATTGGGAGAGTGTTTGATCATTCAGCTCAAAAGAAAGGAAAGAACCCCAGCAGTTGAATTGGCCATAACCATTTTGGAAAAATCCTTTGACCAGTTTACAAAGAAGCACTATTCCAAATTACTGCAAAAGCACCACATTGGCGAGGAGGAGCTCAAAGAAGCCATTTCGGAAATCGAGAAGTTGAATCCAAAACCCGGTGGCTCCTATGCCGGTAGCACCCGAATCATTGAACATATTGTTCCTGATTTTTCCATCAAAATTGTTGAGGGAGAATTGGAGCTGACCCTGAACGGTAGAAATGCACCTGAGCTGCACGTAAGCCGCGATTACAGCAATATGCTGGAGGGCTACAAAAATTCCAAGGAAAAATCCAAGGCCCAAAAAGACACAGTGCTTTTTATCAAGCAAAAACTGGATGCGGCCAAGTGGTTTATTGATGCGATCAAACAAAGGCAGCAAACCTTGTATGTGACCATGAGCTCCATTATGAACTACCAACGGGATTATTTCCTAAGTGGAGACGAACGTAAGTTGCGCCCGATGATTCTCAAGGATATTGCGGATCAAATTGGTATGGATGTTTCCACCGTTTCAAGAGTTGCCAACAGCAAATATGTTGACACTCCGTATGGCACCAAACTGATTAAGGAATATTTCTCAGAAGCCATGAAAAATGAGCAGGGAGAAGATGTTTCCACCAAAGAAATCAAAAAGATATTGGAAACCGTTATCGGTGAGGAAGAAAAGAAAAAGCCGTTAACTGACGATAAATTAGCCAAAATATTAAAGGAAAGAGGGTATCCCATAGCAAGGAGAACCGTCGCCAAATACCGAGAGCAGCTAGGAATACCTGTGGCGAGGTTAAGAAAGCAAATCTAATGCATCATTTCCTCAACATTATCTCGTACATTTTTCACCCTTTATTTGTCCCCATAGGAGGAACATTGCTCTTTTTCAGGTTAACCCCTTACAGTACTTTGGAAGTGCAGAGCGGTAACATTCTTCCCATTTTTATTCTAACAGTAATTATCCCGATTATTTTTTTTCTTATCCTGAAAAATCTAGGGGTCATTAAATCCATTTTCCTGCCCACCCTCCAGGAACGCAAGTATCCCTTATACATTAGCTGTGTGCTGATCCTTATGATTTTGTACAAGGTAATCCCCAACAACTACGTGAATGAGCTTTTCTTCTTTTTCACCGGTTTGTTGACCGCAACGGGGGCTGCCCTGATATTGCTGTTTCTCAAATTCAAGACCAGCATGCATTTACTGGGTATGGGAAGCTTGTTGATGTTCATGATTGGACTCAGCATCCACTTTGAACAAAACATCACCCTTGGAATAAGTTTGTTTACCCTGTTGACGGGGCTTGTTGCAACTTCCAGACTCTATCTCAAAGCCCACAGTAAAGCCGAATTATTGATAGGATTTGTTGTTGGAGTGGGATCCCAACTGCTTATTTTAAAGTACTGGCTATAAAATATAAAAAATCAAGCCGATACGCAGCACACGCATATCTATGGGTTCCCCACCTTCAATTTGGGTTCCATCTTCCAGCAATGGATTAAGGGCATAATAGGCATGAATATTCCAAGTATTATAGCCAAAACTCAAGGTCAATCCGTATTGCAGTTTTTCGATATCGCCATTCGAAAATCCCTCAGCCCCTGTTTCATCCATGACCAACCTTGACCTTCCAGAAAAGACATAGCCCAATCTGCCGCCTGCATAAATTCTCCAAAACTTATATTCCTCCGCAGTTGACGTACGCCACCTTAATTCCAAGGGAACTTCAACGGTATGGGTTTCCAATTTGCTTCTAACTATGTCGTCCGTACTCACCACTTCATAAGTGACGGCATCCCCAACTTGGGTGGCTTTAATATTGGTATAATAAGAATTGACGGCATATCCCAATCCAAGCCCAAATCCAACATTTCTTCTGCGTGATAGTGGAATATCTTTGATAAATCCCGTCTGCAGATTGTACGAAAGACTTCTTTGAACCACATCTGTTGGCCTATCCAGTAAAAAATTAAATCCCAATCCAACATAGAACTGATCTTCCAAGTATCTGTCATCCACCGGTTGCGGAGTTTGGGCAGAAATTCCCTGGATGGCAAACCAGCCCAAAAGCAATGTCATTAAAGAAGTCCAATTCCTCATAGGTAAAAGCAGTAAAAACAATCCAAAATACACATTTGGATTGTTTTTTAGCAAAAATTATCGGGCTTATTGTCCAGAAAGACTGTTGCCCTCGTAAGTGGTATAATTCACTTTTAGCAAATTTACTTTTCGCAGTTCTTCCTTGATATCGGAAACGATGCCCATACCCACTTTTTTGTCCACTTTTAAGGAAACCGTTACCAAATTTCTGATAGCATCCGGTTTTTTGGCAAGTTCTGATAGCACATAAGGAGCAACCTCATTCACATTGGCCAATCTTTTATCCAGTTGAATTTTAGGTTCTGCACCCAAAACCTTGGCCAAATCCTCGGTGGGTTTCCCAACATATATCTCAATGATCCGATCCTTCTTTTCCAATTTTTTGACTTGATCTGCCTTTGGCAGCTCATTGTCTACCAGCATAGGATAATCCTTGATGGTAGTCACCGTCATAAAAAAGAAGAGGAGCATAAATACAATATCCGGTAAGGACGCGGTTGAAATTGCCGGCATTCCTTTTTTGCTTTTTTTAAAATTTCCCATAATCTTTCTTATTTAATTTGATTGGTCTGTGCTTCGGACAACTGCATGGGAAACAAGTTCCTAATTGCCAAAATATGCTCCTTCAATTCCCTTTTGATTTCAGATGGGGTCTCAGCATCATAATAACGTTTCTCCATTTCCACAAAATCCATATTGAACAAACGTTGGGACTCCCTATTTCTCAATTCGTTATAAGCGGCTGTCAATTCATTTTGCACAGTAACATAGGTGCCATAGGTAGCCTCCCGGTCGCTGTTCAAAGAAATAATAGCTTCCTTGGGATGGTCTGATGAATTAGGATTTCGCGCTCCCATGCAATAGCTGCAATGGTTTTTCTCTCCCTGGATCTCTCCTCCATTGTCCAGAAATGCAATGGCTGCATTTCGAAGGTCTTTGAGCGGCATAACTTCGCTTTCCACCATGAGTTCATCATTTTTGTTCAGAACAATCCTAAACACGTTTCGCTCATTAAACGTAATAGGTGGTGTGGGTTCTTTTGAAGGTAACTTTCTATCCAATCCCATATCGGTTTGGATAGTTGCCGTGACCAAGAAAAAGATAAGTAACAGAAAGGCAATATCCGCCATGGACCCGGCATTCACTTCCGGGATTTCGTTGTTTCTAGCCATAATGAAAATATTTAGTTGGACGTAATGATTAATTAACCCGAATGGGCTATCCAAACCATCACAACAACTATTCCAAAACACTGGAGACCAAAACTATCCGGAAGATTTCATGAAAGTGCATAAAAAAACGCTCCAAATCTAAAACTTGGAGCGTTTTCCACTAAATCTAAGTTATTGTCTACTGCAGATTGTTGAAAGCATTACCTTCATAAGTCGTATAGTTGACCTTAAGGGCATTTACTTCTCTCAATTGTTGTTTAATATCGGCAATAAGACCCATATTGGCGTTCTTATCCACCTTCAATGCGGTAGTCAATACATTTTGTAATTCTTGTGGTTTTTTGGCACGCTCTGCCAAAATATAAGATCCTACCTCATCCACATTTGCAAACTTATCGTTTAACTGGATTTTTGGCTCAGTACCAAAAACCTTTTGATATTCTTGCGTAGGCTTCCCTACATAAATATAGATAACTCGGTCTTTTTTCTCCAACTTCTTGATTTCAGTTGCATTTGGAAGCGTATTTTCCACCAACAAAGAACTATCTTTCATCGTAGTTACTGTCATAAAAAAGAACAGTAGCATAAATACGATGTCTGGCAACGATGCGGTTGAAACCGCAGGCAAATCGCCATCTTTCTTTTTTGCAAACTTTGCCATACGTTAATTACTTTAGTTACTTGTTGTTTCAGCTTCCGATAGTTTCTGTGGAAACATATCTTGAATCCTCTTTACATCATCCTTCAGTTTTTCCAACTGCGATGCTGTAAATAAATCTTTGTTTTTTGGATCGAGATACTCCCCTTCCATTTCTACAAATGATCTACCAAAGATTCTTTGGGCTTCTCTGTTCCTAAGGTCGTTGTAAGCTCCTACCAACTCATTCTGAACGGTGATATAGGTACTGTACTTGGTTTCCCTATCGTTCTTTAGAGAGATAATCGCTTTGGATGGGTTATCCGAGGAAGCTGGATCTTTACGTCCCTTGCAGTAGTTGCAGGTACCATCCGCTCCATTTTCAAGAAAGTCCATGGCGGCTTTTCTCAAACCTTTCAGGTCCATCAACTCATCCTCAACCAGCAATTGTCCATTTTTATTGATGTTAACCGTAAAAATGTTCTTTTGCTTGATTACCACATCCTCCTCTGGCGGTTCCATTGGTGGCAACATACGATCCAATCCTGCATCTGTTTCAATGGTCGTGGTAACCAGGAAAAAGATAAGCAATAGGAAAGCGATGTCTGCCATAGAACCGGCATTCACTTCTGGTGCTCCTTTTCTTCTAGGCATAACTTTGAGTTTTTACTTAACAAACATTTTTTTCAACCCTGGAAAAACCATTAGAGCTACGGCTACGGCAGTTAGGATAAAGAAAACATTCAATCCCATGCCAATGTTTTTTACCGTTCCTTCCGTTGCGACAATGTTTGGATTGTTAGCAAATGAATCCGCTACCGCCTTTGCTTCTTCAGAAGAAGAAAGCCCATAAGAAATAGCTACCACAATGGCCAAACCTCCAAGTGCAAACAATGTTTTCTTGAGGCTTCCAGGTGTTGAAAGCAATTTTTTAAGTCCAAAGAACAATGAAGCCACAACAGCTATTGCCAATAATATGTACATTATAACGAACATGAAGTTCATTGATCCGCTATTAATGGCGTCTGGGTCATCAGCGGATGGTAGAGAGAACCAAAGTACGGCTGCTACCAACCCGATGACAATCAATACTATTTTAATTATTTTATTCATGATTCCCGATAGTTTAAATTTCGTAATTACTTTTTATGTGCTGCCAACATATCTATTAAAGATATGGAGGAGTCTTCCATGTCATTTACGATACTATCGATTTTTGCAATGATATAGTTGTAGAAAATTTGAAGGATAATCGCCGTGATCAAACCGAATACGGTTGTCAATAACGCCACCTGAATATCACCAGCAATCAACGAGGCGCTCAAGTTACCCACAGCTGCAATTTTCTGGAAGGCCGCAATCATACCAATTACCGTTCCCATGAACCCAAGCATGGGTGCAATAGCGATAAACAATGATAGCCAAGAAACGTTTTTCTCCAATTGTCCCATTTGTACCCCACCATAAGCCACAACAGCTTTTTCAGCGGATTCCAAACCTTCACCAGCTCTATCCAAACCTTGGTAGAAAATGGAAGCAACAGGTCCTTTGGTGTTTCTGCATACTTCTTTAGCAGCTTCAACACCACCGGAAGCCAAAGCGTCTTCCACTTGTTGCTTAAGTTTGGCAGAATTGGTACTGGCCAAATTCAAATAAATTATTCTCTCAATGGCAACCGCCAATCCCAAGATTAAACATAAAAGTACGATTCCCATGAAAGCTGGACCCCCTTGGATAAATTGTTCTTTCAAAACCTGGGTGAAACCTTTGCTGGCTTCGGCCGCGGCTTCATCTTGAAACATAGCTGCAGATGCAGATGTAGTTCCCATAACAAACATTCCGGCAGCAGCCAGAGTAAAGGATAATTTTTTCATTTTTCTAAAACTTAAATTTAGTTAGTTAATAATGTTAAAGATATAAAAATTTTTATACCAAAGAATTTTAATACCTAGCAGAGAGGAAGGGATTCGAACCCTCGATACACTTTTGGTGTATACACACTTTCCAGGCGTGCGCCTTCGACCACTCGGCCACCTCTCTAATTAATCTCAGTATAGGCCGAGCAATAAACGAAAAAATAATTATTTAACGAAATTTAAGGAGTTAATTTTAGTGCATTTCGCCCCTCAAAGAAGTTTCAAAAATCGTTTTAAAAAGCCTATGGGAAACACCGGTTCCCAATAGGTACATTGCCTTGGTAATTGCTGCCTCTGTCGTAATATCCTTTCCGTTAACCAATTGCATCTGCTTGAGCTTTTCGCTGGTTTCATAATGACCCATGACAACACTCCCTCCAGAGCATTGGGTCACATTAATAATATGCAATCCTTTTTTCACGGCCTTCTCAATCTCTTCCAAAAACCAAGCATCCATAGGAGCATTTCCGGCACCATAGGTTTCCAGAATCAGGACTTTTAATCCCGTTGCTTGCAAAGCTGATTTTAGCACTTCTTGATTCAATCCCGGAAAAAGTTTAAGCACCATGACATTGTCGTCCAAAGTCTTGTGCACTTGTAAGGGTTTTGATTTTGAAGGTCGTTTCAACAAATAGGAATGATGCACATTAAGATGCACTCCAGATTCTACCAAAGGCGGATGATTAAGGGAAGCGAACGCCTCAAAATGCTCTGCATTGATTTTGGTTGTCCTATTGGCCCTGTACAACTTATATTCAAAGTACAGTCCCACCTCCTGAATCACGGGTTTGCCCTTGCTCTGTAATGCAGCAATCTGAATGGAGGTAATTAGGTTTTCCTTTGCATCCGTGCGCAGGTCCCCAATGGGCAACTGCGACCCAGTAAAGATGACAGGTTTGGCCAAATTCTCCAACATAAAACTTAGGGCCGATGCTGAATAGCTCATGGTATCGCTCCCATGCAGCACCACAAAACCGTCATAAACTTTATAGTTTTCCTCAATCATGGTGGCAATGGTTGCCCAGTATTTAGGATTCATATTTGAAGAATCAATGGGATCCTCCAATGAAAGCCCTTGAATTTCACAATCCAGCTGGTTCAGTTCAGGAATATTGTTGACCAGCTCTTCAAAATTGAACGCTTTTAGAGCTCCAGTCTCATAATCCTTGACCATTCCGATGGTACCTCCCGTATAGATCAACAAAATGTTTGTCTTCATTTCTTTTGATTAAATTCCAAAAACCTGTTTTGAATTTTCCGTGGTTATGCTGGCGATCGCTTCTTTGCGCATGCCATAAATCTCAGATAACTTTTCCAATACCTTAATTATATAGGAACTCTCATTTCGCTTTCCTCTATAGGGCACCGGTGCCAGATATGGGGAGTCCGTTTCAAGAACAATATGCTCCAGGTCCACTTCATGTAAGAACTGATCTATTTTTCCATTTTTAAAGGTTGCCACCCCTCCAATTCCCAATTTCATATTGAACGAAATAGCTCGATGCGCCTGCTCCAAGGTTCCTGTAAAGCAATGGAATATCCCATACAAATCCTCACTTTTTTCCTGTTCCAAAACTTCAAATATCTCATCAAAGGATTCCCTGGAATGGATTACAATGGGAAGTTGGTATTTTTTGGCCAACCGGATTTGATGAATAAAAGCTTCTTGTTGTTGCATTAAAAAGGATTTATCCCAATACAAATCGATACCTATTTCCCCCACTGCGTAGAACTTTCTTTTGGCCAACATCTCCTCCACATGTTGCAATTCTTCCCTGAAGTTTTCCTTAACATGGGTAGGGTGCAATCCCATCATCAAAAAAACATTGTTGGGAAAGTCAGATTCCAAATCCAACATGGATTGGGTATAGGTGGAATCAATCGCTGGAATGAAGAATCGTTCCACTCCCAAATTCATAGCGGATTGTATGATTTGGGATCGATCTTCATCAAAGGCTTCGCTATACAAATGGGTATGTGTATCCGTTATAACCATAAAGCAAAAATAGGTTTATCTTTAATAAAAATTGTGGATGAAAACCCTCAAAAAATTCTTGAAATCCAAAAATTACGCACGGATACCCTTAGTGTTGACCGCCACCAACCATTTTGAAATTTCAGCCATGATCAATGGGGTCTCAGGTCGATTTATTCTGGATACGGGAGCCTCCAATACCTGTGTGGGCATGGATAAAATAGACTACTTCAAAATGATTTCTGAAGTATCTGATATCAAGGCCGCAGGAGCGGGTGCAACCGAGATGGAAACTTTGGTCTCCGCAAAAAATAAGGTTCAAATTGGCTCTTGGACCAAGAAAAAACAGAAAATCGTGCTGTTCGATTTAGTCCATGTAAATCAAGCCTTAACCTCACATAACTCCCTACCGGTAGATGGCATTATAGGTGCTGATATCCTTAAAAAAGCAAAGGCTGTTATCGACTATGATAAAAAGTGCCTGTTTTTGAAAAATCCGTGATCAATTATCCAAAAACCTTCACCGGGTTGGTTATTGGTTATTGGTTATTGGTTAAACATACAAAATGGACACAAGGTGATAAGGTGAGAGAATTCATGCAATTTTCCCATTTTCAAATTCAAGCATTTTCACATTTTGAAATTGTGATAGACACCAGAAAGTTACCTATCCCAAAAAGAGCGTCGGATACAAAATCGAACCTAACCTATAACTCCAGAGCCTTCTTCACATTGCCGTCCATCAGTAATTCTTCAGGACTTTCCAACGCTTCCTTCACGGCAACCAAGAATCCTACGGATTCCTTTCCATCAATGATTCTATGGTCATAAGACAGAGCCACATACATGATAGGCGCTATGACTACCTGTCCATCCTTGGCAATAGGTCTTTCCACAATATTGTGCATTCCAAGTATGGCACTTTGCGGAGGATTAATAATAGGCGTGGACAACATGGAGCCAAACACCCCACCGTTGGTTATGGTAAAGGTACCACCGGTCATTTCGTCCACAGTAATTTCACCTTCCCTGGCTCTAATCGCCAATCTTTTTACCTCTGATTCAACGCCTCTAAAAGTCAGATTCTCCGCATTTCTAATTACGGGCACCATAAGTCCTTTAGGCCCTGATACCGCTATACTGATATCACAAAAATCAAAAGACAACATTTCTTTGCCATCGATCATGGAATTTACCGCGGGATACATTTCCAAAGCGCGGACTACGGCCTTTGTGAAGAAGGACATAAACCCAAGGCTTACCCCGTGTTTTTCTTTAAAGGTTTCCTTGTATTCTTTTCGTAGTGCAAAAATCGGAGACATATCCACCTCGTTGAAGGTGGTCAACATGGCCGTTTCATTCTTGGCAGAAACCAATCGTTCAGCCACTTTTCTTCGAAGCATTGAAAGTTTGGAACGGGACTCTCCCCTATTTCCACCTGTTGGGGTTCCCATGGATGGAACCGCTTTTACAGCATCATCTTTGGTGATTCGTCCATCCCTTCCTGTTCCAGAAACGGAGGCAGCATCAATTCCCTTCTCATCCAAGATTTTCTTCGCCGCCGGAGAAGGAGTACCGGAAGCATAGGTTTCCTTTTTCGCTTCAGCCTCTTTTGGGGCTTCCACTTTTGCTGGTTCTTCCTTCGGTTCGGATTTGGCTTCTGCTGCAGGAGCTGCATCTCCCTCGGGCTTGGCGGCACTTGTGTCAATCAAACATACCACCTCACCTACGGCAACGGCATCACCTTCTTCAGCCTTTAAAGTTATGATTCCACTTTCTTCCGCTGGAAGTTCCAAAGTAGCTTTATCCGAATCGACCTCGGCAATGGCCTGATCTTTTTCCACGTAATCTCCATCTTGCACCAACCACTCTGCTATTTCTACCTCGGTTATGGATTCCCCTGGCGAGGGAACTTTCATTTCTAAAACCATGTTATTTTAGTTTATGCTTTTTAATTATCGTCTAACCATATTATCCTTGGTCTTGTCAAATACATATTCCAAGACCTGTGCATGTCTTCTTTGTGAGCGTACCGCACTACCTGCAGCTGGAGCCCCGTAGAATCTGCGCGAAGCCACCCTAAAGGTTTTTGCTTCCTCAAAATGCATCAACAAATGCCCCCAAGCCCCCATGTTCCTGGGTTCTTCCTGTGCCCACACCACATCATTCGCATTCTTATATTTCTTTAGGACACTTCGCATCTCTTTGGACGGAAGTGGGAACAATTGTTCCAATCGTACCAAGGCCACATCGTCTCGCTGCAATTCTTCTTTTTTGTCGAGCAAATCATAGTAGAATTTCCCTGTACAGAAAACCAGGGTTTTCACCTTGGATGCAGACGCTTCCGCATCATCAATTAAGGATTGGAAACTTCCTTTGGCCATCTCTTCCTTGGTGGATAAAACCTTTGGATGTCTCAACAAACTTTTCGGCGTAAATACTACCAAGGGTTTTCTAAACCCAGCCTTCATCTGTCTACGCAACAAATGGAACATATTGGCTGGGGTTGTAACGTCCGCTACATACATATTGTCCTTGGCACAAAGCTGAAGATACCTTTCCATTCTTGCCGAAGAGTGCTCCGCACCCTGACCTTCATATCCATGAGGCAGCAATAGCACCAACCCGTTCTGCAATTTCCATTTGTCCTCTGCGGAAGACAGGTATTGATCAATAATAATCTGTGCTCCATTACTAAAATCCCCAAACTGGGCTTCCCATATGGTCAAGGTTTTCGGACTTGCCATTGCGTAGCCATAATCAAATCCCATTACCGCATATTCTGAAAGCAGGGAGTTGTAGATATGGAATTTCCCATTTTGGTTTGCTCCCAATTCATTGAGCAGGGTAACTTCCTCTTCATGCATTTCGGTCTTGATAACGGCATGTCTGTGGGAGAAGGTCCCCCGTTCCACATCCTGACCGGTCATACGTACATCATAACCCTCCTCTATCAAAGACCCATAGGCCAAAAGTTCGCCCATGGCCCAATCCAGTTGGTTGTCTTCGAAATACATTTTGTTCCGGGCACCTACCAATCGCTCCAACTTTCGTAGGAATTTCTTCCCTTCAGGCAACGCTGTGATACTTTTGGCAATGGCATCAAGTTTTTTCTGTGGATATGAGGTTTTGATCTCATCTAACATGGCATCCTCCGTAACCTGTCCAAAACCTTCCCACTCATCTTGCATGAAAGGCGTAATCACAGTCTTTTCAACCTTACGGGAATCCAACAAATCCTCTTCCAAGTTTTTCTTGTATTCGGCTTCCAAGCTCTTGACGTAATCCTTGTCAATGATTCCTTCCGCAATCAATTTCTCTGCGTAGATATCCCTTGGGTTTTTGTGCTTGGAAATGGACTTATACAATAAAGGCTGGGTAAACTTGGGTTCGTCCCCTTCGTTGTGTCCATACTTTCTATATCCCAACAAATCCAAGAAAATATCGCGTTTGTAACGCATTCTATATTCCAGTGCAAAAGTTGCCGCATGCACCACTGCCTCTGCGTCATCGGCATTTACATGCAATACTGGCGACAAAGTCACTTTGCCCACGTCCGTGCAATAAGTGGACGATCGTGCATCCAAATAATTGGTAGTAAATCCTATTTGGTTATTGACCACAATATGAATGGTTCCTCCCGTATGGTAGCCATCCAAGCGGGCCATTTGTATGATTTCATAAACCACTCCCTGTCCTGCAAATGCTGCATCGCCATGCACTAAAATTGGCAGTACCTCAGATACATTTTCTTGGTGATTTCGGTCTTGTTTTGCCCTTGCAATCCCCTCAACAATTCCGTTTACTGTTTCTAGGTGGGACGGGTTAGGCGCAATATTCATATTGACCACTTTTCCCGAGTCCGTTTCCCGTCTGGAAGTCCATCCCAAGTGGTATTTTACATCTCCGTCAAAGATGGTCTCTTCATAATCCTTACCATCAAATTCGCTAAAGATATCCTTGGGCGACTTACCAAAGATGTTGGTCAGCACATTCAATCGGCCACGGTGTGCCATTCCCATTACAAATTGCTTCACACCAGCATCTGCAGCTTTCTCGATAATGACATCCAAAGCGGGAATCAAAGATTCACCACCTTCCAAGGAAAAGCGTTTTTGCCCTACATATTTGGTGTGCAAGAATCCTTCAAACGAAACTGCCTCGTTAAGTTTTCTTAGAATATTCTTCTTCTCTTCCGGAGAAAAATTGGGATGGTTATCATTTACATTCAACCAATCCTGTATCCACTGAATCCGTTCCGGGGTTCGGATATACATATACTCCACTCCTATGGCATCGCAATAGATCCGCTCTAAGTGGGCAACAATGTTCTTAAGGCTGCTTGGGCCTATTCCGATAATCTTCCCTGCGTCAAAAACAGTTTCCAAATCGGCATCGGAAAGGTCAAAGTTGGAAAGTTCCAATGATGGCTCATACTTCCTTCGTTCCCTCACTGGATTGGTCTGGGTAAACAAATGTCCTCTGGAACGGTACCCATTGATCAGCTTGATTACCTGAAACTCCTTTTGCAAGGATTTTGGAAGGGCCACTTCCTCTCCATTGGGAGCAATCACCATTCCGTTGGAAGAGTTCAGATCCAATTCGTCCAAGGAGCTTTCCAATCCAAAATCAAAACCTTGGAAAAAAGCCCTCCAACTGGGTTCAAGACTATCTGGGCTTGTTAGATATTTATCGTATAGCTCCGCAAAAAATGAAGTGTGCGCAGCATTTAAAAAGGAATATTTATCCATTGATAGTTTCTAGCAAAAGCTATGCAAAAATTTAGTCAAAAATACAACAAATACCATAGGTACATCAACAAACTTGGCCTAATTTGACAAAATCCATCTAGGAGTTATATTTATGTCTAAACCAAACTTTCTGGCACTCCCTTTTAAGGATCAAAAAGCAAACTGCGGAAGAGGCATCAACGACGTCCAGAGCGATTAACTTCTTGATTTCCTTTTCTGGGATATCCACCACATAAAGCAAGTTTAAATAGTTCTGGAATTTTTCTAAAATCAGGAAATAGATCTTCTCGTGCAATAGGGATTTTAAGTCTTTTGCCTCGATGCCTTTGGGAAAATCCAAGGAGGCGTTTGCCAACGCAAAATCCTTGCTAAGCTGCAGGAGCAAGTTATCATAGAGCTGCTCTTTCTGAGCAAATTCCACTATCTCAAGACTGGTATTGAAATTGGTTTCCATGGGGTAATTACGTCCAATTTCGCAAATAGGATTTATTCCGACTTATAAATTTTCCCTTCTTTCATAACAAAATTTACATTTTCCAGCGTCTTAACATTCTCCAACGGGTTCTCATCAACAGCAACAATATCGGCAATAAAGCCCTCTTTAAGTTGCCCCAGTTCATTTTTCATCCCCAAGAGTTCTGCATTGGTTATTGTAGCGGAACGCAAGGCATCGATTACTGGCATCCCTGCTTCATACATATAGGTAAATTCTTTTCCATTGTCTCCATGGGGCGATACGCCAGCATCCGTGCCAAAAGCAATAGGCACTCCTTTTTCATAGGCTTTTTTAAAATTTTTCTCGCTAACTGGACCTATTTCCCTGGCTTTTTTAGCAACAATTGGAGGTAAAAAGCCTGGAATTTCAGCCATTTGCGCTGCAGCTTTACCAGCAGATATGGTAGGCACAAGATAGGTGTTGTGCTTTACCATCAAATCCATGGTAGGCTCTTTCATCAAGGTCCCGTGTTCTATTGTTTTTATACCTGCTTTGATAGCTCTTCGCATACCTTCATCACCATGTGCATGGGCAGCTGTTAGCATGCCATAATCTTTCGCTGTTTCAACTATGGCCTCAATTTCTTCTATGGTAAACTGCGGATTTTGACCACTTTTGGCCACACTCAGAACCCCTCCAGTAGCTGTTATCTTAATAACGTCTGCTCCATCTTTATAACGTTGTCGAACGGCCTTTCTAGCGTCTTCTGCTGAGTTTACCACCCCTTCTTTTGGGCCGGGATCGCCCATTAAGGAAATTTTCATTCCATTGGTGGGGTCAGCATGTCCTCCGGTAGTTCCAATGGCTTTGCCGGCGGTAAAAATTCGTGGCCCTACCACTAAACCTTTTGCTATGGCCTTACGAAGCGCAATATTTACTCCTGATCCTCCTAAGTCCCTCACAGTAGTAAAGCCAGCCATCAAAGTTCGTTTTGCATACACTGTTGATTGAAATGCCACATCAGCATCGTTTTTAGTGAAACGATCCAGGTAACGGGTTGGACTTGACTCTCCTTCAATATGAACGTGCATATCTATAAATCCAGGAAGAACGGTCTTATCCTTTAAATCGATAATTGTATCCTCGGCGCCACCTGCCTGATATCCATTTTGAATGGACTTAATGGATTTTCCAGAAACCACTATGGTTTTCTCCGAAAGTGTTTTGCCCGATTGGACATCCACAATTTTACCACAATGGAGATAGGTGTCTTGCGCCATTAGGATGGAACCCACAAGCAATGCTGGGAGCAAAAGAAAGTTTTTCATATCTGAGTTAGCTAAAAGATTATCCTTTAAATGTAAGCATTGATTCCGTTAAAGCCATAGAACTTGGTTCCGATGAGAAAAAAAAAGCCCGTCGTATGACGGGCCTCTTGATTTTCTTTGTTGCAGGTATCAACCTCTTACCTTGCGCTCCCAATCCCAGGCCGATTTCATGGAATCATCCAAAGTAGACCCCGCTTTCCAGCCCAAAACTTCGTTTGCATTTGTGGTATCGGCATAGGCTTTGATCACATCGCCAGGTCTTCTATCCACTATCTTGTAGTTCAATTTTTCGCCGGAAACACGCTCAAAACTGTGAATAACCTCTAAGACTGAGCTGCCTGTGCCGGTCCCAAGATTAAATACCTCGTAATTGCCTTCATTTTTTTGATTCAATAACCGTTGTAGCGCTACAACGTGCGCTTTTGCCACATCCACCACATGGATGTAATCCCGGATACAGGTTCCATCTTCTGTGGGATAATCATCTCCAAAAACAGAAAGTTGTTCCCTTAGCCCTACCGCAGTCTGGGTAATAAAGGGCACCAAATTTTGTGGCACTCCAAGAGGCAATTCCCCTATTTCCACAGAAGGATGCGCCCCAATTGGATTAAAATACCGTAATGCAATGGCCGCCAATTGCGGGCTAATTTTACAGGTATCCCGAATAATTTCCTCGCCAATTTGTTTGGTATTTCCATACGGGGATTCCGCAGGTTTTACTGGGGCGTCTTCCGTAATGGGCAACTCGTCAGCTTGCCCATAAACCGTACAGGAAGAACTAAAAATGAAATTGGCTTTGTCCATTTTTGTGAGTTCTTGAAGCATGTACACTAAAACCCCAAGATTGTTTTCATAATACAGGAGTGGTTTTTCTACACTCTCTCCCACTGCTTTTGATGCAGCAAAATGAATAACTCCTTCCAAATCACTATGCCTCTTGAAGAAATCCTGAACATCAGATTTATCCCGAAGGTCAAACTTCTCAAAAATGGGCCGTATTCCGGTAATGGCTTCTATACCATCCAGAACATCTTCAGATGAATTGGATAAATTATCAATGATGACCACCTCAAAACCTTCATTTTGAAGTTCAACAACGGTATGGGAACCTATAAACCCAAGTCCCCCAGTTACTAGTATTTTCATCTGTTTAAAATTTTTTGATTTCTGAATGCCAGCCTAACAGGCTGGAAGGTTCAAAAAATTTGAATACATTCAGGAACTACCATAAATTTTAATCATTTACCAACATAAAGTTGCAATGATGAAAATTCATGCTCGTTTCATTATTGGTTATTTACAAAATCCAAGACCAACTTGGTGATAAAGACAATTTGTTCATCATCCAATTCCGTATGCATTGGAAGGGAAATGACTTCTTTCACCAATTGGTTGGTGACTGGAAAATCCGCTTCATCATAACGATCATCGGCATAGGCTTTCTGCAGATGGAGCGGAACTGGATAGTACACCCCACATGGAACGCCGTTATCGTTCAAATGTTGTACTAAATTGTCTCTTTTTTCGTTCAAAATACGAAGTGTATACTGATGAAAAACATGGCAATCTGGAGAATCTGACGTATCGTCACAACCTTCATTGATCTTGGGAATCACAATTTGAGGATGATCTTTAAAAGCTTGGTTGTATTTCTCCGCTGCTTCCCTTCTTTTTTTGTTGTATTCGTCCAATTTAGGAAGTTTTGCCTTCAGCACTGCGGCCTGTATAGAGTCCAAACGAGAATTTACCCCCACCACATCATGGTAGTATCTTTTATACATTCCGTGGTTGACCATCCCCCGAATCGTATGAGCCAAATTATCATCATTGGTGAAAATGGCCCCGCCATCGCCATAACAGCCTAAGTTTTTGGATGGAAAAAAGGAGGTTGAGGCCACATGCCCCATGGTTCCTGCCTTTTTCTTGGTTCCGTTATCAAAGGAATAGCTGGCCCCTATGGCCTGCGCATTGTCCTCAATCACAAAAAGGTTGTGCTTTTCTGCTAAATCCATAATGGCGTCCATATTGGCGCATTGCCCAAAAAGGTGTACGGGCACAATGGCCTTGGTTTTGGGAGTAATGGCTCTTTCGATGGCTTTGGGATCAATGTTGAACGTGTCCGGTTCCACATCAACAAGGACAGGCGTTAAATTGAGCAGGGCGATAACCTCCACGGTAGCCGCAAAGGTAAAATCAGCAGTGATAACCTCATCGCCAGGTTGCAAGCCTAGACCCATCATGCAAATCTGCAAGGCATCGGTTCCGTTGGCACAGGGGATTACATGTTTTACACCCAAATAGTCCTCCAGTTCCTTTTGAAAGGAATGAACGTAAGGACCATTTATAAATGCTGAGGATTCCAGGACTTCGGTGATGGAAGAATTCACCTCATTTTTTATCCCTTCGTATTGACCTTTTAGGTCAACCATTTGTATTTTCTTCATCAAGATAAATTGAGTTACAAAATTAAGAAATTAAGATGCCATAATGGCCTATTGATGAAAGAATGTAATTTAGCGGAAAATGAATCCCTTGCACCTCATTTACGACCTATTGCTAAGGCTAACCTGGTGGAGCCTTCACCTTGTAGCCCTGTTTAGCACAAAAATGAAATTGTTTGTTACGGGCCGAAAAAAATCCAAAAACATTATTATGTCGCTGGACAAGACCAAAGACAAATGGATTTGGATGCATGTAGCTTCTTTGGGAGAGTTTGAACAAGGGGTTCCCATCCTTAAACAAATTCGCCTTACATATCCTTCACATAAATTGGTGCTCACCTTTTTTTCACCCTCGGGGTATGAGGTAAAAAAGAACAGTTCGCTTGCCAATCTTATCCTGTATCTACCCATGGATACACTTTCCAATGCCAAACAATTTTTGAATAGCCTAAATCCAGATCTCGCCATTTTTATCAAATATGAGATTTGGCCCAATTACCTCCGGGAGTTGAAGCAAAGAAATATTCCTACCCTATTGGTTTCAGCGATTTTCTCCAAAAGACAAATCTTCTTTAAACCTTGGGGCAGTTTTATGGGAAAAAGCCTCAATGCATTTACCCATTTTTTTGTTCAGAACGAAAATTCCAAATTGCTCTTGGAATCCCTGGGGCACCAAAATGTTGTTGTAAGTGGAGACACACGTTTTGATCGTGTCTCAGAAATACTTGCACAGCATAACCAATTGGATTTTATGGATGGTTTTAAACAAGACCGCCTGTGCTTTGTTGCGGGCAGTACTTGGCCCGAAGATGAGCAAATATTGTCAGCATATATCAATGCCTCTTCCCACAAAGTTAAATTTGTGTTGGCCCCACATACCATAAAGCCAGCCCATATCGAAAAAATCCGGGTGTCACTTTCCAAAGCAGTGATTTGCTTTTCTGAAATAAAGGCAGGTGATAACCTAAGCAACTATGACGTCCTAATTGTTGACACCATTGGTTTGTTGACCAAAATCTATAGCTATGCGGATGTAGCTTATGTGGGAGGAGCCTTTGCCACAGGACTGCACAACACCTTGGAACCTGCCGTTTATGCCATACCCGTAATCATTGGCCCTGATTATAGGGGATTCAAGGAGGCTGAGGACTTGGTTGATAAAAAAGGAATCTGTGTGGTGCGCAATGAATCGGAATTCAAATCACTTCTGGATCAACTGGTGCTGGATGAAAGTTATAGAAAGCAAACTGGCACAATCAATTCCTTATATATCAAACAAAATGTGGGCGCCACGTCCAAAGTTATGGAGTTGATCAAAAGCATTCTTTAAATTTTTCCTAGTTTTAAAAAAATCCAACCAATATGAACAATCGTGTTTTTAGAATTTCCCTTACCGCTGCCCTAGCGGGTTTTTTATTTGGTTTTGATACCGTAGTAATTTCAGGAGCCAATCTCCCTATCAAGGAACTTTGGGACACAAGCCCACTATTCCATGGCACCTTTATTATGAGCATGGCCCTTTGGGGAACTGTGCTGGGCGCTCTACTGGGAGGTATCCCTACAAAAAATTTGGGCAGAAAAAGAACCCTGTTCTGGGTAGGAGTGCTCTTTTTTGTTTCCGCAGTGGGATGTGCCATGGCCCCCGAACCTTATTTGTTCTCTTTCTTTCGTTTTGTTGGTGGCGTTGGGGTTGGGGTTTCATCAGTAGCCGCGCCAATTTACATTTCTGAGATTACCACCAGCAGCAATAGGGGAAAATTGGGTGGTTTGTACCAATTCTGGCTCGTCTTTGGGATTTTGGTGGCTTTTATTTCAAACTGGGCCCTCAAAGGTTTTGATGGAGCCAACGACTGGCGGTGGATGTTGGGCATTGAAGCACTGCCCGCCTTGCTATACACCCTAATGGTACTAAAGATCCCGAACAGCCCAAGGTGGTTGATTTCGCAAAAAGGAGATTCCGAAGCCGCAATGGAGGTATTCAAGAGCATTTATTCTTCAGAAGAAGCTGAAAAACAAATCCAAGAGATAAAATCAAATCTAGACCTAACGACCTCCAATGAAGGTCTTTTCCAAAAAAAATACTCCAAAATTCTGTGGCTGGGATTTTTTATAGCTTTTTTCAACCAGTTGTCAGGGATCAATTTTGTGTTGTACTACGCTCCTGAAATATTGGAACAGGCAGGTTTGGGGGGCAAGGAATCGCTCTTCAATTCCATTGCCATTGGCATAGTCAACCTGGTGTTTACCATTATAGGTGTACGGCTACTGGATAGGCTGGGCCGCCGCCAATTGATCATCATAGGGTCTTTGGGCTACATTTTTAGTTTGATCATGGTGGGCATTTGTTTTCAACAGCAACTTTCCCCATCGTTCACCATCCTATTCATTTGTTTGTTCGTAGCTTCCCACGCCATAGGTCAAGGGGCTGTGATATGGGTGTTTATTTCCGAAATCTTTCCAAACCGGGTCAGAGCTTTTGGACAGTCATGGGGCACAAGTACGCATTGGGTCTTTGCTGCACTGATCACGTTGGTAACACCTATCTTTCTTGACGACCAAGAAGGCTATATGAAGGATTCAGTATGGCATATTTATTACTTTTTTGCCGGCATGATGGTACTGCAACTCCTATGGGCCATCTTTAAGATGCCAGAAACCAAAGGGGTATCCCTGGAGGAATTGGGCAGGAAGTTGAGCGGTAAATCCAATTAAGACAGGATTGTACCGCACATGCTTAAAAGCTGACATTTAGTCGAATATAGCCAGGAGGTTTGCAAAACATCTGTGAATAATTCCGTACATTGAAAGGAAATTACACTACTATGACTGATGAAATCTCTTTTGGCAACAAAATGCTGGTTGGCTTTTTACGGCTTATGGTATTTGTCCTCGTAATCATTTTGGTAGCCATCCCGGTTTGTATCCTTTTGGACTTTTTAGGGCTTTTGGGATAAAAAAATGCGGCAGATGGTTGGTCTACCGCATTGTTAAGCTCTTGAAATCACCTAAAAAATCACATCCTCTTCCTGCATGGCGGTGGTCATTAGCCTGATGTATGCGTCAATGGTTTTGTTCACCTTGCTGGGTTCGGTTACCTCAAAGTCTCCCTTCCAAATTAGCTCTCGTTCCTTATCCACACAGATACAGTACAGAGCTGTTTCGATATGGTACAAATTGAAGGTCTCGTAGTACTCGGGATCATAATACATATCCTGATGTCCAAGATAATCCGTACTAAAGCGGGTATAGAGGTTATTGAACTTGTTCATACGCTCCCTAAAGGTCCGTCTGTTTTCGGTTCCCACAACTTTGGTGAAAAGAATGGCATCAAAGCCCTTGTCCAACAATTGCTGTTCTACTTCAGAAAGTTCTTCCTCCGACTTTTCGGAAGAGGTAAACTCCACATCAAAAAGATCTATACTGCGCATGGCTTCCACTCCCGTTTGTTCCAATCTTTCTGTCAATTGGGTTTCAAACTCAATGCGTACTTCATCGTCCTGACTCATCCCCACCACTAGAACTTTATAAGCATCAAACAAGACAATATCTGGATTCTTCCATGTTCCCACCAATTGGGTGGAAGCACATCCTGTCAAAAGAATCAATGATAATAGAATCAATTTTGGTTTCATCGTCTTAATTTTTGTGGTTCACTTTGCGGTACTTCAGGAATTACCTGTCAATGTCTAATAAAGACCCCTTGTCTTTTTTCCAATTGCCTTTTTAAATCATCCACGGTCTCGGCCATGGATTTCTCAAAGTCATGAGATTTGGACTTGGCAAACAATCGGGGCCCGGGGGCACTCAATTCAATCTCACAAATGCTATCTTCCCCAGCTTTGTCATGTTCAATCTTGAACAGTACGTTGGCGTTGATAACCCAACTGTACTTTTTCCCAAGACGCTCTAATTTCTTCAACAATAATTTGTTCAAGGACTCACTGGACTTCATTTTCTGATATTGAATGTTGACTACCATAATGCTAATTTTTAAAATCAGTATAAAGCTAGCTACAGGATAATCTGGAAAAAATGACAATTGTCAGGAATGGATAGCGTAAGATTTGCTATCTGTATCTTCAAAAACCGGCAAATTATGACGTTTGTCTTTGTATGGGCCTATTTTAGAAGGAAAGGTTGACCCGTGCTCTGTAATACCGAAAACCAAAATTCGCTTTCCAGATCTATTTTCTTGCGTTTTTTGGTGACTTCCGCAATTGGGATGTAAACAAACTTGTTATTCACTTTGCATGCTACAAACTTGGTCTTCCCCGCCATGGCTCCATGTACGGCATGGTATGCCAAACGGCTACAGTATACACTATCGCTGGAATTGGCCGGAGCACTTCTTACAATATAACTGGGATCAATGTACTTGATGGTCACCGGAATATCCGTGAAATACGCTTTGATCTGTTCTTTCAGAAAAACCCCTATGTCCGCATGCTTTACATTTCCAGATGCATCCTTGATCCTATTCTTATCCGTAAAAAGTTGCTGACCCGCACCTTCGGCAACCACAATAACCGCGTGCTTTTTTCTTTCTAGGCGTTTCCGTAACACTCCTAAAAAGCCCAATTCCCCTTCCAGCTGAAAGTCCATTTCCGGAATCAGAACAAAATTTACCACAGGCATTGCCAAAGCTGCGGATGCGGCAATAAAACCACTATCCCGTCCCATGAGTTTAACTATGGAAATGCCATTATATGCTCCTGCGGCTTCATTGTGCGCGTCCCTGATGATGGGACTGGCCACGTCAAATGCAGTTTCAAATCCGAAGGACTCGTCAATCAGATCAATATCATTGTCAATGGTCTTTGGAATCCCCACTACGCTGATGCTCCCTCCTCTTTTTTTGATTTCCTCACCAATGGCATCCACCCCTTTAAGGGTACCATCCCCACCAATGGCAAACAGCATATTGATGTTGTTGGACTCCAAGGTATCCACCATTACGGACACATCCTGTCCTCCTCTGGAGGAACCTAAAAAGGTGCCACCAAACTGATGAATGTCCTTAACTTTTTCCGGTGTGAGTTCTACAAATCCGTGACCCATTTCAGGATTTAGGCCTTCATAGCCGTAGGGTATACCTACTATGCGTTTGATTCCATAGAAGTAATGAAGAGCCATGACCACCCCGCGTATCACATTGTTGATTCCAGGACAGAGACCGCCGCAAGTTACTATGGCCGCCGTGGTTTCCTTGGGGTCAAAAAAGATACTTTGTCTGGGGCCCGCCTTTTCCAAACAATTGGGCTCCTCGCCTGTAGAAAGACAATGGGTGTATTGATCCATGGAAATATCAAAGACCAACCGATCCGATTCGCTGACAAAATTAAAGATATGATCTCCCCTGACAGTACTTAACTGCAGGGGAGATTTATAATTTGGCGCTCCAAGATGTTCTATTTGAAATCTATTTGTTTCGCTCACACTGTTTTTTATTAAAAATGATGATCCAAGCTATGGTGTGAATCAATCAAGGGGCCTCCATTAAGGATTTCCTCCGATGCTTCACTAGCAAATTTATCAAAGTTAATATGAAACGAATGCGCCAACTGAATGGATTTGCTCACATAGGCTCCTTTTTGTAGCCAGGTGTTCATGGGATCCAATATTTCCGTAGGAACCCCTGGACAATATTTAGGCATGTGCAATCCAAAAACTGGGTGGGCATCAAACTCAACTTCATCCAATTTTCCTTCCAAAATAGCCGAAATCATGGCTCGGGTATATTTCAGTTTGATTCTGGAACCTACGCCATAGGGACCTCCACTCCATCCCGTGTTGATCAACCAAACGTTTACCCCCGCTTCCTTCATTTTTTTGCTCAACATTTCTGCATAAACTGCTGGGTGCAAAGGCATAAACGGTTCTCCAAAACAAGCAGAGAAAGAAGGCACTGGTTCATTGATGCCTGCCTCGGTTCCAGCCACTTTGGCGGTGTAACCGGAAATAAAGTGGTATGCAGCCTGGCCAGGGCTCAACTTGGAAACTGGAGGCAATACACCAAAGGCATCACAAGTCAAAAAGAATATGTTTTTTGGATTGCCGGCATAGGAAGGGGTCTGGATATTGTCGATATGATCAATAGGATAACTCACCCTGGTGTTTTGGGTTATGCTGCTATCAAAATAATCCACTTCCTTGGTTCCTTCTTTAAAAACCACGTTTTCCAAAAGTGCTCCAGGGCGAATCGCCCTGTAAATATCCGGCTCCTTTTCCTCCGTTAAATCGATGACTTTTGCATAACAGCCTCCTTCAAAATTAAAGATGGTGTTATCCTCGGTCCAGCCATGCTCGTCATCCCCGATCAGTTTTCGGTCTGGATCAGCAGAAAGTGTGGTTTTCCCAGTTCCTGAAAGTCCAAAGTAAATTGCCGTATCACCATCTTTGCCAACATTTGCGGAACAGTGCATGGGCAGCACATTTCTGTCTACAGGAAGAATTAAATTCAAGGCCGTAAAAACACCTTTCTTCATCTCTCCAGGGTATTCAGAACCTCCCACAAGTGCAATTTTTCTGGTGTAGTTCAAAATGGAGAAGTTGCCTGCAATGATTCCATACTCTTTAGGGTTTGGACACTCATAGCCCGGTGCACATAGCACAAGCCAATCCTCTTCAAAATCTTCCAATTCTGCTTCGTTCAATCTCAAGAACATGTTCTTGATAAAGTAATTGGACCAAGGAAATTCTGTAATGGTACGTACGTTGGTGCGGTACTTTGGATCGGCACATACCGCTCCATCCCGAACATAGATTTCTTTATCCGAAAGGTAATTTACCACCTCATCGTAAAGCTTGTCAAAATTTTCAGGAGAAATGGGTTTGTTGATTCGGCCCCACCAAATCCTGTCCTTGGTGTACTCATCCTTTACCAAAAAACGGTCTTTTGGAGATCGTCCGGTAAACTTTCCCGTGTTGATGGACAGGGTGCCATTTTCTGACTCCACACCCATTCCTTTTTCCACAGTGATCTTTTGTAAGGTCTCAGCACTTAAATTCCAATGTGCCGTAGCGTTCTGTAAGCCATATTTGCTTAAATCTTTGGTTGTTTCCATGACTTCGTCCATAATTTCTGTTTTAAGGTTAAAAGTTCCATATCAAAGGAACCAGTACTAGTGTTGCTATAAAGAATAGGAGCAGCAGTGGCCCTCCTACTTTCACGTAATCTGTAAACTTGTATCCCCCAGAAGACAGCACCATTGCATTGGTGGTGGTCCCCACAGGAGTTAAAAATGCCGTGGAGGCGCTTATGGCCACAGCGATCATAAAAGGCTTGGGAGACACCCCCAAGGTGGTTGACGCCATTATGGCTATAGGTGCCATTAAGACTGCGGTGGCCGAGTTGTTGATGGTCTGGCTAAAGGTGGTGGTCAATAAAAATATGCCTGCCAGTAATGCCGTAGGATGTATACTCCCCAGCAAATCAACCAAACTATTTGCGGCCATTTGGGCCACTCCTGTTTTCTGTAAGGCCAGTCCCATGGGAATCATTGCGGCAATCATTACCACGCTGGTCCAACTTATCCCTTTATAGGCCTTAGATATGGGAACACAGCCAGTCAACATCATTATTCCAGCACAGGCAAGGGCTGCAATGGCACCCGGTAATATTTTAAATACCAAAAGGGCAATCATCAATACCAAGGTTCCCAATGCGATATAGCTTTTGGGTGTTATCACGTCTACATTTTTGGACAGGGCTTCAGGGCTTCCCGAAATGACCAAGTTTTCATACATGGAAGTCAAAGTCTCCATGTTTTCCCAGGGACCTCGAATCACAAATGCATCCCCAGCTTCAATCTTAATTTTTCCACTTAGTGGCCTGCTGTTTCTGGAGGCCGCCAGGAGTTGAACCCCTGCTTGACTTAGATAATGCCCAAGTGGGAGGGTCTTGCCCACAAAAACAGACTTAGGGGTGATAATCATCTCGGCCATCCCAACTTCTTGGTTGATCAGCTCCTTTTTAAGCAAATCTTTTTCAGGTTTCCATGGAATTACCCCCAAACTAAATTTCAGTACCAGTTTATCCACATCCTCGGCTTCTCCCTTCACCGTGATGATGTCATGGTACCGCATCTCTGTCTGGGGGTCTGGTAATTCCACAAATTGATGTATGCCTTGCAGCGGATGGGGATGCCTTCGTTTTAATCGCATGAGGGAGACATTATGGGCTTCTTCAAAATCCCAATCCCCAACCTTGGAGTTGATCAGCGGAGACATGGACCTAATACGCAGTCGGTATAGGTTATCCCCAATACTGTAGTTCTCAATCCATTTATGCATTTCCTCATCCAATGCCATAGGTCTATTCTTGGTTCTATGACTGGGCAACAATCTGTAGCCCACATATCTGAAATAGAGCATGGATATCAAAAGCAGCGGAAGGCCGATCAATCCAAACTCAAAAAATGAAAATCCTTCCAATCCGTTTTCCACCAAGGCGTTGCTTGCAATAATATTTGGAGGTGTCCCCGTTAGGGTTAGCAAGCCTCCCGTATTGGAGCCAAATGCCACTGGCATCAATAATTTGGATGGCAGTGTTCCTGCATTCCAGGCTGCGGCAACAGTAACCGGCAGCAAGGCAGCAACAGTTCCAGTGTTGCTTACAAATCCGGACAGTAAACTAGATCCCAGGGTTACAATGACCAGTAGTTTGGGAACGCTGCTTTTGGCCCATTTTACAAATCGCTGTCCGGCCACGGCTGTCCATCCCGTTCTTGAAAGTCCTTCTCCAATAATGAACAAGGCCGCAATCATGATCACTGTTGAATTGCTGAACCCAGACAAGGTTTCTTGAATGTCCAGAATACCTAGCAAATACAGGGACAACATGGACATTAGGGCCACCACATCAGGTGGAAACTTTCCCCAAACAAACAGAATGATCGTAATACCCAATACTACCAATAGTGTGATCATCGCTTCTATTTTGGGACAATCATCAATCCAAGGTCAAAACAGGAATCTCGGAGTGAAGGGTCAACAACTTTGTCAATCTCCCTTCAGATGGGGTACTCATTTGGGTATGGTTTCTGGGCAGAATGGCCAAAAGATCAATATTCTTTTTGTTGATGTATTCCAAAATGCCCTCTTCCACATCCTGATTTTTGCTAAAGGCGTGTTCTTCGTAAAAATGCTCCAAATAATACTCCAAAAGATTCTCAGTGCTATCCACAATGGATTCTTCCGCATATACCGATTCCCTGTAAATGGTTAAGGCATGTACTCTAGAATCAAAGGTTCTTGCTACATCCAAAAGGGTCTTCAATACTTCCTTATCATCAATTTCTTCGCGGCCCATCACCAGAGCAATATCTTTTGGCTCTCTGATCGGAGTTCCGAAGGGAACCGAGATTACCGGGCAATTGGCCTCCAAAACCAGACGTGAGGTGTTGGTAATGGCCTCATCGGTAACCTTGTCCCCCATGGTTCCCATCAATATCAGATCGGAGCCATTGGTATTATGCCACTCCAAAACGGATTCAATGAGATTACCAGTAACAGTACTAAATGAAGGTGGTGTTTTGATTTTGGCATTAAAGGATTTCACAACCTGACCAAAATCCAATTTCAGGGTTTTTTCCTGACCTTCCGTTATCGGCATAGCCGAAACATATAAGGCTTGAAGTTCTATATTGCGCGTTGGCCCAACAAAAACAGTGGCATATTCCAATGCATTTATGGAAGCCTCTGAGAAATCGAACGGGATTAAAATTTTCTGAATACTCATACCTACAAAATTTGAATGACTTAAAATCTTTGATTCAAAATTAGAATGCGCCACTCACCTAAAACATGACAGAAATCAGGTTTGGACTTTTATTACGTTAAGGCTACGTTAACCCGCATTTTTTGCCCAAGTATTACCAGATTTTCACATAAGCCAATATTGAGGCTGAAATTCATCGAGAACTGACAAGTATCATATTTTGGGCTAGTTCAAAAACCCACCTTTGCACTGCAATCTCCTAAGCCAACTCCATGAGGTTTATCCGCCTTTTATACCTCCTTTCTTGTATTCTTTTCCAAAGTGTGCTTAGCTCCCAAACTTTTGATGAGCATGGTTCGGGTTCTTGGCTGGAATTTTCCGGGACCAATAAGATAGATGAGAAGTGGAGTATTCCCCTGGCGGGAATTTTAAGGCATCACGAGCCATTTGAAGTTTACGATTTCTCCTTTATCAGGACAGGTGTTTCTTATCATTTGAGCAATTCCATTATTCTTACCGGAGGTGTCGCCTATGTCAACTCCAAATCCTATTTGGATTCAGGTGAAGCATCCTTGACCTTTCAATATTGGTTGTATGAAGAATTTACTTGGAAGAATAGATTCAGTCTGAATTCCTTGTCACATAGATGGAGGCTTGAAAACCGGTGGATCCATAACAATGGCCAAACTCGCTTTAATAATCGGTTTCGCTATCGATTGCAATTCCAAAGACCTATTTACGGGAAGATTTTTGTAAAATCCTCCAACGAGGTTTTTGTAAATCTGGATGGGGCCTTTTTTAACCAAAATAGATTCTATATCGGTATAGGGAGGGAGTTATCCCCAGACTTGAAGATTGAATTAGGCTATTTGAAAAATCATTTTCAAACTTCACACCACAACGCCATTCTCATGGGGATTACGTTCATCACCGATTTTACCCGTCAAGATTTGGTTGAAATTGAAAAATAACCAGTAATACCCCTTCTCAATTATCATATTTATAATTATCATGACTATTATCATGTTTTTTGACAAAGTAGCTGTCTAATTTTATTTCAGTTAAATACGTTAAGTCATGAAACCTAAAAAGAACCCTAATGCAGATATTGGCCGCAATAGTAGCCTTTATTTTATGATAGGTTTGACCTCGGTTTTGTTTGTAACATGGCAATCATTTGAGGTCAAGACCTACGACAAGGAAACGAACGTTTCGGAAGTGGTTCAAGTGATGGACGATCTTAAGGAAGATGTCCCCATTACCGAAATGGTTCGTACAACAACGCCACCCCCTCCACCATCAGCTCCTGATGTAATTGAAATTGTGGAAGACGTTGAAGACATTGAGGAAACCCTGATTGAAAGTACAGAAAGTAACCAGGATGCCTTTATTGAGGATGTGGTCATAGCCATTGAAGATGTAAATGTTGGCGAAGTGGAAGAAGAAGAAATTATCCCATTTGCCCTGATTGAACACGTACCTGTTTTCCCCGGTTGCGAGAACTTAAGCACAGAGGAAGAGCGGAAAGAGTGTTTTAACCAAAAGGTACAGGAGCATGTTAGAAATAACTTCCAATATCCAAAGACAGCCCTCGAGATGGGAATAACCGGGAAAGTATTTGTGCAGTTTGTGATTGATTCCAACGGTCGGGTTGCACACATAAAAAAACGGGGACCGGATAGGTTATTGGAACAGGAAGCTGTAAGAATCATATCCGCACTTCCCCAAGTTAAACCCGGAATACAAAGAGGCAAACCAACAAAAGTTACCTACTCCATTCCTATTACCTTTAAAATGTTATAAACACCTAACTTGAGAAACTCCTGTTTAAAACAGGAGTTTTTTTTAGTACCATCCAGAACTTTTATACTCCAAATTTCTAGATGCCATTTCCCTACTTTTCACCACCAAATGGGTCCTATCCAATTGACGGGTCCGATATCCCAATAAATGGAAAAAGGATTTGGCCAAAAACTTGGCAATACGCTGATCTACCAACAGACCATCTTTTTGCCTGGAACTCCATTGGATCCCTGGAAGGCAAACCAACAAGTGATCCATTTTGAACTTTCTCAATCCCTTGGAAATCCACAATAGCACCAGAGGTATGGATTTAATATAATAGAATCCTTCACTGCCCAATTTTTGGTACAAGGGCATAAAAATCTGTCGTTTCCTTTGGGTCATGATCTTGTTGCCATTGTCCATGGCAATAGCAGTACCCCTAGGAATTTTTTGGAAATTCTTGAACCCAGGCCGCATCTCAAATCCACCGCTGTTTTGGATTTCATGCTGGTAATAAATCTCATAAAACTTGCTTGAAACCATACTGGAGTCGGCAATCTCCATCCTCAATTTTGCCAGCTCCGCTGGAGCATATGCAACCAGCTCGGTAATTCCTAAAGTATAGTGGATAAAATGGGTACAGTTCCTAATGGATACCACATCGTCATGTTGACCGCTTTCATACCCAAGGGACACATAACCCAACTCGTTGATATAGCTTAACAAAGCCCCCACCAAATACTCCTCTATCCCCAAAATTGTAGGTAAGGGATATTGGGAAGCAAATTTTCGGTTGAGCAAACTGTCATTCAAAACCATAAAGGGTGAGGTGTCACTGGAAGTGGTATGCAGATCAATAAAGTAAAAAGGTGGTTGATTTTGCTCCAGAATTGCTTGCAACAGCTTATAAAGCTCAATCATTTCCTGTTCATCCTTGGAAATCTCATTATCAGTTTGAAGTGTTTGCTGAAGGTTTTCCGTTGTCCAAATCCGGTTCAGATCCTTTTCCACAAAACGCACCTTTTGCTCCAAGGCTTGCAGATTACCCGCTATGGCATAGAGTTGTCCACGAATTGGTGTTTGGCGAAGTTTCAGTTCACGGATTACATGCTTCAAGGCAAAAACTCCTGCTGGTTCATTCCCATGTATGCCGGCAAAAAAGACCAAAGTGGGACCGTCTTCATCCCCTTTTAAATGTCCGATGATGCGATCAACTTCCAAGGTTTCCTGTAGCGCATTACTGTATACTTTGGCCATAGCTATAAATCAACCTTGCTTATGATTCCAACAAGATGGGAGCCCACACAAACCGGCAAGCATCCTATTTGATACTCCTCCATTAGTTTTTTGGCGGTTTCTATTTTGGTGCGTGGCTGCACCGTGACCACTTTATGTATCATAAAATCCGAAACAAGGGCATTGTTTTCTTCTTTGTCGTGTTCCAGTTCAGCAATATGGCTCCAAGTTAAAAGTCCCGAAAGTTCCCCACGACTATTTTCCACAGGAATGTGATGAATATTGTTCCATTGCATGATGGATACGGCCAAATTGGCGTAATCATTCTCATAAAGTTTGATAAGTCGCGTGGACATGATCTGTCCTACCCAGATATAGGGCTCTGCCGCCGATTGCTTCTCATTGATCATGGGCCATTCATGAACGGGCATGCTTTTCTTTTGATTATCATGCATTGCCTCGGTCAACTTGACCAGAACGGAATCCAGCTTCATTTCCTTTCGTAATCGCCTAAAATTCTTCACTTGCCATTCCGCTCCGGTTCCTATTTTTGTGCGGTTTTCAATTACCCCAAGTAGGCGTTCCACATCTTTGGAATCCACACCATAATCCAACAAGCCTTTTTTTGCGATGGGAAGAAACTCCTTTACTATCAGCTTTTTTAAGGTCACGGTTTTTCCCAGCCAGGAAAGCACTGTTTGTCTTCCCGTAATCGCAGATTTAATAAAATTGTGCTTGGCCTCTTTAAAGTCCATAATGGCGGGCATGTTATCATACTTCTTGGGCCTTCCCACCATCAATCCTACCCAAAAGGCAAAATTGGCCATCTCGTCCATAACAGAAGGCCCTGAAGGAATATATCTATTTTCAATCCGTAAATGGGGTTTTCCATTGCCCACCCCATAGCACGGCCTGTTCCAACGGTATACTGTTCCATTAAATAGATTGAGGGCTTCAAGTTTGGGAATGGCCCCATTTTCCAAAAGCTCCAAAGAATTTTGATTGATGGGTTTGGTCAACAGGATTTGATGGCTAGAGATATCTTCCTTAAAAATCTCGGCCACGGATTCCTCCTGCCAATGATTGCCAAAACCTACCCTGGCCACTTGTTCCTTTAAGGCATACGACCATTTTCGGGTATCCAAGCTTTGCTGGAACAAGGCAATTCTGGTTTCTTTCCATAACTCCCTTCCCATCAATAAAGGAGAATTGCTGCAAACACCCAATACAGGTCCTGCAATAGCCTGAGCCCAATTATAGCTTGGAATAAAATCCTTTTGGGGAATTTGAAGGTGCAGTTGAAAACTGGTATTGCAAGCCTCAAACAGCACAGAATCATGCCGTAAGGTCAGTTCGTCCACACCCCTGATCTTCAACGCAAAATAATCACCCCGGCATTGGGTCAATACCTCGTTCAGTTTATGATATCTGGGAATTGGGGTCATAAAATCGATCCCCAATTCATTTTTGCTGATGGTGGGTAAAATACCCGTTAAGATGATCTTAATTCCCAATTTCTCTGCTTTGGATTTTGCTCTTTCCAGCAAATTGGTCAACTGGGACTCCACCTTGGAGAAGCAGTCGTCTTTGAGTTCAAATGGGTCCAGATTGATCTCCAAATTGTAATTGGCGAGTTCCGTTGTAAAATGACCGTCATTGATGGCATCCAAAAGTTGAATGGACTCCCCGGAGGGCCGGTAATCTTCATCGACCAGGCACAATTCCTGCTCAGCACCAATGCGGACCACATCACTTTCTATAAGATTATTACCCAAGATTTGCTCCAAGGCTTTAAGGTCATCCAACAAATGCTTTACAAAAGCTTTCCGCTCTTCTTGATCAAACTTGCTATCTGGAATACGTTCACCCATATAAAGTAAAATGTCCTTGATCGGTAGGGTATAAAACTACAATCCCAGCTAATGTTAAAACATGATACTTGTCAGTCCCATTTGATTCCTTACTGATATTTATCATGTTTTTTGAGCTTGCCCAGGGGTAATTTTGAACTATAAATACTAAACCCCTATGTGTCATCTAGTCCAAAAATATAATGTCCCTGGCCCACGGTATACGAGCTATCCAACGGTACCTTACTGGGACATAGAATCCTTCTCCGGAAAGCAATGGAAAAATAGCGTGCTGAGAGCGTATAAAGAATCTGAGGAAGAAGGAATAAGTCTATATATTCACCTTCCTTATTGTGAGAGCATGTGCACCTTTTGCGGCTGTCACAAACGGATTACCAAAAGGCATGAAGTAGAACTTCCGTATATACAATCGGTTCTCAAGGAATGGCAATTATACTGTGATATTTTGGGTTCTAGACCCATCATCAAAGAAATTCATCTGGGTGGAGGCACCCCAACTTTTTTCTCCCCTGAACACTTAAAAATGTTGGTCAAGGGAATTCTACGGTTGGGAAGTAAGGCAGAACATCCAGAATTTAGTTTTGAAGGACATCCAAATAACACAACCAAAGCACACTTACAGGCTCTTTTTGATGTGGGGTTTAGAAGAGTCTGTTTAGGTGTGCAAGACTACAATTTAACGGTGCAAAAAGCCATCAACAGGATTCAACCCTTCGAGAATGTGAAGAAGGTTACCGAATGGGCCCGAGAAATTGGATACACTTCTGTTGGGCACGATATTATATACGGCTTACCATTTCAAACGCTGAAGGATGTTAAGCAGACCGTGACCATGACCAATGCACTGAAACCAGACCGTATTGCTTTCTATAGTTATGCCCATGTTCCTTGGATGAAGGGCAACGGGCAACGCGGATACAAGGAAAGTGACCTTCCTACTTCGGAAGTAAAAAAACAGCAGTACGAGCTTGGCAAAAATATGTTGACCGAATTTGGGTATAAGGATGTTGGAATGGATCACTTTGCATTGCCTATGGACAGTTTATACCACGCGATGGAAAATGGCACGCTCCACAGGAACTTTATGGGTTACACCCCCTCCAAAACCCAACTGATGATTGGGCTGGGGGTCTCCAGTATTAGCGACAGCTGGTATGGATTTGCCCAAAATGTGAAGAGTATTGAAGAATACCAACATCTGGTAACCCATGGGGTAATTCCCATTTTTAGGGGCCATGTGTTGAACGAGGAAGACGAAATTATACGAAGACATATCCTAAATCTCATGTGCAGGTTTGAGACCGCTTGGGAAATGGGAGAAACACAAACCATAGATTTTGAAAGAATCATTGAGAACCTTACCGAATTGGAGTTGGACGGATTGGTGGATATTGGCGCCAACCAGATAAAAGTAACTCCTAAAGGAAGACCATTTATTCGGAATATCAGTATGGCCTTTGACTTAAAACTACATCGAAAAAAGCCAGAGACCCGACTGTTTTCCATGACTGTTTAACCATTAAAATTAAATCAGATGAAAAGTATTATTGTACCTGTAGATTTTTCGAAGCAAAGCGAACAAGCCCTAAAAGTAGCGGCCGGTCTTGCCAAAACACATGGATCTGAACTTTTGGTACTCCATATGTTGGAACTCTCACCAGCTATCATGGCCGATTCTGGATATGTGTCCCAAGAACAAATTGTTCATCTGATCAAAATTGGTGAAAAGCGCTTTAATGACTTTTTGGACAAGCCTTATTTAAAAGGCGTCAACATTATACCTGTAATTAAGCATTACAAAGTATTTAGTGAGATAAGTGACGTTGCAGAGAAACATGATGCTGAGCTTATAGTCATGGGATCCCATGGAACGGATGGTTTGCAAGAAATCTTTTTTGGTTCCAATACCGAACGCGTGGTCAGAACTTCGGATATACCCGTTTTGGTCATAAAAGGGGATATTGAAAAATTTAGGCCTGAACGATTTGTCTTTGCCTGCGATTTTAAGGAAGAAAGTGTTCCTGCCCTCCAAAAAGCAATGGAAATGGCCAAACTCTTAAAATCCCAACTTTATCCAGTTTATATCAATACCCCTGGAGATGAATTCTTGAGTACGGAAGATGCTTATAACCGAATATCCAAATTCCTGAATCTGGCCAAAGTTGGGCTGGAAGTTCAAATTTACAATGACTATACCGTAGAAAAAGGGGTATTAAATTATAGTGAGTCCGTAGCCGCTGACCTCATAGGAATACCAACCCATGGTAGAAAAGGATTGTCCCACTTCTTTATGGGAAGTATAGGTGAAAATATTGCCAATCATTCCAATACGGCTGTTGTAACCTTTAAAATTTGATTGATTGGTATTTGATTGGGTTTTACATGATGGAAAAAGGGGAGTTAAAAACTCCCCTTTTTTTTATTCTATATATTTTAAAAGCCAACTACTGATGGAACCTTTTATGGGCAGCTGCTTCCAAAGCTTCCCTATGATCAGGATGAGCGATGGAAGTTAAGGCCTTTGCTCGCTGTTGTAGATTTTTTCCATAAAGATTGACCACTCCATATTCGGTAGCCACAAAATGTACGTGTGCCCGGGTGGTAGTTACACCAGCACCTTCCCGAAGAAAAGGCACAATCTTGGAAACACCCTTTTTGGTCGCTGCGGACATGGCAAAGATGGGTTTACCTCCTTCTGAAAGCGAGGCCCCTCGGATGAAATCCATCTGGCCACCAACCCCTGAAAACTGATAGCTACCAATGGTATCTGCACAGACTTGCCCAGTAAGGTCAATTTCAATGGCACTGTTAATGGCTGTCACCTTGGGGTTACGTCGTATTCTTGCCGTATCGTTCGTATAACCCGAATCCCTAAAATCACAAATGGGGTTGTCATCAATGAAGTCATATAGCTTTCGGGAACCCACAGCAAAGCAGCTTACAATTTTGCCCCGTTTTACGGCCTTGTCCTCTCCCGTAATTATCCCTTGCTCAATCAAGGGCAGTACCCCATCGGAAAACATCTCGGTATGGATGCCCAGACGTTTGTGATTTTTTAGATTGTCCAAAACCGCATTGGGAATGTTTCCAATACCCATTTGGAGGGTGGCTCCGTCTTCTATCAAGGAAGCCACATTGGCCCCAATCTCATGCTCCAAATCAGAAATTACCCCTGGGTTATGCTCATGAATGGGTCTATTTACCTCAATCGCGAATTCTATTTCATCAATATGAACAATTCCCGTTCCATGTGTGCGCGGCACATACGGGTTGATCTGCACTATGATCTTCTTTGCGGTCCGTACAGCAGGCAAGGCCACATCCACAGAAACACCTAGGGAACAATATCCATGTTTGTCCGGTTGGGAAACCTGCACAATGGCCACATCCAAAGGCAAAATGTTGCGTTTGAACAACCACGGTATCTCGCTTAAAAAAATCGGGATATAACCCGCATTTGGTGTGTTCACACTTTTTCGAACATTCCCACCCACAAAACAGGAATTAAGATGGAAGGAATTGCAATAAGGTTCTTCCGTGTATTGAGCGCTTCCCTCCGTATGAATGGAAACAATCTCCACGTTCTCAACCTCCTTATGCCGTTCACAAAGGGCGTCCACAAGTTCATTCGGGGTCATTGCCGCTCCTTGAACAAAAACACGATCTCCTGATTTTATTAAGCCAACGGCTTCTTCTGCTGATGTTATTTTCACTTATTTTTTATTTCTAAGGTTGATGACATTCTATACTTGTTGATTCCATGTGGGCGTTCATGGGTTTTGGGGAGACATAGGGAATTCCCAGTCCCATTCCCCTGATAATGAAAAGTGCCCCGATCAATACCACAAAAACCGGAATCCATCTGCGTATTTTGGATTTCATGGGAGTGCTCAAAATTGAGCTTGAATAGGCTGCCGTGGTCATTAAGGGTATAGTTCCCATCCCAAACAGCATCATATACAGTCCACCCTGCCATGCGTTGCCCAGGGCTATGGCGCCCAATAAGGCCATATACACCAATCCACAAGGTAGGAAGCCATTCAAAAAGCCAATGGTTAAAAAAGCATCTGGGGTCTTTTTTTGAAGTTCCTTACCCAATTTCGATTTTATTTTTCCCAAAAGGGTATAAATGGGTCTGGACAGTTTGTGGGCATCAAAAATCTTAGTGGGTACCAAGACCAAAAGAATCATCAAAACGCCCATTCCGATGGACAGTTTTTGCTGCATCCCAAACAGGGAAAGTCCCTTGCCCAAAAATCCAAACAGAACCCCAATACTGGCATAAGCCATTAATCTTCCCGAATGATATATAAAAAGCTGGCCTATTTTTTTGGCGTTGCTTTCCCGATCCAGCGGTAGCATAAAGGCAATGGGGCCACACATGCCCAAGCAGTGCAAGCTTCCCAAAAATCCCAATGCCAACGCCGATACCAACATGATCTAATAGGTCAATTTTTCTTTGTGCAAAAAGGTATTACCTTCATACGACCATTTTATGGCTATATCCCAGCGACCGCCCACCAAGCTATTGTCAGGTATGAGCAAATGTGTATTGGACAAACTTAAAGGAAAGTCAATATCCAAATGCTTGTTGGACGGTCTGTAAAGGGACACAGTTCCTTCAATTTTTTTATAGTCGAATTTTTCCGGGAAGCTAATTTTCAAACCTTCCCCAGTTTTTTCAATTTTCAATTGGGCGTTCATTTTGGCCGCGGAGTTGGATGCATCAATCTCTTTCTGATAGGCCAGTTCCTGTTTGTAATAATCATCGGTGACCAAATCGTGGTTGGCCCTATCATCTGTGCTCATCCGAACCACGAAATATAGAATAAAGGCAATGAATGCCACAAAACTCAATACGATTCCTGTTCCCCAATTGATTTTCATTTTTCTCGCTTTTAACCTTATGCCTAATTATAACTTCTTGGTGCCAAAAATTGGGCTACCGTGGTTTCTATAAGTTTATCCCCACTATAAACCCCTATTTTGAGCTTGTCCTTGTCCCCTGTCAATGCAGATGCATTGATCTCTATAAACAATGTTCCCTCTGCAAGCTCCTCGGCAGGGACCACAAATTGATCTTGGGAGACCATTTTTATTTCGCCTTTATGGGACAATAATTTAAAACTAACATCCTCAATATCCTTGGTGGTCTTATTGACCAACTTATAGGTATATACATTGCTGATGATGTTGTTTTCCTTTCTTTCGTACAGCTGCCCTGGCAGCCTGAGGACATTGGCCTCCAACTCATTTCTAAGGAACAGCATCCCTATCAAGATTCCGGTCAAGATGAACAAAACGGCCGTATAGCCCTTCATTCTGGCCGTGAACTTGAACTTTTCCTTTTTGTTGATTTCATCCTCGCTGGCATACCGAATCAAGCCTTTGGGTTTGTTGATGCTTTCCATAATATGGTCGCACTCATCAATACAGGCCGTACAGTTCACGCATTCCAGTTGGGTGCCATTTCTTATATCAATTCCAGTTGGGCATACATTCACACACTGAAAACAATCTATACAATCGCCATGACCCAAGGCATCACGATCTTCATTCTTTCGGAATTTTTTACGCCCTGCTTCTCCTTCTCCCCGCTTATGGTCGTAGGCCACAATAATGGATTTATCATCCAAAAGAACACCCTGAAGTCTTCCATAGGGGCAGGCTATGATGCATACCTGTTCCCTGAACCAGGCAAATACGAAATAAAAAACTCCCGTAAAAATGAGCAAGGGCACCATGGTTCCCAAATGCGCCATCGGTCCATCCGTGATATAAGCAATCAATTTATCGCTCCCGATCAAATAGGCCAAAAACACATTGGCTATCAAAAAGGAAATGACAAAAAAGATGAACCATTTTAAAGAACGTTTCCAGATTTTTTTGGCATTCCATGGAGCTTTGTCCAAGCGGGTCTGGGCACCTCTATCTCCATCAATCCAGTATTCAATCCTGCGGAAGACCATCTCCATAAAAATGGTCTGGGGGCATATCCATCCGCAAAAAATCCGACCATAAGCCACCGTAAAAAGGGCGATAAATATTACCCCAATGATCATGGAGATTACCACCAAATGAAAATCCTGTGGCCAAAAGGGAAATCCAAAAATATTGAACCTCCGATCTAGTACATTGAACAACAGAAACTGATGTCCCTGTATTTTGATGAAAGGAGAGGCAAACAAAAACAGCAATAGACCGTAGCTCACATACTTGCGATAATCATAAAATCGGCCACTCGGTTTTTTGGGATAGATCCATGCCCTTTTTCCTTCTTTGGTAATGGTTCCTATGGAATCCCTGAAATTTTCTTCCATTGCAATTTTGGTTATACCCCTTTGTCCGTAGGACATCTCCCCTTAAAAGAGGAGTTTAGTATTCAACTATTCATTCATGGCTACATCCGTGGAATCCGAAACTTGCTCATTCGGAGCTTCTTCGGTTTCTGCGGGTGCGGGAGCATCCGGATCTATCCAGATATCCCCTTCCGGAGCCTTGGGATTGGCCGGTGTGGTTCCGCCCATAGTCAGTACATAACTGGCTACCTGGGCCATTTCTGCTGGCTTTAGGCTTTGCTTCCATGCCACCATCCCTTTACCATCACGACCACCTTCGGATATGGTGTTGAAGACATTTTTGATACCTCCACCTAAAATCCAGTATTCATCTGTTAGGTTGGGGCCAATACCTCCTCCTCCGTCAGCCATGTGGCATACCACACAGTTGTCCGTGAATATTTGTTTTCCAGCACTTAAATCAGCAGCGTCGGATAGAAATTCCACCGTATTGACATCCACCAAATCCTTTGCTGTTTTCTTGTATTCCTCAATGGCAATTTTGGCAGCAGCCACTTCCTGTTCGTACTCCATGGCCTGGTCGTAGTCGCCAATGATGTGGAAGCGGACCAAATACACAACACTAAAAATAATGGTGGCGTAAAACAAATATACCCACCAAGGAGGCAAAACATTGTCCAATTCACGGATGCCGTCGTAATTGTGGTCCATGATAATTTCACTTTCCCTTTCAATCTCACGGCTCTTGGTCAAACGTTTGTATACATTTTTGGCCCATGTCCATTCCATCTTTTTGTTTTTGGAAGCCAAGTAATTGGCCTTCGCTTCTTCGGAAAGGGTCTGGAACATTACATTTTCAATGGACTTCAATATTAGCTCAATCGCAATCAAAATCATAAGGACCAACAACAGGAAAAACTGAGTGATCGGATATTCAATAATTGCGGGTTTGTCTCCTGAATCTATGAAGTATTCCATCAATCCAAAGATCAAAAAGAAGATTACTGGAATACGGATCCACCACGGTGTTCTTGTGCTCATAATATTATAGTTTGTTAGGTTGATCGTTATCTAAAGGCAATTCGCCCATCTCTTTGATATGTTCCTTGGTAGCGGTAAACACCCACCAAAACAAGGCAACAAAGAACACAAAGAAGATCATTAGCGATATCATGGGATAACTGGCTACCCCGTCTATGGTTTCCATGTGGTTTTTTACGAATTTCAACATAGCTTTTATAGATTTTTAGATGCTAGATGTCAGATGTCAGACGTAGGTCGTTACCTGATTCAAGCATCCTGATTCTTTTATTCTTTGTTCTGTGATAACAGTTCTTCTGTGTCTTGCATCTTTATGTCTGTGCCCAATCGTTGCAGATAGGCAATCAACGCCACAATTTCACGATCTCGCATCTCCACAAAATCTTCTCCGTTGTCCGCCGCGTACTGTTTATCAGCTTCATAAGTTTTGGCAAATTCCGGGTCGGTATAGAGATTTTTTTCAATGGCCTCGGCCTGCTCCGCCATGGATTGAGGTGCATTGGCTATATCCTCTTCCGTATACGGAACCCCAAGTTTGACCATGACCTCCATCTTGCTCTGTACTTGGCTTCGATCATGTTCATTTCTTACCAACCATTGATACGCTGGCATTATGGATCCCGATGAAGTACTTTGTGGATCGTACATATGGTTCAAATGCCAGTTGTCCGAGTATTTTCCTCCTACCCGAAGCAAATCGGGTCCGGTACGCTTACTACCCCATAAGAATGGGTGGTCGTAAACAAATTCCCCAGCCTTGGCATATTCACCGTAACGCTCCACTTCGCTCCTAAACGGTCTGATCATTTGGGAGTGACATCCCACACAGCCCTCGCGGATATAGAGATCACGTCCTTCCAATTCCAAAGGGGTATATGGTTTTACACTGGTTATGGTCGGGATGTTGGATTTCACCAAAATTGTTGGTACAATTTGTATGATTCCTCCAATCAATATGGCAATTGTGGCCAAGATGGTCAGTTGCACGGGTCTTCTTTCCAACCAGTTGTGGAAGGTTTCACCAGCCACCCGTCTTTTGGAAACCCTTGCCAATGCAGGTGCTTCGGCCAATTCGTCTTCAACGCTGCTTCCTTTTCTTATGGTTACGACCACGTTGTATATCATGATCAACATACCCACAATGAACATGGTTCCCCCAATGGCTCTCATCCAGTACATTGGGATGATCTGGGTAACAGTCTCCAAGAAGTTACCGTACACCAAGCTACCATCTGGGTTAAATTCTTTCCACATCAAGGCTTGGGTAAACCCAGCCACATACATGGGCAATGCGTATAGAATGATTCCCAAGGTGCCAATCCAGAAATGAAGATTGGCCAAGCCTTTGGAATGCAAGGTGGTCTTGAACATTTTGGGAACCAACCAATAGATCATCCCGAAGGTCAAGAATCCGTTCCAGGCCAAGGCCCCTACGTGTACGTGGGCAATGATCCAATCACTAAAGTGGGCGATGGCATTTACGTTTTTCAAGGACAACATGGGTCCTTCAAAAGTGGCCATACCGTAACCCGTGATGGCTACTACCATGAATTTCAGGGTGGCATCACTTCTTACTTTATCCCATACACCACGGAGGGTCAACAATCCGTTGATCATACCACCCCAAGAAGGCGCGATCAGCATCACGGAGAAAACCACCCCAAGGTTCTGTGCCCAGTCAGGCAAAGAGGAGTACAACAAGTGGTGCGGACCTGCCCAGATATAGATGAAAATCAAGGACCAAAAGTGAACAATGGAAAGCCTATAGGAATAAATAGGCCTGTTCGCTGCCTTTGGAACAAAATAATACATCAGCCCCAAGAAAGGAGTGGTCAGGAAGAATGCTACCGCATTGTGTCCATACCACCATTGTACCAGTGCATCCTGAACCCCAGCATAGACCGAGTAGCTCTTTAAGGCGGATACGGGCAACTCCAAGCTATTGAAGATATGCAATACCGCTACCGTTACAAAGGTGGCCAGATAGAACCAAATAGCCACGTACAAGTGACGCTGTCTACGCTTTAAGATAGTGGCAATCAAGTTCCAACCAAAGACTACCCAAATGACCGCTATGGCCAAATCTATGGGCCACTCAAGTTCTGCATATTCCTTGGAGGTGGTGTACCCCAATGGTAGTGTTATGGCTGCTGCCACAATGATCAATTGCCATCCCCAGAAATTGATGTTACTCAGCGCATCACTGAACATTCTGGCTTTTAACAGCCGTTGGGTGGAGTAATACACCCCGGCAAAAATGGCGTTCCCCACAAAGGCGAAAATTACCGCGTTGGTATGCAGGGGACGAATACGTCCAAAGCTCAACCATGAAATGCCGTCGGTGATGTTAGGGAACAAAAACATAAATGCCAGCAGGAGGCCCACCAACATTCCAACAACACCCCATAACATGGTGGCGTATAAAAACTTTTGTACGATTTTGTTGTCGTAATGAAATTGTTGTATTTCCATATTTATTGGTTTGTTCTTTTAGTTTGTGTGATTTCTGCTTTGTCTTTATCTAAATCGGATTCTTGATCCAAAAGTTCGTCTTCAAAAAGCATTCGGACAGAGGGGGTGTAGGCGTCATCGTACTGCCCACTCCTGACGGACAATACAAATGCGGCAAAGAAGACCAGCGCAACCGTAATGCTAATGGCCAACAACACATAAATAACACTCATACCTACCTGAATTTGGCTGTAAAACTACTGTCAGGCCCATTGGCAAAAAATGACATATATCAGTTTTTACAGCGATTTATATATTTCTTTTTTTTGGGCTTGCCGCCATAGGGTTACAAGCGCCGCTACAATGATCAAGTTCTTTCCAATGTATTGTCCCAAAAGGGTCGGAATCCATGGGGGATTTTGAAAAGAATCCATAGGAAACAGCAATAATGGAGTAAAGGTCAATATCATATGAACCATGGTGACGATCACTGCCCCATTTCTCCACAGATTGAATACCAACAGAATGCCTATGGACACTTCCCAAAATGCCAATAAATTGATGGCAACGCCATCTGAAAGTTGTCCAAACGTCAATTGATGAATGGTGTTCTTTGCCAAATCTTCGGCAGGACTCATATCTGGAAAGAATTTTAAGGTCCCAAACCACAAATACACAATTCCAATACTGATGGCCAATACATTTGGCCCTATTCGCTCCCTTAGTTGGTTAATAAATTTCTTGCTCATGACTTAGTTAGTTGGTTGGTTTAGTTTCCGTCCCAGAGCATTGGTCATTAAGGTAGTGAACAAAACAATGCTAATGGAACTCAAGGGCATTAAAATGGCAGCAATAACAGGTTGTAATTGACCTGTTACCGCAAAATATAGCCCCACCACGTTATAGCAGAGGGACAGTACAAAGCTCATTTTAATCACTTGAATGGATTTTTTTGAAAGCTCCATAAAAGTGGACAGTTTGTTAAATTGGGAGGCGTCCAAAATCCCGTCGCAGGCTGGTGAAAACACATTGATATCTTCCGAGACCGAAATGCCCACATCACTTTGGGCCAGGGCCCCAGCATCATTGAGTCCATCCCCCACCATTAATACCTTATGTTCTTTCTGTAAATGCTCTATATGCTGTAGTTTATCTTCCGGTTTCTGGTTAAAGTGCATCTGGGTCCTTACGGGAAGTATTTTTTGCAGTTGTTTGCGCTCCCCATCATTATCGCCAGACAAAACTCCTATTTGCATGGAACTCCCTAGTGACTGAAACACTTTGGAAACACCATCACGGTAACTGTTCTTGAAAACGAAACGCCCTTTAAAATCGTCATCTGTGCTTACGTAAACGGCCGTATCTGCCGTGGTGCGGACAGAATCCCTGCCCACGTAGACCGCAGACCCAATCTTGATGGAATGTTGGTTGGCTCTACCTTCAATCCCCTTGCCTGTATGTTCTTGGAACTCATCCAATGTCATAATCGCGTTGGATTGCAAAATCCCATATAATGACCGACTCAATGGATGGTTGGATGCTCTTAGCGTGGTCTTGAGCAAAGCGATTTCTTCCGAGCTAAGTTCAACGCCCTCATATAAGATGGCGTCTTTTTTTGTTGTGGTAAGGGTTCCGGTTTTATCAAAAATAGCCGTATCAATCTTTGCCAAGCGCTCTATTACGTTGGTGTTTTTCAGATACAATTTTTGCCGTCCAAATATGCGTAGCATATTCCCCAGGGTAAAGGGGGCCGCCAAGGCAATGGCACAAGGACAGGCAATGATCAATACCGCTGTAAAAACGTTGAGGGCCATGCTAGGCTCGTATACCAACCAAAACAGGGTGGCCAAAGTGGCAATGGTCAATACGCCTGCGGTAAACCGTTTCCCTATACTATCCGTTAAGGTTTGGAAGGCACTCGCCTTATCTTTGGAGAACACAGAATTGCCCCAAAGCTGGGTCAGATAACTTTGGGATACGGATTTAAGCACCTCCACTTCCAAAAGTCCTGAAAGTTGCTTCCCACCTGCAAAGAGTTTTTCTCCAGATTCCTTGAACACCGCTTGGGATTCCCCTGTTACAAAACTATAGTCAATTTGTGCCGATCCCTTAATTAATATACAGTCGACGGGAATGATCTCGTTGCTTCTGATCAAGAGCCTATCTCCTACCTTGACCTTATAGATTTGGATATTTTCTTCAGATTTGTCCTGATTCAGACGGGTAACGGCTATTGGAAAATAGGACTTATAATCCCTCTCAAAAGAAAGAAAGGAGTAGGTTCTTTGTTGAAAGAACTTGCCAAGGAGTAAAAAGAAAATCAGTCCTGTAAGGCTATCAAAAAAACCAGAGCCCAAATCAAAAATTATATCTACCGTACTTCTCAAGAACAAGGTGAGAACACCCAGGGCAATAGGTACATCAATATTCAAAAGCTTGGAGCGCAAGCCCTTGTAGGCTGACACAAAATAGTCTTGCGAAGCATAAAACACCACAGGTAAGGAAAAGGCAAACATCAACCAACGAAATACAGGTTTGTACTGCTCCAGCCAGAATTCCTCAACTTCAAAATACTCTGGAAAGGATAAAAGCATCACATTGCCAAAGGCAAAACCTGCCACCCCCAACTTATAGATCAAGGAACGGTCTTTCTTCTTTTCCTTTTTATCGTACTCGTCCAGGGAGATATAAGGTTCATAACCAATACTGCTCAGCATCAGCACCAAACCTTTTAGGGAAAAATCTTGTGAGGAATAGGTAACTCGCAGCGTTTTCTTGGGAAAATCCACCTGGGAATTGGTGATAGCGGGATGAAGTCTATTTAAATTCTCCAGCACCCAAATACAGGAACTGCAATGAATGGACGGAATGCTCAGATTTATCACCTGGATGGCTTCCTCATTGAATTCCAACAGTTTTTCCACGATTTCCTGATTATCCAAAAAATCGTATTTGCTTCTTACTTCTTTTGGGGTGTTCCCAGCCTTGGCCTCAATTTCGTAAAAGTTGGAAAGGCCGTTTGAAGTAAATATTTCATACACTGTTTTACAACCATGACAGCAGAAATCCCTCTCATCAAAACGCACCTTGTCCCTGCCACAGTCATCACCGCAATGATAACATGTCATATTTGCCATTTACATTTGCTTTACCTTTTGCAAATTTGGGACGCTAGTCTTATTAAAAATATGACATTTATCAGTTCTTGTTCAATTGTTTAGCAGTAATTTTGTGCTATCAGGTAAAGCATCATAATATGGAAAGCAGGTGTGAAAATTGCATCATCAGACAGTTCAACGCGCTTAGGGCCATGAGCAAAGAGGAGTTGAAGAAAGTTTCCGATACCAAAACCACCAAAAAAATAAAGAAGGGCGAACCTTTGTTCGAGGAAGGTGATAAACTCAATGGAGTTTATTGCGTTCGAAATGGGGTATCCAAACTTTCCAAGCTAAGCGCCAATGGAAAGGATCAAATTGTGAAATTGGCCACCAAAGGTGAGGTCATTGGACAACGATCCGTAATTGCCGAGGAAACCACCAATCTTTCTGCAGTTGCTGTCAATGATATGGAAGTTTGCTTTATCCCCAAAGAGAGCATTACACACACCCTGCACAAAAACCCTGATTTTACCCTGGAAGTGCTCCGACACATGGCCCACGACTTAAAAGAGGCTGATGATGTGATCGTGAATATGTCCCAAAAAACGGTGAAGCAGCGTATTGCCGAAGCATTTCTTTACCTGAAAAACAATTTTGGTGAGGATGAAGAAGGATTTTTGGCCCTCACCCTTTCTCGGGAAGATATTTCCAATGTAGTGGGGACCGCCACCGAATCGGCCATCCGAATTATCTCCGAATTCAAGAAAAAAGGGTTGATCCATACCTCAGGTAAAAGAATCGGCATTAAGAACGAACGCAAGCTCGTTGAGCTTGTAGAAGGCTTCTAGACTGCCCTTATTCCAAAAACTGACAATTGTCATAGTATCCCTTTTTGCGTTACGGTAATTTTACGCTATCGTTATTTTTATCCGAATGCAGAAAATATTAATACCTACAGATTTTTCAGATAATGCATGGAATGCCATTGATTATGCCATGCAATTGTTCAGAAGCAGGAACTGCAGCTTTTATCTACTAAACACCTATACCCCGGTTATCCCCAGCGGTAGGTTCATGGCCAAAATGGTCAATGGGGTACGCATTGTGGATGCGGTTAGGGACGCTTCGGAAGAAGGGCTGCAAAAGACCGTGGATAGGATAAAAAGCAAGTACCGAAATTCCAAACACAGCTTTGAAACCATTTCCTCCTTTAATCTGTTGACGGAAGAAATCAACGATTTGGTGGATACCTTAGGGATACAATTGATCATTACCGGCACCAAAGGGGCTTCTGGTATAGAGGAGGTGTTTATGGGAAGCAATACGGTGCGCATCATCAAGAGCACCAAAAAATGTCCTGTTTTGGCCATTCCACAACATTTTGAATTTATCACACCCACTGAAATAGCTTTTGCCACGGATTTCAACCGATTTTATTCCACTTCGGAACTCAGTCCCCTGTTGGAATTGGCCCAAATGTTCCAGGCTACCATCCGAATCGTTCACGTTCAATATGGCATTAAGGCGCTTTCGGAGTTACAACAATTCAATTTGAACATGCTGCGAAGGTACCTAGATGGCATGGAGCACTATGTGCACACGGTTTCCGAGCTCAACTCGGTTTCCAAAACTTTGGAGCTCTTTACCCAAGAACTCAACATCCACCTGCTGGCCATGCTCAATTACCAACATAGTTACTTGGAGCAAATGACCCGTGAGCCCATAGTTAAGCGCACTGCTTTCCATACGCAAACCCCATTGTTGGTTATACCTGAGCTGGGCATGGAAGGCGTTGCCAAAGACAACCCTAAAAAAAAAGGTGAGGCAGTCGAAAGTTGAGCATCAAGCATTATTAATGCTGGAATAAGCTTACATCCGTTACATTGATTCCTTCCGGGTTTTCCAAAAAGTATGCGGCCAGAATTTTGTAAAGTTCCAAATGGTCTTCTACCCCATCCCAATTCCATTGCTCTGTAATTTCATCTTGTGGGGTATGGATTCCCCCAAACTGAATGGGTTTGGCCTGCTCTCCACCCTTTAACTGGTTCCCGATCCATAAAGTAAGCGCGGGAATACCTTCCCTCAAGAACGAGACCGTATCAAATCGGGTGTTCATTCCATCCACCCAATCCGGACTGTTGTAATGCCAACCATGGTGCTTCAGAACAGTTTCAATTTGATTTACAAAGTTCACGCCCTGTCTGGGAAAAATGTAGTAATCCTCCCGAAGCCCACTAACGTTAAACCCGTCAATGTTTAGACAGATGATGATGTCCTCTTTGGGAAAAAGTGGGTTGTCCACATAATATTTACTTCCGTGCATCCCCAATTCCTCCCCTGCGGTGGCCACAAAGACCAAATTATATTTTGGCGGATCAGCCTGCTTGAAGCTGTTGGCCAATTCAATTAGCGCTGCTACACCCACGGCATTATCCAAAGCACCATTACAGATGGAATCCAATTGACCCGCTTTTTTCTGAATGCCCAAAGCATCATAATGTGCCATAAAAACTATGGACTTTGTGTTTGGTTTTGCTGCTTGGATGTAACCTACTACATTGGATTCCATTTCCTCCATACCTGGAAAGGGAAACTTTTGGAGATAGGAGTCTTTATAGGGTGCTTGCAACCCAATTTGCCCAAATTGTTGGGAGATATAGGCAGCGGCTTTTTGAATTCCCATACTTCCTGTGCCACGCCCCTCCAGCTCATCCGATGCCAAATAGATCGTATGTTCCTTTACCCTATCCTGGACTTGGGCTGTGGTTACTACTGGCAACCATAGCAGCACTAGAATTTTAACTAAGTTTTGGGGAAAATTGATCATAATTTCCAGATTTTGTCCCCTTAAAGACCTAGGATTTGCTGATAGGTTACATCTACATTCCAAAATCATCAAAAAACACAATCAAATGAAGCAAAAAACTTTTTTTACCATGGCTCTTATTGCCCTAAGTATGGGCTACCTCAGCGCCCAAACTCCACAGGATTCCTTGGAAATCAAACAAGCGGCCTTGGACTACATCGAGTCACAACACCAAGTAAAACCTGAACAGTTTGAACGTTCCGCGCACCCCAGAATGGTAAAACGGACCTTTTGGACGGACAAATTCGCCAAAAAAGAGTACTTGCGGGAAACCTTTACCGATGCCATGGTTCTATTGGCGGAAACCTATAACCAAAATGGCGACAAATTCCCAGAAAATCCCAAGAAAGAAGTGGTGATCCTGGATGTGTTTGACAAAACGGCCTCGGTAAAACTCATTGCCGATGACTGGATTGATTATATGCACATTGTTAAGCTCAATGGCAAATGGCAGATCGTAAACGTACTTTGGCAGTTTAAGGACTCCAGCTTACACTAAAAGGAGTCCATCGTAATTCAAAGCAGCAAATTCTTTTGCTAACTTGCTCCTGTGGATCACTATATATTACAAATCAAACAAGTATTTGGACGGTATCATCCCATTTCGGAGGTCTCTTTTGAGGCTCTATACTCCTTAGGGGAATATCAAGAATTGAAGAAGGGCACCCGCCTCTTGGAAATTGGTAAAACATCGCGACACATCCATGTTTTATTGAAAGGGTCCATTGTTTCCCATTATCTAAGTCCAGATGGTGTTGAATACCACAAAAATATTTTTCTGGAAGGAGATTTTGTGGGTTCTACGGTTTCTGCATTGAAAAAAGAACCCTCCCATTTTGCGCTCACCGTCATTGAAGACAGTTGGGTCTTCACTTTTGAACACGCCCTATATCAATCCCTGATCAAACAACATACAGACCTAAAGGACTTTTACATTGCCTATCTGGAAAAAAACTGGGTGGTGGACAAAGAGCAGCGGGAAATTGAAATTGTGATTAAGGAGGCCTCGGAACGCTATGTGGACTTCATAACCATGTATCCTCGCATTGAAGAGCGGATTCCCCTGCATTATATTGCTTCGCACTTGGGTATTACTCCCACCCAATTGAGCAGAATCCGAAAAAAATTCAAAGAAAAAGACCCGCCTCAACATATGTAAAGGAAAAGCATCTTTTTTCACCTCAACTTTGCTGCATGAAACTAATAGGATTATACATGTTGGCATTGTTGGGAGGTGTATTTTTGGCCGTTCAGGCGGGGTTCAGTTCCCAGTTGGGCTCTCTTTTAAAGCAACCTGTGCTTGCCGTTATTTTTACTTCTTTGACCAGTGCCTTTCTAGGAGTGTTGTTTGTCCTTTTTTGGGGCAAACCCTCGTTCCAAATGTTCTCTATTCCTGAAATTCCATGGTATTTATGGTGGATTGGAGGGCTATTTAGCATGGCAGGTATCAGCCTATATTTCTATGCAATTCCAAAAGTGGGGATTTCCAAAATCATTGCCTTGGGCTTATGCGGACAACTGCTTTTTTCCTTGATTGCAGGAAACTTTGGTTGGCTAAACCTGCCCGTTGAACCCATAACTCCTAAACGTCTTATTGGCGCCCTGGCCATGACCCTGGGTATTCTTTTAATCAATACAAAATGAAAAAAATTACGACAAACATTCAGAATTTAACCAGACTTTGGAAAGTGGCAGGAGAGCAGTTCCATGGATATAAACAGGAAGGGCAAATTTCCAGTTCCTTTATTCCCGAATCGGAATGGCCCAATAAAATTTGGACCGAAGTGCACTTATCCGAAGACATTATGGCAGAGCTCAAGGACACAATGGAACAAAATCCCCAATTGACCTTCTCCTGCTTTAATCCAAACGCAGCGGACAATCCCGTATTGGCCAAACACAATTTTGAACTCCAGTTTAACCAAACAGGGATGAGCATGCCCTTAAACTCCAAGTTTACAACCCAAAAAAAATTGGATTTTAAACGGGTGGAGACTGCTGTGCAAGCTGCCCTATGGAGTACGGCCTTTATGTCGGCCTTTGGTTATGATTTTGGTACCAGAACGCTGGAAAAGACCCTTGACAAAATCCCCTACTATCTGGTTTACCACAATAAGGAATTGGTAGGCACCGTAATCCTATACAAGACTGGGAAAATTGCCGGAGTGCACGCCCTGGGCATTATTCCGGAAAAGCGAAAACAGGGGTATGCCACCGAAATCATGTACAACATTCTGAACAAAGCCATCGAAGATGGCTCGGAATGGGCTACGCTTCAGGCTTCCGATATGGCCAAAAACATGTACCTGAAAATGGGCTTCAACGTGGATTTTTTAATGCAGAACTATAAACTAAAACAAGATTGAAAATGGAATTTATAAATCACCAAAATTGGCGCTACGCCACCAAAAAATTCAATCCCAACAGAAAGGTATCCCACGGAGATATGGAACTGTTGAAAGAGGCCATCCAACTTTCGGTTTCCTCTTATGGGCTGCAACCCTATAAGGTGCTGATCATTGAGGATCAATCGCTCCGTGAACAACTTCGAAGCGTGTCTTGGAACCAATCGCAAATCACGGATGCTTCTCATTTGTTTGTCTTTTGCAATGAGGACCAAGTGAATCCAGAAGGTATTGATGGCTTTATTAAACTCACAGCCAACACAAGAGGTTTGGGTGTAGCCCAGCTCTCGGGCTATGGGGATTTCATGAAGGCCAAACTGGGAGAGAAATCCAAAGAAGACCAGTTCCATTGGTCCAAGAACCAGACCTATATTGCCATGGCCAATTTGTTGGCCGCCTGTGCCGAACTGGGCATTGATGCCTGCCCCATGGAAGGTTTTGAAGCGGACCAATACAACGCTATTTTGGGACTGGACCAAAAAGGCCTGAACGCCTCCGTGATCGTGTCCGTTGGTTATAGAAGTCTGGATGACGACTCCCAACATGCTGCTAAAGTGCGCAAACCCAAGGAAGAACTATTCGCGCATGTTTAAGGCCAGCCTATTTTAACCCGTTCGGATGTTCCCAACTCGGTTAATTTTTGCATATTTATAGGAACAAAATCAATGCAGATGGCAACTATGGACAACTTAAGAAATGGATTGATCCACAAGATCATGACCATAGATGACAAGGACTATTTGGAAGCGTTGGATCTTCTACTTTCGGCTGGCTCCCAATCCTTGGACGCCGTTAAACTTACCCAAGAGCAAAAGGCAATGTTGGAGTTGAGTGAAGACGATATCGAAAATGGAAGGCTTATTTCCCAAGAAGCTATGGACAAACGTAATCTTGAATGGCTCCAAGGCCTGTAGCCTGGACCAAGACAGCAGATATTCAGTTTGTAGGCATTCTAGAATATTGGACAAAGAAAAACAAATCCACCCTATACCCGCAGAAACTTGTACAGTTGGTCTCCAAAAGAACCCAGCTGATTTCCACAAACCCATTCATTTTTAGATCCACCCCTTTTAAAGGGGTACGCGTAGCTCCGTTGGGACCTTTTAATATGTACTACAAAGTCACCAAGGAGCGTATCATCATTACCGCCTTTTGGGACAACAGACAAGACCCAAGGAAACTTTGGGAAATATTGCGAAAACCCTCCTGACATAGGGCTGTCATCCCCTGCCATTACTTTGGCACCATAAAAAACAAACAAGATGAAAATTACCAAAATTATGGCCTTGACAGGCCTTTGCATGGCATTACAGTTGGTGTCATGTACCACCAAAGCACAATCGTCCAAAACCGTCAAGGCAGCTATGGCAAACACCAAGGTACTGGTGCCCAATCCCAGCAAGTATGTTTCAAGTCCTGTGCGTAACCGTATTAAGCTAAACCTTAACGCCAGCCTTCCCGAAGTTTGGGAAATGGTGGGCAAGCCAGAACATATGCCCCACTATAGCGCGGGGTTGGAAAAAGTGGATGCCCAATACGCTGCAGGCAAATGCACCGAGTTTACCTGCCATTTTGTGCCCATGGAAGGGCAGACCGAAGGTCTGAAACACACAGAAAAGGTTGTCTGGTACGAAAACCAGCTAGGGTACATCTCCCAATCGGAGGAACCCAACAATTATGGGTATACCGAAGGCTTGGCCCTAGTGCAGGTTTCCAAAACCGAGCAGGGCGCCCTGTTTTCTTGGGACATCCATTACAATGCCCCTGATGATGCCACCCTGCACATGAACATTGAGGCCTACCAAATGGCCTTGGACGACATTGCCGCCAATCTGATAAAAAAGTTTGGGGGCCAGGTGTTGGAAAGCTATGCCTTTAAACAATAGTTTCCACACAAGCTTGGAAAAGGGAGGCCGCGCCTCCCTTTTTTTTAGCCTTTCTGAAAGGTCTCCTCTATTAAATCCCAAAGTACCTTTACTTGATAGAGGGCCCGTTTTTCTTCCCCGTCCAAGATTTCCTCGGAGTGGTAGACCACAATATCGTGCACCAATTTTAGGGCCTTTACCCTGTCTGGCCCATCCAATGGGCTCACATACTCCAGGAGGGCTTGTTGTGCTGGGGAGGGTTGGGAAAATGGGGTTGCGCCTTTGGGCGCAAGTGCCGCATGGCAATGCGGGCAGTGGTTTTGTTCATTCTGATTTGCCATAGGTTATGTGTTTTGGTTAAGTGACCAAACTGGCGTTGCTTATACTCAGAATGCGTTGACGGGATAAATATACGGTTTAAAACAAAATAGAAGGATGTGGCAGCTACAGATAACCGTCCATAACGGCATAAAATTTAGGACTGGCGAAATATCCGTTTTTCGATAAAAAGTAGGTTATATCCTTCCAAACGGGAAGGTTATGCATATAAAAATGGGTACATTGTGGATATAAACGAGTTGTAAACAATTTGAGAAAACGCGTAATCAAATACGGAATTATAAGTTTAATTGGAATCTATTTGATTTTCCAATTTCTTCCAGTTGGTGATTATTGTTCAGGTCTGGGTAACTTTTTGACTTCTCTTTTTATAGTCGGACTTTTAATTTTAATCGTATTTGTTTTAGCAGTTCGGAATCTAATTCGAATTAAAAAAAAGAAAGAGAAATTTGATTTTATTCCTTTAATAATAGTTCTGTTCTTTGGTGTGATATGGTATTTTTTAGTGGATATGACTGACAAAAAATTCTGGACTGAAAAATCATTGATTGGATTTGTTGAAGAGGAAGGAACACCTAAAAGCGGAACATTAGTACTTTTCAAAAATGGCTCATTTGGAGCTTCATATCATCGTGCTGATTATAGTTGTACATATCCTGGAGATTATGAAATAATTGACAATCGACTAATTCTAAAACGAACTGATTTAACGGAATTAACTGATAGTATTTTTACGACAAAATATTTGATTGGTAGAAAAGACAGTATTTTAAAACCAATAGAAAACGGATTTATGGAAATCGGAATCTCAAAAATGGAGGAATGAAAAAACTGTTTACAACAATGTACAACCGTAATTACGGCGGATTCCACTACCCTTCGACTTCGCTCAGAGCAGGCTAGAATCCACTAGGAATATTGCTAAATACAGTGCCTAATCGATAAACCATAACTTAAAACCCGTAACGGACGGTTGTACTGAGCCGTTGGCTAACATTAAATGAAACAGTATAAAAAGGATTTACTGAAAGGGTTTGAAAAAAGAAAATTCGAGCTGACTGAATTACAGAATGGAAATTCGTTGCCTTGGTGGATTGAAGAAAAGTGGATTCTTAACGGAATGAAATCAGAAAGTCGGAATGACAAACTGTACGTGAATTTTTTAACCGACAAACAATGGGAAAGTGGAACTAAAATTGTAAACGAAATTTTAGTGAGTGAATTGGAAATGGAGGATTATTCGGATTTTAGTTCAAAGATTGCTGAACTGGATATGCAAAAAGGAATTTTCAGTGTAAAACTTGAACAGTTCTGGACTGAATTTGACAATAAAAAATAACGTTTGCCAACAATGGCTATAAGTAATTGCTAACCATGCAACCATTACCAACCAAAAAAGCTGTCAATCACTCGCAAAAAATGAAACCAAAAAGACTTTTTATACTAATCCCAATTGCTACCTTGATCATTATGTTCGCTTCCTGCGATAAAAAGCCCTATGTGCTCACCGAGGGTTATATGTATGTTCAAAAAGAAGAACGGCGGAACGATTCCACCGAATGGGAACTGGTATGGGAAGATAACTTTGACCGCGACACCTTGGATACCGATACCTGGAGCCGTATAGGTCTTTTTACTTCTTCCAAATGGAAAGTGCCGGTGGAGGAATGGCGGGAAGTGACCAACTGTTTCCGATATATAACGGCCACAGACCCAAGAGTGGTTACTCTAGACGATAGCAATATCCACCTCAAGGGCATCATTAATCCCGATTCCCTTGCTGGAGATCCTCGTCCCTATCTAACCGGGGGAATCTATTCCTGGGAGAAATTTGCCTTTCAGTATGGGCGTGTAGAAATCAAGGCCAAGCTGGATCAGGCCTATGGTATGTGGCCTGCTATCTGGATGCTGTCCGAAAAGGAAATATACCCAGACCAACATAACGGGGAAATGGATATTATGGAAACCCTAAACCATGATGACTTTGCGTACCAGACCACGCATAACCATTATACAATTACGCTAAAACAAGAAGAACCAAAAAAATTCGCCACGGCCAAAATAGATACCACGGGTTACAACATCTATAGCGTAAGCTGGTATCCTGATAAATTGGTTTATGCCGTTAATGGGGTAACGTCCTACGAATATCCCAAGATTGCTGGGGCAGGCACCTACCAATGGCCGTTTGATCAACCTTTTTATCTTCTTATTGACCAGCAAATGGAACACGAATGGCCCGGTATGATCACACATCCGGAGGAACTCCCCATAAGTATGACGGTGGATTGGGTACGATTATATCAATAAAGGAAATACCACAAAATGGAATTCATCAAACGTTCTTCACTAGCACAATCTGAAAAAGTTCAGGTTTTGGAGCTGTGGAACAATGAATATCCAGAAAAACTAGGGTATACTTCAATGGCAGCATTTGACACCTACCTTGAACATCTAAAGGATTCATCCCATATACTTTTAATTGATGAAGACAAAAAAATAAAAGGCTGGTATTTTGACTTTAAACGTGATAACGAAAAGTGGTTCGCGATAATTTTGGACTCCCAAATCCATGGAAAAGGGATTGGCTCCAAAATGCTGGAGCTTGCCAAAGAAAAAGAGAACGAATTAAATGGTTGGGTCATAGACCATAGCACGGATAAAAAGAAAAATGGCGAATCTTACCATTCCCCTTTGAATTTTTATCTTAAAAATGGTTTTGAAAAGGTAACAGGCAACCGATTGGAATTGGATAAAATATCCGCCGTAAAAATAAAATGGGCCAAATAGAACAAGTTGCCAACAATGGTCATTTTTAGTCTCCACGAAAAATGTTGGGGAGATAGCATGCCAGGGACCACTGATCGCAACCAGAACACACTACTTCGAATAATTTTCAACAACAAAATCGCCCCAGTCCGCAATGGATTGAACTATCGGAATTAAAGTTTTACCAAAATCGGTTAAAGAATATTCCACTTTTAGTGGTGGCTTTGAGGTGTAAACTTTACGTTTTATCAATCCGTCTTCCTCCAAAGCTTTTAATTGTAGGCTCAACGTTCTTTCGGTTACGGTAGGCATTGATTTTCTTAATTCATTATATCTTAATTTATTGTTCATTAAATGAAAAAGAATGACTGTTTTCCATTTGCCACCAATGATTCCCATCGTTAAACTTGTGCAACAAGGATAGTCATTCCCCCTGAATTTGAGCATTTTAGATTCTGCCGTTCCCATAAATTTTATACTATCATTTTTGACCGTTATTGCAAAGGTATAATACTATATATTGTTTTGCAACTATACTTATTATAGCATCTGACAAACAAAGAAAATGAAATACCAAGAAGTCCCTTTAGATATTAAAACGGTAAGCGAAACAGAACTGGACGGTATCAAGAAAGCCATAAGAAAGGCCGCGCTTAAAGACCAAAAAAGATTATGGATTCTTTCCGCACTTAGTCTTGTGTTTGTACTTTTAGTGCTACTTGGCCTGTTTTGGCTGATGCAATAAACAAACCCTGGCAACACAAAATCTAAAAAATAAAAGCCCTTTCTTCCGAATACAATATCTTAGAAGAAAAACAACCAAAGACCTAAATTTCCTCTATGGAACTCAGCACCCAACGATTACAACTAATTCCCTTATCAGGGGAGGACACCAAGATTTTTCATGAAACCAATATCAATCCCCATGTAAAAAGGTATTTATGGGATAATGAAGAAATCCCAGCGGCGGTTTCTGAAGGGATCATCCAAGAAGTGGGCACCAAATTTGAGAAAGAAAAATGGGGCCTGTGGAAAATACTGGATGCTTCTAGCCAAACTTATATGGGCTACATAGGGTTCTGGTTCTTTTTTGAAGAAGCGCTTCCTCAATTGGTGTATGCACTTCTACCGGAATTTACTGGCAAGGGGTATGCAACAGAAGCCTCACAGGAGATTATCCGATATGCTTTTGAAGAGCTAAAATTTGATTATATCAAAGCTTCCATGGACACTCCCAACCAAGATTCGGCAAGGGTCTGCGACCGATTGCAAATGCAACTGGTTGAAGAGAAAACGATGGAGGGCAAGCCCACCCTTTTTTATAAGTTGGACAACAGTCGTTAGCTGTGTATTCACCTTTTTTTAAGTAAGACGGATGGCCCATCAATGAAAATGTTATCCTATAATTAAAAACATAATGAAACGCCGATTTTTTTTCAACAAAGTTTCTGCCGCCTTTTTGGGGCTTGGACTTGCGACCAGTTCGTTTGCGAAATCAACTAAAAAGAAAAACAAGAAAGTCAAGGTATGTGCCACAGTAGATCAGGAAGAGGTGTCTTTTTACGCAGATGTAATTCATGAGTCGGTTAAGGTGGTCCATATAGCCGATACGCATTTGTTCAAAGATGATGAAAGGGGAATACCTTTTCAGGAGTACAGTAATCGAATGGCAAAAGCCTATAACCAAACCACACACTTTAAAACAGGAGCAAAAACGAATCCGGAGGAAGCTTTTGAACAAACTCTGGCGTTTGCAAAAGAAGTAAATGCCGATGTAATCACTTTGGTGGGAGATCTTTTTAGTTTTCCGTCTGAAGCCGCAATCGAATGGGTTTTAAACAAATTGAAAGAAACAGGTATTCCGTATATCTACATTGCTGGCAACCACGATTGGCATTACGAAGGTATGAAAGGTACCTTGGAGACTTTGCGGGACACGTGGATCGAAAAGCGATTAAAACCATTGTACCAAGGCAATCATCCGTTGATGGCCGCATATGATATTAAGGGCATACGTTTTTTGGCCATTGATAATTCCACCTATCAGATTAATGAGAGGCAACTAGCCTTTTTTACAGAACAAGTTGACAGCGGAATGCCACTGGTTCTCCTGGTTCATATTCCACTATATGCACCTGGAAAGAGCATTTGGTTTGGTTGCGGAAATCCGAATTGGGGCGCTTCCACGGATAGCAATCATGAGTTGGAAAGACGTCCTAAATGGCCAGCAAGTGGGCATACCCAAACAACACTTAATTTTCACAAACAGGTTTTTAATGCCCCAAACCTATTAGGGATTTTTGCCGGACATATCCATCAAAATTCTATTGAAATGATTAAGGGAAAACCACAAATTGTTGCTGATGACAACGCTAGTGGAGGTTATTTGGACATCAACTTTTTGCCCATGAATCAAAAAGATAAAAAGTTGATTTTGTAAATGTTGATACATATCAGATGAGAAACTAAGAATTGGCGGTAAATTGTGGCATCTACTACATAGCTAAACCTCAAACAACATGACAAAGTTTGTATCTTATTTAATGTTGGCGTTGATTTCCGGGAACTGTTTGGGACAAGAACCCAAAAAATCGGAAACTATAAAAGTAAATGGTATTGAAATCCACTATGAGGTTTACGGCAACGGGGAACCCCTTTTACTATTGCACGGCTGGACACAATCTTCAAAGTTTTGGTCCGATTACATTGCTATCTTTGCCCAGCATTTTGAAGTGTATGCCCTAGATCTTCGCGGGCATGGTAAATCCTCCCAACTCACTTCCGATTTCACCATAAAAAAGGCCTCAGAGGACGTTTTGGCACTTTTAGATGTACTAAAACTCCAAAAAGTGCATGCCATAGGGTTGAGCTACGGAGGGTTGACGCTGCTGGAATTGGCAAACACCAATCCGGATAGATTGGCATCCATGGTTTTAATTGGGGCTTCCCATAGTTTTGACGGCAGAAAAAACAGCGCTGATACCACCTTCTCCTATAAAAACCTCCCTCCATCATTTATAGAAGAACTGACTAGAATCCATTCACGGGGGGAAAACCAGGTTAGGGCTTTGTTTGACCCAAACCTTAACTATAGGATTGCGTTGGATAATGAAGAGTTGAGGGCAATGAAAATCAGGACTCTGATTGTGCATGGAAATCGAGATGAAATTCTTGGACTTAAACCAGCTATAGATTTACATGAAAACCTGCCCCAATCCGAATTATGGATTGTTCCCAATACCGGGCATATTGCCATAACCGGTGCAAACCAGCAAGATTTTCTAAAAAAGAGTCTTCAATTTCTGGCTGATGATGAAAAAAATGCAACTGACCTTAAGATTCCCGAGTTTCAGAACTTGTTCGATGCCAAAAACGAAACCAAAATAGCCTGCTACCGGATACCTGCATTGATCACTGCACCCAACGGGGATTTAATAGCCGCTATTGATGAAAGGGTGCCCTCTTGTGGCGATCTGAAATGGAGCAAGGATATCAATATTGTTATCCGTCACAGTGTTGACAATGGTGACTCTTGGACCAAAATAGAAAGGGTTATTGATTATCCCCATGGCCAATCCGCTTCGGATCCATCCATGATTGTGGACGAAGTGACCGGTTCAATTTTCATGTTCTTTAATTATATGGACTTGGACAAAGAAAAGGACATATACTATTTAAAGTATATCAAGAGTGCCGATAATGGCAAAACCTGGAGCCGTCCAATAGACATTACTTCGCAAATCACAAAACCGGAATGGCATCACGATTTTAAGTTTATCACATCTGGTCGCGGTATTCAGACCCGTGATGGTAAACTATTGCATACTTTGGTGAACTTGGAAAAAGGCCTTCATCTTTTTGCAAGTGACGACCATGGAAAGAGTTGGTATCTGATAGACAATCCAATATCTCCTGGAGACGAATCCAAGGTAATGGAACTGGACGATGGTAGCTGGATGATCAATAGCCGGATTAATGGCCTAGGTACAAGGTTTGTCCATACTTCGTCTAACGAAGGGAAAAGCTGGACGTCTGTGCCAGACAAGACCTTGGTGGACCCTGGTTGTAATGCTAGCATCGTAAGATATAGTTCCAAAAAGGATGGAGATGACAAAAACCGGCTGTTGTTTGCCCATGCTAACGATAAGGATGAGCGTAAAAATCTGACGGTACACATCAGTTATGATGAGGGAAAAAGTTGGTCCAAAGGGAAAACCATTTATGCCGGTGGTTCGGCCTATTCCTCCATGACCGTTTTGGACAATGGGGATATTGGCCTATTCTTTGAAAAGGACGACTATTCGGAAAATGTCTTTACTCGTTTCACCTTGTCTTGGCTGACAGATGGGGAGGATAGTAATTAATACATCCCAACCAAAATGTAGCATATTGCTTAAAATGCAAGGATTGCCCCAATCCTCAACATAGCCAAGTTTAGTACCTTTAGACAGAAACACCTTAAATGAAGTTGCTGCACACATTTCTCTTACTTTTGCCCTTTTCCGTTTGGGGTCAATCCATAGCAACTGATTCGTTGGATGCGTATATATCCAAACTGGTTTCTGACCAAGAATACAATATCCCAGGGCTGGCCATCGGTGTGATACACAATGATTCGGTTGTTTTTAAAAAGGGGTATGGTCTTACAAGTTTGGAGCAAGGTCATCCCATCAATACCCAAACTGTTTTTCCTATTCTTTCCTGCACCAAAGCGTTCACCGCAACAGGAATAGGAATACTTGTCGACGAGGGAAAATTGAATTGGAACGATAAAGTAAAAGAGCATTTACCAGACTTTGAACTCAGTGACCCTTGGATCACAAAGGAAATTGCGATTAGCGACCTGTTGGCCCATAGGTCAGGGTTAAGAGCATTTGATGGGGATTTGCTATGGTACGGCTCCAACCACACAACACAAGAAGTCATTGAAAAAATAAGGCATTATCCCATTAAAGGTTCATTCCGACTCGATTTTAATTACAACAATGTCATGTATTTGGTGGCGGGAAAAATTATAGAGCAAGTAAGCGGAATGCCTTGGGAGGAGTTTATGCAAACCAAAATCTTTGATGTGCTTGGAATGCAAGGCAGTTCTGCCAAGTTCTCAGAATTGACCAAAAGTCCAAAATACGTCCGACCTCATATTGCGAATAAACCCATTATTCCAGTGAGTTTGGACAACGCCGTAGCAGCGGGGGGTATTAATTCCTCCATTGATGATATGTTATTGTGGATTCAAATGTGTCTCAATAAAGGGACATTGAACAAGAAACAAGTACTCTCCCGAAATAACTTTGAGACGATGACAAGTCCAAAAATACCTTTGAACAATCGAGGTTCTGGAAGCTATGGGTTTGGATGGTATATAGATTATGAGGATTCAAAAAAGGTGCTCTACCATGGAGGTGGAATGCCAGGGTACAAGTCCATTATGGCCCTATATCCCGAAGAAAAAATTGGTATAGTAGTTCTGACAAATAAGATTACCATGATCAATGAGGGGTTGATGAATATGATTTCCAGTTATATCATAAATCCGGAGCTTACGGATTGGTCCCAAAACAGAAAGTACTTCACTTACTTTAGCTATTCTTGGGACAGGCCAGAGAACATTCAAATTTCTCCCAATATTCCAAGTAGCTTTGCTAAATATTGCGGGGTGTATGAAGACAAAGTCTACGGGCAAGCCCAAGTCAAAATGGTGAACTCAGATGCCATCTTGGAGTTAGTGCCCAGTAAGGACAAGCTGTCTGGAAGACTTTTTTTCTTGGACAAACAAAGGTTTAAAGTAAAATTCAAGGATACATTTTTACCTTCAGGAGAAGTGGTGTTTGAAATGGATAAAAATCAAAATATTATGGGGTTTAAGTTGGTGGTTCCTAATGATGATTTCAATTTTGATAATTTGCACTTTAGGAAAAAGGAGCAAGTCAATCCACATAAATGACTTAAAAGGCTGTACCATTGGAAGGCAATTATCTTTAAGTTGGTTATTGTACCTTTAAAACCAAGCTTAGTCATAAAGTTGAGCGGCTATATACTCCGAAATCTTTGATACATGAATAATGACAGCTCTACTTGGTTGGATTATATAAAAAACAAGATTCAACGAAGAATTCAGAAAATGCGATTGCTATTTGGCGGTATCTATTTCTCCATTTTCACCAAGACCTACAAAAATGCCGGGGTAGTACTCCATATTCCTTTTGACCTTACTGATTTTAAATTCCGAGGCCGATTCGCCTTGGATTTATATGAGGAAGAGGAGGCCAAATATCTTTCAAAATACCTGTCGCCCAACGCCAAAGTATTGGAATTGGGTTCCTGTTTGGGATACGTTTCTTGCCTCGTCAACAACATTCTTGCTGAAAAAGACCAACATGTGGCTCTTGAGGCCAATCCCAATCTAATTCCCTGGATAGAAAAAAACAGGGAAGCCAATGATTGTCATTTTCATTTGGAAAATTCCATCGTCTCCCCTACTAAGAGCAATATCTTCTACATTCATAAGCTCATTGTGGGCGGAAGCACCAAACGGGAAACTCCGGTAAAAACCGAAATTAAGGGCCTTACCATTACCATGCTCAAGGAAAAGTACAACATCGACTTTGACACCTTGGTGATGGATATTGAAGGTGGAGAATTGAGTTTGCTACGCAATTTTAAAAAGGAGATTTCTGGGTTTAAGCATATCTTTTTTGAGATTCATCCTTTTGCTGGCATCCTTACAGAAGAAGAAGCTCAGGAATGTGAGGAAATTTTAAAAGAAATTGGCTTTAATTTGAAGATTCGGGATGGGCATTATCAGATTTGGGAAAAATAGTCTGCATTCAGGCTATATTGCCCAAGGTGTTCCGAGACCGCATGACCCCCTTCCGTCTTGGAAACCAAGCTATTTCAGCACTTTTTTTTGAAACTCTTTGACAGGATGCTGTGCAGGATAGTTATAATTATATATTTTTGTGTAATCGATTACATTACCGCCAATTTGGTGTAAGCCTAAAAGCATATGCATTACATAGTTTGTGAAAAACCCGGCCAATTTGCCCTAAAAGAGAAAGGTGTACCTGTACCGAAGAAAAATGAAGCCTTACTTAAGATTAAAAGTGTTGGGATTTGCGGCACCGATCTACATGCATATGCCGGGAATCAGGCATTTTTTACCTATCCAAGAATATTGGGACATGAACTATCTGCAGAGGTGTTGGAAATTGGCGTGAATTCCAAGAACATAAAAGTTGGTGATACGGTTGGGGTTATGCCCTATCTCAGTTGCGGAAAATGCATTGCCTGTATTAATGGCAAGAGCAACTGCTGTATCAGCATTAATGTTCTAGGAGTGCATACCGATGGCGGAATGCAGGAGCAAATTGTTGTTCCTTCAGATATTCTTCTACCAGTTGGGGGTTTGACAGATGACGAAGTAACTATCATTGAACCCCTGGCCATTGCCGCCCATGCCCTAAGACGGGCACAGATTAGAAGCGGCGAAACCATAGCAGTCATGGGATGTGGCCCTATAGGTATTGGAATTCTAAAGCAGGCCCAGATTATGGGTGCAAAAGTGATTGCAATGGATATCAACGAAGGGCGGCTGCAATACGTAAAGAACACCATTGGCTGCGATTACGCCATCAATGCCTCCCAAGATCCATTGGCAAAAATTGAGGCCATCACAAATGGAAATCTATGCACCGCAGTTTTTGATGCAACGGGTGCCAAATTCCCTTTGGAAAAAGGGCCGGAGTATATGGCACATGGAGGGAGGTTTGTCCTCGTGGGATTATCCAAAGGGGAACTTACTTACAACCATCCCAAAATCCATGCTAAGGAAGCTACCATTATGTGTAGTCGTAATGCCACCCTGGAGGACTTTGAGCAAGTAATCAACATTATGGACCAATTCCCTACGGCATCCTTCGTAACCCATAAAGTTCATTATACTGAGATGATAGCCAACTTTGACCATTGGCTAGATCCAGAATATGGTACCATTAAAGCTGTGGTACATTTTAACAACAAATGATTTTCCATTAGGAATTTAGGGCATTTCAAATAGAACAAATATTATGTCAAAAGATTATGTGCAGATTGACCCTCGTGACAACATTGTGGTTGCCATAAACGACCTGCCCCAAGGAATGTCCATAAACTTGGATGGTTGTACCACCATACTACAGGAAAATATCAAGAGCAAGCATAAGTTTGCCTCACAGGATTTTAAGGTGGGGGATGAGATCCATATGTACGGAGTTCTGATTGGAAAAGCAGTTGTTCCCATCAAGGCGGGAGAGGCCATAACAACACAAAATATTGTCCACGCTTCAGCCAAATATGGAACTCCGACTAAAAAAGTCGCATGGAGCCCACCAGATGTTTCCAAGTTTAAACAACGGTCGTTCCTGGGATATCCAAGAGCGGATGGGAGCTATGGTACGGCCAATTATTGGTTGGTTATTCCCTTGACTTTTTGTGAAAATCGGAATGTTGACATTTTGGAAGCTGCTCTATTGGAGAAACTGGGCTATCAGACCAAACAAGATTATAGTGTAGATACGGACGCTTTAATCTCGAAGTACAAAAAAGGCGCAACTGCCCAAGAAATTCTGGATACTCCTGTTGTCCTATCTAGGGAAGAAACATCAAAAAACAGATTATTCACCAATGTGGATGGGGTTAAGTTCTTAAGACACGATGGCGGTTGTGGGGGAACCCGTGAAGATGCCCAGGTACTTTGTAACCTGCTTGCCGGTTATATCAGCAACCCCAATGTAGCGGGCGCGACCGTACTAAGTTTGGGATGTCAAAATGCCCAGATTGAAATGCTGCAAAAAGCCATAGCGAACATAAACCCCAACGGTGCGAAACCCGTGTCCTATCTGGAACAACAACAAAGCAAAAGTGAACGTGATTTTATTGCAGAAGCCGTTAAATTGACCTTTGTTGGACTCATTGAGGCCAACAAAATTCAACGCGAACCGGCGCCTTTGAGCCAAATTACCCTCGGTTTGGAATGTGGGGGTTCCGATGGATTCTCAGGTATTTCTGCCAATCCCGCTCTGGGATATGCATCAGATTTATTGACTGCTTTGGGCGGTTCGCCCGTCTTAGCCGAATTCCCAGAATTGAACGGAGTCGAGCAAAATCTTATAGATAGATGTCAAAATGAAAAGGATGCCCAAAAATTTGCGTCCCTAATGAAAGCATATTCAGAATCTGCCATCGCAGTAGGTTCTGGTTTTGAAAGCAACCCATCTCCGGGAAATATCAAGGATGGCCTCATTACCGATGCCATGAAATCTGCCGGAGCAGCCAAAAAAGGAGGAACCTCTCCTGTTGTGGAGGTGTTGGATTATGCGGAAAAAATAACCAAACCAGGATTGAATCTGCTCTGCACTCCTGGGAACGATGTGGAAAGTACCACCGGCCTTGCAGGCTCGGGGTGCAATATCATTGTGTTTACAACGGGCTTGGGAACACCAACAGGAAACCCGGTTGCACCAGTTCTCAAGCTTTCGAGCAATACCAAGCTGTACCAAAAAATGAACGACATTATTGATATGAACGCCGGAACGGTAATTACCGGCGAAGACACTATTGAATCCATGGGGGAGAAAATACTAGATCATATAATCCAAGTGGCTAGCGGCTTGGTTGAAGCTAAATCGGTAGTAAAAGGCCATAATGATTTCATTCCTTGGAAAAGAGGGATTTCTTTATAAGAACCATTCATGAAACAACTAAATAGAAACACGGTATCTGCACCAACCTACACCGAAAGAGTGCTACAATTTGGAGAAGGCAACTTTTTAAGGGCCTTTGCCAACTGGATGATCCATGAGATGAACAAAAAATCTGCTTTTGATGCAGGCGTGGTGGTGGTGCAGCCTATTGAACAAGGATTGGTCCATCTGCTGAACCAGCAGGATGGTCTATATACCCTGTACCTCAACGGGATTAAAAATGGAAAAGTCCTTAGTGAGCATGACATAATTGACTGCATTCAAAGGAGTATTGACCCATACAAGGACTTCGAGGGGTATTTGGCCAATGGCGAAAATCCGGATTTAAGGTTCATCATATCCAATACCACCGAAGCTGGAATTTCATTCGACCCCAATGATCAGTTGGAAGATACTCCGCAAAACAGTTTTCCAGGGAAGCTCACTGCTTTGCTATTTAAGCGATTTGAAACATTCAATGGGGATGCGGAAAAAGGTTTGATCGTGATTCCCTGCGAGCTCATTGACAGGAACGGTGACAATCTTAAGCGCATAATTCATAAATATGCAGCGCAATGGGAACTGGGTTCAGATTTTAAAACTTGGATTGATGATCATTGTGTTTTCTGCAACACCCTTGTAGATCGAATTGTGCCTGGGTATCCCAAAGACAGAATGGAAACCATTACCCAAGAATTGGGGTATACGGACAATTTGGTGGTGGACGGCGAGCAATTTCATCTATGGGTCATAGAAGGCCCTCAATTTCTCGAAAACCTCATTCCATCAAAGGAAAGCGGATTGAATATTGTTTTTACGGACAACATGGAACCTTATCGAACCCGAAAAGTGAGGATTCTGAACGGGGCACATACCAGCTTGGTTCCAGTGGGCTATCTATACGGAATTGACCATGTGAGGGAATCTGAGGAGGATCCCGTGGTAGGGAATTTTTTGCAAAAGGTCATTTTTGATTGCATTTGCCCTACGTTGGATTTACCACAAGATGAAGTGCAACAGTTTGCCAATGATGTCCTTGATCGATTTAGAAATCCATACTTGCAACATGCCTTGCTCAGCATTTCACTCAATTCCATATCCAAATTTAAAACACGGGTGTTGCCTTCGCTCTTGGAATACATCAAGAGAAAACAAGAACTGCCCCTCCCCTTATTGTTTTCACTTGCTTCCCTGATAGCATTTTACAAAGGAGAAAGAGACGGGGAACCAATTCTATTGAAGGACGACCCAAAAATTCTCGAATTTTTCAAGCACCAATGGGCATCGGACAACTTGGAAAACATTGTTCAAAATACGCTCTCCAAATTAGAGTTCTGGGGACAAGATTTAACCCAAATAGAAGGTGTTCAAGAGACGGTGTCAAGCTATTTAAAAAGTATCATCAACAATGGTATGAAGGACACATTGGCCAACTTCATGCACATTCAAAAACCAGTCAAATCATGAAACTAGTAATACCAAAAATCCTAGTTCTTACCATTTTACTATCAATCGTATCCTGCAAGGAAGCAGCACACGAGAGCCAATCTTCTGAACCCGAAATGTCAAAAGCTAAAGAGAGTTATAGTGAAGATTGGTCCTCCTTAGGTGGACATAACGAAGCACCTGACTGGTTTAAGGAAGCCAAATTGGGGATTTATTTCCATTGGGGGCTTTATTCCGTTCCTGCATTTGACAACGAGTGGTATCCCAGACATATGCATTTTGAGGATCACCCTGTGTACAAGTATCATTTGGAAAACTATGGTCACCCTTCAGAATTCGGTTATCACGATTTTGCCCCGCTCTTCAAGGCGGAAAAGTTTGACGCCGATAAATGGGCGCAATTGTTTGTGGATGCGGGCGCCAAATTTGCTGGGCCTGTTGCGGAACACCATGATGGCTACGCCATGTGGAACAGTAAAATTACCCCTTGGAATACCATGGACACAGCGCCCAACAGGGACATAACGGGAGAATTGGAGAAATCCATCAAGGGCAAGGGACTGAAATTCATAACCGCATTTCACCATGCCAAAAACCTGCAGCGGGCTACCGCCATAGGACAGGACATTAGCATAAGCCATTTCCCATATTTTGAAGGTATGCCGCCCACATCAAGTGACCCAGACCTACAATTAATGTATGGAAATATTGAGCATGAGAAATGGTACAAAGAGGTTTGGTTGGGAAAATTAAAGGAGGTCATTGATAACTATAGCCCTGATATTGTCTGGTTTGATTATGTGCTTGGCGACATTCCGGAAGAATATAGAAAGGAATTTGCAGCTTACTATCTAAACGAGGCCTATAAAAAAGACCAAGAAGCCGTAATTGTAAGAAAACAGCACGATCTACCGCTGAACATGAGCGTTGAAGACCTTGAGCAATCCAGAAAGAACACCATAGGAACCAAAACGTGGATGACCGATGCCACTATTAGCGATGGAAGCTGGTGTTATACCAAAGATCTTGGTGTCAAAAAATCCCAAGATATCCTTCATATGCTCATAGATATTGTCAGTAAAAATGGTGTGCTCCTTTTGAACATCTCCCCCAAAGCTGATGGCACCATTCCAAACAATCAGGTGGAAGGCCTCCTGGAAATGGGAAATTGGTTAAAAAAATATGGAGAAGCAATTTATGGAACAGAAGCTTGGTACACCTTTGGTGAAGGACCTACTAAGGAACCCACAGGCCATTTTGAAAATCATGATCTCTTTCACAAAATAAAATACTCCAGTAAAGATATTCGGTACACTACAAAGGATTATACTATTTACGCTATCGTAATGGGAACGACCACCCCTGACCAGCAGATCATGTTGGAATCTTTTGCCAAAGAAAAAGTTCTGGATGTACCTGCCATAGAAACTGTAACCGTATTGGGGAGTGAAAGCAAGATTGCATGGGAACAATCGGAAAATGGACTTTCACTGACAATGCCCTTAAATACAATCGATGACATGGCAACGGTAATTAAAATTACGATATCCCAGTAATACGATTAAAATCACAGCTGTTGTTTAAGAGGGCGAATTGAGTCGAATTCCCCTATTTAATTGGGCTTTCATTTGGATTCGTCCAAAACTGCTGCGCCAATCTTGTAATTGATGGTCACCCTGGTGCCCTCTCCAGGAATGGAGTTTATAAACAACCGTCCATTGATATAGCTGATACGCTCTTTCATAAAAAAGACCCCCATGCCTCCTTCACTATTCTTTTTGGCCACCTTTTCCAAAACGGAGGGATCAAACCCCTTGCCATCGTCGTCAATGACCACACTCAAAAGTCCATCAACATAGTTGATAGTCACTAGGATATAATTGGCCTCCGCATACTTGATGGCATTATTGACCGCCTCCTGGGTCACCCGATAGATATTTGTTTCAGCTAAAGAATCAAAGCGGATGTTCTGCTCCGTTTTGTTCTCGTATAAAATATTTTTCCCCGTGAGCTTGCTCAGTTCCACAGTCATTTTTTGAAGTGCCGGGAAGATTCCATGATCCTCCAATTCTGGTGGGGTTAGGTTGAAGGTGGCCGTTCGAACTCCTTTGATCAAATCGGAAGCCAGTGTTTTTAGATAGGCAATCTTCTCTTTGCTTTTTTCCTTCTGATTCAGGTTAATGGATTCAATATTGAACTTTAATGCCGTCAACATTTGACCAATTCCGTCATGTATGTCCTTCGCTATCCGCTTTCGTTCCTCTTCCTGCCCCTCTACAATTTGACTGGCCTGCATTTGCTTTTGCTGCATCCGCTCCTCGTAGTTCTGTTTGGTGAGTTCCTCTATTTTCAGTTGGTTCCTTTTGCGTTCCGTAATGTCCGAACACAAAATCAGGACGCTTTGCTCTAAACTGGACTGGTGCATGGGGATTATTGACATGTCCAACCATAAAAATGTACCTTTTTTGGTTTTGATTTCAATTTCCTCGGTTCGGATACTCTTTCGCTTACTGGTTAAAATTTCCCGCAGGTATTGTTGCTGTCCTTCATCTTCGGTTAAGATTTCCGCCAGGGGAAGGTTCACTTGGGTTTCAGTGCGCTCCAACAACCCCAAAAACTTTTTGCTTATGAAGACTACGGTGCCGTCTTTTCGGGTACTGGCAAAAAGGGCTGCATTGTCAATCACAAAATTAAGCTCCTGCAATTTCTGCAGGGAACGTTCCTTTTCTGTAAAAAGGCGTTTGACTTCTGAAGCTGTATTGTCAGACTTTATCTGACTCTGAATCAATTTTGAAATGGTCTCCCGTATCTGAATGGAAAGTGGTCGAAAGATAAAGACCACCTCCAAAAACAAAATCAACAATGAAACTGCGAGCAGTCCATATTCCTTTAATTTGAGCTTTTGCAGTTTTTCCTTGCTTTGGGCATCGTACTCATTTACAATAGCGTCCATTTTGCCCAAAAAGACTTGCTCGTTATTCAAAAGTACCTGTAATTGCCCATCATAGGATGGTGAAATAAGATTAAGATTCCCACTTTCTAGCAGTATGTTTTCAGCAGCTGTGACCATGGCTTCATGGTGGGGATTCAAATCCTCAAAGAGTTTCAGAATAATCTTATTGCTTTCCTTTGGGAGCCCAATACTGTCATTGCCATTTTGAAGTCCGTCATGAGAAGTTTTCCAAACAAAGAGTGTATGCTCCAAATCATTTCGGATGCTTTGGTATTCAGCCGCATTGCCACTGGCATTCTTCAAAAGCATGGCCTCCTTAACCAATTTTTGGCTGAATGCTCTCTGCCGCCCGGCCACATTGATAACCCGTGAATCGTTTAATTGGGAATTAAGGTGCTGCTGAATCAGAATTTGCGCCACGATAATGGTCAAGGCTATGGTTGCCAAAGCCAACAAGTACCACTTTCTGACCCTTAAAAAAGTAGCGGTGTCCAGCGCTTGTTGTTGGTTTTCCATGTCAGAAGGTATGAATCTGTTTTGGGCGATTAGCCAGATACCGCTTTAGTGACCAATGCATGTGCTGTTTTGGAAAACGGCAATTGAAGGGCCGCTTGTTGGCCTTTTTCAGACATTTTTCGCCAGGTTTTTTGGAGGATGTCCACAAGTTTTGCTTCCTCATGCTTTTCGGCAAAAGGCTCAAAATAGTGTTTGAGGAATACCAAACACACTACATCTTCAAGCGTTTGGGTTTCCTCATTTCTTTTTAGCTGTTTCTTCAGAAGTAAAAATTCAACTTGTCCAATGGTCTCCTTATCATAGCCCACCTCTTCCAAGATTTCTTTTGCCTTGGCCGCATGGAATTTCTTTAATTCCTGCCGCCATCTCAAGTATCCTGCACGGTTCATTTCGTATTGATCTCGAGGAATTTCCCATCTGCAAATATGCTGGCATCGGGCTGTAAGCTGCAATGCTTCGGAGGCATCCGGCGCAAAGGTAGTCAGGGTCTCTGTCATTCTAAGTGCATAAAGCACTTCCTTGGGGTAGGTTTCTCCCCCAGCTATTTCAGTGTTGGGATCCTGGCTGTTCGCCTCATCAAAAAGTCGAAAGGCCTCCGCCAATTTCTCTGTATTTCCCATGTATGCCCTTTACAAATCATTCGGAGAAACCAATATACACAAAGTTCTCCTCAATTTTGATGGGATAGGTGGCAATGGCATTCAGATTGCCATTGAGATGCTCTCCGGTTTTCAACGAAAAAGTGTTTTTGTGCAATGGACAGGCTACTTTAGGATGTTCCCCTTCCACGCCCACCATTCCACGGGACAATACCATCTCCATTTTATGGGGACAAAGGTTTTGGCAGGCATACCATTCCCCTTTCCGGGTAAAGTTGAACACCGCTATCTGCTTGTCCTTATATTTTACGCAGGCGCCCCCATTTTTTGGGAATTTCGATGTTTCGGCTGCTTTGAACCAAACGGTTACTTCCTCAAGTTTGGTTGCCTCGTATGTACTCAATTCTGATATCATAATTCAATAATTTGCAGTTGTCCAAAAGGAAATATGCTCCTAAAACTAGGTCCAGGCTTTGGGCATTTTCTGTCCTCGCATGGGTACATATTCAATATTGCTGTCCTCTTCTTCCGAATTCACAAAATGGGTATACCTGGCTCGGATTTCTGGGGTCTCTACCGCTTCTTTCCACTCACATTTGTAGGTGTCGGCATAGTGTTGCATTTCCATATCCAACTCTTCCGCAATACCCAAAGCGTCGTTAATGACCACGTTTTTCAGATAGGTAATTCCACCTTCCAACTTTTCCAACCAGGCAGCGGTTCGAGTCAAAGGTGGAGCAGTTTTGATATAGAACATTAAAAAACGGTCCACATATTTAACGGCAGTTTCCTTGTCCACTTTTTCCGCCAACAATTCAGCATGTTTTGGATTTGCACCTCCATTCCCGCAGACGTAAACATTCCATCCGCCTTCAACTGCGATAAACCCAAAATCCTTACATCTGGCCTCGGCACATTCCCGGATACAACCTGAGACCCCTCCCTTCATTTTATGAGGAGAGCGGATGCCTTTATATCGGTTTTCAATTTCTATGGCGAAGCTGACACTTTCATCCATGCCATATCTGCACCAGGTGGAGCCTACACAACTTTTTACAGTTCGAAGGGCTTTCCCGTAGGCGTGTCCACTTTCAAAACCTTCCTTGATCAGTTCCTCCCATATCAAAGGAAGTTCATGCAACTGGGCACCGAACATATCGATACGTTGTCCCCCTGTAATTTTGGTGTACAGATCATATTTCATTCCGATACGCCCGAGGGCCATAAGCTGTTGTGGGGTAATTTCCCCGCCTGCTACCCGCGGAACAACCGAGTATGTACCATTACGTTGGATATTGGCCAAATACCGATCATTGGAATCTTGAATGGTTTCTTGCCGATTGGCGGTCTCATTATACACACTGGCAAAAATGGCAGCAACAGCAGGTTTGCACACTTCGCAACCATCTCCGTGGCCCACCATATCAAGAAGCTCATCATAATCTTGAATGTTCCGAAGCTTTACGATATCATAGAGCTCTTGTCTGGAATAATCAAAGTGCTCACAAATACGGACTTTTACGGTTTTGCCCAGGGCTTTTAAGCTCTCTGTCACCAAATCCGCCACCATAGGTTTGCAACCTCCACAACCTGTGGTGGCCTTTGTAGCTTTGGCCACACTTTTTACACTTTCGTGTCCTCCTTCGGTAATGGCACAACAAATGCCTCCCTTGGTAACGGACTCACAGGAACAAACCACGGCTTCATCGGGTAAATCCATGACGTTGCCCATCGCGGCTCCTTCTCCGCCCCGGACTCCCAAAATCAAATCCTCTGGGTTTTCGGGTAAGGGCATTTCATTTTGTTGGAGTTGGAGAAGCATATTGTAATCTGCAGCATCGCCTACCAAAATACCCCCCAACAGTTTTTTCCCATCTTTGGAAACATTGATTCGCTTATAAAGTCCTTGAAGTTTGTTTTCAAAGACAATGGCATGTGCCTCCTCTTCGGTTGTAAAAGGATTCCCGAAACTGGCCACATCAACTCCAATCAGTTTCAATTTGGTGGACATATCAATGTGCTCCGCCATAAAGGTTTCACCTCCCACAATCTGGTCCGCAGCCACCTGAGCCATTTCATAACCAGGAGCTACCAACCCATAAATCATCTCTTTATACAACGCCACTTCCCCAATCGCAAAAATATTGGGGTCCGAAGTACGCATGGTATTATCCACCACAATTCCACCACGTACACCAGTTTCCAAATCGCAGGTTTTGGCAAGTTCATCCCGTGGTCTAATTCCAGCGGAAATAATAAGCATGTCGACATTCAACAAGTCTCCTTCGGAGAATTCCATACCCTGGATACTGCCATTACCCAAAATTTGCTGTGTTGCCTTGTTCAAATGCACTTGGATGCCTAATTCGTTCATTTTGGATTCCAGGGCTTTGCTTCCCTCATCATCCAATTGTCTCGGCATTAATCTTGGCGCAAACTCAACCACATGGGGCTCAAGACCCATATCCTTAACCGCTTTTGCCGCCTCCAGCCCTAAAAGACCTCCGCCCAAAACAGCTGCCTTACTTCCTTTGATCCCTGCGGCATAGCTCATAGTCTCTTCCAAATCCTCAATGGTTCGGTATACAAAAACCCCTTTTTTATCCACCCCTTTAATAGGCGGCACAAATGGAACCGACCCAGTGGCCAATACCAGATAGTCATAAGTGAACACATTGTCGCTAAAGGTAGTTACGGTTTTGGTATCTCTATCAATATCCACAACACATTCATTGGTGTAGAGTTCTATGTCATGCTCCTCATACCAAGATCTCGGGGCCAAGGTCAATTGTTCGGCATCCCCATTTTCAAAAAACTCGCTGAGATGGACACGATCATAGGCCACTCTGGGCTCCTCTCCGAAAACAATGAGTTTAAAATCCTTGCTATCCTCATGAGCTACAAACTTCTCACAAAACTTGTATCCCACCATTCCGTTTCCAATGACCAATATGCTTTTCATGTTTGTTTGCTTCAATTAAAATGGAATACAATATTACGTATTATTACGTATTTATTTGATGGGTATTTGAGAATAATTACGTATTCTTGTTGTCAAATTGATAAAAGTACCCACTTCATAATCACAATGACACAATACACAAATACCCCAATAGTTTCCTTAGTCGGCGCAGGACCAGGAGCCAAAGACCTCATAACCATTAGGGGTTTGAGAGCCATACGCAAAGCCGATGCAATTTTGTATGATGCCCTTATCGATAAGAGCTTGTTGGATGAGGCTCCAGCCAACATTCCGAAAATATACGTAGGCAAACGTTGTGGAAAACACTATGCAAAACAGGAAGAAATAAATCGACTGCTGGTCGATTATGCGCTTAATTATGGTCATGTGGTTCGCTTAAAGGGGGGCGACCCCTTTGTTTTCGGAAGGGCTTCTGAAGAAATCGCCCATGTGGAATCCTTTGGCATTCCAGTAACCGTGATTCCAGGAGTTTCCAGTGCCATTGCAGTTCCTGCCAGCCAGGGCATTCCATTAACCCAGAGAGGAACGGCCAGTAGTTTTTGGGTGATGACCGCCACCAAAAGGGATGGTTCTTTTTCCGAGGATTTGGTTTTGGCCGCCAAATCTTCCACCACCATGGTCATCCTTATGGGAGTTCGGAAATTCCTTGCTATTGCCAATGAAATCGGTAAATACAGAGGGGGTCTGACTCCAGTAGCCCTTATTCAAAATGGGACATTGCAACATGAAAGTTGCTCCGTTGGTACCCTTGGCAATGCAGAATCCCTTTTTAAATCCGTAGACATTTCGCAACCTGGCATTATAGTGGTCGGGCATGTGGTTTCTGAGCATCCTTCGTTTTTTGAGGACGAAATTCAGCGCGTCTTGCACTCCGCCATCTAGTATCTATATATTAAGGAATATATATTCACCTTTCCCATCCTTCCATGGATTTGAATACACCTTAAAATTTCAAATTCAATAATTACAGGTCGCTTTTTTTGACAACTTCCAATTTTTGGAATCCAGGAATTTCCATCCACATAAAAATACCTCATCTACGTAATATTTATATTGTAACTACGTATTTATACTTAAATAATACAGTATGTTTGTTTCAAGAATTAAGTAACACAATTTAAAACATATGTATTATGAAGTCAATCACAGTAAAAGCGCTTAGCACATTTTTCTTGCTAGCTGTTCTGGCCTGCGGAGGAAAAGCTGAGAAGAAATCAAAGGAATCAGCCCAAGCCGACATTCCGGCCAGCTCATTGGAGATAGAAAAGCCCCAATTGACTTTTGGGTTTATCAAATTGACGGATATGGCCCCCTTGGCCATTGCCAAAGAAAAAGGATTTTTTGAGGATGAAGGCCTGTTTGTCTCAGTAGAGGCCCAATCAAACTGGAAAAATGTATTGGACCGAGTCATCGATGGCCAATTGGACGGGTCGCATATGTTATCAGGTCAACCTATAGCCGCAGGTGCTGGATTTGGCAGGCAAGCTGAGTTGGTCACTCCCTTTTCCATGGATTTAAATGGAAATGGCATCACGGTTTCCAATGATGTTTGGTCCAAAATGAAACCAAACGTTCCCAAGGGCGCTGATGGAAAACCCGAGCACCCGATTAAGGCAGATGCGCTAAAACCCGTTATTTCCGAATATAAAAACAGTGGGAAGCCCTTCAAAATGGGAATGGTATTTCCCGTTTCCACACACAATTACGAAATCCGTTATTGGTTGGCCGCAGCTGGCATCCACCCAGGCATGTATACCGCCGATAATGTACAAGGACAAATTGATGCGGAAGTTCTACTTTCTGTTACCCCTCCCCCACAAATGCCAGCCACTTTGGAAGCTGGAACCATTTATGGCTATTGCGTTGGGGAACCATGGAACCAACAAGCGGTTTTTAAAGGCATAGGCGTTCCAGTAACCACCAACTACGACATCTGGAAAAACAATCCGGAGAAAGTATTTGTGATGACAAAGAAATTTGTTGAAGAGAACCCAAATACGGCTGTCGCTGTGACAAAAGCTCTAATTCGTGCTGGAAAATGGTTAGATGTGCCAGAAAATCGTGCCGAAGCCGTAAAAATTCTTTCCATGCCGCAATATGTTGGTGCTGACGAAGTGGTTTTGGCCAATTCCATGACTGGGACCTTTGAATTTGAAAAAGGTGACAAACGTTCCATGCCAGACTTCAACGTATTCTATAAGTACAATGCCACCTATCCCTTCTATTCTGACGGTATCTGGTTTTTGACCCAAATGCGAAGATGGGGCCAGATTCCGGAAGCGAAGCCAGCAGCTTGGTATGAGGAAACCATTAAGGACATCTACAGACCCGACATCTGGAAACAAGCGGCCGAGCTCTTGGTTACCGAAGGCCATATTCCAGCTTCTGACATACCAGTCACTGATGGATACAAACCTGCCACTGCCGATTTCATTGATGGCAATACCTATGACGCAAAAGACCCGATAGGTTACATCAACAGTTTTGAGATTGGAAACAAGGACGATTCCTCGCTATAAAAAACGGCAAAATTTACAATTATGAAGCAAAGTGTGACCGTAAGCAAAACCCAGGAAATGAAATTGGCCAACGCTGCAAAAGTGGTGCTGTCCAAATTCAAGATCAAGACCCCCAAGTTTGAGGTAAAGACCATCTTGAAGAAGGTAATCGTGCCCCTTGCCTCCATCCTGCTATTTATAGGGCTGTGGCATATGGGCGCCAAGGCCTTGTTCAATGTGGAGGCCAATTTCAAGATTCAAAAAGCATTGACCGATCAAGGCCAAGAAGCCGCCGATGCTATGGCAGCATGCATCGCCTCTGGGGATATCAGCTGCCAACCCAACACCCTACCATCTCCGGCACAGGTATGGGAATCGTTTAATACGCTAATTGCCGATCACAAAGTGATCAGTGCCGATAAATTGGCATTCAAGGAAAAGACCGCAGCTTTAAATGAAAAGCGTATTGCTGAAGGAAAAGAACCGATTACCTACACCGGCAGACCTTCCTTTGTAGATCAAATCTTTACGAGTCTGAAAACCGTTTTTGCCGGATTTGTGTTGGCCTTCCTGATTGCCGTTCCCATAGGCATCGTAATCGGCTTAAGTGAGACGCTACGCAACTCCTTTAACTGGTTGATTCAGGTATTCAAACCTGTATCCCCCGTGGTGTGGCTGCTTTTGGTATTTATGATCGTAAAAACCATGACGAAGGATTCAAATTCGGACAGTGCCTTTATCATCTCCTTTATTAGTGTTGGACTCTGCGCCATGTGGGCGACTTTGGTAAATACGGCGATGGGAGTTTCATCCGTGGACAAGGATTACATCAACGTAGCCAAGGTGCTAAAATTGGGGCCCTTACAAAAGGTGTTCAAAGTGATTTTGCCTTCTTCCCTGCCGCTGATTTTTACCGGATTGCGCATAACCCTTTCCGTGGCATGGATGGTATTGATAGCCATTGAGCTGTTGGCACAAAGTCCAGGCCTGGGATCCTTTGTTTGGGAAGAATTCCAGAACGGTGCCAACGATTCCAATTCCAAGATCATTGTGGCCATGTTCATCATCGGTATCATTGGCTTCTTATTGGATCGTATCATGTTGACCATTCAGAATATGGTATCCTTCAATAAAAATGCAACCGCTTAACCTTTGAAGTTATGGCCTATTTGGAACTAAAAAATGTGAACAAAACCTACGGGGAAGGAAAAAATGCCACGGAGGTGTTGACCGATATCAACCTAACCATCGAAGAAGGAGAGTTTGTGGCTATCGTAGGGTTTACAGGAAGTGGAAAGACAACTTTGGTGAATCTCATCAACGGCTTGTTGGAGCCCACCAGCGGACAAGTACTTTTTAAAGGGGCTCCTGTGATGGACACCAGCCATGAGCGTGGGGTGATTTTTCAGAACTACTCGCTTCTACCCTGGTTGAGTGTGGGGCAAAATGTGGCCATGGCCGTGAAAGAAGCGTTTCCCAATGAGAAAAAGGAATTCATAAAGGAGCGGGTGGCACAGTATGTGGAAATGGTAAACCTGTCCCCCGCAATCAATAAAAGACCCAAGGAGTTGTCAGGAGGTATGCGGCAACGGGTGGCCGTAGCGCGGGCCTTGGCCATGAATCCGGAGATGATCATTATGGATGAACCACTAGGAGCTCTGGATGCGTTAACCCGTGGCAACCTTCAAGATGAAATCCTAAAAATTTGGAGTAAGGACAAACGTACCGCCTTGCTCATCACCAACGATGTGGATGAGGGCATTTATATGGCGGACCGAATCATTCCCTTGCGCCCCGGACCAAAAGCAACCTTGGGACCCGAATTCAAAATTGACATTGATCGCCCAAGGGACAAAACCGAATTGAACGACAATCCGGTCTACAAAAAAACCCGTAACGCCATTATTGAATATTTAATGGGGATTGGTGAAGAACGAAAAGCAACAGCGAAAGAAATCTATGAATTGCCCGAGCTGGCCCCCAAAAGCTTTGTGGCATAAAAACAATTAGTATGGTAGTTGAAGAAATCAAGGCAAAAGAATCGCACGAGAACGGCATTGCATTTCCCTCGGATAAAATCATGTTGGACTTAAAGGACCTGAAAAAAGTGTATCCCACGCCAAAAGGAGACTATGTGGTATTGGAGCATCTCAATCTCCAGATTCTCAAAGAAGAGTTTGTGACCATTATAGGCCATTCCGGGTGTGGAAAAACCACAATGCTCTCGATGATTGCGGGGCTCAATCCAATATCAGGCGGTAATATTGCGGTTTTGGGAAATCCCATAAAAGGACCAGGTCCTGATAGGGGCGTCATCTTTCAGGCACCTAGTTTGATGCCTTGGATGACCGCATTGCAAAATGTACTGCTCGGAGTTAATCGCGTTTTTCCCCATGCTACCAAAGCGCAGCGCAAGGAAATTGCAAAATTCTATCTGCATAAGGTAGGACTCGATGGAGCTTTTTACAAGAAGGCCAATGAACTTTCCCAGGGAATGCAGCAACGCGTTGGTATCGCACGCGCCTTTGCCATAAAACCCAAAGTGCTGTTGTTGGATGAACCCTTTGGCATGTTGGATTCACTGACCAGGGGTGAGCTCCAGGATATTCTCATCGAAATCTGGAACAAGGAAAAAATTACTGCTGTTATGATTACGCACGATGTTGACGAAGCCATTTTCTTGGCGGATCGCGTGGTAATGATGACCAGTGGCCCTAGAGCCAAAATTGGGGATGTTCTCAACATAGATTTTGAGCGCCCCAGAACTCGAAAAGCGGTATTGGAGCATGAAGATTACTACAAATACCGCAAACACTTAATTGATTTTTTAGAACACTAAATCGAATAACCCGCTAAAACTTAAAACTATGAAAAGAGGTTACATTGCATTTATCCTAGTTATCCTATCGGTTCAATTTGTTACAGCTCAATTCACGCTGGACGGACAATTCAGACCCCGGGCCGAATACAGAAACGGATTCCAGACTTTAATCCCCGATGCCGCTGATGCAGGTTTCGCCATAAACACCCGTTCCCGGTTGAACGCAGGTTATGCCACGGAAACCTTCAAAGTTTTTCTAAGCCTGCAAGATGTGTCTGTATGGGGTGAAAATGCACAGATCATTCCGGTAGATTCCAACGATTCATTTTCCATTTTTGAAGCCTGGGCCTCATTGAAATTGGGTGGCGATTGGTCCACAAAACTGGGTCGGCAGGTTATATCCTATGATGACCAGCGTTTCTTTGGAGGTCTGGATTGGGCGCAGCAAGGTCGTAATCACGATTTGGCCAAATTGAGCTACAAAGGTGAAAAGTTTGTATTTGACCTGGGCTTAGCGTTCAATCAAGATTTGGACGGAAACGGAGGGCCATTGTTCGGTTTCCAAAATCAGGGCACAGCCTATCCCGCCAACAACCCTTTCCAGTACAAAACCATGCAATTCGTTTACCTAAGACAACAGTGGGAGCATTTCTCAGGAAGTTTCTTGGCCGTTAATACGGGCTTCCAAAATTTTGATGATGCGGATGTGGCTGATGGAGTGAACAGCACGTTCACTTTGGGAACCCACCTCAACTATAAAAAAGGAAACTTTGGTGCGGCTGCAAACGCCTTTATACAAGGAGGGAAATTTTTCACAGGACTGGATATCAGTGGTGCATACCTTCTAGGACTTGACCTAAGCTACAAGGCCAGCAGCACCGTTGGTCTGGGATTGGGTGTTGAGCTCATAAGCGGGGACGACACCTCCACCGTGGGCGAAACAGAGGCATTTTTGCCCACTTTCGGAACCAATCACAAGTTCAATGGATTCATGGATTACTTCTACGTTGGAAACCATGTGAATTCTGTAGGACTATTTGATATCCACGCCAGTGCCAACTTCAAGCTGGGCGAAAAATCGAGTTTGTTGGCCAAGATTCTGAATTTTTCTGGGGAACAGGACCTTCCCAGCGGGGAGACTGCCCTCGGTACGGAAATCGACTTGGTATTTTCCCAACAGTTTAAAGGCTACGCACTAAAAATTGGGTATTCCCATTTGTTTCCTGCTGATGGAATGTATGAACTTAAAGGGGTGACTGAAGCGGACGCAGCTGATTCTCAAAATTGGGCATGGGCCATGCTGATCATCAAACCAAAATTCTTTAGCACGGAAAAAAAGGAAAAATAATATAAGTACATTCACTTTGCTTCGAAGGGGTTGTTCCAATGGAATTGGGGCAGCCCTTCGTTTGGTTTAAGAGGTTGACTTTTACAGGTACTTCCTTATGCGGAAATCATGTATTTTTGTGACATGGGGGATACCGTACTTCAAAACATCATTAGCATTGTTTTAGCCGATGACCATTTACTGGTTCGTGATGGGATAAGAGCATTGTTGGAGGAGGAATCCAATCTGGAGGTCATCGGGGAAGTGTCCAATGGATTTGAAGCCCTTGAAATGGTAAAAAGTCATACCCCAGATGTGCTTATTATTGATATCCGTATGCCTCAAATGGGCGGAATCGAAGCGGTGGAGCAGTTAAATGCGACCCTCGGAACAAAAACCAAATGCATTATTTTATCCATGCACGATTCTGAGGAGTACATCCTAAAATCAGTTCAGGCCGGGGCTGCAGGTTACTTGCTAAAGGATACGGATAAAAATGAATTTATCAAGGCCATACATACCGTACATGAAGGGGGCAAGTACTTTAGTGGGGATATCTCAAATGTCCTTGTAAACAACCTACTTCATCCCAATTCCTCAGAAAAAAGTCAACCCAAAAAAAGTAAAGAGACTCCCTTTGATTTAACCAACAAAGAGTTAAAAGTACTGCAGTTGGTCCTCCAAGGATTTACCAATAAAGAGATTTCCGAGAAACTTCAGAACAGCAAACGCACCATTGAGACACATCGGTTTAACCTCATGAAAAAAATGGAGGTCAAGAACTTGATAGACCTGTCCAAAAAGGCCGCAAAATACAACTTGGTTTAGATTCCAATTCCTCAGTTTTCCGCTCCAATTATTATTGAATTCTGGATTAACCAGCCTCACTTTTATCGTTTTGTTACTACGTATTTATACGTAAATATCTAATTTGCTATGGTCAAAAAACAACACAAGATTTTTGGTTTTCCATGCAAACGAAAGAGTCCCATAACACGATATGTTCCTACTGCGGAGTGGGTTGTGGCATTACGGTAACCAAAGATGCAAAGGGGACGTTATCGGTTGAAGGCAATGAGGCCTATCCCGTTAACAAAGGGATGCTTTGTTCCAAAGGAAAGAACCTTAACTACGTTGCACAGGATACCAGCGATCGTATCCTGCATCCTCAAATGCGATGGAGCAGAAACCATCCACTGCAGCAAATTACCTGGGAGACCGCTTTCAAAAGAGCCGTCGCGGTGTTCAAGAGCATCATTGCCAAACATGGCCCCGATAGCGTTGGGTTTTACGTGTCCGGACAGTGCCTTACCGAGGAATACTACTTGGCCAACAAACTGACCAAAGGTTTTATAGGGACCAACAACATAGATACCAATTCACGCCTTTGCATGAGTTCCGCCGTGGTAGGCTACAAAAAAACGGTTGGTGAAGATGCGGTTCCTATTGCTTATGCCGACATAGAGCTTGCAGACTGTTTTTTGATTGCAGGGGCGAACCCTGCATGGTGCCACCCCATATTGTTCAGAAGGTTGGAAAAACACAAGGAGGAAAATCCCAACGTAAAAGTCATTGTGGTAGACCCCCGAAAAACACAGACTTGTGCATTGGCGGACCTCCATCTACAAATCCTTCCAGGCACTGATGTCATTCTTTTTAATGCCATGGCGCGATGGTTGATTGAAAAAAGGAAGATCAATACGGCCTTTATCAAAAAGTACACATCCAATTTTGAGGCCTGCAAGCAAAAGGCTTTTGAACTGAGCCTGAATGAAGCAGCTAAAAAATGTGACATCCCTGTTGATGATATCAAAAAGGCAGCTAAACTTATAGCCAATGCCAAAGGTTTTATCACCATGTGGACGATGGGGCTCAACCAGAGCGTCATAGGAGTGGATAAAAATGTGTCCTTGCTCAACCTTTCATTATTGACCGGACATATTGGAAAACCAGGTTCCGGGCCTTTTTCGCTCACCGGGCAGCCCAATGCCATGGGTGGTCGAGAAGTGGGTGGCATGGCCAGTCTATTGGCAGCGCATCGGGATTTGGGCAATGAAAAGCACCGACAGGAGGTGCAAGAATTTTGGGGTGGGAAGCCCATCAAAAAAGAACCTGGCCTTACGGCCACTGAAATGTTCAATGCGCTTGAAAATGGCTCCTTAAAGGCAATTTGGGTCATCTGCACAAACCCTGTGGTGAGCATGCCCAATGCCCATAAAGTGGAGAAAGCGCTCAAAAAAGCCAACTTCGTTGTGGTTCAGGATATTTCCCATAATTCCGAAACCACAAAATATGCTGATTTGTTATTGCCTGCGGCAGGATGGCTGGAAAAGGAGGGCACCATGACCAATTCGGAACGCCGCATCAGTTATCTACCCCAAGTTATAGACCCCCCAGGTGAAGCGCTACCGGATGCTGAAATTCTATGGCGGTTTGGTCAGGAAATGGGATATCCAGGTTTTGATTACGCTAATACAAGCGAAGTGTATGACGAATACTGCCTAATGACCAAGGGAACCAATATTGATATTTCCGGGCTTTCTTATGAAAGGCTCAAAACAGAAGGTAGTTTTCAATGGCCCGTGCCGCATAAGACCCATAAAGGCACCCCGCGGTTGTTTCGCGATCATGAATACTTCACAGCAAATCAAAAGGCCCATTTTAACGCCCCAAGAAACCTTTTCAATCAGTCCGAACAAACCAACTTTGAATATCCTCTGATCCTGAATACTGGCAGGGTCCGCGACCAATGGCATACCAGAACCAAAACGGGCAAGGTAAAGCGCCTGCTCACCCATATCCCAACACCCTATCTTGAAATGAACAAGGTTGATGCCTATCTCCTTGGATTAAAAGAGGATGATATTGCGGTGGTGAAAAGTCGAAGGGGGAGCGTGCAGGTCAAGGTGAAAATCAATTTCGACATTCGCGAAAAGGTGGTCTTTTTGCCCATGCATTGGGGCAAAATCCTCAACAGCGATTTCAGCAGGGCCAACAACCTCACCAACGACCTTGTTGATCCCATTTCAAAGGAACCTGATTTCAAGTACTGCGCTGTTCGGGTGGAGAAGTATGAAAAACCAAAGCAAAAGATTGTCGTTATCGGGGCGGGAGCGGCAGCCTATCGATTCATACAGTCTTACCGGGAAAAGAACACCGTGGACGAGGTCCATGTTTTCTCCAAGGAAGCCTACCCCTTTTACAATCGGGTTTTGCTGCCTGAGTACGTTAATGAGGAATTGGAATGGGAGGCCTTACAAAAATTAAAACAGGGGGAATTGGATAAACTCCGCGTCCAACTTTATCCCAGCAACGGCATATCCAAGGTTGACACGGAACAAAAACTGGTATGGGATGAACTAGGAAACCAGCACGAATATGATCTGATGGTGATGGCAACGGGCAGTAGGGCCTTTGTACCCAGCGAAGTGCGGATGGACTTGCCGGGTAGATTTACCATGCGGGAACGCAATGATGCGGACAAGCTCAAACGCTATTTAAAGGAAACAGGATTACCTGCTGCCGAACAGCATGTGGTCATTGTTGGCGGTGGACTCCTGGGATTGGAGTTGGCGGCATCCCTAAAAAAAATTGACATCAATATCAGTATCATCCAACGCGCCCCTAGGCTGATGGAGCGTCAATTGGATCCTGTGGCCAGTCGATTATTGGCTGAAGATGTCAACGAACGTGGAATCAATCTCTATTTTGACAATGAGGTCAGTACGGTTTTTGAAGATGCCTCTGGCAAACATGCTTTATTGGTCAATCTCAAAACGGGTCGAACCATTAACTGCAATGCCATCGTATACGCCATAGGAACACGCCCAAACATAGAACTGGCAAAGCAAGCCCAGTTGGAAACCCGTAGGGGTGTTTTGGTGGATCCGTATCTGAAGACAAGCCATCCCGATGTTTTTGCCTTAGGGGAAATTGCCGAATTTGAGAACTCTCTTTTTGGAATTACCTCGGCTGCAGAGCAACAGGCAGATATAGCCGCCAATTATATTTTAGGGGATTTGGGAAGCATCTATACGGGATCTGTGCTGATGAATATCCTAAAGTTTGAAAACCTTGACCTATGTAGTATTGGTATGGTCAACACACCTACCAACGATGACACGTTTGAAGAAATCATCCTAATGGATGTGCGCAAACGCTTCTACAAGAAGTGCATCGTTAAAGATGACACCCTTAAAGGAGCCATTCTAATGGGGGATAAAAATGAATTTGCCGAATTCAAGAGATTGATTGAAGAGGAAATTGAGCTTTCGGAAAAACGGGACGAACTGTTGCGAGGGGCACCGAACACCAAACCTTTAAAGGGAAAACTGGTCTGCTCCTGCAGTCAAGTAGGTGAAGGAAATATTCAAGAAGCGATTCGTAATGGTTGTACCGAATTCACTAAACTCTGCACCGAAACTGGAGCAGGTCTTGGTTGCGGTAGCTGTAAACCGGAAGTAAAAGCTTTAATGGAGGTTGAATTACAAACTGTAAGCTGAGCTTATGAATGATGATTTACACCGCATATTAATCAAAGGTGGCGTTACTTCTCCAGGAGAACTGAAGGATAGCATTGCCATGTTGGAGGCTGCCGGGCTAAGTGAGGTGCATTTTGGTTCACGCCAAGACCTCCTATTTCCATTGGATGCCAGGGATGAGACCACCATAGAAAGTGTCTCCAAGTACAATACAGATGTTATAGGCCATCGAAGCTATCAGAACATTGTTTCCTCCTACGTTTCTGCAGATATTTTTGAAATGACCTATTGGCTCAAGGGTTCCACTTATCTCTATATTTTGGAGGCCTTTGATTATTTGCCCAAGCTCAAAGTCAATATTACCGACCCAAAGCAACGTTTGGTGCCCCTGTTTAGTGGAAATCTCAATTTCATTGCTTCCGAACAGGAAGATTATTGGTATTTGCACCTTAATCTCCCTGGTTGGACCGATGTTGATTTCTATCCCGTTTTGATTTACAGTTGGGATATCGTGACCGTTTCAAAAGCTATAGAAAAGATGTATGTCCAAGCGGAAGATGTCACCTCACTTTTTGACTTGTTGAGCAACAGCCTGGAGACCAACAACAAAACCGTTCAGAAAAAACTGGATGCGCCCTACCTCACCTTTCCCTATTATGAGGGGATGAACCGCATGGGACTGGACCAATATTGGTTAGGCCTGTACTGGCGAAACAACAGATACGATTTGAAGTTTTTAAAGGATTTCTGCGGATTTTGTCTTGATAATAGCATTGGTAAAATCTGTATCACGCCCTGGAAATCCTTTATTGTAAAGGGTATCAAACAAAAACATCGACCAGAACTGGAGCGCTTTATTGGCCAACGGGGAATCAATGTGCGCCATTCCCAATTGGAAATGAACTGGCATTTACCCGTAGATGACCAGGAGGCTTTTGAGCTTAAAAAGTTCTTGGTTCGCAATTTTGACGAGAACGACATCAGCACCTATGGTCTTACCTTCGGTATAAGCAATGATGTGGGTAAGCGATCACACTTTGCCTCAGTTATCATTGAAAAAAACCAATCCCCCTCCATTGTTAAAGATTTCAATGTGAGGCCCACGTACAACGTATTGCATTTCAAAAATTTTGATCCCAATACGTTGACCTATGTCTCTTATGCTCAAGATGTGGACAAGTTGGAACTGCCTGGCCTTTTGATGGAACTCAGCAAAAAATACTTCGGGCAGCTGGGAAGTTCCCGAGAATCTTCACAAGATACTGAAAGACCAACCATTAATGAACTAACCGTTTATCAATGCTCTTCCTGTTTAACTATTTATGATGAAGTTATGGGAGACGAAAAAAATGGAATTGCCGCGGGCACTTCTTTTGAAAAACTTCCAGACTCCTTTGTATGCCCGGTTTGCGAGTCTAGCAAAGTCAACTTTGTACCATCCATTATGAAGGTGGAACAAACTTAAAGGGATAACTATAACCAAAAAAAGTCGATATCAAAACCTTGGCTTAGGCATTGCTGTGCGGGTGAAGGGAGTCCCTTCGACACAGCTCAGTTTAAACTTCTCCTCCACCAAATCTCGCGGTAAGGCATAAAAAAACCCCACTATAAAATAGAGAGGTTGTTTTGTGCGGGTGAAGGGAGTCCCTTCGACACTGCTCAGGGTAAACTTCTCCTCCACAATATCTCGGAATAAGGCATAAAAAAACCCCGCTATAAAATAGAGAGGTTGTTTTGTGCGGGTGAAGGGAGTCGAACCCCCACGCCTCGCGGCACTAGATCCTAAGTCTAGCGTGTCTACCAATTCCACCACACCCGCTAGTATTTCAAAACATCTTTTGCGAATCACGATTTTGAACAGTGCCCTATCGCTAGACTTTCTAGCTTGCCCGCCCGGATGAACTCCGTTCGGACGGGTCTACCAATTCCACCACACCCGCAAAAGGAGTGCAAATATAAATCAATTTTCCGATTAGTAAATGCTCTCTTTTTAAAAACTTGTTTTTTGTACATTTAGTACCCTTATAAAATGCTAAATGGAACAAATAAACAACTACATTGAAGCCCATAAAGATCGCTTCATAAATGAATTGGTCGAACTACTTAAAATTCCCTCCATAAGCGCTGATACCGCTTTTTCCCAAGATGTTTTGGAGACCGCCAGAGCTGTGGAAAAATCGCTATCGGAAGCTGGCTGTGATAACACCGAAATTTGCGAGACCAAAGGATATCCGGTTGTCTATGGTGAGAAAATAATAGACCCAAGTCTGCCAACTGTGTTGGTCTATGGGCATTACGATGTGCAGCCTCCAGATCCACTGGAACTTTGGACCTCTCCCCCGTTTGAACCCGTTATAAAGGAAACCGAATTACACCCTGAGGGGGCAATTTTTGCAAGGGGAGCTTGCGATGATAAAGGTCAGATGTACATGCACGTAAAGGCCGTGGAATTTATGATCAAAAATGACCAATTGCCCTGCAATGTCAAGTTTATGATTGAGGGTGAAGAAGAGGTAGGAAGCGATAGCTTGGCTGACTTTTTGGAATCCAACAGGGAAAAACTGTCCAATGATATCATTCTTATTTCAGATACCGGTATGATGGCCAATGATGTTCCCTCCATCACCACGGGACTACGCGGATTGAGTTATGTAGAGGTAGAGGTCACTGGCCCAAATCGGGATTTGCATTCCGGTATTTATGGAGGTGCGGTGCCCAACCCTATTAATGTGCTGAACAAAATGATAGCATCCCTGCACGATGAAAACAATCATATAACCATTCCTGGATTTTATGACAAAGTGGAAGAAGTATCGGCCGAAGAACGTGCGGAAATGGCCAAAGCTCCTTTTAGTCTGGATGCCTACAAGAAAGCCCTGGACATTGCCGATGTCCATGGAGAGAAGGGCTATACCACTTCAGAACGTTATTCCATCCGTCCCACCTTGGATGTCAACGGTATTTGGGGTGGATATACCGGAGAAGGTGCCAAAACTGTTATTGCCAGTAAGGCCTACGCCAAAATATCCATGCGCTTGGTCCCAGATCAAGATCCAGAGGAAATTACGGAACTGTTCACCAAACACTTTGAGTCTATTGCTCCCAAAAGTGTAAAAGTTAAGGTTACCCCACATCATGGTGGCCTTGCCTATGTGACAAAAACCGATAGTATTGGATATAAGGCCGCGGCCAAAGCATACGAAACCACTTTTGGCAAGACTCCAATACCCGAACGCACGGGTGGAAGCATTCCCATTGTGGCCCTTTTTGAACAGGTTTTGGAGAGTAAGACCATTTTAATGGGCTTTGGATTGGACAGTGATGCCATCCATTCGCCCAACGAGCATTTTGGAGTTTGGAATTACTTAAAAGGGATTGAGACCATCCCCTATTTTTATAAATACTATACAGAACTTATGTCAACCTAAGATTGGGTAACATACTTCATAAGAAGCAAGGGGCAACTTTTTAAGTTGCCCCTTGTTGAACTACAACCAACCTAGGGTAATTGAGAATACCCATTTCGTGTTTTCCAAAGGAAATATTTCTCAAAAAGTACTTTGGAAAAATCATACAGTACATTGGGGATCATTATGGCAAAATTTCTGGGTTTAAAAAGATGATCGCTGATAATAATCACTTCCTTTTTCCCTGCATCCATCACGCAGATTCCTGGAATTTTTCCCCAAGCTTTTTTCTTTAGTTTGGTTTTACCTTGGGTTACCCTTATTATATTTTCAGCCACAATCTTTCCCGTTTCATCTGATGGATACCCTGTTTTAGGTCCAGAGAAAGGAACCTTGCCCGGTTTAAACGGAAGTTTTACATCCACGGCAATCCCAGCGGCCCAGATATTGGAAAATTTAGGGTGACGGTAATCCTCACCAACAGGTAAATACCCTGTTTGGGTAGGTTCAAGCTCTGGTGAGTTTTGGACAAAATCAACCCCTATAAAAGGTGGCATGAGCATGGTAAACCTACTATTGATCGTTTCCCCAGATGTTAAGGTGACCGAATCCTTCGATACCTCCTTAATCCCTACCTCTGTCCTGTAATGAATATTGAACATTTTCATAAAGGTTTTCAGCATGGTTTCTCCCCCCGTCATTCCATCTATTCCAAAATGTCCCAAAAAGGTTTCTGGAGTAACCCAATATAAGTCCACTTTTTTCCTGATTTTCTGCTCTCGTAACCACTTTTCAATATTAAAGAGGAATTCATACGCCGCTCCCATACATCCTGCATTCTGCGTTGCCCCAATAACTACCGGCCCTGGGTTCTTTTTGAATTCCTCAAGTGCCTTTCGGGTTTTCATTGCTCCATTTGGAGTTCCTATATAATGAGCATACTCGCCAACTCCCGGAGCCACATCATACTTGACTTTTGGCCCAGTGGCAATCACCAAATGATCATAGGTAAAATCACCCTTGGTCGTTATCACCGTTTGCAGTTGTGGATCAACTTTCAATGCCTCAGCTTGGATAAACTCTACCCCTTTTTTCCTAAGAATGGTATCCTTCCTAAAGGATATATCCTTTATCTCCCTTCTACCAAAAGGTACCCAAATCAGTGATGGTATAAACAAAAACAGTGGGGATTTGTCAATTACCATTACCCTGTGGTCCTTTTTTCCCTTTCTTTTGATTTCCAAAGCGGCGGTCATACCTGCGAAGTTTCCGCCAATTACTACCGTTGTTTTCATGACCTCTGTTTTAGTACCTTAAAATTACTTTGTTCCCTAATCAAATACAGTAACACAAGTCACATAGCATCAAATTTTAGAGGTAACGGCTAACAGCAAGTCATTCAGGTTCAATAAACAATGAATGGCAAGTGTATTTACCCTTTATTTTCACTTCCAAAAAAGTTTTGAATCCGCTTTCTGTGTGATTTGTGTAACAAATTGTTCAAAACTGCGTTCTAACTACATCGCTTTCAATTTTCTAGAGGCCAAATTCCTTCCAAACCAACCTTCCGTGGGAGTATTTGACTCAAAAGCGGTATGCAGTCAAGTACAAACCTAAACGAGCACTATCATGTTACAACGCTTTTTTATTTTCTGTTCAGGAGCGGACACCCAAATTTTAGAAACTTGTTCCAATGGGGAACGCAATAAGTATGCTGGCATTGGAGCCACAGTATTCTTTACCGCTGTGATGGCCTTTATTGCCAGTGGCTATGCACTTTATACTGTTTTCGACAACATTTACACAGCCATTTTCTTTGGATTTATATGGGGTCTGCTGATTTTCAATTTGGACCGATACATTGTGTCCACCATCAAAAAAAGGGACAGCTTTAGAAGTGAATTGTTCCAAGCCACACCAAGAATCATTTTGGCCATGATCATTGCGGTGGTGATTTCCAAACCACTTGAAATGAAAATTTTTGAAAAGGAAATCAATCAGGTTTTATTGGAGGAGAAAAACGCGATGACTTTGGCCAATCAAGAACAAATTGCTTTGCAATACACCCCAAAAGTGGAGGCGCTCAATCAAGAAATTGGAACCCTAAAAGCGGAGATAACGGCCAAGGAGGCGGAAACCAATGTCCTGTACGACATCTATATTTCCGAAGCCGAAGGTACAGCGGGAACCAAATTGCTGGGCAAAGGTCCAGTATACAAGGAAAAACGGGAAAAACATGATGCCTATTTGGCGGAATTGGCCCAACTTAAAGAAACCAATGGACAAAAAATTCAGGCTTTGGAAAGCCAAATTGCAAGCTTGGGTGTGGACTACAACACTGCAGTAACCGACTCACAACCCATTATTGATGGTTTTGACGGGCTCATGGCGCGAATCAATGCCCTGGGAAAACTTCCATGGTTTCCATCCTTCTTCATCTTTTTATTGTTCCTGGCCATAGAAACCGCACCCATTATTGCCAAACTTTTGGCTCCCAAGGGCGAATATGACTATAAGTTTGAAGAACAGGAAAGTGTAGTGGCCACCTGGGTGACCCAAAAAGTGGCACAGCGTAAGTTGCTCTTTTCCACAGATGGTGAACTTAACCAAAAAATCTATGAGGACATCAAGGGAGAGGAAGAGTTGTATCGTTACAAAAAGGAAAAGGCGGAAGAGTTACTGCGACTCCAAGCAGATTCCTTTCACAAGGTACAGGTAAAAGGACTCTAGCCTTATTTTTCACCTAGCAATGTGCAACCCCTTGTTTCCATTACGACACGAATTCCACCAATTAACACCCATTATAAGCATGTGTATTCGTGCAGATTAGTACGATTCGTGTCAAACTAAATTTTGCACTCATCGGAAAGGGGAAATAAAAAGTCAAAGACCACTTGACTACCCCTTCGAACAGGCTCAGGGAGATAGCTTAGGGTATGACAAACTATATATTAATCTTGGAATATGCCTTTAAGGCCACTGAAAGGCTATCTCTCCAGTGCGGAATTTGCAGGCCAAAGGTTGTTTTGATCTTGGATTTATCCAATACACTGAATTTGGGTCTTTCTGCGGGGGTAGGGTATTCTTCAGAACGAATGGGCTTTAAATCCACATCAATCTTGTACCCGTCAAAAATGGCCTTGGCAAAGTCGTACCAACTGGCCACCCCTTCGTTACTATAATTGTACACGCCATACTCTATACTATGGGCGTTGATGATATGAAGTACAACTTCTGCCAAATCCAAGGCATAGGTGGGTGTGCCCACTTGATCATATACCACAGAAAGTTCGTCCCGTTCTGTTCCCAACTGAATCATGGTCTTCATAAAATTATGACCAAATTCAGAATACAGCCAAGAAGTCCTGAGAATAAAATGCTCATCCAGGTTATTGATAATGGCCCGTTCCCCTTTGTACTTGGTATCGCCATAAAACCCAATTGGGCGGGCAATATCTTCTTCTAGGTACGGGGTTGTCATAAATCCGTCAAACACAAAATCTGTGGAAATATGGATGAGTACTGTATTACTTTCATTGCAATTGAGGGCCAGATTTCTAGCTCCACTGACGTTTACCCGATAGGCCAATTCGTTTTCTGCTTCGGCTTTATCCACATTGGTAAATGCTGCACAGTTGATGCAATACGCATAGTCTGAAGAAATCAGCTCTTCGTTTACCGCATCAAAATCAGTGATGTCCAGCTCGGATGAGGACTTGAACACAAAGTCCAAACCTTGTACTTTGCCTTCATCTACCAATGCCTTAAAAGTGCTTCCTAATTGTCCGGATGCGCCTGTGACCAATATGTTCATATTATGCTTTTTTATCAAATAATCCCTTCCTTCGTCATACTGAACTTGTTTCAGTATCCCATTATTTGCCCTTTGAGACCCTGAAATGAATTCAGGGTGACGTTCGCTGCAACTATTTCTGTTTTAATGTGGAACCGCTTCCTTAAAAACAGGTAAAATCTTGTCTTTATCCGATATGATCAAATCCTCTTTGTTCAAAATCCAGTCAATATTAAAGGTTGGATCGTTATAGATGATACCCCCTTCCGACTCGGCATTATAGAAATTATCGCATTTATAGGAGAATTTGGCCGTATCACTTAAAGTTACAAAACCATGCGCACATCCTCTGGGAATAAACATTTGTTTTTTGTTTTGGGAGGAAAGCAAAGTGGAGACCACCTTGCCAAAAGTTTTGGAGTTGGGTCTTATATCAACCGCTATATCCAGCACCTCACCTTCAAGTACACGGACCAGTTTGGCCTGTGCATGCTCCCCTTTCTGAAAGTGAAGTCCACGCAGCACGCCTTTCACCGAAAAGGACTCATTGTCCTGCACAAAATAGGGTTTGGCGCCTGTCAATAATTCAAACTTCTCCTGATTATAACTTTCCAAAAAGTAGCCTCTCTTGTCTTCAAAGACCTTGGGCTCTATGATAAAACAACCTTCTATTTGGGTTTGCTGTACTTCCATGGGCTAGGCTAAAACTTCCAATAATTTGGCACTGTAACCGCTCTTTAAAAAAGGCTCGGTTAATTTCTTAAACTGACTTTTGGTAATGAAGCCCATTTTATAGGCTGAGGATTCTATGGCACCAATTTTTAGCCCCTGTCTCTCCTCGATGACTTGAACAAACTGCGAGGCCTGCATCAAGGACTTGAAGGTACCCGTGTCCAACCAGGCCGTTCCGCGGTCCATTATGCTTACTTTAAGTTTACCTCTTCTTAGATATTCTTGGTTTATGTCGGTTATTTCCAATTCACCTCGAGCACTGGGTTCAATGTTCTTGGCTATTTCTACCACATCGTTATCGTAAAAATAAATACCGGGCACCGCATAATTGGATTTGGGCTTTTTTGGCTTTTCCTCTATGGAAATCACATTGCCTTCCTCATCAAACTCCACTACCCCATACCTTTCCGGATCGTTCACGTGGTACGCATAAATAATACCTCCATCTGGGTCGTTATTGGATTGCAACAGGGTTTCCAATCCGGTTCCATAGAAGATGTTGTCGCCCAAAATCAGGGCCACTTTGTCGTCCCCTATAAACTTTTCCCCAATGATAAAGGCTTCAGCCAAACCGTTGGGTTCATCCTGAACGGCATACTCAAATTTGCAGCCGTACTTTCTTCCATCGCCCAACAAACGCTGGAACATGGGTAAATCATGTGGTGTGGAAATAATCAATATTTCCCAAATTCCCGACTCGATCAGCGTGGAAAGCGGATAGTAGATCATGGGTTTGTCATAGATGGGCATCAGTTGTTTGCTCACCGCCAAGGTAATGGGGTGCAAACGAGTTCCTGAGCCACCTGCTAATATTATTCCTTTCATGTCTTCGGGGTTAATTGTCCTAAGCCAAACTTTTAGTTTTGTTTTGGATAAACTTGTTTAAATACCAATCTATGGTTTTGTCTATACCACTTTCAAAGTTTTCATCTGCCTTCCATTTTAGGTTGTTTTCTATTTTGGAAGCGTCAATTGCATATCTAAAATCATGACCTGCCCTATCTTTAACATAGGTAATCAATTCCTTGTAAGAAGTTCCATCGGCCTTGGGATGTTTTTGATCCAACAGTTCACAAACGGTCTGGGCAATGTATAAATTGTTCCGCTCATTCCGTCCACCTATGTTGTAAGTTTCCCCAGAAACACCATTTTCATAAGCCAGGGCAATTCCTTTACAATGATCCAGCACGTACAACCAGTCCCGGATGTTGGAGCCATCGCCATAAATGGGAATGGCCTCCCCGGACAATGCTTTTCTTATGATGGTAGGAATTAATTTCTCATCGTGCTGTTTGGGCCCATAATTGTTGGAACAATTGGTGGTCACCACGTTCATACCGTAGGTATGATGGTAGCTTCTGACAATGAAATCGGAAGAAGCCTTTGACGCACTGTATGGACTGTTGGGTGCATACGGAGTAGTCTCCATAAACAAACCTTCCTTGCCCAAAGTACCATATACCTCATCAGTGGATACATGGTGAAATCTTGAATTCTTATAGGCTTCCTTATAAACCCCTGGACTTACCATCCAACTATTTTTGGCTACATCAATCAGATTAAATGTCCCCAAAATATTGGTCTGCATAAAGGCATCCGGATTGGAAATGGAATTGTCCACATGGGATTCCGCAGCAAAATGGATAACCCCTGTTATGTCGTATTTTTCAAAAATCTCCTCAATGAGTTTTCGGTCACAGATGTCCCCTTTAACAAAGGTATATCGGTCATGGCCTTCCACTTCCTTCAGATTGTCCAAGTTTCCCGCATACGTAAGGAGGTCTATATTGACCAAATGGACATCGGCATTCGCTTCTAAAAAATAAGGGACAAAGTTGGAACCGATAAATCCTGCCCCTCCGGTTACCAAAATATGAGTCATGAAGATTTGTTTTTTACTTGTTTTGTAAATATAATCCTACTTTTATTTCACATTCAATTTATGTTGTGAATGGCCGGTTTTTGTTGGTGGAACACTTTAATATAGGTTTAAACGCAATTTGAACCTATTTATGGGTCTTATTCTATGGGCTTTGAAAGGTATTCCTATCAATCCTAAAATCTTTTTCCTACTTTCGTATAGGTCTTTATATCTTAAATGGAAAACCAAGTTACGGAAAAACCCTATATCCTTGCCGTTGACGACGAACAGCTTAATCTGGAACTGCTTCGGTTTATCCTGGAGCGATACAACTTTGAGTTTGAAGGCACCAGTGACGATGACTATTTCTTTGAACTTTTAGCGACCCGAAAACCAGATCTCATTCTTCTGGATGTGATCATGCCACGTATTGAAGGGTTTGAACTCTGCGAAAAAGTAAAGGAGTTTGAAGCTTACAGGGATATTCCCATTATTTTTCTCACGGGCAAGGTCAATGTGAAGGACAAAATCAAAGGTTTTGAAGTTGGAGGGGTGGATTATGTTACCAAACCTTTTAATGAACAGGAGCTTGTTGCTCGGATACAAACCCATGTGGAACTGGTTCGCGCCAAAAACCAAATTGAAAAGCAAGCCAAAAACCTGCAGCAATCAAACGATTTGAAGGATCGTATGTTTTCCATTATAGGTCATGATCTAAGATCTCCCTTGAGTGCAGCAAAATTGAAAATGGATTTTATCATGCGGGGCATTATTGACCCCAAGGCGGATAATTTTCTGGATGATACGGTTTATGATCTTTTAAAAACCATGGACGAGGCGTTGAACTTGCTTCAAAATTTGCTGGGTTGGGCCAAATCCGAAAGTGATCAAATCCAAATGATTCCCGAAAAATTGGATCTTAATGATTTAGGGGAGCAAACCTTTAGGCTTCTCAAATTGGGAAGTGACCATAAGCAAATTGAAATGCAGAACAATATTCCAGCAGAGACTTTTGCCTTCGCCGATAACAACATGATCAAGACCGTATTGCGAAATATTGTCTCCAATGCCATTAAGTTTACCCCTGTGGATGGTCTCATCAAGCTAAACGGTAAAACAAACAAAAACAACATTGTTATTGAGATTGTTGATAATGGAAATGGCATCCCCAAGGAGGATATCAAGAAAATTCTGAATCCCAACGAGCACTTTAGCAAATTAGGAACTGAAAAGGAACCTGGCACCGGACTGGGTCTTATTCTTTGCCAGAACTTTGTTCAAAAGAATGGGGGTGAACTGAAAATCAAGAGTGAGGTAGGTAAGGGAAGTACATTTTATTTTGACCTTCCCTTGCATAATGGACAAGATTAAGTTGCCGGTTCTGTTTGTATACCGCGTTTAGCCCGCTCCCATTTTACAGACTGATTCCCCTTCAAGTACCTTCCAAAGCCCAAAAACACGGAAAGGTTCATGATAAAAAAGTAGTAGGGAATAAAAAGAATCTTCAATCGAATCTGTCTATTCTCCAAAAACCAACCTAACAAGGCGGCAGCGTAAAACAATACTTGTCCCCAGAACAGCAAACTGAACAAACCAAAGTCAAACAAGCCTTCGTTTTGAGCCAGCACAAAGTTCATAGGTATGATCAATAGCAACAATAATGGAGTCAGTGTCCAACGCAAAACACGATGGGAAATGTACTGGAACGACAAGGTTCCATATCTGAAGAAATTCAGCAATTGGCGCAACCTCACCACGGATTGAATTCCGCCTGCTGATATCCGAATTTTTCGTTTTAATTCTTCCTTTACATTGGCCGAAGCGGTTTCAATGGCATAAGCCTCCGGATTGTATTGGATGGTATAACCGGACATGGCCACGCGTAAGGAAATCATAAAATCGTCCAGCAGGGTATCTTTTTCAACTTCCTGCCAAAGGTCTGTGCGAATAGCAAACAATTCCCCTGCCGCACCCACTACGGAGTACAATTCCGCATCCCATTTTTTAAGCTGGGATTCGTATTTCCAATACATTCCCTCTCCAGCACCCGCAGCATTATCCGATTCCTTGGCATAGATTCGTTTTTCTCCTGAAACACAACCTACTTTGGGGTTACGGAACAAACGCACAATCTCCTTGATGGAATTCTTCCCTAAATCCGTATTTGCATCGGAAAAAATAACAATAGGGGTTTTCACAAAGTGCATTCCCCGGTTCATGGCAGCAATTTTTCCGGCTCTTTCATCTTTATGATATACCTCAACTCCATCGTACTTGCGAAGTAATTCTGGCGTACCATCATCTGAACCATCGGTCACCCAGATTTGTGTCACTTTATCCTGTGGATAATCCAAACTCTTTGAGTTTTTCACCTTTTGATCCAAAAAATCCTTTTCATTGAAGGCAGAGACGAATAAAGTGACTTCGGGTTGATAGTCCTCATTTCCAGTAAAAGCTTTGCCCAAACCCAATAAACGTCTAAGTTTTATTATGGCAAATAGCAATATGCCGTATCCCAAATAGGAATAGAAAATTATAAATAATGAAATCCAGAATACTACTTTTAAAACCTCCATTACTTTTCTTTTGTTTCAGGATTTGCTCCTGAAGTTTATTATGTCATTTCCTTAGCCTTTTGTTCATTTTGTCTTGATACAAAACGAACCAAAAAATCAAGTTGATTTCAAGGAAATTTTTGTTCCCTTGTCACAAAACCGTTGATAGATTTTTCGCTACATGCTCTTTTACGCCCAAGCGAAACGCACTTCCGCTCCATCTCCAACTATTTCTGTGAAATCCCCTTGTTGCATTTTCCCATTGTTATACTGCAACCAAACTTTTCTTAGCAACTTTTTCCCATTCCCCTGTGCCTTGATTATAGCTCTTTACCACCCTCGCCGGATTCCCAACTGCTACTGAATAAGGTGGAATATCCTTGGTAACCACGCTCCCGCCTGCTATAATGCAATGCTTCCCTATGGTCACTCCGGCCACTACCACACAATTGGCCCCAATCCAAGTTTCAGCTTCCACAACAATGGTGGCTGTTGACACTCCTTGGGCATGTATGGGTTGGGTGACATCCTCATAATTATGATTCAAACCTGATAAAACAATATTTTGGGCCAATCTCACATCGTCTCCAATGGTAACGGGACCAATAATGGTATTGCCCAAACCAATTCGAGTACGATTGCCAATTTTCACTGCTCCCACGCCATTATTGATAGTAGAAAAATCCTCAATGGTGGAATTGGATCCCAACTCAAAAGTATTCCACGGAAGAACATCCATTCGGGTTCTTCTGCATATTGTGGCGCCCTTCCCCTTTTTATGATAAAAGGGATTGACAAACCATCTTACCCAACCTCTGGGTCTAGCCTGATTTTTGGGAACCAACATCCAGTGCACTAATCCTTTGATCTTTTCACTGTTCTTTATTTTGTCTTTTAATCCCATAACACCTGTTTTATGCTGATTTTTTTATGGCCTCATAAATGGCCCTCACATTGTTTTCCCAAGTATGACTTTGGGCAAAAGCAATTCGTTTGTTCCGCAGTTCTTCGCTGTTTTCTTCCAAAGCCTTTTCAGCCAGTAGGATATATTCTTCTTTTGTGCTTCCCAGGTACACATGCTCCTGGAACATTTCCATAGCCTTGGTCTTGGTAGCCAAAGTGGGCTTCCCCATGGCCAAATACTCATCAATTTTCCTTGGATAGTTTCCAATGGTCCAATCGTTGACCACCTGGGGATTCATGGCAATATCAAAACCCTTTACATAGGCTGGAAGCTCCAAAGCGTCTTTGCTCCCAAGGAAGAACACATTGTCTAGCTGGTGCAAAGCAGAATTTTTAAAATCTTCATCTTCGGGACCTACCAAAACGATGCTCCATTCCTTTTTGGTCTTGGCCATATACTCCAGTAGTTTAATGTCCAAACGCATACTGGTCAAATACCCAACATAACCCAAAACGGGTCCTGGAATATCTTTGAATTCTTCGGGAATTTGTATGGTATTGTCTTCATCATTGAACAAGGAAACATCACAACCCTGCCCCACCATATAGCTGTTCGCGTTATACTTGGCTCCATATTCAGCATACAAGGTAGAGTTGTTTACCACGGTGTCTGCCAGTTCAATAACCTGGGGTTCAATGCGCTCTCCATGCCTTCTCCAATAAGGCACCTTTATCAGGTAATCCCGCATGTAATAGGTATAGCTCTGTGGTTTCAAAAGTTCCTTAAGGTGCAGTCCCAAAAACATGGAACTGTCATTGAATAGCAGCACATTTTGGAATTTTAGTTGCTCCATGGCCTCCAAAATATCATTGGAAAAAAGCTTGGCATTTCTCTTGTTGAGTTTCTTGAACAGGAAGTGGGAGGGTATCCAGTTGATGGATTCGGTCAATGATTTAGGATATAGGTTCCAAAGATTATCCGCAATGGGAACCAAACCCGTGTCTTCACCTTTGGCGATCCGCAATCTTTTTTGGACTTTTTCCGAAGTTCTATCCCTTCTTAGGGTCGCTCGATCCAAGGGTGGATTCACATAGAGTACCCTATTGTGTTTCGCGAATTCGGTAGCAATGTTTTTACAATTGCTTCCAATTTCAATATCCCAGGCCTGAATACCTACGACAATGATGTCCTGTCCTTTGATCATTTTTAATTTTTGTTTAATTCCCCATATACTTCCTCGTACAATTTGAGCACATTCTTGGCCATGGTATCCCAGGAAAACTCTTTAGCTCTTTCAATTCCCTTTTCAGACAGCACTTTGGCCAGCATCTTGTCCTCCACCAAGCGCCTCATGGCTTCGGTGATTTCCAAAGGTCGCGTGGGGTCCACGATAAGCGCAGCATCATCTCCCGCTACTTCAGGCATGGATGATGTATTGGATGTGATTACCGGAACACCACAGGCCATCCCCTCCAAAATGGGAATCCCAAAACTTTCGCGAAGCGAAGGATAAAGGAAAATGGTTGCCTGATTGATTAGTGCTGGCAAATCAGTGTTGGGCACATAACCCGTTAGATGAATAAGCTCCCTTATTTCGGCAGCGTCAATGTTATCCAACAGTTTTTGCAGTTCTTCCTCATCATAATCCAGCATTACCAAACGGTATTTGTTTGGATAGATCTTGTTGAAATCTGAAAAGGCCTTCAGCACCCCTTTTGTATTTTTTTTGGGGTCGGTATTTCCCAAAAAGAAAAAGAAATTATTCGGCAGTTGATATTGTTCTTTTATACGGTTCAACCGTACCGGATTGGCCACTTTTTTAAAGTGCGACCCTACTCCGTTATATATGGCCGTTAATCTATCGTCCTTAAATCCAAAGTGTTTTTTGATCCGCTCTTTCTCGTAATTGGAAACAGTGATGACTTTCTTGCTCCTTCGAATCACAGGAGGCACAAAATATCTACGATACATATTGCCCAATTTTTGGTACCAAGTACCTTCCTTGTTGAACAGGCTTATGCTCTCCAGATAGATAATATCGTGAAGTGTCGTGATCAACGGTACGCTTGAAAAAAGAGGTCCAGTATTACTGGTGCAATGCAGCACGTCACAGCCTTCTTTTTTGGCTGCTCGCGGCAAAACCAACTGCTCCCATCCGGGATACCCCCACCTGGATTCCAATTCCACAATCTTGAAATTATCAGCTTTGGGAATACAACCATCATCAAAATCGGGTCTAACAAAAATCACGTATTCATTGATCGGGTCAATGTCCTGTAAGCTCTTGATCAATTCCAAGGCCACCATGTCCATTCCGTGCTTCTTTTTCCTAAAAAGTCGCTGTCCTTCTATTCCGATTTTCATCTCTGATTATTGGGGGTTAATGGTTCCATGCTGGGTATGGATAAACTTTTTATTGGCCCCTTTGAGTTTGAAAAGCGAAAGGAACATCAAGAAAAATGCTTTGGGCAAGGTGAGCACGGCCCGTAACGTGCTTGTGCTGTAGTATTTTTTAGGGATGGCAAAAACAAATGCCAACATGGTAATTCCAAAACTTATATACCAATATATGGCTGGCACCACCAATAGGTTATTGGGTAATACCAGATTGATCACTAGGTAAAGTCCACTGAACAAGGTCACCAATCCCAACAACAAAACTCTGGGAGGCGATACCATCTGATACACCTTATCAAAGAAATCGATGTTCCCTTTGGTAAAAAGTTCTTTTAAACCAGGAACAAAATATCTGCCGAAGTATACAAACTGGGCAGACAGCCAACGTTTCCTTTGGTTGGCAAACACCTCCGATTTTTGAACTTTTTCGTCCAAAACCAGGGCATCATTCAAATATTCGATCTTGGTTCTGTTCTTCAGCAATTTCAACTCCAATTCTTTGTCAAATCCGCCTACGGCATTTACATGGGCCATGGTATGTTTAAAGAAATAGTAGTCAAACGCCATTCCTGAGCCAATCAAGGCCGATGAAAGACCCAATACCCGATGTCCTTTTCTAAAGATGTGGTTATTGACTTCTTCACTGATGGCGTCCAAAATAGCAAAAGAGGTATTGGTGTTTTTGGCAACTCTGTGCCCTTGAACAACCCTATACCCTTGATTGAATGCCTCATTGATCTTAACTATGAAATCCCGTTCCATAATATTGTCCGCATCCAAGATCAAGGCCACGTGATATTCATCACCAATAACCTCCATGGCTTTGTTCAGCGCCTTGGACTTGGTACTTTTCTCAAAGGAGACCTCAACCAATCTAATGGGAAGCTTTTTTAGTTCTTCCAAGGTTGACACCTGAAAAGAATCGGCAATGACCACCACCTCGTAGAGATGGGAAGGATAGGATTGCTCCAGGACTTTTTGGGCCACTTCCACAATTACGCTATCCTCTTTGTACCCAGGAATCAACACCGCAAACTTCCGCTGTTTTACAGATAAGGTATCACGGGTTTTGGCCTTAAAAAGTCCAGCCACTGAAAAAACAACGACATATATGGATGCAAATCCAAAATATCCGAACAACAGGATTTCCAAACCGTTGATTATGATTTTTAGTACATCCATTGTGTTCTATTATCCGGCTACCAATTCCTTTATCGACTGCTCTTTTAGCAGATTGTCAAAATACTCGATGGTTTTACCAAGACCTTCACGCAGATCAACAGACGGCCTCCAATCAGTAAGCTTTTCTTGAGCCAATGAAATATCTGGCTTGCGTTGCATTGGGTCATCCGAAGGTAACGGCAGATGTACAATCTTGGATTTTGATCCTGTGATATCGATTATATTCTCAGCCAATTCCAACATGGTAAATTCACCTGGATTACCAATATTGATTGGCCCAATAAAATCGTCTTCCGTACCCATCATCTTGATCATCCCGTCAACCAAATCGCTTACATATTGAAAGCTTCGGGTCTGGGTTCCGTCTCCAAAAACCGTGATGTCCTTGCCTTGCAAAGCCTGCATGATAAAATTGGATACCACCCTACCATCATCCGGCTCCATCCTGGGTCCGTAGGTATTAAAAATCCGAACGATCTTCACCAAAACTTCATTGGAATTGTGGTAGTTCACAAATAAGGATTCGGCACATCGTTTCCCTTCGTCATAACAGGAACGGATTCCAATTGGGTTCACATGCCCCCAATACCCTTCGGGTTGGGGATGCAGTTCTGGATCCCCATAAACCTCACTGGTTGATGCCTGCAATATTTTGGCTTTGATCCGTTTGGCCAATCCCAACATATTTATTGCCCCCAAAACAGATGTCTTAATTGTTTTGATGGGATTATGCTGGTAATGCACTGGTGATGCCGGACATGCCAAATTGTAGATTTCATCCACTTCCAAAAAGTAGGGAAGGGTAACATCATGGCGAACCACCTCAAAATAAGGGTTGTCCATTAAATGTACGATCTTGCTTTTTCTGCCTGTGAAATAATTGTCCATGCTAATGACCTCGTTTCCTTCGTTCAAAAGCCTTTCACAGAGATGGGAACCTACAAAACCTGCTCCCCCGGTTACTAATATTCGTTTCATCTTGCCCCTTTTTAAATTTTTACGGTCTCTTCCTTATCGCTTACAACGGCGTCCCTACCAATACTGTAATAGGTAAAGTCCAGTTCTTCCATTTCCTCGGGATCGTAGACATTGCGGCCATCAAAAATGGTCTTGTTGATCATCAATTTTTCCAAGATCCTAAAGTTGGGCATCCGGAATTCTGACCATTCCGTAACCACAATCAATGCATCGGCATCAATAATGGCATCGTACTCGTCTTTGGCATATTCAATCTTGTTGCCCAAAATGCGTTCAGCTTCCTCCATGGCCACAGGGTCATACGCCCTAATGTTGGCGCCCAATGCTTTTAGCTCGTCAATGATTACCAAGGACGGCGCTTCCCTCATGTCATCGGTTTTTGGCTTAAAGGCCAATCCCCAGAGACCGAACTGTTTTCCTTTTAGGTTTTTCCCAAAATGCCGCTTGATTTTCTCTATCAATACAGATTTCTGTCTGTAGTTGACGCTCTCCACAGCTTTTAAAACCTCCAAAGAGTGTCCATATTCATCTGCAGTTCTAACCAAAGCTTGTACATCCTTTGGAAAACAACTACCTCCATATCCTGTTCCAGGGTAGATAAACTTGTTGCCTATTCTGGAATCTGAACCAATTCCTTTTCGAACCAAATCCACATTGGCCCCAACCAATTCACATAGGTTGGCGATATCGTTCATAAAACTGATCTTGGTCGCAAGCATGGAATTGGCCGCGTACTTGGTCATTTCCGAAGAGAAAATATCCATAAACAACAGTGGGTGACCGTTCATCAAAAAGGGTTTGTACAGGCGTTTCATCACCTTTTCTGCCCGCTTGCTTTCCACTCCAACCACGATACGGTCTGGCTTAAGGAAATCATCAACGGCACTTCCCTCCTTTAAGAATTCAGGATTGGATGCCACATCAAAAGGGATGCGTACGTCCCTGTTGACCAATTCTTCTTCAACGGCAGCTTTTACTTTAAATGAGGTTCCAACGGGAACGGTACTTTTGGTAATGATTACTTTGTAATCTTCCATGTGTTGACCTATTTCCCGAGCCACTCCAAGAACATACTTAAGGTCTGCGCTCCCATCTTCATCAGGTGGGGTTCCCACGGCAATAAAAATGGCATCACTATTCTTGATTCCCTTTTGAAGGCTTGTGGTAAAGGAGATTCTTCCCTTATCCATGTTGCGTTCCAAAAGGACATCCAGGCCAGGTTCATAAATGGGGATCTCGCCATTGCGCAATTTTTCCACCTTTTTTTCATCAATGTCCACACAGACCACATTTATACCGGATTCTGCGAAACAAGTACCTGTCACTAATCCTACGTAACCTGTACCAATAACTGTTATGTTCATAATTTGAAGTGTATTTATGGTTTGTTATATCTTTTTTCTCTATCTCACGTACCAATCCAAATCTTGTGTACCCCCTGAGTTCGCCCAATTGACAAACTTGGGATACGCAATGGTTATGGGAATGAACTCTTGCGGAGGAACAAAATCATCCGAAATGTTCAATGCCCAAGGCAGGTTGGTATTTGTTTTATAAAATCGATTTTCATTGGCGTCACTATCATCTGCTGATGTACCCAAAAAGCCAGCTTTGCTGGTAGGGGTGTGATCTGGTAAATGAACCTCTTTTGTCCTATCGGCCCCTGCAATCAAAAAAGGATTGAACGGTACCATCCCGAGGTCTGAATAGCTCACTGGAGTGTTAAAATCTATTCCCAATTCAATGGTTTCACCTTCCATTAATATTAGGTTTCCAGCCACAATGATTACCGTCTCATTTGTCGCTGTGCCGGTTTCAGTTCCGTTGGCATTTAGATCGATGTAATCGGCATTGATCACTTGGCCTTGAACATCTTCTACAAGAGAAGGGTCAATAGGGAAAACCAATCCAAATCCGTTCTGAAGGGATCCTCCAATATTATCAATGGTGTAGTTTGCCTCAATCCGTGTAATCAGGTTGGAAGCATTTGTAATTAAATTGTAGTTATAGGTAACCACCAGGTCATTAAAATCATAGTCCCCTTGGCTTGGCCATAAATCTTCATAGGCCAAGACACCCGTTAAGTTGGCGGTTGTGGAAAAATTATTGAACGCCTTGTTCACGTCAAACGGGAACTCGTCCAACTCATCGTTTACCCCATCCCCGTCCTCATCATTGGCTGGAATCAACGCAACCACGTTGGTCAATTCTATAGATTCCACAGGATTTGCGCGGGCGTAGAAGACCGCATCATTAAAGTCATCATCGGAACCTTGGTCTCTCCTCAAATCCTCAAAGGCCAAGAAATTGATTCCCCTGGCGCTGTCATATAACTGCACCATATGGGTGTTTAGATTGGTATTTTCTGGATTGAAGCTTGGTTCGGAATAATAAATGCCATTCCCGTCACCAACTCCTGATCCTGTCCAGCCATTGGCCACCACAAACCAAGAAATTACCGTATTGGGCTGAAAACGCCCCAGATAAACACGGTCGCCAGGCACCAATCCTCCAGACGACCCAACCATGGATACGTTGGGAAAAATAATATGGTGTGCTGTAATATCATCAACAGTAGCTGGGGCATCCCCTACTGGATAGGAGTAATAACCCAAGGCATTTCTATAGCCTGCTCCTTCGGACACAAAGGTGACCCATACATCCGCCAAATCTGTGAGAACCATACTGGTTTCGCTGGTATTGGCCAGAAATTGTGGGTTGGCAATGGGTACCCTACTGTACTCAGGCAGGGAAGCGTTGATATCATCCAAAAGATTTTGTTGGATCACGTCGGGTAGTTCCATGTCCCCGGGCACCCCCTGGTTGTCAAATTCTCCAAGGAAAGTGTATGGTACTTTACCGGTCAAATTCGAAATCCCTTTGCTGTTTAAGATAGATGGCGTACTCTTATTGCTTGTTGACCTTTCATATAAGGTTCTATAGTCAAAGGCTACAGCTCCATTTTGGATCTTCAGCCTCACGTCCTTGGTCAATCCGATATAGTCCGAGTACAACAAAATGCTATCGGCTTGTGCCTGAACCACAAAGTCTTGCTCATAGTGTCCGTTGGTATCAAAAATGGCCCTACCGAACGGAATGCTGTCCTGAGAACCTATCTTGCTGTACAATGAAAAAACTGCCTTGCCCAAAAAGGAAGGGACATCCAAAGTAATACGAACCTCCTGATTGGTGGAATAGTCAAAATCTGCTGAAACTTGAAAAACAGCTAAAGGATCTTCCTCATCCGGTCCCTCTCCTGTTGTTGGGTTATCCACTGGAGGGTCCAAATCCTTCTCGCTTACGCAGCCCAGATTCAACACAAAAATGAAAAGCAGCATTGCAAGGCCGACATTTCTAAATACCATTGTAAATTTCTTTTTGTAAATATTATCCTACATTTTAATAAAGAAAAGTATTTGTTGCGTACAGCCTGTTTCGTGTTGTAAATAAGAGGCTGGCACACATATATCAGGGTATTGCCTGTTTTACGCTAGACCTGATTTACTGTTTTCCCGTGTGTTAGGTTCCAAGTGACGGCTCGCCAAAATGCTTTTAAATGTTCAAACTCTCTTTTGAACAAAAACTTTAGGCTGTTTTTGGGAATGGAAACCAAACCTTGGAACAATAGGCTGACAAATAAGGGTAATGGTTTGAAGTTTCTTCGGGCAAAGAGGATTCTATTCCTTGAAATGTAGTAGGTTTTGAGGGGACTGAATTTCCCAGTTGAAACGGATTCCTTATGTAAAATATACGATTGGGGTTGGTAGTAGATTTTATAGCCGGCACGTTTCACCATTTCGGCCCAGTCGTGCTCCTCATAGTACAGAAAGTATATTTCTGTCATCATTCCCACCTTTTCCACAACCGTTTTTGGAACCATCATAGCAGCCCCATGAATGGATTGGGTCTCCCCTGGTTGATCAAAAGAACCATCATCTTTTTGATGGTATCCAATACTGTTGTTTCTGATGGTCCAATGACTCATGGGCGTATAGCCCGCATATTGGATCAAAGTGGGATCCCAATGAAATTTGATCTTGGGACTCACCATTCCAATGCCGGTATCCACTTGTAAAGTTTGCACCAGCGGTTCAATAAAATTTGGAGGAACAATAGTATCATTGTTAATGAACAACAGGTAATCACCCTTGGCTTGTTTTACCCCCAAATTGTTGCCTCCCGCAAATCCCAGGTTTTCAGGACTTTTGATTAAAGTAATCTCTGGAAATTTTTCCTTGATCACCTCAGGTGTATCATTTGGGGATGCGTTATCCACCACAATGACCTCAATATTTGGGTAGGTGAGTTTCCTAATGGATTGCAACAAATCCAACGTCACTTCGGATTCATTATAGTTGATGGTTATGATTGAAACAAGTGGTTCCATGATTTGTGTTTTATGCTGCTTGTAGTTGTAATTCGGCTTCTTTCTCTTCCAAAATTTCCTTATCCAATTTGGGCGAAATGAAGATGAAGATCATTCCTGTATACATTAAAATACAGGTTGGAAATTGTCCAAAAACCCCATTTCCATAGGAAGCCAACATGATTCCTGCCATACCGCAAACCAGCGCGGTAATCTGGCCCTTCAACCAGTCGTCCCGTATTTTGAACATGCAGTTATAGGCTCCTGTAATCAGGATAAAAAACAAGATAAAAAGGTGTAGATACAGCCCCACTATTCCCGTATCGGCCCAAACCGCCACAAACCAACTGTCCGTTGCAGTATTGGCCAAAAAAGTGTTGGGCGAAAACCGTTTTCCCCAGTTCCCTGTTGAACCAATTCCTCCGCCCAGAGGTCTGGTGGCCAAATATCCCCTTAATCTTTCCTGGTTAATTTTCCGCATTTGAAGAGAGGCGTCATTCGGGTCAAACGCTGTACGCATGCGCCTGATCTGATCATTATCATTCCCGATGGTGGTGTACTTGAAAAAGATGAAGACCCCAATCCCCATGATCACTCCCAAAACAATACTTGGAATGTGTTTACGAATCAAGATGAACATGACCCCGCCCATGGCCGGTACCGCAATCGCCCCACGTGTTCCAGAAATCATCATCCCCAAAAGACCCGCCATGGCCACGATACCACAGAAAATTTGAAATTTTCGGTTTTTGGCGAACAAAGCCAATACCCCGAACACCACTCCGGTGTGCCCTTGTGAAGCTCCAAATTGACCGGCATCGGAATAGAAAGAGAAAATTCGAAGTTTGCCAAATAAGATATGCGTTACATCCCCCCCGGCATCCAGCCAGGCTTGCTCGTAGGAATCAACTCCAAAAATCAATTGCTGCATGCCCTTCATGGTGGCCAAAACGGACAGGGTTCCCCAAATCAAAAAGAAGAGATGGAGATCGGTTCGCTTGTTGAACAGAATAAAGACCAATGGAACAAATAGCCATTGATATAAAGCCAAGCCCCTCATGGCATAAAACCATGCGGCCACACTTACCGCCTCAGGGTTGGCAATTTGCAAAACTGCATAGCCAAACCATATCGTAACCAGGAGGGTCAATTGTGAGTTTGCCCTCTCCCAAGGTATTTTTATCCGGAAAGCTTTAAAGAACAAAGCCAGGTACATCAGGACCATTAAACCATCCATGAGCAATCCCCAGGTCATGGGAATATATCTTCCAATCCCTAGCACAAAAAAGTTAAAAATGAGAATGGTGATAATTCCTATCCGTGGATTAATGAACAAAGCGCCCATATAGGTTATGGCAAAAGGAAGTACCATGATTCCGATGCCCGCCACCAAACCTTTGGTTGCTGTTAAATGGGCCGTGGTAACTACAACGGACAACAGCAGCAATATGGGAAGTGGTTTCCTTAGATAATCTGAGCCCTGTGTTGTTTCAAAAGGATTCATTACCCCAAATGTGTTTTTAGGTTTTTGATGAAATCCACACTTTCGGAAACAATCTGGCGACTTTGAATTTGAATTTCCTTTTTGAGGTAGTGGAATCCGAGGAAAATCCCCATTAAAGTGAATAATACGGTACCAACCGCCACTGCCACCAAACTTTTGAAGACAAATACGGCCAGTACATTCAGGACAATATTGGCAATAGTCATGACCAAAACCTTATACAAATTGAGCTTTGGTTTGTTGATACTATCCAGAAGTACTCCTGTAAATCGGTCAATGGGCAACAACATAATGTAAACGGTGAAGACCCTAAAAATCAAGGTCAGCAAGGGCAGGGCATCTTTATACTCATTGCCCCCCAAAAAGAGGACCAAATGCTCGGCAAAGACAAAACTCACCAGCGCTACGGGAAAGAACAAAAGGGTAATGATTCCAACGTAGGAATAGAAAATACTTTTGGTGCCGTTTAAATCCCCATCAATAGCCTTTTTGGACATTCTGGGATAGGCGGTCATGGCAAAGCTATGCAACGGGATTCCGAGTAAATCAGTCAGTTTTAGTGGAATAGCATACATGGCTATCCCTGCCGAACCCAAAAAAGGGCTCATCCCTATGATAAAAGTATCGGAACTTTTGAGCAAACTGGAACTGATCAGCGTTCCCATGGAATACTTCCCAAAGTTCACCAGCTCCTTTTCTGTTTTTTTTCGGGCAAATCTTAGGTAGAACAGTCCATCCCAATTTTTGAGCATGCACCAAATTCCCGAAATCGCATTTACGGCAATGTTCACCCAGATTATTTCGACAAGACCCCATTGGAGCCACCATTGGTTCAATAATAAAAACAGACAAAAAAGACCCACATTGGAAATCCGTACCACCATCATTCGCCTAAAATTCTGTTCTGCTTGAAACAGGGACATGGCGTTGTTCCAACTTAAGTTGGAAAGTGCCAAAAACGGATAGTAAAACAAGAACAATCGATATCCATTATTGATTTCAAAACTGGAAAAGAGCAGTATTACATGGCTAGCCCAACAAAATAAAGTTAAAACACCCAAGAGGGTCAGATTTATTCGAAATGCTGTCCCAAGGATGGTCTTATGACCTTGTTCATCTGCTCCGGACAACAATCGAACGGAAGAGGTGCGCGTTAAGCCAAACCGTAAAAGATCTACAAAAGTGGCCAGGGTGATAAACAAAACCCACTCCCCAAAAAGTTCCTTGTCCAATTGTCTGGTCAATAGCATAAAGCTCACCAATCCCATAAAAGCCACACTAACATTGGCCATTAGGGAGGATAAGTTCTTTTCCTTACCGATATTTTTGAGTTTCCCCAACATTTAGGCGACTGTTTTCTTAGTAAAAAAATTGAATTGGACAATCTGCTTGATCCACTTACGGATCAATGATCGTTTCTTGGGAAGATCACCCACTACCGTCTCCATTTCCAAGACCTTGACACCATTCAAAATAATGGTAGGCTCGGGTCCGGTTGTAGCTTCGTTAAAGAGGGACAAGGCATTTTTATCCGCGTCTCCCCAGGCCCTGTTGGCACGGGTAACCAAAAAGGTATAGTCCATAGTGGACGCCAACTTCACCGGGAACGGGTTTTTGATAATGCTAGGGATTTCCAGAATTACAAAATGGAACACATTGAAATCTTCAATGGTATTATTGCGATCAAATTCCTTGATATGGGAAATCGTGTACAGCTGATCGCTTATGTCATAGATCAACTTGCTGTAATGTTCACCTGCCAATCCCAAATCTTCTTCGTCGTAGGTGATATGAAGCACATTGTAGTCCAACTCACAAAGTTTGGCGATCAAATGCTTGCATATAAATGTTTTCCCTTCACTTTCCTGGGTGGAAAAGAGCATGTTCACCACGGGTTCCTGTTCCTTTTCCTTTTTATACTGATTAAGGATGATATTACGGGATATGGCATTAACCGCCTTGTTCTGCAGGTAGCTATAATCTATTTTTCCTTGTTTGGCACTGATCACAGGAAATATGGAAGACACTTTCAAATCAATTTTATCTTCCGCCCTTTTTGCCGTATTCAGATTTCCATCCAAAAATTCCAGGATCAAAATGGTTGCTGCCACTAAAATAAATCCAACCATTCCGGCCACTATGACCAGAAGCATGCGCTTGCTAGGTTTTGGGTTGATTGGAAAGAAAGGAACCTCAGTAAGTTTAATATTGGACTTTAACTCCACATTCTGCTGTCTTAATTTGGCAAGACCCAAACTATGCAGCAAGCTCAGATATTCCCTTTCCGCGATGTCAATTTTCCTTTCCAGGCGCTTCATGGTCGCTCCCAAAGGAGAAAACTTTTGATATAATTTTTCAAACTCCAGCCTTTTATTCTCCATCACCTTCAACTGGGCGCCATATCCTTCATATTCAATAGTGTTTTGTAACCAGTCGGCCAAAACACTGGTGGAAGCCACACTTTTGGTGCTATAATCCGTGGTATAAAGCGTATCGATATGTGAAGCAAGCCGGTTTTCCAAAGCTTTTATACGTTCCATTTTCCGGGCCACTTCCTTGGCATCCTGTTGTCTTTGTACTGAATCCTTTTCCAGGCCCAAAGTTTTCATGGACACCTCAAAGTTCAAGGTGGAAAGCTCTTTCCGAATTTCCATGATACTTTGACTGGATATTCGTTTTCTTTCATGGGTTTCAAGCTTGGATTCCAAAGCCGTTAAAACCGCCTTGGAAGCATGAAATTTTCGTTGCACCTCGAAAAATTTGATTTCAAACTCTTCTTTCTCCCCTGCTATGTGTTTGGTCTGTTCGTAGTAATTGATGATGTTATGGGTCCGATTAAAATTGAGCAATTCGTCCTCCGCATCGTGAAGATCATTTGTGGATTTGTTCAACTGGCCCTGAAAGTACTTTACCACCGCATCAGACTGATTTACTTTAATGTCCGCATTCAATTGAACAAACACCTCACAGAGAATCAGCAAGGTATTCTGGCATATGGCAGGGTCCTCGGATTCAAAATCTATATCCACAAAATCACTATTGGAAATTCTTCTCAAACCTATACGACCCGAAATCTTTTCAATACTGTAATCTGGATGATCAAGATTGATGAGCTGGTATAGATAGTTTGTATGGTTGGATTCTTTCAGTTTTAAAAAGTTCTCATAGGTTTTTTGCATATCCCCTTTAACAACCAACTTTTTCACCTCATCCGGTACTTCCTTCATCAGGTTTTGGTACTTTTCACGGGATATGATCTTGATGTCCGCACTGTCCAGAACCATGTGCTGGGTAAATAGTTTCAGCCCAACAATCTCAATGGTAGTTCGGGCCTTAATAAGATTGAGCAAGTTATCATAGGCCGTATTGGTGGCCCTAAAGTCTATTTTGGTATTTTCCAGTTCAATATTGGATCCAGTGGCAATACCGGTATATACCCTGGCCTTGGAATTATAGATTTTGGGTTCGTCCCTTGTCATAAAAAACACCAAAGCGGCCAGAATAATGGGCATGGCCACTAGAAGACTTATATGTCTTACTAAAAGACGGACAAAAAATAAAAGATTAAACTTCATTCCTATATATTCAATTCTGCTCCAATAATGCCCTCCAAGGCCATTACGGAGGAAATAAATTCCGACCGCTGTAATTCAAATCCCATGGTCGCTTGGTTCATCATCTGTTGCAAGCGGGTGTATTCAGCAATATTGATTACCCCGTTGGCAAAGTCCTTTTCAGCCCTGATGGACTGCACCCTAAAATTGTCCACTATGGACCCAGAGATAAAGAAGAGTCTATGAGACTTTAGGAGGTTATTGTAAAGCTCAACCACTTTCTGCTCCAGCTCCAATTCCGCCACCCGGGTTTCAAAACGTGCTTTTTCAGCCTCCCCCTTGGCACTTTTTATTTTGGCCCTTCTATTTATGATTGCTGAAATCGGTAATCGCAAGGAAACCCCAACATTGTACCTGCTTTGTTCGCTGGAAAACAAGGCCTGGCTTTGGGGATCACCCGCAATCTGTGCATTGCTCAGGTTATCAAAAATGCCATAGTTATAGCCAGCCTCTAAGTTGATATACTCCAACCAAGCGCGCTGTTCTGCAGACACCACCCCATCCCTATATTGCTGTTCGGAGACCGTTACCTTTACAAAGGGCGAAAACTCCTTGGCCATGGCCACTAGGGAATCAATGGGCGGTAGCTTTTTGGCAAGGTCATTCTCTTCTAGACTTTTTTCAATAAAATCATTGATGGATTGACCCCATGCGAGATTGCACAACAGCAACAGAAGTAGCACACAAAGCTGGTTTTTCTTCATTATACATTCTCTTTTTGAAAAACGGCTTTGAAAGTTCTTAGCACAATCCACATATCAATTAAAAAGGCATACTTGCTATTGGCGTATTCCACATATTTTATATCCAAGGATTTACGCTCTTCGGGAGACATTTTTGAGCTTCTCCCCCGGGCTTCAACCTGCCACAATCCCGTAATCCCGGCAGGTCCGTTAAAGCGGTCCGTCCATTCATCTGTGGTAAGCACTTCGGCTTCATACAAAGGAAGGGGGCGGTTGCCCACAATAGACATATCGCCTTTAAGCACATTGATCAGTTGTGGAAGTTCATCTATGCTCAATTTCCTGATGATCTTGCCCACTTTAGTGATTCGGGGATCATTATCAAATTTTACAAAAGCGCTTTTGGCGCTTTCTTTTTTCTGGCTATTATGCTGAAGCTCATCCACTTCCGTATCGTCACCGATAAGCACGGTTCCCGTTGTTTTAATGGCTTGTTCCTCCTGTTGTTCCTCTACCGGATTTTCATCATCATGCACATACTGGTTCAGATGCTGAAACTCCTTTAGGCGCTTGTCCGCATCCGGATACATGGATCGGAGTTTGTAGAAATCAAAAATTTTGTAACTGGTCCCTACCCTTTTGGAGATGTAATAGACCTTGCCCTTGGATTCCAATCGGATGGCAATGATGAACAGAAGCAACAACGGAGAAGCACACAAGAGTGCCAAGCCCGCAACCGTGATATCAAATGTACGTTTCCAAAACCCGATTTTGTATTCCTTTTGCACTTCCGAGGGAGCGCCTATCCGTTCTCTTTTGAGATTGGCCTTAAGTTCTTTTAAAAACTGCACCCTTTCCAATATCCGATCGGTGGACAAGGGCTGTACATAGAAGTCATCAATACCGTTCTTCACGGCCTCGGACAAATCGTTTTTATCTCGGCTTTTGGCCACCAAAATGAAAGGGATGTCATCTTTATTCGTGAACCGTTCCCTAACAACATTATGAAACTCAATACCTGTTTGTCCTGGAATCTGTTTCTCACAGATAATGGCATCCACATGTTGGTTTTCTTCCAACCATTTTATGGCCAAAACCGAATTTTTTGCCATATGGAAATCCACTTTTTCAGGCAGGGCCACAAATTGATTTACCACAACTTGATCTACCCCTACATACAGGAGACATACTTTTTGGTCCGATAATACTTCCATGGTTATGCTCGTATAAGTAATTTTTCAACCCGAATGAGCAGCTCTTCCGGATTAAACGGTTTTACCAGGTAATCATCGGCTCCCAATTTCAGGCATTCAATCCTATCGGAACTGCTATCCCTGCAACTAAGTACAATAATGGGTATATTGGCAAAGTATCCGCTTTCCTTTATTTTTCGGATCAATTCAAAACCATCCATGTTGGGCATTTCCAAATCTGTTATGACCAAATCCGGAATATTTCCTTCCTGCATCCATGTTAGGGCAGCCAATCCATCTTCCATGGTGGTTACCTGGTAGGACTGCCCCAAAAACTGGGATACCAGCTCACTCAGGGATTGCTTGTCGTCAACAACTAAAATTTTCATAATATCGATTTTAAGATTTGTAGTACTAAACACAATGGAAAAGTAGGATTTATATTACGTTTTAATAATTCTATGTTGTAAAACCAAGGGATGCTGTTGTAAGCGATGAATTATCGGAGGTTAGGCCATTAGCCAGCTTATCGGCGAATGGTCCAAGGCCAAATACCAGATATGGAAACTAAGGGGGCTCTACTAATTTGTAAGCGTCCTTCCTATGCAAGCAGATGATGAAAAGTAAATGCTTTAGTTGGATGCCTCGGTGATGTCAAGGGCTTCAAAAGTGGCTTCCAAGGAATTTTTTGAGGTTCGGAACCGCTCGTTACAGAAGGGAAATGGCTTTCCAGGCTCCCGTTCCGGCGGAAGTGCCGTAAATACCTCAACATTTACATATCTGAAGGTTCCCAAATTATGCAAGTGGATGGCCAGCATACCGTCATCGCAGCCCGACACTACCCTTAGGTCCGTGTCATAGCCTATAGGAAGAAGCGTCTCCCTGCGCATGGCCATGGAAACCGCCCGTATATGCTTGATTTTGGTGGTAAACTTTTGGGAGAGTTTCCATCTAAAATAGGCCAACTTAAGCTTGTTTCTAAGTCGCATTTTAGGCGAGAGCTGGAAGTCATTTTCATAGCTCTGCGAGACAGAATAACAGAGAACCAAATCCTTATCGACAAAAAAAGGAAGAGCCATTTTATCAATGTAATAGGGATCGTAGATGGAATCTGGATCCATGGTACATATAATTTGCCCCTTGGCTTCTTCCAGTCCTTTTTGTCGTGCATAGGTAATGCCCTGTTGTGGTTCGCTGACCACTTTGGCCCCAAGCTGTTTCAATATGGACAAGGTCTCTTCGTCCGCATTGTTTTCCACAAAAATGACTTCATAGGGTATGATCGTCTTTAAATTGGAAAGCGAAAGTATATGGGCCACCAAGGTATCCATGGCCCTGTACACAGGGGTAACCAAGCTTACCACTGGTTTCTGGACATCGTCCAATAGTTCAAAATAGGTAATCAAACGGTTTAAATCCTCATTACCCAGGTTTTGTGGTGTTGCTTTGTAATAGGGCTGGTAGTCGGTGACTTTCATATCTGACCTTTTTAAAATGTTCCTCTGCTAAATACGATCAGGACTTAGGATATAATTGGTCTTGGTAGAATTAAAGACTTCCATAAGCGTACTGTTCTGTCTTCCAATCAAGGAAACCACTTTGTTCTGTCGAGCAGAATTTTGATACAGTTTCTCAAAAAAGCGGGCCGCTGTTGAATCAAAATGGGTTACTTTTTCCAGGCTGACCACTATACTGTCTTCCTGCTCCAAAACGGCATTGAAGTAAGAGTTCAAAGCCCCTATTTGCTGGGTTGAAACCCGGCCTAAAATTTCAAAAATTCCTCGATTTTCACGTATTTCCAAAGACATATTCCAAAAGATTTAATTAAGTGATTTCAATCTCTTTAACATTTTCAAAAAGTGCCTAACTATACTAACGCAAAAGAAACTAAATATTGTAGTTTTTTTCCTACTTTTTATAATAAATTCAATCGTTGCATGAGCTCGGGACGGTTAGATCTGCTGATAGGAATAACATTGCGTTCTATGAGCACGCTATTGTCTTGAATGTCCACAATCTGCGAAAAGTTGATAATGTATGATCGATGAATTTGCAAAAACTTTGAATCCGGGAGCTTCTCCTTGATTTTCTTAAGTGTTGAATGTACCCTGTATCTCTTGTCGCGGGTCTGAATCTCAATATAATCTCCCTGCGCCTCTATCAATTGTATATCATGGAACTTCAATTTGATCAACCGCCTGTCTATATTGATATACAGGTGGTCTTCTTCATTTAAAGCTCCCTCCTTTTCCAGGTTGATGTCCGCTTTTTGAAATTCATTGTGTATTTTTTTTGCGCATTTTTGAAATCTTTCTGCAGATATAGGTTTTACCAAATAATCTAAAATAAAGTCATAGCCGTAGGCTTCAATGGCAAAATCCTTATCGGAGGTGGTAAATACAATTTTGGGCGGATTGGCCACGGTTTCCACAAAATCCACCCCGGTAAGTTTGGGCATGTGGATATCCAAAAAAATAAGGTCCACTTGGTTATTTTTAAGGAATTTGAGCGCTTCCAAGGCATTGGGGAATTCCGCAACCACCTCCATTTCCGGAATGGTGTTGCAGAGCTCCTTTATGATGGCCCTGGCGCTCCCTTCGTCATCTACTATGATACATTTCATTTTATGCAATTTTTAAAATGAAGCCTTCCACCGATTCCAAAATCTCATGAAATTGATTCTTGAGCTTGGTATTTCGATCTTTAAGATCCTCTTCATACTGAATGGCCAATTTATACCCCTCTGTAAGTCCAAGAATCCCCAATTTATGCTTGATCTTATGCACAACTTTTGCCGATTCTTCCAAATCACCACTTTCCAAAAAGGAGAAGTAATCCTGCTTTTCCTTCGGAAATTCAGTCTGGATAATGTTCAGGAATTTCTTCTCAAAATCCTCATTGCCTCCTGATATTTCCTTTATATAGTCCAGATTTGGTATTTCAGACATTGTGCTTGTTTTTAATTGTGAAAAAGAAGGTGGTTCCCTTGCCCTCTTCTGAGGACAACCAAATATCTCCTTTATAGAAATTGATTATTTTCTTTACCAAAGCGAGTCCAATTCCCGTTGCACCCGAATTGTTCTCCAACTTTTTGAACATGCCAAAAATGCCATCCTGAAGATGTTTTGGAATTCCCTTTCCATTATCGGAAACACTGAACATCCACCCATCTACCTCTTCCATTACATCAATCATGATCATCCCCTGTGGATTATGCTCCGTTGCCGTAATGGCATTGGTCATCAAATTTTTGAACAACTGCTCCAATCGGTATTTTCCTGTATAGAGTTGGGGCAGGTTCTTGCTCTTTTTAATGGTTATGTTGTCCGGAACATATATGGTCCTTTCAATTTCCTCAATGAGCAGACCCAGATCCAAGACCCCTGCACTTTCCTGGATGGAGTCTATGGTGGAATGGCGTAAAATACCATCTATAAGACTGTCCATTTTGGCAAGATTCTGAAAAATGAGTTGGACATTTTCCCTGCTTTGTTCCTTGAACCCTTCCTGTCCGTCCTCAAAAACCCAACTCACTAGGGAATGAACGTTTCGTATAGGGGATTTCAAATCATGTGAAACCATATGGGCATAGTTGTTCAATGACTCGTTTTGCTGTTCCAAATTCTTGAGGAGCATATCTTTTTCAGCGGTCATCTGCACCAGTTTTAGTGCCTGCTTTTCAATATCCTCCACCAATTGTTGGGGATTAAAGTCCAACGAGCCATTGATCCTATCATTGGTTTTGTCCTGCATGGAAACCACGGCCTTTCTTAGAGACTCCAGCACTTTACGCTGGCTTTCAGCCTCCTTGTTCAGCCGTAGATTCGCTGCATATAGTTCTTCCGAGCTTAAAGACGTGGCCCTTTGGATCATCTTCAGCTTTTGGTCAAAATCTGAATACGACTTATCCACAGAATCGAGGAAGGTCTCCATTTCTGGATGCTCCGCCAATTCCTGGGGCAAAAATTTCTTTAGTTGTCTTTTAAGCAGGGAGTGCATTTATTCGCTCAATAGAGTTAAGGTCATGGTTTGATTGTGCAATTGGCACTCATTTTTCCCAGCAAATGGGGCCATTTCCCCATAAGAATAAAATCCAGTGATACTGGCTTGTTCACCAATCACATCGGCTACCTCCTCAATTTCATCCTCGGTACGTTGGTCCAGCACCAATTTGCGACCCACACAGCTGACCAAAATGGCCAACTCCGGTTTGCTCTTTCTATCCCGCATGGCCAATTCCGCGGCATTACATGCACCTTCTGCAATATCGTCCATAGTGGACATCATTAATTGTACCTTGGAGTTCAAGGGCACATCTCCTGCCAAAATCATTGAATTTGCCTCCTCATCAATATTGAGAATGGTACGAACCAAAGGTTCAGAATCCTCATTTTGTTGTACCGTAAGTGGATACAGCAATGCGGCTTGGGGAAGCTCCGCTGCCTTTTCTCCCAAGTATTTTTTATACAAATCTAAAGCGGGCTTACCATCAATCTCATACAGCACATTGCCTACAGATTTGGTAATGGTTCGCTCCGGACCAAAAGGGGTCCAACCTCCAAAATTGGCATAGCTTACTTCCAGGGCTTCACCATAAAGGCCGATGGCCACCACTTCACCTTGTTTAGGGTCTTCATTATACGAAGTCAATGTCTTTTCAAATCGGGCACCGTCACCGCAAAGTCCACCAGTAATAGAAGCCTTAAATCCTTCAACAGACTCCAAGCCTTCAATAAGACCACTTCCGTTTACAAAACTGCCATCGGACACAATAAACAAATGATTTAACTCATCCATATTGAACTGCTCCGAAATACTGGCTCCCATTTTTTCAATGTCCACAAAATCCTTGATGTTTTTGCTTACAATTTCAAATCGGGTTTTTTCAAACTCAATGGCGGTTATGGTAATGCTTTCCTCGTATACACTGGTTTCCATGATCTCTCCTGAGGTAGATCCAAAAACCAGATGTCCATCTGGATATAAATCCCTTATCTCTTGATATACATCTTTGGATTCCAATAAAAATCGATCTCCAAAAACCAGAACCAATGGTTCCTTTAAAAGTTGGTTTTGTGTAAACTCCCAAGTTCCTCCTTTTAACTTTTTAGCTTGATTTACTTTCATGATTACTTGTTTTTAATTTCTTTTTTTAGCGTGAAGAAAAAGGTGGTTCCTTTGCCTATTTCACTTTGCAACCATACCTTTCCCTTATATCGGTCAATAATTTTTTTCACTATGGATAGTCCTATTCCAGTGGATCGTTCCTTGTTTCCTATGGACTGAAAAATCTGGAATATTTTTTCGTGATACTCTTCCGGAATGCCCACCCCATTGTCCTTGATACTAAATTCCCAATGCGTGGAATGCTCCTTATAATCTATTTCCACCAATCCGTCCTCTTTGTCAATGTTCACCACTGCGTTGCTCAAGAAATTCTGGAACAATTGATGGATTTTGGTTTTATCGGCCTTAATGGTGGGTAAAGTTTGCTTGGCCTTGATGCTTACATGCTCTGGGATATATATAATCTCCTTTATTTCTTGAATTACCTCGTTCACATCTACAGTGGTACTGTCCAGAACATCATTGTTGACCGTTGAATATTTTAAGATTCCACTGATCAACTTATCCATTCCCTCAATTTTTTCCTGCATCATTTTAAGGTTGTACCTCCCGTTTTCATCCAGAGTATCCTTATAGTCATCATAAAGCCAAGTGGCCAAGGCGCTGACGCTCCGCAAAGGGGACTTAAGGTCATGAGAAACAATATGGGCGTATTCCTGGAGGCCCTTGTTGCTTGCCTCCAGTTCATGCAAGAGATTTTCCTTTTGAAGTTCCAGGTTCTTTTGGTCCGTAATATCCAAATGGATTCCAATGGATCCCACAACATTTCCGGCATCATCATATCTTGGGGCTCCGCTAAGCAGCCAGAAACGTTTTTCTCCGTTGGCAACCCTCACGGCAACCTCATAGGAATCCGATATTCCTTTTTTTCTTTTCTTATTATGCTGTTTCAGTTTTTCACGATCTTCTTCGTACAAATGAATGACGTCTTCGGTGTTTTTCCCGATCAGTTCATCTGTGGGCAGCCCGATCATATCACTAAAACTGTGGTTTACCATGAGAATGTTCTCATCGTTGTCCACTTCTACCAATCCTAAGTTCATATTTGCAATGATGCTTCCGTATTTTTCTTTTTGTATTTCTAGGTTTTTCCTATAGTTCTTGCGTAGGGTGATGTCATTATAACTCCACAAATGACCTTTGTACTCCCCATTGTTAAAAAGTGGGATATAGTCCCGTTCAAAGGTTCGCCCATCCAACAATTCCATTTCATCTGCCGTCGCAACCTCTTTCCTGCGGACCACCTGATCAATTTGTTTTAAAACCACGTCCGGATCCAAGAACATGTTCTTGTATTTATGGATGGACTTTTCCCCATTTACTCCTTTTATGGAATCAGGAGAAACAGGAATGCCAAAAAGATCACAGAATTTTTGATTGGCCAGCACCACTTTGCGGTCCTGATCCTCCAACAAAATCCCAGTTTGCAGGTTTTTGATCAAGGTGGTCATTCGCTCTTCAGAAGCCCTAATTTTTTCCTCAGCTTCTTTTTCCCGAGTGATGTCCTCGATCATTGCCACGCTGTACTCTATATTTCCTTTGGAATCCAATACGGTACTCATGGAAGTTTTGCCGTATAGGGTCTCCCCGTTCTTTTTGTAAAACTTTCGAACAATGGAGAACTTTTTGGTGTCGTTCTCCAAGCTCTTCTTTAATAGGTCATCATAGAGATTACTGTCTTCCAGGGAAGAAATATCATCTATGGACCGTTTTTTCAAAGCCGCCTCTGAATATCCCAAAAGTTCAACAAAGGATTTATTGGCTTTTATGATCTTGTCGTCCACAATCAACAAAATGCCCAAAGAGGAGTTTTCCACTATAATGTCCTGTTGCTTTTTTTGATCCTCCAAAAGCTTCCGTATCTCTACTTCCTTTGTGATGTCGCGAATTACCCCCTGAGCCGCAATGGGTTGACCATTTTCATTATAGATTAGGCTCGCATTGATGTTCACAAATTTTTCCTCGGAGTTTTTGGTGATGATCTTGGCGGAGTAATTCTTTAGGATTCCTACCTGCAACAAAGTTTGGAACGACTCTGCGGTGTATTCAATATAATCCGGGTGGACAATGGATGACAGTTGAATTTCTTCTTTGGTATGATCAAACCCCAAAAATTCTTTTGCGGAAGTATTCATATTGATCACGTTGGTCATCATATCCATGACCACATAAGGGTCAATAATATTGACAAAAGCACTATCTATACGATCTCCCTTTTTGTTGATCAAGGCCTCCAATTTTCCATTGGCCTCCTTAAGGTGCAAGGAAGCATCATAAAGCTCTTTGGCCTTTGTTTCCAAAAGGCTTTCGGCAGTCTTTCGGGCTTTCTTCTCCCGTTCCAGTGCCCGCTTTAGTATGGAAATTTCGGAATTAGCCATTTTGGACAATCGTAAACTTTACTTCCGTGCCGTTTTCATTTAAAAGTTTATAATCTACCTGTACGTTTTTTCCAAAATGTTCAAAGGTCTTTTCAATCAATCCATGCGCCAGCGCATACAAGCCTCTTGAAGAAATGTAGATCATTTCCAAGCTATTTTCCGTCTTGGACAGCATCTTAAAACGAGGAAGTTCTGCGTCTGGATACAGTTTTAGTACATGCACATGAATATGGTCTTCTATACCATATAAAAGACCCATAGGGTTTCTATAACTGGCTACTACCTCAGGGTGGGCAGCGGTCAATCCGCCAAACAAATAATGCCCAAAGGAATACAGTAATTTTTCCTGGGCAACTTCTGTTTGTTTACTTAGTTCTGCAATGAGACTTACCATCTCATTGAAATCATATGTACCTACGGATGTATACGCCCCTCCAGAAGGGAGGTCGCAATTTTCTATTATGGAATCAACAATCTCAAGTCCATAGTTGGACTCGACCATTTCCAAAAACTCAGTGAATACAATTCCTTTCACAATAAAGAATATTATGAATTAAATGTAGGAATAGTACTACCGAATTATAAAAATAATGTTGTGAAAACGGGTTTTTTGTTAGCCTTTGATCAATTCACTGATTTCCCAGTAGTCAAAAACCTTCTTTAATTTGGATTCGTAATCCTCATATTTTAAAGGCTTTATGATGTAACCGGCAATTCCAATCTCGAAACATTTTAATAGATCTACTCGATTTTCGGATGTGGTCAAAATGATGACGGGCAGGTATTTAAGTTTTTCATCCGACTTTATTTTGGTCAGAAACTCGATGCCACTCATTCGAGGCATGTTCAAATCCAAAAGGATGATATCGGGCAAGCTCTCACCTTTTAAAATATCGAAAGCTTCCTCTCCATTTTTGGCCTCGATAATCTTATGCTTGGATTGAAACTTAGAAATTGCCCGTTGCAATTTCATGGTCTCTATCATATCGTCTTCTATGAACAGCACATTCATGATCTTATTCGATTTAGTACACAAATTTGGGGAATCGCAATCAGAAAAAGACTACAAAATGGTTAAATACAAAAAAACTATCGATGAACTGTAGTTTTGTTTCGATGAACCAAACACCTATTCCACCAACCTATCCCAAGGAAGTCAGCTCGTCTCTAAGCTTTTTCGTCAGTCCGGAAACCACTAAATCATAGGAATGGTCAACCAACTCTCCAATAAGATTTGGAGGAAGTTGTTCCAACATTAGCGTATTCCAGTGCTTCTTACTCATATGATAACCAGGGATAATATCCCCATCGTACTCCTCCCGTAACTCTTCCGCCCATTCTGGATTACACTTGAGGTTACATTGCGGGGGTAAACGCTCCAAGGCAATAAGGGCAAACATTTTACCCATGACCTTGAAAACCAAAGTTTGTTCATCAAAAGGAAATTCCTCCGTTACCCCTTTTTTACGTATGCACAGCTCCCTGAGTTGTTCAACATTCATGCTTATAAGCCTAAGGAATCATACACAATGACCTTTTTCCACAAATGTTTGCATTCATCAATGAACGTCAAGTGCGGCTGCTCCTTTTGGTATCCTTCCTGCGCCTCTGCAGATTCAAAAGTAACGATCAAGGAATAGGTGAACGTTCCGTCCACCACCTCTCTGGTTGCCTTGGGAGGTGTGCCAATAAAGTTGGTCTTGGCAAACTTGGAATTGTCCAGGAACTTCTTTAGCGAAGCTTCAAACAGGTCACGATCGGCCTGATTGTCCGGATTATTGAACCAAAAGTACACCGTGTGGGCAAAAGCGGAATCAAAAGTATTCATATTGTCTTGGGTTTGTGCAAGGGACATATTAACAATGCCCAATAAAAATAAAGTTATAAATGTAGTTCTCATAGGTTTCTATTCTTCTAAAAAGTGTTTATCGCGATTTGTTATTTCAAGAGCGGAGTAGTCCAAGGTCCATCCAATGGTCTCCACAATCTTTTCCACCAAAAATACGGCTTGCAGTGCTTCTTTGCGTGCAGTATCCATAAGCCCGCTTTCTGGGATTTTATGTTTGATATGGTCTTTGGCTTCTTGGTTAACATTGGTAAGGTCGTCAGGGGAAAAGCTATTGAACAATCCATTTTTAATATCATAGAACTGAAGCTCAGGTTCTATGGAAAGTACTTCAGGTTGTGGAAAATTATCCAGGATTATCCTTTTGCGTTTATCGTCGGCCCTTAGATTCAATTTGGTAAGGTCATACCCTATTTGCGCCTTGGCCTTAACGATGATCAAGGCCTTTTTTTTGCTGCTCAATAGACTGAACAGTCCTTCTTTGGTGTTTTCATAATTGTAGATCTCCGCAAAATCCCCTTCAACCGAAACCAGTTTGCACACACTCCTGATCTTATCGAGCAAAACAGTGGACTGTTGTTTGGTCAAATCCTTGTTCTTCTTTTTTCGAAACAAAGAGAACAGCCAGTACATGAGTATGGCACCCAGTATCAGACCCAGTATAACTTCTAGAATATCATCCATTTCCTTTCCCCACTTCTCCCAAATGGGTAAACTTAAATCCTTTATTGTATTTTAAACCATAGCCCAAAGCCCTATCCATCGCTATATGGGAGAACATTATGATTCCGATCAGTTCTAAGATGGGGAGGTCCACAAAACTGTTCCCTAGCAAGAACAAAAAAATTGCCAACCCTCTATGATGAAATAAATTATAGGTAAAAGCACCCACCTTATTTCCAGCCAAATATCCAATCATCCCAATATCTGGAGTTAAAAGTAATGCAAAAAACCACCACCAAGGTAAATCCATCCACATGAACAGATAGAACCCAAGGAGCAAAAGTGTAACCTCTTCTAACTTTAAAAGTACTTTCATTGGTTTTCAATTTGATATAAAACTGGCCTACTAGGGCTGGCGTCGTTTTCAAACGGGGCCACTTGTAGATTTAAGAAATATGGGCCGTCCTTGATCTCATTGTCCACATAGATCAACTCGGTAATGGTAGCGTCCACTCTAGGAGCCTCCGCAGTGTTCCAGAACGTGTGGTGACCTGCAAGTGCGCCTCCATCCTTTTCCTTATCCACGGATGGAAGATCCACCAACAAATGCAAGATTCCTTTACCCACCAAAAACTCCAAGGCTTCTTTTAGCAAATAAGGCGGATTGGTGTTGGAATAGTTTTGTGCACATTTGCTTTTTAGGTTTGGAATCGTTCGGATTATTACAGCTTCCCTTTTTTTGGTGCCAAGAGCATAGCGAAGCTGCTTTTCCGAAATCACAAAATCCTTGCCTTGTCTTTCAGGAGCCACAGTAATCACTTCGGCCCAAAAGAAATAACGTTTTAATTTTTGATTGACCGAATGAAATGCTTTGGTAATATGACCCAGACATTCCGTATGGGTCACATGGGAATGCGGGTTAAACCAGATATCGTTAAAGTTAGTGGAAGCACCCTCGGATACCTTCCCAATGAACTTCCCCTCTTGATGCGGTTCTATTCGCGGCGGATCCAAATACCAGGCGTTGACATTGTCTTTATCTCCCCGTAAAGGGATAGAAATGTCCAAGGGTTTGGACAAATCTATTTTATAGTTCTTGGAATTGTACTTAATGGTGGTGATCATTAATGCTGAACTTGTTTCAGTATTTAGTAAAAATTGTCTAGTAAATCTAATAATTCTGGATTTTTAGATTTTACAAGATTCCATTTCCAATCTTTCTTCCAGTTTTCAAGTTGCTTTTCTCTTTTAAAAGCTAGTCCAATATCATCAAATATTTCATAATAAATCAGGATCCGTAAGTGATATTTCTTTGTGAATACGGCACCAGTGCCAGCTATATGTTTTCTTATCCTTTTCTTTATGTTTTTTGTTGCTCCAATATAAAGTATAGATCTTGGGACATTGGTCAACATATAAACATATCCTTTTTGTAATTCCATATAAGTTAACAAATCCTGAATCTAGTTCAGGATAAATAAATCGGACGCCATCCCATCCACCAAAAATTTTCCCTTTTGCGTAGCTGTCAGCTTGCCATCGTTTAGCATAAGTAATCCTGAATCAAGGAATTTTTTGCCGTGATTGTTTAGATGCACCAGATAGTCTGCGCCATATTCTGCCTCCACTTTTTCCAGGGAAACACCCCAAATGGTACGTAAGCCAGTCATGACATATTCATTATATCTATCCGTCAAAGTCAGTTTTTCTTTCTCGGATGGCAACTCTCCAGCTTGAATGGCTTTTATATACTTATTGTTGTTCCGTACATTCCAACTGCGGTTTATTCCATCAAATGAGTGCGCTGATGGCCCTATACCAATATATTTCTTGCCTTGCCAGTAGGAAGTGTTGTTCTTGGAAAAGAAACCCGGTTTTCCAAAATTGGAAATCTCATAGTTTACAAAACCATTTGCCTCCAGAATTTCAACCAGCAGAAGGAACTGCTCTTGAGCACGTGCATCGTCAACTTCCGCCACCTTGCCTTGCTCAATAAATTTCTTTAACGCTGTTCGGGGTTCTACGGTAAGGGCATAACTGGAGATATGGGGTAGGCCAAAAGCAAGGGCTTTATCAATATTGGATTTCCAACGATCGTGATCCATCCCTGGAATACCATAAATCAAATCGATGGAAATATCTTCAAAGTACTTCGTGGCCTCGGAGATGCAATTTGCGGCCTCATCCGCATTGTGTGCACGGTTCATCAACTCCAAGTCCTCATCATAAAAGGATTGGATTCCTATGCTCAATCGGTTTACTGGACTTTTGGATAATTGGACGATTCGATTTTTGGATAAGTCATCGGGGTTGGCTTCTAAGGTAATTTCCGGTTTTGGAACGACCTTGAAATTTTTATAGACTTGATCTATCAGTAGTTCAATTTCAGCATTTTCCAAAATCGATGGTGTTCCGCCCCCAAAGTAAATAGTTTCCACCTCCGCATCTCCCAATTCATCATTGCGTAGCCTAATTTCTTCGCAAAGCGCCTGCAGCATCAGCTCCTTTTTTCCCAATTGTGTAGAAAAATGAAAATCGCAATAGTGACAAGCTTGTTTGCAAAACGGGATGTGGATGTAAATACCGGACATGCTAATAATGAGCCTCTAATTTGCACATTAATAATTAAAAATTTTTAATTATTAATTTTCTTGGGATTCTGCTTCACAAAAGCCTCCCATCCCGTATAGCTTTTTCCTATATCTACCCTACCTTCATTGTAAAAATGGCAAACTGCGGCGGCCAGTCCATCCGTGCTATCCAAATTTTTGGGGAGGGATTTTAATTGAAGTACGCTCTGGAGCATTTTAGCCACTTGTTCCTTGCTGGCATTCCCGTTTCCGGTAATGGCCATCTTTATTTTTTTGGGCATGTACTCCGTAATGGGAATTTGTCTAGAAAGTCCGGCAGCCATGGCCACTCCTTGCGCTCGGCCCAATTTCAACATAGACTGGACATTTTTTCCATAGAATGGGGCTTCAATGGCAATTTCATCTGGATGATAGGAATCTATCAGTTCCAAGGTACGGTCAAAGATGAGCTTTAGCTTGGTATAGGGATCGTCGTATTTTCTGAGGAGCAATTCATTCATCTGGACAAATTGCATTTGTTTCCTTACCACCTTAATGATTCCAAACCCCATTACGGTAGTCCCTGGATCTATTCCTAAAATAATCTTTTCTGTTGCCAAACTATGGTTGTGTATTGAGAACTATCGGAAGACGAAAACGCATGCTCACTTTTTTTGCTCTTTTTACAGCCGGAGCCACTGTTAAATCCTTCAATTGGTTTCTAATCTGCTCATTAAAATCCTGGATTTCTGCCAAAATACTCTGGCTTACCTCCATTTCCATAATAGAGATAAAGCCATCCTCGTCCACCTTAAAATCAATAAGGACGGTATCGTTCAAATCGTTTTTGACCTCCCACTGCAAGCTGTCCAAAGCTTCGGATACCAATCTTGTCATTTCCGTTCTAAAGCACTCTCGTTGCGTTGCTTTGGGTGCCATTTCATCACAATTGTCAAACAAAGGGTATTGATCCACCTCGTTCCAATCAATTTCCTGCAGCTTGTCATGTACCATTTTATCCGTCTTTTCTTCCCTGGACATGAACAGCTGGCAAGAGGATAAAACAAACAAAAACAACACTGCTAAACACTTGCGCATACCTCCCCATGAATTTGGCTGAAATTACGATTTTTTGACCATACCCTTAAACCAAAAAAGGCCCGAAAAACTTCGGGCCTCTATTTTGGATTGTCAACATCATTGCAGTTTAAAGGATATGGGTATGCTAAACGGGACACTTACCGGTTTTCCCTTTTGTTTTCCGGGACCCATTTTGGGAAGCTTGGAAATGATGCGCACCGCTTCGTCTTCCAACAACTTATGTGGGCCCCGTTGTCGAATCCCAACAACTTCTCCCTCGGTGTTTATCCGGAAAATAATACTCACCCTACCTTGAATCCCTTTTTCCTGGGCTTCCTCGGGATATTTGAAATGCTTTCGGATATGTTCCGTAATGTTTTCCATAAAACAAGCCCTTTTATCCAAGCTATTTTCACAGCCGGGGTAAATCGGAACCTCCTCAATAACCGCAAAAGGCACTTGAACCCCATTGGCATCCTGACCATAAACGGTTCCGGCATTTATATCTGACGAAAACATACCAGCATTAATTTCTGATGAAACTATGGTCATAGTCGCTTTGATGGCCTTCTCTCTATTTTTAAACCGGATAATTGATCCGTTGGTCGCGCTCTGATAAAGTATAAATGAATCCTCATCCTTTAATTTAAATTGCCAGTCACCACCACTATCTGAAAGGGCTTCAAGTTTATAGTAAAGTGCATCTAGCTGAGCCAAGGAGAGATTGTCCACATCCTCAACAACCATCTCCTGATCATTATCCTGAAATTTTTCTTCACTTTCACAGGAAGTATAGACTAGCATCCCAAAAACCAAAGGAAGGAGCATTCCATATTTCAACTGATAAATTGATTTTGACTTTTTTCTTGTTAACATGACGATTCGTTTTTTGATTAATGATTTTTTATAAAACTGATTGACTAGACTGAAATTCTGACTGTGGAAAACCTCTGAAAGCAACAATTCGTACTGTTCCTTTTTACTTGTTTTGGATGCCTTGGCATCTGCAATAAACTCATGGAGCTCAGAAATACGTGATTGATACAAGTAGACCAGTGGATTAAACCAGAATGCAATCCGCATCAACTCAAAAAAGATGAGATCCAAGGAGTGCCGCTGCTTTACATGCACCAATTCATGCTGGACTATTCGTTCCTGTTTTTCCTTTGGAATTTCTTCTCCCAAAAAGACATTTTTAAGAAAGGAGAAGGCCGCCGAACTTTTGGGAATTTTAATTTCGGTGTACTCCTGATAATATTTGGTTTTCCCTATCGCTTTTAAGTGGTACAATCGGAAGAGTTTTGCAACAAACCAAACAGTCATGATCAAGGCACCAATGGCAAACACCACATACTCCCAGGAATTGGGTTCAAAAATTGAGGTTTCCATTCCTGATGGCAGCAACACTGCCTCATCCAATTGCAAAAAGAACGTCTGATATTCAATCAGGTTTTCCGGAACATTGGTTTGTAGCGCCTCAATTTTTATCCAGGGAAGTATCAAGGACAGTACAAAGCTTGCCAAAAGATAAAAACGGTTCCATTGAAGGAAAGTTTCCTTTTTCAAAAGCAGGTCGTATACAAGTAAAAAGACCAATTGAATGGTCACACTTTCTAACAGATAGGTAATCATTTCGAGTCCTTCTTAATGGTTTGCATAATCTCTTCCAGCTCACTTAAGCTGATATCGTTCTTTTTCATAAAAAAAGACACCATACTTTTAAAGGATCCTTGAAAGTAACCGTCTACCAATTTGGATATGGACTGATTGCTATATTCCTCTTTTCGTACCAAAGGAAAATATAGGTGTCCCTTCCCTACTTTTTCATGACTCACAAATCCTTTGTCCTCCAAAATTCGAACAATGGTAGACACTGTATTGTAGGCGGGTTTGGGTTCGGGCAATTCATCAATGATGGCAGCAACATTGGCTTTTTCCAGTTTCCATAAAAACTGCATTACCTCTTCTTCCGCTTTTGTCAACTGTTTCATTTTTAAACTAAGTTTTTAGTTTTAACTTGGAACAAATATAACTAAATTTTTAGTTTAAACTAATTTTATAGTTGAAAATGTTCTTTTTACACCTTAGGCTGTAACATTTGATGTTTAAATTTGTCTCATAGTCAAACACCCAATATGGATATAGCACTTCTTGTTTTAGGTTTTATTTTGATGCTGGTCGGCATCCTTGGTAGTTTTCTACCTGTATTGCCAGGTCCTCCCTTAAGTTGGGTAGGTCTTTTGCTGCTTTACTTGACCAAAGCTGTACCAGACAATTGGTGGATTTTGGGCGGTACCTTGGTCCTTGCTCTTGGTATTACCATCTTGGACTATGTAATTCCAGCAGCGGGAACAAAAAAGTTTGGTGGTAGTAAAGCAGGGATGTGGGGGAGCATCATCGGTCTGTTGGTGGCCATCTTCTTTCCCATTTTTGGCCCATTTGGAATAATTATTTGGCCCTTTGTGGGTGCCTTGGTAGGTGAGCTCATGAACAAAGCCGACCAAAAAACTGCTATGAAAGCAGCCTTTGGGTCCTTTATTGGTTTTTTAACGGGCACCTTTATGAAGTTGGTTTTGACCTTTGCCTTTGCTGTGTTCTATGTTATTGTAGCTTTAAAGTACGCTGGGGAAATATTCTCATTCTAACCACTGCACTTTTTCGGATATTGGTTTTCGGGGAGATGGTTCTATGTCGCCATCATAATACCCCATATAGAAAAAGCCCAAGCACTTTTCATCTTCTTCCAAATCCAAAAACTCCCCCATGTATTTGATCAAGCCCGGGGAGCTCCAGTAGCATCCAATACCTAATTCCGTGCAGCACAGCCACATATTTTGAACAGCCATTGCGGTAGCTGCCAACTCCTCCCACTCGGGCAAACTCTCTTCGGGATCCCGTTGCATGCAAATAGCAATTACAGCTCCGGAACGCCCAGGGTTTTCCTTTAGTTTGTTTATTTTGACTTGTTTGGGTTTGGGATCCACTTCCTGATACTTGTCCGAAAGAAATTGCCCCAATTCCCGCTGTTTCCCATTCATAAAAACCTTAAACCGCCAAGGCTCGGTTTTCTTGTGGGTAGGCGCCCAGTTGGCAGCTTCCAATATTTTTTCAATGATTTCCCTGGCAATGGGTTGGCTATTGTATTGGGCTGGAAAAACACTTCTCCGGTTCTGGATCAATTCAAAAATCATAGACAATTGTTTAGAGTTCCAAAGATAAGGCCTGTTCCGTTCCCTATTAATGTTTCATCAACAAATCCATACAATTTTGCAATGCCGGATTCCTATTGTCCTCCTTCCATACCATGGAAAGTACTGCTCGCTGTTTAATTCGTTTTAATTCAATGAACTTTACCTTCATCTGGAAGCCGTATTGCAAGGCCGTGGGAACAATGGCGATGCCCAATTTATTTTCCACCAACTTAAAAATAGTTTGCGCATGCACCGATTTATGCGAAACCTTGGGTGTAAACCCGGCATCCTCGCAAATGCTCAAAACGGTATCATAATATAGGGGGCTATAGTCTTGGGAAAACAAGATAAAATCATCTTCGGATACCTGTTTCATCCCTTTAAATTTTTTGGATTCCATGGGATGGTCCTCGGGAAGAACCAGTGAGAAAGTATCCTCAAACACAGGTCGCAATTTTAATCCCTTGGGTACCCTGGCCAAACGGACGAAGCCCAAATCAAGTCGGTCGTGTAAAATGGCATTGACCTGTGCCCTATTGGAAAGTTCCTCCAAACTGGTATGTATCAAGGGGAACTGCTTCTTTAAATCCAAAAGCAGGTTGGGCACCACATTTTGCATTGCGGATCCCAAAAATCCTATCCTGATTTCCCCCAAATGCCCCTCACCTATCAATTTTAGTTGTTTTTTGGTCTGTTCCAAGTGGTTCAACACAAACTCCACCTCTCCTTTTAAAAATGCTCCCGCAGGAGTCAATTGCACTTTTTTCTTATCCCGAATAAACAATTGGGTCTCCAAGATTTCTTCCATTTGCTTGATTTGCGTACTTAAACCAGGTTGGGAAATGAACAATTTTTCAGCCGCTTTTCTATAGTGGAGTTCTTCGGCCACAGCCAAAAAATAAATGAAATGTCGAAGTTCCAGTTGATAATTCATACTTATTAATTATTACAAAAATAAGTATTGGTAATTATTAAACATAGCTTTTACCTTTATCTGATAAAATTGAACACATGCAACTACCCAAAACATTTCATTTTGGTGAAGATCATTTAACAGCCAGCATTGCCTTGGGCCTAGCAGATGGTTCCATTCAAGGAGTGGTAACCGATCATTGCTTCGAAAAAATAAAAGCGAGCAGTCTTCGCGTACAAAACATAGTGGCAAGGGGTGACACCGTTTACGGAATAAACACGGGTTTTGGCCCTTTATGCAATACCAAGATTTCCAAGGAGGATACCAGAATCCTTCAATCCAATATCTTACAAAGTCACAGTGTGGGCGTTGGGCAACCCATTGCCCAGAAGTTGTCCAAACTCATGCTCATTCTAAAAATCCACGCCCTTTCCAAGGGATTTTCGGGAATTGCCGTAGCGACCATACAAAGAATGCTCTGGCATTTGGAAAACGATGCCATTCCCGTGGTTCCATCCCAGGGCTCTGTGGGAGCTTCAGGAGATTTGGCTCCACTTTCCCATCTTTTTCTCCCTTTGATCGGGCTGGGTAAAGTTGATTATGAAGGCAAGACCATTACCACGGACGAGCTCTTCAAAAAAACAGGATTAAAGCCTTTGGAACTTGGCCCAAAAGAAGGACTGGCATTGATCAATGGCACCCAATTTATAGCAGCCCATGCCGTTTTGGTCGTTCAAAAGTTGCAATATGCTTTGCGCCATGCGGATATTATTGGAGCCATGATGCTGGAAGGGCTTCAAGGTTCCATGAAACCTTTTCACGAAAAACTCCATGAGGTTCGTCCCTTTAAAGGAAATCAGCATGTAGCGGGCAGAATCCGAACGCTGCTTCAAGGTTCTGAAATTCTGGAAGATCATATCGATTGCGAAAGGGTTCAAGACCCGTACTCCCTGCGTTGCATCCCCCAAGTGCATGGGGCATCACGAAATGCATGGCTGCATTTAAAAGAATTATTGGAAGTAGAGTTGAATGCCGTGACAGACAACCCCGTGATCATAGATGATGAACTTACCATAAGCGGAGGTAATTTCCACGGACAACCTCTGGCCATGGCCCTGGATTATGCAGCTTTAGCCGCATCTGAATTGGGGAATATTTCTGACCGTCGAGTGTATTTGGCCCTTGAGGGAAACAGCCCCGGCGTTCCCAAATTGCTGATGGAAGATACAGGAATCAACTCGGGATATATGATCCTGCAGTACACCTCAGCAGCCTTGGCCAGTGAAAACAAGAGTCTGTGCTTTCCTGCCAGCGCTGATAGCATTCCAACCTCATTGGGGCAAGAAGACCATGTAAGTATGGGCTCCATTAGTGGTAGAAAAGCGCTGAACATCATTGAAAATGTGGAAAAAATATTGGCCATCGAATTGTTGACTGCAGCACAGGCCTTCGAATACAGAAAACCATTAAAATCTGGCATATTGCTGGATGAAATCCATAAGTTCGTAAGAACCAAGGTCTCCTTTGCTGAAAGCGACCGTGTCTTTGCAGATGACATTGAGCAGGGTATTCACATGATTCAAGAGGGTGAAATAATTGCTCTTGTGGAACATGTTATGGATTCTAAAAAATTAAAATGGAACACCCCCCACCAACACGAATTTGAAATTTATTGATCCCATGGACAAACCTTTATTGATAGGCCCATTTAGCCAGTTACTACCTATGACCAATCTGCCCTTAAAAGGCAGTTTGAAGGATGTCGATTTACCAATTATTAAAAATGGGGGCATTTTGGTTTCCGAAGGAAAAATCAAAGAGATTGGCGTTTATGAAGATTTGAAATCTCCAGACGTTGATCTGCACCTCATTGAAGGGCAATATGTCTGTCTCCCAGGGTTTGTGGACTCCCACACCCATATCTGCTTTGGGGGTTCCCGTGCCCGGGATTATGCCCTACGAAATGCCGGGGCATCCTATTTGGAGATTGCCAAGGCCGGAGGCGGCATTTGGGATACCGTGACCCAAACCCGCAAAGCCTCCCAAGAACAATTGGAAGTTGGCATTATAGATAGAAGCAAGTTTCATCTACAAAACGGAACCACCACCATTGAGGTAAAAAGCGGCTATGGTCTTTCTGTGGATGAGGAACTAAAAATGCTTCGAGCCATCAAAAATGCCAATGCAAAGACCTCTGCTGATTTGGTGGCCACATGTTTGGCCGCCCACATGAAACCCAAGGATTGGAATGGGGAAGTTGCCTATCTGGATGAAATCATTGCAAAATTGCTTCCTGCAATTAAAGCTGAAAATCTATCCCAACGAGTGGATGCCTTTATTGAGGAAAGTGCTTTTACCCCAGAAGAAATTGAAAGCTATTATGGACAAGCCCAAGAAATGGGTTTTGATATTACCGTTCATGCCGACCAGTTTACCACAGGGGGTAGTGAAGTTGCTATAAAGTTTGGTGCCATTAGCGCCGACCATTTAGAGGCCAGTACCGAAAAAGAAGTTCAACTGTTGGCAAAGAGCAATGTGATTGCAACCGCCTTGCCCGGGGCTTCCCTGGGACTGGGATGTGCCTATACCCCAGCTCGTAAAATTTTGGACGCTGGTGGCGCCTTGGCCATTGCCAGTGATCACAATCCAGGTTCAGCCCCCATGGGAGATTTACTTACCCAGGCCAGCATTCTGGGCACTTTTGAAAAATTGTCCAATACAGAGGTCTTGGCAGGAATCACCTTTAGGGCTGCGGCAGCCTTAAACCTATCCGACAGGGGAACTTTAGAATCTGGAAATCTAGCCGATTTTGTGGTATTCCCAACGGATAATTATCAAGAAATAACCTATCATCAGGGGCAATTGAAACCAGTTTCTGTCTGGAAAAATGGAAAACAAGTTTTTGAAAGAAATTAGTATGGAGCTTCAAGAATTCAAATCACAAATCCTTCAAGGAATCCCAGAGCAACTTCCTGCGCCAAAACCATATCCCAAAGGAGGGAACCCGGCTCCCAAAAGGAAGGATATTCTGACCGTGGAAGAGAAAAAATTGGCGGTTCAAAATGCCCTTCGCTATTTTCCAAAGGCGTGGCACCAAGAATTGTCCAAAGAATTTGCCGAGGAGCTCCAAACTTATGGCCGAATCTATATGCACCGCTTCAAACCGGAATATAGCATGTATGCCAGGCCTATTTCCGACTACCCGGCCAAATCCCGACAAGCTGCTGCGATCATGCTCATGATACAGAACAATTTGGATCCAGCTGTGGCACAACATCCAGAAGAATTGATTACCTATGGAGGGAATGGGGCCGTATTCCAAAACTGGGCACAATATCTGTTGACGATGCAATACTTGGCGGAAATGACCGAAGAACAGACCCTGCATATGTATTCCGGGCACCCTATGGGATTGTTCCCTTCTTCCAAGGAAGCACCAAGGGTAGTGGTCACCAATGGCATGATGATTCCCAACTATTCCCAACCCGATGATTGGGAGAAATTCAATGCACTGGGTGTTACCCAATACGGACAGATGACAGCAGGTTCCTATATGTATATTGGCCCGCAAGGCATTGTGCATGGAACTGCCATTACGGTGATGAACGCCTTTAGAAAAGTACTGAACAAGTCAGAATCTCCAGAAGGTAAAGTGTTTTTAACTGCTGGATTGGGAGGCATGAGTGGGGCACAACCCAAAGCAGGAAACATAGCTGGATGCATCACCGTCTGTGCCGAGGTAAATCCAGAAGCGGCCAAAAAAAGACACGAACAGGGCTGGGTGGATGAACTTTTGACCGATATTTCAGGGCTTATCCAAAGAACCCAAAAAGCCATTGCAAACAAAGAGGTGGTCTCCTTGGCCTATATTGGAAACATTGTAGAAGTCTGGGAGCAGTTTTTGGAAGCGGACATCTTTGTGCATTTGGGATCGGACCAAACTTCCCTTCATAACCCATGGGCAGGTGGTTATTATCCAGTTGGATTGTCTTTTGAAGAAGCCAACACGCTAATGGCTGAAAATCCATCTGCATTCAAGGATAAAGTTCAAGAATCCCTACGTAGACAGATCAATGCCATCAACAAGCACACAGCCAAAGGCACTTACTTCTTTGACTACGGAAATGCCTTTTTGCTGGAAGTATCCCGTGCCGGTGGAGAAGTAATGGCAGCAAACAATATCGACTTTAAATATCCCTCTTATGTCCAGGATATTTTGGGACCCATGTGTTTTGACTATGGTTTTGGGCCATTCCGATGGGTCTGTACTTCGGGAAATCCAAAGGATCTGCAAAAAACGGATGCTATTGCCTTGGAAGTAATGAAAGCCATAAAGTCCAAGGCGCCGGAAGAAATCCAACAGCAAATGCAGGACAACATTAAATGGATCGAGGAAGCGGAGCAGAACAAATTGGTGGTTGGTTCACAAGCCCGAATCCTATATGCTGATGCCGAAGGAAGGGCCAAAATAGCGGAAGCTTTTAACCAGGCTATTTCCGATGGGGACATTTCTGCGCCTGTGGTTTTGGGCAGGGATCATCACGATGTTAGTGGCACGGACTCCCCGTTTAGGGAAACCAGTAATATTTACGACGGCAGTAAATTCACTGCCGATATGGCCATTCACAATGTAATTGGCGATAGCTTTCGAGGAGCCACCTGGGTATCTATCCACAATGGTGGTGGTGTAGGCTGGGGCGAAGTAATGAACGGAGGATTTGGAATGGTATTGGATGGCTCCAAAGAAGCTTCAAGACGACTCAAAAACATGCTCTTCTACGATGTGAACAATGGCATATCCCGTAGGAGTTGGGCCAGGAACAAAGAAGCGCTTTTTGCCATCAAACGGGAAATGGAAAGAACCCCGAATTTGAAAGTAACTTTGCCCAATTTGGTAGAAACTGATATTTTGGACCATCTTTTCTGAGGTCATGAAAAATTATTCCAAACCCAAAACTGATAATTGGCAGGGACGCAAGAGCACCAAAAACCTCTACCTGCATGAAAAGGTGAAGTACGTTCCCCTGGAAGAGATTCCCGAGCCGCCAAAAAAATCAATAACCCTATTGGGTTATGCCTGTGATGAAGGGGTGAGTCGTAATCAGGGTCGGGTTGGAGCTGTAGATGGGCCAGATGTAATCAAAAACAGCCTGGGACGTTTTCCTAACCATTTGCCCAGCGCTGTACAACTATATGATGCTGGAAATATCACCTGTACCCAAGGGGATATGGAGGCTGCCCAAGCCAAATTGACATCTTCAGTGTGTTCGTTGTTGGACAAAAAGCAGTTTCCCATTATTTTGGGCGGAGGCCATGATGTAGCTTATGGACATTATCACGGAATCAAAAAACATTTGGATTCCAAAAAGGAGGGAAAGAGCATCGGCATTGTAAATTTTGATGCTCATTTTGATCTTCGTCAAAATACGCTGAACAACAACTCGGGCACGCCATTTTATCAAATTGCCCAGGAGTGCAAGGAGGAACATATCCGTTTTAATTACCTCTGCCTGGGAATTCGAAAAGACGCAAATGACCGCTCCCTATTTCAAACCGCCAAGGAACTGGATGTTACTTACGTGCTCACGGACACTTTCCAAATTCAATTTTTGGATGAAATCAATACGTGGATCAATGCGTTCATCAAAACAGTGGACAAGGTTTATGTTACTATTGATCTGGATGGGTTTTCGTCTGCCTTTGCTCCGGGAGTGAGTGCCCCCTCTCCTATGGGTTTTACCCCACATATTGTCTTGGAATGCCTTAAGACCATCAGTGCTTCGGGAAAATTGATCAGTGTGGATCTTGCCGAGATGAATCCCAAATATGATATTGATGGGCAAACGGCCAAATTAGCGGCTTCATTGATCCATCATATTATGGATTTGCAATTTCCTTAACGAGGTATTTTCTTTTCAGATTAAGGGATTCCGCCTTTTCGGCGGAATTAGTTCAGCTATAGTTTGCTATCCTCCCAATACGATTAAAGGGATTCCGCCTTTTCGGCGGAATTAGTTCAGCTATAGATTGCTATGCTCCCAATACGATTAAAGGGATTCCGCCTTTTCGGCGGAATTAGTTCGGCTATGGTTTGCTATGCTTCCAATACAATTAATTAGGGATTCCGCCTTCTCGGCGGAATTAGTTCAGCTATCAATTTCGGATGCGGCATAAAGCCTTTCCGAAATTGAGCTTCACTAACAAAAAAAGCCTTCCAAATGGAAAGCCTTTCATTGGCTAGCATTGTTTTAATGCTACAACCTGATTCCAATCCTATGACAGATTGAAATCCAACACAACGCGGCAAAGATAGGAATGATTTTTGAAAAACAACATAGAATTAAATAACCCTAATGATATATCGCATATGCAAAGCGGAAAACAGGTGGATTATATTGAATATACTTTTCATCAATATTATATCACTTGTATATCACATTGATATGTATTAGATTTGTGATATACCTCAATCCAAAATAAAATGAAAACAAAACAGGTTGCCCTCCGCTTTGATGAGGAATTGATTGAACTTGTTAGAGCAAAAGCAAAAGCACAAAGAAGAAGTCTCAATAATTATATTGAGTTTTTATTGTACAACGATGTTGGGAATATTCCCAATGAAGAAACCAAATCTGCCATTGAAGAGGCCAGGAACAGTGACAACCTAGATCCTATTGACGATTTGGACAAGTTCTTGGACGAGCTTTAACCACTATACCCATGTACCAATTAGTGCCTACGACCCAATTTAAAAAGGATTTAAAAAAGGTAAAGAACAACGATAAGGATTTTAAGCTGACCACAGCGGTACTCAAAGTACTACAATTAAAGGGAGTCAAAGGGATTCCCGCAAAAATGAAACCCCACAAGCTTTCCGGCAGATATAGTGATAATTGGGAATGCCATATTAAACCAGATTTACTGATTATCTGGATACAAATAGAATCTCCCAATATTATTAAGTTGGTTCGAATAGGTAGCCATTCAGACCTGTTCAAATAAAATAATTCTCAAAATTTCGAATTTTCTTTCTCTCCATTTTTGAATTATTTGGATTTATTCCATTTTTTAGGATTTATTCCATAAATTAGCTGTCCCTCTAAACTAAACAATGAAAAAGACCATTTTGCACATGGACTTAGATACCTTCTATGTCTCTGTGGAGCGCATTATCAATTCCGAGCTTAAAAATAAGCCCTTGCTGGTAGGTGGCACCAGTGACCGAGGCGTGGTGGCCGCATGCAGTTATGAAACCCGTGGATTTGGGGTGCACTCCGGTATGCCCATGAAAATGGCCAAGGAGCTTTGCCCAGAAGCCGTTGTAATTCGTGGTAATGCAGGAACCTACAGCAAATACTCCGATGTGGTAACGGAAATCATCAAAGAACATGTGCCACTTTTTGAAAAATCGAGCATTGATGAGTTCTACGCTGACCTCTCAGGCATGGATCGCTTTTTTGGTTGCTATAAATACGCTTCGGAAATGCGAAAAAAAATCATAAAAGAAACTGGATTACCTATTTCGTTTGGGCTTTCCGTAAACAAAGTGGTTTCCAAAGTAGCCACCAATGAGGCCAAACCCAACAATCAACTTAAAATAGATTTCGGCTTGGAAAAACCCTTCTTGGCACCGCTTTCCATCAAAAAAATCCCCATGGTGGGCGATAAAACCTATCAAACCCTTCGGAATTTGGGCATTCGGAAGGTAAAAACGGTACAGGAAATGCCCATGGACATTATGCAGCGGGTGTTGGGGGCCAATGGCAGGGTTATTTGGAAACGGGCCAATGGCGTGGACAACACTCCCGTAATTCCTTTTCATGATCGTAAATCGATTTCTACCGAGCGTACTTTTGACCGGGATACCATTGATGTTGTCAAACTTAAGGGCATTTTACTTGCCATGACGGAGAATCTGGCCTATCAATTACGGCGAGGCGATAAATTGACGGCCTGTATTGCCGTAAAAATCCGCTATTCCAATTTCAACACCTATTCCAAACAATTACGGATTCCGTATACCAGTGCCGACCATATCCTTATCCCAAAAATCTTGGAGCTGTTCAACACCCTGTACAGCAAAAGAATGTTGGTTCGATTGATTGGGATTCGATTTAGCCATTTGGTCTCGGGCAATTACCAAATCAATCTTTTTGAGGACACCGAAGAAGCCCTGAACCTATATCAAGCCATGGATTATGTACGAAACAGGTTTGGCGGTCGCAGTGTTATACGGGCCTCTGCCATGGGCGCAAAAACTATAGGCAGCATGCACAACCCTTTTAACGGGGAACCTCCAGTGGTATTGGCGCATAGAAAACAATGAAAAATGGAAAATGGAAAATCGAACATTTTTCGATAGTTCGATTACTCGATTGTTGGAATTTGGGATTTGGAGCTTGGGCAAAAGGTTGAATGTTGGGCCCTGAATTTTGAATGAAGGCCCATCCACAATTCAACATTAAAAATTGAACATTGAATATTGATAACTGATAATTGAACATTGTACCTAAACTGCCATACATATTACAGCATGCGTTACGGCACCTTCTCGGAGTTGGAACTTCTGGAACTTGCCCAACAGAACCATGTTACCCGCTTGGTGTTGACGGATATCAACAATACTTCTGCAGGGCTCAATTTTGTGAGGAAAGCTCCGGAATATGGAGTTACCCCCCTTTTGGGCATCGATTTCAGGAATGGCGCACAATCTTGTTTTTTGGGAATTGCCCAGAATAATAAAGGCTATCTGGAACTGAACAATTTTTTGTCCCGCCATCTTCACAACGAATTGGAAACCCCAGCTAGAGCCCCAGTTTTTGAAAATGCCTTTGTCATCTATCCGTTTGAACAGGTCTTGCTCAACGAGCTGGAAAATTTTAAAGAACATGAATTCGTTGGGGTTTCCATTCAGGATTTAAGACGGTTACCTTTTTCCAGATTGATTAAGCTCAAAAAAAAGTTGGTGGTGCAGCAACCTGTTACTTTTCGCAACAAGGCCGATTTTAATGCCCACCGTTTACTTAGGGCCATTGACAATAATGTACTCTTGAGCAAACTCCCCAAAGAGGAAGAGGCAAATGAAGAGGAAAAGATGTTTCCCGTTCAAAATCTGGCAGCCGTTTTTTCCGAATACCCCTTTATTTTAGAGAACACTGAAAAACTGCTTAATCGCTGTAGCATCCATTTCGATTTTTCCAAAGGCCGAAAACCCCAAAACCTCAACAGCTATTTGGGCAGCGTGGAAGAAGATGAAAAATTGATTGAAAAACTGTGTTATGAAGGCCTTCCTTATCGCTATAAAAAAGTAGATGCCTCCATCCAAAATCGATTGGACAAAGAGCTCAACCTTATTAAAAAAATGGGCTTTGTCTCTTATTTTTTAATCAATTGGGATATTGTTTCCGAAGCGCGTCGCAGAGGGTTCTATTATGTAGGTCGGGGTAGCGGGGCAAACAGTATTGTAGCTTATCTTCTCCGGATCACCGATGTGGATCCCATGGAACTGGACCTTTACTTTGAGCGCTTCATCAACCTATATAGAGCCAACCCGCCCGATTTTGACATCGATTTTTCTTGGCGGGACAGACCGGCCATGACCCAATATATTTTTGATCGCTTTGACCATGTGGCCCTCTTGGGAACCTATGTCACCTTTAAGGAACGGGGCGTTATTCGGGAATTGGGCAAAGTCTTTGGACTGCCCAAACAAGAAATTGATTTTTTGGTTACCGGAAGGTATAATCTTGACCAACTGGACAGCATGTCCCTACTTGTCTTGAAATATGGGAAACTCCTCAAGGACAAACCCAACTATTTGAGCATTCATGCAGGAGGGATTTTGATTAGCGAAAAGCCCTTGCACTGGTTTTCGGCCACTCATTTACCGCCCAAAGGATTTCCCACTACCCAATACGATATGGTCATTGCCGAAGATGTGGGGCTGTACAAATTTGATATTCTGGGACAACGCGGCTTAGGAAAAATCAAAGAGGCCCTGGAAATTGTGGCCTACAACCAGCCCAAAAAACATCAGGAGATTGACATTCATGATATCCAGGGTTTTAAAACCGATGACACCATAAATAATCTTATCAAAACCGCACAGTGCATGGGCTGTTTTTATGTGGAATCGCCCGCCATGCGGATGCTGTTGCGAAAGCTGGAAGTGGACAATTATTTGGGCTTGGTGGCCGCCAGTTCCATTATCCGTCCCGGGGTGGCCAAGAGCGGAATGATGCGGGAGTATATTTTGCGACACAGGAACGAGGGTCGCGCACAGGAAAAAGCCCATCCGGTGATGCTGGATATTATGCCCGACACCTATGGCGTAATGGTCTATCAAGAAGACGTAATCAAGGTGGCCCACTATTTTGCTGATTTAAATTTGGGTGAAGCCGACGTGCTCCGAAGAGGGATGAGCGGAAAATTCCGGTCGCGGGAAGAGTTCCAAAAAGTGAAGGATAAATTCATTTCCAACTGCAGAAAAAAAGGCTATACGGACACCCTCATTTTTGAAATATGGAACCAAGTGGCCAGTTTTGCCGGCTATGCCTTCGCCAAGGGGCATTCGGCTTCCTATGCTGTGGAGAGTTATCAAAGCCTTTTTCTACGGGCCTACTTCCCTCTCGAATACATGGTGGCCGTGCTCAATAATGGCGGTGGATTTTACCGTTCCGAATTTTACATTCACGATGCCCGCATGCTTGGAGCCACCATTCATGCTCCTTGCGTAAACAACAGCAATGCGGCCAACCGTATTCACGGCATCCATATTTACCTGGGGATGATGTACTTGCGGGATTTGGAAAGTCGGGTCGTGGAACGCATCATTAAAGAAAGAAGCTTGAACGGCCTTTTTGTTTCCCTCGAAGACTTTTTGGACCGGGTCATTATTTCAGTGGAACAGCTTTCCATCCTTATTCGGATTGATGCCTTTCGGTTTACGGGCATCAACAAGCATAAACTGCTTTGGAAGGCCCATTTGATGCTCTCCAAGAACGATCGCTTGGAACATCCCAAGCTCTTCCCGCCCCGACATCAAAAGTTTAAGATTCCCAAACTGTACACCACCAACTTGGAAACTGCCTTTGATCAATTGGAACTCCTGGGGTTTTGTCTATGCAGTCCGTTTGAGTTGTTGGCCGAGCCTCCCAAAAACAACAATGGTCAACGGGATTTGCATCGATATTTGAACAAACACATTGATATTTATGGGTATTTGGTCACCGTAAAAAATACCAACACCCACAGCGGTAAGCGGATGCATTTTGCCACGCTTGTAGACCAACACGGAGAGGTTTTTGACACCGTGCTCTTCCCTCCTGTTGCCGCCAAATACCATTTCAGGGGCAAAGGGATTTATCGCTTTTACGGAAAAGTGGTAAGTGAGTTTGGCTTTTTAAGTATTGAGGTCGTGAAAATGCAAAAACAGGATTACATCCCAGATCCCCGCTATGCAGACATGAAAACGAGCAAGAAACTACTAAAGCCTAAAGTTGTAAAAGGATAATCCTATATTTGTATATATAAAATATATACATATACCATGGAGAGGATTCGAAAATTAATTGATGTAGATGAGAATGCCCTTGTAATCTTAGAGGCAGAAGCAAAAAAACAAAAACGTTCCCTTAAAAGTTTTCTTGAATACACTTTGGAAGAAACTGCAAGGAGATTGGAATCCCCATCAGAGGAATACAAAGCTATGATGGACGACATGTTGACACGTGTCGCCGAAGGAAAAGTGGAGTATATTCCCATTGAGGAAATAGAGAAAAAATATGGTTTATAAAGTCCATATTTCCAAAGAAGCACAAATTGAATTGAGCTTTGCCGAATGTTTCTTTAGAGCGAAAAAATTAGAACAAATCTTTCTTCAAGATTTCAAAAAACAGCTTCAATTTTTAAAAACTACCCCAGAATCCTTCCAGGTCAAGTACAGAAGCGTTCGAATAGTACAGTTCGAACAATTTAACTACTCCATTCATTACATCATAAAAAACGATGAAGTGTTGATTCTACGAATATTGAACCAACGCCAGAATTATTAACCTATTTAAAAGCTGGATAACCTGTGATATCAGCTCCCGTAATCAACAAGTGAATATCGTGGGTACCTTCATAGGTAATCACACTTTCCAGGTTCATCATGTGGCGCATAATACTGTATTCCCCAGTAATACCCATTCCCCCTAAAACCTGTCGCGCTTCACGGGCAATCTTGATGGCCATATCCACATTGTTCCGTTTGGCCATGGAAATCTGGGCAGTGGTAGCCCTACCTTCATTCTTTAGTTGCCCCAATCGGAAGGCCAATAATTGCGCTTTGGTGATTTCGGTAATCATTTCAGCCAGTTTCTTCTGCTGCAGCTGCGTGGCCGCAATGGGCTTTCCAAACTGGACACGCTCCTTAGCATAGCGGAGTGCGGTATCATAGCAGTCCATGGCAGCACCAATGGCACCCCAAGCAATGCCATACCTAGCAGAGTCCAAACAACCCAGCGGGGCTCCCAAACCATTCTTGCCTGGCAGCAGGTTCTCTTTTGGAACTTTTACATTATCAAAAATCAATTCTCCTGTTGCAGAAGCACGTAACGACCATTTGTTATGCGTTTCCGGAGTGGAGAAACCTTCCATTCCCCTTTCTACAATAAGCCCATGAATTCTTCCTTCTTCATTTTTGGCCCATACCACAGCAACATCTGCAAATGGCGAATTGGAAATCCAGAGCTTGGCACCATTCAATAGGTAATGGTCGCCCATATCTTTGAACTTGGTCTCCATTCCACTGGGATTGGATCCATGATTGGGTTCTGTAAGTCCAAAACAGCCCATCCACTCACCTGTAGCAAGTTTGGGAAGATACTTTTTTCGTTGTTCTTCCGTTCCGTACGCAAAAATGGGATACATCACCAAAGAAGATTGCACAGAAGCCGTAGACCGCACTCCACTATCCCCTCTTTCTATTTCCTGCATGATCAGTCCATAACTGATTTGATCCAAACCAGCCCCTCCATATTCCTCAGGGATATAAGGCCCAAAAGCACCAATCTCTGCCAAGCCTCCAATAATTTCCTTTGGAAATTCAGCTTTTTGGGCGTACTCCTCAATAATGGGCGAGATATCTCTTTTTACCCATTGACGAGCCGCGTCGCGAACCAATAGGTGTTCTTCGGAAAATAGATCATCTAAATTGTAGTAATCCGGGGCTTCAAACAAATCAGGTTTCATTCAATATGATTTAGTATTACAGGCTTGCCTAAAAACATACATAAGCTACCTGGTCAAATAGATCCCGCAATAAATGCGGAATGACAAGACTCTCAAAAGAATCTTGTCAAATGTACTAACGAAATATAACTTTATACCATCCCATTGTTACATTTTTAGGTAAAAAGCTCCGGTCAAGGCAACATACTCTTCGGTGTATTCATGCCGTCCCCGTTCAATGGTCAATTCTTCCATCCTAAGTTGGGCTTCTCCAAGACCAAATTCCAGCAAACTTCGTTTGAAAGGAGCATTTGGATTTCCCCTTACGTGCAATGTACGCCTTGGATGTAATCCCAATGCGCTAGCCATATCCACAAACCGTTTTTCTTCCTTGAATGGGATTACCACAGAAAAAATACCCTCGGGAGACAACAATCGGGATACACCTTCCAAGAGTTCATCAAAGGGCAATGAAGTATTTTGCCTTGCCATATCCCTTGCCTCTGCACCACTGGTCACTTCTTCGGAATAAAATGGGGGATTGGATACAATCAAATCATATTTATCCTCAATTTCATCCACAAACTCATCCAGACCGGCATGATAACAAAAAAGTCTATCTGCCCAAGATGATGCTTCAAAATTTTCAACACATTGCTCATAAGCATCCTCATCCAATTCAATGGCATCTATAACCTCCGCCATTGAGCGTTGAGCCATTTGAAGGGCAATCAACCCCGTACCGGCACCGATATCCAAAATGGAATCCGGTTGGGCTTCCAAACTTGTCCAAGCTCCAAGCAATACCCCATCGGTGCCCACTTTCATGGCACAGCGGTCTTGATGGATAGTAAACTGTTTAAATTGAAATGGTTTCATTAAAATTCCAACCTACAAATTCCAAATTCCAAAAATGAACTCTTGTAATTTGGTGCTTTACTATTGGTTTATTTCATTCAACCTACCCGGTTCCCGAGTTTCTGAACCCTCAAGTCCAAGCAATGCATCTCCAAGTTTTTGGCGCATCCCATTGGCCATAAACTTGATTTCCGAAACAATTTCTGGATGCTCATCGGCTACGTTCTTGGTCTCACTAACATCGTTGACGACGTCGTACAACTCAATCTCCTCCATATCGATCATCCGGTAATCCCCGGGTTGACCGTCCTTCCCAGGTTCTTGTCCGTCCATGGTACGATAACGATGCGGGAAATACAACTTCCACTTGCCATAACGCACCCCGAACATTTCATTGACTCTATAATAAAAGAAATAGGCTTTTTGTGGACTGTCTTCACTTTCCCCAGTCAATAGCTTTACGGCACTTTTGCCATCAATAGTATTAGTAGGCAGATCTGCCCCTGTAAATTCAGCAATAGTAGGCAGAATATCTATAGCCATCATAGGAGCCTCTATGACTTTTCCCGCTTTCAATTTTTCTGGATATTTCATTATGAAAGGTTCGCGCTGCCCTCCTTCCCAGGCAGTACCTTTTCCCTCGCGAAGTGGTAAGGCACTTCCAGCATGGTTGCCATAAGAAAGCCAAGGCCCATTATCCGAAGTAAATATGACAATAGTGTTGTCTTCCAAACCGTTTTCCTTAAGTGCTTTATTGATTTCCCCAACAGACCAATCAATCTCCATGATCACGTCTCCGTACAGTCCCCGTTCTGATTTTCCCTTGAACTTTTCAGAAACAAACAAAGGAACATGAGGTTGCGGATGGGGCACATACAAAAAGAAGGGAGTATCCTTATTTCTTTTGATGAAATCCACGCTCCGCTCCGTAATTTGGGTAGTTAGTTGGGATTGTTCTGTGAGCGTATCGATTACCTTTTCATTTTCATATAAATGAAGATCAGGAAAGTTGAAAATTGGACCTTGCTGTGGATGATAAGGCCACATATCGTTGGAATAAGGTATACCAAACCACTCATCAAAACCATGACGCGTGGGCAAAAACATAGGGTGGTGTCCTAAATGCCATTTCCCAAAAATACCTGTTGCATATCCTTGTTCCTTGAGCATTTCCGCCAAGGTGGTTTCGGAAGCATTGATACCATGTGTATTGTCGGGACCCAAGGCATTATGTATACCAATTCGGTTGGGATAGCAGCCCGTTAAAATTCCGGCTCTGGACGCAGAACATACGGCTTGGGCAGCATAGTAATGGGTCAGTTGCAATCCCTCTGCTGCCATCTTATCTAGGTTAGGAGTCTCGATATCCGGCGAACCAAAAACTCCTACATCTTGATATCCTTGATCATCGGTAAAAATGAGGACTACATTGGGTGGAACTTTCTCTTTTTGTTCTTTGGATGGTTTTTCGGCACAGGAAACAAGGCACAATAGTGCAATGAGGAAAGAGTATCTGAACATGGTTTTGGTTGTTTGAGGTATAAATATAACTAAAACCAAATCCCTTTTAAACCCGATGAAAGAGTCCCATATCTTCTGGTGCCTTTATACAACCAACATTTGATTCCCAATTGACGCTTTGGACAAAATCATCCATTAATTGGAAAATAGATTATTGCCCTTCAGCCCTCTTATTTAATCGATTCGTGACAAGACTTTTCCCTAGACGTATAAACCTTGATTCTACTAAATAATAAACAAGCAGACTTAGAATCAACGTTATTAAGCTACTAATTAAAAAGAATTTTACCGGCTCTTCCCCTTTCTGCAAAAATCGATTGAGATACCAGAAAACAATAGGATGTATTAGATAAATCGAATATGAAATATGACCCAAAACTTTTAAAATTGAGCTAAGAAATTTTATCTTTCTATTCGGAATAATCAAAAATGAAATAGTAAATAAGATGGTTACCGTTGAAAACACCAATCTATTATTTTCGGTAATCAATGCTATTCTGTTCCCTGAAGCAGGCCAAATAACAAAAATCAAAATCGCTAGCAAAAACAAACTCCATCCTAACTTTACATTCTTATATCCATTATAAAAAAATGCGACGAACATTCCTCCTACAAAAAGAAACAATTGATTAAATGGATTAATATACTCATCCCATTGGTCTCCTAAAGGTATTTCTGGATCCAACATGTGGAACGCAAAGTAATACCCAACTAAAACCGAAACACCAAAGCACAGCCAAATTCCGTACTTAAATCTTCTGCTCAAAAGTACAATTAGAGGAAAAAAAACGTAAAAAACCAACTCATTCCCAATAGACCATGCCCCCGTGGATATATATTCTCTTGGAGCTACAAAACCAAATGCCCCAGTAAAGTTCAGCCACAGTTTTTCAGTAGGATAGGTTTTATTAAGTAGAAAAATATTGAGCAAAATAGAAATCCATAAAAGTGGATAAATCCTTAAAATTCTTTTAAGAAAGTAAGAAGGTAAATTCCTAACAACCAACCTCTCCGAATAAACCAAAAAAAGGGTCAACCCGCTTAATACGTAGAAAGCTGAAACTCCATAAATTCCCAATCTACTTAATGTTGAATCGCTCGGCAAAGCGCCATAAAGCCATGCATTATAATGGTATATCATTATGACTATGGCCATTAGCCCTCTTAAATAATCAAGGTTGTCAATTCTTTTATCCATTAAGCATATATTAACTTGAAATATACAAGTTTACCAATCCTTCAGGGGTTTTTACGTGAATAATTTTTGATTCCCGATCAACTTTTATAATGATATCATCGCTAATGGGAATCAGCAGCTCTTTCCCATCCTTTTCGGCTTCAAAAAGTTCTTGGGAAGCACTATCATTTACCGCTTTTATAACTCCAATATCACCATGCACCTGATCAACAAGATTAAAGCCAATAACTTCATGAAAATAAAACTTGTTTCCAGATAATGGCGGCAGCATCGTTAAGGGCAAATACAATTCAGAACCCATGATTTTGTCAGCAGAAATCTCATCCTTCACCTCCTCAAAATCGATACGTAGGAGGGCCGACTTATGCAATCGGCAGCGGTCAATAAAAAATGGAACCAGATTGTTTCCCAATGAAACAAAAACTGATTCCATGTTTTCGTAGATTTCAGGTTCGTCGGTATCGAGCTTCACCAATACCTCCCCCTTAAAACTGTATTTTGAGACGATTTTGCCCAAGTAGAAGCAATCTTCCTTGCGCATCGTCGGAACTTTTACTCTTCTTCCTTGGCAGCTTCAGCCTCAGCGGCAGGAGCTTCTTCGGTTTCAGCAGCTGGCTCTTCAACTGCAGGAGCTTCCTCTGTGGCAGCTTCAGCAGCCTCGGCAGCAACCTCTTCACCTTCAGCAACTGCTTCTTCTTCTACTTCAGGAAGTGCAGCAGCAGCACGCTTCTCATTGGCTTCTTTCTCAGCTTCCAATGCTTTGGCCTTTGCCTCTGCCTGAGCTTTGCTCAATCCATCTCTTTTGGCCTGGATTCCTTTTTCTTTTTCTTCCAACCAAGCATTGAATTTCTCCTCAACTTGCTCTTCGGTCAAAGCGCCTTTACGAACCCCACTCAACAAGTGGTGCTTCAACAAAACACCTTTGTAAGAAAGAATGGCTCTTGCAGTATCTGTAGGTTGTGCACCATTTTGCAACCACTTTACAGAATTGTCCACATTAACATCAATGGTAGCTGGATTGGTATTGGGGTTATAGGTTCCCAATTTTTCCAAAAACTTACCGTCTCTTTTTGCTCTTGAATCTGCGGCCACAACCCAGTAGAAGGGTTTTCCTTTTTTACCGTGTCTCTGAAGTCTAATCTTTACTGGCATATCACATTAATTTGTAGGGTGCCCGACCCTGGTTATTAATCCTAATTTTAGTTCGCTTTCACTTTAAGCGGGTGCAAATATACTTGATTTCTTTTAATGCACAATGACTTACACGACTTTCTATTCCCTTGCTGCCAATTGATCTTTACCCGGCACCAAATTGGCTTTATGCCCTGCCACCAACTCTTGGATTTGACCCAAAATCTCTTCATTCCCTTCCGCAATATCAAACTGTTCCGAAGCATCGTGATTCAAATGGTACAATATGGGAGGATTATGCTCTTCCCGATCCCCAAATTGGCCATACACCCCTTGGGTAATAAAATGCGCTTTATAATCCCCCAAACGAGCGGCATAAAGTTCCGTTCCCCTATAATACATGATATGATTCCGCGGACTAGGTTTCAGCTCCATCAAAGTAGGGCCTAGATCATAGCTATCCATAATCCGGTCTTGGGGAAGTTCTGCCCCGGCCATGGCGCTGAAGGTCGCGAAAAGATCCATGGTAGAACCCAAATCTGTAACAACTCCAGGTTTAACTTGTCCTGGACCCCAAAAAATACCAGGTTCCCGCATACCGCCTTCCCAGGTGGAACCTTTTCCAGCCCTTAAAAGACCTGCACTTCCACCATTATTTTTAAAGGGGAGCCAAGGCCCATTATCAGAAGTAAAGACCACAATGGTATTTTCGGCCAACCCTTCCGTCTCAAGCGCCTCCAGGATTTGCCCTACCCCATGGTCAATTTCTTGCACCACGTCACCATAGAGTCCGCGTTTGCTCTTGCCCGTTGCTTCTTCTGAGGCAAACAATGGTATATGGGGAAGGTTATGTGCCAAGTAAATGAAAAAGGGCTTATCCTTATTCTTTTTAATGTAGGAAACGGTCTCTTCTGAATATCGTTTTGTTATGGTATTCTGGTTCGCTGGTCTTTCAATAATCTCAGTACCTCGAATCAAAGGCACATTGAAATGTTCGGTTTTGATATCTTCATCTTGTTGGCTCCAATAGTCCCCGTTTGGGTATTCGGCCACCCGATCCATATCATTGGAGTAAGGAATCCCAAAGTAATAATCGAATCCATTGTTGGTGGGCAAATACTGTTCCTTATGACCCAAATGCCATTTGCCGATGGCCGCGGTAGCATATCCTACCTTCTTCAGCTGTTCTGCCAGAGTTATCTCATCAGCTGGCAAACCATTTTTGGAATCCGGGAAAAGAACCCGACTTTTATTACTGGCCATTCCGCTTCTAACAGGTAGTCTTCCCGTAAGTAAGGCCGCCCTACTAGGGGTACAAACACTGGCTCCCACATAAAAATTGGTCCACTTCTGCCCCTCATGTGCCATGCGGTCCAAATTTGGGGTGAGAATAGTGGGATTACCGTAACAACTTAAATCGCCGTAGCCCAAATCATCAGCAAAAATGACAATGAAATTAGGAGGGACACCTTCCTGTTCAGGTTCGGGTTTGGGTTCTTCTTTACAAGAAGTAAGGATCAAAAAAATCGAAAGTAAAAGACAAAAAGAGTTTCTCATTTTTAAAGGTTGGTTTGAATCCTTAAAGATAGCGAATGTCCATTACAAGCATAAAAGTCAAAGCTTAAGAAGGAAGTTAATAACTCCTAAAAACTACATTTTAAAATAGCTTTGTGTTTATCTATTTTTAATCATTTATTTTTTGCTAGCACAGCCGATCTATGTACTTAATATTTGACACCGAAACCACAGGATTACCAAAGCGCTGGGATGCTCCGATTACGGACACGGATAACTGGCCCAGATGCGTTCAGATTGCATGGCAACTCCACGATGAAATGGGAAATCTTGTGGAACATCAGGACATGTTGGTGAAACCTGATGGATTCAACATCCCTTATGAATCAGAGCAAGTACATGGGATTTCCACTGCTTTGGCAGAACAGGAAGGCGTGTCCTTACAGGAAACTTTGGAAGCCTTCAACCAAGCCCTTTCCAAGGCCAAGTTTGTGGTGGGTCAAAATGTGGATTTCGATGTTAACATCATGGGATGTGAGTTCCATCGGATGGGGGTGGCAAACAACCTAACGTCTCTCCCCTTACTGGACACATGTACAGAGGACACCGCTGAACTCTGTAAAATTCCAGGGGGACGGGGTGGAAAATTCAAGTTGCCTACCTTGACCGAATTACACCAACATCTCTTTGGGGAACCATTTGCCGAAGCCCATAATGCCACCGCAGATGTTGAGGCCACAACACGTTGTTTCTTGGAACTGGTCAGACAAAAGCACTACTCCATCGAGCAACTGGATGTTCAACCCGATTATTTTGAACATTTCTCCGAAGCCAATCCGCAAGAAATACAACTGATTGGCCTTAAACACATCAATCTTAAAAAGGCTTCCAAGAAAATTGCAGATGCCCTTTGGGCCAAGGACACCGATGGAATTTCGGAGGATGAAATCAATGAAAATGTCCAAAGTCTGGCTGATGCGCCCTTTGCACATTTACATAACCACTCCCAATTTTCGGTACTACAATCCACTATCAACATCAAGAGCTTGGTGAAGGCCACTGCTGATAACTCCATGCCCGCGGTTGCTTTGACGGATCATGCCAATATGATGGGAGCCTTTCACTTTGTAAAGGAGGTAAAAGCCCATAATAAAGGCGTCAAAGAGCGGAATGCTGAACGGGAGGAAAATGGCGAAACGCCCTCTGAAAAAGAAATTACCCCAATCATAGGTTGCGAGTTCCATGTTTGTGAAGAGCATACCAATAAAAATATCAAAGACCACGGATACCAGATTGTGTTGTTGGCCAAAAACAAAAATGGTTATCACAACTTGGCAAAAATGTCGTCCATTGCCTATACAGATGGCTTTTACTATGTACCGCGAATAGACCGCAAGGTGGTGGAGCAATACAAAGAAGATATTATTGCCTTAACAGGAAACCTTTACGGGGAAGTTCCAAACAAAATCCTGAATGTTGGCGAAAAGCAAGCGGAAGAAGCTTTGCTGTGGTGGAAGGAGCAGTTTGGGGAAGATCTTTATGTTGAGATGATGCGTCATGGGCAGGAAGATGAAGATCGTGTGAACCAAGTTTTGGTGCAACTGGCCAAAAAACACGAAGTAAAATTGGTAGCCACCAACAACACCTACTACTGCGACAAAACGGATGCTGAGGCGCACGATATTTTACTTTGCGTAAAGGACGGTGAAAAACAGGCTACTCCTATTGGGCGAGGTCGGGGATATAGATATGGATTGCCCAACCAGGAATACTATTTCAAGTCTTCGGACGAAATGAAGGCCCTGTTCAAGGATATACCCCAGGCCATCCTGAACACTCAGGAAATTGTGGACAAGGTGAAACCTTTTGACCTGGCCAGGGATGTACTCCTTCCAAAATTTGACATCCCAGAAGAGTTTAAGGTAGCTGAAGACCTTGAGGATGGCGGAAAGCGAGGGGAAAATGCCTACTTGAGACATATTACCTACAACGGCGCCAAGAACAGATATGGTGAGATTACCGATGAAATCACCGAGCGGGTGGATTTTGAATTGAGCACCATTCAAAATTCTGGCTATCCAGGGTACTTCTTGATTGTTGAAGATTTTATTAGGGAAGCCCGAAATATGGGAGTCTCTGTGGGGCCAGGGCGTGGTTCTGCCGCTGGTTCCGTAGTGGCCTACTGTTTGGGAATCACCAACATCGACCCCTTAAAATACGACTTGCTTTTTGAGCGGTTCCTGAACCCAGATCGGGTGTCCATGCCAGATATCGATATTGATTTTGATGATGAAGGGCGTGGCAAGGTCATGGATTATGTGATCAACAAATATGGGGCAAACCAGGTGGCCCAGATCATCACCTATGGTACCATGGCGGCCAAATCCTCCATTCGGGATACCGCTAGGGTTTTGGATCTTCCGTTAAATGATGCAGACCGTATTGCCAAGTTGATCCCCAATATGTCCAAGCTCAACAAAATCTTTGGGGTTGAGGAAGCAGATCTTAAGAAAAAATTCCGTTCGGATGAGCTGGAAAAGGTTCATGAATTGCTGAACATCTCCGAAGGAGATGATTTGGAAGGCCAGACGGTGAACATGGCCCGTGTGCTGGAAGGTTCGCTCCGAAATACTGGGATCCATGCCTGTGGCGTCATCATCACCCCGGACGACATTACCAATTTTGTCCCTGTTGCCACGGCCAAGGATTCGGACTTGTACGTTACCCAGTTTGACAACTCCGTCGTAGAAAGTGCCGGTCTTCTAAAAATGGATTTTTTGGGATTAAAGACCCTGACCTTGATCAAGGACACGGTTAAAATTGTGAAAGCGAGGACCGGAGTGGAACTAATTCCAGACGAGTTCCCTTTGGATGACGAAAAAACCTATGAACTCTTTCAACGGGGAGATACGGTGGGGATATTCCAATACGAATCCCCAGGAATGCAAAAGCACATGAAGCATCTGAAACCTACGGTTTTTGATGATCTCATCGCCATGAACGCGCTTTATAGGCCCGGCCCCATGGAATACATTCCGAGTTTTATCGCCAGAAAACATGGAGATGAGGAAATCACCTACGACCTTCCAGATATGGAAGAATATCTTAAGGAAACCTATGGAATTACAGTATACCAAGAGCAGGTGATGTTGTTGTCCCAAAAATTGGCAGGTTTCTCCAAAGGTGATGCAGATGTTTTGCGAAAGGCGATGGGGAAAAAGATTTTTGCCTTACTACAAAAGCTGAAACCCCAATTCTTGGATGGCGGGGAAAAGAATGGGCACCCTAGGGACGTTCTTGAAAAAATCTGGAAAGACTGGGAAGCCTTCGCCTCTTATGCTTTCAACAAGAGCCACTCAACATGCTACGCCTATATAGCGTATCAAACTGCATATTTAAAGGCTCATTATCCTGCAGAGTATATGGCAGCGGTCCTGTCCAATAATATGAATGATATCAAGCAGGTGACCTTCTTCATGGAAGAGTGCAAACGCATGGGATTGGAAGTACTTGGCCCGGATGTCAATGAATCCTATTACAAATTTGCCGTAAACAAGGACAATGCCGTTCGGTTTGGAATGGGGGCCATCAAGGGAGTTGGCCGTTCAGCGGTGGAAACCATAGTGGAAAACAGGAAGGAAGGCGGCCACTATAAGTCCGTTTTTGATTTGGCCAAACGTGTCGAACTTCGTTCTGCCAACAAAAAAGCTTTTGAAAATTTGGCCTTGGCCGGCGGTTTTGATTCATTTGGTGACACCCATAGGGCCCAATATTTTCATCATGAGGGTGACGGGGTGACCTTCTTGGAAAAGGCAATCAAGTATGGGGCCAAATTTCAAGAAAACGAGAACTCTTCACAAGTAAGCCTATTTGGGGAGTCCAGCGAAGTACAGATTCCTGAACCGGTTGTACCGCCCTGCGAAGATTGGGGCACCATGGAAAAACTGCGTCGGGAAAAAGAGGTGGTTGGCATCTACATCTCTGGCCATCCCTTGGACGATTTCAAAAAGGAAATCACGGCATTCTGCAATAGCCATGTCTCTGCCTTTTCGGATTTGGAACCTTATGTTAATCGGGAGTTGACGGTAGCCGGCGTTATTACGGATGTACAACATCGCATTTCAAAAAATGGGAAGGGATGGGGACTTTTTACCCTTGAGGACTATACTGATTCGCATGAATTCCGAATTTTTGGGGAGGAGTACCTCAAGTTTCGTCACTTTTTAATGATCAATTCCTTTGTGCATGTCAAAACCTTCGTCCGTGAAGGTTGGGTAAACCGTGATACTGGAAAGAAAGGGGACCCCAGACTCCAGTTCAACGATTTTAAACAGCTTCAGGATGTTATGGAGGCCTATGCCAAAAGGTTGACCATCAAACTGGATATAGACCGCTTACAGGAAAAAAGGATTCAAGCCCTGAAGGATACGTTGCGATCTTACAAAGGAGATCATCCGCTCAACTTTGTGGTTTACGAAATGCAGGACGAAATCAAGCTCAACCTTTCCAGCAGAAAACAAAAGGTAAAAATCAACAGTGAACTGCTCTCCGCATTGGAAGAGAACGAGATACACTACAAGCTGAATTGAGGTGACAATAATTTATGTCGATGGTACAATAATGAAAACGAATGCATTCGTGGTAAGGAAAGTGGACAATATTTGACTAAATTTGCGAATATTAAAATAAATAAAATGGCACTAGAAATAACAGATGCAACCTTTGATGAAGTAGTACTAAAAAGTGACAAGCCCGTTGTTGTGGATTTTTGGGCAGCTTGGTGTGGACCTTGTCGAATGGTTGGACCTATCATCGAGGAAGTAAGTCAGGAATATGAAGGCAAGGCCGTTGTTGGAAAGGTAGATGTTGATGCCAATCAGCAATTTGCCGCTAAATACGGTGTACGAAATATTCCAACGGTATTGGTCTTTAAAAATGGTGAAATTGTAAATCGCCAAGTTGGGGTTTCTCCAAAGAAGGTTTACACCGACGCTATTGAGGCTGTATTATAAGATAATCCGAAACTGGATTTTAAAAAAGGTTTGGCAAATGCCAAGCCTTTTTTGTTTTATATTAATCCCATAATCTGGAAATGGATATACGATCAGAACTACATAAGGCCCAACTTTTCCAAAACCTTGAGCTTTTGGCCAATCAGATTGTGGAAGGATTTATCAGTGGAATCCACAAAAGTCCTTTTCATGGGTTTTCCGCGGAGTTTGCAGAACACAAAATCTACAACCCCGGAGAAAGTACCAAACATATTGATTGGAAGCTTTTTGCAAAAACGGACAGACTCTACACCAAACGTTATGAGGACGAGACCAATTTAAGATGTCATATGATCTTGGACAATTCGGGCTCTATGTACTATCCGGAAATTGGCAATTTGAGCTTGGAAAATCTGAACAAGGTTGGATTTGGGGTCTTGGCAATTGCCGCTTTAATGCAGATGCTCAAACGGCAAAGGGACGCGGTAGGGCTCAGCATCTACTCAAATAGCTATAATTTTTATACTTCGGAAAAAAGTAGTGAACGGCATTTTCAGATGTTGTACTCCAAATTGAACGAGGTTGTTGGAACAAAAGAGACTTCTGACAGTACCAGAACATACACCTATTTGCACCAGATTGCGGAAAAAATCCATAGACGTAGTCTAATATTTTTGTTTTCGGACATGTTCCAGACCGAAACGGAAGAGTCCCAATTGTTTGAAGCCTTGCGTCATTTAAAATACAACAAGCACGCCGTAGTCCTGTTTCATCTTATGGATTACGAACATGAATTGAATTTTGATTTTGACAATGCTCCCAAGCGCTTTGTAGATGTTGAAACAGGTTCACATATTGATTTGTATGCGGACAACATCAAAGATGCCTATCAGCAAAAAGTGAAGGATTACCAGCAAGAGTTAAAGCTGAAATGTGCCCAATATCAAATTAAATATGTAGCGGTTGATGTGCGTTCCAGCTTTGCACAAGTACTTAATACTTTTATGATCGAGCGGCAAAAATTTGTTTAGTTTCTTTTTTCAAAAAAATGTTTTGTTGAATCAAATTTGAGAATGTATATTTGCACTCGCTTTGCAAAAAGCATGAACAAGATTTGAACCTGGCTGTTGTCAGGGTCTGAAAAGATAAAATCATTGGTCTGGTAGTTCAGTTGGTTAGAATACCTGCCTGTCACGCAGGGGGTCGCGGGTTCGAGTCCCGTCCAGACCGCCAGTAAAACCAAGGCCTCCGATAGATTCGGGGGCCATTTTTGTTTCTTATATGCATAGTTTGTGCAAAGTATTCAAATTTTAACAAAATTTAACTTTTTAAGATTCATATCTGTAGGAAATAGTTTTATTTCCCACTATTAATAATCCATTTTCCCTTCATATTGGGTAGCCAACAATCGAAGTTTGCGATTCACTAATGTCTGTTATTCTAAAAGTAACTTATCAAGCAGGCAGTTGCTAGTTTGAGTCTCATACAAACTGCCAATAAAATAACAACCTTCGAGAGGCTTGAAGGCTTTTACTATTATATTTTCATACTAATTCCAGATTTACTCTTGTTTCTCGAATTTTCAGAAAATTTAAGTAATATCAAGATTTTAGAATGATTTCACAATAAGTGAGTTCAAAGTTAAATTGGGTATTATCTAATGGCATAGCCCAATTTTTTCGGTCGAAAAGTTTAGCTATAAAGTTCAGGCAATTTTTGTTGGGCTGTATTGTGATTGATTTCAAAAATGTAATCGGAAAAAGGATAGAAGATTTCTTTGAATAGCTTTTTCAATTAACGTTTATTTATCTGAATAGAAAGATTTGAAAGTTTGATTTTCAACGTCTAAGTTGAATTCTTCCCCCTTTTAAAATTAATTAATACCCTGTACGGCTATCATTTTTTTAACAGGTTTGCATTAAAGTTAATATATCATGCAAATCCTCTGTTTCATTGGCTTTACTTTTTTGGTAGCGGTTATTTCCTATTGGCGAACAAAAAGGACCAATGAATCAACCAGTGATGGATATTTTCTTGGAGGCAGAAGCCTGACCGCGGCCACAGTTGCAGGTTCCCTATTGCTCACTAACCTTTCCACGGAGCAGATTGTTGGTTTAAATGGCACAGCGTTTAAAGAGGGAATACTGGTCATGGCCTGGGAGACCATTGCGGCCATCACCATGGTAATAACGGCCGTATTCTTACTTCCCAGATATCTGAAAGGTGGAATTACCACAATACCGCAGTTTTTGGAACGCAGATATGACAAGGGTACTAAGACTATAAGTTCTATCCTATTTTTAAGTGGATATATGATTGTATTATTGCCCATTGTTCTATATTCTGGTGCTCTAGCCATAAACACTATGTTTGATATCCCCGAACTGCTGGGAGTATCCAAGGTGATTGCTCTTTGGATTACGGTCTTTTCGATTGGAACAATAGGGTCGATCTATGCTATTTTTGGAGGTCTTAAAGCCGTGGCAATCTCGGATACTATTAATGCCATTGGTCTTTTGTTGGGAGGTGTTCTCATTCCATATTTTGGATTGCAGATTATTGGTTCTGGAGACATTTTAGATGGATTTATCACCTTGGTCCAAAGCCAACCAGATAAGTTCAAATCCATGGGAGGTCAGGAAGCATCAGTCCCATTTGGCACTATTTTTACTGGTATGTTGTTGGTTAATCTCTTTTATTGGGGGACCAACCAAGCCATAATCCAACGAGCACTTGGAGCAAAGAATCTTAAAGAAGGACAAAAAGGATTGTTGTTGGCCTCGTTCATCAAGATACTTGGTCCTATAATAGTGGTCCTTCCGGGGATAATTGCCTTTCATATGTTCGGGGATACCTTGGACAATGCGGACGAGGCATATCCGACTTTGGTGACAAAAGTATTGCCAGCATATCTTGTAGGTTTTTTTGCTGCGGTACTGTTCGGCGCCATACTGAGTTCTTTCAATTCAGCATTGAACAGTTCGGTCACCCTTTTTGGCGTTGACATCTATAGATCTCATATAAGACCAAATGCCACAGAAAGTCAGACGGTCAAGGCAGGGAAAAAGTTCGGAATCTTACTGGCTTTACTTTCCATGCTGATAGCACCTTTGATAGCCTATGCACCCGATGGTCTGTTCGGATACCTTCAGAAGATCAACGGATGTTACAGCATACCTATTTTGACGATAATCATCGTGGGGTACCTTACCAAATATGTACCCGCCATTGCTGCCAAGGTCAGTATTGCTTCTGGGGTTTTACTATACATAGCATATGTACTACTGGACGAATTCGTGTTGCCAGGATTTTTTCCGCACTATCTTCATGTGATGGCCATACTATTTGTGTTCAACATACTTTTGATGCTCCTGATAGGAAGGTTCTACCCCCTAAAAAAGGCCTACATGCAGCTATATACCAATCAGGTGGACATAAATCCGTGGAAATATCTCAAGGTTTCTGGAATCTTGATATCTCTTATTGTAATATTCATCTATATCTATTTTGCCTAAACCATGAACATGGAATTGCTTCATAAGGTCAAACGTAATTACAAAGCACAATTCAGTGATGATCCAATCATGGTAAAGGCGTCAGGGAGAATCAATCTAATTGGGGAACATGTTGATTACAATGACGGTTTTGTTTTTCCTGCTGCGATTGACAAGGGCATAATAGTGGCAATAGGAAGAAATGAAGATTCATGTTGCTATGCCACCGCCCTGGATTTTGAAGAAACCTATCGATTCGGATTGGATGAAGTATCGAAACAGAACAATGGGGGGTGGCGAAACTATCTTTTAGGTATTATCCATGAACTACAAAAAAGATTCTTGCCCCTTGGAAACTTCAATATGGTCTTTGCTGGTGATATACCAGCTGGATCTGGACTTTCCTCTTCCGCTGCTTTGGAGAACAGTATTGTTTTTGCAATCAATACTCTTTTTGATCTTGGTCTGTGCAGGGAAGAAATGGTCAAGATTTCACAAAAAGCGGAACATGAATTCGTAGGTGTGCAATGCGGAATTATGGATCAATATGCAAGCATGTTCGGCAAAAAGGACAATTTTCTTCTGCTTGACTGTAAAAGCCTGGATGTTGTATCCTATGAAGCGGATTTTGATTCCCACGAATTGGTACTGATCAATACCAATGTACAGCATACTTTATCCGATAGTGCATACAATGACAGGCGTAATGTTTGTGAAAAGATTTCCAGTATGCTTGGAAAAAAGGCCTTGAGGAATGTATCCGAAGAAGAGTTGACGACCCTATCTGGTAAGATCACACTAGCTGATTATCAAAAGGCCCAATTTGTAATCCAAGAGATCCAAAGGACACAACGCGCTGCTATCTGTCTTGAAAATAAGGACATGGCTGGACTTGGCAACTTGTTGTTCTCTTCACACGAAGGGTTGAGCAAAGAGTATCAGGTCAGTTGTGACGAACTTGATTTTTTAGTTGATATGGCCCGAGAGGATAATGGGGTAATTGGTGCACGAATGATGGGTGGTGGTTTTGGAGGATGTACGATTAATCTTGTGAAGAAAGGTGAGGGTCAAAATTATATTGAAAAAGTAGAAATGGCATATAAAAACAAGTTTGGAGTAACATGTAGTGTGTACCATGTTTCCATTTCTGATGGAACATATTTACTGAACGAATAAAAATGGATTTACAGAATTTTTCACATAAACGATTTAATATCCTTACACAGGAGTGGGTATTGGTATCTCCGCATAGGGCCAAAAGGCCTTGGCAAGGACAAGAAGAAGAGGTGGTAAATGAATATAGATTGCAATACCACGCTGATTGCTACCTGTGTCCAGGAAACAAAAGGGCCAATGGGGAGATTAACCCTGACTATGGGGATGTTTTCATATTCGAAAATGATTTTGCAGCACTGCAAAGGGATTCTGTTCAAGAAGTAAAAAGAGACGGACTTTTATGGGCTGAAGGAGAGAGGGGAATTTGCAAGGTAGTTTGTTTTAGCCCTGACCACAGTAAGAGCTTGGCCCAAATGGATGTGCAGGACATCGCCAAAGTGATAAAAGCATGGAAGAGGGAATATGCCGAACTGGGCAATCATGATTTTATCAATTATGTCCAAATTTTTGAGAATAAGGGAGCAATAATGGGATGCAGCAATCCCCATCCCCATGGCCAAATATGGAGCCAGTCGACCCTTCCCAATGAAGTTGTCAAAAAGGATTATAGCCAGAGGGAATATTTTCGTGACAATGGAAAGTCACTTTTGGGAATATACCTTGACCAAGAACTGGAATTAATGGAACGTATCATATATGAGAACGATACATGTGTGGTCATTGTTCCCTTTTGGGCCGTATGGCCATTTGAGACGATGATCATTCCAAAAAAGCACCAAACTGATATTGGGGACTTATCTGAAGCGGATGAAATCGGATTTGCCGATGCAATTTCAACCATTACCTCGGCATACGACAAAATCTTTAATTGCTCGTTTCCATATTCAAACGGAATCCACCAAGCGCCCACGAACGGCAGGAAAAATGAGCATTGGCATTGGCATATGAGCTTCTATCCCCCACTTTTGAGAACCGCCACGGTAAAGAAGTTTATGGTGGGCTATGAAATGTTTGGTTCGCCGCAGCGTGATATTACACCAGAGCAAACAGTAAAACTGATAAAAAATTGCCTGTAAAGAACTAGGGGTCAGAGATTTTGACAATAAGAAACACAATCGCAATATGAAAACCAAGATATTGGTGACAGGTGGCACAGGGTATATAGGATCACATACTGCGGTTTCACTTATTGAATCTGGCTATGAGGTTGTTCTAATTGATAACCTATCCAACTCTTCCAAGGAAACAGTCGTTGGAATCCAGGAAATAACAGGTACAAAACCTAAACTTGAAGTTGTCGACCTGACCTATAAAAAGCAATGCGCAGATGTTTTTGCCAAGCACAATGATGCCAAAGGGCTCATACATTTTGCTGCGCTTAAAGCAGTCGGTGAGTCAGTAAAAAGACCCTTGCAATACTATTATAACAATTTGTCCTCGCTTATGAACACACTTGAGTGTACTGTAGACAATCAAATAAACAATTTCATCTTTTCATCTTCGGCAACAGTTTACGGTAAACCGGATAATGTTCCAATTTCTGAGGATTTTGAAATGAAGAGACCTTTCTCGCCTTATGGGAACTCAAAAAAGATTGCGGAGGAAATCATGGAAGATTTTATTGTCTCAAATGATTCGCTATCCATTATCTCATTAAGGTATTTTAATCCAATTGGTGCTCATGAATCTGGAATAATAGGAGAACTTCCCACGGGTACACCAAATAACCTGATGCCTTACATTACGCAAGTCGCAGCAGGTGTTAGGGAAAAATTACTTGTATTTGGGAACGATTATCCCACACGAGATGGAACCCCAATAAGGGACTATATTCATGTGGTTGATCTAGCGGAGGCCCATCTTAAAGCTTTAAAGCGATTGCTTGATAGAGAAAATGAAAAAACAATGGAAGTTTTTAACCTAGGATCCGGAAAAGGGTACACAGTGTTGGAAATCATTCATGCATTTGAGAAAGTTTCTGGAAAACAACTGAATTATGAAGTCACCGCAAGAAGGGAGGGAGATGTTCCAGAATTGATATCATTGCCAGATTTGGCTAACATAAAACTTCAATGGAAAGCAAAACGTGACTTGTCGGAAATGGTAAAATCTGCATGGGAATGGGAGAAAAAAATAAGAACAAAGGTCAATGGCGAATAACAGAACAACTTTACGTGAGCTTTCTCAATTGCTGGACCTTTCAATATCAACCGTGTCCAAAGCTCTTTCTGATAGTAAAGAAATAAGCGAAAAAACAAAAGAAAGAGTAAAGGAAACAGCTGTAATCTATAATTACAGACAAAATAAATTGGCCTCTTGTTTTAGAACAGGATCAACCAAAGTAATAGGTGTTGTTGTACCTACATTGACAGATATATTCTTTTCCGAAGTTCTCTCTGGAATTGAAAGGTATTTATCAGCAAATGGCTATGCTATGATGGTAGCGGTTTCCGATGATTCAATATCAAAAGAAGCAAAGGTTTTAAAGTCGTTAAGCAACGGTTTTGTAGATGGTCTTATTATAAGCAATGCTCAAGAAACACTTGTTAAAGCTTCCAATAAAAGTATGTCCGTACCTATTAATGATGGCATTCCAATGGTTCTTTTTGGCAGAAAGAATCCAATGGTTAAATGTGACCAAATCTTGAATGACTTTTCAACGGTTTCATTTCAATTGGTTGAATATCTGCACAGAAGTCAAAAATGTAATAACATAGTTGCAATAAGCACGGAAGATGATATCATAAACACAAGGGCAAAGATTGATGGTTTTAAACAGGCATTGAATTTTTTTGGACTATCCCATACTTTAAATTCAGTCTTAATTTATCAAAAGGCCGATTTAATCAATAAAATTTCTGAAGTCATTGAAGAAGGAAAATTTGATGGGATACTTTGTTTAGACTATGCAAGTTATAATTTATTGAGTGGAATTTTAACTGGACTTTCCGCTGAAGTTTTTGATAATATTCAAGTTGCTACTTTTGGTAACATAAATTTATTGAAACGTCTTCCCTGCGCTTCAATTGACCTGCAAGCTAAAAAAATTGGGAGAATTACCGCAAGGACGCTACTTGATCGAATTAAAGACAGAAAGATAAATTATAATGGAACAAGATTAATAAAAGGCAATTTGTTGAATCACAAATTGACTATGGATAATGAACTAAGACTATATTAAGCAAAAAACATAGCGCAATGATTGTTGGTGGTGAAATACCCAAAAAAACAAGGGTTCACCTGATTTTTATAAAACATATATTTCTACTCTCTTTCCTTTCAGGATGTTTGAGAGTTGATATGGCCATCGAGGAATTAAAAAAGCCCAATATCGTAATTTTTTATGTCGATGACTTGGGATATGCGGACTTGAGTTCTTATGGAGCCTTGGGTGTAAAGACCCCGAATGTGGACAATCTTTTGGTAAATGGTTTAAAATTTACCGATGCACATAGTCCAGCTGCAACTTGCACACCTTCAAGATATTCACTCTTGACAGGTGAATATGCTTTTAGGAACAAAGCAAAAGTTTTATCCGGGGATGCACCATTGTTGATAGATACAGCGAAGGCTACCTTGCCAAAGATGTTGAAAAGAGCTGGGTATACCAATGCTGTTGTAGGAAAATGGCATTTAGGATTGGGTGCTGGCAATTTGGACTGGAATATAAATGTTATCCCTGGGCCATTGGAAATTGGTTTTGACTACAGTTTTTTGCTTCCTGCCACAGGAGATCGAGTGCCTACGGTTTATTTAGAAAACCATAAGGTATTGAACTTGGACAGAAGCGACCCAATCTGGGTGTCCTATAAGGCCCCTACTAAAAAGACAAAGGCGTTGAATGCCTCTGATTCGATCCGTTATAGTTCAGATTCTGACCATAGTCAAACTGTTATTAATGGCGTTGGGCGCATAGGCCTGATGAAAGGAGGTAAAACAGCCATTTGGAAGGATGAGGACTTTCCTGATGTATTTACAGACAAGGCGATTAGTTTTATCAAGAAGAACCAAGAGAATCCTTTCTTTCTTTTCTTCTCATTCCACGATATTCATGTGCCAAGATTACCAAACGAAAGGTTCCAAGGTACGAGTAAAATGGGCCCGAGAGGTGATGCAATCGTACAAATGGATTGGATGACGGGAAGAATAATGGAAGAGCTAAAAAGGCTTGGTCTTGAAAAAAATACCTTGGTGATCTTTACAAGTGACAATGGACCAGTTTTGAACGATGGTTATGACGATTTTGCTGCAAAAATGCTAGGGGAACATGTTCCTGCCGGCGAATATCGTGGAGGCAAGTACAGTGCATTTGAGGGAGGTACACGAGTACCAACCATAGTCTATTGGCCAGGTTTTGTTAAACCAGGGGAGAGCGATGCTCTTATTAGTCAGGTCGACTTTTATGACTCACTACGTGGATTGTTAGATGTAGCTATAAAAGAAGGTTCAGCTCTAGACAGCAAAAACCTAATCAAAGCACTTTTAGGACGAAGCAAGACTGGCAGAAAGTATCTTTTGGAAGAATCCTTCACTTTAAGTCTAAGAACCAAAGATTGGAAATATATACAGCCCATATCTTCTGTAAAAGAATTCCCCAAATGGCTATGTTCAAAAGATATTGAAAGTGGTCTTGATACTATTCCCCAACTTTATAATATGATTATTGACCCTAGTGAACAGGTTAACGTGGCTATGCAAAATGAAGAGGTGGTTCGTGAATTACAGTATGAACTGGAAAGGATTGTCAATAGAAATAAAATAGAGTAGGCCAAAATAAAGGATAAGATCCTCAAATTAAAATTTTGCAAAATCTTTAAAGACTTGATCTGTATGTTTGAAAATGGACAAAGAAAAAAATAATGACCCTCTAGGGTTACCGCAAGTTATGTCAATAAGCATAGTTTTAATAACCATTTAGGAGATGATACAAGATGAAATCAACTATTTAAAAAGAGAGGAGTTCAGAACAAAGATCGACGGATTGGATGTAGATCTTTTTGTTCTGGAAAATAATAACGGATACGTTGCTGAGTTTACCAATTATGGAGGTCGGTTATTATCTTTATGGGTGCCAGATAAAGATGGAGCTTTTGAGGATATTATCTTGGGTCCTTCATGTATTCAGGATGCTCAAAAGAACGGTTTTCAATATTTTGGAGCTATTATTGGGCGCTATTGCAACAGAATCAAGCGGGGTAAATTTACGTTGAACGGAATCCCTTTTGAATTAAGTATTAATGATAAAAAAAATCATTTACATGGAGGTAAAAAGGGTTTCAACAATGTTGTTTGGACCGTTGATTATAAGGATAAACAAAATTTACGATTGAGCCATGTTTCCAAAGAAGGGGAAGAGGGATATCCGGGACGTTTGGAAGTAAAAGCAAATTTTAGCCTAACCGACAAAAACGAATTGCAGATACAATTTCGAGCATCAACGAATACTAGCACCATTGTTAATCTGACCTACCACCCATTTTTTAACTTAAAAGGTTGTGAAAGTGAAGATTTAAATAGTCATTTTATACAAACCAATGCTTCAAGGTACATTCCAATTGATAATGAATCAATACCAATCGGCTCAATTGATAGTGTAAAAGGCACTCCATTTGATTTTGGGCAACTCTCTTCTCTTAAAGATAGAATTGACATGCGCCATACTCAGATGAAAAGGGGAAATGGTTTTGATCATAGTTTGGTTTTGGACGGACTGGATTATAAATATAAAAAGGCCTTAACGGTATTTGAATCGCATACAGGAAGGATAATGGAAATTTTTACCAACCAACCTGCCATTCAATTTTACTCTGGAAATTTTCTAAATGGAACTATAAAGGGGAAAAGGCAATCCATTTATAAAAAAAGATCTGCGCTGTGTGTTGAACCACAGGGCTATCCAGATGCCCCAAATCACCATAATTTTCCATCTACAGTTTTGAACCCAGAAGAGGAATATTGTTCCATGATTACCTATAAATTTTCGGCGTCCTGATAAAAAAGCTTAAATTCTGTAGAGATTTGGGTTCTAGGTTTATTGAATCAAATTGTACAATTGGCAAAAAATAAATGACATGTGGCTTCTAAGAAATGGACTTGTCTTTTTTGGGTGCCTTCTTTTTTTAACTGGGGCGCACCCACAGGATAGCTCTGGCCTGACTCAACCTATTTTTGATAAGATAGACCGCTCCAATGGTCTTTCGAACAATCGAATCAACTCAATTGTGAAGGAATCTAATGGGTTTGTTTGGATTGGGACAAATAACGGCCTTAACCGTTATGACGGACTTGATGTGAAAATATATAATCAACAAAATAGTAACCTAAATTCAAATGATATCACCGATATTTTAATTGACTCTTCCCATAAAATGTGGGTTGGTACGAGTGATGGAGGCTTGCACCTTTATAATAGTACAAATGATGATTTTGAAGTTTTCAGGAATGACCCAGATGACAAAGCCTCGATTTCTTCTAATAGGATCAATGTCCTTTATGAGGATTCCAAAAAAAATATTTGGATAGGCACCCCGAACGGGTTTTGTCTTTTAGACAAAGGAACTGGAAAATTTGTTTCCTGGTTGAATAGCTTTTCAAGTGGAGTTACTTGCTTTTTGGAAACTGAACATGGTCTTCTTATCGGAACATTTGGCAACGGGCTTAAGTTGTACAATGAAAACAAACAGATCCTTGAAGATATTTTGTTGGACGACCCACATTTAAATTTCATACATGTAATCACCGCACTCAATAAAGATGAATTTCTGATTGGAACCAGTGGAGCAGGTCTATTACTATTGGATATTGAGAACAGAAAGATTTCTAATTTTCTTGATGGCAGACTGAATTTTAATAAGAACATCAACATCGTTCGAACCATAAAAAAAGATGTGCAGGGGAATTTTTGGATTGGAACAGATGGTAACGGACTGCTAAATATCATTAATTCAAATAGTAATCCTACTGTTAAATGGCATACCCACAATTCGCAGGTTACGTCTTCACTAAGTGGAAATGCAATATATGATGCGTTTGTGGACGACAATAACAATATTTGGATTGGGACCGCTTGGAATGGTATAAATTATTTGGACAGAACTAATAGTTACAACATTGTTTTAAGTGATATTAATGGGGAAAGTACCTCTCCAGTATTGTCAATATATAAAACGGGCGACACGTTCCTTATGGGACTTGACGGAGATGGCCTGACAATACATGACAACACTTCAGGAGCTACACGTCTATTGAAAGAAAATGAACTGGGCGCTAGCTATGTTCAATATATTACGGAGGCTTCGGACGGCACCTTTTGGCTAGGCACTTTTACAAAAGGTTTGATAAATATTGATTCAAGGGGGAGATTGTTGAAAAAGTTTCAACATGAGGATGAACAAAGTCCACTAAAATATAATGACATCAGATATATTGTTGAAGACAATGAAAATAACTTTTGGATTGCTTCGTGGGAAGGAGGGCTAAGCTATCTAGAATCTAATACCAATACATTTACCCATTATTCCAAACAAACAGGAAGTAAGAATTCTTTGAGCAGTAATAATATAGTTTCACTCGAAAAAGACGGTAAATATTTATGGATAGCAACATTCGGAGGGGGTGTGAATCTAATGGATACTGAAACAAAGGAGTTTCAACATTTTAGGTATGATGAAGACAGTGAAAACTCAATAAGTTCGGACAATACTTTCTCTATCCTCAAAGACTCTAAGGGTTTTTTATGGATTGGTACAGCTGGCAATGGTGTCAATCGTTATGACCCCAAGGAAGATTGTATGGAAAGGTTTGATGGCCATGAAGCACTAAGATATGCTTCCGTGGTATCCATTGTAGAGGATAACTATGGAAAAATATGGTTCGGAACTAAAGATGGGGTTTTTAATTTCGATTATGATAAAAATAAATTTGCGAGCTTCCCAAGTTTGCATGATGAGTTTCATATAAATTCTGCCTTTGTCGACAATTCTGGTACGCTTTATTTTGGAGGGTTGCAAGGTGTAATGTCATTCAACCCAGTTAAATTATATAATCCCGAACAGCCTCCTGCGGTCATTATTACAGATTTTAAATTGTTCAATAAATCCGTTCCAATAGAGAAATCAGGGATTCTCCAGAAAAATATTTTATTGACGGATAAAGTGACTTTAGGATATGATCAGGATGTCATTTCTTTTAATTTTTCCGCTTTACAATTTCCATTTGCATCCAGAATGGAGTATGCGATAAAACTGGAAAATTTTGATTCTGAATGGCGGGATATTGGAAGCGAACGGAATGCTACATATACAAACCTTCAGAGTGGAAACTACACATTTAAGGTAAAAAGTAGGGAAAAGGGAATGGAATGGGGGGTTAATGAAGCTTCAATTCAAGTTGAGGTCCTTAAGCCTTTTTGGTTTGAATGGTGGGCCTATATGCTCTACGCTCTGTTATTTTTGTTGGTTCTTTATTGGTTGCGCAGGTACACTGTTGCCTGGGAAAGAATGAAAGCGAATTTAAGACTAGAACAAATCACTAATGAAAAAAATGAGGAAGTACACAATATAAAGCAACGTTTTTTCATGAACATATCTCATGAAATTAGAACGCCGTTGACCCTGATTATGGGTGCTCTCAATGGACTGGGCAATGAATCCCTTTCCCTGAAAGACCAAAGACGTCTTAAAACTGTGGACAGAAATGCAACGAGATTAATCAATCTGATGGAAGAATTGCTCAACTTCAGAAAACTTGAGGCTGGATCCATAAAATTGGAAGTTTCTGAATATGATATAGTAGGTTTTATCAGGGAAATCTACTTGGCCTTTGGCCAACAAGCGATAGATAAAGGCATTGACTTTCAATTTATTACTGCAAATGATAGAATCCCGCTTTGGTTTGATAAGAGGCAGTTGGAAAAGACCATAATAAACATTGTCTCAAATGCCTTCAAATTTACACCCCAAAAGGGTAGAATTAAAATAGGGATTACTACCCAAAAAAAACAAGTTTTTATTAGAATATCAGATACTGGGGATGGTATTCCTGAAGAAAAACTATCAAATATATTTAATCGTTTTTATCAGAATACTGTTACCGAGAAATCAGGTTTTGGAATCGGGCTTTCAATCGCCCATGAAATCATTAAGTTACACCATGGTCAGATAAAGGTAGATAGCATGGAAGGTAGAGGAAGTGAATTTACAATCATCCTTTCGATGGGCAAAAAACACTTTCCTTCGGAATCCATTATTGAGAACTCACTTCCACTTCCAGCATTTTTTGTAGGGGAAGACAATGCCGATGAGCCGTTTGAAATGATTAGTTCGGATTCTGCGCAGACTATTTTAATTGTTGAAGATCATGAAGAGTTAAGGAGATATATTAATGAGGTATTGGATGCCAACTACATAATTGTTGAAGCTTCTAATGGTAAAGATGGATTAAAGGTTGCTCTTGAACAAGTTCCAGATTTGATAATTAGCGATATCATGATGCCAGAGATGGATGGAATGGAATTTTGTAAGATATTAAAAACAAGTGTTGCAACAAGCCATATTCCCATTATTCTACTTACGGCGCTTACCTCAATGGATGATAAACTAAGAGGCTATGATATAGGTGCGGATGACTACGTAACCAAACCATTTAATGAAGAACTGCTCTTAGCAAAAGTAAAAAGCATACTTCAAAATAGGGAATTGATAAGAAGGAAATTCAACGCTGATGGATTGATTTTGCCAAGAGATCTCGCTTTGACAAGTACCGATCAAGAGTTTTTGGAAAAACTTACGGAATTAATTGAAGGTAACCTTGATGCCCCAGATTTTGGAGCAAACCAACTTTCAAGAGAAATGGGTATGAGTCATTCTGTTTTATACAAGAAAATTAAGGCCTTATCTGGCATGAATATGGTTGAATTTATAAGGGATTATAAACTAAGGATTGCGAAAAAACTTTTGGAAAACCAATCCAATTCAGTTTCAGAAGTGTGTTATAAAGTAGGTTATTCGGATAGAAAATACTTCAGTAAGCTGTTTAAACAAAGATTTGGTGTACCTCCTTCTAGTTTTCTAAGAAAGACAGAAGAATCCTAGCATTTTACTCAAATAGATGTTCAGTTTTATATACAGATGGGTTCTGGTGTTCTAATGAACATTGGCAGGTGGTAAAAATGAATTCGACCCCCTTATTAAATTGAATCTTTCCCCTCTGTATTTTTCCGTATAAGGTTAATTGCAGACAAGTTTTGAGTTAGTTAGTTCTTAAAAGGGAACATTCATCAGATGAATGTTCCCTTAAGCTGACTAATTTAAGAAGATTAAGTAAACCACATACAGAAAACTAACTGAACATTATGAAAAAAAACAAACGTATGATTAATGCACCCATAAAACCGAATACAGGGTTTTTGAAAGTCTTATTTTTAATTGGATTGTGGATAGTTGGGCATTCAGTTTATTCAAATCCGATAAAAATGGAAGTTCAGGGTAAGCAATTGACCCAGATGGAGATAAAAGGAATTGTGCAAGATGAATTAGGAAGCCCACTTCCTGGTGCTAGTGTTATCGAAAAAGGGACAACAAATGGAACTCAAACAGATTTTGATGGTAATTTTTCTTTGGTAGTTTCGAATGGTAATGTCACGTTGGAAGTTTCTTATATTGGATTTGAAACGAAGGAAGTCTCGATTAATGGCCAAGGTAATATAATAATAAATTTGAAGGAAAGCACTTCACAACTAGACGAAGTGGTCATAATAGGTTATGGTTCAACAACATTAAAAGAATCTACTGGTGCTGTTGCGAACGTTAAGGTTGATGACATTAGACAGGCAGCAAATACTTCTGTTGATCAAATGCTACAGGGCAGGGTAGCAGGATTGAATCTAGGGTTAAGTACTGCTCAGCCAGGTGCAAGAGTAAGCGCAAATATTAGAGCGGATATTTCTCCCAGAGGTAGTGGAGAGCCACTTTATGTTGTTGATGGTGTGCCAATTATTAACAGTTCCCCTGAACCAGGCCTTAATGATTCAGATTTGGGTTTCTTCGGCGGGGTAGATAGAAGTCCATTATCAACAATAAACCCAGCTGATATTGAGTCTGTTGATGTGATAAAAGATGCTAGTACCACTGCCATTTATGGATCTGCTGCAGCAAATGGTGTAATATTCATTACAACAAAAAAAGGTAGAGTTGGAAAGGCGACAGTTGACTATAGGGTTACAACAACAGTGCAGACACCTAAAGATTACCTAGAATTTCTTAATGCCGAAAACTTTATGAGGCAGCACAATAGGCTAGCTTTCGACAGGTATCTTTTTGACAACAAATTTGCCCCATATGGATCACAAAACGCTCCAGAAGATGGATTTGTTCCCTTTTTTAGCCAGAGTGATATCGAAAATGCTGGTCAGGGAGTGGACTATGTGGGAGCTTTGATTAAATCCGGTTTCATTCAAGAGCATAATCTGTCCATAAATGGAGGAACAGAAAATACTCGGATATACTCATCATTTAATTTTTATGACAACGAAACAATTTTAAAGGGATCTGATTTTCAAAGATTCACTGCAAGATTCAATCTTACCCAAAAACTTGGGGAAAGATTCAACTTAAATTTGAAAACTAACCTAAGCCAGATTAACAGTAATAATGCGTCCACAGGGGCTAATGGAGGTGGTAGTGAGAAGTTTAACATGTTGCAATCCGCTTATGCTTTTGCTCCAACAATTCCAATATTAGAAGAGGATGGGAGTTTCTCTAGAACTTACAACACTCTTATTGTTAACCCTCTCGCATTTCTGACTATAGATGATGAGTTGCGTACCAATAGATTTTCCATTACACCAAATTTGGATGTTCAATTGTTCAATGAGCTTACCCTGTCCTTGGTAGGAAGTATGGATAGAACAACATCCACAAGGAAATTTTTTATTCCCTCGATAGCGGAACATACCCTTCTGCCTAATGGGATGGCTCAGTTGGCGACAAATAGAAATGACGCCTACACAGGTGAAGCTTTTTTAACTTATACAAAATCATTCGGTAAAAGTACATTATCCGCTGTGCTAGGTGCTGGCGTATATAAAACTTTAGGTGATGGCTTTAGCCTACAGGCGGTTGGATTTTTTACAGATGCGCTTGGTTTCGACAATGTTGGTATTGCGGATGAATTGCTAAGGAACACACAAGATTCTTTTAGTTTTGAAACAAGTAGACTTTCGCAGTTTGCTCGGGTTAACTATACAATAAATGGGAAGTACATTCTAAACGGAGTTGTAAGACGGGATGGGGCAAGTAATTTTGCAACAAATAACAAATGGGGTGTTTTTCCAGGTATTTCTGCAGCCTGGAGGATTAGTGAGGAACCATTTCTCCAGGATTCAAAAATCACTAATCTCAAACTTCGAGTTGGTTATGGAGAAGTTGGTAATGTTGTTCTAGCAGATAATGCACTTCAGCTATACGGTATAAGTGGTGAATTCACCTTCGGCAATGTTGTCCAGCCAGGGGTTGTGCTATCACAAGTTGCCAATCCAGACTTTAGGTGGGAGACAAATACCAGTATTGATCTTGGGCTGGATTTTGGGTTTTTTAGCGATAGAATTAGCGGTAGTGTAGAAGTTTATGAAAAGAAGGCAAAGGATTTAATAGATTTTGATCCGCTACCTTCAAACAATGCAGTGGGCAGAATTGTTACGAATGTCGGTTCTACCCGTGCACGGGGAATCGATGTAGCCCTTACAACGACCAATATATTAACCAATAACTTTGAGTGGGCAACAAATTTTACATTCACCTCAAGTAGGGCTGAATGGTTGGAACGCAATCCAAATGTACCACTTCCCAATTATATTGGAGAAAATGATGACTTAAACGCTATATACGGCTGGCAAACTGATGGAATAATTAGATCGCTTGAAGAAGTTCCAAATCACATGGCTGGAGCTTTCCCCGGTAATATCAGGTTTGTAGATCAAAATAATGATGGAATTTTGGATGAAAATGATGTTGTTAACCTTGGAACTTGGGGACCGAGGGTCAATTTTGGTTTAGGAACAAACTTTAGATATAAGAACTTCACCTTAAGTGCGTTTGCTTATGGTAACGCCGGTGCTCCAAGAGGATTCGGTTTTTTTCCGAATACATTTAGACTTTCAAACTCCACGCCTTCAAATACGCTTACTAGTGCAAGAGATGTATGGTCTTTTGACAATCCAGACGGAATTCTTCCTGGCATAGCCTCAAATCCATTCGCTGGAAATAATCCTACCGGAACAACAGACTTTTTGTTAAAAAAATCTTGGTTTTTGAGGATAAAGAACATAAATCTTGGATACAATCTTCCAATTTCTCAAAACTCTGGTATACCATTTCAAAAAGTAAGGGTATTCCTAGATTTTCAGAATGTAGCATTATTTACAAATTTCGATGGATTTGATCCGGAACTGAATGCAACGAACCCTTTCCCTCAAGCTCTTTCATCTACCTTGGGGGTTGACATCCAATTTTAACTCAAAAAAAATAATTATGAAAAACAAATTAAAGTATTTCCGATTTTTCATCTGCTTATTGCCCTTGTCATTTTTAAGCATGGGTTGTGAAGATGAACTGGATTCCAAAGTATTTAGTGATCTGACGCCTGAAAATTTTTTTCAGACTGAAAATGATTTCAATGCGGCTTTGGTTGCATTGTATAGCTCATTTTCTATAGACTGGGGCGGGCAAGACCCGGGAATAGGTATATGGTACACTTACCTATACAATGCTAATAATAGAACCTATTTATTACGAAGTGAGCTTACAACTGACGAGTTATATAATGATTGGGATGCAAACATCCTAAACTTTACTTGGGGACCAGCAACCTATTCGGGCACAGGCGCTTCCACCTATTCAAGAATTAGATATGTAGCAAGGGCAACAGATGTAATTGACAAAATCGAAAATTCTTCAGTTGATGATGTTGTTAAAAATAGATACCTGGCAGAAGCTAAGACCTTAAGAGCTTGGCTGATGTATATATTATACGACTTCTTTGGGGCTGTTAATGTTAAAGTAGATCCTTCGACATTAAGCGATATTGCTATCACACCTAGATTATCAGATGAAGACTATACAGGAGTCATAGAACAAGATTTATTGGATGCAATTAACACAGATGAATTACCTGAAAAATATAATGGTACTTCAGATTGGGGAAGGGTCTCCAAAGGTGTGGCAAGGGTACTATTGCTCAAATTATATATGCATCAAAAAGAATGGGCAAAAGCGGAAACAATAGGTAAAGATATTATTAACTCAGGTTCCTATGCGCTTTTAGCAAACTACGAAGATGTCTTCATTGAAACGGGAAATAACGAGCTTATTTACTCTATTGCCAGCAATGAAGCGGTTCCCAATTGGTATATGCAGCATTTGTTCCCAGGAAATTATGCGAAAGGTTTTGCCGGATCCAAATTAATTGAACGTGGTGGTGGATGGTATGGTTATTCTATGCCCTGGGAGTTTTATGATAAGTTCGAAAATGGTGACCTAAGAACCAACACAATTATTACTGAATTCGAGAGTGGCGGTGGTGACCTTGTTGATCGGGACAATGGGTTGCGTGGTGCAATACCTTTAAAATATACAAGCATAGAAGGACAAGGAAGCGGTCCAAGCTATTCCATAGATTGGGTAATTTTTAGATATGCAGATGTTTTACTATCGGTAGCAGAGGCCATAAATGAACAACGGGGGCCGTCCGATGCGTACCAGTATGTAAATCAGGTACGAGACCGAGCAGGAGTTTTGCAATGGAATGGTATGACGCAAGAAGAATTTAGAGATGCCATTTTGGACGAACGAGGACGCGAGCTCTTTTCTGAAGGCCATAGAAGACAAGATTTGATAAGACATGGAAAGTTTATTGAAAAGGCTATTGAACGAGGTGCTACCAGCGCAAGTTCAAAACATCTTCTTTTCCCAATACCGGCCGAAGTAATTCTGGAAGGTGGTGGCACAATAGAGCAAAACCCTGGATATTAATGGATAAGAACCAAAAAGATGAAAAAAACAATTTATTTTTTGACTTCTATACTATTCTTAGCTCTTTTTTTTGGGTGTGAGGAGACATATGAAGTAATGAATGCAGAAGATTTTGATATTGAAGTTCAAAATACTTTTGAACAGAAGTTTTTTGTAGGCTCGGATCTTTCGTACTTAAACGAAATGTTAGACTGCGGTGCTAGTTATAATGATTTGTCTGGAAATAGTGCAAATCCCTATGAGATTTTCCAAAATGCAGGTAATGATTTAGTAAGAGTACGATTATGGAACGATCCATCAGAATGGACATCCTATTCCAATATCGAAGACGTTGAGAAGACAATAAGCAACTCTAAGGAACAGGGAATGGACATTCTTCTGGACTTCCACTTTTCCGATACTTGGGCCGATCCCGGGAACCAAGTAGCGCCCAAGGCTTGGTTAGATGTTGTTGACAATACGGAAGAATTGGCCCAAAGATTATATGACTATACATATGAAACCTTGGACAATTTAGCAGCCAAAGACCTACTACCAGAGATTGTTCAATTGGGTAATGAAATCAATGGCAATATATTGAATAAAGAAAGTGGGTGGTTTGAAATTAATTGGGACCGAAGTGCAATTTTATTAAATAATGCTATTCAGGCAGTCCGTGATATTTCTAAAAAACATGAAGCCAGGGTACAAGTAATGTTACATATAGCCCAGCCAGAAAATGCCTTATGGTGGTTTGAACAAGCTAGGGAAAACGGTGTGGTCAATTATGATTGGATAGGAATATCATACTACCCTACCTGGTCAGAATATAAAGTATCTGATCTCTCAGATGCCATTGCAGCTTTAGGTTCAGATTTCAATAAGAAGGTTATGGTTGTGGAAACGGCCTACCCTTTTACACTTGAAAATGCCGATGCAGCAAATAATATTCTTGGTAAAACCGTATATCCGGCAAGCCAACAGGGTCAATTGGATTTTCTCTTGGATTTAAAACAGGAAATAAAGGAAGGAAATGGATTTGGGCTGGTTTATTGGGAACCGGCATGGGTTTCAACAGGATGTTCAACATTATTTGGGGAAGGATCTCATTGGGACAATGCTACATTATTTGATAATTCTGGTAATCCTACTCTGGGAATGAACATTTTCAATGACAATTACGTTCCTGAATATAATTGCCAGTCAATTTGGGCATTGGGAGATGGTGTACCAGAGGCATTATGGGATTGGGACAATGCAATTGAGCTGTCTTGCAATGAAAATAAAAATGTTATCGAATTGAATCTGGCAGAAAACAAGTTCAGATTTTTTACCACAGACGGGGATTGGACATCAGGGGTAGGTTATCAATACTTCATAAATAGAGGGTATAGCATAGATTCAAAACTGAAAGATGCCAATGACAATGATGACAATTTTGTTTTTGAAGGTACACCAGGTCTGTACTCCTTAGAAATTGATGGTGAAACAAAAAGCATTGTCGTAGAACCTGTAGTTTCCGAATCGTACTATGCTTTGGGTGATGCTTTGCCTGGGGGATGGAGTTTTGATGATGCCACTTTGATGGAATCTCCAATTTTTGGGATCAGAAGAGCTACAGTAAACCTTTCACCAGGTACTTTCCGGTTCTTTACCATTAAGGATGATTGGGCAAGCGGCTTAAATTACGCATACTATGATGACCAAGGTTACACGATAGACTCCAATTTGGAAAATGCTGGAGATGGGGACCAGAACTTTAGGTTTGTCGGTACAATAGGTGAGTATATACTGGAGATAAATGATAATGCTAAAACAATTACCCTGTTGGGGTCTGGTCCATTTCCGTCAGTTTGGGCTGTTGGTGATGCAGTGCCTGGTGGATGGGATTTCAATGACAATACCATAGAGTTCACACAAACTTTTAGTGGAATATGGACTGCCAATCTAGAGTTGAACACCGGAATCTTTAGATTTTTTCAAGAATTTGGGACATGGGATACCAATAATAACTACTCCTATTACATAAATGAAGGTTTTGACATAGATGCAAATTTTGAAAACGATGGTAGTAGTGATGAAAATTTTAGATTTATTGGTACTCCGGGCACATATACCTTGACCATCAATGCCAATAGTAAGAGAATCACGTTGGAAGAATATGAGACCTTGCCTTCTCTGTGGGCTGTTGGCGATGCAGTACCAGGGGGTTGGGGCTTTAATAATGATACTGTTGAGTTTCCTCAGTTAACTGAAAATGTCTGGACTGCCGAAATATCTTTGAACAATGGTGGAATCTTCCGTTTTTTCCAAATTTTCAATACTTGGGACACTAATAACAACTATGCATTTTATGCCGGTGAAGGTTATGCCATAGATTCAAATTTTACCGAGCAAGATTCTGCTGATAAGAACTTCTTGTTTACAGGCACTTCAGGTTCTTATGTGCTTACCATTAATGGTAATGATAAAACAATAACCTTGGAGTAATATTATCATATCAAAATTCATGTCGGAAGGGAATGCCCTCATTCCTTTCCGATAATTGAATTAAGAGGAAGCAATAAATCATATCAAAATCATTCCTAAAAGAACATCTCATGAACAAACACATGGTCTTGATAATGCTATCTTTAGTTTCTATAATTGGGCTCAACTCATGTATGAATTCTCCAAAAACCGTTGAAGATGATTCAAATACGGCGGTCACCGCAAGCGAGGTTTTGGAAAGCCTGTATCCGCCTGCAGATTTGGTGATTGCTTCCCATTCTGAATTTACAAAACAACATTATCCTCAAAGAATTGCAGAATTTAAAAAGAATCCTCTTCAATTAGGGGATATCGTTTTTTTGGGAAATAGCATTACCGAAGAGGGTGGGGATTGGAATGAAAAAATAAGTAGGAAAAATGCCAAAAATAGGGGGATTTCCGGAGATACATCCGAAGGTGTTCTTGCAAGAATGAAGGAAGTGACCTATTTCAAGCCAACCCAGGTGTTTATTTTGATAGGAATTAATGATCTTTTTAATGAGAAAATATCAGGTCGGGAAGTATTTGAAAACATATTGAAAATTGTAGAGAAACTAGAAAAAGAAAGCCCAAACACAGAAATTTTTGTCCAAACTATATTACCTGCAAATACTGCTTCAATTGTCGAAAAAATAAAATCGACCAACGAATTTATAAGATTAAACGCACAAAATGAAGGGTACAAAATTATTGATTTACATCCGCTCTATATAGGTAGTTCTGATTTTATGAATATGGATTATTCATATGACGGAGTGCATTTGAACGAAAAAGGCTATGAAATTTGGGTTGATACAATAAAACACCTTGTTAAATAGATGTTGTCTAAGTCCTATACTTTACAAATTCCAATTCTACTTAAACCTTTATTAGAACTTGATTTTATCAGATCAAAAAATGAAAAATAGCATCAAAATATTTCTTTTTACCCTTTCATTGTTTATGGTATTTGGGTTGCTGGCGCATGTTTTAAAAAGCGAAGCTAAACAAATCCTAGAGGCTCCACAATATATTGATTTCAACAAGGATTGGAAGTTTAGCCAAGACAGTATATTCTCAAAAAGCATTTCAATAGAAGTGCCCCACGTTCCAAGGATTGAGCCCTTGGTTGTAAATGACCAATGGCAGGGGGTCATGTGGTACAAAAAAGAGTTTGAACACTATTCCCAAGGTGAAGAAAAACTATTCTTGAAATTTGAGGGCGTGATGCATGAATCGGAAGTGTGGTTGAACGAACAATACGTTAAACACCACAAAGGGGGATACCTACCGTTCACAATCGATATTTCAAATCATTTAAGAGAAGGTAAAAATTCCGTAAAAGTGAAGGTGAAGAATACTGACAACCCCGTTATCCCTCCTGGTAAGCCACTAAGGGATTTGGACTTTAACTATTACGGTGGAATCTACAGAGATGTCAAGTTGATTACTAAAAATAACGTGTATATATCTGACCCTATACTGACCAACAAGATTGGCGGAGGTGGAATTTTGGTTCATTTTTCAGAGATAACCGATGTATCTGCAAAATGTGAAATTAATATCCATGCGGTGAACGAATCCAGCAAAGAAAAAGAGTTATATGCAGAAATAATCCTAAGGGACCCTGATGGAAAAACGCTGCTCCAAAAATCCGATGTCGTGTCCGTAAAGTCAAAAAGTGACCACGGACTCTCCATCTCATTTAATATAGACAAACCAAAGCTTTGGGGCACATCTTCACCCTATTTGCATACTCTTACAACCAAGCTATATAGTAATGACCAAATTGTTGATAGCGTGACTCAAAAAGTGGGTATTAGGAAAATCGAGATGAACAGTGAAGGTTTCTTTCTCAATGAGAAAAAAATGTACATAAGGGGAACCAATAGGCATCAAGAATACCCTTATGTCGGATATGCCATCTCGAATGCGGCAAATTATAGGGATGCGGTAAAGATAAAGCAAGCTGGATTTGATTTCGTTAGATTGTCACATTACCCTCAAGATGAATCGTTTTTGGATGCATGTGATGAGCTGGGCTTGTTGGTAATGAACGCAATTCCTGGTTGGCAGTTCTATCAAGAGGGAGAATTTGAAAACAATTCTTTCAAGGATATAAGAGATATGGTGCGAAGGGATAGGAATCACCCGAGTATTGTTTTTTGGGAAACTTCTCTTAACGAGTCAGGAATGACAGAGGAATACATGATAAAAGCAAATAAAATTCTAAAGGAAGAACTTCCTTTTCCTGACACATACAGTGCGGGATGGATAGACCATCCATCATTTGATCTTTACATTCCTGCAAGGCAACATAGCAAACCACCAAATTATTGGATGGATTATGATAAAGAGGGTCGAAAGGTGTTTATTGCTGAATATGGAGATTGGGAGTATTATGCCCAAAACGCAGGATTCAACCAAAAAGCCTTTAAAGACTTGAAAGAGGAGGAAAGGACCAGTAGGCAATTGAGGGAGCATGGTGAAAAAAGACTTTTACAACAGGCATTAAACTTCCAGGAGGCGGCCAATTCAAATCGTCAGGGTGAAAATACTATTGGACATGCAAATTGGGTCATGTTCGATTACAACCGGGGGTATTCGGACGACCTTGAGGCTTCAGGAATAAGCGATATTTTTAGGATTCCCAAGTTTACATTTTACTTTTATCAAAGTCAAAGACCCCCTAATGAATCTGTCAAGTTTCGAGGATTAGACATTGGAGGTCCCATGGTGAAAATTGCCAATTATTGGAACAGGGATTCACCAACAGAAGTAAAAGTTTATAGTAACTGTAGTGAGGTAGCACTGTATTTAAATGGTGGTTTAATTGCTAAAAAAGTACCAGAAAAGGATAAGTATTCTTCACATCTAAAACACCCTCCGTTTATTTTCAAGATTCCAAAGTATGTTCCATGAGAATTGATGGCCATTGGTTTTATTGATGGTACTGAAGTTACCACTGATGTTGTTAGGACTCCAGAGAGGGCAAAAGGACTAAGATTATCCATAGATATCGCCGGTATAAAGATCGGGGATATGGACACCGAGGATATATTGATTTTGAACGCAAGAGTGATCGATGAATTGGGAAATGTAGTAACAACAGATAATACAACAAAGGTCTTTTTTGAGGTTGAAGCAGGAGGAGCCGAACTGATTGGAGAAAATCCGAGCACAAGCAAGGCTGGAATTGCTTCAATCCTAATAAAAATGTCTGGAGATGAGACGCCTTTATTGATTAGTGGTAAAAACAATTTGCTAGGAAAGTACTCCCAAAGCTTGAATCCATAATCGTATTTAGATGAAAAAACAGAGTGATTTGAACCGGATTTTATGTATAATTTTTTTGTTTTCACTATTCATAGGATGCAAGAACGAGATCAAATCTTATCCCAGCGAAAAATTTAAAAATAAACCTAATATCATATTTCTTTTAGCTGATGATATGGGTTATGGAGAATTGGGGTGCTATGGTCAAAAAATGATAAAAACTCCTTTCTTGGACAGCTTATCAATGAAAGGGGTAAAGTTCAACCAGTTTTATGCTAACGCAGTTTGTTCACCTTCAAGAGCTGCTCTTATGACTGGTAAGCATCCCGGAAATACTTCAATTAGAGGCAACAGCGCAATTGGTGAAAACGATTTGTGGTATAGAATGCCATTAAAACGACAAGAATTGACTATTGGAGAATATTTAAAAAAAGAAGGTTATAAAACCGGCATCATAGGTAAATGGCATTTAGAAAGTCCAGACAGTCTTTATTCCTGGGCTCATAATAGAGGGTTTGACTATACTTTTCATCGCCAATGGAATAAATACAAAGATGATCCAAATGATCCAAAAACAATTTGGGAATCAGGAGTGCCCTTGAACATTGACAGTGTTTGGGTCAAAGATTATGTTTCAAGAGATGAATTAAGGACCGATAAAGCCATTGACTTTATCAATAGGTATAAAAATGACCCTTTTTTTCTGATGATGTCCTACAAAATACCACATACTCCAGAAAATGACATTAATGATCAAGATATATATTCCGATATGGGATGGCCTGAGACAGAGCGGCAGCATGCTGGAAGGATAACAATTTTAGACAAACTTATTAAGCGGCTTTTTTCTCATTTGGAGTCCAATAATTTATTGGAGAATACACTAATAATATTTACCAGTGACAATGGTCCTCACAGCGAAGGCGGGCATGATCATGAATTTTTTGATAGTAATGGTCAACTTAGAGGTTATAAAAGAGACTTTTACGAAGGTGGGATAAAGGTGCCCTTTATTGCATATTGGAAAGGACGAATCCAACCTAAAACGTCAAGCCATATAGCAACTTTATGGGACGTATTGCCAACTATTTGTGAAGTGTCCGGAGTGGACACTCGTGACGACATAGATGGTATTTCTTTTTTACCTGTACTACTCGGTAAACCTCAGAAAGAACATGAATATTTATACTGGGAGCTACAATTGGACGGATGGTGGCAAGAACTTCTAGATGGTGGATTTAGACAAGCCATTCGCAAAGGTGATTGGAAAGCGATTCGCTATGGGTTAAATAATAAAACAGAGTTGTACAACCTGAGAGTTGACCCTTTTGAATCCAATGATATTGCAAGGCACAACACAGATATTGTGAAAGAGATGGAGGAACTGTTCAAGCAATCCTCTACAGAAACCGTGGGCTTTCCATATGGGGGTAAGATTCAGAATTACAAAGCCATGGACGTGTGGCAAAAATAGGACAAGAGCACTTAGAATTAAACTGGAATCTCTACCAGTGGTTGGTAAGATTCTGGAAAATGAAAATTCATCCATTTGGAAAACAGCTGTATTTCCACATATTAACCACTATAGATCTCTTAATGAAATACACTTTGTTGCATTTCTCAATTATTAACGGGTTTATCAATCACTCGTTAAGAATTGAGAACAAAAATAATTTTAGATTAATGAGAACTTTAAAGAATAAAAAGGCCTTAATATTTTTCGGTTTAGTTTTATGTACGATTCATTGTTTTACCCAAGAAATGGATTCTGCCAATAACGTTTATGTTGATTCCCTTGGGGTTATGCGCTGGAACAATAATAACTCGGTAGTAAAGGGATTTGGTGTAAATTATACCGTTCCTTTTGCACATGCCTATCGAACGGCCAACCGACTTGGTTTGAACCCAAAAGCGATTATTGATAATGACGTTTACCATTTTACACGCCTTGGATTCGATCTCTACAGAATTCATGTGTGGGATACCGAAATATCAGATGCCGAAGGTAATTTAATTCAAAATGACCATTTGGACACTTTTGATTACCTCCTGGATGTTTTAAGCAAGAACAATATCAATTATGTCATAACTCCTATTGCGTTTTGGGGCAATGGATGGCCGGAACCAAATGAACTTACATCAGGTTTTTCCCAAAAATTTGGAAAGGCCAATTGTTTGGTCAATATGCATTGCATTGAAGCTCAAAAGCGGTATCTAAATCAATTTATAAACCATACAAATCCGTACAACGGGAAGAAGTATGGCGAGGATCCAAACCTTATTGCTTTTGAAATAAGTAATGAACCGCACCATTGGGGTGAACCTAAAAAGGTCACAGATTTTGTCAAGCAAATGGTAGAGGCAATGCGACAAACAGGAACTAAAAAACCAATTTTTTATAATATAAGCCATGGGGTTCATTTTGCCAACGCATATTTTAATGGAGAAATCCAAGGCGGAACATTTCAATGGTACCCAACAGGTCTAGGGTATCAAAAAGAAATTCCCGTGAATGTTCTACCCAATGTGGATAAATATAATATCCCTTTTGATAGTGTTATTAGGGAAAGGAAAGGAGCAAAATTAGTATATGAATTTGATGCGGCCGATGTTGGTGGTTCCTATGTTTATCCAGCCATGGCAAGAAGTTTTAGGGAGGCTGGTATTCAGATAGCAACGCATTTTGCCTATGACCCTACTTTTTTAGCTCCCTTTAACACTGAATACAATACCCATTATATGAATTTGGCTTATACACCCAAAAAAGCGCTGGCGCTAAAAATATGTTCAGAAATTTTTCATGAAATCCCAATGTATACTGATTTTGGCAAATATCCCAATAACAAGAATTTTTCAAACTTTTTGGTGGACAACGAGCGGAATTTAGCTGTTTACAATACTGAAGAGAAGTTTATTCATACTAACTCAACTACCATAGATCCGATAAATGAACTTAATCTTAAACATATTTCGGGTTACAAGAGTTCCCCATTGGTGAAATATGACGGAAGGGGAGCCTATTTTTTGGATAAAATAGAAAAGGGCTTATGGAGGCTGGAATTGATGCCTGATGCGTTGCCAATAGCCGACCCGTTTGGCAAAAATAGTGTTGGGAGAAAAGTAAGTTCAATTAAATGGAATAAGCACAAGATGAAGGTATCGTTAAAAGAATTGGGTAAAAAATTTAACATTCAAGCGATAAATAAGGGCAATGAATTTAACTCAGTTGTTGCCAGAGATGGAGAATTTGAGATACTTCCTGGGACTTATATTTTTAACAATCTCGAAAACAAAACAAAGTGGTCCGCTGAAGATAATTTTGAAGGATATGAATTAGGCCATTACTACGCACCTAAACAAAATGTTGATGGATTGACACTTAATCATGAACCTATTGATGAAATATCTGTTGAGCATTCCTTAAAGATAGATGCTCGTATTGCTAGTCAAGGAAACCTTAAGGAAGTCAATGTTCTTTTTTACGAAAATGGGGCTGCCAAAACAATAAAAATGCAATCCATAGATAAGTTTCATTATACTGTAGCAATAGCCTCAGAGAAGATTGAAGTTGGAAATTTTGAATATTTCATTGTGGTCACATTCGACAATGGTGATAGCTATACATTTCCGGAAAACAGAAAAGGACAACCGGGTGACTGGGATTTTGATAATGAAAAAACATACAGCACCAGGGTAGTTCCAACCGATTTCCCCATACACCTATTCGATGCTGATGAGGATTCCAGATTTTTGGTCTCGCCATGGAGTAAGAGCTCCTTTAAGTTATTGCCCATAGAGAAAAAAGACCAATCCATTTATGAAGTTAATATTGATGAATTATTTGTTCTGGACAGCGAGAACCTAAATGCAAAACCAATTTTTGACTTCAGTTTCAAACACTTCATTCAAGACAAGATAAAGGGGAGAAAAGGGGGTTTGTCAAAAAAGGAGGAATTGGTAATAAATGGGCGTAGTTTGAATGGGAAAAATTGTAAGGTTCAAGTGGCTCTTGTAATGGAAAATGGATCTTCATTTGGCACTATAATAGAGTTAACTCCAGAAGCTATGGACCATAGGGTGAAGTTGGAAGATTTCAAATTAGTTAAGACTGTTTTATTGCCACGACCCTACCCTTCTTTTCTGCCATACTATTTTGATCATAATAACGAATCAAAGTTTGAAGTTGAAAAGGTGGAGGCAGTGCAATTTTCAGTGGGTCCCGATATGTCTAAATCTGAATTAAAAGAAAGTCATGGAGTGGGTATAATTTCTCTGAGAATGGAATAAAACTTATAAAAATAGCGGTTAAGGATGTGTTTCTGCCAATGTTGACAACTCAAAATGAGTTTAATGCATAGTGCACTAAGGACGGCTTTTAAAGCATTATTCTTAGTGATAACAGCGGTAAATTGGTTCAAATAATTTCGATTTTAATAATAAAACTTAGGCTTTAACCTTTGGTCAACTATAAAAATATAATGCCATGTTATCATGAAAAATCTCTTTAACATAATCATCAGTGTTTTACTGACTTTTGGTCCATGTTATGCCCAAGATTCCATTATCAACATTTGGCCAAAAGAAATACCGAATCAGAATGAATCAAATGAATTCGAAATTCAGAAGGCTAATGACATCTTCTGGATTGAAAATGTTCAAGAACCTACCTTAGAGGTATTTCTTCCTTCAGCAGGGAATTCGACCGGCAAAGCTGTAATAATTTGCCCTGGGGGCGCGTATTTAGGATTGGCATATGATCTCGAAGGAACTGATGTGGCCAAACGACTCAATGCTGATGGAATAGCAGCATTCGTATTAAAATATAGATTGCCTACTTCCAAGTGTTTAATCAAGCCCCATGAGGCCCCATTGATGGATGCTAAAAGGGCAATTAGAACTGTTCGGCATAATGCGAAACGCTGGAAGATTCGTGCGGATAAAATTGGTATTATGGGCTTTTCTGCTGGAGGTCATCTAGCTTCAACTCTGGCTACCCACTACCACTCAAACCAAAAGCCTTCAGATACAATTGATCGTCAAAGTGCCAAACCCGACTTCGTTATTCTCGTTTATCCGGTGATTTCTATGGATGCTCAGATTGGCCATGCAGGTTCACGGGAAAATCTTTTGGGGAAAAATCCAAACCACGAATTGATCAAATATTATTCCAATGAATTACATGTAAACTCTGAAACTTCCCCAACATTTTTGGTTCACTCTTCTAATGATACAGTTGTTACAGTGAAGAACAGCATATTGTATTACCAGGCTTTGCAAAGGGAACAAATTTATTCAGAAATGCACATTTATCCCCATGGAGGGCATGGATATGGGCTTGCATTAGACAGTGGATATTTGAAGAAATGGACAAATTACCTTTCTGAATGGATAGAAGGTTTGTAACAAGATGTCTTATGATGATGCTAGCTCTCATTTTTCACCCGTTCAATGATATTATCTCCAAAAAGGTTAATAATCGTAACAGGTTTTTGAACCTTGCTCATCAGTTCATTGTTTGTTATGTCCTTTTTGCTTTAATCGGATGTTCATCATCTGAAGAGCGAATCGGGCGGGCTAAAACCCCCAATGTTTTATTCATTCTTGCTGATGACCTTGGAGCACACGACTTAGGATTCTCAGGAAGTGAATTCTATGAAACACCATTTCTTGACGGTCTTGCTAAGGAGGCATTTGTGTTTAACAACGGCTATTCAGCGAGTCGTGTTTGTAGCCCTTCGAGGGCTAGCATTATGACAGGGAAGTTCACCCCCAGACATGGCATAACAGATTGGATTGGTGCACCTTCAGGAGAGGATTGGCGCAAACTTTCCAGACATGATAAATTATTGCCTCCAGAATATCATCGTAAACTACCAAAGGACGATATCATTTTATCCGAATCACTTCAATTAAACGGGTATAAGACTTTTTTTGCCGGAAAATGGCACTTGGGTGGCGAAGGGTCATATCCGGAAGATCATGGATTTGAAATTAACAAAGGGGGATGGAGTAAAGGAAGCCCTGTCAATGGATATTTCTCACCTTGGCAAAATCCAAAACTAGAAAACCGAAAGGATGGAGAAAACTTATCGATGAGGCTAGCTATGGAAACAATTGATTTTATAAAACAAAATAGGGATTCTACCTTTTTCGCATTTCTATCATTTTATGCCGTTCATGCACCTATCCAAACAAGTCAAGATAAGTGGAAAAAGTATAAAGAAAAGGCCGTGAAAGCGGGTATAAAGGAATCTGGTTATAAAATGGAAAGAGTGTTGCCTATTCGTCAAGTTCAGGACAATCCAATTTATGCCGGTTTACTAGAATCAATGGATGAAGCAATTGGGCTGGTTTTAGAAACTCTGAAAGATTTAGGTCTCGATAAGGACACAATTATAATATTCACATCTGATAATGGAGGGGTGGCCTCAGGTGATGATTTTGCGACATCTAATTTTCCACTAAGAGGGGGAAAGGGATATCAATGGGAAGGAGGAATTAAGGTGCCTTTTTTGATACATGTACCTTGGTTGAATGGCAATGGTAAGCGGATAGATTACCCGGTAATAAACACTGATTTCTATCCAACTATCTTAGATTTGGCCGGGTTTGATTTGTTACCAGAACAACATCTTGATGGGGTTAGTTTAAAAAAATTATTAAATGGAAGAACCTTACCGGACAGATCTTTGTTCTGGCACTATCCACATTATGGTAATCAAGGAGGAGAACCCAGTTCAATAATATTGAAAGATGGGTGGAAATTAATTCATTATTGGGAAGATGGTAGAAACGAATTGTATCATTTATCAACAGATGTTTCAGAAAAACTTGATATATCAAAAAACAATCAAGAAAAAACCAAAAGCCTTTTCCTTGAGTTGGAAACTTTGTTAAATAAGCTTAGTGCACAAGTTCCCAAGAAAGATTCCAAATATGACAATGAAGCGGCTTTGGAGCGAAAGAAGAATATTAAAAATAACTTACTTCCCAAACTTGAAGCAGAAAGAAAGGAATATTTTTTGGAAGGTTTTTCTCCCAATGAGAATTGGTGGGGAAGTAAAGTTACCAATGATTAACGAAGCTCCTGAATTTGAAAGATTTAAGTGGAGTATCACATGGAGCCTTATATGTAAATAGTTTAATAAAACCTTAGAATGACTGCGCTTGTTGTACATTTCTCTTCCTCTATTTTTCAGTTTCATCAATCCAATACAGCTAGTGATTACAATGGTCCATAAAACAACAACATTCCTACTTCTGATAAGTGTTTCAGTTTGGTCACAGAATGGAAGTGGATTGCAGTTTGAATTGTTGCAAGACCTATATCCAAAAGCTGTTGATTTGTGGCGGGTTGAATCGGATAGTGTTGACCCCTATGTTGATGAGTTATATAAGCGGGCAAAAATTTCAGGAAATACTGACATCTATCTACAGTCCTATCATATGAAGGCATTGACCACCTTGGGAGAGCTGTCACGAAACTATACGGATAGCCTATACCAACTGGCAAAATCGAACAATGATGACAAATACTTGGCCACTGCCCATTTTTTGAAGGGCCGCAATGCCTACGATGCCGGACAGTACAAAACCTCTTTGGACCAATACCTTAAATGCAATGAGCTGTTGCGCAGCGATGTGGACAGCGTCCGGCTGGAAAACTTGGTTCGCGACAATATCGGGTTGATCCGCATCCTTGTCGGTGACAATGATGGAGCCATTGAACTGTATGGAGAACTATTGCACAATTATGGGGAACGTGACAACGGCGGTCAGCAATATCTTTGGGCACTCTTTTCATTGGCAGTGGCCCACCACCAGAACGGGGATTTCAGTGTTTCCCAACAATTGGTCCATGAGGGTCTGGGACTGTTGGAAGGAACGCAAAATGGACCCATGCCCTATTTCCTTTCCGTGTACGGGGCCAACCATTATGGGATGGGCGACTACCAGACCGCGATTGCCAATCTCCACAAGGCTAATACCTTTTTCAAACGTGAAAAGGATGCAATGCGACAGGCCATTGCCCACTACTATCTGGGCAGTGCCCATGAAGCCCTTGGGAACATCGACAGTACTATGTACCATATGGAAAAGGTGGATGCCCTCTATGAAAGGGAACCCAAAAGTCTTTACCCGCTGACCCGTGGTGCCTGGGAATATCTTTTAGGGCAAGCCCGGAAAAACGGGGATGCCGAAGCGGAACTCCGATATATCTCATCCCTTCTTGCCATAGACAGTGTGGTCAGCAGCAATTTTAGGTACATCAACCAGAACCTTGTGCGCCAGTACGATATGCCCAGATTGGTGAATGAGCGAAATACCCTGGTCAACAGGTACAAAGGCCGTAACCGGTACTATCTAATGGGATTGGTACTACTATCCCTTGTACTATTGGCCTTTTTTTTCGTCCGTAAAAGAAGGTCCAAAAACCAAAAAACAAAAGAATTGGGGAAAAATTATGGAGGGGGTGGCCTGAGCAAACCCTCATCCGAAGTGGTCCTAAGCCCGGATAACCTAAGTACCGTATCTGATGGTCTGGTGGATCTGGAGGAGGAAAAGTTTTATTTGGAGGCCGGTATCACGGTCAAAAAAACAGCCCGATTGTTGGGGGTTGGGGAAAAAAAGCTCTCCGTGTACCTCAATCGGCATGTGGGGATGACCTTTACCCAGTACATAAATGGGCTCAGGGTGGAACTTTTTCGGAAAAAGTTGCGCTCCGATTCCGACTTCGTAAAAACCTACACCTTGGATGCCATGGCCCAGGAATGTGGTTTCAAGAATAACAAATCCCTCAGCAAGGTCTGCAAACGCAGACTGGGCAAGACTTCCTCCGAACTAGTACGCGAAAGCAGAAACCCCCTTTCCTGAAAAGGGACTGCCCTCCCCTAAAAAGGGATATCTCCTTTCGGGAAAAGTGACTTTTTTGATTGTGAAAGTAGGGCGGCTTTGGATAGCTTTATCCCGTTGAATCTTAAAATCATTTAGAAATGGAAAAGCAAAAAAACACTTCGAAGAACAACACCTTGAAACTGGAAACCTTTAAGGTGATGGAAATGACCCATCCCGAAAAGATACAGGGAGGCGATGGCGGCTGGACGGTCAGACAGGACAAAGATCCCAACCGTTGCTAGGAAACATAGGAACAAACTTGAAACGACACTTATGGTCAACGGAAGATCAATCATGATGGTGCTTTCGGTATCAGTTCTACTTTATGGATGTGGTACCGGGGGTACTTCCGAAAATCCAGAGATTACGGAACAAACAGGCTGGCAACATTTGGACTTGGAAAGTGACTCCATTGTGGGCATCAGCTTGGAAAGGGCCTATTCCGAACGGGTGAAACCCAATGGCAGGGAAGTGGTCGTGGCCCTTATCGACAGCCCCTTGGACATCGACCATCCTGACCTGAAGGCCCAGATATGGACCAACGCGGATGAAGTGCCCGACAATGGCCAGGACGATGACGGCAACGGCTATGTGGACGATGTGCACGGCTGGAATTTTTTGGGCCATGGCGATGGCCAAACACTGCGCTTTTCGAACTACGATTATATCCGAGCTATAAGGCGATTGGAACCGAGGTTTGGGGGAATCGACAGTACGGAAGTGGAACCAAAGGATTCCCTTGAATATAGAATGTACCAAAAAGCATTGAAGCTAAGAGAAAACGACATACCTGACATCCAGGGGGAACTTGATTATTATTCGGGCCAACTGGAAGTTTTTAATGAATGTACATCCCTGTTCGAAATGGCCTATGATACCAAAACAGGTCTTTTCAATGGGGCTCTCCTAGATACTTTACAGCCATCGACCGAGCGCCAAAAGGAACTTCTGGAGCAAGCCAAGGACTATGCTTATTACGGTTGGTATCCCTCCATGATGGAAAGCTTCAGGTACCAAGGGGAAATGCGAAAGGCCGTCTGTGGAAACATAGATGCCGAGCCTAGGTCCGTTATCGGGGACGATATGTATGACCTAACGGACATCCGAGGGCACCATGTGGTGGACGCGCCGAAGGGTTGGATCAGCCATGCAACACAGGTAGCGGGCATAATGGCCGCGACCCGTGATAATGGCACGGGCATCAAGGGGGTCAGCAATAACATCCGCATTATGCCCCTGGTCATCTTTCCGGAGCGGGGCGATGAGACCGACAAGGATCTGGCCAATGCCATCCGATATGCCGTGGACAATGGTGCCCAGATCATCAACTATAGCCATGGACGCTATTTCGTGGAACGTCCGGATTTTATCTGGGAGGCCCTCGAATATGCAGAGGACCATGGCGTTCTGGTCGTTACCGCAGCAGGCAATACGCCCGTGGACATTGATAGACCCGAGGATTCGCCCTTCCCCATGGATAACCCCGATAACGGAGAGGAGCGGCTCACCAACCTTTTGAAGGTGGCTGCCTCGGCCAAAAAATTGGAATGGGTCAAGCCCTCATGGGCCAGTTATGGGAAGAGGAACGTCGACCTCTTTGCACCGGGACGACATCTGTTGACCACCAATTCAGGGAAGCGGCCCTACTTTACCATTGGGGGTTCCTCACTGGCATGTGCGCTCACCTCTGGGGTGGCGGCCCTGTTGTGGTCCCAATATCCCGATTTGGACCACCAACAGATAAAGACCATTCTCATGCTGTCCGGTACACGAATCGAGCAGGAGGTGAAAATGGGGGAAGACATCGCTGTGCCTTTTTCGGAACTATCCAGGACCGGACGTATTTTAAATGCCCATGATGCCCTTTTATTGGGGCGTGAGGCCAGTACCCTGGACTGATGGGCCTGCTCGGTTTCGGTCGAAGGACCTTTCCATTTATCCTTCAATGGGATGCTATGGACTGTGGCCCGGCCTGTCTGGAGATGGTGGCGCAATTTTATGGCCTGCGGACGGACCGTGCCCAGCTCCGGCAGTGGAGCTATCTGGAACACAATGGATCCTCTTTTGCCGGGCTTAAAGAGGCCGCCGAAAAGCTGGGGTTCACATGCCTGCCTGTTGAGATTGGTTTTGGGGAACTGCGAAAGGAGGCCCCTTTGCCCTGCATCGTGCACTGGGAGAACAAACATTTTGTGGTGTTCTATGAGTCCCAAAAGGGAAAGGTGGTCGTCGGAGATCCTGCGCAGGGCGTGCTAAAACTTTCCTTTGACAATTTTTTGGGGCATTGGCTTCCCGAAAGGAAGGCCGAAAAGGGCTTTGCACTCCTGTTGGAACCGCTTCCCGAAACGGATCCCATATACCCACAAGAGGAGCATATTAGAGGCTTTTCCCGCTTATGGAGCTATTTCAGGAGCTATCGGAAAGTGGGCCTGCAATTGGGGATTGGGCTGCTCTTCGGCAGTTTGGCACAGTTGACACTGCCCTTTCTGACCCAGGCCCTGGTGGACTACGGGGTGCAGTTCCTGGACCTCCATTTTGTGCATATTGTACTGTTGGCCCAAGTGGTCTTTTTCGTTTCCCTCTCCTCGGTGGAAATCATCAGGGGATGGACTCTGCTGCATCTGACCCAAGAGGTCAACCTGCGGTTGGTGTCGGACTATCTGCGGCGGTTGCTCCGTTTGCCCATCCCTTTTTTTGCCTCCAAACATTCCGGTGACCTTATCCAGCGGATACAGGACAATAGAAAAGTACAGGAGTTTGTCTCTTCCCAAAGCTTGGGCACCCTCTTCAGTACGGTAACGCTCTTGGCATTTGGGATTGTTTTTTGGTACTATAACATCCAACTGGCCTTGGTCTTTGTGATGATGTTGTTGGGCTATGGACTTTGGTCCCTTTACTTTCTCAAAAAACAGCTACGTTGGGACCACCAACGCTTCCAACGAGAATCAGATACCCAAAGGTCCATCTGGCAGCTTGTCCGCGGCATTGTCGCCATCAAGGACAACCTGTCGGAAAACAAACATCGGACAGTATGGGCCAAACTGCAACGCAAACTCTTCAAGATACAGCACGCTCAACTTGCATTGGTACAAAAACAAAGGTATGGTGCCCTTTTCCTGCACCAACTGGGATCGTTGCTGTTGCTGTTCCTTTCCGCTCGTTTGGTCATCGAGGGCCAATTGACCCTGGGGGCCATGCTCTCCATCCAGTTCATTATCGGGCAGGTGGGGCTGCCCTTGGGCCAGATTGCCCAGTTCTTTGTGAAGGCGCAGGCGGCCCGATTGAGCCTCGAAAGAATGGAAGAGGTCCACACCCACCCCGAGGAGGAAATGGGGGGTGCCGCACCCTATCCAAAGGGCAGTATCCACATTGAAGACCTCACTTTCCGATATGGGCCGAAATCCCAGCCACTGGTACTGGACAAGGTCAGTTTTACGATAGCCCATGGAAAAACGACCGCATTGGTCGGGGCCAGTGGCAGTGGGAAGACCACCCTTTTGAAACTGCTTTTGGGGCATTATACGGATTACGGGGGAAGCATCCAATTGGAAAATACCAATCTAAGGAATATTTCCAAAAAGGATTGGCGGAAAGCCTGCGGTGCGGTGATGCAGGAGGGTTTTCTCTTCGAGGACACGCTGTTGTCCAACATCACCGAATCCGAACAGGGACGAATCGATGAAGGGCGTCTGCGTGAAGCGATACGACTTTCCCATCTGGAAGGGATGGTGAATGGACTTCCCTTGGAACTACAGACGCGCATTGGGGCTGATGGCGCATCGCTCAGTGGTGGGGAACGGCAACGGGTACTGTTGGCCCGTGTGCTCTACAAACGACCCGATTTCTTTTTTTTGGATGAGGCGACCAGTGCCCTGGACACCCAATTGGAGCACAAGGTAATGCATGGGCTACAAGAATTTTATCAAGGGCGTACCGTATTGGTAATCGCCCATAGGATGAGCACCGTGCGCAATGCCGACCACATTGTGGTGCTGGAGAAGGGTAAGGTGATGGAACGGGGAACCCACGGGGAACTGGTGGCCCAAAAGGGACATTACTATGGACTGGTACAATACCAATTGGAGTTGGGCTGATGAAGGACATACAATTCCATAGCCTGGAAGAATATTGCGAATCCCATCAAGGGATGCCCAGGGCATTGCTACGCTACGGGACCTATGCCATTGTCGTTTCCACGATACTTTTGTTCTTGATGGGCCATTGGATCTCATATCCCGATGTAGTATCAGGGCCAGTAAAGGTGATGGGCAGTAATCCCGTGGTACACCTGTCAACCCAACTGGACGGCCGCATCGGTCAGCTTTTCTTCAAGTCGGGGGATATGGTGATGGAAGGGCAGGTCCTCTTGGAGTTGGACAATCCCGCTCGCTATGATGACATCCAAAGGGTATGGCAATTGATCGATACCTTGGAGCTAGCGGCAAGCGATTCCCTCCCATCAGACCATATGCATTTCCCAAAAGGGATGCAGCTCGGCAAGGTACAGCCCTACTTTTGGGCGTTTTTGGAACAATGGAAGCAAAAACTGCTCTGGCAACGGTTGCAACCCGACGACATGCACGGCTCCATTACCCGGGACCGTGTGTCCCACAATTCGCGATGGCTATTGGATTCCGAACGCTTGGAGCGGGAACTTGAAATTGCCGTCCGATTGGGGGCCAGGGATGTGGAACGGTACAAGACCCTTTACCAAAAAGGGGTGGTCAGCACCTCGGAATATGAGGAGCGGCAGCGGCAACAGCTTCTTCGAAAACAGGAACTTACCGCGCTGCGCCAGCGTATGGCGGAGACCCGGTTGTTCATTCTTTCCCAGGAGGATGGACGGCTTCTTCAGGGACTGGAACTCTCACGGGAACAGGGGCTGTTGGAGGACAGGCTCCGCCATACCCGGGCAGAACTGCTGGGTGCTTTGGAAGCGTATGAACGAGATTATGTATTGGTGGCCCCAACATCCGGAACGGTCAATCATTTGCAACCCTTGGCACTCCGTCAACAGGTATTTGAGGGGAAGCCCTTGTTTGCCATATTTCCCCAAAAAAACGGATCGGGCATCGGGCAGATGGAGGTAACGGCCATCAACAAGGGCAAGGTCCGAAAAGGACAAAAGGTGCTGTTGCAACTGGAGAACTATCCCGCAACCGAATATGGCACGTTGAAGGCCCAAGTCCATGGGGTGAACCAAGTTCCCCATCCTGAAACGGGCAGCTACGGAATCACATTGCGATTGCCATCCATGGAGACCAGCTATGGAAGAACCCTCCCATTAGACGGCGTGTCTTTGGGCACAGGACGAATCGTTACCGAGGAGATGAGCCTGCTGCAACGGCTCTTCCGAGGTATTCGGGCACAGTTCCAACGGAACTGAGCCAATTATTTGCCCATACGTGCTTTGCGTGAGGCGTAGGCTCGGTCAAGAAACTCATACAGCAGGTATTCGAATTGGGCATGGTCCGTCAAAAAGCATTTATTGACCTGCATGTGGAGGATATCCCTGATGATCCGGGCCTTGGAGTTTTGGTTATCTCCCTCGATGTCGGATAGGCCCTTGGCCATTGTTTGTACCAAGGGGTATTGGCTTTCAACGTTGATTTTTTCGGTTTCCTGGGGCAGAATGATTTTAGGAACCAATTCCCGATAGGCCTTCGAAATGGCCTTTCGGGAACGCTCGGAAAACTCCAGACGCTCCTTAAAGAATTTTTGTTGTTCCTTGATAAACCAGTGTTGATTCGCACAATCGGGATAGACGGCTGCCAATAGTCGGGGCCATAGATTGGCCAATCTTATCAACCGCTGTTCCTCGGACAACCGTTTCCCAAAAAGGTCTTGGGCATAAACACTTTGGAGGTGGAAGAGCTGGTGCACCGTTTCCATATTGGTTACCCCATAGCGTTCCAATTCCGGGACATAGGGTTTCCATTGGATTTTCCAAAGTTTACGAGCCTCTAGATAGGGGTGCATTTGAGAGGTGATATGTTCTTTGATGACCTGTTGTTTCAAGGGATGTACCAATATCCGAAACCGCATTTGGGGCAGCCCGTCCCAATACCTTACAAAAAACCAGGAAACGATCCATGGCCGAAAGGCATCGATGCGAACAATGGGCAGGAGGTCCCCCATCCCTATATTGTGGGTCATTTGGGGCGTGCCCCAAATCTCTAGGGAAAGCCAAAGCGGGGCGTTATTTCCCATCGCCGTTTGTTTTTTTGAGGAAGGAAAACTGGAACTCACTGGCATAGGCATTGCCATGGGTATCCCTGACCACCGGCCCGCCAGGGGGCAGGTATTCCTCGAAGACCAAAGGCCGATCATTGGGATGCCGTTTTATGAAGATTTGCATAAGCCTCAGATCTTCGGTATCCAACACCAATCGTTGGTCGTCAAGGGACCAACATATTGTTTTTGGCAGGTCGTGATGCTGGCAGAATTTAGGCCACTCAGTTTTAAAAGTGTTTCGGCCATGGATCATTGCTTCTAGTTGGTCAATGGATCCTTGGGCAAAATGCCATTGTCGTTTGGCAACCAACACATCCCTGTACAGCACCCGCGGAAGCCGTAACGTGCTCTCTGGCAACGGGCCCCAATTAAAGTGGGCATAACGGCGTTTCCCTCCAAATTGGTGGTCCCCTAGAAAACGGTAGAGTGCCAACGGACTGCGATGGTGGTCGTGGGCAGTGGTCAGATAGGGCTTGACGTGTTTTCCTGCTACACCATGGGTCAGAACCAGTTCCTTTCCGGTATGGTGCAGCCACAGGTCATCCAAGGCAATGGAATTGGTATTGTCCCTCCGCATCCCGTTGTTCAAATGGAGAACATGCTTCCGCAACATCGGACGGCAGGCCACAAGGGATTCATTGCCAGGCGGAAGATAGGCCACTTCCGTGGAAAGTGTCTCCTGACCATTTTCTTCCCTATCACAGATATGCCCCGCCCATTTTTTGAATACCACGTTTCCAATACCGTGTCGGGCGTGCAACACGGCAGCCGAGGCACCGCCAAAGGAGAGCGGATGGCAAAACGTTTTTTCGCCCCAACCGATCCATTCCACCAGACCAAAAAAGGATTGCCCAAAACCAAAATCGGGCAGCACAAACAACTTTAGGTCCTCATCCCATAATTGGATGGTATCTTTTTCGGGATCGGCTTTCCATTGGGCCAATAACCATTTTTGGCCGGAAGTGGGTTTCGCGAGATCCGTGTTTTCCTTAGAAGCAATTTCAAAGTTTCGAAGATAGCTGTTTGCCTTTCGGTATTGACCAATGGGATAGCCCAGGCCATATTCACCATCCATGGCATCCACCAATCGCACTTTTTCGGTTCCGAATAGGGTAAGGAACGCCTTGGTAAACTCTGCGTAATCCGAATTTTGGTTGCCATCGGAAAAGAGGCCGGAAACCTTCAGGGCATCCCCGAGCTGATGCATCAGGTGATGGTCCAATTTGGCCTGTTGGAATTGGGGATAGCTATTTATAAAAGTGTTCATTTTATTCTTTTCACCCTCATCCTCCTGTACGGTGATATGGGGATGGAACACCGAGGGAGCCGTTTCGGAAAGCAATATCTTGCTGTCAACCAGCTGTTGTAAATATGCGTTGGATAGTGCCTGGGAATGTCCCAGATTTGAAAGGGTGGCAACCAACGCTGGCTTGGTGACCCCATTTTGTGCCCTTTCCAGCAGTCGTTCAAGTGCCTTGGTCCGAGCCACTTCCCGGAGATTTGGGTTTTTTCCAGATTGGTTGAAATCCCAATAGCGCCAGCAGTCCTTTCCTGAATAGAGCATCGGATTGGGGAACCAAAGAGTCTTGTCATAGGACGGTATTTGTTCAAGGGTTTCCCCATTATATTCCAAATTGATTTCGAATCTTTCCACCGAACCTCGGATGTTTTGGCAGCACAATTCAGTGGTGCTCGCAAAACGCCCTAGGGTGGGTCCGGCGAACAGGCCAAAGGGCGTTGCCCTGGTACGGCTGCGGATATAGTATTTCATCAAAGTGTACCATAGGCCATCTGTTTTTTTGGGATTCTTGTTCTCCAGCCACCTCTTGATTTCGCTTGATAGTCCCGGGGCAGCATGCTGTACGGCCCTTCGAAAAGGGATTTCGGACCACAGCTTCCTAATACCGGTTTGGGGAGGTTCCCATTCGGGATTGGGGCCTTGGCTTCCCAAGGGCAATAAGGGGATACGCACAATAAAGGTGTCGTCAATGGAATAACGGTCGAAAAGGTTGCTGTCGCTTTGATCCACAAACGGGTTTTGTTGGGGAATGTAACCCGATTACAGACCCCGGACAATCTTTTTGGAAAAAGGGATTTCCCTTTGTCGGTATTTTCGTTCGCTTTTCGGGATTGGGGCTTTGAAACCCAAGAAAAAATGGCCTTTGAAGCCTAATTTTATAAGAGGGAATCAATACCAAAAACACCCTTACTACCATGGAGGTTTCCACCATCATTTCGGAATTTGACGAAGCCCTTGGTAATCTTCGCCAGGAAAGGCTCTCGGCGCTGGAACGTGCGAATAAGGGAATCGGCCTTTGCCGGAAGACCTTGGGCCTATTGCGTAACGAAGTGGTGGCCAAGGGCTTTCCAAACGAAATTTCGGAAATACATTTTTTTAAGGAAATCAAACCGATCCCCATGCAACATTTGGTATACTACACCGAAGTCCACAAGTGCGAACTGAAACTGCCCAGGCTTGGGCTAAAATCCCAACTGAAGTTTCTCCAAATAGAAAGGAAGCGTCTCAACGCCTTTTTTGGGTCGCACTTGGAATTCCATCGTTATCTATTGGAGGGACGGACGGACCTGGATACGCTTTACTTTATACGGGAAAAGGGAACGGGGCATCCCATCCGGGAGGGTTATGCCTATCGGTACGACAACGAATTCGAGACCTCCCATGACATGCTCCTGGCCACTTTCAAGGGCCTTGAACGATATGGCAATTATCTCGCGGAACTGGAAAACCGGTTGACGACCATGGTAACCGGGATTCCCGAAACCGCCATGGATCGTGCTCCGAACTTTGTATTTACCCTGCCTGATACCGCCGCTGTGGAACTGGCCTATGCGCTTCGAGAGGCAAGGGCGATCAACCACGGGGATTTCGAGATCAAGGCCTTTGTGGAATATTTCGGGAAGGTATTCGGCATTGAGGTCAAGGAGCCCTATATGCTGTTGTCCCAGATTGCCAACCGTAAGAAGGAACGGGCCAAATATTTACGACGACTGCTCGATGCCTTTCTTGGTTTTCTGGATGGAAGGGATGCCTGAGTTTTTATATAGTTGTTATCTACTATATAAAAATGGAATTGGCCGATTTGGCACACTTTTTCCAGACCCTTTCAATCATATTTTTACTGGAATTGTGCTTTTTGGACTAGGCTCCGGCACATTGGAAAAAACCATATAGTCGTTATATACTATATAAAAACTTCGCTTAGGGATAGTCAATTTTGTATCGAAAACAACAAGGACCCTCGGGTTCCTATCAAATACAAAGACAAATGCCCACATCCATTGTTACCACAGAAGACCTTGAGAAGTTCCAGCAGGAACTCCTTGGGGAGATCGGACGGCTTTTGGACGAAAGGAAAAAGCTGGCCAAACCCAAAAACTGGTTGCGCTCGACGGAGGTGATGGACCATCTGAAGATCAGCCATGCCACTCTCCAGAATCTGAGGAACAACCGGACCATTCCCAGCTATAAGATTGAGGGACTGATTTACTATGACCGTGAGGAGATAGATGCGATTATCGCCGAAAACCGGTTGTTCCCCATAATCCAACAGTAGATGAACTATATCCAGCACTTGAACGCTCGTTTTGTGGATTTCTATGATGATGACCGACTGCATCCCGGACATTTCTCCCTCTACATGGCCCTGTTCTTTTATTGGAACTTGCACCGCTTTCCGGAGGAGTTTTATGCCAATCGTGCCGAGTTGATGACCATGGCCAAAATCGGTTCCAAGTCCTCCTACCACCGCCTCATCAAAGAGTTACAGGATTTTGGCTATATCGAATACGATCCCGCCAAAAGTCCCCACGAACTTTCAAGGGTCGCACTGTCCCAAAACTGTACCGATAACAGTACACTAATGGGACGCACCCGTACCATATTTGGGACGTACCGTCCCAAATCTGTACCGGACACTTTATATAGAAAACAATACAAACCCAATAAACGCTCTTTGGGAGCAAAGCCCAGAAGCCAATTGGAAGTATTGGATTTTTTTAAGGAAAAAAAGTATGATTTGGAAGAGGCCTTCAAATTTTTTAACCACTACCAGGCCATCGGTTGGAAAATCGGCGGCAAGGTCACCATCCAGGATTGGAAGGCCGCGGCCGACAATTGGATGCTAAAGGCGCTGGAACTGGCCCGTGAAAGGAAGGAAAAAAGGGCTTTGGACAGCGGGGACCATTTGATCACCACAACGGAAAAGGACTATGGCGAACCCCTCTAAGATAACCGAAGGCAGCGTGGTCTATTCCCTTGGGGAACTCAGCGGCAACCGGGTGGACTACGATTTCAAGAAAATCATCATCTACCTAGAGGCCAAGGGACGGTTGCTCTTCGGTAGGCAGTTCAAGATCTACGATGAGGACAGGGAAATCCTCTTCAAACTTTGCAACTATGCGATCCGTGACTTCGGGACCTGCCGCAAAATGGGCATCGACCCCAACAAGGGCATCCTGCTCTCCGGGCCGGTGGGCTGTGGTAAGACCAGTCTGATGAAATTGCTCCGGTATGTGACACCACATTTCAAACCCTACGAAATGATGCCCTGCCGCAATATCGTTTTCGGTTTCAACCATATCGGGCACCGCATCATCGAGGATTATGGGGATGGGAGGTTCTATTGTTTTGACGATTTGGGCATCGAGCCGATGGGAAGACATTTCGGGAAGGACTGTAACGTGATGGGTGAAATCTTGCTTTCCCGGCACGAGCTGTTCCTGAATTCGGGCCTCCGCACCCATGCCACCACCAACTTGAACGCCCAAGAACTGGAGGAGCGCTACGGAGCGCGTGTCCGCAGTCGGATGCGGCAGCTGTTCAACTTGGTGGCCTTTGACAAGGACTCCAAGGATAAACGCACCTAGGGATCATTGATCCTTTTATTATAAAAATTAAAACTGAAACAATAAGGATTTCCGGCAATTAAGGAATTACAAAACAAAATGAACAATGAAAATAGCAAGCTTTAACATCGAGAATTTGTTCCATCGTGATAGTGGATTGGTGCATGGGAACAAGAGCAGAAACTTCCAATCCTGGGTGGACGAGTTCCACAGGCTGATGGGCAAATCGCTCCGGTCGGATACGGACTATGGCCGACTGCGCGAACTGGCCTTTCTGTTGGGGTTCACTTCAAAGGCAACCGAACCTTACCTGGTGCTCCGTCAAAAAGGGGGACAATTGTACGTCAAGCCCAGGGGAAGCCAAATGGAGGAGCGAGCCACGGACAAAGTGGGCTGGAACGGATGGGTACAGGTACATTCCCTTCCCATTACCGAAAAGACGGTAAAGAACAAGGCCTTGGCCATCGCCACCGTGAATCCGGACGTGTTGGTCTTACAGGAGGTTGAGGACGGGCTTTCCCTGGCCGAGTTCAATGCGATGACACTGGTGGAACATGGGATGGCGCCTTTTGAGCAACTGTTTCATTTGGAGGGGAACAGCAAAAGCGGGCTCGGCATGGCCATATTGACCAAGAAGGGCTATGAAGTGGACTCCATAAGGAGCCATGCCCATAAAAAGGGTGCGGACGGTCAGCATCTTTTCGATATCGATTGTCCGGAATATACCATTATCACGCCAAGAGGGGAATCCGTAACGGTCATCAACGGCCATTTTCCGAAAGGGGGTACAGATAATCAAGATCATTTCCGAAGGAAGGCGCAGGCCGAACACGCTAAAAACCAGTATAAAAAATTACTGATGTCGGGACACGAGCACGTGCTGATCTGTGGTACCCTGAACGATGTCCCCTATAGTGATGCTCTTTCACCCTTGCTAAGGGACACCTGTTTAAGGGACATATCCAAGCATGATGGTTTTGAGGTGGATTCTGACAGGGGCGGCGATGCCACCTACTTTCGGATGGGGGCCTATCGTAAGGGCGTCAACCTGAAGCAACGGGACTATATGCTGTGCTCCCCCGTACTTTTTGCCAAAATGGATACCTGTGGCATGGAACGTCGTGGGGTATGGCCCATCAAAAAAACCCAATGGAATGTCTATCCGACCGTTACCTCGAAGGAGAACCAGGCCAGTGGACATCCTTTATTGTGGGGTCAATTCCAGAATTTATGAGCCACGTAGAAGGGAGCGCAGGGATTCCCATAAAGCCAATATGATGGACTTCAATTGCGCTGCCAATTCCTTGAATACCTCAATCATGGTCAAAATATTCATGGATGCTTTCCAAAATGGCCAGGGCAAGACCCGTGCGCCCGTTCTTGGTTTTGAGATAACCGGACTCCTCTGAGTTGGATAGGAATCCCATTTCCAGTAAAAGCGATGGACATAGTGCTCGGGTGTCTCGAAGCACCTGAAAATTGGCTTGTTTGACACCGCGGTCCCTGAACCCGAGCTTGTCCCGAAGTTTTAGGGCCACTGACCTAGCCACCGATTCGGACACTTTGGCATATGGGTTTTGGGCACTCTGGAAAGGCCGCCATACAAAGACCTCCAACCCTTGGGCCTTTGGATTGGGGGCATGGTTCCCATGCAGGGATACATAAAGCTTGGGGGCCAAAACCTTCGCCAATCTTGTGCGGTCACCTAGGGATATCAGGGTATCGTTATATCGGGTCAGGTAGATTTCCAAGGTATTGCCATGGAGTTCACGATTGAGCTGGACCACCTTCTTGGCCACCTGAAGCACGACGTCCTTTTCGAAGATGCCGTTGGTGCCCACCGCCCCGGAATCGACCCCTCCGTGGCCTGGGTCAAGGACCACCCGGATTGTTTTGACCTGTTCCTGTGCATGGATTTTTATGTGCCAAATGGGAAGCTGGATCAATAAAAATAGGAACAGAAATGTAACATAGCTTTTCATCATGGTTATGACTTTTATCTACTGCACAATTTTCAATGATTAGTGAAATTAGATGTGAATAATTTAAATTTTAACTCTAAATGGTGTTAATTTTTATGTTTTATTCGATGACATCATAAAAACGTTGGAGATTTCGCAGAGAAATGTTCCGGGCCTCATCAGCCGATCAAGGAGCATGGAGTTATTCATCAATCATTAACCCGGCCGGACCTGTTCCTATCGGTCAAGGTTCGGCCTTAAACGAACACTTATGAAAAACCATCGAAGGATAGCCCTTCTATCAATGTCATTGTTGACCGTCTTGCCGCTCCAGGCCCAGATTGGGGGCATCGAGGATTCTGTAAATGAAATCTCTGACACCATAAGGGTCATCTTCCCCATTATCCTGGGGGTCATCTTTTTGATTGGGTTCCTGTTCAATGCAGGCCACTTCTTTGGGGAGAACGCCGATATGAAACGGGGCATCACCCGAGTACTGGTCTTTGTGCTCATAGCTGGGGCCGTCGTGGGCATCTTTACCTATCTCATCACCCTGGTTGTCTAGCCACATTGTGGCTTTATTTATTTAAACCGTATGAAAACATACCATATCCATCGGGACATTCGGGCACGTGCTTTGATCTTTGGTCTTCCCGTATCTTTTTTCGCAATCCAGATGCTGGGGGTCATCGCATCCCTTTTGGCCATTATCTTCTCATTCAGCTTTGCACTGATATTCGGGGCACTTATGGGGAACGGCCTGCTCTACACCGTATTGTTGAAACTGGAGAACCGACCAGATTTATTGGCCAACTCCAGGGTGTTCCCTAACGCCATCTCCAACAAGAAAACAAACCTGTTGCACTATGCCGATGAATCTTAACGATCATTATCCCTTGGTGGACATCGAAGGGAATCGGGCCTTTGCCAACAACGGCAACATTATCTTGGGCTACCGATTGGAACTACCAGAGATCTATTCCCTTTCGGAGAAAGATTTTGAGGAACTGCACGGTACCTGGTTCCAGGCCCTCAAATCCCTACCGACCGGAACGGTGGTGCACCGACAGGATATTTACCTCAAAAAAGCTTTTGGGGCGACAAACCTTCCCAATAATACTTTTTTGGAACGTGCGACCCATCGGCACTTCAAGGGCAGGGAATTTATTTCCAATTCCGCTTATCTCTTCTTTATCTGGCCCAAGGCCAAGGGGCTGCACAGGGCCAAATATGTCAATCCGTTCAAGCTGGTCCCAAGGACGTTGAGCGGGGAACTCTCGGAAAGTGCCACCTCCTTTGTACAGGCCGTGGGCGATGCCGTCCGCTTTCTCTCCAACAGCCCGAAACTGGACTGCCATCCCCTGAACCAAGTGGATATCCTTTCGCTTACCGATACCTATTTCAACGGGTACAATGAAGGTTGTGACACTGACATTCTATTGGAAAAGGACAAAATCCAGATCGGGGACCACCATTTTGGGGTATTGGCCCTGAACCATGAGGCCTGTTTTGGGGAAACGGTGCGGACCAGCATCGTCAATCCAGCCCTGACCTCGGACGATTTCAGTTTCCATCAGGGCTTCGTGGACAGCTTGGGACTGTCCCTTGACGGCAACCATATTGTCAACCATATCCTATACCTGGACGACCGCTACAAATGGCGCAAGCTCTTGGAAAAACGTATCGAAGAACTGGCCAAGAGTTCCAGTTTCGGTTCGCGCAATAAGGTATTGCACGAAAAGATATCCAAAACACTCGATGACATCAACAGGGACGATTCGGCACGTTTGGTACGGGGCCAGCTCAACATCATCCACTGGGGCCGTGATGCCAGGGAACAGGACCATATGGCCTCGGAGATCAAGGTCCGGTTCAAGGAATTGGATATGGTGCCCTATGCCCCAAAGGGCCAGGAGCGGACAAACTATTTCCTGAACAGTTATTGGGGATTTTCGCCCAATTTCTCTGACAGTGACCTCTTTGTGGCCGACCTCAAACATACGCTCTGTCTTTATGGCAATGCGACCAACTACAAATCGGATGCCACTGGTATCGTCTTCAACGACCGCCAGCACAACATCCCGGTGCTTAAGGATGTTTGGGACGAGGGAAAGAAACGCATCAAGGCCCGCAACTTTGCCATTTTCGCCCCGACGGGAGAGGGCAAGTCCTTTTTGGCCAACAACATTTTAAGGCAATATTTTGAACAGGGTGTTCGACTCGTCATCATCGACCTCGGGGGCAGCTATGCCAAGTTCGCCAAGCTCTATCCCCATGACCATACCATCCTTCGGTATGAGCATGGAAAAAATCTGGGCATCAATCCCTTTTATATGGCAAAAGCCGACGATGTCAGCCCCGAGCGGCTGGAGGACCTGATGGTGTTTCTGTTCGAGCTGATGGGCGGGTCCTCCAAACCCACCAAAGGGGAGGCCGTGGCCCTCAAACGCATCCTGCATTCCTATTACCAGAAAGTGGACAAGGACCATTCTTTGACCGGATTCTATGGGTTTGTGGAATCCAACAGGGAAGGGCTATTGGAAAAACTGGGCATCGACACGGCCTATTTCAATGTGACGAACTTTCTGCACATCCTTTCGGAATATGTCGGGGAGGGACTCTACAGTTTCCTGTTCGAGGTGGACGGTGACCAATCCTTTCGATTGGAGGAAAAACGGTTGATTGTATTTGAACTGGACGAGGTACGCGACAACAAGGAAGTGCTCTCGGTGATGCTCAAGCTCATCAAGTCGGCGATCCAGCGCACTATTTGGCAGAACCGCACTGAAAGGGGAATCATCCTATTCGATGAGTTCGCCAAACAGCTCAAGTTCGACAACGTATTGGAGAGCGTGGAGTTCTACTACCAGGCTATCCGGAAACAGAACGGGGCCATTGGCATTATCCTGCAGTCCGTCAACCAATTGCCGGACAATTCCACATCGGCCAGCATTTTGGAGAACACCCAGGTCATCTATAGCCTACGCAACGAAAAGGGGTATGAAGCCCTAAAAAAGAGGCTAAACCTAACAAGCCATGACCTGGACCAACTGCGCTCCATCCGCAACGACCTGAAAGGGGAACGGAAATACACGGAGATCTTCATCAAGATCGGCAGCGAGAGCAACGTGTTCAGATTGGAGGTCCCGCCCGAGGTGTATTCGGCCTATCTCACGGATGGTAGCGAATCCGAGCGCATCATGGCCCTTTATCAAACAGAAGGCTGTATGGAAAAGGCCATCAAAAAATTCTTAAACCCAAAAAACACAACAACATGAAGAAAAGACTCAAGACATTGGGCATCTCCCTAACATTTGCTCTCTTATTGCCTGCAGGCGCTGCCTGCCAGGGGATGCCAGTCTATGACAACACCAATTTTGTGAGTTTGATAAAACAGTTGGTGGAATCCGGCAAGCAGACCGCTGAGCTTCTGAAGATGGTACAACATTTGAAAGAGGCCAAAGAAAAACTGGAAAAAGTCAACAATGCGGTACGTCAGTACCAGGCCGTTCGGGATATCACCCGTGACAACCAAAGGTTGGTGGATTTGGTACGGAACGATCTCCGGGAAATATTGAACTCCCCCTATATCCATCCAGATGAAGTGGGCATCGTCTCACGCGACTTCGATGCCATCATCGAGAATTCCCTAAGCCAACTGGAGTTTATGGAACAGGTGCTGAGCAATGACTTTTTGAACATGACCGATGCCGAGCGGCTGACCATCTTGGAGGGGCATCGGGAAAGCACAAAGCAAATGGTGGCGGATATACGGGTCAAGAGAAAGCGGTATTCCCTGGTTATTTCCTTTAGGGAAATGCGGGACCGTATCAACAATCGCGAAACCAATTTCTGAAAATGTTCCTATCCATCGGCCTCGAATATGTGGATACGGTCTTCCAGACCATCAAGGACAGCAACTTTGCAACCTATGCCATAGGGGGCATGAAGGCCCTGGCCGTACTGTTCTTTCTGGTCAACATCCTTAAAAAATACTATGAGGGTGGGGCGAATCGTGAAGGTATGACCTGGGGGCTGACACCGACCGATCTGATCAAGAACTTTGCAGTGGTCTTGGTTGTCATCTTTTCCACAGAAGTACTCGATGCCTTCGATGCCATTTTGGTGGCTATAGAAGGTCAGTACCGGGATACGGCCCCAATCCTGGTTCCATTACAGTTGCAGGAACTGGCCATCGAGGAGGAGAGTACGGGCCTTCTGGATGCCACGGCAAGGGCGATGGCCCTCCTGTACGAATGGCTGGCCACCCCCTTTTTTGGGCTTAGAACCCTAGCATATGCAGGTGGATTGATACTGTGGATCTTGGACCTATTCATCTATCCGCTGTTCCTCGCAGAGCGTTATTTCCTTTTGGGCGTGATGCAAGCCTTCTTTCCCTTGGTCATCAGCATGGCGGTATTTGAAAAGTTCAGGGAGATGGGCTATCACTTTTTCAGGCTCTACGCCGCGGTCTACATGATCGTGCCCGCCTTTTTCTTGGTCAATGTCTTTGTGAACGAGCTCTACCAAGAGGTCACGGACAATTTTTGGCCCAACCTGTTCGGGACGGACTTTGGGAGCCAGCTCTTTGCTCCGATCATTGAACTGGCCGGAGTCGGTTTTGTCATCCTGCTCAAGTTCAAGCTCTATAAACGTGCGACCAGTTTCACCTTTCGCCTTTTTTCCAGTGGCTAAACCAGTCGATAATTGACATTAATCAATAAAAGATAAAATGAAAGCAACTTACAAAAACATCAGCGAGATTCTAAGGCTCAATCGCTTTGTTGTCATAGCGGTCACAACACTGTGCCTGCTAACGAGCGGATTTTCGCTCTGGACAGCACACCGGGCACAACAGACACTCTTGGAAAGTGCCTTTGCGGTCAATACAGACGGCTCGGTCATCCCTTTGAAGCTCGTCACCCAGAGGGAGAACCTGGAGGTGGAGGCCCGTTCCCACCTTCAGCTTTTCCACCAATATTTTTATGGCATTGACGAGAGCAACTATGAAAGGAACTTGGAAAAGGCCTTGTGGTTGGGCGACGGTTCCGTGGATGAGGCATACCGCCAGAAAAGGGCTGATGGGGTTTATAATCGCCTCTTGCAATATTCTTTGGTGGAAAAAATCATCGAAATAAGGATTCAGTTGGAAATGTCAAACGAGCCCTATGGTTTTCAAGTGGAGACCTGTTTTGAAATTGATCGTGGAACCGTTACGGACCGCTACCGTTTGGTCACCACCGGAAAGCTCATCCATGTGGATCGCCATTTCCCCAACAACACCCATGGACTGTTGATTACCGATTTCTTTGAAAAGTCCCTACGGAAACTGGAAAACGAAGATATACCCAAGTAATATGAAAGCTCACAATAACAAAATCATTTTTATAGCAGTCATCGTTGCCGTCATCTTCTTGATGGTCGGGTATTATGTGACCGCAGTGGCCAAGGACGACAGTGCCCAGGAGGAACTCCTACAGACAGAGGTACCAACATTGGAAGAGCGGCAAAAGGAGTACAGCTCCAAATTGGAAGCTGTAAATGACGTCAAGGAGGAAAAGGAGAAGACCGCCCCTAGTGTGTACTCCGATATCGATTCCACGGGTCTGTACGACCCTGACCTGGAGGAGAAACGGCGGCAGAAACTGGTGGACAGCATCTACCGCCATGGACGTATCAACTATACCCAGGTCCCGGAAAAAGGCGTACCAAACACCTATCAAATCGGAATCAAATCCAGGGCACCATCAAAAAATGAGGTTCGGGAAACAAGGGATTTCTCTCAGGCCCACGCGGCCTTTTTTAATTCGGTACCGACAACGGCGACTCCGGAAGCAGATTTGGATTTACCATCGACCGATGCCTTTATCGTCGTGGAGGTGAACGGGGAGCAGACCATTCGACAAAATGAGCGTTTAGAACTGCGTCTCGCGGTGGATGCGGAAATCGGTGGTGAGGTGGTTCCCCGCAACACTCTGGTCTATGGGTTTATTACTTTCCAACCGAATCGTGTACTGCTCGACATCACCAATATCGAACACCGAAAGGTATCCTTGAAGGCCTATGACCTTTTGGACGGGAACGAGGGTATCTATATACGGAACAGTTTCCGGGCGGAGGCACAACGCGAGGTGCTGGACGACGTGGTCCAGGATATCAATGTTCCGGGCATGCCTCAGGTCGGGGGCATCAAACAGGTCTTTAGACGCAACAACCGCAATGTGCGGGTGACCGTCAGAAACCAATATCAACTTATCCTAAAAGGGGGCTGAGCCCCAATAATTCCAAAACCATGAAAAAATCAGTTTTACTTTTTCTTCTAATGCTTTCAACAATAAATGGGACTGCCCAAGAGGTTCTGCTTGCCAACGATAGCCATGTGGTTGTACTTTTCTTTCCAAGTCCGATTCGACAGGCCGTGACCGGAGCCGAGCATTTTACCTTCAGCTACAACAGGGATAGTGGGCAGCATTTTGGGCTCTTGCAGGCCAATATGGGGAGCGAAAGCAACTTGTTAGTATTGACGGAGGACGGTCGTGCCTATTCCTATGTCCTAGCTTACAGTAAACGTCTATTGGAAACCCATCGCTTTATCAAGATGGGTGAAAGCATCGGTAAGGAAACGGAAACTAAAGTGTTTTCTGTTACTCCGGCACGGGATTCCATTCCCATAATTCAAAGGACCAAGCGAATCGATCCCGAAAAAGAAATGATGGCAAAGGGCGCAGAATATATTTTGGGACGAAAAACGGGAAACCTAAAGACCAAGCGCAAGAATGGTCTGATAATTCGATTGAAAGAGCTTTTTTATCATGGAAACAAGGTCTACATCGAACTGGAAATCCAGAACCGCTCGGAAATCGACTTCGAACTGGACACTTTGGAAATCTATCAGGTCAATGGCAAAAAAAATAAAAGGTCCTCCCATCAGAAATTGAAATTGAACCCCATTTTTAAATATCTGTTCCCCGAGGTCGTACGAAAAGGCCAAAAACAGGGTTTTGTGTATGTATTGCCCAAGTTTACCCTGGGAGACTCCGAAAGGTTAATGGTTGAGTTTAATGAAAAAAACGGGAATCGAAGTTTGGTGCTAAATCGGTAAAAATCATTTATTTTTGAAGATACCTTCTATTTTTTCGGGTCCTTTTCAACAATCTCCCTTTGAGTATAAAAGCATACCATTTCATCTTTTAGTTCGGTCATACTTACTTCAACCCTTTTTAGGTATTCCGGGAGAAAATCTTCAGTAATCACATCAATTAATAGTCCATTTTTTGAATCGGAATGCTTTTTAAAATCAAAAATTATGTGCTTTTTCTTTTCGATTTCGATTTTACCTTCATTTTCACTGACCTCAATCAGGTCGTTTTGAAGTACCAATAGTGGGAAAAGCATCACGGTAAAAACCTCATCTCTCCAAGCGGATCTGGGCATCCATTCACCTATTTTCCGTATATCATATTGTGAGAAGTCCATTAGTTTGCTGAAGGTGTCATGGAGCGCATCGGGATGCGATGCCATCCATTCCTTTTTACTCCCCTTTTTAAGTGAGAATGAGCAATATTGTGTGTTCTTTGGAATCTGGTTGTAATGGAAATGTTTTGATTTGGTTGTATAGGTATTAAATTGAAAATCAGGTGGTGTTCCCTTATATTTTTCAACCAATTCCCTTTCCATTTTACAATAATAAAATTTACCAAAAATCGAATGAGAATCTTTATCTGGTCTTTTAAAGAAAGCGACTGGTTGAATATTATTGATGCATTCAATAACCAATCTGAATTGGTATTCAAAATGTAGATGCTGATTGATGCTTATGTTCTCCGTGATTCTCGGAGCTTCGGAATAAATGTCTATTTCCCTGGATTTTTCCGTTATGGAATCAGGATACGTTTGATTGGGGAAGTTTTTGTATCCATTTTGAGCCAATACCTCAAGTACCCTTGATTCTAGAAAATACCCTGAACGATTGAGCGCCGCAATTATTTCGTCATCATTTATTTGCACCTTTTCTAACTTTTAAATACTGTGGACCAAAAGCCAATGCTGTATCTTTCCTGCATTAATTTTTACCACCTTAAAAGTAAGGAATTGAGGTATTTTTTGGGAAATAGGAATTGCTTGAACCGGGTTTGGCTATCGTTTTGGAATCAATTTATGGGCTCTCTAAAATACTGAATAGCCAACACACTGAAATCCGATTCGGGAAATGGTGCCTCGTCCATCAGGTACCGGAATTCCTCCACAATCTTGCATACCGATTCCCTATCGGTCAACCGTACCCGGGTCTCATAGTTGCTTTCCGTACCGCTGTAGGTGAAGTTGAGAGACCCCAGATAGGCAATTTGATCATCAATGATATATATCTTGCTGTGCAGGTAGGTGGTCCGTTGCCCATGTCCATCATAGTTCCGAATGACCTTTAAGGGGAAATTTGAAGCATAGGAATACGAATAGATTCGGATGTTTCGAATGGCCTTCCGGAGCAATACGAGCGATAAGCCCAAAATACCCATCCCAGCCAGGAGGTAAAGCATGGCGACCACCAACTGTTGACTAAGAAAGTACCAGCCGCATACCATTCCCAATCCCACAAAGGCATAGCCCATGTGCAATGCCATCCGTATCCGTTTCCTCCGGTTACGGGCGGTGCCATCCACATGGACATGCTGCTGGAATAATGCGGCCAACGCTTCATGTTCCCTATGGGAGTTTCCTTCCACGGTGATGAGTTCCACTTGGATTCCCTTTTCATGGAGTTCCTCCAGTCCCCCTATCAAGTGCTCGGAAAGGAAAGGGGAAACAATACGAACGGATGTCTGGGCCGAGGCCATTTCCGACATGAGCTTCTTTCCGGCACCCCGACCGATATAGACATCACACTGTGCATTGTTGAAATACATGGCATGTTGATTTTGCTGAATCAATTAAAGGTACAATACGGAAATCCAAAACCACGCCCAATTTGGAGGCCATCCGATTAGTTTTGCACATATTTTCCGGGAGGGTGTTCATATCTGTCAAGGGTTTTGTAAAAGCCCCCGTTGCCGAGGGCCTTTGGTTCAATTCAACATTGCTCCTTGAGCTTTTGGATACGCTCCTTGGTGCGTTTAATCCGCTTCCGGGCCACCTGTCGCTGTTCCTTTTCGATGTCCTTGATGGGCACCGAGGAAACCGCTTCGGCAAATTTCCTGAGGGCCATGCCCTCGATGAAATTCGGGAGACTGTGCCTCCATTTGGCAAATACGGTGAGCCGTACCAAATGGGCTACTTGTGCTTCGGTCAACTTTTCCAAACGCTGCAGCATGGTTTTGTTGGCCACGTTGGAGCTCCATTTGAAGGCCTTGCACAAGGTTTCCTGTACATCCCAAGGTGCCGTGTTCCAGAGCCAGAGCCGTAATAGCACGGTATCCATAGGCTGTATTGGTAGTTTTCCCAATTTGTGGAGTTCCTCAACCTCGGCAAGGGATTCAATGATACGCTTCTGGACCTTTTCGGCGTCCAGTTCCAAGGCACGTGCCGCACGTTGTTCAATGCGTGCGATCCGCTCCTTTGGTGGGAGTTCCTGCATCTTGCCCCTGGACCTTTGGGGCAGAAAGATCTTTTCCGGGTGGCCCTTACCGGAACCGTTGAGCCATAGTCCCTCCTTGGCCTGGTCATCGCTGCCATGGAGCTCAAAATCCTCATACTGCTCCAACAGTTTGATATTGTGCTTTTCGAGCAGTTTTACCAAGCCCCTGGGCAGTTCATCCGCATAGGGGCTGTAGATGAAATATACGGGTTCTGCACCGTTTACGATTTCTTTGGCCCGCGCCATCAGATGTGCCTGTACTTTCAGTTCGTGGCAGGTCTTGTCAAAGCACTGGTCATCGGCCTCAATGTCGGGGAACAGCCGTTCGTTGGCACCGGAGCGTTTGTTGCAGGTGGTACACGGTCCTGCCTTTTTGACCAGATTTTCATTGCAGACATCGAAAGGTGCCTGTTCCAATTTCCGGCTGATCTGTCGTTCAATGAATTTCTCCAGTGCCGCCTTGGACTTGATACCGCCCACATGGTCCATGGCATTTTCGGCCAGTTCCTTTTGACCATCCTTGGTCAATCGTGCCACGATTAGTGCCTTGACCAAATTGATGTGATCTTTCAGAAAGGCATCTTTCCAGATCTTGACCAATTGGTTCAGGCTCAGTCGCTGGATGATAAAGGTCTCGGACTTGGCCAGTTTGGAGGCCAGGTCACCCAGGGTGTATTTCTCGGTGTCCAACATGTGTTGGAGTGTCTCCGCCTCTTGGAGGGGGTGGACGTCCTCCCGTTCCAGGTTCTCGATGAGCTGTACCTCCAGTACCTCTTCATCAGTCAGCTCCCGTACCTGTACGGGCACCTCGGTCAATTTGGCTAGGGTCGCGGCCTTCAATCGGCGTTCCCCACAGACCAGTTGATAGCCCTTTTTATGGGGACGTACCAATAGTGGTTGCAAGATGCCCTTTTCCAGGATGCTCTGGGTTAGTTCCTTGAGGGCCTCGGTGTCAAAGACCTTTCGGGGGTTCGACGAGCCGATGGCGATGTCCTGCAGGGGCAGGGTCCGCAACCGGGCTTTTGTTTGTGTTTCCATAATAGAAAAATTTAAGATGAAACTTTGTTTTCGGGGTGCCCATCCGTGGGATGGCGCTGGCCCCTTTTCGGCGCATGCAAAAGGAAACCGCCCTTCGGAATAAGCCCTAGATTCAAGGTGTAATGGCAGACGGGAGGTGCCATCTCTCCCACGATGAAATAAAAAAACTGCCCATTGGCAGCGTTTCCGAAAGGTTTCCAAGCTTTGCGCCCAACAAAAGGGGACCGTGGCCATCGGGTGGCCCGAAGGTTTCATTGTGGTTTTGGAACTATACAAAAAGGAAGTGCGTTGTCTGACTCGCACGCCTTGTCATGACCGAGGTAAATCCCTAAAGATCAGCCCTTGTCTGGAAAAAGGGCACGGGCCTCCATGTAGATGCGCTCGAAATGTGCCTCGAAGCGGTTGTCCAGGTTGGGGTAGCTGGGCGGCGGCAGTGCTCGCTCCCATTGGGGCATGGGGAATCGGATTTTACGGTCCCGTCCATCGGCAAAGGCGATGAACTCCCCCTGCTTCAAGCGGAAGAAGACAGCCGAACGTACCTTGCTCACCTCCCGTTCGCCACGGGTAATGCGGGTATCGCTTCGGAAGGGATCTTGGCCCTTGCTCACGCTCCGGGTGGGGCGTTTGACCAATTCGAAGAAACGTTCGTAGTACCGGGCCGTATCCGGGTCGTTGGCCTTTCCGAAAAACTGGTAGGAAAGGTTCGAGAGAATGGCGCGGCTGGCCCTTTCCCCGTACATCAGGTCGTTCTGCACCTTGTCCTGTAGCACATAGACCGTGGCGATGCCATAGCTGCGCAGGGTGGCAGGGATGCGGTGCATATTGATCAAACGGATCGTCGGGGCCTCCTCCACCAGCATAAAGGAATGCAGCCGGTCCCGGACCGCCATCTGTTTGGTGATGGTGTGGAGGATGGTGGCGATCACCGGGGAATAGGCGGTCTCATATTTGGGATTGTTGACCACGGCCACCACCGAGGGATGATCGGGATTGTTGACGTCCAGATTGACCTCGTCGGCTGAGAGGGCCATAAAAATGCGCTGGGTGCTTATCTTTTTCAGGGCATTGGCCAATGTGCTGAGCACCCCTGCGGTCTGTCGCTCCGAAAACCGGCCGGAGATAAAAGCATCGGCCATGGCCTTGGAGGTGGTATTGCTACAGAGCCATTCGATGAGTTCCTGGGTCTCCAGGTACTGGTAGACGGCTATCAAATGAGGCAGGGTACAGTACTCGGGATGTTGGGTCTTTAGCTTCCACATCAGGCCCCCCAGCAAACCCTCCACGGCATCGTTGAAGAACTTGGAGGAACCGAATACGGTGGATTCCCGCTGTTCGAGCAGGTTTTCCAATAAGACCCGGGATACCTCGTTGACGGATTCCTCATCGGGCAGGTATCTTGGCGCGATCGGGTTGACCCGGGCATGGATATTGTCAAAGGAGACGATATGGAAGGGAATGGCCCCATCCTTGAACAAGGGCCATGCCAGTTCGGTAAGCTCAAAATGCTTGTAATCATGGATGACCCCACTGAAACCGTTTTTTTGGAAGTGCTGCAACAGCCCATAGACCACCGATTCCGTCTTTCCGCTCCCTGCGGAGCCGATGATGGATACACCGCGACGGATGTTTTCCAGGGTCTGGGTGCCGTTGCGATGGGCAAGACGGACCTTGTACTGGGGTGGGACCCGTTCCCGATCCGTTTTAAAACTCGGCAGCGCATAGACCACCAGATTGATGAATTGGAAGGGCATCGCCAGTACCGCCATCCATTGCCAAAAGTTTCCGGACCCCAACAGTACAAACTGTAGCACCCCCCAAAGTAGATAGGACCCCGAAATCACCAAAAAGGCCCAGTCCGTTTTTCGATGGAGCCATACCGTGCCCCCGATCACCAAAAGGTAGGTTGTGGCTAGGGCCCATATTGGCATTACCAAACCCATAAACAGCAGTTGCTTCAGCATCTTCATCAAATTTCAATGGAGCTGGCACCGCGTGCTGTGTCGATGCCCTTTTTGATTTTTTTCAAAGATTTCAGCATCAGGTCCAGTTTGGACTTTGGAATCTGGGGCGGCAACGGCAGTTTGACCCCTGCCTTTCCCATAAGTTTCAATGCCAGGGCCTTTTCATTTTTGGGAAGCCCCGCAATCTTGGCAAAGTACTGGTAGGGGTTGGTACCTAGGGTCTTGCGCCCCTGATAGCTTTCCACATAGTTGCGGTCATAGCCAAAGAGCCGGTCAAAGGTCTTTTCCGCTGCCTCGAAGAACTGGTCCCGCTTGAAGCCACGTTTCCGTACCTCCCCGTTGAGCAAGGCCTCCGATTCGCGATAGCTACTCCCCGGGGATAGGCTGTAGCGGTTGTAGGCATCCTTCCGGCTCATGATGATATGAACGTGCATCTGCTCCCCCTGTTTTTTCATCCCCTCCGCAATGGGCTTACCATCGACCTGGTGGGGCATTTCCTTTTGGTGTGTGGCAATTTCCTTTTCCAGTTTGCCGATATCGCCCATGAGCTCGCCCAGTTCCACTTTTCGGATATCGTTACGCAACTTGGCGATCTTGGCGACATAGGGGCGGTTCTGCTGGATTTCCCGGTCCTTGCCCGAATAGGTGCGCTCGTGCTCGATCTTGGCGTAGTACTTCAGCTGGTCCACATGGACAGGGGTCTCCCGGTAAAAGGCCGCGGCATAGTCCTTCATCACCTCGCGCACATAGTGGCGGAGCAGCGCCGGATCATTGTTTATTGCCCTGAGCTCCCGCTTGCTGGGGTTGATGGTCAGGGAATAGAACTTGGGTTCCCGTTTTTTGAGCTTGGCGGTATTGGCATCGATTTCCTTGACCACGGTCTTGGCATCCACACGGTCGTTGTACTGGTCAAAGAAATGTCCCGCTAGCTCCGGGTGCTTCCCTTCGTTTTCCTTTTCGAGATAGTCCACGAAATCGGAGGCACTGGGATTGTAGGTACTGTCAGGATGCTGTCTTGTGATGGTAATGTACATGGCGTCAGGTCTTCGGTTTGTATTTGGCGATCAGGGTCTTCAGTTCCTCCGGGTACAGCTGCAATTTGATATAGGGCCTTCCCAGAGTCGGCTTTACCACCTCTGTCTTTTTGGACAGCAGGCCATGGATTTCACGTCGCGCCAGTTCCAGGTCGGCGGCCAATTTCAGTTTCTCCTCTTTCAGGTCGATCACGGCAAAGGCCTTTTTGAAATCCGTTTCGGTCATGGGCCCGCCGGCTTTGGAACGACCCTTTTTCGGGCCACTTTGCTCCTGTGCGGAGGAGTAGCCAAAGAGCACCTGCAACATGCCCAACATGGGCTTGATCTGGTCCTTTTCAATCTTGCGCAGCAGGGCGATAATCCGGTCCGCATTGGTGTCGGAGCGGTCCATAATCGACTGGACGGACTTGGATTTCTGGCCGGACTCCTTGGCCAGTTTCAGGTGGGCATCGATCAGTGTGTCCAAGGCCTCAGACTGGGTAGGGGCCAACTTTTGCGCATAGCGGCGGAACCGCTTGGCGGTGGCCTTTACCAATTTTATATTCGCATACGCTTCCATTGTAAAAATCAAGGTTCGTTATCCATAGCTGAAGGCAGTGTTGACAAGGGTTTTCGCGTGGTCATGGATAATAAAAAAGGCCTATGGATAATCCATGGATAATGATGGATAACCCATGGATAAGGACCCTTTTTGCCTCATTTCATAACCCATTGGAAACCGCAGGTTTACAATGGCGCAAACACCGCAACACCGCCCTGGCGTGTTGCCCTCTTGCTATTCCTTTTTCCCCCGCAGGGGAAAATTTTCAGCTTTATCTGAAGGTAGCTTCGATAGGATTTAAAACGGAAGAATTTTCAAATTTTAAGACGGTAGGTGATTAATTATTATGGAATTTCTTCCGATTCGTCAAAAAGGGTGAAAATCTTTCAAAGTGAAATAGTGGTATAAAAAACGGATCATTTTCAAAATGACCCGTTTCCAACCTGTATTTGGAGTTTGTTCTAAAGAAGCCCATTATCGGCAAAGCTGTAATAATCACCGCTGGGTACGATGATTAAATGGTCAAGTACCCTGATGTCCAACAGCTCGCCCGCTTTCTTAATCTTGGCGGTGAGTTCCCTATCGGGTCCACTGGGTTTTAGGGTGCCCGAAGGGTGCGAATGTCCGAGTATCACGGCAACACTCGCGGTCTTTAAGGCTACCCCAAAAAGCAGTCGCAAATCCACGAGTGTTCCCGTAATGCCCCCGGTGGAGAGTTGATAGATGCCCTTGACCTTGTTGCCGTTGTTGAGCAACAAAATTTTGAAGGATTCCTGTAATTCGATGGTGTCCTTATCCCAATGTTCAAACAGGATTTTGGCCGCATCCTGCGAGGATTGCACCTTTTTCCAAAACGGGGAGGCGATGCCCTCTTTGTAGCTCACTTTTATTTCGTTAACTTTCATCGTCATTGTTTTACCATCCAATGGTTTTTAAAATGATAAAAGAGGGGGTGTTTCGTTCGCAATGTCGCACCCCCCTCCACTTTTTTTAGTATTCACTCGGTAGCATCAAAGTACCGTTGACAAAAAACAGACGGAGTTTTTCCAAGGGAAAATCCGTTAGGTGGTATCGCTGTACCTCGAAGGTCAACCCATTGCCATCGGTATAGGTAATGGATGCGGCATAGCCCGTTTCTTCCCGTTCCCTTTCGTTGTGCATCTTGAAGTCCACGGTGATAAAGCGGCTCTTTCCCATAAGGCTACGGGCAATGACCGAAGCGTCCGTAACGAGCCAAAAGCAATCGGCTGCCTGCGCCAGATAGTGGATGCCTTCGGTATAGTGGGTACGGATGAGTGGAATATGGTAGAACACTTCCGACCCGTGGAAGTGCTGCAGGTTCTCGTTGATAGTGATGGCTTTTTCCATAGTATTGTTATTTGCTTCTAGGGTCATTGTCCTCTATAAAATCTTCATCCTTCACGCCATTGACTGCCCGTTCCAATCCATGAAGTACCTCTAACAAGGTTATGCGCTGACATTCCGCAGGGATATTGCCCTTTTGGGGCATTTTCTTGATAAGGTGCTGCAGTCCCCCGATAAGGGTTTCTGCTTGCCGTTTGAATTTTGTTGCATTCATGTGTCCTATCTTTTTATCGTACATGGGATAAACAAGGGATGCCCTTTGCGGGACGCCCCTTGTCCAAATCCGAATCACGATTTTTTGACATTGCCTTTGCCGTTTTCCGCTGTGGAATCTGTATCGCTTCCCTTGCCACCGTTCTTGACGGTGTCCGACTGCTCTTGCCCGTCCTTTTCATTGGACTTTTGGCTACTTGCTTTTGGCGTGGAACTGCCATTGGTTTTGCTCCCCAACAAAAGGACTTCGTCAGCCACGACCTCGGTCACATAGCGTTGGTTGCCGTCATGCCCCTCATAGGTTCGGGAACGGAGTTTCCCGATGACCCCGATCTCACTCCCCTTGGAAGCGTATTTCTCGATGATTTCGGCGGTCTTGCCCCAGGCCACAATGTTGTGCCAGTCCGTGCTTTCCACCTTTTGGCCTTTTCCATTTCGGTAATACTCATTGGTGGCCAATGAAAAGCGCACCAATTTTTTACCACTCTCCAAATCGGGGATGGTAAGTTCGCTCCCGATGTTCCCAATCAACTGTACATGGTTTCTAAAACTGCTCATAATGAAATGATTTAATTGCCCACATTTTACCGCGGACAGGGTTAATAAATCCCCTTTTGTTGTGAACCTTTTTCTTTTGTTTTTTGTCCATTTTAAGGGGTGTTTGTTTGATTTCTTCCGTGCGCAGCACAATGGACAAAGTGGGTTTTGTCAAGACTTTTGGAAGCAAATCAGGAGGAGTACGCGACGTAGTTTTTACCCACGGGCTAAAAACAAGGAAGTGGAAACCTTATTTGTGCCCAAAACCGGCTTGGTCTTGACGAGTTCCACAGGGGCATTAGCAATTCCCATAAACCCCTTTGCAAGGGAGCGTATGGGAAATTAAGCGACCGCAGCAAAACAGGGTTTGGGATGGAATTGGTTATGTCCTGCCTGTTTTTCGATGCCCCGAAAAACAACCCAGGCTTTATCCATTAGAAACCCCTTAAAATGATTGGGGCAAAGACCATGGTTTTTAGCCATTTTCGAGCAAGGGCAGCAGTAGCCCTTGCCGGAAATTGCGTAAAGAAAACTTTGGGATTTGCAGTAATGATATTGGGCCTATGCCGGCTATGCTCGGCGAGTAATTAACGCTGTCCTTGAAAAGATTGCATTATTCCTAGTTGGGGGTGTTGATATTCTCTTGTATAATGATGCACTTCTATTTGTAAAACTGTGTAATTTGTAATGGTGTGGAAAGCAACAAAACCCTTAATAAATTAATTAGAGAAAAGCCATGATACATCAACTCATCATAGATTTGGCCCATGATAAGGTTAGTCTAGGGAAAGCCTTGACCAGAGGAAAACTGATTGCCAATCAAATAAAAAATGAAACGTTCAAAAACTGGTTGGCCAAGGAATTGCTGGGCTACGAGCCCCTTGACCCTTTGCTTCCAAAATACAGAAGGATTTGGGGGGAAATCGAATTGACCGCTGAATTTCCATATGGGCATGTCAGAGATTTTCCCGTTGTTCTCCCGGATAACGCCGACGATGACCTCAAAAACGAGATTTACCACCATAGGGTTACCGAGCCAATTACAATTGTTGAACAACACATAGCAGAAATGGAAGGCAATGTGGGATACATTCACCTACCTGCAGGAATGGTGCAAATTTTGGCAAAATTCTACGAGAAATCTGTAAAGGGCCAAGGAGGTCAAGTCCGAAAAGGACAGCGTACCATCGGAAAGTCACAATTGTCGACTATTGTTGAGCTCACAAAACAGAAACTATTGGACACCTTACAGGAACTGGAAAATGAATTTCCTGAAATAGACAAGAACTATAGCCCTAACCCAGAAAACATTGAAAAAGTAAAGAATATTGTCAACACCAACATTTATGGAAACAATAACCCGGTAAACGTTGTTGCTGGTCAAGATGTGGGTCCAGTGGATATCCAGGTCAGTATTACCTATGAGCAAAAGGAACAATTGAAACAATGGGGCGTGGAGGATGAGGCCATTCAGGAACTTGAGGAGATTGACAAGGACAATCCGAAGGGAACACCTAGTCGCAAGGAAAAAATCATGAATTGGCTGGGCAGGGTTACTGCATCGATGGCCGGTAGGGGCATTTATGAGAATATACCGCAATTGGTTGAATACATTGGAACCATAACATAGGCATGATAGCTAAAAGTAATATCCTTTAATTGTGCTTAGGGCCCTAAATGAAAATAACGGGAGTATACATCCTACAAAAGGTGCGATGGGTTATTGCCCGAACTGTGGGAAAGGAGTCCGGGCTTATTGTGGTGAAATATATACCCATCACTGGAAGCATTTGGAGCTGGAACATTGCGATAGCTGGAGTGAAAAAGAATCCGAGTGGCATCGCACATGGAAAAAAGCATTTCCCTTGGATTGGCAGGAAGTGATTATCAAAAAATGGGGGGAGCAACACATCGCGGACATAAGAAATCCGAGTGGAACGGTCTTGGAACTACAACATTCCTCAATTTCATCTGAAACCATACGCATTAGGGAGGAGTTCTATGAAGACATGATATGGTTGCTGGACGCCCAACCTTTTAAACACAATTTTCATATCTACAGTTTGGTACGTTACCAATTGCGCGTAATGGAAGATTCATATAGTAATCTTATTGATTGGGGAGGCCCTGAAAACGAAGATGAGCATATAATAGGGGCCAAAAAGGAGTTGGAGGAAATAAAACGGAAAATTTCTGATTTGGAATGGCAACATAACCGAACGAAAGGCAGTATTGGCGAGCTGCAAGAGAAATTGAAAAAACCAGGCACCCATCTCAGAAAGGTCCTTAGGCCCAACAACTTTTATCTAAGGCATCAGTCGGGATTCAAGCCAACCGCTAAAAAGGAGTATGAGGAAAAGAAGGCCAAAATCAAAAGCTCAGGAGAAGTGATAACTATTAAATCTGAGAAACTGGAGAAAATCATCGACCTTGAAGATTGTCGCTTTGTTGGAATGGAACATTTCAAATACGTGGGAAGTGCCAGAGTAGCCCCACGCAATTTCAAAAGATGTTGTGCAATCCAAAAAGAATCAGGTGGAACCCTTTTCCCTGAAGTAAGATACTTTAACTCCGAGTGGGATTTCAAGCAGACGGCAACAAGTCCGAAATACCATCTCCTTATTGACCCTTCGGATATTGTTGAGGGTTTGAGAGTAGAAATTTCCCATTTGAGAAAAGAGCGTAAAAACCTAAAGAAAGAAAAGAGGGAATTGTTTCAGACCATGGAAGCTGAATTCCTCAATTTCCTGCAGTCGAATTTGGTGCAAACCAAAAAGGAATTGCAAAAAATAATTTCAGAAACTGAAAAACTTCAAAGAAAAAAGAAAGAGGTCAAGACTAAGATTGCTGGTTTAAAAGAGGAGGCCAAGAAGCGAAGGGAGGCGTCGGAAAAGGCCCTAATTCAGCAAAGAAGAATTGAAAAAGGGGATATAATGAAGCGTTACCAAGGACTCTACGGTTATAGATGGAAACACCGTCGTAAAAGCTGGGATTTTTCATCAATGCCAATATATCTAGATTTTGGTCCGCATATATTTAAAGTACTTGATCAGAGTACCTTTCGCAAAATTTCGAAGGACGCTTTTATGGATACCTTTAAAAATGGGGGGATTCCCTAGTTCCATAGGTTTTTCAAGCTATACCATTATGGCTCAAACCCATGATTTTCGATATCCTCTAAAATTCTAGTGGCTTTAAGGATAATTTCGCCCAATTCGCTGTTTAATTTCTTCAACTCATTTGGTTTGACAAATTTAGCCCCTCCATATTCCCATCTTCTACCATTATCTAATTTTTTATATTTAATTTTTTTATTCTCCACCATAATGGAGTCTTCTGTAATGGTCCAAACCCCATGGATAAAATAGTTTCGAATTTTGATTTTGGGCTTGACAGATGCAATAAATCCGGAAATCGGATTCGAATAGTCATTGTGGAAGTGGTTCAACTCTTCCAGAAGTCCCAGGCGCTTGCCGAGAGTCTGGTCCTTTACAATGGTAATCCCGAACATATCGTCAATTTCGTGTCCATTTCGGACGATGATTTTGACCAAGATATCATGTACGAGCTGTTCAATGGTGGCAAATTGCGTGGCCAATAACCCTAAATCCGCATAGATTTCTTTACTTTCTAGCATGGTTTTTGAGTATATCTATCTACTTAAAATTACCTATGGCCGATTGGGGTCGGAGATAATTTTTGGCCAAAAGAATGTAATATTTCATAGTTTTGTTTTAAGATTGCCTTGGTTTGAACAAAGATATTTTAAAAAGACTGTTTAGGAGTATTGACGGTAATCCCGAAGATGATATCGTCAAAGTTGCCTATGATATTATCAAGGACGAGGAGGAAAAGGGACATCACGTATTATCAAAGCAATTGAGTGCAATTTTGGAGGAAAATCTCCAGACCTCAAAAAAATTGGGCAAGGAGCTCAAGGACATATTTTCGGGGTCCAGTGCAAAGGGAAATGCAAAAGAATTTCCGTTGGCTGTCCAAATACCACGTGATAAGCTTAGGCACGAAATGGTCCTGTCCAAGGAAATCGAGGGCAAATTCCAGCGTATTGAAAAAGAATTTGTTGCACGGGCAAGATTGGCCAAGCATGGTTTACGGCCAAAACAAAAAATATTGTTTTTTGGGCCTCCCGGATGCGGCAAAAGTATGGGCGCGGAACGCCTGGCATGGAACATTGGGCTCCCGTTTTATAAAGTACGTTTTGAGGCGGTCATCTCCTCCTATTTGGGGGAATCCCTGATAAACCTAAAAAAACTATTCGATAACATAACGCATGTGCCTTGCGTTCTGCTTTTGGATGAGTTTGACATTATCGCCAAATCCAGAAACTATGGGCAGGATGTTGGTGAAATGCACCGGTTGGTGAATATGGTTCTTTTCCTTCTGGAGGAATACAATGCTCCGGGGTTATTGGTGGCAACCACCAATCTGGAAACCTCACTGGACAAAGCGGTCTTTAGACGTTTTGACGAAGTCATTGAAATCGCAAAACCGGGAAAAGATGAAATTCTGCGACTCTTGGAAATGACTTTTTCTTCAACCAAGTTGCCTAAAGAGATTGATTTTTCGAAATATTTGGACAAATTGGATGGCTATTCTTCTGCCGAAATCGTTAAGATTGCGGAAAATGTTATAAAATCCGCGGTAATTGATGGCAACAGTGGTATCGAGAGTAGTAGTTTTGACAAAATGATCAATGAAACTATAAGATTTCATGAAAACAAGTAGTGAATATCTATGGCATTTGATCACCTACCCTTACCCTTCAGATTAACAAACCCATACAATTCGCCATACGGTCCGGGCAAGCGGCCAGTGGTAAATGACCCAGATGAGCGAACCATTAAGAATAGGGAAAACAGAAAAGCGCATGGTGAAGGCTTAAACGAGAAGTCAAATGAAATCATTGGGTACTGGCAGGACAACCTTAAAAAAAGAAGGGAGTTGGGATTGCCGGAGCTACCCGAAGCCCTACCCCTATTTCTCCAAGTAGATCCCAATGTTTTTGATCCGGACAGACTTCGCTCTTTTGGTATAGACGTCATATCCGAGGAAGAGGACGGGTTTTTAATTGGTGCCTCGGCGGACCTGAACCTAGGAACCTTAAAAGATAAAATTGAAAAATTTCTAAAGGAGGAGGGAAAATTCGGGAATACCGCGGCTCAGCTCTGGGATATAGTAAGTGGAAAACAATGGAGGATTGATAGAATCCTATCCAAGGAACTACTTGCAAAATGGGACGAAATCGATGATTCGGAACTATTTGTCGTGGATATTGCCATAGCAAGCCATGTGCATATTCCGGCCTATCCGAACTGGGACAAGGACAAAATATCCAAAGAGGAATACCAGGAAAAGATAGCACGTTGGGAAGCAAAAAGGGATGCCTTTCAAATCGAACAGGATGAACTCTCCATGCAACGACAGGGAGAACTTGAAGCCTTTATTCAACCTTATCAAGCTTCCTTACTCAGTAGCTATGTTGAGTCCGCAGATAGTTTTTCATGCCGAATGGAAATATCCGGAAAGGGACTTAAGGACTTGGTTTTAAACTATCCGTATCTATTTGAGGTTGAAGAGTACGATGATTTAAGGCAGGCCGTAGCCCTTGACGAAGGTTTGGTGGATCATTCAAAGTTGGAGATTTTTAGTCCGGCGCAGGAAGATCCAAACGTATGCGTTATCGATAGTGGCATTCAGGAAAACCACGCATTGTTGGAGCCAGGAATAGCCACGGCCCATTCCATTAGCTATATTAAGGGAGATCCCGACGATACCGCAGATTACGTCGAACGTGGTGGGCATGGGACACGAGTTGCGGGAGCCGTTCTTCACGACCAACTTCCTATAACCCAAAATCCCTTGCAATTGTCGAAATGGGTCCAAAATGCGCGAGTCCTCGATAAGGATAATAAAATGCCCCCATATCTCTATCCCCCAGATTTGGTAGAGGAATTAGTGGGCCGATTTTATGGAGAATACAATACAAGGGTCTTCAACATGTCGATAACTTCCAAGTATGGCTACATAACCACCAGGATGTCGAAATGGGCAGAAGCCATTGACCAGGAACAGTGGAATGAAGATATCGTTTTTGTGCTTCCCTCTGGCAATCTGACCAAGGAAACCATCCATAATTATTTACTAGGAGATACGGAATACGCAGGTTTTTTGTTGGAGAACAAGTCCAGGGTTGCCAATCCATCACAAAGTCTGCTTTCGTTAACAGTGGGTTCAGTAAGCCACGGACACTATGAAGATGAGGATGTAAAATCAATAGCACAAAAAGATTATCCCTCATCATTTACAAGAACTGGACTTGGCATATGGGGTTCGATAAAACCCGAGCTGGTTGAATACGGCGGGGACTACGTGGTTGAAAAGGAAAGTGAGGAAAAACTGTTGTCACAACGCCAAGACACTTCGCTTCATTTGGTCCGATCAACAATGCATGGCGGCCCAGCAACCGCCATTGATGGCATAGGTTCTTCATTCAGCGCACCAAGGGTGGCCAGTATACTTTCGACGCTTGAATCCCTTTTGCCAAAAGAATCCGCGCTATTGTACAAGGCTCTTGTGATTCAATCGGCCAGATGGCCAGAAGATATTTTTAAAAAACAGGCGACCTTGAACTACCTAAGGCTCTACGGATACGGAATGCCAAATTTGGAGAGGGCCACTAGCAATAATGACCACAGGGTAACGCTGACAGGAACCGGCTCAATTGTGCCTAAAGAGGCAGATATTTATGAGGTGAAATTACCTGAAAGTTTAAGGAGGCCAGGTGATTCCTATGATATTTTAATTGAGGTGACCTTGGTTTTTAAAGCTAAACCAAGACGGACACGAGTAGGTTTTCGTTCCTACTTTTCGGGTTGGGCAGATTGGCATTCTTCAAATTTTGGGGAAAGTTCGGAGGCTTTCAAACAAAGGCTGCTGGTTAGCGAAGAACCTGTTGAAGTTGTAAGAAATGTAAATGAGGAAAAAATCCCATGGACCATCAATGATAGGGCCAATGCTGGAATACGTGATGTTAAATTGAACAACAATGTACATCAAAAAGATTGGGCCCTGGTCAAATCCAACAAACTGACCGAGAGTTTCGGTATAGGTGTGGTTGGACATGCTGGATGGGACAAGGACTTAAAACAAGAAATCCCTTATGCAATTGCAGTAAGTTTTGAAGCCGTCAATAAGGATATTGAAATTTATAACAGGATTAGGGTCCAAAACCAACAACAGGTTCAGATTGAAATATACTAAGAGAAGATCAATCACGGTTAATTTACACAAGATTCAAAATTTATTTTGCTTTATCTTTTCTTATTTGGATACTCCCAAGCTTCTTATGTGAAGAATTTATTCTTCTGCAAAACAAGGGTGAGTTGTTCGGTTTGGATTATGTTGTTACTAATTCGTTTACTTCATCCAAAACTTCGTTCTCAAAGTCCTTTAAGTAAATCTCTGTGGTCCTGAGGGATGCATGACCCAAGCTTTCACTTATCAATGCGGTGGAGATTCCAATATACTTGGCAATGGTCGCCCAAGAATGACGGATGGTATAGGTGGTGAATTTTGCTTCTATTCCGGCATCCTCTGCAATTACCCTAAGACGTTCGTTCATACGACGGCGCTGGCTCTTGTACTTCTGGAAATGTTTGGTGGAGCCGTCATAGTTGGTGGGAAAAAGATAGTCCCCTTTCTTCTTTCCGGCCAAATAGAAAAACAACAGGGTTCTCAGTTTTGGATGAATCTTGACCGACAAAGGGGTTCCTGTTTTACTTCGGCCGTAATGGAGCCTATCTCCTTGGATGTGGTCCGTTTTAACCTTTACTAAATCTATGAAGTTCATCCCTTTACAATAGAACATTATTAGTGCATAGTTCCGTGCATTCCAAAGGGGGCCGAAAGGCTCGTATTCGAGTTCACACAATCGTAAAATCTCTTCTTTGGAAATAGCTCTCTTTTTTGTTCTGATGGTTGCTGGAATCTTATAAGACTCAAATACACTTTTTGTTGGTTTATAGTACTCTTCGACAATGGCTTTGTTATAAATGGATCGAACGGCTCTTAGTATTATACCAATAGTATTTACACTGTTGCCTTTGCCCCTATGGTGGGCTTCAAAGTTTTTAAGGAAAGTGACAGTAAGGTCGTATAACATGATGTCCTCTCCATTGTTGTATTTGACGATTTCATCAACACCCTGTTGGTACCACCCTGCTGTATGAGGGCTATCTGCATTTAAACTCCGTTGTATCACGATGTTTGACCATTGTATAAGGGAAATCTCATTTTCCACCTTGTTTTTGATATGAGATTCAGGATTTTCATCCCATTTCTCTTTAATGTGCTGAATGAGACGGTCAACAGATATAAGCCCAACACTATCACCTATTTCTCGCAGTAGTTCTTTTGCCTTAAAAAACTTGCGGTCCAAGTCTATGTTAATCGAATCGCAATCCAGATTTTTATTTACAGGTGCGGACTTCTTTAACTGAGATTTTGACTCATCCCATCCTGAAGCCAAGGTATAAACATCCATTCGTATAAACCTAGGCTTTTTGTGATACACGCTTAAGACCACTGGATACTTTCCTGAGAGTTTACTTTTGGAGTGTTTTCTAGTATCCAGAGTTAGGGTTATCTTAGCCAAAGCTGACGTTCTTTTTCATGAAAGTAGAAAAAGAATTGTGCATAGTTTGTGCAAAGTTTTTATGTTATTGATATACTATGATATCAATAAAACAATCATAGATTTAAAGATATATAACTGGAAATCAATTAAATAAAAATAAATCTGTTCATTTATAATTTTAAAAATTAAAGGCTGTCACGCAGGGGGTCGCGGGTTCGAGTCCCGTCCAGACCGCACCAGTAAACACAAGGCTTCCGAGAAATCGGGAGCCTTTTTTCTTTCCCTTGGGTACAACATAGGTACAACACTTTCCAAAGGTAATTTCTTTTGTTTACATTTAGGTTAATCTTGTGATTTTCATTAGAATGAAGGGAGTTATTGAGGCCATAGGAAAGTTCTTTTACAAGTTTCTAAAGAAAAAGGAAAGCTTTTATCATTCCTTGGATAAGAGTGAAGGGAAGAAAATCCTTTTTCTTTTGACCTGTATGACACCTATCGCTTTCATCGCGGCCTTCACTTTTTCCGACTCCTTCAAGACACAGCTTTTGATTTTCACAGGGTATTTGAGCATGGCCTTCCTAACCATTATTCTTTCAGCTGGCTATCAGTCAGGGCTAAAAAGATTCCATCGGGACAAACATGGATTGGAAATGATCAAAATCAATCTTTACGGAAAGGATTTCCCAAAATTATTGTTGACGGATGAAGATTTGGATAATTTTCATTTGTTATTGATGGGATATATTCCCCAAACCAAAATAAACAATCGTAACCTCATAAAAAATGGCAGCTCGGCCAATTATTTCTTTGTGTTTTCTTTAATGCACCGTTTTGTCAGGAATGGAATAATTGACATCGATACAGCTCGTCGTAAAATGCTTTTTGAAATAATCAGGGAATCGTTCTCGATGAACGGGAATCCTGTTAATCCCAATACGCTGGAATCAAGTTTCAGTAGATGGAACACTTCAATGAAAGATAAGCAACTGGTGGTTCTTGAACATGAAAAAATCATCGAAGTATTCGGAGAACAATAAACTTACCGCAATTCTTTGACAAGCCCCTCTTATTGTTCCAGTTAACGTGATTAACTTTCCTATGTTTGCCTAGCGCATTCACGGTAAAGGCCTTTACTCAATCATTAATTTAAATCGAAATCTAATGACTGAGGAAAAGAAAGTCGTAGGACTATTAACTGAAATTAAAACCCTGCTTTCCCAAAACAAACGGGTTATGAACGTAGATGATTTGGTGGCCTATACGGGACTGTCAAAAAGTAAGATCTACAAACTCACTTCACTCCGCTTGATTCCCATGGGCGAAAACGCCCATGTACGACAGAAATTTTTTGACAAAGAGGCTATTGATGCCTGGCTCTTGGGTAAACCGGATTTATCCGATGAATTTTTGGAACAAAAGTTCAATGAGCAGCTGTTGAAAAGAAAAAGAGTTTAGCTCAAGAATCTGAAAGTTTAATTATGGAAACAATCCCCTACGTAAGGGTGGGCACGACGTATTATAAACTGGTAAAATCGCCCACAATTTCAGGCCATTTTAACGAACAATTGGTTTCGTGGAGTGAACACACCATAAAGCAAGATCATGGTAAGGATTTTTTGAGCAAGGTTCCAAAATATGATGGTTTCACTTGTATTCCCAACCATATAGATTTCAAAAAAGAACACCATGGCTTCTATAATATTTACTCTCAGTTAAGCTTTGTTCCAAAGGAAGGCACCATCGATAAGACATTACAATTCTTGGAGCACATCTTTGGGCACCAAAAGGAATTGGGATTGGATTATCTGCAATTATTATATGTAAAGCCCATCCAGATTTTGCCTATTTTGTGTCTGGTCTCTTCAGAACGCAGTACAGGAAAAAGTTCTTTCTTAAAATGGCTAAAGGAAATATTTGAAAATAACCTTACCTATCTCACCAATGACAGCTTTGGCAGTCAGTTCAATGCGGATTGGGCCAATAAGCTTTTGATATGCATTGATGAAGTATTGTTCAATAAAGAGGAACTGACCGAGCGCATAAAATACCTGAGTACCACCAATAGAAACAAGTTGGAGGCCAAAGGGAAAGACAAACGTGAAGTGGAGTTCTTCGGCAAGTTTATTCTCTGCAGCAACAACGAGGATAACTTCATAAAAATTGATGGAAATGAGACCCGTTTCTGGGTTCGTAAAATTCCTCCCATCAAAAATGAGGAAACAGACTTTTTGGAAAAACTCATCGCTGAAATCCCAGCATTTCTATTCTATCTGGGCAATCGTAAAGTCAGTACTATTCAATCCACTCGAATGTGGTTTTCACCCAACCAACTATTTACTCCAGCGCTTAAAAAGCTAGTGAACAACAACCGCAACAGAGTGGAAAAAGAACTGGCCAGTCTACTACTAAGTGCCATGGACAAGTTTGAGTTGAGCGAGATTCAACTATGTCCCATGGATGCCCTCCACATGCTCAACAAGACCAGAGTGAAGACTGACCTGACCCAATTGCGTAGACTGTTAAAGAAGGATTGGAAATTGGAAAACCAGAAAAACTCAAACAGCTACCAGCGGGCAACCATTTGGAACAATGGTGAAATCAATCTAGAGGATGCAAAAGGCAGGTACTTTTCCATATCCAAGCATTTTCTACTGAAAAATTTTGATGAAATGATGACATCCTAGGACCATCCCTTTGTTTATGGGATTTAAATCCGTCATCACTTTGTCATCATTCCGTCATCAAAACAAAGAATGATGACAAAGCCTAAACCAAGAAAAGAAGAAACGATGAAACGATGAAAAAATGATGAAGCCAGTAAGACCAACAGGAATAACCCTTTTGAATGATTCTTCATCAAGTCATCAAAATTTAAATGTACAAAGAGCCATGAAAGAAAAAAGATTTAACTGTGAAAGAGCCCGTACCGTTGGCATCGTTGAGACGATGGCAAAGCTAGGGCACTTTCCAGTAAGGGAAACGGAAAAAGAAGCTTGGTTTCTGAGTCCGTTCCGGTCAGAAACCCAAGCCTCTTTTAAGGTCTCCAAAACCTTGAATAGATGGTACGACCATGGTGAAGGCCTTGGAGGAAATATAATCGACCTTGTTTGCCGATTGAAAAGCTTTGGTGTCGGGGAAACCTTGACATGGCTCCAAGGCCAAACAAGTTCTTTTTCTTTTCACCAGCCCCCATCAGTTGTGAGAGAGAAAAAGATTAGTATTGACGCTATAAGGCCAATAAGTCATGTGGCATTAATTGACTACCTACAAAAGCGTCGAATCCCGTTGACCCTGGCCTATGGATATATTAAACAAGTGCACTTTGGAATAGGCAAAAAATCCTTTTTTGCCCTGGGGTTACAAAACAAAATTGGAGGTTGGGAATTACGCAATTGTTTTCAAAAATATTGTGCATCTCCTAAGGCCATCACCATAATAGAAAATAACAATCCAAGCCTTACCGTAGTTGAGGGAATGTTCGATTTTTTGTCGCTTTTGGTCATCCGGCCAAAATGGTTCACTGAATCCGATGTACTTGTTTTGAACTCACTAGCCTTTGCCACGAAAGTCAATTCCATCCTAAAAAAATATTCCGGCCTCAATCTAGCGCTGGACAATGACAGCGCAGGAGATAAAATAACCCAATATTTAATCGGATTGTATCCAAAAGCTACAGACCGAAGAAATTGTTATGCCGGATTCAAGGATATAAACGAAAAATTGATGCATCATGGGCGGGAGTAATTTGGAAAAAGAATTGGATGCACTTGAAGTTGCATTACGTCGTTGGGCAGAAAAAAATAACGTACCCCTCACCCAAGAAAAGGCTGTACCTACTGTGACATTATCAGAATTGGTTGATGAGACAGCTAACCCAAAACGTAATTCTGTTAAGAATTCGAGATGTGTGTCTGTGGACACAATCTCGCCTGCTCCCGATGGTCGCAGGGAAAAAAAAGAGTTGTTTAAGGGGAAAACCCAGTTGGTGAAATTCCGTTGTACCATGTATGAAAAAAAGTTGCTATTGGCCAAGTCCAGACTCTGTGGATTGTCATTAAGTGAATTCCTTCGCAGGGCGGCCATGGAACAAGCTACAATTGAACGGCTGTCTGAGGAGGAAATCGAAATCTATCAAATGTTGGCCAAATACCACAACAACTTCAAATCTATTGGGAATATGTTCCGGAAGAAGAGTCCAAAGCTGACTGAAATGGTCTACGAAACCGCTAAGCAAATCAAGGAACATCTTAAAAGATTCAGTAAATGATTGGCAAGGGAAAATCCATATCACATACCCGTGCCTCGATGGGTTATGGTTGGAATCAGGAAAAGAATGCCGAAGTGGTGCTCAGACAGCACTTGGTCGGGGAAAACCCCAAAGAGATTACCGAGGAGTTTCAGCGCATACAGGCAATGAACCATAACTGTGAGCGCAACACACTATCTTTTGTGCTCAGTCCTACAATCAATGATGGGCAACGTCTAAAAAAACAAGAGCTTGAAAGAGTCGCTAAGGAGTTCATGGAGAAAATGAAGCTTGGTGAACGACAAGCCATCGCATTTGTCCATAGGGATAAAGATCATACCCATATCCACTTATATGTGAACCGTATTGACTTTAAAGGAATCGCCTACAATGACAGCTTTATTGGCAAACGGAGTCAACAGGCCGCTGAAAAAACTGCTGAAACATTACGGTTGACCACCGTTAAACAAGTACAAATGGTACGGGAATTCCAGACCAAAGAATTACGCAATGAAATCAAACGAAGACATGAACTGACCTTAAGACATCAAAAACCTGAAAACTACCAACAGTATCTCGAGGGCATGAGGGCCAATGGGGTTCAAGTCATCCCTAGCATCAATAAGCAAGGTAAACTCCAAGGGTTTCGGTTTGAATTTCAAGGACACAGTTTTAAGGGAAGTGAGATACATAGAAATATGGGCATGGCTGGAATTGGCAGGGAATTGACACGTTACAATGCACCAAATAAAATCATCTCGCCAAAGAACACTATCAAATTGTTGGACAAAGTGGTTCCGGTTCCTCAGAAGTTGGCAATATCCCTTGCCAAAAAAGCAATCAAGAAATCCATTGACCTAGGAATGGGTATTTAAATTCTATGCCATGAATAAACTTGAAACAATCACACAACTTTTGGTCAACGAGCTGACCGATTTTGAGGCCAATGTTAAAAGACTGGAAAATGGTCTCCAGAGGGCCGAGGATTTAAAGGTCAGATTTGACCTGGCTCCCATTGATAACTTAGTATCTGAACTAAAAAGTTTTCAGCAAAAGGAAACCGAAGATCGGGAAGCCTATGTAAATAGATTGAATAGAAAATTAGAAAATGCTAAGATCTATCCGAAATGGGCGGTGATTACCTTTATCAGTTCCATGGTAGTTTCTGCAGTAGCAATTTTGTTTGGCTATATCCAATACGAATCCAAACAGGACATAAAAAAAGAAGCATATAATCTGGGAATAGAAGCCTATCAAACGCATCTGAATACGTTTTTCGAAGAGCATCCAAAAACCTATGAGGTTTACAGTGATTGGAATAAAAAGCAATAAGCAATTCATTACTATCTCAAATGCCTTTAAAAAGATAATCCTTGTGCATGTTTTCATAACGTGCACAAAAAAAAAGATTATTTGTGCATAAAATGACCTTTATGCACAAAAAAAGTTGTTTCTTGTATAGCAAAGCAAATAAGGATTAGTTGGAAACAGAAATTCAAATTCCCTTTCTACCGCCAAAGGTTCAAATAGAGACAGTTGCTGTATTGAAAAACTTAAATGCAGCAAGCCGTGCCCTGGCCCAATTAAAGGGAGAGGTAAAAAAGATACCCAATTCACAGATACTTATCGATACCATTTCATTACAAGAGGCAAAGGACAGTAATGAAGTTGAAAATATTGTGACTACGGATGATGAGTTGTACCAGGCTGCTATCGAGACCAAAAATATCTCGCAAGCGGCTAAAGAGGCGCAAAATTATGCCCAGGCCTTAAAATTGGGTTTCAAAATCATCAGGGAAAAGGGTGTGCTTAGCATTAACGATATCAAAAGGATACAAGAGCTGGTGTCACCAAACCATCCTATAAGAAAAGTACCTGGTACGGTTCTAAAAAACCCAAGAACCCAAGAAGTTGTATTTACACCGCCCCAACAATACAGTGAGATTATGGCCCTGTTCAACAACTTGGAAACTTATATTAATGATCCTAAAGCACATCCCGTGGATCCTTTGCTCAAAATGCCCATCGTGCATTATCAATTTGAGAGTATCCACCCTTTTTATGATGGAAACGGTAGAACTGGGAGAATACTGAATATGTTGTATTTGGTCCATCAAAACTTACTGGACATCCCTGTTTTGTATTTGAGCAGTTACATCATTAAAAACAAAGCGGACTACTACAGATTGTTGCAAAAAGTTCGAACGGATGAAAGCTGGCAAGAATGGTTGTTATGGATGTTAAAGGGAGTAGAAATTACTGCTAAGGACACTATTGTGGTGGTCAATAATATCAAGCACTTAATGGATGATTACAAACAGAAGATTCGACGTGAATTCAAGTTTTATAGTCACGATTTAATCAATACCCTTTTTAAGCACCCCTACACTAAAATTGATTTTTTAGAGCGTGAGCTTAATGTACATAGAAATACTGCAAGCAGCTATTTGAATGCGCTGGCCCAACATGAAGAACAGTTTTTGACCAAGTTGAAAATTGGGAAGAGCAATTATTTTATCAACCATAGATTGCTACAAATTTTAAAAAGTAGGTGATCGAAAATTAAGGTCACTTCTTTTTCTGGCTTATCGTAAAATATATTATACATCGAAGAGCTAATTAGAGACTTTCTTGATTGGACAAAAACCACAGTTTTTTTATAGGAAAACCCCAAATAACAATTGCCATTTTTTAATGCGACTTGGTTTGGTTATTTTGGTGATAACGTTGAAATCCCCCTTTAATTTAGAGAATCGTTTATGCCAGAGTGTATCGAATGCGCAGCTTATACCAAATTTAAAAATGGGCTATGCAGTGATTGTTATAATAAGCAAAATGGAAATCCTTGGGTTTCAGGAGTAATTAAAGGAAGAATAGCAGAGACTATTGTTGAGCAGCTCTTTATTTCATTGGGCTTTCAGGTATTTAAATATGGAATGGAAAACTCTATTCCTGGCATTGCGGACTTACTTAAAGGTGTTCGTGGGGATGTATCAAAGAATATTCGACAAATGCCGGATTTTGTGGTTTTTAAAGATAAAAAGGCACATTTTATTGAGGTTAAATTCAGAAAAAGCGGCAGACTTGCTTTAAAGGATATCGAAAAGTATGATGACTACCCTTTTGAAAATGCCTTGTTCATCTTAATAACTCCTAAACATATTAAGTGCATTTCTTACTCTGAATTAAAGGCTGGTAAAGAAATAACCGAAAATTGCAGAAATTGGTTAGGAAATCGAAAAGAATTTGAAACGTGTAAAGACATGATAATTGACTATTGCAAGTACGCTGTGAAGTTTTTCGAAAACGTGGAATGATAAGCTCTTAAAGCAAATCTTATGACCGACCAAATAAATGATTTTGTCCAATATGCATCGAGACTTGATGGCGATGAAAAGGGAGAGGCGCAAGTCTTTTGCGATAGGCTATTTCAAGCCTTTGGTCATGACGGATATAAAGAAGCCGGGGCCACGCTAGAATTTAGGGTAAAATCAAAAAAGAAAACCAACTTCGCTGACCTGCTTTGGGGTGAAAGGGTACTCATTGAAATGAAGAAAAAAGGCGCACAGCTACCGAGTCACCGTACCCAGATTTTTGATTATTGGTGGAAGCTAAGACCAAACCAACCTAAGTATTCCATCCTCTGCAATTTCGATGAATTTATCATTTATGATTTTGCCCTTCAAGATGAACCCCTTGACCGCATAAGACTTGAAGAGCTTGCCGACCGATATACGGCCTTCAATTTCATGTTGCCAAAAGCAACAACCCCTATCTTCGAAAACAACCTAGAGGAAGCCACGAGGGAAACCGCTGATTCGGTTGCAAAGGTTTTCAACTCAATCCTTGAACGTGGTGTTGAAAGGGAGAGGGCACAACGGTTTATACTACAATCGGTATTCACCATGTTCGCGGAAGACTACCAATTGCTTCCCAAGGACATATTTACCAAGATTTTGCTCGATAGCCACCAAGGGAGAGGAAACCCTTATGATTTGATAGGTGGTCTTTTCAATCAAATGAATAGCAGAGAGCCTGCAAGGGGTGGCAGGTTCAAAGAGGTGCCTTACTTCAACGGCGGTTTGTTTGCCGCGCCTGAACCTATTGAATTGACCGATGCAGAAGTCAAGATGCTATTGAATGCTTCCAGTAAGCTATGGAACAAGGTCAACCCTGCCATTTTTGGAACCATTTTCCAGAGCAGCATGGGCGAAAAGGCTAGACATGCTTTTGGAGCACATTTTACCACCGAATTGGATATTCTAAAAATTGTCCATCCCACTATTATTCAACCATGGCGTGAAAAAATAACTAAAGCCAGAACCTTAAAGGACATGAAGCAGCTTCGACGGGAATTGGCTGTATTCAAGGTTCTTGATCCAGCTTGTGGGAGTGGTAATTTTCTCTACGTGGCTTTTCGAGAGTTAAAACGTATTGAAATGGAACTTCTCAACAAGATACATACTGAATTTCCTAAAAGCGCGGCTGAAATTGGCACACAATCCATAGTAAGTATCAAGCAGTTTCATGGCATGGATTATAATCAGTTTGCTGTGGAATTGGCAAAGGTCACCCTAATGTTGGCCAAAGAAATTGCTATTAAAGAGACAAGGGATTGGGTAGATACTATTCAAACGGGTATCCCTTTTATAATGGAAGATACTTTGCCGCTGGATAATATGGACAAGAACATACTCTTTGCGGATGCCTTATTTACAGAATGGATTGAAGCCGATGTGATAATTGGCAACCCACCTTATCAGAGCAAGAATAAGATGCAAGAGGAATATGGGATAGAATACCTTAATAAACTTTGGAATGCCTACCCCGATGTGCCTGGAAGGGCTGATTACTGTGTGTATTGGTTTTACAAGGCACACCAAAATATTAAAAAGGGTGGATTTGCAGGTTTGGTAGGCACAAACACTATACGGGAAAATTATAGTCGCGAAGGAAGCTTGGATTATATTTTGGACAATGGTGGAACAATATTTAATGCCATTTCATCCCAACCATGGTCTGGTGACGCAGCAGTTAGTGTGTCAATTGTGAATTGGACAAAAGGTAAATACAATAAAGCCAAATTCCTTTATATCGCGAACAGAAATGGTGAGTTTGATGAATTTAAGTTAGACGAAATCAACAGCAGTTTAAAGGTTAGCACAGATGTTTCAAAGGCGAAAATTTTGAAATGCAACAAGCAGCCAAAATCTGTATTCCAAGGACAAACCCATGGTCATAAAGGTTTCTTACTTTCCATAGAAGAAGGCCAAGATTTGATTCGCAGGAATAATAAAAATTCTGATGTTGTAAAACCTTTTCTCATTGGGGATGTGCTTGTATCACAGATAAATAGCCAGCCCGACCGCTATGTTATAGATTTTACCAGTATGGACATTATGGAAGCAGCCAGCTATCAAGAGCCTTACGAGGTACTAAAGCAAAGTGTTTTACCAGATAGAGAAAAGAAAGCCTTGAATCAAGAAGCAAAGAACAAAGCTGCGCTTGAAAAAAATCCAAATACCAAAGTAAATAAACATCATATTAACTTTTATAAGAATTGGTGGAAGCTGTCTTACGGAAGAGAGGATATGCTGGAGGCAATTTCAGAGTTGCAAAGAGTGATAGTTGTCCCAAGAGTTAGCAAAAGACCAACATTCGAATTTTGTTCAACAGAAATTAGTCCAAACGATGCCCTGATGGTTTTTGCTTTTGAGGATGACTATATGTTCGGTATAGTACAGTCCTCGATTCATTGGGAATGGTGGAAGGCCAAGTGTTCTACATTGGAAGAAAGATTAAGATACACAACAAACACAGTTTGGGATACCTTTCCATTTCCACAAACCCCCAGGTTAGCGGATGTAAAGAAAGTAGCCGTTGCTGCAAAAGAGTTGCGAGACAAACGCAACGAAATAATAAACAAACACAATTACACCCTTCGTGACATCTATCGAATATTAGAGGAACCAGGAGCCAATCCATTAAAGGACGCTCACCGAAAACTGGACGACGCAGTTTTAAACGCCTATGGCTTCAGCAAAAGAAAAGACTTGCTTACTCAATTGCTGCAACTCAATTTCGAAGTTGCTGATACAATTGAAAAGGGTGAAGAGGTTCAAGGTCCGGGTTTACCAAATTGCGTGAAAAGTAAAAAGGAGTTTGTCAGTGATGATTGTGTGAAAATAGAGTTGAACAAATGAAATTAAAGAAACTAAGACTAAAGAACTTCCGATGTTACTCGCATGAGACGGAAATTGATATTTCTGACTTAAATGTAATCATCGGAAAAAATGATGTGGGAAAATCATCAATACTAGAGGCCTTAGATATTTTTTTTAACGGGAAACCAGATAAAAATGACCTTTCGGTGGTCAATGACAACTCACAGATTGAAATTACCTGTGTATTTAATGATTTGCCAGAAACCTTAATCCTTGATGATTCAGTAGAAACCTCATTACAAGACGAATTTTTGCTGAATGCAGAAGGTGACTTGGAAATCAAAAAAAAATTTCCAGTATCAAGAACTGGAAGTATTTCAGAAGAAGCAGTAATCATTTGTGAACATCCCAACAATGAGAACCTCGCTGATTTACTTGCTAAAAAGCGCACTACTTTAAAACTCCTATTCGACGAGTTGGGAATAAACTCTGAAGGAATTGACCAACGAAAAAGTAAAGAACTAAGAAGGGCAATCAGAAATCATTATTATCCTGATCAAGAAATTCAGGCCACCAATACTGAAATCAAAATTGATGGGCGATTGGACAATGAGGATAATAGAAAAAAAATATGGACTGGGTTAAAGAAATATCTCCCCATTTATTCACTGTTTTTTGTAGATAAACCACTTAATGACCAAGATTCCGATATTCAGGACCCGATGAAAGAAATCGTCAAGGAAGTTCTGAAAAGAGATGCTATTTCTCCTTTATTGGAACAACTAAAGGATGCCGTCCAAAAAGCTTCAACCACAATGGCCGATGAGACTATTGAAAAGCTGAACGAGTTAGATTCCAAATTGGCAGAGACTTTACGCTCAAATTTTCCAAAGGAGCCGTCATGGAGTACGATATTCAAATTGACTTTGGAGGATGATAGGGGAGTTCCATTGAATAAAAGAGGAAGTGGAATGAGACGCTTGGTTCTGCTCAGTTTTTTCCGAGCACAAGTTGAAAACAGAAGAACATCTAATGCTCCAAATATCATTTATGCACTGGAGGAACCAGAAACCTCTCAACATCCCGACTTTCAATTAATGATTGTAAATGCGCTTAAAGAGCTGGCAGAGACAAATAATGCACAAGTTCTCTTTACCACCCATAATTCAAATCTAGCAAAAGAAATACCAAAAGAAGCATTGAGGTACGCATTTACTGATAATGGAGGAATTCATGTCGAAAATGGGACAAACCCAGATGGTACTGACAATGCTGACATAATTGATCGGATAATCGAAACGCTTGGTGCTTTGCCAGACCCAAAAAACAAAGTCAAGGTTTTGGTATTCGTTGAGGGAGAAAATGACGTAAATGGTTTAATCAATTACTCGAAGTTGCTACATATTGACGATGATAGGATTATCAATCTTGAAAACAATGAGGCCGTTACTTTTATTCCTACGGGTGGGTCCCAATTAAAATATTATATCGAAAAAAAATACTTGGATGGTCTGTTGCAAGCCCAAGTTCATATCTATGACTCGGACAAACAGCAATATATAGATAGTATTGCGGCTCTCAATGCAGAAGGTAATCCAAAAAAGGCCGGCTTTAACACTGTAAAACCAGAACTGGAGAATTATCTACATCATGATGCAATCAACGAATGTTATCGAGAACAGAATATCGAGATTAGTCTAACGCAAATTTTGGATACCGAGGATGTACCCGAAAGAGTGGCAATCGCTGTACATTCAGCCTCAGGAGGTGATTGGACGGCAATAAATCCTGACCCCGTTAAAAATCTAGAAAAACAGAAAAAGAAAATATCAAGAGTAAAACGCCAACTAAACATGGCGGCAATTGAAAAAATGAACATTGCAAGGTTGCGTAGCAGAGGTGGTTATGACGAAATAAAAAGCTGGCTTGACAAGATTAACGAATACATTGATTAAAGAGCGTAGATATGAGCGAATCAACTCAAATAAAATGCCCCAATTGCGGAACCTCCATTGATGTTCAAGATATTTTGGCGCATCAACTGGAAGACGAAATCAAGCAAAAATATCAAGCCCAGCTAGTTGATGAAAAAAAGAAGTACGAAGCGGAGCAAGAAAAACTTGACAAGGCAAAACAAGAATTCGAGGAAAAGAGAAAACAACAAAATGAGCTGTTTCAGGAACGTTTGGAAAAGCAGCTAAAAGAAGACCGAAAGGTTCTTGAGGAAAAACTTAAGGCCAAGCTTACGGAAGAACAGTCCGAGCAATTTCAGGCTTTACAGAAAGAACTCAATGAAAAATCAGAACAAGTTAAAGAACTGAACCGTTCCAAAGCTGAAATTGAAAAGCTGAAGCGTGAAAAATCTGAATTGAAAGAAGCTGCAGAAGCCGAAGCACAAAAGAAGCTAAATGAGGTATTACTTGCTGAGCGTGAAAAAATCCGAAAATCAGAAGAAGAAAAAAATGAGTTGAAATTTCGAGAACTCCAAAAACAGTTGGAAGATCAAAAAAATCTGACTGAGGAGATGAAGCGGAAACAGGAACAGGGATCCATGCAGCTTCAAGGTGAAGTACAGGAATTGGCAATCGAAGAATGGCTTGCTACTCAGTTTCCGTTGGATAGCATCGATGAAGTAAAAAAAGGAGCACGTGGTGCCGATTGCATTCAAGTGGTAAATACACGGAGCCGTCAAAATTGTGGGAAAATATATTATGAAAGCAAACGAACAAAAGATTTCCATACTAGTTGGATAGAAAAGTTTAAGGCAGATATGCGGGAACGTGATGCTGATATTGGCGTACTTGTTACTGAAGTGATGCCCTCTGGTCTAGACAGAATGGGAATGATGGAAGGTGTTTGGATTTGTACCTATCAAGAATTTAAGGGTCTTTCAGCTGTTTTACGTGAATCAATAATCCAATTGAGCCTGGCTGTGGCCACACAAGAAAATAAGGGTGATAAAATGGGCATGTTATATGACTTTCTGACCAGTACCACTTTTCGGATGCAAATAGAGGCCATTGTGGAAGGCTTTTCTCAAATGAAATCAGACTTGGAAAGCGAAAAACGCTCGATGCAACGCATTTGGAAACAACGGGAGCGTCAAATTGAAAAGGTCATTACCAACACCATTGATATGTATGGTTCAATAAAAGGTATTGCTGGTAATGCCATACAATCCGTAAAAGCATTGGAACTGGGTAATGGTGAGGATGATTTTGATGACGATTAGCTTTGTTCTCTTTAGTATTTTTTTGAGTTAATTACCAATTTTTGGGTATAAACTCGAATTTTTACTAATTGATTTTTGATTACCTCCTAGATAATTTATAGAGCTCAAATGGTATCAAAAAAGGTGAATTTACGGAACTACTAAAAAAGAAGGCAAATGGGACTGGTAATGATTTAAAGGAGTACACAATCTCTCGGTGCCGAAAATTGGCGGTTTTTTAAAACAGAATCGGTTTAAAAAAGAATGCTATATCTGAGTGAATATATCCTAGCGTTCATTTTAAAAAGTCTGGATGGATTTGTGATTGCCCTTACATAGAATTCAGTTTTTGCAATAAAGCTTCTTTCCTTCGAACGGCCACCTCCAATTTTGAGCCGTCCGATAAGGCAACATAACCGCCCTTTCCCTTAAGATAAGAAGTAATGTATGCCGTGTTAACCAGATGTGATTTATGTATCCTGAAAAATTGTTCGGAGTCAAGTATTTCCTCAAAGTATTTTAGGGTTTTGGGTGTGGTTATCTTAGTGTTTGGCTCAATAAAAATGTGGGTGTAGTTTACATCGGACTGTAAACGTACAATCTTATCGACATCTACCATGAGCAGACCTTCCATAGTGGGGATGGCAAGTCTTTTGGACTGCCCGACCTCTTTCTTAAAATTGTGGAAAAGCGTTTCTATTTTTTGGGAAGCATCCTTTAGCCCTTTTTGTTCCAATACTCTTTTTACAGCCTGGTTCAAGTCGTTTTCATCAATGGGTTTTAAAAGATAATCCAAAGCCGAAAATTTAAAGGCCTGTATCGCATAGTTGTCAAAAGCCGTTGTAAAGATTACTTCAAAATCGATATTTTTTAATTGGGACAACAAATCAAAGCCTGTTTTGTCATGTAACTGAATATCCAAAAAAACGATATCTGGTTTTAGGAGTTCGATTTCCTTCTTTCCCTCAACAACAGAGGTACAACTCTTAGCAACCAAAACGCTCTCTGAATGGCTGTCAAGAAGCATCTGCAACCTATCGATGCAATGCTGCTCATCATCTATAATCAAGGCTTTCATCATCTTTTAGTTAAATTGAAGTTCAAAGGGAATCATCATCTCCACACGAAATCCCTCGGCAACATTCAACAAATCTATCTTGCCCTTGGTTTTTTCAAGAGTATTGATAATCTCCAAACGGTTACGGGTAATCTTGACCCCCATGGAGCTTTTGCCATCTTGGGTTGGCAATGTCTTAGCGCGGCCAACCCCATTGTCCTCCACCACACAATGGATCAACCCATCGACCTCCTTCATGGTAATGTTTATATGCCCCCCATCTGGTTTTTTGGCCAAACCATGCCAAATGCTGTTTTCGATAAAAGGTTGCAAGATCAAGGGTGGAATGAGCGTGTCTTCAACGTCAATAGCATCATCTATTTCGATGGTATACGATAGCTTATTCTTTAACCGAAGGGACTCAATTTGCATATACAGTTCCATCAGTTCCAGATCTTCCTGCACGCTGATCCATTTCTTTTCGGAGTTTTCCAGAATCGCCCGGGTGAGTTTTGAGAATTTTATCAAGTAATCATTGGCTTTTTTGGTATCGTTCTTGGCGATAAAGTCGCTTATAGAGTTTAGGGAGTTAAAAATAAAATGTGGATTCATTTGTGAGCGTAAGGCCTTCAGCTCCGTTTCTGCCACTTTTGCCTTGAAATCAGATATCTTTTTCTTTTCGATTTCATCGCGCCTACGCTTGTAGAACATGTATCCTACAATGCCCAAAATGACCAAAAAGATTGCTCCAATTAGATACCCATTCTTTGTGAGTTGCTGGCGTTCAAGCTCCAAAGCTGCCGCGGCTTGTTGGTTTTCCATTTCAAACTGCATCTCCTTTCGGGCAAGCTCTGCCTTTTTTTCCTCATTGAGCACACTATCCCTGTAAACAATGTGTTTTTTATAGGCATCAAGGGCATCGGAGGTGTTTTTTTGATTTTCATAGACAGTGCTCAATACCTCCCATGAATCGGCTTGCCATTCTATGTTGCCTATTTCTTGTGAAAGTGATAGTGCTTCTTTACCTGCTTCTTCGGCGGCACCATAATTTTCTAAAAGAATGTTTACCTTACCGATACTGTTCAAAGCAGAGGCCAATACATATTTGTTGTCGATATTCTTTGCGATTTTTGCGGTTTCCTGATAGTACTCCAAAGATTTCTGGTAGTCTTCCAGACCCTTGTAACCCAAGGCCAGATTGTTGATGATGGCTGCCTGAAAGAACTCGTTACCCTCCTGTTTCGCCAGCACCAAAGCTTTTTCCAGATAGGGCAGCCCTTCTTGATAATTTTCAAGGTCATTGTACACGATTGCGATATTCGACAACCCCCTTATCTGGTTGGGTATGTTGTTAGATGCTTCGGCATGGGCCAAAAAATCCTTATACTTATCCAATGCCCTGTCATATTCCTTTAGATCTGCATGTATGTGCCCGATATTACTGTTCAAGGTTGAGCTGAGTTCATCATCACCCATAACTGTTGATAATCTGAGTGCTTTTTGAAAATGGTCCAATGCCCTTAGGTTATCTGCCTGTACATAATACAGATTTCCTTTTTGTCCTAGGGCCAGGGCTTCTCCCTTAATCCAATTAGTCTCTTGGGATATGGCCAATGCTTCATCCACATAAGTAAATCCTGCTTCGGGGTTGCTATAGGTCAGTTCTCCTGAAGCATTTATCAATGTTTTTATGCGCAAAGTATCCCTAGACGTATGTTCTGCAAGCTCATTTTTTAAGGAATCAAGTGTGGTTTGTGCATTGCCTACCACTATGGTAAGGAGAAGCGAGTGGAAAAGGAAATATCGTTTAAGTCGGTATGGCATGGCTGGCACTGGAAAATATCAAATTTAACATTTAAAAAACTGAAATTGAAAGAATTCCATCCGTATTTAAGAACTACGAAAAATGTATAATTTGTTACGTTCAGACAAGAATTGGCTACGGTAAATAATTGGCGGTGGGCTGATGGTCATATTATGACTAGATTAATAAATTAATCGATAGCAATTTCAGGCCACCATGAAGATCAATCAAATATTATCAATGCTGTTTCTATTGTTATTTGGTATCTGTTGCAGTTCAAATGACGATGTGGAAACGGACGAAAACCAAGAAAACACTGTACAGGGCACCATACGTTTGACCGGTGATGAGACTTCTGAATTTGGCACATCACTTGCCGTGGGCAATATTGAAGTGGCCAATACTGTTTTGACCGGTACCGACAAATCAGTGGTATTGCTTTCGGAAAACATAACGGTAGAGAACAATGAACTGGTCTTTGACGAGAGTGACCTAAACGGTTTTGTAATCGTGGCTGCCGACTTCACAACGGGCGGATCGCCCGATATCGAAAAGACCATCTCCATGAATATCACTTCGGATGGTGAGGAATTTCTCTACGCTTGTTCTTCCCCTTTTCGTAATTTCTTTATCGCTTGTGGGGAAGGGTACCAAGTGGATTTCGAGGCCAAGACCGTGACCTTTGAAGGTACAACGGTCATCAACACCGAAAATGATATTGTATTGACCATGGATGGGGTCATTACTTGGAATTAGAAAACAGTTCAGAAAATGAGAAAAAAATATAGTTTCCTCCTTATAGTACTTTTGGTTACTCTTACCAATGCCCAGACCGCCGGTGAAGAAGAACTTATGGTTTATAGATCCCCCTCCGTAAAGTTTCACGACATCACTATACAGAAACATCAAGGTTTGCCACGATTTGGGGTGTTCGACAATTATTTGCCAGCAGGACAAAAACCGACCCGAAGTGTCTTTACCCCTGAGATACGGAAAAAACAGGCATTGACACAAAAAGGGCTCAAAAACTACTCCTTAATGGTTTCACTTAAATATGTCAAACCCTTGATGAAGGATTTGGATAAGGATAGATTGACAATGCCATCTGGAAATACCGATGATACACGACGAAACTCAATCTTTTTGCAAAATTTCTTACTACGTCAGGTCGCACCCAGTATCTGTGTTACCGATGACTGTCAAAATGCAGGGCAAGGAAGCAATGAATTTGAACGGTTGAGAAATTACAAAGCATTTGTTGATAATTGTCTGGGGCCACTTCAAAAATGGAGTACCTCTTTTATGGAGAATGACGAACTCACCGCCTACCATGTATCCCAATTGGCTATTGGGAACAGCTATGATTTTGACCGGAAAGGGTATTGGACCTACCATTATTTTTCATTGAACGATATATTTCCGCACAAAATGGCAGGCGGATTTAAAAAAATCTCTTTTGAACCTGTGGCTACCTATGAGAACAATTTAAAAAACAAGCTCGATAGAAGGGCAGGTCTCCAATTTTTACTGCAACTGGATGAGAAAGCCGCGGAGCGTTTTCAGGTAAACCGGGTCTACAGTTTGTACTTGGTCAAAAAGATAAGGTTGAAACATTTGGACAAAGAATTGATCAATGCGTCCCAACCGTTGGAATTCATCTATTCGCATGAGAGCCCGAAGGTCATGGTGTATGAAGATGCGGGATTGACAAAATTGGTCACTGAACTGTCGCTTGAAAACCTAATCTTCAAAACTAATTGACTATGACCAAGATTACAGCGGTACTATTCTCATTTTTTTTCGTGATTCTGAACGGTCAAGATATATCAAACAATGTAACTACCATTATATATGACCCTCCGAATGCATCTTTTGTTCCGCTAGCATTACAAACCCACAAAGGCAAACTCCGCTTTGGGGAACAAGATCAACATTACGTAAAGTCTGATGGCACATATTTTAAGCCAAATGACAACGACTACGAAGAGATAAGCAAAAGGTCAAGTCATAACCTGATGAGCCAATACGCATTCAGGCAGCTGTTGAAGATTAGGTATCAGCAAGAAATTTTTGACGCGATGGACAAACAATTGTTCACCGAGCGCAAAAACAATATGTATGACAAAGAACTGAAATCGCTCACTGCCCAAGAACAGTTGCTCGTACTCGTCAATGTGCTGCTTACCAAAAAGGAACAAAGCCGATTGTTCTGTAATGAAAAACAAGAAGATTGCCCGGCCCGATTTAGAGATGATGGCTATTATAGAGCCTATAATGATATCATTCCATGGGGTGGCAAGGGAGCCACAGAATTCCAACAACTGCGGGCCTTCAAAACGGCCGCCGATGAATTTTTTCCAAAAATGCAAGAATGGGGCAATTCCCTACATCCTGATAACGAAATTGACGGTTACTATGTGGGCAAGGCCCGATTGGGCACCTACGATTTTAAAGATGCTGGCTATTGGTTGGATACCAACCAGTTTTACAACCAAGGATATCTCCTGCAATGGAACGATTTTCAGCCAAAGAGTACATCAGAGCGGAAACTGAAACACCCCAATGGCTCGCAACTGCTTTTTGGACTTACCCCCGAAAAAGCGGAGGCATTCTCAGAAAAATATGAAGCTCTTTATCTTGTCTTTGAGGTAAATGTGGCCCTAGATGGTATCGAGAACTATCGAATGAACCAGTTAAAAACGCTTTTCACCTTGGTCAGCCCGACAATTTCATTATATGTGGATGACGGCCTAACGAAGAAGGTCGGCGAGCTTGACTTAGACAGTGTGACCATAAAAACAAGATAAGATGGAGAAGAGAAAATTTACGAATCTGCTATTTGCGAGCTTCTTTTTTATAGGCGTTTTTCAAAACATACAGGCCCAATTTTTCAAAAAGCTGAAGCAAAGTGTTGAAAACCGAATTGCTGAAAAAGCCGACAAAGAAATCGATGGGATGTTCAAATACAATCACACGGAAAAGCCCAAAAAAGAAAACGAAACCGTTCATATAAACGGGCAGCAAGAGAATACCTCCATTGCTCCAAAGAAACCTGCCGAAGAAGTTGCACAGTCAAGCGACACCGATGTGATCACCTATAAGGCTCCCTCGGCAGATTTTGTTGACATCATCATACAATCTCACAAGGGACTGCCAAGATATGGCGACCTTCATTACAGGCTCGGGGTAACGACACCAGTAAACAATGAAGGATACAAGAAATTGGTGGAGCTCAAATTTTTAAGGGAAACCTACGATGATATGAACCTTGCAAAGTTGACTTCCTATGAAGAAAAAAGTTCGGGCGATCAAAGGCAAGGGAATTCCTATTTTGCACAAAGCCATTTGAAGAATCTTGCCGGGCAGGTCTGTTCCGAAGAAGTGCTGAAAACCTATTTCTGTGATGAGACAGCAAATGCGTCCAATACAAACACAAAGAGCAAATACCAGTCCTCGAGACAAATTCCGTGTGAATTCTCCGATTCGTATAAAATAAGAAAAGTTCCTTCACATTGGGGCGGTAGTCGAAACAACGAATTTCAGCAACAAAGAAGCTATAAGGGTTTTTCAGAAAAATATTTAAGAACCCTACAATCTTGGGCCGATACCTTTTTTGGAAACGGTGAGCAGGTGGCCTATCTCGTCAACACCACCAACATCAACGGTAAATACGATTTCAAGAACAAGGGTTTTTGGCTTACGGGTCTGATTCGGTCAAGTGGCTTTATGCTACATCCATCAAATTTTTTGGCCTACTCTGAAAATGAAAAGAAAATCAAAAATAGCCATCAACAATTCTTTTTTTCCATAGACCCCCAAAAAGCAAAAGAATTCAATCTTCAAGAAAGGGTGCCCTTAAATTGTGTGTTCAAGGTGAAGGTATTTCCAAAAGTGGTAAACCATACCCAAGTTCAATTTGACTTTGAACTGGTAGATCCAATCATTGAAATCTACAGTAAGAATGAGGCATTGACAGAGAAACTAGGGGAAATCGACATCGAAAACCTCCAATCAAAACAATAAACCCATGGTAAAAAGAAATTTTGTGATCATCGCTTCCATTTTCGTGTATTGGATAAACCCTATGGAGGTGCACGGACAGTTCTTCAAAAAGCTGAAAAAACAGGCCGAGGAAAAAGCGTTGAACAGGGCCGATGAACTACTGTCAAAAGAGAAAAGTACGGGTCAAAAAGGGAAAGTGGAAAAACCCTCACCCAGCAAGAACGAAACAGTATCGAACAAAAAAAATCAAGAAACGAAAACTACGCAGACGGTACTCGACGATTCGGATATCTTAATCTATAAATCTCCAAATCCCGCATTCAAAGACGTTGTGATACAGCAATTCAAAGGCCTGCCCAGGTTTGGATCTTGTGACTACTATGAAAAATCACATAAAATCGTGGCATCCCAACCCGAATTGGCCAAGGCAATGAACGAAAAGCGGGAAAAATTGAAAATCGGTTACCTTGGCTTTCTGAAATTGGCAAAAATCAATCTTTTGGGAGACTTGTTCAAATCGATGGATAAAACCGCCCTTACCTTGGAAAATCGGAATCTGCTTGAGGAAGAAGTAAAATCGAGAAAAGCACAAGAATTACTGCTTGATTTTGCTTTTTGGATGGGCACGAACGAAACAAAATTGAAGTATTTCTGCGATAATCCATCCGATTCGGGCCGTTGCGGTTTTGCAAGGAAATGGGGCGGTCAAAGGGCCGATGATTTCACCGAAAATGAAAAGTATGTAGAATTTGTTGAAACGTATTTGGATGACATTCTTGCGTGGAGCCGTGATTTCTTCAAAGATGGCCATCAAACCGTATATCTGGTACACCATCTAAGGGATTTGAGTACTTATGATTTTGACAAAAATGGTTTTTGGGTATCACTGCCCCATAAAATGCGGAATAACTTCCATTTGGATTACAATAACACAGGTGATGGTTATTTCCAAGAGTTTGTCCCGGAAAACGGATACGGCCAGCAAATGCTCAACAAGACCAATCAGGTCGAGTATATCGACGGAAAAGTGCTTTTTAAGATTGAACCGGGAGAGGCAGAGACATTACTGAACAACAAAGAGAAAAAAATTCAGGCCGTCTCCAAAGTGAGCATTGTGTTCAAAGGATTGGACGAGGCCAATAGACTTCTATTCTTCCCCACGTTCAGTTATCATTTCGTTGAGCCTATGGTAGAAATCTATGAAGACGTGCAACTGACGAAAAAAATTGGAAGTTTGGATATGCGACAACTGACCTATAAAGAAAATTGAGTATATAGAAGGTGACAAAACATAATATTAATATGGGTATTAAAAGTGTTCTTTTTGGAGGTTTGATGATATTCTCATTGACTTCTTCAGTTCAGGATGTTGAAAAAGTTTCAGCAGATATGAACGACCAAACTCTGGAGTTGAATACTGAGGGGCTGTACTATGCAGAATTCTTTGATTACATCTTTAGGGGCCATTTTGAGAATATTGAAATGACGAGGGAAGAACTACAATTCTCGATGATTTTTGAACAGTACCTTAGGGCATTTGGCAGTCAGTGCCCAGATGTATTACCCGATGACAAAGTAGAAATCATGGAAGATGTGTGTGCCATGGAAGAGGTAACGACGAACGGGTATGGAATCGAGACCAGCAGAATCTGTGTGCAGTGGAGAACGGTAGGCACGGGCCTTTATGCGCGTCCCGAGCTTTACAGTGCCAAACTGGCCGTAGAGCGGCTTCAAAGTGCCGAAGCGCTTCGTACAACAATCAACATGATTACCGACCCAAACGCCATGGGCAATTCCATTGATATGGTACACAAGGCCAAGGGCCTTAAAAACGATATGGCGCAGATTTTTGGTCTCAATCCTTGCAGTGGAGCAGCAATCCGCCGTTTTGAAGAAAATCTAAGATTGTTCGCCTTGGGCAAGCCTTCCATTCGCATGAAGGAACCCAGCAAGTATGCTGAAATGAAAAAATCCGGAGGGCCTTCAGGGGAGCAAAACTTTGATAAATTGATTGATGATCTGGTATCAGACCAAGCAAAGACTTGGGCCTTCAATCGATATATTTCTGGTAGCATATCAAATATTAAAAAATATGCCAATTCTAAAGGGGTGCCAAGTGAATTGATTGCAAATTACTCATACAAAGGTTTTAGTGGCAGTAGTGCAGGTTCGGTGCGGATTACCTTTGATAATGGCCTGCCCAAGTGTATCTATTTTTTTGATTTTCCCAATAACTGTAAATCTCCCAACAGTGGAATTCTGGCCTCTTACGCCAAGGGTGATTATACAAAATAGTTTTACGCCAAGATATAGATTGAATGGCTGTTTGAGCATAATCATAGCTTTTACAGAGGTGTCGTTTATCCAACCTTTTTCGGCACAATGAAATTTCAGTTCTAATTAAGAAGCACTTCTACAGCATCATCCACAATTTCATTGCCCAATTCCTTTAGGTAGACTTGGGTAATCTTTATATCTGCATGCCCAAGTGATTCCCCGATAATGTCTGTAGCCACACCTTTTTGTTTAAGGCAATTAGCATAACTGTGCCTGGCCACATAGGAACTTAAAGCTTGATTGATACCGCAGAGTTTAGCAATTTCTTTTAGACCTTTGTTATATTGGGCAAGGGTTTTCTTTTTCCGGTGGTCTAACTGCAAAGGAGTCAAATCGTTGTATAAGAGAATTGGAAAAATATACTTGGTCCCTAGGGAGTATTCTCGATAATAATCTAAAATGGCTCTCAATGGGGGATTAATTTTTACAGAAAACGGGCGTTTTGTTTTATTACGGATATATCTAATTCGCTCTCCATGAATGTCGCTCCATTTCAGTTCAATCATATCCGCGAAGTTCATGCCCCTTGAGTAAAAACTGAACATGAAATAATTTCTATGATCGACCAGATGTGGATACTTGGTTAAATCAAGATTGTGAATCTTATTAATCTGTTCCAAATTCAAGGCTCTCTTGATGCCTTTCCCTTTTAGTCTTGATATTTTATAAACATGGAAGGGATGCTTTTCTACTTTGAAGATATTCCGTTCTAAGGCTTTATTGTACATAGCACGGATTGTTCGCATTTTTACACCTATTCCGCCATCCGTACCTCCCCGAGAACGCAAAAAGGCATCATACTTGTTTAAAAAAGTAGCATCAATCTCAGAAAAACGAAGACTTTTAAAACCAATGAATCGTTTGATTGAGTTGGAAGCATCGTGATAAAGCTTGGCGTTACCCATTCTGCCAGCGTCACGCATTTCCTGTATAATCTCGTCCCAAAACCGGAAAACATCTTGAGAAGCTGGATTGGTATCTACCCGAAAGTGTTTATCGAAATCATCAAGAGTAAAATCTTCTTTTTCAAGCTCCAGGTCATAATAGGTTTTTAAGGCTCTGTCTTTTATTTTCAGAAGGACTCTATTCTTTTGGATATAGTTCGCATTTTTTCCATTGAAAGAACCTGTATCTTCGTTCCACTCTTCCAAATTGGTATTCAAAGGAGTGCGGTAATATTTGGTTCTACGGTTTTTGGTTACCCTTAAAAAGATGGGAAATGAGCCATTGGCCAATGCTTTTTTTCTTAAAACGACTTTGATTGAAGACATACTTTTTTGGTTTTGGGTACAACATAGGTACAACAAATGGATACTTAAATGTAGTTCCAAGGAAGCTAAAAGAAAAGCGAAAAATCATAAAATACTGATTTTCAAAACAAAAGAAATCAAATGCAACCATTTGAAAATCAATATTTTGCGACTGTCACGCAGGGGGTCGCGGGTTCGAGTCCCGTCCAGACCGCTAGAAATTGTTCAAAATTATCCAAAAAGCCTGTAAATCAATGATTTACGGGCTTTTTAATTTTATATAATATCAAAAGTCACCATATAATATCATATAAAAGGTGACTAATTCGGTGCCTTTTTTATCCCTCAAAAAATGCTCACCAGAATCGATGTAATTCACTGTTAAAGAAAACTTTACAAAGAAATTTTAACATTTGTTTTTCGTACCTTCTGGTGAGCATTTAAAAGTGTCACCTATGTATGGAAAAATAAACGTCTTATTTTACCCTAAGAAAAGGGAAACCGATAACGAAGGAAAATCAATGATTTATGCTCGCGTGACTATTAATGGCAAGCGTAGCGAATTCAGTCTAGGTCGCCGTATTCATGAACAAAGATGGGATTCAAGAGGAGGAAAACTAAGGGGAACTACTACTGAAGTCTCTAATTTCAATCGCTTTCTAGACAATGTCAAGAACAGGCTTTTCGACATTTACGATTCGTTGCTAAAAGAACGAGAGGATATTTCTGCTACTATCATAAAGAATATTTATCTGGGGAAAGAAGGTAAAGAGCATATGCTTCTAGAAATCTTTCAGGAACATAATGATGAAATCGAAAGTCTATTAGGGAAAGGTTTCACCAAAGGTACGTTACAACGCTATAAAGCAGCCTATAAGCACGTATCGGCCTACATACAGCAAAACTACCATAGAAATGATATTCCTGTGCGTAGAGTTGACCATAAGTTTATTACAGGATTGGAATTCTTTTTAAAGTCACAACGGAATTGCGAAAACAATACTGCAATTAAGTATGTAGTGAACTTTAAAAAGATAATTCGAATTGCTTATGCGAATCAATGGATAACCAAAGACCCCTTCTTTCATTGGAAAGCCAGTTGGAAAACAAAGGAAAAGCAATATCTGACCCAAGCCGAATTGGATGCGTTACGTGATAAGAAGTCATTTTTGCCTAGACTGGACTTGGTTAGGGATATTTTTGTTTTCTGCTGTTACACAGGCCTGGCCTATGCAGATGTGCAACAATTAAAAGAGGAGCATATCATAATTGGAGTCAATGGGGATAGATGGATTAAAATGCCAAGAAAAAAGACCAAAGCTATCAGTAGTATACCATTATTAGCTCCAGCTGAAGAAATTATTCTTAAGTATCGCAACCATCATTACGTTTTGGACGGAAAAGGCGTTTTACCAGTATTGACCAATCAGAAATCCAATGCCTATCTAAAGGAGATTGCGGATGTCTGCGGAATCAATAAAAACCTTACTACGCATTTAGCCCGGCATACATTTGCAACTACGGTGACATTGTCAAATGGGGTGTCGATTTCCACAGTCAGTAAAATGTTAGGACATCGTTCTTTAAAGACAACTCAGATTTACGCGAAAGTTCTGGATAGCAAAATAGCCGAGGAAATGGACCGATTAAAAGAAAAGATAAAACCTGTTGAAAATTCCAACCCAAAAGACAAAGGCAGCATTGAAAACTAAAATTGTCCCAAATACTTACCCCTAACTTTTGCGAGCGGTTCCTGTTGAAATTTTGTAGCGTCCAGATAGGTAAGCGTGAATCAAAAATTCAATAGGTCGCAACCGACCTTCTTCTTAGAATAATAATAAACTTCTTTTTAGTATTGCTTTGCAATAGGTTCGGAGAAGCAAGAGGATAACCTGCTTGCGCAGGTTATTATTTTCAACTATTTGTTTATGAGTGCTTTAGATTTCACTTCTTTCTTCAAAAATCTAATTTTTTAGTAAAAAACTCAATAACTTGCTGAAAATCAGTTCATTTTTTAGTAAAAAAAGACAAACCAATAAGTAGGAGTGCCCTATTTCGATGTCATAAAATCGCTGATCTACCAGAAACGCGATGCCATCGAAACAGGATCCTGCACTAAGTTTTAAGGTAAGCTTTGGGGCTTGCAGCACTTCACTACGTTCGCTCGCTTTTTTTAATTTAAATTGTATTTTCTTTTGCAACCATCGGGAGCAAAACAAGATTGTCATGACAATGACACATCTTGAATTAAACGAAATCCTGATTTCATTTGGACTATAGATTTATTTCATATCTCGTACTCCTACCCCCGCCAGTAGGTTTGAAAATACCTTTTGCAACCAAATCTTGTAAATCCCTAGTGGCTGTTGCTTTGGAGGTTTTCGCCAGTGAAACATATTTTCGAGCGTTCATTCCACCCTCAAAACCTAGATGACCTTCGTCCAACATTCTTTTAACTACTTTTTGTTGACGGTCATTCAGTGAGTCTTTATGTTGGTCAAAGAATTTCGTTTTCTTTAAAGTAAACTCGATTTCTTGCTCTGCATCTATTTGGGCATCAAGAATTGTTTGGACAAAGTAGTTTATCCAATTGGTGATCTCGTTAGAACGCTGAGCGGCTTTTAAAGCATCATAATATTTGTTCTTACTACGCTCAATGGATTTAGACAGACTAAACAGCACTGGACGACCTATACTTTGTGAAAGTGCTTTTTCCGCTACAGCTCGGCCAATTCTACCATTTCCATCTTCAAAAGGGTGTATGGTTTCAAAGTAGAGATGGGCAATAGCAGCTCTTAAAATAGGCTTCTTGATATCGCCTTGTGAGGTATTAAACCATTCTATAAAGCCATCCATTTCAACAGAAACCCTTTTTGAAGGAGGAGCTTCAAAATGTACCTCTTCTCTCCCAATTGCACCTGAAATTATCTGCATAGGTTCTTCATGGGTGCGCCATCGGCCTATTTGGATTTGGGTATTCCCCTTCATTAGCATCGTATGCCATTTAAACAAGGTATTAATAGATAAAGGTTTTGAGAATTCATTTCGAACTGCAAGCATCAATTCCGCAACGCCCTCAGCTCTTTTGTCTTTGGTCAAGGGCAATTCTGGGTTAAGCCCAATATTTCTGCGGATGGATGACATCACATCGTTTCGGCTCAAATATTCTCCTTCGATTTCAGAGGTCTTTATAGCCTCAGAAACCATGAGGTTTATCATTGCCTCGGTTTGCTCAGTTTCGGAAAGCCCTTCCAATACTCCACTAATACGACCAGTTCGTTGCGCAAAATCAAAGAGCATATCCTCAATATTGGTCATCTGATATTGAAAATTGGGCCAATCTTTTTGTTGCCAATTGTATTTCATGAGCCGATTAGAAAAATTATTCGGCTCAAAAATAATAAAAATATGAGTTGAATGTTTATTTGATTTGGCTCAATCTTCCCAACCGCAAAGAGTTCTTCCCATATATCTTGCTTCATTTGTCGATACACGTGAAATGGATCCCTTGAAGTTTGAAAGATCAATACAATAGGGTGATAAATGATAGCACTTTGAATATTTGCCATTACAGATATATACAGATTGTGATTTAAAACAGGTTTTGGCGTTATTGGAACCGGATTATTTTTACTTACCATTGGCGTTTCTCTCGCATTTATGCAACTAATGAAAAATTGGCTTGTCTTTAAAAAGAAGGAATTCTGAAAATAACCCCCAGCATGCAGAAAACAATTTTGGACTTCGTCATGATCGCAAGTGTTGTGATTGGCTATTTTATCAGTATTGCACTAATTACAACCACGTTTTATAAAAACAGGGCCAACAATTATCTGGCACTTTCCCTCTTTATCATTGCAAGCCTAACATTTTTTGAATGGCCCAATGCTATTTTGGAAACCGTCGTTTTTCAACTGATCATCAATTTTAGGCTGGACTTTCTTTTCGCAGCAAGCTTGTTCAGCTATTTTCTAATTCAGATAAAGCATCAACTGATCCAACACGTTTGGTTTAAACTTATTTACCTCCCATTTGTAATATCAGTTTCCTTGGAATTGTATCTCTTCCTGTTTGACCATTATGGTTCTGAATTGGATGTACTCCTATATTTCATTAAGGATTTTGCATCCATAGGATTTAATATCCTAATGATCCTTTGGGGAAAACGTTTGGTGCAGCAGGCCGATACCATTTCCGAAGATAAAAAGCGTTGGTTGCTACGTTTGAATCGTTACATATACATCACCATTGGAATTTGGGTCTTAACCCGGGTGGAATTTTTTCTGTACCAAAGTTTTTACAGCGCCTACCTACTGCAATCATCACTTTCCATGTTCCTATGGTGGGTACTGTACTACGGGATATTCCGCTTACAGCTCATCACCCAAAAAGAGGAGTTGCATGCCTTGCTGGGTATACAAAAGAATACAGGTTCGAGGACAAATCTTCCAGCAAAAAAAATCAACAACGAGAAAACGGATGAATTGATTTCCGAATTGTACCGGGTCATGGAGGAAGAGGAGCTGTATAAAAATCCCTTGTTAAGCCGCTGGGAAATTGCAGCACGCTTGGGGATAAGTGAAGGGAATTTGTCTATGATCATCAATCAGAACATCAATAAAAGCGTTATCCAATTCGTAAATGACTACCGCGTAGAAACCGCTAAGGACCTATTGCACGATTCCCGTTTTGACAAATATTCCGTAGAGGCTGTGGGCATGGAAGCGGGCTTTAAATCCAAGAGTGCTTTCTATACGGTTTTCAAGTCCAATTTGGCCATGTCCCCTGGTGCTTATAGAAAACTTCCCAAAAGGTCCTGATTCGTTTTAAGCTGCTGTTTCCGGACTTCTTAAGCTTCAAAATCAAGGTTTTACAATTTTGGGCGGAATACTTTTACATCGATTTTATAATTAATATTTCAATGATAAAAGTAAACTTTAAAATGACAAATCAGTATCGTTTTTATTTCGTAACCAATATAGCCCTCATAGTGGCCTTGGCCATTATAACAGCTTCCTGTTCCAATGACGACAATGGGGCCCCAGTACCGGTGGAACCGACTACCAATGGTATCACGGATATTTCAGAGGAGATAAAGAATTTGATTTATTTCCAGGGGGAGGAACAAGCTCCTACTGTGCTTATCACCGTGCCTGGAGGTCCTAGTACAGAATTTGGCACCGATATCGTAGACACCGTGTTTGAATCTTTTGACACGACCGATATGCTAACGGTTACCGTACACCAAGCACAGACCTTGGATTCCACAGTAGTAAAAGGCACGGACCTCTCCTTAGAGCAGGCGGTTGATCTTAATGATGAGAGTATAGCGATGTTGGATGAAGTGATGTCCTATTTTAAAGGACAGGGAAGAACAGTGTACCTGTTTGGGCTTTCGTTTGGGGCTTTCATTACCCAAGAAATGATTGCAAAAAATGGTATTGATAGTGCGGACAAATACCTGATCATTACCGGAAGATTGGATATGGACCAGCTTGTTTGGGAAGCGGCCGCCGAGGGACGGGAAGCATGTTTTGAAAATGGGCTCACACCCAAAGTGGCTCCAGAACCCGATCCGGACGTGAAGGAAAGAAACTTGAATAGAATAAGTGCAGGCTATTCAAGAAATAGGTACACGGAGCTTTTTGCCCCAATAACGGACCTGTCCAGTGTTACCTACGTATATGGCGCGATGGATGAAGCCGTTGGGCGATTAAGCGAGGCGGAAGTGGCTTTTTTAGAAAGTAAAAACACCAACCTTTTTGAAGGCCCCGGCGATCATACCGAGACTTTGGAAGGCTTTTTCTTAGTTGGATTGGAAACAACCTTTGATCTTGAAGCTCGGCAATAAATCCCAACCTAAAGTTTTTTAACAGATGAATAGATATATCATTCTTTTACTACTGATAGTAATGGCAAAGCTCCATGCCCAAAAAAAAGGAGAAGGAGCCTCATTTTTAGATAAAACAGCATTCAAAGCTGGCTATTATGGCGACGTTTTTTCAGATAACGGGCTGCAGTTTGGCGCGGAATACCTTTGGTTGGAAAAACAACGGACCAAATCAAAGCAACGAGGTCCGAAAACCACTACGCACCAACTATTGATTAATGGAAGCTTGGGCTATTCCACCAATTTTAACAATCGTACAGATAATGCCCTACATACCTATTATGGGCTTGTCTATAGGCGAACTAGCGCAAAACGTTGGCAACTGCATGTGGAGTTGAACCCCTTGGGCTATTCCCGTTCGTTCTTATCGGAAACCTTCGAAGTGGAAGGAGATGCGGTTTCTAGGGTGCCATTTCCTGGGAGAAGCTACTATGCGCCTTCCATTGGTTTTGGTTTGGGAAGGTCACGCAAGAAAAACAAACTGGCGGGCTGGTACCTCAACTTCAACTATACTTCCATACTATCTTATAATGCAGGGATTTTACCCACATTTTCGGTACAATACGGACATCGATTTAATTTTAAAAAGAAGAACTAATGAATTATAAAATAAAAAGGAAATCAGCAGTGCTGATTTTAACAATACTAACCCTTGGGGTGCTTTCTTGTTCCAAGGAAAGCGAAGATTTAACAGCATTGCGTGAAACCATTTTTGTACGGCATAAAAATGCCGATATGCCAGCACGAATATTTGGCAATGCCTCAGAAAAAGTATTCTTGATCATCTTGCACGGGGGTCCAGGAGGAACTGGATTGGAGTATCGCGTGAATACCATCCGAACAGAAGTTGAGAAGAACAATGCTGTTGTGTATTTCGATCAACGGGGATCTGGGAGCTCCCAAGGAAGTTATTCGGAAAAAGAGGTAAGTATCGATCTTATGGCTGAAGACGTGTTGGCGTTGGCAAAAGTAATAAAGGCCAAATATGGGGAAGATTCCAAATTGTTTCTAATGGGCCATAGCTGGGGAGGTGCTTTGGGACCGGCCACCTTGTTGAAAGACCAGAACGACTTTCTGGGGTGGGTCGATGTTAATGGTGCACATGATCCTAAAGGCCTTTATGACAATTATCAGATTGCACTCCCAGAAATGGCCGATGAGCAAATAGCATTGGGAAATAGTATCGCGTATTGGGAACGTCTTCGTACGTTGGCCAATACTATTGGGCCTTATAGTTTGCAAAACTACTACAGCCTCAATCGTGCTGCCAATGGGGTGGCCCAAGTTCTAGCGGCTGACGATGTGATTAACGAAGCTGTTGCTGATTTTGGCAACGATACCCCCTCGGAGAAACCTCTTACGGTTAATTGGAACAAGAATCAAATTGGACGCATATTGGATGAGAAGGGATTGAACGAAAATGTCTCGTTCACCAACCGCCTTTCTGAAATTACCATCCCGTCTTTGGTGCTCTGGGGTACTTACGATATTGTTGTGCCAACCTTATACGCACAGGAGGCTTTCGATAATTTGGGATCGGATGACAAAGAGATCTTCATTTTTGAAAGATCTGCACATAGCCCTATGTATACGGAGCCCGATCTCTTTGCACAAAAACTGATCGAATTTATCAATACGCATAAGTAAGCCCATTTGTAAATCATTGCTATTATACAGCTGCCAAGCACGAAATAATGATTGATTCCATTTCGAATTTCATCAATGAAAGTTATACAAGTGTTAAACTTTGTTAAAAGGTGAGCCACGCGGTGAGCCCAAAAAACGACCCCTTGGCAGGCCTTGTATATAGGGCGTTTTAAAGAAAAGTTCGAGTCCCGTCCAGACCGCATAAGCCTCGATTTTTCGAGGCTTTTTTATTTATAACTATTTATAATTCAATGTTATAAAAATGTTAACGTTAAAGAAAAGTTAACTAGCGTGCCGCAAGCGTGCTGCATTTTTGACCCTTTTTTACTTCTTGGCAGCATTTTACAATAACTTTTTTTCAAAAAAAGGAGCTCTAGTAAAATAGAATAAAACGAAGTTATCTCCTTACTTTTCTGTTCAAGAAAAAAAGCCGAAAGTGAAAATACAATACTGTTCCGATTTACATTTGGAGTTTCCCCAAAATCGAAAGTGGTTGACAAAACATCCTTTAATCCCATCGGGGGAAATTCTAATTATTGCTGGGGACACCCATTATCTCGGATCTGATTTTGAACACCTTGATTTCTTTAAATGGGTGTCCGATCATTACGAACAGGCCTATGTAATACCAGGCAATCATGAGTACTATGGTGGATTTGATTTGTCTTTACATCAAAAGCCTTTTCAATGGGAATTGCAACCAAATGTGTTCCTTCTAAACAACCAAGCAATGGAAATAAGCGACATTAGGTTTCTCTTTTCTACACTTTGGAGCCACGTTTTTCCTGAAAACATCGCTTCGGTATCTGCTTACGTCAATGACTTCCATAAAATACGGATAGGTGATAAAATTCTAACGATTGAAGATTTCAATCGAATTCACACCGAGGCGTTTGATTTTATCTCAACAAGTATAAATGACCATGAAGGCAAAATAATTGTGGTCACCCATCATTTGCCGACACCGCGTTGTAATTCTCCTGAGTTTAAGGACAGTGCTATCAACAATGCCTTTGTTGTAGACCAAACCGATTTTATTACCAGGTCCAATATCGATTATTGGATTTATGGCCATGTGCATAGAAATGTTGGTAATGGCTTAAAGTTAGGAAGCACTACCATGTTGAGCAATCAATTGGGGTATGTTCATATGAATGAACATCATGATTTTTCTACGGATAGTTTCATTGAAATCGTATAATAGCTGTTAGATTATCCAAACACAGAAAATACGTTTGCTGAACACTTCAAAATTTGTGGTAAATCGCAATCATTTTTTAAGCTTGCTGATAAAGTTGCTTTTAGACCCAACAGACCCAAAAATGTTCAACTTTGTATAGGAATACTTTATAAGGAAAAGAATGATGAAGCCTATACATGGTGTAGTTTCTAGAATATTGGAATAAAAAAATTATTACTTTGTACTTAAAATGGAATAATTTTTATATGTTTGTTGCGTTGGACGCTTAATTTCTAAAAATGTTTCTCGAACAATTACAACTTTTCCCCACGAAAGAGTCCTTTGACTCAGCCGATTTTGAAAACCCAAATAACCCAGAATTCTTCAGAAGTATAACTTCTAGCGTTTTTGAGGCTTTTGAGCTTTTCTCCAAGGATAATAAACCCTTTTATGACAAAACTAGTAAGTCCAATATGCTTAATAATGCAATTTCTCATATTATTAAAAGGAATTGCTCTAGTGCTAATTTTGAATTCGTAGAATCTTTATCTAACACACGGAGAAGTCTTGCCATTCTCGATAAGAAATATGTTATAATGTTTAAGAAAGCACCCGTTTCTAATGTAAAAACAAATCAAGATGACCAAATTAAGTATCAAGAGCTAGATAAACACGTCATATTTTTGACCTACGAAGTAGATGATTTCTGGAGCGAGATTAAAAAGGTGGAATTTCGTTATTACTCAACACCTAAGAACATAACATATATATACGACGTAACTAATCTTGTTGAGAGTCCTACTACTAGGATTATTGAGCCAATGGAAGTAATCCCACCAATAACTATTAAGGAAGATGCCAAGAAAGAAAGGAAAAAATCTTTATAGTGTATGTTGAATGATATCAACCCTAGAATGTTAGTTCTTGCAAGGGAGTCACGAGGACTATCACAATCAGAATTATCCAAAAGATTGAACATCTCTCAGGGAAAACTTTCCAAAGCAGAAAAGGGTGAACAATCGATTAATGATTCTATCCTAGTAGAGCTAGCAAATCAGCTGAACTATCCTGAATTATTTTTTTATCAACAAACTCCAAGTTCTCCAGTAAGCCATTATTATTATAGAAAACGTATAACTATTTCTAAAAAGGTAATGGCGAAGATGGAATCTACGATTAAAGTTTTTAGGAACAATATAGATTCTTTAATGGACTCTGTAGAATTACCTGATTTCAATATTCCAACTTTTGACCCTTCGGATGATTTTCCAGAAGAAATAGCACGTAAGGCGAGATATTTATTAAAGATTCCAAACGGACCCATAGGAAATCTCACAAATATCCTCGAAAGGAATGGTATTCTAATTGTGAAGACTGACTTATTCAATGAAAAAACAGACGGACTCTCAACTATTAGTGATAGGGGAGCACACATAATATTCTTAAATGAGAGAATGCCTAATGATAGACAACGCTATTCTTTAGCTCATGAATTAGGACATATGATAATGCATTTTGATATTCCATCTGACTCTGAAAAAGTCGAGGAAGAAGCTGATAGGTTTGCCTCAGAATTTTTAATGCCCGAAAGCGAAATTAAAAATTCGCTAAGAAATTTGAATTTTAATAAGCTTGGAGATTTGAAAAGGTATTGGAAAGTTTCAATGAGATCCTTAGTTCGAAGAGCAAAAGATTTAGGTATGCTAACCTCACAAGAATATAGAAATTTCCAAATTAACTTTTCAAGAAGAGGAATGTCGAAAAGTGAACCAATTCCACTTCCCGAGGAAAAACCTTATTTGCTTAATCAAATAGTCAAACTTCATTTAACAGAGTTGGAGTATTCTGAGGACGAACTGGCACGAATTGTGAATTTAAATTTGACTGAATTCAGGGATCGATTCATTGAAAAGGAAATACCAAAACTCAAGATTCTCCGAGATTTTTAGACTTGAAAGAAAAGAATAACTGGTGTCTTAGAAAGAGTGGGAGTTTTGAATTATTTTGGAGATAATTAAATTTCTTTTATGATTAGTTAAACTAATTACTCTCCCTTTTTCAACGTTATTAGTTTCAATAACATTTTCAGGGAATTCTATTCTTATTTGATTAGATTTATTTTCTAATTTAATCTTTTGAGTGTTTTTTTTGGAATTAGTTGCCATTTATTAATCCCTTTTCTTGTAAAGATAGAATAGCTTGATCCTCTAGGGTTGGTACAGCTTGTAAACTTATCTGTGACTTCGGAGTAAAATTAGTATTTTTTTCAATTATCAAATCACCTTTATCATTTTTTCTTTCATTCTTCATACTAAAGAACTCAAGAAATCTACGTGGAGCTACACCATCATATACTAAAATTTTTACTTTATTTTTCGCGTCTTCATCTTCAGTTATAGCATCGGAATGCAATTCCGTACATAAACTTTTTACGTAAGGTTCGATATAATATATTTCCTTTATCCCAGCAGCAATAATATGTCTTGCACAGTTATGACAAGGGTAAGTAGTGCAATAAAGTTTACCTCCAACCATTTTATCACCGGCCAACTGGCTACCAATAATAATTGCATGCATTTCAGCGTGAACGGACCTAGAAAACTCTATCAAATCTTTGATTTTAGAAGATTTCCGTATGATTTTTTCAATTGAATTAGCTATGGTCTCATTTTCGTCAACACCAATTTTCTTCTCTAAATCTTCATTCTTTAGCAATAGATTTGTTATCTCTTTTGCTATTGAATTTTTGGTTCTATCATTACTACAATAACCAAGTTTAAAACATCTAAAATCATCTTTTAAATCTTCTGACTTATAAAGATTACCCCCAAATTTTGGGACATCATTCCACCCTCTTGATATGATTTCACCTATATTATTTGTTATAGTAGCTCCAACTTGTCTTGATAAACAAGCCGAATTTCCAGCAGACGATTTAGCCTCATACATGGCAATCTCATTAGGTAAAGGTGTCACAACTGAACTATCGAAAATAAGATGTAAGTATCTTTTTAGTTTTTCTTCAAGGTTGCTCAAGTTGGATTCCGAAACTCTAACAATAAAATCTCCTTCAACGAAGGTATCTCTTACATTTTGCCCCTCATTTTTATTTTCGAATTCATCTATCCTAACCAGCTCATCAACTTCCTCCTGAGCTAGTTTTCTTCTGGCTAATAAATTATCTTTTCTTTCTTGTAACGGAGATAAAATACTGAAGGAATAAAAACTAGAGCTGTAAACTGCTCTTAACAACTTTAGTTCATTTAAATTTTTAATTGAATCGATGATATAGCAAACTCTTCTTGACTTGAATTCATGTGAAGCCGCTACTTCACTTTCACTTGTATTTGGCAAATCTTCTTCCCTATCGACTCTAATGTCCTTAATGGCAAATTCAGCAAGTACTTCTGGAGTAAATTCTTCTCTTAAACTATTCCCTCCTTTAATTTTATTTATCAAAGTTGTATAACCTTCTGTTTTAAATTTATGACTTTCACTCCCCTTGGGGCCATATTTGTCTATATACTCACTAATTTTTATTTCTTTTACCTCCTTGTATTTATATTCTTCCTTAAGAAGTTCTGTCAATTTCTTAATAACAACTTCCTTCTTTGAACCGATAGGTGCACAAATTCCAAAAATCAATTCTTCTGTAAGCGTGTTACGAACTTTTTCAGATGTAGTTTCTCCCTTTTTGTTTTTAACATCTTCATTTGATTTACTACTAGTATCTTTTAAAGCTAATTGATTATTTGAATCACTCATTTATAAACCATATTTGATTCAGAAAAATACTATTAAAAAAATTAGTTTCCAACGAAAAAGGTAAGACTAGAAAACCTATCGGTCACATTTTAATTAATGACAAAAGAACTATTAAATTACAAGGAAGTAAGAATTTTACAAAAGGTGAGCCGCGAGGTGCGCCAAAAAAAGGCCCTTTGGCAGGCCTTGTGTAAAGGGTGTTTTGAAGAAAAGTTCCAGTCCCATCGACATCTAGCCCCAAACAACGCAAGTGTTTATTAAAATCTCGGGCCTTTTCTTTTTTGCTTCTTCTTTTTGAATCGCTTATTATCATCAAGCTCCAGCGTAAAAGCATTCCATGGACTATCATCAGTCTTACTAGGAATCAATCCAACTGATTTAGCTTTTTCCAGATAAGATTTTGGTTGCTCAGCAATTTTGATATGCCCTCGTGAAATAGGTATTGTTTTTCTTTCACCTGATGTTGCTGAGTTTGAATTTTCCCCAAGAGGTTTATCAACTCCTCGTTCTGCGCTATTAGTTTTGAGAATAATTGTATGGTCTCTGTCTTGTTCATAATTGACGCGTTTGATTATATTGTTCCATGAATATTTTCGGCCTAAGGTGCTTCCCTTGTAAATAACATCATCGTATCTGAAGGATATTCCTGTTACCCTACCCGTACTTTTGCCAATGTTAAACTTGGGGTGTATCTTATTTTTGCCCAATTCCCTAATGAGTTCTGTTGTATTCCTGGAATTTAAGATGGCGTTTTCGAGATGATGCTGAAGCATCAATTTAATGGGAGCTTCCCCTGTTCGAAAAGCCTTTTGTATTTCTTGATGGGTAATCGATGCTTTTCTTGTTAATTGGACATCCTCCAACTGCGAAAGTCCATACTTTAATTCCAGTTTCCTGACTAGTCGTTCACTTCGTTCATAATCTTTGCTATCGCTTGCCAGTTCACCCGAAAACTTTACCCTGTTGGCAATGATATGGATATGCTCATGTTCCTGATCGCTATGTCGATACATGATGTATTGGTTGTCATCGAACCCCATCCCTTTTAGATAATCGTTTCCAAGGGACACAAACTTTTTGTCACTTAATTTATCCTCATAGGGTAGGTTCAACGAGACGTGATATACCGCCCTTCCCAATCTTGGCCGAAGCTGTCTGACTATATTGAACTCTTGGGTCATGTCAACGGTTTCTCCGTATGAAATGTTGGTGTCCAATACATATCCCATTCCCTGTTCAACCTTTCTTTCGTTATAGGCCAGCACGCCGTAGAAGTCCTTTCCCTTAATCTGCTTTGCTATCACGGTTTACAATATTTGCTTTTATGGCATCCAATGTGTCTCTCACTTCGGACAACTTTTCTATCAATAAAGGGGCATTGCACATTCCCAAATGCACCTTTTTGGTCAATTGGTTGATGTTGTTTCCGATACGGCCTAATTCGATGAAAAGCTTTCTATCCTCAGGTGATATTCTTTTTCTGGGCAATACCTTTCCCGTTACTTTCATCCGAATAAAATCGGTAATCGTAATTCCCAAGGTATCGGCATTGTCAGCTATTATCAGATAATCCTTTACGGTCACCCTCACATTAAGCCGAATCGCTTTTAAGTCCTGTATGTTCTTTTTAGGTCTTGCCATATTCTAGGGGTTTGGGGAGAATCCCCAACAAGCCATGCGAACAGAGTGAGCAGTTTTTGCATGCAAAAACATGGCTTGCTTCACGAACTCCGATTACTATTTTAATTGAACTGTACATTTTGATTTTCCCATTTAATAGTTAGGAAGATGCCTCCCTCATTTTTTCGATAAGGGCATTGATGTCATCTGGATGAAAAAGCACCCTGCCGCCAAGTGGTATCTTTTTTAGAAATCCTTTTTCAATCCAAGCGTAAATCGTAGGTCGGGTTACCCTAAATTTTTTAACGAGATCGGCTATTGTCAATAACTGGTCTTCGACTTCTATTTCCTCTATGGGATTTTCTGCTGGTGGCGGGATGTTCTTTTGGAGAGAATCAGCGGGAACGTATTCTCTTATTCCATTGTCATCCATGATAAATATTCGTTTCATGATTCAGTGATTTATGATTTACTTTATTGAACAAACCTAGCAGCATTAAACGACATTTTCCATGAGTGTCGTACATGAATTGATGTACGGCACTCATAGAAATATTCAAAAATAATTTGTATAGGAATTTTAGGATAGGGATGGAAAAGCTTATTAGCTTTTCCATCGGTATCCCCCTGTTTTGAGGGGGTTCTCAAAAAATTGGTTTTTTGAGAACTTCCGCAGAAAACTCTTTGTTAGGGAAAGAAGAATTTTTCAATGGCAGCCCAATATTTTCAAAAAGCTTCCCCTAGCCATCTTTTTCCCCTAACCACAAAAATCCTAAACGTTGCTTTTGGCTTTCTTTGAAACAAGGGTTAAGTAAAGTTGTGGTGAGGGAGAAAAGAACTATTAGGTTTTAAAGGTTCAGGACGAACAGTCGGGCTATCTAAAAAAGGACTTTCCGAAATGTTCGACACTACATCGCCATGTACAATGCTTTATATACACATAGTAATGATTAATCAATTGAATATTGAAAACATTATCGCTATAAATAATGCTATAGTGCTATATAGCATTGACCATTTCGTCACATCATCATATGATCATATGACCATATAAGTGGAAGCAAGAAGTATACTGATTATAAGTCATTTCAAATTCTTGCCCAGACCAAGTATTCCTTATCAATAGGATTAGAAATTGGTTCCATAAAAGGTTAATTAACGGTACTATTAAAAAAGACCAAAAATGAGACTATTAGATAAAGTAGATACGATTTTGGTATAGTTGTCTTGTAAAACTGCCCTTTTTTAAAAGAGTTCTATTTGATACTGGTAAACGCGTCAACTTTTGCGGTAGATACGATGTAGTAAGAATAAACTTGCCATGCCTGTTTGTTCTATAATTAGGTAATTACCCGCAAAGTGATTTTTCAAACCTTAACCCCATTAAAAACTGGACTTTTTGGGGTATAGTTTTTAGATCTTTCAAACTAACAAATTTGTGATATTACCTATATTGCCAAGAACATGAATAGTTGGCACATTCATATAGAAGGGAGGGTTCAGGGTGTTGGATTTCGCCCATACGTATATCGAATTGCTCTGGAAAGAAACTTAAATGGGGTGGTCTACAATGCCCTTGATGGTGTGCATGTAAAATTTTCTGCATCCCAAGAGGAGGCGAAAGAGTTTTATACCGCTTTAATCGATAAAGCACCTTCCCTAAGCAGGGTAACCAAACACAAAATCACCAGGGAAATAGGAGAGCACTACAAGGGTTTTCAAATCCAGCAAGACCAATCCGATGTATCCGCCTCCCTTATGCTTCCTCCAGATTTTGCAATATGCGAAAATTGCAAAAATGAAGTTTTGTCAAGCAACAACCGAAGAAAGGGCTATCCCTTCATTACCTGTACACAGTGTGGTCCTCGTTATTCCCTAATTACTGAGCTCCCTTATGAACGGGCATTTACCACAATGGAAAAGTATCCAATGTGCCCTACTTGTAGGCAAGAATATGGCAATTCTGAGGAAAGCCGTTACCATTCACAAACCAACTCATGTGCAGCATGCGGTATTCGAGTGGCTCTTAGGAACAACAAGGGTCAGAAAATTGTAACCAATACGCAGTTGGCAATCGAAAAAATAGCCAGGTTATGGGGAGAGGGGAAAATTATAGCAATAAAAGGGATTGGCGGATATTTACTAACATGTGACGCCACAAATGCGAAAGCTATCCAAACGCTTCGGGAGAGAAAGCACAGACCTTCCAAGCCTTTTGCCTGCATGTACCCAAACATAAATAAAGTACGGCAAGACTGCCATCTTGATTCCACCGAACAGTCAATGCTTACAGGTGAGGTAGCACCTATCCTATTGCTACAATTAAAGAAGAAATCCTTAGATATCGCTTTGAGCCATATTGCTCCAGGCCTGAATCAAATCGGAGTGATGCTGCCTTATACCCCATTGTATCTCTTACTGATGCAAGCCTTTGGGAAACCTATCGTTGCCACTAGTGGGAATCTAAGCAACGCATCCATCGTTTTTGAGGACAAAAAGATATTTTCAGAACTATTGGGCATTTGGGATTTTGCACTGACCAACAACAGGGAAATAGTAACCCCACAGGACGACAGCGTAGTGCGCTTTAGTCCATTTAAAAAGCAACCTATACTTATTCGCAGATCCCGTGGTATTGCCCCAAATTATTTTTGGCCGGATACCCCAACTGAACAAAAGACAATTTTGGCTTTGGGAGCCTCACAGAAAAGCGCTTTTGGATTGCTTTATGGAGGCCTTTTATATTTAAGTCAATATTTGGGCGATTTGACTTATCTAGAGAGCACGGAAAACCTTAAAAGAACTATTCAACATTTCATCAATATGCTAAATTGTCGACCCGAAATTATTTTGGTCGATAGACATCCTGATTACTATTCTACCGAATATGGTAAGCACCTAAGGGACGCAAACAGAACCAAACTTGTATACATTCAGCATCATTTTGCTCATTTTGCAGGAGTTTTATCCGAACATTCACTCCTAAATAAGTCCGAAAAGGTATTGGGAGTTATTTGGGACGGCACGGGTTATGGAAATGATGGGAACAGCTGGGGTGGTGAGTTTTTGGCTTATGAAAACAGGAAGATCAAAAGACTTACTCATCTGGCATATGTCCCTCTAATTCTAGGAGACAAAATGGCTAAAGAACCTCGTCTTTCAGCTCTGGCACATGCAAAGCAGAGCCCGGTCATGCTCCCCTTGTTGAAGGACAAGTTTAGCACGAAGGAATGGAAAATATATCAAAGACTATTAAACAGTGACCCCCCTTTAAAGACGTCAAGTATGGGGCGCTTGTTTGACGCTGTTGCCTGCCTATTGGGAATTATGGATACTCAAACCTACGAAGGCGAAGCTGCTCTACGACTAGAAACATTGGCGCAAACCTATTTTGATCACCATGTAAATACGCCCGATTCACGCTATGATACCCAAATATCGTATCTTGAAGGAATATCAACTATCTCCATCATTGAAGGTGTGGTTAGTGATTTGAATAATGGCACTTCCAAGAATGAAATCGCATTCAAGTTTCATTATTCACTGGTGAAAATGGTCGAAGAAATTGCTCTTGAAAATACAATGGAGAAAATTGCTTTTAGCGGGGGTGTTTTTCAGAACGGACTTTTAGTGGATTTATTGATGATGCATTTAGAAAATAGGTTTCAACTCTATTTTCATCAGCAGGTATCTCCCAATGACGAAAGTATTGCCCTGGGGCAATTAGCATATTATCAAAATATTGAAGAATGAAATTTCTAAGCGAATACAGGGATGCCGATTTGGCAAAAAAATACTTGGATGAGATACATTCCACGGTTACCCGGGAATGGAATATTATGGAAGTATGCGGCGGGCAAACCCATAGTCTGGTCAAAAATGGGATTATGGACCTGTTACCTAAAGAAGTTCAAATGATTCATGGGCCCGGATGTCCGGTTTGTGTTACCCCGCTTCATTTGATTGACAAGGCCATCTATCTCGCTGAGGACAAAAATGTCATTCTTTGTTCTTTTGGCGATATGCTGCGTGTGCCCGGATCAAAAAAGAGTTTGCTCCAGGCCAAAGCTGGTGGGGCAGATGTACGCATTTTATATTCTCCCTTGGAGGCCGTCCAAATTGCAAGTGAAAACCCTGACAAAGAAGTGGTCTTTTTTGCGGTAGGCTTTGAGACTACCGCTCCTGCAAATGCCCTTTCAATTGATAAGGCTTATGACCTGGGACTTACCAACTATTCCATTTTAGCTTCCCAAGTGCTGGTACCGCCGGCTATGGAAGCCGTTATCGAAGATGAGGAAAGTAAAATCGATGCATTTTTGGCTGCGGGTCATGTATGTACCATAATGGGTATGGATGAATATTATCCCTTAGTGGCCCATTACAGAATCCCGATGGTAGTCACTGGTTTTGAACCTGTGGACCTTTTGCAGGGTATATTGCTCACTGTTCAACAATTGGAGAAGGGTGAGGCCGAGCTTCAAAATCAATACAGCCGAGTGGTTAAGCCGAAAGGAAACCCAAAAGCCCAAGAACTCATCCGTAAGACTTTCATGGTCTCTGACCGGGAATGGCGGGGTATAGGCACTATTCCTGCCAGTGGGTTTGAGGTAAGACCCAAATATGCCGCCTTCGATGCCAATCTAAAATTTACTATCCAGGTCAAAAAAGTGGAGGAGCCCAAAGAATGTATTGCAGGATTGGTTCTAAAAGGCATTAAAAAACCAAAACAGTGTTCACAGTTCGGCAAAAAATGCACGCCCCAAAATCCGATGGGCGCCCCCATGGTCAGTTCTGAAGGAGCTTGTGCCGCATATTATCACTTTAGTGGAGCCGCAGAAACCATTGCATAATCTTACCCATCCCAACAATGTCAAAAAAAAACTTGAAAATGAAATTGCAATGTCCAATGCCCAAATTGGACTTTGATATCATCACCTTGGGTCATGGTAGTGGTGGCCTTTTAACCAACAAATTATTGGATTCCGGTGTCTTTCATCTTTTTGACAATGAACATCTGCAACAGCGCCATGATGGAGCTATGTTGACCTTAGAGGGAAAAACCGCATTTACTACCGATAGTTTTGTTATATCCCCTATTTTTTTTCCGGATAGTAACATCGGTGAACTGGCAGTAAATGGCACGGTAAACGATTTGGCCATGTGCGGGGCAATTCCACAATACCTTTCCTTGAGTTTTATTCTGGAGGAAGGCCTAAAAATGACCGAGTTCTGGGAAATATTGGTATCCATCAAATCCGCTGCAGAACAGGCAAATGTGCAGATTGTAACCGGAGATACCAAAGTGGTCGAAAAAGGAAAGGGGGACAAAATATTCATCAATACTACAGGAATTGGGCAATTACATGCCAAAGCCGATATCGCTCCTTCTAATGTGGAGCCAGGGGATAAGATTATCGTAAGTGACTCCATTGCGACCCATGGTGTTGCCATAATGTCCGTGAGGGAAGGGTTGGAGTTCGAATCCGAATTAAAAAGTGACACCCGTGGACTAAGTCAAATGGTTTCTAAGCTGCTCGACACATTTGGGGTAGATATTCATTTGCTCAAGGACCCCACTCGAGGTGGGGTGGCAACGGTTTTAAATGAAATTGCCAGGGACAGAAATCTGGGTATAGAAATCTTGCAAAAAAAGCTTCCCTTACAAAATGAAGTAAGCGCGCTTTGTGAAATTCTCGGCTTGGACCCGCTTTATGTAGCGAACGAGGGCATCTTCATTGCAGTGGTCAAAGATGCGATTTCCGAAAAAGTGGTCGAAAAGCTTCAAAGTATGGAATATGGCGCAAATGCTTCCATTATCGGTGAAGTAACAGAAAACCATCCAAAACAGGTGGTGCTCAAAAGCGCCATTGGGGGTAGACGCATTGTTAATATGCTGGCAGGAGAACAATTACCACGGATTTGTTGAATATTTTTGGTTTAGAAATTATTTTCTATTTTGTCTATCAAACCAAACCTAAACTCATGAAAAACATTGCTCTTACTGCTATTTTGCTATTTGCGCATGCACTTTTCTTCGCACAGGAACAAACTCAGGATACCATACAAATAGACCCTGTAGAAGTTACAGCAGTTCGGTCTTCTTCACCCTTAAAAAACCTACCGATTACGATAGCTGTGGTAAATCAGCTCGCTATTCTAGAAACGCAGCCCCCTTCAGCCACGGAAACCTTAAAGTATATTCCAGGAGTCGCCATTCAAAACGATGGAGGCATCACCAGCACCCCCATCATAAGAGGGCTTTCCCGGGAACGGGCACCGATTCTCATTGATGGGAATTCATTTGTGGGCGGACGAATCAGAAGCTACGCCTTGATTGACCCATGGCAAATTGAGAGGGTTGAAGTTATCAAAGGCCCTGCCTCTGCCTTCTGGGGCAGTGATGCAGTAAGTGGATTGGTCAATGTAATTACCAGAAGGGCAGAAAATGGATACGGCAAAGATTTTAAGGTGGGCACCAGCCTTTATGGGGGCTATCAGTCCGTCAATTCCTATTCGAGAGGACGCCTTGAAGTGGAAGGAAGAGGTAATGGTTTTGATTTTTTAATCGGAGGAGGTCTGCGTGATGCCGATAATACAGACACACCTGGGGGTGAGGTGCCAAACAGCCAATTCGAATCAGCCTATTTTGATTGGAATATTGGATATTCCCCTGCCGAAAACCATCGTTTTGAATTTAGCGGAAAATATTTTAAAAATGACAACGTGGGCTTTCCAGGTGGGTTGGGAGCACCGGGTCCGCCGGTACGTGACCGTGTTTTTGCTCCCGATGAACAGACCGGTTACAATTTCAATTATACCGGTAAAAATATATCGAGCACTATTGAAGAGGTGGGGTTCAATGCATATTTCAAACAGCAAAGACTGCACATTGACCAAGTGACCAATGTATTTTTTGAAGACACTATGGACATCAATCGAAGAATCGATGTCAGCTTGGATGTGGATGTGGATTTTGGTGGTTTCAAGGCCTTTACAGCACTTCGATTGGCAGAAAATTCCAAGTTGACCGTTGGTGCGGATTTTTTGAGGGAACATCGTTTTGGTACCAAAAGGGAGTTGGTTGTGGACATATTCAATCCTATGGGTGTACAGGTGAATCAAGTGGCCCCTCCGCCGGGACAAATCCAACCGGATAGTGATGCGACTTTCTTTGGGGTATTTGCCGTTGAGGAATGGAAACCCAGTGAGGTTGTTGATCTATTGTTCGCACTTCGGTTTGATAATGTCAAGACAGAAATAGAGGACGAACCTTTTTTTATTCCAGAAATCGCCGATTTATACAATGAGGACAACACTTCAGATAACAACACCGCCCTTACCGGTAACATAGGTGCTAAAATCCATGCATCGGACAGATCAGATTTCTCGATTAATTTGGCCAACTCATTCCGGGCCCCAGATTTGTTTTCCAAATACAATTTTGCCGATGGGGTCATCCCTAACCCCGATCTTGGTCCTGAAAAAGGAGTGTTCTACGAATTGGGTTATGCTTACGATGGTTCGAAGTTCGATATCGGCCTCAATTTTTACCAAAATTTCCTGAATGATCTGTATGTCCCGGTCAGTGTGGATTTTCAGGGTACTCCAAATGTTCAGAACCAAGCCGTGGGGGAAGCCAGACTGACAGGTTGGGAATATCAGCTGAGCTATACTATTGGCAAGTTGTCCAGTGTTTTCTGGACAGGTTCCTATATTAGGGGAAAAGACCGGGAAACTGATGAAAACCTTGCCTTTATGCCTGCGGATCAAAACATTTTCGGATTTCAACTTCGAGATAACCGCAATGCATTTTTCGGACGGGTGGAAGGCATCTTTACAAGCAAGCAGGATAGACCAGCCCCTACGGAAAGGGAAACCGATGGCTATAGCCTTTTCAATATCAGTGGCGGAATAAATCTGCATGAGGTCTGGCCAAAGTTTCCCTATTCCAAGTTGGTGCTATCTGTGGACAATCTTACGGACAAAGAGTACCAAAGTCATGTTTTTAGGGGTACTCCGGGAAATCAAACCCGATTTTTTGCTCCGGGTCGAAGCATTAATGCCCAACTCATAATCAAACTGGGCGTCGCTGGTAAATAGTACATCAATCGTGGGCAGTACAAAACAGAAAATATTGAAATCAGCTATTGGGCTTTTTAACCAAAAGGGGCTGGTCAATGTTCGACTGCAACAAATTGCTGATGAGACCGGAATAAGTGTAGGGAATCTTGCTTATCACTATCACAGCAAGAAGGCCATTGTTCTCGCCATAGATTCCGAATTGGGGGAAGAATTGGAACTATTGCTTTCGATAGACCAAAACTTTCCTTCATTGCTTGATTTTGACAATCATCTTGGGCGCTATTTTTTTATACTGAATCGTTATTCGTTTTATTTTCTAGATCTTTTGGAAATTGAACGGGCCTATCCAAAGTTGCATTCAAAACGGGTGGATTATGTAGAGAAAATGATTGCACAAATACACGAATGGCTTTTGCTCAATGTGGAAAAAGAAATCTTAAGGCCCGAAAAAATGGAAAATCAGTATCAACATCTTGCTGAGTCCATATGGATGATCATCACGTTCTGGCTCACCCAACGTCAAGTGCGGAGTAAAACCGATATCGGTGAAGGCCATTTTAAGGAGTTTATCTGGAACCAATTGATACCGTTGTTCACGGAAGCAGGTTGGATGGAGTTTGAAGCGGTGATCCTTCCACAATTAAAATTTTATTTGGACCAATCTATCTCAGTGGATTTCCGTAAATTACCTTAATTGTAAATCCTAGTTCATGTGTTTGGCAGTACCTGGAAAAATTATTGGCTTTGAAGATACCGTTGAAAGTGTGTTCAAAATAGGCAAGGTTTCCTTTGATGGAATAGTGAAGAAAATCAATCTGGGGCTGGTACCGGAGGCAAAAGAAGGTGATTATGTACTTGTGCATGTAGGTGTGGCCATGAGCATTGTTGATGAGGAAGAGGCGAAGCGAACCATGGATTTTCTTCTGGGAACCGACGAACTTGATGACATTCGACCCGATGAGGAATAATAATACCAAATTGAAATGAAGATAGCGATAGCAGGAAAAGGAGGGGTAGGCAAAACGACCATTAGCGGTACACTTTGTCGTATTTTAGGAGCCAAGGGGGATAAAGTACTTGCTATTGATGGCGATCCCAATCCCAATCTCTCCATTGTTTTGGGAATTGACAAATCTGATGCGGGGCCACCTAATTTAAGTACCGATATCATCGAAAGGGTCGAGACTGAAGATGGCAAATGGAAATTTCAAGTAAGGATTCCATTTCAGGAAGTCTTGGAAACCTATGGGCAAAAAGCCACGGATAATGTGACCTTATTAATGGTGGGCAAGCCCGAAAAGGCCGGTACCGGATGTATGTGTGGTTCCCATACCGTGGTCCGTGAATTGGTGAATGCTGCACTAAGTTCAGAACAGGGACAAATCATGGTTTTGGATACGGAGGCATCCTTAGAGCATATGAAACGCGGTACTTCGAAGTACGTTGATAAAATATATACTGTGGTGGAACCCTACTACAGATCTCTTGAAGCCGCTTCAAGGTTTGCCGAGATGGCCCAACAATTGGGTATTGGACAGGTTGAGGCCATCGCGAATAAAGTACGCACCAAAGAGGATGAAATGGCGATACGCGAATACTGTGCAAAGATAAACCTACCTATAGCGGTATTTGTGCCCTTTGACGAACAGGTCATGGCAGCTGACCTAAAGGGAAAGTCTATAATAGATTTTGATCCAGAGGCGAAAGTTGTAAAAGCGCTGGAAGCACTAAGTGATGCTATTTTGAAGAATTAGTCTACTACCGCCCCACAAGTTCTGAGCCATCTCTTCTGTTGAAGAAACCATCGGGCAATTCACGGTCTAAATTCACATCTGAATATACATATTCGTCCATGACCTTGCCATTGGGCCAATAACGGGTCCAACGATGGCTGAACGTAATCCCGTCCACGGTTTTGTGATCGGTCCAATAAATTTCTTCAGGTCTGGTTTCTCCCTTATCGGATTTATTATAGTATTCAATCTTGTGTATCAATTTATCCTGTGGGTCGACATAAAACCGCCAACTGTCCTTCCCCACCTCGGGGTCATACGAAATATCCAATAAAGTGGGTTCTTTGCCCGAACCCCCCAATAAGTTCAACTCAGCGATATTGAAGCCCGTAGACGCCAAACTTGCGTTCACACCCCTATCCTTTAGTTTAAAGGGCATAGAAAACCTGAAGAAGGCCATGGACGAAGCGCACTGGGGGTCGCAGAATTTAGAATCACACATCATGCCCTCTTCCTTGGCGGCAATCATCGGATCAACGGTTTGATTGTCCTTTGTTGCCCAAAAGCCATAATCATCTTTGCCCACAACTACTTCACTGTGGTCATCACCTACGGATTTCACCTGTAGCTTTAGCCCTTCCACGGTTCGTTTAAAGTAAAAGGTCTCTTCGGTAGATTTTAATAATTCCCCCGTTTCGTCATATAAGTTGTGGGTACGGGTGAACTGTCCTTGATCAATATCGTTCCATGTATCCAGGCCGCCCGCAGCGTCAACAATCTCATCCACAAATTCCGCTCCCGTGGGCTCCCTTAGAAAATTTTCCCACGCATAATAACCTACAACAGCTAGGGCAAGCACCAATGCCCCTGCCGATAACAATTGCATACGCTTAACGGTGATAGGTCTTACCAAATCCTTGACCTGCAAATCAACCCACCAAGGGATTTTTTCTTCTGATTTTTTTTGTGATTCTTTTGGGCCTTTAGTAGGCCTAATGTCTTGATTCATAACAAGCTGTTTACTTTCTAAATGTACGAAATTCAGGTATATAATGAAACAGTTTCATACGAGGATCTTTATTCAAAAGTTGCGAGTTTATTGATACTCAACCAATTTTGTAACCGACGCCTTGCTTTCGGGAGGGCTTCCACCACCACTTCGCTCATACCAACCGCAAAATCATCATGCTGTGCAGCCTCACAACCCAGTATATACACTTCATTGGGCAATACCTTCAGTGCTTTTGCCAACATCAATGCCCTAATGGGGTTGGTATAGTGCATATCAGCCAAAAAAGTTCTTTTTTCAAAAACAGGCATTTCTTCAATATCCGAAACCTTTTCCATCTCCCTAAAGTAGATGTGGCCTGCTTCTTCTCCCCAAGCCACGGCATCCGCCAAAATCAGAATATCATAGCCTGCATGTAACTCTTGTACCAAATGTATCCCCCCGATACCTACCTCCATGACCATAATATGGTCTAAGTGCGAGACAGCATCCCTAAACTTTTTGGCGAACTCAATACCAAAGGCATCATCCTGCTTCAATTCATTACCAACTCCCGCAACCAGGATCTTTTTCAACGCATCAGCCAACCCATCTAGTTCTTTACTTTAAACAATTCCTCTGGTAATTCTATGTCAAATTGAATATCGGAATTGCTGTATACAGTTCTTAAGTATACAGGTTCCCTATTTTCATTGGAAACATAACTTTTTCTTTCCTTGGTTACCACTATGCCGTCAACTTCTATAAAAGTGTCATAATCGGTATAGGTGTATCCTTTTCCATGATCCAAAAAATTGGCCACAAACTGATAATTGTCTGTATTCAAATAGTAGTTCCATGTATGCATCCCTCCTGAGCTTCCCGCTCCCTTTTCATAGGTGACCTGAAGATTGTGAACTATTCTGTTATTGGACAGGGTATCAATTCCTTCATATTTCAATAGGGTTCCGGGAGCCTTTAATTTAAATGGCATACATACCATATATTGTGAGCCGAATGATGAATTCCAGGCTGAATTTACGGCCACCTTATCTTCTTGAATTTCCCCGTTTACCAGTTTCCAGGCCTGTTTGCCGTTATTGACTATTTCGTGTTTGTTACCATCGAGTTCCCAACTCATATAAGCCTTGAAGGAAGGTTTTAATTGGTACTTATGTATTTGTGCAACGGTTCGCAATAAAGTTCCGGTGGAATCAAAGCTTTGAATGTTTTTTATGTAGGACATTGTCTTCTTCGCAGACCAATTGGCCATACCTCCGGCACTATGTATCGCCTCTTTGACGAGTTTCTCGGCCTTGCCCAATTCTTCCTGGGTAGATTCAGTTTGTGCTGCCGCGCTATCTTTTTTGGGTTCACCCTGGCATCCCAGGCCCAAGAGGGCAATCAATACCACAAGAAAAAGATTATTTCTTCTTTTTCGTATCGGGAAGATTGGTATTTTCAAAATCATAAAGTTCCAAAAGTGTGTTTATGGTATAGTCTTGTTTCAGGGTATCCTTCAAATCGGGATAACTACGTTCAATGGCCTGCAGCATTCTTGAAAGTGGCTCCCGGTGCATTAAATCAAAATACTTTAAAATTTCAGCCGTAAGTTCCCTGGTTTCTTCATCAGGAATGTTCCCCGACTGCTTCACCAGTTCCTGCACATACTGCATAATCTCCTTAAACTCTACGTTGTTGAATAGTACGGGTTTCATATTAGTGGGAGCCGCTTGCACAGTTATGGACACAATTGTCAAGTTTGACACCGTCTGGACCGTAACAGAATTCACAATCAGGGCCGCATTCGCCATGACCTGCTTTTTGCATACCCTGAAAAGCTTCAGCAAACTGTCGCCCCCCCTCTTTTTTGCCTGATTCCGATAATTTATAGTGGATATTTCCATCTTTATCCAGCATCACTAACAATCCGGTATCTGTAAGCTTATTTAGATGGTATTCCAAATTTTGATAGGACGTATTGAGAAAGGGAAGCATTTGGGTGAGGCTGACCTCGCTGCCCATACCTTCACCATGCATCCAATACATGACCTGCAGTATTTCTTCCTTCCAGAACAAGGAGCGCAATGCACTATCTTCTATCGATTCATTTTTCATACACTTTCTTCAAACAAAGTATCTCCCCTTAATTTTTCGGTCTCTAAAACAATATCGTTTTCTTGAGCCAACTTCCCTAAAATACGCAAAATTTCAGGAATTTTTGCCTCAACTTCAGCTGTTAGATACTCCCCCGCCTGTTCCGCTCCAGGTTCAACATCAACCAAATAGACCTCTTTGGGCCAAATCTTGAAGTGCTCACCAATGACCAAGAGGTTTTCAACCGAGATTACCCCGGTGGCCGCATCACCAACACAGGCCTGAATTTGTTTTTCAGAAGGTAAATGACCTAACCACTGATATACGGATATATCACCAATTTTTCTTTCGGGCCTTTCAATAGCAACCAAAAAAATCACCCGATCAAAAGACTTTTTTAACGTCTGGAAATATTGGACAATGGCTATAGGTCCCCAGTTCATTTCTTCTACGGTAACCGGGCCATTCCATGAAATGGATTGTAATTGATGTAGCAGAATTGGCCCAACCGAATGGTTGCGAAGTAAATGATAGCCTACCGTACCAATAAGCACATTTTTACTCGACCCCACAGGCACAGGTTGTTACTTCCCGTGTTACCATATGGTCGGTATCCTTGGCCATAATATGCGTGGTACATGGCATACAGGGATCAAAACTCCGTATGGCCCTTAGAATATCTATTCCTTTATAATCCTCCGGATTGTCGAACTTTTCAAGGATAGGGGTATTTAGAACGGCTTCCTCATAGGGGCCCATTTCTCCCCAGGGTGTTCTTGGTGCCGCATTTAATGTGGAAGGAGTAATAATCTGATAATTATCGATGACGCCATTCTCAACAATAAGATGGTGGGTTAAAAAACCTCTACCGGCGCCCCATGCACCAAATCCAATATGTGTTCCTTTTTTAGGAATTTCGTAGGGTACACTTACTTTGGTTTCCCCATTCTTGATTAGATCCATGGCCAACAACCAATTCTCCATGGCTACCATGGCAGAGTAAGGAATACAATAGGCCCTTGCCCTATTGCGTTCAAAGGCATTCCAATGTTCGGGAATCTTCCATTCCAAAGTTTTCTCGGGTAGATAGTGCTTGGGCACATGAATTTTCATGCTGGTGCCTGTATTTTCCAAGAACCTACTTGCAGGAGCTTTTTGAGCCTTGGCAGTCAGATACATTCGCGTATATGCACCGGCTTCCATGGGCATTCTATCCCAGGTAGGGGCAGTATCCCAACTATAACGGTCTTTCCAGCTTTGCTTTCCAGGTTTTGGAATGGTTTCCTTGTTCCAAGGATGGTTGGGACTTAAGGGAATTCCATTGGCATCTTCCTTAAAGCGATGTCCGTCCCATTTTTCATAATAAGAGTGCTCCACAAATTCTTCTATCCCGGCATTGAGTTCGGTGAGTTTTGTGGTGACCACTTCTCCATCCACCAACACACCTGGAGTGGACCATCGTGCCTCCCCCCATTTATCACAATTTTCAAAAGAGGCATCGTAATGTTCCGGTCTATCCCATACGCCAGTATCCATCATGGTGGCTGGGCGAATACCGCACTTGGCATACTCCGGATTGCTTTCCAAAAAGAAATCGAAAACATCGTCCCAGATTCCCGTTACCTTTTGGCTGTAGTCAAAAAACTTGATCAATCGACTATAGACTTCGTTAAGTACGGTAATGTTGACAGTTACGGAAAGTCCGCCTGGGACAACTGATTGAGGGTGTGGGTATTTACCACCTATCAACACATAGGCTTCCCGAGCCACCCGCGTCATGCTCAAGGCCTCCAAGTATAATTTCCCTTTCAAAGGGTTTAAATCTTTCATGATATCCAAAATGGTATCATAGCCGTGTACATCCTTATTCTTGGCTTTTGTATTAGCCGCCTTATCCAAAAGTTCAGGATTGGTTTCACGCACCAACTCCTCTGAATAATCAGGGCCTGCCAATAGAAAAAGATGTAAAGGGTGATCGTACAGGTACTCTATCGCCAGAAGAATATTACGCATTACAATTCCCAATGGTGGTGGTTTAATCCCCAAGGCCATTTCAATGGCCAAGGCAGCAGTAGTAGCGTGCACTCCACCACAAACTCCGCAGGCTCGACTACTGATATAGGCAGCATCCCTTGGATCGCGCCCTTTGAGAATTACCTCATAACCACGAAAAAGGGTAGCCATGGAATTGGTAGATAATACTTTCCGCTTTTCCAGATCAACCACGCTATGAAAAGCCAAAGCCCCTGCCACTCGAGTTACGGGATCATAGTCGATGTTTCTGATGAATCCATTGCGTTCCAAGAGCCCTTTTAAAACTTCCTGTTCCTCGCCTAAGTCAACTACTTTATGTTCATAGGGGTCCGCAAGGCCCTCTTTTAGATAAGCATTTCCTTGTTCATCAAAAGCAATCGGTAAATTTTTAAAGCACATAGGCGATATCGTTATTTCAATTTAAATTCTTTAGGCCAGTTTAAGCACTTTGGCAATTGCCACTAAATGGGAATCCACTGAGGACAACCCCCCATGCAATTTTTCCAAAGCTCCATTGATGACCCCCACCTTTTCTCCTAAGGGACTGGTATCATCCTGTATTTTCTGTAAGCCCCCCGCCAAACCTTCCAAATGAGTGCCGGCTCTTCTAAGAGCAACGATGATAAGTACTAAATATACAACTAATACAAGCACTAAAAGTGTTACTATTATTATTGTGGCTATAAACAGAGTCGATGAGTTCATACGCTTTCAGTTAATTTTTTCAGCTCGTGTGGCCAAAGTTGTTTTTAGGGTATCTGCATTTTCATTGATAGACCCGGCCACATCCAACATACCTGAAGCAACACCAATGGTATCGTTTAAAGCTTTGATATGTTCCGTATTGCCTGCCACACCAATACCTGCTTCTTTCATTTCCTTAAAATAGCGCTCAATTGACCTTGAAGCCAGCCAGGTCCTATGTAACAGGCGCACCAAATAAGGTAATATAAGCACTGTTACTATTAACAAAATCAACCATAAGATGTTTACTGCATTCATATCAAACGTTTTGCTTAACGGCTGCATTTATTGATTCTTCAAGTTGACCATCCACCACTTTAAGTCCCTCGGCCACTTCGGTAAGTGCGCCATTCAGCTTGGTGACTTGAACGGGAAGATGTCCCGTCTCGGTTTCGATTGCCCTGAGACCCAATCTCAGTTTGGCGAGATAACTTTGACCATCTCCTCCAATGCTGGTAAGAAGTTTTATAATTCCGTGCAGGTAGTACACCAAAACATAAACCAAAAGAAGTACCGCCAAAATGGTAATGATCATTAATATCACGTTCATAAACTAGAATTTTTAGAGCTTTGCAACATACAATGTGGACATCCCGGACAACCTTCAATGTGTTGGGTAATGGCCTTGGAACCTCCAACAATGGCCACTGCGGAGTTCAGTATTTTACTGGCCACTTGATTGGTCTTGGTCAAAAACAAGGGGATATGTATGGTGTTGTTCGCTGTCAATTTACCTTGCGTCCAAATATCAGCGGCTGTACGGTCAATATCTTTTGCGGTCTTTTTTATCAAATTGAGCAGAAAGGCAACTACCCCAATAACCACTAGGCCAATTACCAGTGATATTATCCATAATTGTATTCCCGTATCCATATAATTTTCAATTAATACATTATTCCAAAGCTTCTGCCACCAAAGTGGCATGTGCTTCAATGGCCTCTGCTTCTTTCTGAATACCCGCGGCCACGTTGTTTGTGGTCTCTAATTCCCAAATACTGTTCGTATTGTTCTTTATCTGGGTCACTATTTCCAAAGCGGCCCCAGCCAGTCTAAGAATACGTTTGGCAGCCAACCATACCAAAATCAATAGTACTGCAGCAATAACAACAATTACCGAGACCAAGGCTAGTCCAATCAACCATTCGTTTAAAAGTGCTTCGTTTTCCATTTCCATTTTTATTTATTGGAACCAGGTTTAGGGCTATCACTAAACTGCATTTTCTCATAGGTATAATGCATCACCTTTTTGACCAAATTGGGCTCTTTGACATGTCCCCAGCCGGAGGGTACCTTGCCCTCTTTGTTCCACTTTGGGGTCCGGTTTTGGAACGCCATCGTCATTTCGCGCAAATTGCGGATAACTGTGCCGGTTACACGTGAAATATTGGAGGAAACCATTGTTCCCGGAGCCGTTTTATAAAATGGTGCAAAACTATCGGGAAACCCGGGCATGGTGCACCCTATACAAGGAGCACCCACATTCATACATCCACCTGCGTGATTTAGGGCTCCTCTTTTGTTTATGTTGCATTGCACCACTGGGCCCCAACATCCTATTTCTACCAAACATTCCTTGTCCCCATGTTCTTCGGCAAAAGTACCTTCCTCATAAAATCCTGCTCGGGTACATCCTCTATGGACCGTTTCATCAAATAACCATGATGGTCTCCCTAGCTCATCGAATTCCGGTAAGGGGGCCAATCCATTGAGAAATAGCAACACGGCCGCAATGGTCTCGGTAATATTATCACCCTGTGGAGCACATCCAGGAATATTGACCACTGGGAGCCCAAGAGCACTTCGATAATCCTCACCCAATAAATCCATGACACTAGCTGCATTCGTTGGATTATTTGCAGCAGCAGGGATTCCTCCCCATGTTGCGCAGGTCCCTACCGCGATGACTGCTGCAGCATGTTCTGACATTCTGGTTACCCAACTTGACGAAGGTATGGGTTGTGGATCACCATTCTCATCCTCATCGGCCCCGAGTCCAGACCAGTATCCTCCTGTCTGCGCCGCTATACTTTCGTCCATAATTGAACCTTCACATAGCACTACAAATGGAGCGCCAAGTTCTCCCTTGGCCGCCAAACGAAAAGGTTTAATGAACTCCTCCCCAGCATTCACGGATAAAACAGGATGATGTAAAATAACTTTCGCCGCTCCGGGTATTGTTCCGTTTAGAAGATTTTCAACCGAAGGATTTGTTGCACCTACAGTAGCAATAGAGCATCCATCACAACTGCCTCCTGCAATCCAAAAGGCATGTACCACATCAAAAACATTGGAAATGGGACCTTGAAAGTGTTTGGCTAGATTTTGTGTCATATCTTCATAAAATTAGAGCAAAAGCTTTTAAATTCTTAATAGAATTACACATTTATTATAGAAAATATTTTCTAATCATAGGTTAATTGATTTCGGGATTGTTTGTAAAAGGGTGGTTTCAAATCAAACTGGAAAACCAAATTAAAGTGTGCTCTAAGCATAGAAATCCATTACCATTCATTTTGATAGGTTATGGGTTTTATAAACGGGACCTTTTTCGAGACAAAATTTTTAGACGAAAAGAGAATTATATTCACTAAAAAGCATTACTTTTAGTGAATACATTCACTAGATTCATATGATTAAGCGGATTTTAGAAGAAAAAATCACTCAACGGCTTGATAAGGGAAAAGCAATTCTGGTCATCGGACCCAGACAAGTTGGAAAAACGACCTTGATCAATTCCATTTTGGACAATAGGGAACATCTGTTTTTGGATGGTGATGATTCCACCGTCAGAAACCTATTGACCGACCCCAATACCGAGCAATTAAAGAGCATTATAGGCAACCACAATACTTTGTTCATCGATGAGGCCCAACGTATTGAGAATATAGGGTTGACCTTAAAAATCATTACCGACCAATTCAAAAAAGTACAGTTATTGGTAAGCGGATCTTCAGCCTTTGAATTGAACAACCAGACCAGCGAACCATTGACCGGAAGAAAATGGGAATACAAATTGTATCCAATTTCTTGGCGGGAATTGGAGGACAGTATTGGTTATGTAAAGTCAGAGCAGCAGCTCGAATTGAGAATCCTTTATGGTATGTATCCTGATGTCATTAACAATCTTGGGGACGAAATCGAGGTTTTAAAACAATTGACCAATAGTTATCTCTACAAAGATATTTTGGCATTTAGCGGAATACGAAAGCCCCAAATGCTGGAAAAGTTACTTCGTGCTCTGGCCTTGCAGTTGGGCAGCGAGGTGAGTTACAACGAACTTGCCCAATTGGTAGGCGTTGATAAGAACACCGTTGCCAATTACATCGATGTTCTTGAAAAAGGGTATGTTGTTTTTAGGCTATCTAGTTTCAGTAGGAATCTAAGGAACGAAATAAAGACCAACCAAAAGATTTACTTCTACGATACAGGTGTTAGAAACGCTGTCATCGGTAATTTCAATCTGTTGGACAGCAGAAGCGATAAGGGGGGGCTCTGGGAGAACTTCTTGATAGCCGAGCGTATCAAAAAACTGGCCTACGATGGCTCTTTGGCCAATTCCTATTTTTGGCGAACAAAACAGCAACAGGAAATCGATTACGTTGAAGAAGTCTCAGGCCAAATAACAGGTTATGAGTTCAAGTGGAGTGAAAAAGCAAAAGCAAAGCTTTCCAAGTCCTTTATGGTAAGTTACAATGCCGCTATCGAAGTAATCCACAGAAATAATTTTAGGGAATTTGTTTAGCACTTTCCAGATACTAATCTCTACTAACATATAAACGGGCTGAAAATCCTTTAAGACTAATTCAATCCAATCCCCAAGCCTCCTTCAATTTTTGGGCAGCTTCATAATTAGAGATTTTCAGATAACGGCGAAAGGCCTTTTCAGATTTATGCCCTGAAATTTTCATTATCAACTGTACATCGATGCCATTCAAGTAAGCATTGGTACAAAAAGAACGCCTGCACGTATGGGAACTTATTAATTTGTATTTTTCTAAAAGTTGTGCCTCTTTGATAGTTCCACGTTTATGTTCGATTTCAACTTTCTGGTGAAGTTTGGCCGAATCGCCCAGTTCTTTTACGCGCCTATTAAAGGTAAAAGAATCAATATCAGGGGCATACCCGCTGTATTTATCTAAGATTGCTTTGACCTGCTTACGAAGCGGCACTACTATTCGGCCAGAAGTTTTCTTTTGCCGAATATTCAAAAATCCTTCACTATCCAAATACTCAGGTCGGATTCTAGAGATATCGGAAAATCGAAGTCCGGTTAAACAACCGATTACAAAGAAGTCTTTTACCTTTTCCAATTCTTTATCTTCTTTACAATCGACATCGGCAATGGCCTGTATCTCATCATCGGTTAGGTAAATATGGTCAACCTCTTCCTGAACTACCTTGAATGCAGATAGGTCAATGGGTTTAATACGGTTTCTTCGCACTCGATCATTTAGAAATGCTTTTAGGTTTTTAACCAATTTGCCGATGGTATTGTTTTTCATACCAACACCTCCATTTTTCAAGGGCGCATGATAGGCAAGGTAATCCGTCCACTCTTGGTAAAAATGATAATCGAAGGCGTTAAAGTCTATTATAATACCGGAAAACTCTTCAAAACCTTCCAGATGCTTTTTAAGGGAATTGTAATCTTTAATAACATCCTTAACTACCTTTCCTTTTTTACTTTCCAAATAATCTTCAAACTCGGTAAAAAAGTCTTGAAGTGGTTTTTGATTTACCGATGGTTCCCCTTCTTCAAATTGTTTTTTGAATAGTTTTTTTGAAAGTGGTTTGCCTTGGTTTTGAAAAGAAGTAACTATTTGATTTGCTAAACTGTCCATTTGGGTCAGTTGAACAAATTCGGATGCCACTTCTTTGGACTTTTTAAGAAATGATTTTTCCTTGTTCCAATATTTTAAGGGAACTTCAATTCCGGTATCAATCTGAACACGAGCATGACGATCTTCATAATATCTTAGTTTTATACTATGAGTTCCATTAAGGTTTGATTTATCAGATATGTAAAACTTATAATTGTACATCAGCGTGCTGCATTCGTGCTGCATTTTTCACGAAAAGTAGTGTTTTATGATGTAAAATAAAAATCAACATTCATCTAAAATATTGATAATCAATAGAATAATGTATGTTAATGAAAAGTTAAATTGTTGTGGAAGCATCCCGTCCAGACCGCAAAACCCTTCAACTTTGTTGAAGGGTTTTTTGTTTTGAGATCATTTCATTGTAGTTACATCCCTTTGAAAAAATCCCCCAAAGAAATACCGTGTATTTTAAGAATTCTGATTAAGGTATTGATGGTAAAATTTTCTCCCTTCTCCAAACGCCAGTAATTTTTGCGTGGCAAGCCATTTTCTATGGCAAAAGTTTCATAACTGGTATACCCAGCTTTGATTCTTAGCTCCTTAAGCCTAACGGCTACGGCCTCCCTTTCCTTTATAAAATTCTCTTTCTGCATAAATGGAAAGTTCCAGAAAACCCTTGATTCACATTACGTCATAAATAGCGTGATTTTTATTATATTTAGATACTACTTAACCTATAAACTCAAAATTTATGTTGTCCCAAACTCTAAACAAAACCAGCTATGCTCTTGGCGTCAATACAGGAGCCAAATTCCTATTTCAAGATTCCTTGGATACCCTAATGAAATCAAGCTGTTTTGACTTTATGGTATATAAAGTTGTCAATGGAAACACCGAAAACCTATCGGATTATGATTGTTGGCTGGAAACCATCGAAATTGATAAATGTACTTTTCAGCTTCTTCATTTGAATCTCTGTCAAAAATTGAGAAGAATTATAAGAAGAGAAATCCCGTAGTTTTTAGACCGTCATACTCTGCTATTTCTTAGAATAAGCAAAAAAAGTATCGACAGAAGCATAATTTCTAGAAGCTAACCTTGGCTAAGGCCGCTATTTTTACAACTTGCTACAACATTTACTCCAATAATTCCAAAGAACTGGACTAAAACATCGATATGAACAGCTCAAAAAAACTAACTGTCCTTATACTCTTTTGTTTATTTAGCATGGCGCTAATACACGCCCAAAAACCTTATGAACCCACATGGGAATCTCTGGATTCCAGACCAGTTCCCGATTGGTTCCAAGATGCCAAATTTGGAATCTTTATCCATTGGGGCCCCTACTCCGTACCGGCATGGTCGCCCAAAGGAACCTATTCTGAGTGGTATCAATATTGGTTACAAAGCTCCGCCCTTTTTGGGAATGGGGATTTTAAAGGGGACGAGGTCACCCAATACCATAACAAGAAATATGGAGCGGATTTTAGCTATTACCAATTTGGTGATCTTTTTAAGGCCGATTTATTTGAACCAGACGAATGGGCACAACTCTTTGAGAAAGCCGGAGCCAAATACATTGTTCTAACCTCCAAACATCATGATGGATTCACCCTATGGCCCAACGAGCAAGCCAATGACCGAGGTTTTGCCTGGAACAGTATGGAAATAGGCCCCAAAAGGGATTTGGTTGGCGAACTTTCTACAGCCATCAAAAAAACGCCCATTAAAATGGGGCTATACTATTCTTTATACGAATGGTACCATCCATGGTGGCAAAATGACAAGCCCCGCTTTGTAGACGAGCACTTCCTCCCCCAAATCAAAGATTTGGTGCAAAAATACGAACCGGATGTGCTTTGGGCGGACGGAGAATGGGATATGGAAGATGACAAATGGAAGTCCAAGGAATTTCTTGCCTGGCTCTTCAATGAATCCTCCGTCAAGAACTCCATTGTAATCAATGACCGTTGGGGAAAAGGGATTCGAAAAATACACGGAGGCTATTTTACCACGGAATACGAATCCGAAGCTCCTGAATTTACCAAACCCTGGGAGGAATGCAGGGGTATGGGTTTCTCCTTTGGATATAACCAAAATGAAGATGCCCAAGATTACAACTCTCCCAAAGCCTTGGTCTTGATGCTTGTCAACATTGTTAGTACCGGTGGGAATTTGTTGTTGGACATTGGACCGGATGGGCGCGGTTCCATTCCACCCATCATGCAGGAACGTCTCCTGAACATTGGACAATGGTTGAAAACCAATGGCGAGGCCATCTATGGCACTAGACCATGGAAGCACTCTTTTCAATGGTCTGAAGGTATTCAAAATTACAAACCTGAACAGCATTATTTGGGTGGGGATTTTATCTTGAAGCAAACCGTTGACCCGGAAGAAGGATATGCGGTCAAGGAAGCATTTTTTACGCAAAATCAAGAAGCCTATTTTGCCATAGTCCCAAAATGGCCTGGCAAGGAACTTACCATACGGGATTTTAAGCCTAAAAAAGGAGCTAAAGTAGTACTGCTCGCCACTGGGGAAGAAGTAACTTGGAAACAAGCTGGTAAGGACATGATTCTAGTAATGCCAGAATATGATCCCAACAAGATTAAGCCCACGGATCTATATGCTTATACCTTTAGAATAACAAAATAAGGGTAAGCTATTTTTGGGCTATTAGCGGATTAAGGGACAAAATCCTTTATGACCAACTCCCTATAATACGAAAGTGGATGAGATGAAAACACTTAAGGTTTTAGTATTCATTTTGATGGGCGCACCTTTGATCTATGCCCAATCCCATGTTGATGTTGGTGACTTGGAAATTACCCTGGCCCAACAAAGCTATAGCGCTCCTGTAAAAAACAAATCCGTTACAGGTGAACCATTGTCTATAGCTGGTGAAGGGTTTGACAAAGGAGTTGGTGTGCATGCCAGTTCCTCCCTCAAAATCAAAATGTATGATGGATCTAGTTTTTCGGCCAAGGTCGGTATCAACGATTCCAAGATAGACTATTCGGCAAGCTCGATCAAAAGCATTCCGTTGACTGATGGTAAACGCATGTTTTATCAGGTAACAGATACCCGCAAACAGTTTGTAGGCCTTGAAGGTGTCAACGGAAAAGTTGATGAAGGCAGTGCCATTTTTAAAGTGCTTCATAATGGCAAGGAGGTCTATAACAGTGGTTTGATGCGCATGGGCGATAAAGCTAAAATTGTGGATCTCCAAGTCAAAGGCGGCATGATGGAATTGATTGTTGAAAATGGCGGCGATGGAGCCAGCGGTGACCATGCCGTTTGGGCAAATCCAAGCATCGAGTATTTTGAGATTGCCCCAATCATTGTGGAAACCGAATACGTTGGTGAAGCTCCAACAATGGACAAAACCCTAGAGGAACGCTTGATGGCGAAGATAAGCGCCCTGCCTCGGATAGAAACGCCTTTGGCCCAACCCAAATACGATTGGCTTCTAGACAGTTCCCATGCCAAGGCCAATATCTATCGCACCAACACCAACAAAGATATTGTTCTGTCCAACGGACTTGTAGCTCGAGTTTTTCGCCTATCCCCCAATCTGGCAACCATTGATTATATCAATCAAATGACAGGTGAAAGTTTACTTCGTGCAGTTTCCAATGAAGGAGTATTGACCATAGATGGCAAACCTTATACCATAGGCGGACTCAGCAAACAACCCGAATACGCATACACCCTAATGACATGGGTTGATCAGTTGGCCGCCACTCCAAATGCCTTTCTAATCCAAGATTTCGAAATAAAAAAAATCGAAGACCGTCTGGAATGGAAACGCGTCCGATGGGCTTCAAACCCAAATATGCCCAAGGGAAAGGAATTGGTGTTCACTTTGGTTAAGGACGATATCAAAGTCAAAGTCCATTATGCACTATACGATGGATTGCCCACTTTGAGTAAATGGATAGAGGTCATCAATGAAGGGGATTTGTTGGTGCAATTGAATCATTTTAAGTTGGAACAATTGGCCATGGTTGAAGGCGAAAGTTTGGTGGATATTCCAAAGCATTTTGAAAAACCGAATATTCACATTGAAACAGATTATGCCTTTGGGGCTATGCAGCAAAAAACATCGGATAAAACCACCTACTGGGAAGTAGATCCCCGATACACTTCCCAAACCAACTACCCACTGCAATTGCCGTGTGTCTTGGAGGTACGACCGCCGCTGGGACCGGACACAGGCATTCCTCCTGGGGAGACCCTGACCACTTTCAGGGTATGGGAAACCCCGTTTGATAGTTTTGACAAGGAACGCAAGGGGCTTTTCTTAAGAAAAATGTATCGGACCATTTCACCATGGACCACAGAAAATCCCATTTTTTTGCATCTGACCTCAACGGATCCACAAAAGATAAAAACCGCGGTGGACCAATGTGCTGAAGTGGGTTATGAAATGATTATCTTAAGCTTCGGAAGCGGATTGGATATGGAAAAAGAGTCCGAGGCCTATTACCAAAAATTCAGGGATTTGGTAGCCTATGCCAATTCCAAGGGAGTGGAACTCGGAGGTTATTCCCTCCTCTCCAGTAGATGGATCAGTGATGAGGTGGATGTCATCAACCCTAAAACCGGAAAACGAGGAGGTATGATCTTCGGTTCATCACCTTGTTTGAGCAGCGACTGGGGCTACGATTATTTTAGAAAAATCAAAAAGTTCTTTACCAAAACGGGGATGCAGGTCTTTGAAAATGACGGATCCTATCCAGGAAACGTTTGCGCTTCAACCCGACATGCGCATCACAATGGATTGGAAGATTCCCAATGGAAACAGTATGCCCAAATCCAAGGATTGTACAAGTGGATGCGTGCCCAGGGGATTTATATGAACGTCCCCGATTTCTATCTCAATTCAGGAACCAACAAAACGGGTATCGGTTATAGGGAAGTCAATTGGTCCTTGCCCAGAAACAGACAATTGGTATTGGGGCGTAGCAACATTTATGATGGGCTATGGAAAAGCATTCCCAGTATGTGCTGGACATTTGTTCCCTTGACGGAATATCATGGTGGTGGCGCTGCTGCGACACTTGAACCTTTAAATGAACATTTGGATGCCTACGAAAGCCATATGATGCAGAACTATGGTTCTGGGGTTCAGGCTTGTTACCGTGGTCCTAGATTGTATGACACCCCAAAGACCAAGGAGGTAGTCAAAAAGGTCATTGATTGGTATAAGAATTATCGGGAGATTTTGAATAGCGATATCATCCATTTAAGGCGTCCTTCGGGAAAGGATTGGGATGGTTTTATGCACGTGAATCCTAAATTAAAGGAGAAGGGCTTGCTTATGGTATTCAATCCCACAGACAAGGATATGACCAGAAAAATTGACCTTCCTTCATACTATACCGGGCTAACTGATACGGCCAAGGTTAGGGAAAAGGAAGGGTCGTTCAAAACGTATCAGCTAACTAGGGGTTATAAAATCAATATTGAGGTAAGCATTCCAGCGAACGGATACACCTGGCTTGTAATCGAATAAGAAAAAACAAATGGGCACAACGGACAAAACAATCAAGAGTCATAAAAGCAGAAGGGATTTTATCAAACTCTCCGCCATGGGGGGCGCGGCCATGATTTTGCCTTTGGAGGTATTTCCCCATAGCTTCAAAAAGGAATCCCTTGAGATTGGGCTAATTGCAGATGTCCATCAGGATATAATGCATGATGCAGAAGCCCGACTGCAAGCGTTCATGGATGAGGCGAACCAACGCAAGCTCGATTTCATTATCCAACTAGGGGATTTTTGCATTCCTCGGGATCAAAATCTAAATTTCATGTCCATTTGGAACAGCTATTCGGGTCCAAAATACCATGTATTGGGTAATCATGATACTGATCTAGGCTTTACCAAAGAGCAGACCAGAACATTTTGGGACATGCCTTCCAATTATTATTCTTTTGACAAAAAAGGGCTTCATTTTGTTGTACTGGATGGCAACGATCCCAATCCAAAACCTTGGGAAGGCTATAATCGCTATATAGGCGAGGAGCAGCAAAGATGGCTTAAGGAAGATCTTGAAAAAACGGATAAACCCACCATTATCTTCAGTCATCAAACCCTGGAATTGGAAGATGGTGGAGTTGCCAACCTAAAGGAAATTCAAAAGATTTTGGAAGCGGCCAATGCATCTGCTGGATATCAAAAAGTGCTCTGCTGCCTGAGCGGTCATCACCATACCGACTTTATGACCAAAATCAATGGCATTTATTATGTACAGGTCAATAGTGCATCCTATCGCTGGGTGGGCGGTGACTACCAAACTATTCGATATAGTAAGGAAATTGACGCGCAGCATAAATGGATCAAATACACCATTCCCTATAAGGAATCTTTGTTCACCTTCATGAAAATTGAAAAAGACAAAATCACCTTGGAGCCCAGAAAAACGGAATTTGTTGGTCCTGGCCCCAAGGAAATGGGAATGCCTGAACCTGCTCCGCATGACCCCATCGTTCCAACCATCACTGGATTCCAAATGAAATTGAAGTCATGAAGTATCTCTTTTGTTGGCTGACCCTGGTTGCAGTTCTGATATCGTCATGCCAGGATACAAGCCCTTCTAACCGAGCGACCGTTAAAATAGCCTGTGTGGGAAACAGCATTACCTATGGCGCAGGAATGGTCAATCGGGAGATGAATTCATATCCCAAACAATTGCAGCGTCTTTTGGGAGAACAATTTCAAGTTAAAAATTTCGGGGTCAACGGTGCCACACTCCTAAAAAAGGGAGATAACCCGTACTGGGAATCCGGCAAATATCAGGAAGCTTTAGACTTTAACCCTCTCATTGTTCTCATAAAATTGGGCACCAATGACTCCAAGCTTCAAAACCGAACGTATCTGGACACCGATTTTGAAAAAGATTATAAAGAATTGATTGAATCTTTTAAAGTCCAACATCCGTATGCAAGAATAGTATTGCTCTTACCTTTACCCTCTTTCCTTCAGGATTCAACCAGCATTTGGAATCCCATTATCCAAGAAAAGATCATCCCACTTACCCAAAAAGTGGCCTATGAAACAGGAAGTGAAGTTGTGGACCTAAATCAAATATTTGCTGGGGACGAATCCATTTTCCCTGATAAGATTCATCCATCCTCATTGGGAGCCACTAAAATGGCGCAGCGGGTTTATGAACAGCTGGTGCAAAAAACCATATCAGCTTATGACATTTTAGAAAATCAAGATGTTCAAATTGAAAGCAAGGAAAATTTTCACGGGTTTCAACAGACCAATTTCAAATACAAGGATCTGAATTGTAAAGTTGTACAACCCAAACGGACGGTAAATGGAAAACCATGGGTGCTTAGAGCCCGTTTTTGGGGCCACGAACCCCAAACAGATATTGCCTTGTTGGAAAGAGGTTTTCATATTGCCTATTGCGATGTGTCCAATCTGTTTGGAAACAAAGAAGCTGTGAGCCGCTGGAACGACTTTTATGATTTTATGACCCAGGCAGGTCTTTCGGAAAAAGTAGTTTTGGAAGGCATGAGTCGCGGCGGATTGATTATCTATAACTGGGCTGCCGCCAATCCGGAAAAAGTGGTCTGCGTATATGCCGATGCGCCAGTTTTGGATGGTACAAGTTGGCCTGGAGGTAAAGGAAAAGGTAATGGGAGTCTTTCGGACTGGGAAAGGTTTAAACAAGTTTACGGTATTTCTCCTGAAATGGATCTTGACAATTTCAGTGGAAATCCAATACATAAAACTGCAGCCCTCGCCAAAGCAGGGTTTCCCATGCTCCATGTTTGCGGGGAAGCGGATAAGGTAGTTCCAGTTGAAGAGAATACAGTGATTTTCGAGAAGGAAATTCAAGCTGCAGGTGGAGATATTACAACGATTTACAAATCCGATGTAGGTCATCATCCCCACGGTTTGGAAAATCCAACTCCGATTGTGGACTTTATCTTGAGAGCCTCTGACCGAAAAATCAATTTTGCATCCATCCCTTCGCCTGGTTCTGAATACCGTTCCGCTGCTGGATGGAAAGAGGGTAAAGGTTGGTGGTACCAAATGCAAGATATTGACTCTTTAAGTAGAAATTCTGGAGAACTTGATTTATTGCTGATCGGTAATTCAATAACCCAAGGCTGGGGTGGAAACCGTACGCTGACCACCTATAAACCTGGGCTCCCAGCAGCCGAAAAGTACCTTAAAAACTTAAATTGGGTCTGCGCAGGTATTTCGGGTGACCGAACACAACATACCGCCTGGAGAATTAAAAATGGCCATTACGATGAAGGAAATCCAAAGTTTGTCACTCTGGCCATAGGGGTAAACAATTTTCCATATAACTCCGCAAAGGAAATTGCCGACGGCATTCGCTTGAACGTTGAATTATTGAGGGAGAAATTACCCAACTCCAACATCCTACTTTTTGGCCCACTCCCCACTGGTTTGGATAAAAACTCGGATAGAAGAAAGAAGTACAAGAAGGTTCATGAGCTCATCAGTTCCTTCGGAGATGGAAAGTCCGTTCATTATTTCAATTTGATTAAAAATTTCAGTGATGAAGAAGGCAAGCTGGACAGCAATTATTATAGTGCTGACGGCATTCATTTGCAGCCTGCGGGCTATGAGGTGTGGGGCGCATTTATTGCCGAACAAATTGAAAGATTGGAAGCCAATAACTAGAAAATAAAAGTGAATAGAATACTATAAAATGAAAAAACTAATTATCGCCATATCCTTACTGGTTTATCTCCCCATGCACGCCCAAATGCAGGATTCCTTTGCAAGGAAGGAGAAAAAAATGCAATGGTTCAAAGATGCCAAGCTTGGAATTTTTATTCACTGGGGGCTCTATGCCGTGGACGGCATTGATGAGTCCTGGTCTTTTTTTAATGGGTACATTTCCCACAAAGATTACTTAAAACAAACCAAAGGATTCTCGGCAAAAAAATACGATCCACAAGCTTGGGTACAACTAATTATGGAAAGTGGTGCACGCTACTCGGTTATCACCTCCAAGCATCATGATGGTTTTGCTTTGTGGGATACAAAATTTGGCCAGTTGAATGCCGTCAAGGGTTCCGCAGCCAAAAAAGATGTATTGACCCCCTTTGTTAACGAGTTGAGAGAGAACCAACTTAAAGTTGGAATTTATTACTCCTTGCCAGACTGGTCCTATGAGGATTATACCCATTTTACGCGGGACTCCATTCGCTATAAAATTGAAGAAGAGCCCAATCGCTGGAAAAAATTCCTGAACTATTACCAAGGACAGTTGAAAGAGCTATCCGAGAATTACAATCCAGACCTTTATTGGTTTGATGGAGACTGGGAACATAACTCCAAGGAATGGGAAGCTCCCAAAGTAAGGCAGATGCTCTTGGACAAAAATCCAAATACCATTTTAAATTCCCGATTGCGCGATCAAGGCGATTATGCAACTCCAGAACAAGGAATGCCCATTACCAAACCTAAAAGTAAATTTTGGGAACTGTGCATGACCATGAACAACTCCTGGGGCTTTCAAAAAAACGACATCGACTATAAGACTACAGGACAAATCATAGGAATTTTTTCGGATGTAATTGCAAACGGAGGCAACCTCTTGCTGGATATTGGTCCCAAAGCCGATGGAACCATCCCCAAGGAGCAAGTTGATATTTTAAAGGGCTTGGGAAGATGGACCAACAAACATCAAGAGGCCATCTATGGAACGGTTGCCGGTATCCCTAAAGAACATTTTTATGGTCCAACCACTTTATCCAAAGACCGAAGCATTCTTTACCTTTTTGTAAAAGGTAATCCCAAGGGAGAAGTTGTGGTCCGTGGGCTTAAAAACAAAATCAACCGTATTTGGGTGGTAGGTCAAGGTTCAAAACTGTCCCATAAGGTTGTTGGAAAAGTGTACTGGAGCCATTATCCCGGAATCACCTATATCAACGTCCCTGACCATGTTCTGGATGAAGAAATGACTGTACTTGCCCTCCTTCTGGATGGCAAAGTAGACCTATACCGTGAAGATGGAGCGGTTATAGAAAGCAACTAAAACAAGCTATTTCAAGTTGTAAAATGCCATGGCATTGGCACCCATTATTTTGTCCTTTTCGGACTGGCTCAAGCCTGCAATGGCGTTAGTTACCAATTGCTTCACTTGTTGGTAATTGGCAGCCACGAGACAAACTGGCCAATCCGAACCAAACATGACACGATCCGGACCGAAAGCCTCCAAAACCAAATTGATATACGAATCAAACTGATCGGGGACCCAATGTTTATAGTCGGCTTCGGTAACCATTCCTGAGAGCTTACAATGCACGTTTCCGTGCTCTGCAATCTTTTGCATGAGTACGGCCCATCCATCATAAAAACCATCTTTGATATAGGGTTTTGCAATGTGATCAATAACAAATTGCTGGTTGGGAAATTGCTTTACAAATTCCAAAACAGCTCCCAACTGATGGGGGAAAACCAAGATGTCATATGTATAACCGTACTTCTCCAAGAGTAATATCCCTCTGGTAAAACTGGGGCGTAACAAGAAATTATGGTCAGGCTCCCCCTGTACCACATGCCTCCACCCTTTTAGGAAAGGGTTGGATTGGTATTTCTCCAATTCCTTTTCAACGGAAACACTTCGTAAATCCACCCAACCGACAACTCCTTTTACAAATTCATGGGTAGCAGCCAAGTCCAGTAAAAAGTCCGTTTCCTCCAAACTTTGGTCCGCTTGCACTGCTACACAACCGTTGATGTCGTTCTCTGCATAGACCTTTTTTAATTGTTCTGGAAGAAAATCACGGCGGATAATGGCCATTTCATCATCAATCCATGCGTGTTTCTCTGGATTGTAATTCCAAAAGTGTTGATGGGAATCAATGGTCATTTTAGCACTGGTTTTATTGGGTTGGATGTATCAAATCTAATGTTTTTCTTTGGGCAAAGACCTCAATTTTAGAGGGAATTTTGTGATATGAACGTTATCCATTCCCAGATTGGATAACTGGAAAATCAAAGGTGAACAGAGATGAATTGTGACTTTATAAATATTGCTGTGTCTAATTAGCATAGTTTTAAGAAAAAACTTAGTTTTATTACAATTAAAAAATACTACCATGGGTAAATTCGAAATTAAAACAGACAAATCAGGGCAATTTAGATTCAACTTAAAAGCAGGCAACGGGCAAGTAATTCTAAGTAGTGAAGCATACACTACTAAAGCTGCCTGCGAAAATGGGATTGAATCGGTTAAAACAAATTCCCAAGATGACAATCGATACGATAGAAAAACGGCCAAGGATGGAAGTCCTTATTTCAACTTAAAAGCCTCCAACGGTCAGGTCATTGGAGCAAGTGAAATGTATTCCAGCTCTTCTGCCATGGAAAATGGAATTGCATCGGTGAAAAGCAATGCTCCCGGTGCTGATGTAGAGGACAATTCGTAAGGTCTACCAAGGAAATCCTTTTTACATCCAAAAGTTAAAACAGCCCGATTGGGCTGTTTTTTTCTGTTGCCATCATTTCTTCTGCAAGGCCAACACAACACAAATCCAATTGCATAATTCAACAAGTTTCAAATGGAAAATCACAAAATGGGTTTTCTTTTTGAGAATAAATCAATGTCCGATACCAAAAAAAATAGGAAATTAGACGCGCAAAAATCACCCTGGAGAATTACGATAAAATCCTGTCCATACCATGTCGGATTACAAAAACTTTGAAGCTGAAATACTTGTTGAGTCCCCTGGAAGAATCAATCTTATTGGCGAACATTTGGATTATAATGGCGGCCAAGTGCTTCCGGCAGCGATCAATCTGAAAGTCAGACTTCATTTTAGAAAAAACAATAGCTCCATATGCAATTGCTACTCCAAAAATTATGATGATCATTTTGACTTTGACCTAAACCAAATCAAAATCAGTGAAAAGGAATGGCATAACTATTTCTTGGGTGTGGTCCACTTTATTGATCAAGCGCATCCCAATAAAATTGAGGGGTTTGATTGTATTGTGGAAAGTGAACTGCCCATTGGTTCAGGGGTTAGTTCTTCCGCTGCCCTTGAATGTGGTATTGCGAAAGGACTTGACCAGCTGTTTTCCATTGGGCTTACGGATGACGAAATCATAACCATGGCCAGGGATGCCGAGCACCATTTTGTAGGTACCAAATGCGGTATCATGGATCAGTTTGCTGTGGTCCGTGGCAAAAGAGGAAATCTAATTCGTTTGGATTGCAACGATCAATCCTATCAATACATTCCTGCGGATTTCAACTCCTATTCCATTGTGCTGCTAAACACCAATGTATCGCATAATTTGGCCACGAGCGAGTACAACCTTAGACGGCAAGAATGTGAATCGGGACTTAAGTCCATACAAGCCAAATATCCAGAGCAAAAAGTATTGGCACAGGTTCCAGAGGAAATTGTAAATGAGATAGGATCTGGTCTAGCTTCCAAGACTTTTGATAGAATTCGCTATGTGGTTCAGGAAAATGCAAGGACGATTGCCGCTAGTGAAGCTTTGGTAAACGGTGACTTAACAACTTTTGGTCAAAAGCTATTTGAATCCCATTCCGGCTTGAGCCAACTCTATGAAGTCAGCTGTCCTGAGCTTGATTTTCTTGTGGATTTGGCAAAAGGCTTCGAAGGCGTCATTGGATCCAGAATGATGGGAGGTGGTTTTGGAGGCTGTACTATCAACTTGGTTCAGCAAGATCAAGTGGAAGCATTTATTTCAAAGGCGTCCCAAGCCTATTTCGAAAAATTCAATATTCAACTAAGTCCATTCACCGTTGCCATCGGGGATGGGGTAAAACTTGTAAGCTAAGCATGTCAAAAATGTTGACCGAACAACCGCACAGGAGGTATAATATTCTCACAGGGGAATGGATTTTGGTATCACCACACCGAACCAAACGACCTTGGCAGGGAAAGACCGAAAAGTCAGCTGCTGACCAGCGACCACAATACGACCCCAACTGTTACTTGTGCCCTACCAACACCAGGGCCAATGGAGAGATCAATCCAGACTACAAAAGCACTTTTTCCTTTATAAATGATTTTGGTGCCATTGTAATGGACGGGGAACAAACCGAATACAACAAGGGCCTTTTCAAAGCTACATCGGAACAAGGGATATGTAAGGTGATTTGTTTTTCACCTGATCACAGCCTCACTTTACCACTTATGTCGGTAGATGGAATTACCGATGTGGTCAAACTTTGGAAAAAAGAATACGCTGAACTGGGAGCAATGGAAGCTATCAACCATGTCCAGATATTTGAGAACAAGGGAGACATTATGGGATGCAGTAATCCCCATCCCCACGGACAAATTTGGGCGCAATCATCCATTCCGGAAGAACCACGCAAAAAAACGGCGACACAGTTAGCATACTTTCAAGATCATGGAAGGAGCCTTTTGGGGGATTATATAAAACAAGAGCTGGAGGCCAAAGAAAGAATCGTTGTTGAAAATGAGGATTTCGTAGCCCTGGTTCCTTTCTGGGCCATATGGCCCTATGAAGCCATGATCATTCCGAGAAAACACTATTCCAATATTGGGCAACTAAACGCTTCCGAGGAACGATCTTTTGCTGCGATCATCAAGGCATTGACCATAAAGTTTGACAATCTTTTTGAGGTATCCTTCCCATATTCCGGTGGGATTCACCAAGCTCCAACTGATAGCAAAGAGCATCCCGAATGGCATTTCCACATGTCCTTTTACCCTCCCCTATTACGATCCGCCACGGTAAAGAAATTTATGGTGGGTTATGAAATGTTTGGAAATCCGCAGCGCGATATTACTGCAGAAATGGCAGCCAAAAGCTTGAGGGAATTATCCGAAGTACATTACAGCCAATCTTAAAAGACCAAAACATGAACAAAGGAAATTTAATCCGATTCTCGTTTAACTTCCTCCTAGTAGTGGGGGTTTTAGTTATGGGCTGTAAGGAAAAAACTGCCCCGAAAGCCGTTGAAGCTACCCAACCCCCCGTAAAAAAAGAAACGCCAATTACAGTCTTAACCAAAATCCCTGAAGGAATTGAGGTACCAAAAGGTATGGTTTGGATTCCTGGGGGAAACTTCTATCAAGGTGCGGTTGCCAACGATCCCATGGCCATGGGCCACGAAAAGCCGAGCCATCCCGTGGCTGTTGACGGATTTTTTATTGATGTTTCCGAAGTAACCAATGCCCAATATGCCAAATTCACCAAGGAAACAGGCTATATCACTTTGGCGGAACGGAAAATTGACTGGGAAGAAATGAAAAAGCAACTTCCGGTGGGCACACCCAAGCCCCATGATTCCATTTTGCAGCCAGGCTCCTTGGTCTTTCGAGAAGGGATGGTCACCAATCTGCAAGATTATTCCCAATGGTGGAAATGGACCATTGGCGCCAACTGGAAACAACCCAATGGCCCTGGAAGTTCCATAAAAGGCAAGGATAACGAGCCCGTGGTTCATATTGCCTACGAAGATGCCATTGCCTATTGTGAATGGGCCGGCAGAAGATTGCCCACAGAAGCCGAATGGGAATATGCTGCCAGAGGGGGCAATGGCAACGGGATTCATTTTTGGGGTGATGATGTGGATTCCCTATCCAAAAATGCCAATACCTGGACAGGTGAATTCCCACGTACCAATGATCAAAGTGATGGGTATGTGCGCAGAGCTCCTGTAATGTCTTATCCCCCTAACGGTTATGGTCTGCATGATATGGCCGGAAACGTCTGGGAATGGACCAGTGATTGGTACAACAGCAACTATTACAAGGAACAGGCCGCTACTGGCAAAACCCAGCGCAATCCCCAAGGAGCAAGCAGGGCGTTTAACAGCATCAATCCATATGCGGTTGAAAAGGTGATAAAAGGAGGATCCTTCCTTTGCAGTGCTTCCTATTGTGCCAGTTATCGGATTTCCTCCCGGATGGCCACAAGCTTGGATTCAGGACTGGAACATCTAGGATTCCGAACGGTTTTGGATGCCCAACCGAAGCAAAAAGACCCTAGTTAAACACCAATTCATCCAAGAAAATAAAACTCTTCCCGCCTGGGACCGGATGCCAGTCCGGATTTTTAAGGGGACTCTTCACCAATAGTTTGACCTTTTTCAGCTGGGTGGGTGGGATTTCAATATCATAAATCAACCGTTCTATATTGATTGAAGGTTGTCCAAGGGGAAGGTCTATGGATTTTAGTTGTGTATAACTGCTCCCATCCTTGGAACCCCAAACGGTATAACCGACGGGTCTAAAAATCCAATTTGTGGGAATGGAAAGGCTCCCAACGGCAATATGGGATATGGTAGTTGGCTCCTTAAATTCCACGGTAGCAGTCATATGCTTTGCTTCAAACCCCAACCACTTGCCATCCACAAAATTTGAAGTGCCACGTGAAAAGTCCACCAAGGTATTACCTCCTTTGGAAACGTATTTTGGATGCGGTTCGGATGCCAGACTAATTCGATTCACTTTCACCCCGGACTTCAAAAAATCCATGGAGCTTTCCAAGCTAGGTTCCCAACCATCCAAAGTGGCAAATGTTCTTAATTTACCGGTCTCGTTGATGTAAAAAGGCTCCACATATTCTTTGGGTAAGGTATCGTTTTGAGCCGTTTCCAACACGTAGAAGATTTTGGCTCCCTCAAAAAACTGCTCCAAGGAAACTTGGATTGAATCCTTAAAAACCTCATGTTCCGCAATAATTGTAGGCGGACCTAGAGTACTGGCCGCAAAAACGCTATCCGCAATCTGCCCCTGTATTTCCACCTGCCTTTGTTTCTCTTGAAAAGCGAGCAGACCTTCCGGGGTTATTGGGGTTTGCCAAACAAACAACTTTTTTAGATTGGATAATTTGGACAGCTGATCCAGTCCTGTATCATCCACGGCAGTTCCAAAAAGATTAAGGGATTCCAACAGTTTAAACCGCTTGATTTCCTTGAGACCTTCGTTGGTTATCTGGGTGTTCTGCAGCTGCAACTTGATCAAGTTTTTGAAGGGCTTCAACAGCTGGATCATTTCATTGTCCATGTTAGTATAGCCCAAATTTAACTGCACCACATTGTCCTTATAAGTCTCCAATAATTCAAAATCAGCTTCGGAAAGATTTTTACGCTGTAAAAAATTAACCAAGAGCAAGGGCTTTTCCTCTGAAATCAGTTGAGCAGAAATATTGTTCTGCGCCAAGAGGTCCATGAAATCTTGGGGAACCTCATCCACTTTTTCTGCAAGCAACGCCTCGGTAGAAGTGTCCTTTTCCAAGGCCTCCAAGGCAGTCGTCAGCTTTCCTTCGTGATGTAAATCCTCCACCAAACAATCAAAGCAATGCTCGTTTTCCATCCACCATTCCATAAGCATAACCTCCTCTGCTGTAGGCTGCACTTTCCCTTTGGGCGGCATGTGCTCTTCATCTTCCATGGGTAAATGGAGGCGATGCATCAGCAGGCTCATTCCCTCTTGTTCCAAAGAATCCAACAAGGCACCTGAATCTCCCCCTGCAACCAAACTGCTTTCCGAAGTCAGTAACAAACCTCCCTTGGTTTTGCCGCTGTTATGGCAACTTACACACTTTCGCTGCAAAATGGGTTGAACAATATCAGCATACACGGCGGCCTTTTCCACATTTTCAATGACCGGGTCTTCATACTTTTCTGCAAACAAAAAATCCTCTCCATGAGTGAGGCTTCCTCCATAATGGCCTGTTGCTGTAAGCAGAATCAACACCACCACAAATACAGGCATATAGGACTTTTGAGCTTGTTTATTCCTGGATCTCTTTAGAAAGAACAGGACTGCTGCCCCCACCGAAAATGCGATGGCTATCCACCTATGCAAATCCAATAATTGCTCATCATAACCTCCATTCCCACCTAAAAACCATCCTGTGATCACCGATATTAAAGCGCTGATGGCGCCAATTGCCAAGGCGAACAAAATGGTTCCGTTGTCCTTTGGTTGAGGTTTTTTGCGATAATACAACTCCATAAGGAAAGCTAACAGCAATATTCCTATGGGTAAATGGACAAATAAAGGGTGTAAATTTCCTGGTGGCATTTGGTGCGGTTATTCTATTATAATCTCATCGATAAAAGTCCAGGGAAGGGTGCCTTTGCCAGGGTGCCAATCCGGGATTTTTTGCAATGGATGTATGCTTATTGTAAATTCTTGATTGTTATCCAGTGAAACGGGTATTTCTATGTATTGAAGTTGTTTTTCTCCTGAAATCGAGCTGTTTATCAATTCTTTGGATCCCACCATATTTCCGTTGGAATGTACTTGGACAGCCTGCGGCAAAAATATCCATGATCCTTGATCCTGAAGCATGCTCAATATGATCTTGCTTGGGCTAAAATCGGCCTCCAATTTCATTTTCACCCCAATTTCATTTTCCTGAAAGCCCAACCAATATCCCCCCTGTCTAAAGTTTACACTTCCCTTTTGCCCATCGGTCAAGGATGCTGCTCCATTGCCCGGGTATGAAGCATTGGGCTGTGGTTCAAGCTCAACAAAAGTCTGGGAAATATCACGCTTTAGCTTTCGAACCCGTATGGTTCGTTCCTCACTTGCAGTAAATTGGGGATGGTAGGCTCTCACCCTCACCTCGGCAGAATTTAGCAGCTCAATGGGTTGAGCATACACGGATGCGCTTTCATTTACAGGACTGCCATCCAGGCTATATCGTAATACCGAGCCATTTTCTGCCAGTCGCACTTGAACCAAAGCGGAATGAATAAAGAGGGTGGAATCCACTTGGATACTGGGAGGAGCCAATTGAATCTCATCTGTACTTAAAAAGGTAGTTTTTTCTGATTGACAGGAAGCAACCCCGGTATACAGCAAAGCCATTAAAAGTAAGTTAAGGCTATTTGATTTGGTCAGAGACTGCTTTAATGCAACCCATATTTGCTTTGTCATACGCGGAACAGTTTAATGGGATAGGTTCCCCAAGAATTCCATTGGGCCACATATATATTTTCATCAGCATCAATGCAAACATCATGGGGATGTCTAAAGATTTTTAGGGTTTGATGCATGTGGTTCAAGGTTCCATTTTCGTAGGTGGGAGTACTTCCGCCAGGGGCAGAAATCAATTTGTTGTCTTCATCCAAAATAGAAATGAAGCCTGTACCTTCAGACCCATCTCCTGACCAAATGGTGGCCAAGTACACATGGTTGTTGTGGATGACCGGCCTGCAGATATAGGCACCTGGGAGGTCAATCGCATCCAAGTGTTCCCCATCCATAGAGAACCGCTTCAGTTTGTTTTGTTGTCGGGCGGTGATCAATAAAGTAGGGTTATTGGAGTCCCTATCGTCTATGCAAATACCATGGGCATTGTTAAACAACTGCGGCTCATCTCCCCTTCCCCCAAAGATATTTTTGATGTTGCCTTTGGCATCGTAATGGGTAATGTACTGGGATCCATAGCCATCAGCTACATAAACATCTCCGTTACCAGCTATAGCCGTTTCGGTTGGAATGTACTCTTCCGCTTTCTGATATTTACCGCTTTCTTTCGGAAATGGGAACACTTGAATCACCTTTCCATCCAAGCTTGTTTTGATGACTTCATGCCTATTGTTATCGCAGATGTACAAGAACTCAGTGCCGTTTTCATCATGTAAGGTAAGCCCATGTCCTCCAGGGTATTCAGTTCCCCAGGAATCCAAAAGTTTTCCTGATCGATCATAGATCAGAATATTGTTCTTGGTATGGTTGGTCAATAAAATAATGCGGCCATTGGCATCCTGTACCATTTCATGACAATCCTTAACGGGGAACTTATCGCTATTCAGCTTCCCCCAATTTAGATCCACCTTGTATTGATGAGAGCCATGACCGATAACGGCGTCCTTCCAAAAGTCATCCGTGAAGGAAAGGGAACCCATGGAAGCCAATCCCAATCCAGCCAAGCCGCTCTTGCCAATAAACTGTCTTCGTTTCATCATGCCAATATATCTTTGACCACATGTCCTTCAACATCGGTCAACCTAAATCTTCTTCCTTGATACTTATATGTCAATCTTTCGTGATCTATTCCTAAGAGGTGCAGCAATGTTGCCTGAAAATCATGGACGTGTACCGGGTTTTCGGTGATGTTGTATCCAAAGTCATCGGTTTCCCCGTAGACAATCCCCGGTTTTATGCCGCCTCCAGCCATCCACATGGAAAAACATCTTGGGTGGTGATCTCGGCCGTAATTGGTGTCTGTCAACAAACCTTGGGAGTAGTTGGTTCTTCCAAATTCCCCACCCCAAATCACCAAGGTATCATCCAGCATTCCACGTTGCTTAAGATCCGCCACAAGAGCTGCAGAGGCTTGATCCACATCTTTAGCCTGTTTGGCTATGGCATCAGGTAAATTCTCATGCTGATCCCAACCCATGTGGTACAATTGGATGAAGCGCACATCCTGCTCGGCCAACCTTCTTGCCAACAAGCAATTGGCTGCATAGGTGCCTGGTATTTTGGCGTCCGCGCCATACATTTTGTAGATATAATCAGGTTCTTTTTCGGTATTCATCACCTCAGGTACAGAGGTCTGCATACGATAGGCCATTTCATATTGGGCAATCCTACTTTGGATCTCATTATCGCCAAATTCCTGATATTGCTTTTCGTTCAATTCGGCTAGATTATCCAAAATGGCTCGCTTGGTTTCTTTTGAAATCCCTTTAGGGTCATTTAGATAAAGTACTGGGTCCTTCGCGGCTCTAAATTGGACTCCTTGGTGTAAAGAATGCAAAAAGCCATTCCCCCATAAGCGTGTGTATAAGGGTTGACCGTTGGGCCTACCACTTCCCCTTGAGAGCAATACGGTAAAGGCCGGTAAATTTTTATTCTCACTTCCCAATCCATAGCTCAACCAAGAACCAATACTGGGTCTTCCCGGCTGTTGGGACCCCGTTTGAAAAAAGGTAACCGCTGGATCATGGTTAATGGCTTCGGTATACATGGATTTTACAATACAGAGATCATCCACCATTTTGGCGGTATAGGGCAGCAAATCACTTATCCAAATCCCATTTTTCCCATGTTGTTGAAATCCAAATTGGGAACCTACCAAGGGAAAACTGTCCTGCCCGGAAGTCATTCCAGTCAAACGTTGTCCGTTGCGAATAGATTCTGGCAAATCTTCTCCCCTACGCTGATTAAGTACAGGTTTGTAATCAAAAAGCTCCAACTGCGATGGCCCTCCACTTTGGAACAAATAGATAACCCGTTTTATTTTTGCGGAATGATGTGGGGAATGGAGAATTCCCTTTATGCCCATTGGGTTATCCGCTTTGGCCAGCAATTCACCATCTTTTCTGTAAAAATTACAACCCAAAAGTGAACCTAGCGCTACACCTCCAATACCTAGGGCCGATTTCCCTAGAAATGCCCTTCTATTAAGGTTTAGAGCACTATCCGCCAATATTTTCTTTTCGCTCATAATTAGCCTCTTGTTATCGTTTCATCCAAATTCAATATGGTCTGCGTGGTCAGCGCCAAGGCTGTTAGGGTCTCTGGGGCAATATCATCACTAGGTTTGAATTCTCCAATGGAAAGGTATTCCTCTGGTATAATTTCTCCCGAATTGATTTTTTCCAAGGTATTTGCATAAAACTTTTGCAATACTTCCATTTCTTCCTGGGCAGGAGTCCTTGATGTGGCGTTTTGGAAAATGTAGCTGATTTGATCCTCAACTTCACCAACATTCATGGCTTTGGATGCCATGGCCCTGGCAGCTTCTATCAACTGGGGATCGTTCAACAAAACCAATGCCTGTAAAGGGGTATTGGTTTCCTGTCTTTTTACACTGCACAAATCCCTGGATGCCGCATCAAAGGTCATCATGCTGGGCGGTGGGACGGTTCGCTTCCAAAAAGTATACAGGCTTTTGCGATAAAGATCTTTGCCCTCACTCTGTACATAGCTTGCTGTACTTCCCCCACCACCTCCTGTGGTTTCTTCCCAAATTCCTTCTGGTTGATAGGGTTTAACACTGGGGCCTCCCACTTCTGCGCTCAGCAATCCGCTTATTTTCAATGCTTGATCTCGAATCATTTCAGCACCCAATCTAAGTCGAGTTGCCCTTGCCAAATAGGTATTCTCTGGATCTCTTTCCTGCATTTCAGGAGAAATCTCACTGCTTTGCTGAAAGGTGGCCGACATGGCCATGTATTTTATCATTTGTTTGATGTCCCAACCCTCCGTTCTGAATTTGATTGCCAAATAGTCCAACAATTCTGGATGCGAGGGTAGCGCGCCCTGATTTCCAAAATCATAGGAGCTTTCCACCAAGCCTTTACCAAACATCCGTTGCCAGATACGGTTGACGGCCACACGGGCGGTCAAAGGGTTATCTTCATGGAACAACCATTGAGCCAATCCCAGTCTGTTTTTGGGCAAATCTTCGGGAAAGGGAAAAATGGCCTCAGGGGTAGCAGGGAAAACCTGATCCGTTGGTTGATCGTAAGCCCCCCTATTCAACACAAAGGCATCCCTTGGTTCTGGCATATCTTCCATAACCATAACCTTGACTTCCGAATTGGAATGGGTCATGTTCACGAAATCCAAGACACCGTTGGCCTCGTCAGGGCTTATGGAAATATAGGGTTTGGGGATTACTTGGGCGTTTGCCATAAGTCCATCCTCATCTACATTGTTAAAGAAACTGAAGAGCTGGAAATGTTCTTCTTGGCTCACTGGATCATATTTATGATCATGGCAACGGGAGCACTCTAAGGTAAGTCCCAAAAATGCAGTACCGAAGGTGTTGGTTCGATCCTCTACATATTCCACCCGATACTCCTCCGGAATTACCCCACCCTCAGCGGTAATCTTATGATTCCTATTGAACCCAGTTGCCAATATGGATTCCTTGGTAGCATTGGGCAGCATATCACCTGCCAATTGATAGGTTACAAATTCGTCATAGGGCATATTTTTACCAAATGCATGAATGACCCAATCCCTCCAGGGCCACATGATTCGCTCAAAATCGTCTTGATAGCCATGGGTGTCCGCGTAGCGGGCCACATCCATCCAGTCAGCCGCCATGTTTTCTGCATAGTCCTTGGTCTCAAGTAAAGAATCCACAATGTTCTCGAAAGCATCAACCGTGTTGTCTTCCAAAAATGCATTTACTTGTTCTGCATTGGGAGGTAAACCTGTGATGCTAAAAAAGGTTCTTCTGATCAGTTGTTCCTTTGCGGCTTTTTTGGAAGGCTGAAAGCCTTGTTCCTCCATTTTTTTCAACACAAATTGGTCAATTTCATTCTGGCTCCATGCATCATTTTCCACTTTGGGTACCTGCTGGTTCTCAGGCGCCACAAATGCCCAGTGTTTTTTAAATTCCGCCCCTTGGGCTATCCACTTCTTTAGCAATTCCTTTTCATAATCGGACAGCGTAAGGTTGGATTCGGGCGGTGGCATCATCAAATTGGGATCTTCACTGAAAATTCGATGGACCAGCTCACTCTTTTCCAAATCACCAGGTACAATGGCATAGCGATCCTTGTTTTCACCAATTGCCGCAAAAGCGTCTTCAGCTTTATTTAAGGAAAGTCCCCCTTCAATAGCATTTTTATCAGGTCCATGACATGCAAAACAACGATCGGATAAAATGGGTTTAATATGGAACGAAAAATCTATTGAGTCAGGAATCTGCTTGTTGGACACTCCGGCATTTACCGATGCATATTCCCCTTTTTTGGTTTGACAACCAACTAGAAATACGGTTCCAATAAAAACCGCGAAAACCCACAAAATTCTTCTTTTCGTCTTTGAAGCGTCGGACATGTCCCAATAATTTTAAATCCGTTTTGACTTGAAACTACCCAGATAACCCGACTTACCTAAAAAAATTCGACCAATAACAGAAGCGAAAAGATCAATGAAGTAAATCTTCAGAAGCAACTGTTAACCAGCTTGGTATAGCCCTAGGTTATGGAGTCATTGAGGATTCGGCTTTTGGCCTCGTTCAAATAGCTACGTCCAATGGTATATCTGATACCATCCACTTCCAAGCTATTTCCTTCAATGGATTCCACTTTGTCAATAGCTATGGTATAGGACCTATGTATCCTAAGAAACCTGTCTGAGGGCAATTCATCGGTAAAACTCCCCAGTGTCTTGTGTATAATATATTTAGCGGAAGTGGTCTTAATTCGAATGTAATCCTTCAAGCTTTCCACAACAACAATTTCGTCAATGAAAATCTTTTGAAGTTTCTTTTTATCCACTTTTACAAAAATGCTGGGTTTTTCATTAGTGGAATAGCCCGAATTTGTAGCTCCCTGCTTTAAGCTGATAATGCGGTTGACCGCTTTTAAAAACCTGGGGAACGGAATAGGTTTAACCAAATAATCTATCACCTCCAATTCAAAACTTTTTAGTGCATATTCTTCATGGGCCGTGGTAATCACTATCATAGGTGCCACATGCAAGGACTGCAGAAAATTGAGTCCGTCCAAAATAGGCATGTTGATATCCAAAAATATGATGTCCACTTCATTTTCCTGCAAGAACAAATTGGCGTCTATGGCATTGGAAAAGGTCTGCACCAATTCCAATTGGCTCACTTGCTCCACATAATTTTTCAGCACATTGATTGCCAACGGTTCATCATCAATAATTATCACTCTCAAAGGCGTCATACTTTTAGTTTTAAATCCACATGAAACATTTTTTCCTTCTCAAAGATAGAAAGCTCATAATCATTTTGATCATAACCCAATTCCAACCTTTTCTTTACATTGGAAAGCCCTATCCCCCCACCTCTGGTGGCCACCTTGCTGTTAGTGTCACTTTTTGGGATGGTATTGGATACTTTAAAATACAAAAAATCATCATCGACATTGACATCAATGGTGATATTCATATCGCCAATATTTTTGCTTGCCCCGTGCTTAAAGCAATTTTCAATCAAGGGAACGAGTAACATTGGGGCAATTTCCTTGTTTTCCAAATCTCCTGAGATTCCAATGTCTATTTCAAGGGTATCATTGAATCGTATTCGCTCCAAATCAATATAATTTTGGATACAGTCAATCTCACTTTTTAAATCCTGTTTGCGTTTTCTGGTTGCGTAGAGCAAATACCTCATTAAACCGGAAAGTTTAAGAATAACTTCAGGTGCCTTATCCGACTTCTCCAAGGTGAGGGAATAAATATTGTTTAAGGTATTGAAGAAAAAATGGGGCGACACCTGGGAACGTAAAAACTTTAACTCCGTGGTCAATTGCCTTTTTTCCAAATCGTGCAGTTTGCTATGCTCCCTGAGCCAATCCACAGTCACCTTTATGGCAGTGGCAAAGGCAACCACATACAGTTCCCCAAACATGGTAATAATGGCATAATTCAGGGTAAGGCTATCCACATATTCCGGTCCTTCCGGCATTACATTGGTACTTACCAAATAGTAGGTAAGATTGAACTTTACCAAGAGCATGATGAACAAGCAGGTCACCACCATTAACGCATAGGTGAAATACTTTCTGGTGTACACAAATTTCGGCATCAAAAAGTAGATGTTGAAATAGGAAAGTGCAATGTGAATGGGAAAACCTATTAAGTTGGTTTTCAACGACAAAGCAAAATCATTGTGGATACTTCCCCATCGCAGGGTATTGAGTAAAAAATAGATGCCCCAAAAAATGACATGGTGCTTATAGGTGATTTTATACTGCTGGGGAGATTCAACCTTCAACAGCTCCTCCAATTTGTCATTTATATACATGAATCACAGCGTTTTTTTTGATTGTCGGTTTTTCTGTTGTTTAGCTTTTGGGGCTTGTTGTTGGTCTAATTTTATTCGACCAGCGAATAAAATTATAAATATTTAGGATTACATTTTTCTAACCTAACACGACCAACGGATTCAGCTAATCCAACCAAACACTATAAGAAAATCAAATATATTTTGAGGAAAAGTATAAAAAAACTCAATATTAATCCAAATGACCAATGAGCAAGGGCGCAATATTTCCGGTTGTAGCTGTGCTTGTTTTAAGCCTGTCCTGTGCAGATACCAATAAGTCTTCGGCATCCACAGAAACACTTACTGATTTTGTAGACCCCTTTATTGGTACCGGTGGACATGGCCATACCTTTCCAGGTGCCACGGCTCCCTTTGGAATGGTCCAACCCAGTCCAGATAATGGAACTGCTGGATGGGACTGGTGCTCAGGTTACCATATTTCCGATTCCATAATATCAGGATTTGGGCAATTGCACTTGAGCGGTACAGGTATTGGAGATTTGGCCGATTTGCTCCTGATGCCCACCCATAAAAAAGTGGACTTGACCCATTTTGGCAAACCAAGGGATAGTCTGCCTTATACCTCAACTTTTTCGCACCGCAATGAGGCCGCCAAACCCGGTTACTACAAAGTGAAACTGGATGATCCTGGGATTCAGGTTGAACTTACTGCCAATGAATATATTGCATTTCACAAATACACATATACGGAGGGTGATGAATCCTCTTTCATTTTGGATTTAGGGTATGCTGTCAACTGGGATGCCCCGGTAGACTGTTCCCTTCGGCTAGAAGATGAAAAAACCTTGGTTGGATATAGACATAGCACAGGCTGGGCAAAAAACCAAAAGCTCTTTTTTGTGGTTAAGTCCTCATTACCCATCACCTCATCCGAACTTGTTGCTGATGGTGCCATTTCTGCCAATTCACCAGAAGCCCAAGGAAAAAAAGTAGGTGGCCAGTTTTTTATTGGTGCTGATGCTGAAAATGTGGTTGAGCTGCAGATTGCGGTTTCTTCGGTGAGCATAGACAATGCCAAGGCCAATTTGGAAACCCATGGCACCAACCGCACATTTGAGGAGGTAAAGAACGGTACACATAGCGAATGGGAGGCATTGCTTTCCAAAATTAAAGTAGAAACCCCGCAAGATTCGCTAAAGACCATATTCTACTCTGCCTTGTACCATACGCAAATTGCCCCTGTCCGCTTCAGCGACACCAATGGGGAATTTAGGTTACAAAACGATAGTATTGCCAAAGCAGCTGGATGGGACGCCTACTCCACACTATCGCTCTGGGACACTTTTAGAGCCCAAAACCCCTTGTTGAACATCTTGCAACCCGAACGTGCAAGTGATATAGTCCAGTCCATGTTGGCCTACTATGATGAACAAGGAAGACTTCCTGTATGGACCTTATATGCCAACGAAACCAATACCATGACTGGGAATCACGGGGTTTCCATGATAACCGAAGCTTTTCTGAAAGGTATTCGAGGGTATGATACTGAAAAAGCCTATCAAGCTGTAAAAAATACGATGATGGGAGACATCAGAGGGCTTGCTCCTTATAAGGAATTTGGTTACATCCCGTATACGTCTCTGGATGAATCGGTTACCATAAGCTTGGAATTTGCCTATAACGATTGGTGTGTGGCCCAAATGGCCAAGGCATTGGGCAAGGATGAAGATTACGCCTATTTCCTAAATCGTTCCAATGCCTATAAACATCTTTTTGATGCAGATACGGGGTTCATGCGAGGGAAATCTGAGGATGGGCTAAGCTGGAACGAACCTTTTGATCCCAAGCATTCCAACCATAGGGAGCATACGGACTATACCGAAGGTAATGCCTGGCAGCACAGCTGGTTTGTATTACATGATGTTCCTGATTTTATTGAACTTCATGGCGGGCCAGAGCCCTTTACCACCAAGTTGGAACAACTTTTTACGGAAAGCTCCGAAATTTCCGGTGACAACGTTTCCGTAGACATCTCCGGTTTGATTGGACAATATGCCCATGGAAATGAACCCAGTCATCATATTGCCTACCTGTTCAATAAGGCCAAAAAACCATGGAAAACCCAAAAATGGGTTAGGGAAATTTTAGATACCCAGTACAGCACCCAGCCAGATGGACTCAGCGGAAACGAGGATTGTGGGCAAATGTCAGCATGGTACGTTTTCAGTGCTATGGGATTTTACCCCATGAACCCTGCCTCTGGGCAGTATGAATTGGGAAGTCCAATTTTTGAAAAAGTGACCCTTTCGGTAGCACAAGACAAGGAATTTATTTTAACAGCCAAAAATACCTCCCCCACCAATAAGTATATCCAAACAGCAACGCTTAATGGAGAATTGCTCCAGCGAAGCTACATCACCCATGAAGAACTTATAGCGGGAGGAACCCTGGAATTTGAAATGGGACCCGAACCCAATAAAAGTTGGGGAGTATAACCAAGGACCAGAAAAAACTATATGGAATTAATCGACCTGTCAATAATAATCATCTACGTGGTGTTGACCCTGTTCATTGGAATTTGGGTCTCCAAAAAAGCTTCCCAAGGGCTTGACTCCTATTTTTTAGGAGGAAACAACATCAAATGGTACTATTTGGGACTTAGTAATGGCTCCGGTATGTTTGACGTGTCCGGAACAGCATGGATGGTTGGGATTTTGTTCCTCTATGGGGCCAAAAGCTTTATGTTTATGTGGCTCTGGCCTGTATGGAACCAGATTTTTGTAATGATGTTTTTGGCGGTCTGGATTCGTCGGTCAAATATTATGACAGGCTCCGAATGGATCTTGACCCGTTTTGGGGATGGAAGGGCAGGAAGGGCTTCGCATTTTATCATTGCTGTCTTTGCCATTATATCCACAGTAGGCTTCATTGCCTATTTCTTTGAAGGTGCAGGCAAGTTCATGACCATCATACTGCCCTGGGACCTCAGTTGGTTCATTGGCGAAACGCTTCTGCTGAGTTCGGAACAGTCCTACGCCTTGATCATTATTGTGCTAACCACCATCTATACCATAAAAGGGGGAATGTTTTCCGTGGTGGCCACGGAAGTATTGCAATATTTGATCATGGTCATTGCGGGACTACTGGTAGCGGGCTATACCTTTGTCACCGTTGCGGATGTTGACATCAACGCCGTGTTGTCCCCAGAATGGCGCAGTATTTTTTTCAATAACGAATTAGGACCGCATTGGAGTGATAAATTCCAGGCTTTCAATGATCTAATAGATTCTGAGGGTTATAAAATGTTTGGTGCCTTTATAGGTATGACCTTGTTCAAAGGATTCTTTGCCAGTGTGGCGGGACCAGTACCTGGGTTCGATTTCCAACGTATTCTATCTACCCGAACGGTCAAGGAATCGGCATACATGAGCGGATTCACCGGGTTGGTACTGTATATTCCACGATATCTCTTGATTGCAGGCATTGTTGTAATTGCTTTGGTGACCCTTGTTCCGGAAATGAGCTCAAATCCTGGTTTAAATGGTGGGGATTTGGAAGTCATCCTTCCCAAAGTCATCAACAATCATATCCCCGTTGGGGTTAAGGGGTTGCTATTGGCCGGGCTTCTTGCAGCCTTTATGTCCACCTTTTCAGCTTTTGTCAACTCTGGGCCTGCCTATATCGTCAACGATATTTATAAAAAATATTTTAAGCCCGAAGCTTCCAACAAACACTATATCAAAGCCAGTCATATTGCTTCCTTTGCTGTTGTGGGACTTGGAGTGTGTATGGGCTTCTTTGCAGATTCAATCAACTCCTTGACCCTTTGGATTACCAGTGCCCTATATGGCGGCTATGTTGCTGCCAATTTCCTCAAATGGATTTGGTGGCGCTTTAATGGTTGGGGTTATTTTTGGGGTATGGTCGCTGGCCTTGTGGTAGCTACCCTTCAGTATTTCCTAGATCAGAACAAAGGCAATTTTGCTGAAGACACCTTCTTGTATGAAGTGTCCCATGTGCATGCCATTTATCTGTTCCCGATTATTTTTGGGGTTTCCTTACTGGGCTCCTATCTGGGCACTTATCTCACAAAACCCACGGATACCGAAATATTGAAGTCCTTTTACAAGAATGTAAAACCTTGGGGTTGGTGGAAGCCCATTTATACTCAGCTAAAGAACGAGGACAGCTCCTTTGAAAAGAACAACGATTTTTGGATGGACATGTTCAATTGTGCCATTGGGATCATTTGGCAATCCAGCATGATTCTCCTTCCCATTTATTTGCTGATTCGAGACTACCCCAAAATGCTGCTGGCACTCGTGGTATTTTTAATAACTTCAATAATTCTAAAATTTACTTGGTTGAACAGGGTTCAAAAAATTCCAAATTAGAACCCCTAAAACTACTTGGTTAATCAATTTATGGCATATCAAACATTGGAAAAAGTGAATACAATTCCTTGGCAAGAAAGACCGGAAGGCAATACAGATGTAATTTGGCGGTACAGCAATAACCCCATTATTGAAAGGAATGCAATTCCTTCCTCAAATAGCATCTTTAACAGTGCCGTAGTTCCATTTGAAGGCGGCTACGCCGGGGTTTTTAGATGTGACAACAAAGCCGTTCAAATGAACATCTTTGCCGGTTTTAGCAAGGATGGCTTAAACTGGGATATCAATCATAGCCCTATTTCGTTTCAGGAAGGCAACACTTCCATGATAGATTCTGATTACAAATACGACCCCAGAGTTACCTTTATTGAGGATCGGTACTGGATCACATGGTGCAATGGGTACCATGGCCCAACTATTGGCATTGGGTATACTTTTGATTTTAAGGAGTTTTTCCAATGCGAAAATGCCTTTTTGCCCTTCAACCGAAACGGCGTTTTGTTCCCAGCAAAAATAGATGGCAAATATGCAATGCTCAGCAGACCCAGTGATAATGGTCATACACCTTTTGGGGATATTTACATCAGTTATAGTCCTGACATGAAATACTGGGGCGAGCACCGTTGTGTTATGAAGGCCTCTCCATTTGAGGACAGCGCATGGCAGTGCACCAAAATCGGGGCCGGTTCGGTTCCCATTTTAGTGGATGAAGGATGGCTCATGTTCTATCACGGGGTCATCAACACCTGTAATGGTTTCCGATATTCCATGGGTGCGGCCATTTTGGACAAAGACCAACCTGATCAGGTAAAATATAGAACCCAACCCTATCTTATTTCTCCACAGACTTCATACGAATGTGTTGGAGATGTACCCAATGTGGTATTCCCATGTGCAAGCTTGCACAGCATTAAAGAGGACAAGGTGGCTATCTATTATGGCGCTGCCGATACCGTTACCGCCTTAGCTTTTGGGCGGATATCCGAAATAGTACAATTTACCAAAGAAAACAGCTTGTAAGTACGCCATGAAAGACTTTGCTGAAAAACACAAAAAGCTCATCAGTTTCATTCTTTTCTCCCTATATGTAGGATGTATACTGATATCTGCACAAGAAACTCCTAGAAAATATGTTGCCTATAAGGCAACTGAAACCATAAAAATTGACGGGCAGGCCAATGAAGCATCATGGAAAAATGCACCTTGGTCCGAATTGTTTATCGACATTGAAGGCGTTAAGAAACCCACCTACGACACCCAGGTCAAGATGCTTTGGGATGAAAACAATATCTACTTCTTTGCCCGTATGAAAGAACCACATGTTTGGGGCGACATTACCGAACACGATGCGGTCATTTTCCACAATAATGATTTCGAGGTTTTCCTAGATCCAGAAGGAGATGTGCATGGGTACTATGAACTGGAGTGGAATGTATTGAACACAGTTTGGGATCAATACCTCACCGCACCCTATCGCGCGGGCAACGAAACCTTGAATGGATGGGAAGCTTTGGGAATGCAATCTGCAGTCGCCGTACAGGGAACACTTAACGATCCTTCCGACAATGACGAGGGGTGGACCTTGGAAATAGCGATTCCCTTTCAGGATTTACGTACCGGTTATTACCAAGACAATGTCCCCAAAGGTAAATTTTGGAGGATTGGATTTTCCAGGGTGAATTGGGATCATGATATCACGGATGGGAAATATTCAAGAAAGAAAGACCCAAAAACAGGGAAACATTTACCAGAATACAACTGGGTCTGGTCTCCACAGTACGTCATCAATATGCATGAACCAGAAAGATGGGGTTATGTATATTTTTCTGAAAACGAAGTGGGCAGTACCCCCGACCAATTTGAAATCCCGAAGGATGATCGTGTCAAATGGCACCTATATGAGTTATATCGCGATTTGATACAGCAAAAAGGAAAGTTCAAATGGAAGATGGCAGATGGGCAAAAGTTCACCGAACCAAAAATAATTCAAGGAAAGAAAGTAATTGCGGAACTGGAAAACCACAAAACAGGATTCACCATTTGGACGAAAAGCCCTTTTACTAAAAAAATCTTGGCCGTAGGTTCAGACGGCCAGTTCAGGGTCCTCAGTAAGTAACACAGTTCAAAAAGTAAGGCCATGAAGTTGGGTCAGTTTTATATAGGGTTGTTCATTTTAGTGTTCGCTTGCAGCCCAACACCCGAAAAAGACAACTCTACCGAACGTTTGATTGACTTTGTCAATCCCTTTATCGGAACGGATGGTCCTGGAAACACTTACCCTGGTGCCACCACCCCATTCGGTATGGTACAATTGAGCCCTGATATTGGTATTCCAGGCTGGGATCGCATAGCAGGCTATTATTATCAGGATTCCATTATCACTGGTTTTTCGCATACCCATTTGACCGGGACGGGAGCCGGAGATCTTTATGATATTTTGGTGATACCCACCAATAGTAGGTTTTCGGGTCGCATCCAAGCAAACAATTTCAAACCCTACTCCAGCTTTGACCACGCCAGGGAAGGAGCATCTCCCGGCTATTATTGGGTGGATCTGCTGGACTATGGAATAAAGGCCGAAATGACCTCAACCGCCAGAGTGGGCGTTCATCGCTATACATTTCCCAAGGATGTGCAATCCCAAATCCATGTGGATTTAGGGTACAGTCTAAATTGGGACAGCCCCACAGACACCTTCATCGAAGTTGTCAATGACTCAACCTTACAAGGACATCGCATGTCCAATGGCTGGGCCCGCAATCAAAAACTGTATTTTGAAATGCAGTTTTCCAAACCCTTTGCATCTTACGAAATCATCGGAGATCAGACGTCATCCAAAATAAGCTTGGACTATGAGCTCGAAGACGGGGCGCAAATCGTGGTTAAAACAGGCTTGTCCTCGGTGAGCAGTGAAGCAGCTGGAAAGGCCATTCAAATTGAGGCGGATAAGGATTTTGATTCTATTCGTTCCCAAACAGAAGCAAGCTGGGAAAAGGAATTTCAGAAGATAAAGATCAGCACGGCCAGCGAAGACGAAAAGGCCATTTTTTATACCATGATGTACCAGTCCATGCTGGCCCCTACCCTCTATAGTGATATCAACGGGGAATACAAGGCAGCAAATGACACCCAAGGGAAGCATCTCCCTCAAACGGATACCGTGGCCAAAGCTTCTGGATTCAACAGATATGATACTTTCTCGCTCTGGGACACCTTTAGGGCAGCACACCCCTTGTACACTCTTCTGCAACAGGAACGGGTTCCGGATATGGTCAAATCCCTTCTGGCCCATTACCAAGAAACGGGAGTGTTGCCAGTTTGGTCCATGCAAGGGAGTGAGACCCATATGATGATAGGTTATCATGCAGTTCCAGTAATCGTAGATGCCTATTTTAAAGGGTTCGAGTTTGATTCGGAACTGGCTTACCAAGCTTGCCGCGAAAGTGCCATGGTCAACGACAGGCAAATCGACATCTATAAGGAATTGGGCTATATCCCCGTGGATGACCAGCATGAAAATTGGTCGGTTTCCAAAACCATGGAATATGCCTTTGATGATTGGTGCATTGCCATGTTTGCCAAAGATTTGGGGAAAATGGAAGATTACCGTCGCTTTCTGATACGTTCCCAAAATTGGAAGAACCTCTACAATGAAAAAAGGTCATGGCTGCAACCCAAAGACACTAATGGGAAATTCATAGAACCTTTTGTTCCCAAAGAGTACACCCCCTATTTCTGTGAAAGCAATGCGTGGCATTACTATTGGTTTGTACCCCAAGACATAGATGGCCTCATTTCCAAAACTGGCGGAAATGAGCGTTTTACCCAAAAATTGGATTCCATGTTCAGCTACGCCCCCGAACCTGATGACAAACTCCCCTTGTTCAGCACGGGAATGATTGGCCAGTATGCGCACGGGAACGAACCCAGTCATCATGTTGCGTATCTTTATAACTATATTGACCAACCTGCCAAGGCCCAAAAATTGGTTCGGGAAATATTGGCAAACCAATACAAAAACGAACCCAACGGACATTGTGGAAACGAGGATTGCGGGCAAATGTCCTCCTGGTATATATTCAGCGCCTTGGGATTTTATCCGGTTAATCCGGCCCAAGGAGCTTATGATCTCGGAGTCCCTTTATTTGAAGAGGTAACTCTTGCCCTTCCAAACGACAAATCCTTTACCATCAAAGCTAAAGGTGCGCCTGAGCTGAAATATGTGGAACACATCTCCCTGAACGGGGCAGTTTTGGATAGAAATTACATTACCCATAAAGAAATTACTTCTGGAGGCACTTTGGAATTCAAATTGACCAACGACCCAAAGTTGGCCAATGAAAAAAACAGAACCTCCCCAGAAACCAATAAAATTTATAGATGACATGAAGCTGATAATGACAAACTATTTGGCAAAAGGAATTGCAATAGCTTGGATGGCATTGCTGTTTGTTTCCTGCGGAAATCAAACAAACCCTGATTCCAATGATACGCCAAAGACAAAAAAAGAACTCCTTTCCTATGTGAACCCATTAATGGGTACCGATTCGGATTTTAGCTTGTCCAACGGGAATACCTATCCAGCTATTGCTACCCCCTGGGGCATGAACTTTTGGACTCCAATGACCTCCAAAATGGGGGATGGCTGGACATACAAATATGATGAAAAGACGATACGTGGTATCAAACAAACCCACCAACCCAGTCCTTGGATCAACGATTATGCCGCCTTTTCCTTAATGGCAGTCACTGGTGAATTGAAATACAATGAGGAGGAACGCGCTTCCCATTTTTCGCACAAGGCCGAAACCGTTCGCCCAGATTATTACAGTGTTTATTTGGCCGATTATGATGTGGTGGCCGAAGTTACCCCCACGGAAAGAGCTGCCCATTTCCGTTTCACTTTTCCGGAAACCGATCAAGCGTTTATCCTTTTGGATGGCTTTTTCAAAGGGTCCATGGTCAAGGTATTGCCAGAAGAACGAAAAATTATAGGTTATTGCCGTAACAACAGTGGTGGGGTACCCGAAAATTTTCACAACTATTTTGTAGCTGAATTTGATAAGGATTTTGAAATCACCCATACCTGGGGCGATGACTGGTCATTACAGGAAAACACCACGGAGAACAAAGGAGAACATGTAGGGGCCATTATTGGCTTCAAGACCAAAAGAGGCGAAGCGGTTCATGTGAAGGTGGCTTCTTCATTTATTAGTCCTGAGCAGGCCCAACTCAATCTGAATAGGGAAATTGGTTCCAAAACTTTTAAGGAAACCAGGGATGAGGCCACCAAGGCATGGGAGGAAGAATTGGGCCGTATCGATGTCAAAACCGATAATATTGACCATTTACGCACCTTTTACTCCTGCTTGTATCGTGTGTTATTGTTCCCCAGAAAATTCTACGAGTTCGATAGCAATAATCAAATTGTACATTACAGCCCATATAATGGCCAAGTTCTACCTGGTTACATGTTCACAGACAATGGCTTTTGGGATACTTTCAGGGCAGTGTTTCCTTTTTTCAACATGATGTATCCTGAGCTGAACAGTAACATCATGGAAGGCTTGGTCAATACCTACAAAGAATCAGGTTGGCTACCGGAATGGGCCAGTCCTGGACATCGGGATTGTATGATTGGCTCCAACTCGGCACCCATCATTGCTGATGCCCACTTAAGTGGTATTGAAGGCTTTGACAAAGAGGTTTTGCTGGATGCCATCATCAAAAATGCAACCGTACCGGATGGAAGACCTGTTAATAGTGTTGGCCGTGCAGGTTTGGATTACTACAATGAATTGGGCTATGTTCCATACGATGTGGGCATTCATGAAAATGCAGCTAGAACCCTGGAGTATGCTTATGCCGATTTCACCATTGCCCAAATGGCCAAATCTTTGGGACAGGATGATTTGGCTGAAACCTACTACCAAAAATCCCTGAACTATAAAAAACTGTTCGACCCGTCCACCAAATTGATGCGTGGCAAAAATAAGGATGGTTCCTTCCAGTCGCCCTTTAACCCTCTAAAGTGGGGAGATGCATTTACGGAAGGAAACAGTCTTCATTATACTTGGAGCGTTTTCCACGATGTGCAAGGGCTGATTGATCTTATGGGCGGAAATCAAGAGTTTACCGGCATGCTCGATGGGGTTTTTAACATGCCCCCGGAATATGATGATTCCTACTACGGATTTACGATACATGAAATCCGGGAAATGCAGATCATGAACATGGGCAATTACGCGCACGGCAACCAACCCATACAACACATGATCTATCTGTACAACTATGCCGGACAACCTTGGAAATCACAACAAAAGGTACGGGAAGTGCTGACCAAATTGTACACGCCAGCACCAGATGGGTATTGTGGGGATGAGGATAATGGACAGACATCCGCCTGGTATGTCTTTAGCGCATTGGGTTTCTATCCAGTAGCACCGGCAACCAACCAATATGTAATTGGATCACCCCTGTTTGATGAAGCCACACTGCACCTTCAAAACGGCAATACCTTTAAGGTAGTTGCAGCCCAAAATGGCGAGGGTCAACATTTTGTTCAGAATGCAACCTTGAACGGAAAGAGCTTTGACCAAACTTGGCTTTCCACGGAAATGGTTCAGAACGGAGGCACATTACAATTTAGCATGGGAAGTGAGCCCAATGAATCTTGGGCAACAGCTGAGGATTCCAGACCATATTCCTTATCCAACTCCAAAGAAAGATGAAAAAAAATTTCCTAGGGTATTTCCTTATTTTTTTTAGTTGTGCGATAACAGCTCAAAACCAAGCCATTGACTATGTGAACCCATTCATTGGCACCTCCAATTTTGGCACAACCAATCCAGGGCCCATAGCGGTTAGGGGGATGGCCAATGTTTCTCCATTTAATGTGGCAGGGCTTCAAAATCTACCGCTGGAAAAAGACAGTCGTTGGTTCTCTACGCCATACGTTCACGAAAACAAATTCCTAACAGGCTTTAGTCATGTAAACCTGAGCGGAGTGGGTTGCCCAGAGCTAGGTGTGATTCTTGCCATGCCCACCACCGGAGCAGTGGAAACCGATCATGAGAAATACGGCTCTACCTATTCCAATGAAATTGCCAAAGTGGGATATTACGCTTCCCAGTTGGATAAGTACAACATCAAGGTAGAGGCCACAGCCACAACAAGGACTGGGGTCAGTAAATATTCCTTCCCCGCTGGCAAGGCCAACATTCTTTTAAATCTTGGTTTGGGTCTTACCAATGAACAAGGAGCCCAGGTAAAGATTGTTTCTCCTACGGAGATTGAGGGAATCAGGAGTGTTGGGTCTTTCTGTTATTACAAACCGGAAGAGGCCTACCCGGTTTATTTCGTCGCTAAATTCTCCGAACCAGCCTCCTCTTTTGGAACCTGGAAAAAGCCAACTACTTATAAGGGTGTTGAAGCACAATGGATGGGATACAATGGAAAAACCCGACTCATGGAAGGTTTTACCAAAGCGGTTGTCGGTGATAGCATTGGCGCCTATATGAAATATGACTTCAAAATCCCTACCCAGGTGGAAATGAAGATTGGGGTGTCGTACGTTAGCATTGAAAATGCTCGGGAAAATCTTGAAAAAGAAACTGCAGACAAATCCTTTGATGATATAAAGACAGCGACCCAACAAGAATGGAATCAATATCTTTCCAGGATTGAAGTTGAAGGCGGGAGCCAGGACGATAAAACGATTTTTTACACGGGTCTTTACCATACCTTGATTCACCCCAGCACCCTGAACGACTTTAATGGGGAATACCCGAAAATGCGAACCCGGGAAACCCTGAAAACGGACGGTACCAGATATACGGTATTTTCCTTTTGGGATACCTACCGCAATTTGCACCAACTTATGAGCTTGGTGTATCCTAAGCAGCAATCCAATATGGTGAAGAGCATTCTGCAAATTTATGACGAGTCAGGTTGGTTGCCCAAATGGGAATTGAATGCCACTGAGACAACCACCATGGTTGGCGACCCGGCGGGTATTGTCCTTGCCGACACTTATCTTAAAGGAATCCAGGATTTTGATGTGGAAAAAGCCTATGAGGCCATGGTCAAAAGTGCAGATCAGTTGGAAAACAATCCCCTGCGGCCAGGTATTAAAGATTATATTGAAAAAGGCTACTTGACCACAAAAACAACCAACAGTGGTTCCGTTTCAACAACCCAGGAATATAACATTAGTGATTTTGCCATTGCACAATTGGCCAAAGCACTGGGAAAGAAAGAGGATTATAAACGTTTTTCCAAGCGCAGCCTGTCCTACCGAAAGCTGTTTGACAATGAATTTAATCTACTGAGACCCAAAACTGATGATGGCAGTTGGTTGACTCCCTACAACCCGGAAACTGGTGCCAATTTTGTAAAGAACCTAGGCTTTATTGAAGGCAATGCCTGGCAATATACTTTCATGGTCTCCCATGATGCCAAGGGTTTAATGAAGCTTATGGGTGGTGGCAAAGCCTATTCCAGACAACTGCAAAACGTTTTTGATAAGAACCAGTTTGACATGGCCAATGAACCGGATATTGCCTATCCGTATCTCTTCAATTATGTAAAAGGGGAAGAATGGCGTACTCCGCAAACGGTATCCGATTTACTTCAAAAATATTTTAGGAACAGCTCCGACGGACTCCCAGGAAATGACGATACCGGAACTATGAGCGCATGGGCCGTGTTTTCCATGATGGGGATTTATCCTGTAAATCCCGCCCAACCTATTTATGCATTGACCCAACCCAAATTTGATAAAATTACGGTTCACTTGGATGCCGAGTATTATCCTAACCAAAAGGTGGTAATAAGCGCTAAATCAAAAGATGGTCAAAAAGGTATAGGCAGCATTTATATCGATGGCAAAAAACACAACAGCTATTTTCTATCCCATCAAAAACTTACAAATTCCAAAACGGTGGAATTCAGGTAAAGCTAATCCTTTGAAATCCAAAGGAAACCCTAGCTGTTTTGCACCTTAAATTCCCTAAAACTTTGTGGAAAACCTTATTTCAAACGTTTTCGTTATGATGTTCTTTAGCTTGTGAGCGTCGTTATTAGTCGAAATTTTTTCCTATATATATAAGGAATTCGAACTTTTATCATTGCGAACTTAGAGCTTGTTTTAAGCTTTAGAAACTAATAACCTAACTCATTTAGTATGAACAGAAAAATTCATTACTTTCTACTACTTGTGTCGTTTTTATGCCTCACGGCAACGATGGCACAGGAAAAAAGAATTTCAGGTAACGTTACGGACGCGGGCACAGGAGAGCCTGTTCCGGGGATTAACGTTGTGGAAAAGGGTACTAGAAATGGTACTTCCACGGACTTTGATGGTAACTACACCATCACTGTTTCAAATGATGCCGCCATTTTGGTGTTTTCTGCTATCGGTTATACCGAGCAGGAGGTTGCCGTTGGCCAACAAACAACAATCAATGTCTCTTTAGGAGAAGATGTTGAGTCCTTGGATGAGGTTGTTGTGACTGCTTTGGGTCTGAGCAGGGAAAAGAAATCCCTGGGATACTCGGTTACCGAATTGGATGGCGACCAAGTTTCGTTAATTAAAGACTCCAACGTTGCCAGTACTTTGGCAGGTAAAGTTGCTGGGGTAGTGGTTTCCAAGTCCACCTCCGGTGTTGGTGGAGGTACACGTGTTATTATTCGTGGTAACAACTCCCTAAACGGTAACAACCAGCCGCTTTATGTTGTGGATGGTATTCCAATTGACAACGGAACAAATGCTACAGCAGGAGCTGGAGAGTTTAATGTTCCCGATTTAGGAAATGGGATTTCTGATATTAACTCAGATGATATCGAATCCATTTCTGTACTGAAAGGACCCAATGCAGCCGCTCTTTATGGATCTAGGGCTGCTAATGGTGCCATCATCATTACCACCAAAAAAGGAACTTTGAACAGAGGTTTGGGCGTTAACTATACCGCTAGTATTACTTTTGAAGATCCATTGGTAATACCAGAATACCAAAATGAATATGGCCGCGGTACCGATGGAAACTTTGTAACTATAAATCCATCTGACCCATTAGCAACTCAAGTAAACGCGGTTAGAGGAGCTGGTTCTTGGGGACCAAGATTCGACGGTTCACAGCAATTGGCCTTTAACGGAGAGCAAAGAGCTTACAATGCACAGCCAAACAATGTTAAGGATTTCTTTAGAACTGGTACCAGTCTAGTAAATACCGTAGCGCTAAGTGGCGGAAGTGAGACGGCATCTGTAAGATTTTCGTATACCAATTCTGATTTGGAGTCTATGCTTCCAAATTCCAATGTGAAGCGTAACAACTTTAACATTCGTGGATTTACGAAATTAGGAGATAGACTTACCTTGGATGCTAAAGCTACTTACTTCATTCAAGAAGCTAAAAACAGACCCAATCAGGGTACTGAAGGGGTTATGGCTTATTTGTGGCCAATTGCACGAAATGTAAGCAATGCAGATATGCGGGTATTTCAAAATACTGAAAACCCAATTGATCCCGACAATCCATTTGCGGTTATTGGACCTACAGGTTTAGGTGCAAACCCATATTGGATTTTGCAAAACGATTTCAACGGAGATAAAAGAAAACGTTTCATAGGTTTGGTGAAGTTGGATTATCAATTCACAGATTGGCTATCCGCTTTAGTAAGAGTTGGTACTGACCAAGTTACTCAAGATACAGAAGCTTATACCGCAGTAGGACACCACTTTTTCCCTAGAGGACGAATTTCGTTTGGCAAAAATGATGATACGGAAACCAACTACGATTTCCTATTTATGTTCAATAAAGATGTTACAGAAAAGTTGAACATAACTGCCAATGCAGGTGGCAACATGAGACATTCAACTGGTATAAATTCTCGTACCAGTGGTGAAGATTTCAAAATTCCAGGTCGTTATTTCTTGAATAATACCGATGGTAGTCTAATTACTGCTAGTCAAAGTGATTTGGTTGAAAAAAGAGTGAACTCCCTTTACGGTCAAGTTTCATTTGGATATGACGATGCTGTTTATTTAGACCTTACAGCAAGAAACGACTGGTCTTCTGCATTAGCAAAAGAAAATAGATCATTCTTCTATAGCTCGGCAAACATTAGTGTTTTGTTAGATCAAGTTCTTAATCTTCAAGGCACTGCGGTCGATATGCTTAAATTAAGAGCAAGTATCGCTGGTGTAGGTAACGATACCGATCCAAGGCAAATTGTGAACTTATTTACTGTAGCTGGAAATGGATACTTGGGGAATACCCAAATTAACAGACCAAATATTCGATTTAGCGAAAGTCTGCGTCCTGAAGATATCACAACAACTACAATTGGTGCCGAATTCAGGTTATTTGGAAACAGGCTTTATGGTGATGTGTCATACTATGACATTTCAACCAAAGATTTGATTTTCGATGTACCGGTTGATCCAGGAACAGGTTTTAGTGCCTTCAGGGAAAACGTCGGTGAAATCTCAAACAAAGGAATTGAGATATTAATAGGAGGTACTCCAATCCAAACCGACAATTTCACATGGGACATTTCTGCCAATATCTCTAAAAACGAGAACAAGTTGGTTAGTCTTATTGACGGACAAGATAACTTCCGTTTTAGTAGCAGTAATGGAGGTGTAGTAGATGTACGTGCACAAGTAGGAGATGGATATGGAGATATCTATACAACCACTTGGGCAAGAAATGACGCAGGTGAGCTTCTCGTTTCAGCTGAAGGTCGTCCAAGAGCCACTACCGAGCGAGAAAAATTCGGAAACTATCAACCAGATTACTCTGGTGGTATTACCAACACATTTACATACAAAAATTTCACTGTGAACACTTTGGTCGATTTTAGAGTGGGTGGTGAAGTATTTTCTTTCACAGATTCGCAATTGGATGCATCAGGAGTTTCCGAAAGATCATTGGAGTTCCGTGATGGTGGAGTTTTGGTAGAAGGAGTTATTGACAATGGCGATGGCACCTTCACACCTAACACAACTACTATCAGTGCACAGGATTACTGGGGCTCTGTAAGTGGCATTGGTTCTGAGTATGTTTATGACCAGACTAACTTCAGACTCAGGGAGTTAAGTGTAAGTTATCAATTTCCTAATAAATTGTTAAAAGACACATTTATCCAAAATGCATCTCTTAGCTTTATTGGAAGGAACCTGTTCTTTATTTACAAAAAAGCCGATAACTTTGACCCAGAGTCAAGTTATTCTACATCAAACTTTGGCCAAGGAGTTCTGTTCTATGCTTTGCCAACATCCAGAAGTTTAGGCTTGAGTTTAAATGTTAACTTCTAAAAAAATTGCAATCATGAAAAACAACACATTAAAACTATTGGGTCTTGCCGTACTCATGTTCGTTGCGAACAGTTGTACCAAAGACTTTGATGACATCAATACCGATTCGCAGGGTTTTACTACGGATGAGGTTAGTGCCAAGTTCTTCTTGACCAGTGCTCAGGTAGGACTTTATGCCCCGAACAGATTTGTTTATTGGAGAGCTCAATTGATCAATGCAGACAGATTTGCCGGCCATTTTACATTCGGACACACCGCTTCTTGGTGGAGTGATGGTTTAGGTTATACTCAAAATGGAGGTTATACCGATGCCACCTATGGTTGGATAGCTGGTTATTTTGGTAACATTAAATCCTTTGCCGATCTTACTGTAGAGGGTGGAGAATTCGAAAATCAGTATATGTATGCCATGTCCTTGATCATGAAGGGGCTGTATTACCAAATGTATACTGATATTTATGGGATGGTTCCATTTACAGAGGCAGGTGTTGATGGAATTTTAACGCCAAATTATGATGATCAGGCGACCATTTATCAGGGTATTATTGCCGATTTGGATGAAGCAATGGCCATTATTGGAGACACAGAAAAAACTGGAATTGGAGTAGATGATGTTGGTTCCAATGATGTATACTGTGGAGGAGATCTTCAACAGTGGAAACGAATGGCCAACACTTTAAAGCTAAGAATCGCTATGCGAGCCTATGGTGCTCCAGGTGAGAACTTTGCCGCGGCTGCGATAAGCTCAGCACTGGGCGCACCATTATTGGATGATGCTTCAGGTAGTGTGACAATGCGTAAAGATTTTGAGATAAGCAAATGGAATTCTGCAGCTTATGGAGATCCTTGGAATGATTTTGGAGATGCATCAAACTGGACTATTTCAAGTGTATTGATCAATACCCTAAAAGATAACAACGATCCGAGGTTGACAGCTTATGTAAACCCGGTAAAGGGTGGAATCTTTAAAATGGTAAATGCTACCGATCCTGATACTGGAGATTATGTTGACCCGAATTTCCAAGATCGCATTGATTTGGTAACCAGCAACCTAGATGCAGCAGGTGCCAACTATACCACTTCTGTTGAGGTAGATACCGTAACGGTTGAAGTAAATGGAGGGCAATTTATTGGTCAGCCTATTCGAACTAACGGAGACACCAAATCCTTTATGGCATATGACATGTTCTGTACGCCTTCAGATGCCATTACACAAACAAGAGGTAAGGAAGCAGATGGATACCCAGAAATAATAATGACCAGCGCAGAAGCTTATTTTTTACAAGCTGAAGCAATCGTAAGAGGCCTTGCTGCTGGTGATGCCCAAGCCATGATGAATGCAGGAATTGTTGAGGCAATGAAAATATGGGGTATTTCCGCGGGTGAAGCCACAACATACGCAACCACGCAAGCTATAGCAGATATTTCTGCGGGAACCGAAGAAGAAAGATTGGAAAAAATAGCTACACAACGTTGGTTGCTTGGATATACTGATGGTTTTGAAGCATGGGCTGTTGTACGTGATATGGGCTACCCAGCTGAATTGGCTGCCGGAGTAACCGATGCCATATTATACGAGCTTGGTGATGATTTGAATGGAGTTTATCCACAGCGTATGAGCTACGGTTCAGGAGCTCAGGAAAATCCAAATTTCGATGCCGCACTTAGCGCACAAGGACCAAATGAGCAAAGAGTTGTTCTATGGTACGCGCAATAATAAACTTACTGTAAAGTAATCCATTAAGTAGATTAATTTTATAGTTTGAGTTAGTTCGATTCATAATTAATTTTAAGTAAAGGAAGAGCAATCTTCCTTTACTTTTTTACAACTTCTTTTAAATTAGCCACAATCATCTTTTGATGGTTTTTTTAACCTCAACTAATGAAAAAGAAAACAACCTCGAGATTGGGCTTTATGCTCATTTTAATACTTTCTTTAACCAATTCATGTAAGGTGGAGAATGAAGATTCCTCATTTCTATTTCAAGCCATGGATAGCGGTCACACCAATATTCACTTTGTGAACGTTAATGTGGAAAACGAGCTTACCAATTCCTTCCTATACGAGTATGTGTATAACGGTGCTGGTGTTGCCGTGGGCGACATCAACAATGATGGCTTGGAAGACATCTATTTTACCTCCAATTTAGAGAGTAATCGACTTTACCTCAATAAGGGTGATTTAGAGTTCGAGGACATCACCAAAATATCAAACACCGCTGGTAAAAGAGGTTGGACCACTGGTACCAATATGGTGGACATCAACAATGACGGGTTACTGGACATTTATGTGTGCAAATCTGGACCCTATGAAAAAAAATCATTGCTCCAAAACGAACTATTTATAAATAAAGGCCCAAATAAAAAGGGCATTCCCGTTTTTGAGGAATCAGCAGAACAATTTGGTTTGGCTGATACAGGGAACTCCATACAATCGGCATTTATCGACTATGATCTGGATGGTGATCTGGACATGTACCTCATGAACCACAATCCCCAAACCTTTACATTGGGGAATACGGAAACCTTTTCGCCATTGGGCGACCGTTTTTATGAGAACCGAAATGGGAAGTTTGTCAATGTGACCAAACAAGTTGGTATCTATTCCAATGGTGTTTCCTATGGTCTTGGGGTAGGTGTAAGCGATTTAAACAACGATGGCTGGCCCGATCTTTACATTTCCAATGACTACGATGAGCCTGATTATCTCTACATCAACCAACAGAATGGCACTTTTAAGGAAGTGGTCAAAGAAGCCACCAACCATATTTCCAATTTTGCCATGGGCAATGATATTGCCGACTTTGATAACGACGGTTTTGTGGATATTATCACCTTGGACATGGTTTCCGAGGACAACTATGGGATGAAAACCAGTATGGCCAGCATGAATCCCCAAAAGTTCAATACCAATGTTGCCGCTGGAAAGCATTACCAATACATGTACAACACCCTGCAAAAAAACAGTGGCCATATTGACTCCTCTGGTACGCCGTTTTTCTCGGATATTGGCCAAATGGCCGGAATTTCCAATACCGATTGGAGCTGGGCTCCCTTGATGGTGGATTTTGACAATGATGGCCTAAAGGACATATTCATTTCCAATGGTATCAAAAGGGATTTTAGAAATAAGGACTACTACAACAATCTTCAAAAATACTTAAGTGAAAATCATGACGCACTTAGCAATCCCGAAAAAATAAACCACCTGATAGAAACAACCCCAAATCGCCCCCATATCAATTATTTTTATAAAAATAAGGGGGGCCTTACCTTCCAAAACACTTCCAAAGAATGGATAGACAACCCAGAGAGCACCTACTCCAATGGGGCCGCCTATGCAGATTTGGACAACGATGGGGATTTGGACGTAGTGATCAACAATGTTGATTCCAAAGCAACCGTATTAAGAAACAATACCAACCTTCAAGGCAAAAATTATTTAAAACTTGCTTTTAAAGGTCCAGCACAAAATTCCATGGGAATTGGTGCCAGGGTAAAAATCTATGCCCAGGGCAAGGAGCAGGTTTATGAGAACTACAGTGTAAGGGGATATCAATCCTCCGTTCCTCCAAAAATTGTGGCGGGTCTTGGCGCGGTGAACTCAGTGGACTCCTTGCTAGTTATATGGCCAGGTGAAAAGGTTCAAAGAGTTTTAAATCCCAGTGTCAATACCACGGTAACCATTGCCTATCAACCCGATGGCAATCAAACTCGGAAAAATCTGGATTTAGGGGATAAAACGTTCAAATCCGTAGCTCTCAATCCAGAACTTGCCCATACCGAAAATGAATTTGATGATTATCTCATGCAAGTATTGTTGCCGCATAAGATGTCGACTTTTGGCCCGGCTTTGGCCGTGGGTGATATCAACGGGGATAAAAGGGATGATTTGTTCTTGGGTCAAAGCGCAGGAAACCCTTCTGTGCTGTACATCCAAAAATCGGATGGTTCCTTTGCGCTTGCACAAACCTTTGAAAAAGATGCAGATTTCGAAGATGTGGATGCACAATTCTTTGATTTCGACAATGATGGGGACAACGATTTGCTGGTTGCATCAGGGGGTAATGAGTATCAGGCCAACACGCCCAATTACATTGACCGTTTATATGAAAATAGGAATGGTAGATTTGTGCTTCGTAAGGATTTGTTCCCTCAAATTCCTGTCAGCAGCTCTAAAATTCGCATAGCGGATTATGATAATGATGGTTATAAGGATGTATTTATCGGAGGGAGATTTATTCCCCATGACTATCCCGCCCCTGCCAGTAGCTATCTCTTCAAAAATACAGGTGGCAAATTTATAGATGTTACGGAAAGTACGGCTCCAGAACTTATTAACCTGGGACTGGTTACGGATGCCACTTGGACCGATTATGATCAGGATGGGGATTTAGACTTAAGTATTGTTGGCGAATGGATGGAACCCACTTTTTTGACCAACGACAATGGGACTTTCTCCAAATCGGATACAGCCTCCCTAAATGGCCTTTCCGGCTGGTATTTTTCCATAAAATCACTGGATCTGGACAACGATGGGGATGAGGATTATGTATTGGGCAATCTTGGACAGAATTACAAATACAAGGCAGATAAGGAAAACCCCTTTGAAGTCTATTACCATGACTTTGATGACAATGGAAAAAAGGACCTGGTATTGGGCTATTACAATTTTGGGGAACTTTATCCGGTAAGAGGTCGTGAATGCTCTTCACAACAAATGCCCTCAATCAAAAAGATCACTCCGTCTTATGATCTGTTTGGTAAATCGACTATTGCGGACATCTACGGAACTGAAAAACTTTCAGAAGCGCTGCATCTGCTTTCTTACAACTTTAAAAGTGGAGTTTTGATGAACAACGGCAACGGGAATTTTGATTTTGTTGCCTTCCCGGAACTGGCCCAAATTTCATCCGTAAATGCCATTTTGAGCCAGGATTTGGACAATGATGGCATTCAAGATTTGATCTTGGCCGGCAACCTGTTTGCATCAGAAATTGAAACCCCGAGAAATGATGCAGGTTACGGAATGGTACTCAAAAATAAAGGACAAGGGCAGTTTGAGGCCATCAATGCGGATAAAACGGGCTTGTTTCTTTCAGAGGATGTCAAAAACCTAAATTTCATTGACATTTTGGGACAAAGGCACATCCTTGCCGGGCAGAACAACAAAAATTTGGAATTGGTCTCCGTGCCCACAAAACCCATCCTCTAATGTATAGGTCAACTACAATCCCTCAATTAAGCCCATCCCCATCCAATGGCCCAACTCTTCATAATATGAATCTTTAAATTCCTGCCACCCCATGTCTTTATTCCCAAAAACCGATTCAAACACCTCCAATACCAGCCTTGCTACCAAGAATGGGGCATACGTAATAGGAGTGGATATTGGGGGCACCCATATTTCTTCTGCCGTGGTTGATGTAGAAAGGAAAAAAATTCTGGAGGAAACCTACGCCAGCAGTCATGTTGCCAATCTAGAACCCTATGAAGTGATAATGGAAATCTGGGCAAGTACGCTGAACAAGACCATAAATGCCTCCCGTAATCTAGCTTTGCTGGGTATTGGCTTTGCCATCCCAGGCCCTTTTAATTACAAAAAGGGCATTGCCTTGTACCCTGAAGGTTTTAAGTATGGTGCCTTAAACGAGGTCAGGATAGACCACGACCTAAAACCCTTACTTATAACGTCAAAATCGCTTCCCATACGTTTTTTGAACGATGCTACTTCTTTTGCCGTTGGAGAGGCCTGGCTGGCAGAAGATTCAGGGTTCAAAAGACAAGTGTGCATTACATTGGGAACTGGGTTTGGCGCTGGGTTTATCGAAAACGGAATTCCTGTGGTAAACGGTTGCAATGTACCACTCAATGGTTGTCTTTGGAATCTTCCATACAAAGATGGCATGGCCGATGACTATTTCTCAACCAGGGGCTGCATAAATGCCTATGCAGTGCTCAGCGGAATAGAAGTATCCGGGGTTTGGGAGCTTGCTAAGCGCTTTGCGTTTGACCCACTTGCCCAGAAAGTGTTTGAGGATTTTGGAAAGGCCTTAGGGGACTTTCTGGCGCCCTGGCTGAAAAAATTCAATGCGGATGCCTTGGTGATGGGTGGCAACATTTCCAAATCGTATGCCTGTTTTGGGCAATCCCTACAGGCAAGTCTCAATGAAAATGGGATTCCCATTCCCATCCGAATATCCAACCATATGGAAAAAGGCGCCATAATTGGATGCACTCGGGTATTTGACAGCCATTTCTGGAAAAATGTCAAAAGCAACCTGCCAGAACTATAAGCTTTTCATTCCATTTTTAAAAGCTTAAAACCGCAACCGTTAATTGAAAACGGGTATCCATGGACTCAAAAGCCCCATCCGTTAATTGGGAGAAGCTTAAACCAAAGCCTTGCTATAAGTTTGATACGTATTAAGTAGTTAACTTTTAAGTTTGACATTTCAATTCAATTGTTTTTTGACTACTGTACATAGCGATGCACTTTTCGGCTAATGGTCATAAAGTGTTTAGTTTAGTTGAGGTTTCCATTGCGCCAAGGAATTTTAGAATTCCTTGATTGTAATGGATTTTTTGTCTTGATTCTTTCCTTTCCCCAACTAGCAAAATCAGCTCCATTTTTTCAACCGTTAACCCAAACCCGCCATCCGTCAATTCAAAAGGGGGGTTCATGCATTTAGCGGTCAAAATTCGTGCGGTTTAATTTCTCTTTGCTCCCTAATAAAATATGAACCCATGCCTTATCGGCAAGAATAAACGACCCCGTAACATGAAACTAAAAATTTTAATGGTTGGAATTTTTCTTCTGACCTTTTCCAACACCTACTCGCAATCCTATTCGGGTTATTTGGCAGACAATTACAATGGTGTACATGGTGTACTCTTGAACCCTGCCAGTATTTCAGACTCCAGACTAAAATTAGATCTTAACCTTGCAGGTGTAAGCGCTTATTTTGGCAATAACTATTTAGGTATAGACCTTGGCGATGCCTTCCAAAACGTTGGTAACACTTTTGATCTTGCAGAACAGACTCCTTTAAAAGATAATTTCTTGGCATTTAACCTTGATATTTTGGGGCCATCATTGATGCTCAGCATCAATAAAAAAAATTCCGTGGCCCTATTTACCCGTGCAAGGTTCTTCTTCAATGTAGACGACGTGGATGGAACATTATTGGAAAAAGAAGGTGGCTTTAACGAAGAGGAAGCTTTCTCCGTACAGGAAGACAATGTATCCGGAGCGATCAACCTGTGGTCAGAAATTGGGGCAACCTACTCTAGAGTGCTAGTGGACAAGGATCAGCACTTCTTAAAAGGTGGATTTACCTTTAAATATTTGATGGGAGCGCACCATGCCTATATTAAGGGTGAAGGTATAGATGTAGGTTATGACCCAATAACTGACGAAGTCAGTACGGCGGGACAAATCACCTATGGCAACGATGTATCGAACTCGGAAGGAACCACCATCGATTTTTCCCAATTAAACAACGCAAGTGGACTTGGTACCGACTTCGGCTTGATCTATGAATGGCGACCTGATCATGCCAAGTATACATCCACCAACAAGGATGGAAAGTCCCTGATCAATAAAGGCATGAACAAATACCGGTTAAAATTTGGATTATCCGTGACCGATTTGGGCAAAATAAACAATAAGGAAGGTGAGCAGGCCATATACGACCTCAATAAGATTCAGGATTACGCCAACTTTGAGGGTGCTGATTTGCAGGACGCCCTTCAGAACAATTTTGATGTAGCGGAGGAGCTCAACAGCACGGCAAAAACAACCTTGCCCGCTGCCCTAAATGCCAATGTGGACTGGAACCTAAATTCCAAGATCTACCTCAATTTCAATTCCGATATTTCCCTGGTGTCCAAAAACAAGCTCAACGCCAACCATATCCTTAATGAGTTTTCCGTGTCTCCCAGATTGGAAACCAAGTGGTACAGCATCTATTCCCCATTTAGTATAGTTCAAAAAATGGGGTTACAATGGGGTTTAGGTCTAAGATTGGGTCCTGTCTATGCAGGTTCAGGAACCATTTTGACAACGCTTTTAGGTCAAACCACTAAATCTTTGGATTTCTATTCCGGAGTTAAACTCCCAATTTATCAAGGCAGACAAAAAGACAAGGATGAAGACGGATTATTTGACAATTTGGACGATTGCCCACGTGTTGCCGGGCCTGTTGAGAACAATGGCTGCCCTTGGAAAGATACGGACAATGATACCATTTTGGACAAGGATGACCCTTGCCCCAACGAACACGGCCCTATCGAAAATCAAGGCTGCCCCTGGCCAGATACCGATAATGACGGGCTGCTGGATAAGGACGATAACTGTCCGGAGATAGCAGGACCAAAAGAGAACAACGGCTGTCCTTGGAATGATGCCGACCAGGACAGTATCTTGGACAAGGACGATCAATGCCCCAATGAGGCAGGCCCAAAGGAAAATGGGGGCTGCCCCTGGAAAGATTCTGATGGGGACGGTGTGTTGGACAAAGATGACGATTGCCCAGAAATGGCAGGATTGAAACAGTTTAATGGTTGTCCAGATAGGGATAATGACGGACTGATCGACAAAGACGACACTTGCCCTGACGAACCAGGTTCCATAGAAAATCTCGGTTGCCCAGATACAGATGGCGACGGATTGGTAGACATTGATGACCTATGTCCTGAAGTACCCGGTACATTAAGCAACCATGGTTGCCCTGAACTAACAGAAGAAGTCCAAAAACAGTTGAACAGCTATGCCAGAACCATTTTGTTTGATACTGGGAAATCCAGTATAAAGTCGGAATCCCTATCTGTTATGATAGACATTATTCAAATCTTGAACGAGTATCCCAACGCGAGCTTTTCGGTTGAAGGGCATACGGATAGTGTGGGAAGTTCAACGAGCAATCAAAGGCTGTCCGAATCCCGAGCAAATGCAGTTAGGGACTTTTTGATAAAAGAAAATATAGACCCAACAAGATTGACCGCCATTGGTTACGGAGAAGAGAAACCCATAGACTCCAATGCTACTTCCGAAGGAAGAAAACAAAACAGAAGGGTAGAGATCAATCTAATAAAATAGTTGTCCTGCATCCATCTAAATGGTAAACTAAGAATATAGGATTTTGGTGTAACATGTGTGTTCTTATCGCAGTGATGACTAAACCGTCAAGTATTACTTGGCGGTTACTTTTTACAATGCATTATAAAGTAGAAAACAGTTCCGTAAAGTTTCAAATACACTTCAACGGTTCATTGATTCAACTGCCCCATTCGTCAATTCAAAACGGGTATTGGTTAATTCTGCATCTATTTTTTCAGATTGAATTACTTCTTTTATTCTGATTTAATGTCCCAACTTTCAAAAAGGAAGGTGTCGGCGAAACCTACTAGCCTATGATACTTGTTCTACAATATTTGTGTATTCCCAACTTTGGGAAATGTACAAAACTCTTAATTCTCATACTTCTTTTGGGGTTAACTCAACCGATTTTTGGTCAACAAGTTGACACTTGGTTTCTGGCAGATAGGGGAGTCAACTCTACCGCCGCACCCAACGGTCAACTCTATGCAACTTTGCCAGGTCCTCCGCCTAACGGGTCAGCCGTTTCTGTATGGCCAGATTGGGTAGATTTTGAAAAACAAGATGCTATACCGGATCCCACTCCACCATATGACCCAGCATTTCCATTGGGATTTGATTATCATTTTGGCACTGACGGAGTTGACTTTTTAACACCTATAGGAAACATCCCTGGCCCACCCCATTTGAGAAATAACAGTGCGGACAACATCAACTTTAATCCTGTAATCCACTTTGATGGTAACGCGGATGCAGATGGCGATGGTGATGCTTTGGTCCTAGATCCAGTCACTACAAGGGAAACAACAATCGTACTTGTTTTTACGGGTCGAGGACTAGGAAATTCTATGGCCACACAGCGCCAATTAATAGGGGCAAATGTTGCAACCGTTCCTTCCCAAGTTACCGATTTTTCCCTTGGAGTGTCGGATAATAATCGATTTTCCATAGGTAGAAGCCCAGATTATTATGAGCCAGGCACCATAGACTTACAAGGACTACCTACTATAGCCGTTTTTCGGCGGGATACCTTGGGAATTGACAGTGAAGAATTGATGACACGCGTCAACGGTCTTCCGGATATTTCTGATGTAAGAGCAGCCACCGATTCGGGCAAACCCCTCTTTCCCTATTTTAGAATTGGTGCGGCTTTTAATAGTTCTGATCCCAATAGAAATTTTTCAGGCTCAATTCCGGAAATCTTTTTAGCAGATGGCCCTTTCGACACAAACGAAATTCAACGTATTGAGAGCTATTTAGCAATTAAATATGGCATTACCTTAAGTGCTGGCCCAGCTTTAGGTAGCACCAATGGGAATATTGGGTATACTTATGTGAATGCTGCGGGTGGTACCATATGGGATCCGCTAATGATGCCTGATAAAAGATTTGATATCGCCGGAATAGGTAAAGATAGGTTTCTGGATATTGATGGCGGTGACAACTCCACCTCTTTGGACGATTTTAAAGCAAGATATAATTTGCATCAACGTATTGCAACAAGTAGTAATTCCGAAGGAAGGATTACCATATCAACTGACACCAACCTAAGCACACCAAATACTGATGACACCAGAACACCGATACAAGGATCTTGGTTTGGAGATCCTAGGGAGTACAATTATCTGTTATGGGGCAATGATCGTGCCAGCATCAACCAACAGTTTACCGAACTGACAACTGGAATAACCTCACGGATAGCCCGAGAGTGGTTGGTTCAAAAAAATCATTCCCCTGGAATCGACATCACAAATAATAGTATGCTCGCAGAGCTTGCTGGATCAGACATTTTATTGAATGGTACCTGTGACATATTTCTAATGATAGACACAGATGGTGACAGTGATTTTTCTACAGGGGTAGTGACAAAAGTTGCAGCAACAAGTTTAGTGGGTTCCGTAGCCCAATTTGATGGAGTAACAATTCAACATGGTGATGTCTTTACTTTTGGTTACGGGGATACGCAACCCCCAACGGCCACCAATCCCGCTCCCATAAACGTGCAGTGCAGCGGCGATATCCCACTTCCCGACACAAGCGTGGTCACCGACGAGGCCGACAACTGCGGAGCGCCGACAGTGGCCTTTATATCGGATGTCTCCGACGGCAACTCCAACCCCGAAACCATCACAAGAACCTACTCCGTAACCGACGCGGCCGACAACTCCATAAACGTCCAACAGACCATAACAGTAAACGATACAACAGACCCGACAATAACCGCTCCGGTCGATGTCAATGCCGGTGCAGATGCCAATTGTGTGGCCAATCCCGTTCTCGGGGCACCGACAACCAATGACAATTGTGCCGTGACCGGTGTAACCAACGATGCACCATCACCGTTTCCTATCGGGATCACCGTGGTCACATGGACCGTGACCGATGGAGCGGGGAACACCGCCCAGGACACCCAAACGGTGAACGTCGCGGACAATGAGGACCCAACCGCCTCCGATCCCGCTCCCCTGAACGTGCAGTGCACAGGTGATGTGCCCCTGCCTGATATCCTTGTCGTTACCGA
>NZ_JBODQE010000005.1:0-427705 GCF_050617915.1 Flagellimonas flava
ATTTTTTCAAATACAAAAGAAACCACTATACAAAACCATAACAGTCTAGCCTTTGTCCCATATTGTATATAGGTGCCTGGATTAAGGACGATTGAAAGTCAACCCCTAGATTCTTTTTCAGGTTCAGGAGGGTTTTTTATCTTCGAGGTATGAACCCAAAGGACTTGATTATAGGCGTAATCATTGGAGTAGGAGCTGCGATATGGTTGCGGCTTTTGATAAAATCCAATAGAGAAAACAAGCATTACAGCCATTCTCTGCTGTCGTATGACATTAAAATTGTCTTCAGTTTGGTCGTCATCATTATTATAGGACTTCTTTTAATACTCAGAGGGGTAGGCATCCATGTAATTTGAACCGATACTGTACCAACCAAGATTAACCAGTAACATTCAATCTCTTCAAATCCGTTTGTCCCATATTGTATATAGGTGCTAGTTAACGCAATTATCTGGCCTCTAGATTCTTTTTCAGGTTCAGGTGGGTTTCTTACTGTCTCTGTAAAAGCCTATTCCTGTCCTAAAAATGACGTATGCCAGTAGCCAACCAACAAATTGAGTGAAAGAAGAATATCTAAAGGAAAACAAATCACCTGGTTCGTAGGTAATCAATTTGGTTAACTTTCTTATCAGTGCCCAAAGACCCGGAATAAGGAAGATGGCAATTGCAACGCTCAGAAGTATGAGCAATACCCCAACTGTTCTATCTAAAATTTTTCGGCTTTTGGACACTTCATTAAAAGTATCCATTTTCAATCATTTGAAAAACTTCTTCAGTGTTTGTCCCGCTTTGAATATAGGTGCCGACTAGGCCGGAACTTATCTCACTACCCATTGCATCGTACATAAACTAATTATTTTGCTTTGTCTCACGTCTCACGTCTCTTGTCTCTTGTCCCCAATATTGCCCAATCACTAAAACCCCATAATTATTTTGATTATTTTGTAACCCTACAAAAAGGAATGAAATGCATACATGACCTCGATTTTCATCAACATTTTTACCATTGCCGTTACCTTGGTCCTGTTGTTTATCATGTCCATACTTCCGGTTAGAAAAAAGGAGCGCACCAATTACCTAACACTGCTTTTTGCTGCGCTACTGGTGCATTTGGGAAGTGAGCTTCTGTATCTCATCGGTGCATTTGAACCTGTTGAATATTCTGTGCTAAGTGTAAGCGCTGTTCTTATTTTTGGGCCTACTTTGTATTTCCATGCCCGCGAACTTAGTGGGCTGTCCACAAGAAATTTTCTGGTCCATATCATTCCGTATCAAATTGGGGCAATTACCATATGGATTCTTCTTTTTAGCAATGCATGGCGCGTACCACAATGGTTCTTGAGCGGCTATTATGGTTCCATTCTTTTCATTTACTTTTTACTCACCTTGGATATCCGCATAAAAAAACCTTTGACAAAGCACAGTTCGTGGGTAAAATCCATTGAAATTGGTTTTGGCATACTTGTAATGCTGCTGTTATCCGAAATTTTATGGCTGAACTTTTTTAAGACCAGCAAGTATATCGCAATTCAATACTTTAATTCGGGCCTTGATATCTACTCCATTCTTTTTATGACATTGGTCCTGAAACAGATAATTACCAAACCCACCTTATTTTCAAAGGTTCAGCTTAGGAGACCTTACAAACACGACAATTCCCCTATTAACCCAACCCAGCTTCAACTTATCACTCGCTATGTGACTGAGGATAAAAGCTTTAAAAACTCCAATCTAAATCGTGAAACAATCGCCAATTCCACTGGATTGAGCATCAATCAAGTATCCGAGATCATCAATACCTCTTTTAAGAAAAATTTCAACGATTGGATCAACGACCTAAGAATAGAAGAGGCAAAGCACTATCTAAAAGAATCCGAACTTAGTATTAAAGAAATCTACTATGAAGTGGGGTTCAATTCAAAATCGGCTTTTAACAGCGCCTTTAAAAAACGTTTGGGGACAACTCCATCCTCCTATAGATCCACCCTTTGATTTATTTGTAATTATTTCTACTGGCCGTTAATAACCTGAGCATACAGAAAAAGGTTCTGGATGCTACTTTCGCACTCCTGTTGGGCATTTATCCTTTTTATTTACAAAACAACGTTACATACGCAAAAAGATGGACAAAAAAGATTGCCTTATTCTTTCCTTGCGGAAGCAATGAACGGATTGAAGGCAGCATAAAACACCCAATACATGAAAAAACATATCCTGTTTCTGTTTATCCTTCTTAATTCCCTCCTGCTAATAGGTCAAGAATGCTATAGGACCATTCCTTTCTCCCACACCCCTTTGTATTCATTTCAAGGAGGCCTTCAGCATATGGGCAAAAAGGACTCGGTGGTCCTTTATTGTTTCGATTATGAAAACGATGCCCTGCAAAGCGTTACGTACCAAATCAATGGCAAGATAAAACCATTGTATGAAAACTACACCTGTAGTGATTTTATCTGGGCCCCTATTAACCTATTTGAACATCGGGATTTTAAAATCACGATAAAACATTATAACTATTTAGGCCTTCCACCAGAACCAAACCCGGCATCATCAGTATATACAAAGGACGCGGAAGGTAGAATTGTAGGGCTCAAATTCTTTGACCATTCCGGAAAGCCAACAGAGTTCAGAGGTATTCATGCGTATAAATGGAGCTATCTTAAAAATGGGATTGGCGAAATCAGGTACTCCAAGGACCAAAAAGTTGTTCCCATGAACAACTGGTTTTCCTATACCTGGGCCATCCTAAATTTTGACAGCAACAACATCCTAAAATCCATTTTATCAACCGGCCCAAACTGGGAACTTCAAAAGGATGCCGTTCAAATAGATTTGATCAGTGATAAAAAGGAAATTGTACATTGGTTCGCCACCAATGCAAGTTCCGGTGATAAAATAAATGCAACAGGGCCTAAAATTGCCGAAGCATGTCATGATTTTAACGAAAATGGGTACTTAATTCGCACACGATTTTATGATGTTGATGGCAACCGCACCAAAGCTGCTTGGGGCCACAAAGGCTTTGAAAGAACATATAACCCGCAAGGCAACCGATTATCGTACCATTTTATCAATGAAAAGGATAAAATTGAACTTTCAGAAGATCGGGGATATAGCGGTCAAAAATTTATGTGGGACAAAGAAGGAATGTTTAGACTACGAACCCATTACATGAATGAAAAAGGGGAACCTATATATAGGCAAAGCCGAGGTTATGCGAGCATCCAATATTTGTATGACCATAAAGGCAAAAAAATAGGCGAAATCTACAAGGATGAAAAGGAGCAACTACTTCGAACGGAAAAAGCACAATCCTTTATCCTTTTGGAAGACATTAATGGAAAAGTAGATAGAGTAAACCTCTAATACACTTTTTTACTGCATTCCAATATACATAGAACAGGCTTCGTTTTTAGGTTCACGAAAGCTAAAAAAAGAAATGGCCCGCAATTATGCGGGCCATTATAAACTTCTTTGGTATTGGTCTTAATTGCCGTCCTTACATACCACGGCATGTGCTATCATGTAGATTTCCCCAGATAGTCCTTCAATGGTATACGTGTCCGATACCGCTCCGTCCAAATCACCATGCTTATAGGGATATTGACCGGGAGCCACCGTAGGAACATAATTCCTCCCACGCTGTTGCATCGGGTAGGGGTCTTTTCCTATATAAAGGTGCGTTTCCTTAAGGGTATAACCCTCCTTGGCGTTGTACTCAACAACCGCTACTCCAGTTTCACTGTCATAGTCGATACTGACACCAACGGCCAGTTTACCCTTTGAGGTATCACATTGACCGGCTCCGGTAAACATTTTAAACAAATGTTCGCTCGTGGACATTGGCCCAATTGTCCATCCCCATCGGTTAAATCCGTCGTCAATAAAACAACTGGATAGGTTGGCGGCACAGATGGCAAAGCCAGTTTCACATCCGGCATCGGAAGAGGCCTTTGCATTCGTCGCTTCCAAAGTGTTTTCCTCGTACGATTCAACCTCACAGGAAACGGAAAAAAGCATTACCCCCATTAACATCAATAGTAATTTAATGTTCTTCATAAGGTTCTTGTTTAAATGGTTTCCAGCAAAATAGCAAAGAGCTGTTGGAATGCACAAGATGCTCCACAAACAGCCTATTTAAACTATAAAATGCTAGATTTTAGTCTATTATCGCTCAATGCTGTGCATAGACGCTTAAGTTAGGTGTAAGAAAGGGGCTAAACTAGACTATTCCTTAATTCTTTTTTTAGATTGGTAACGTCTGTACAACCAAATTGCCACCAAACTTAAAGCGGTCAAAATTGCACTTGTAAGTACTGCAGTGATTTCGTTTTGGGCTTCCATAGTAGGGTTTTATAGGCTATAAGTTAGCACATTTATTGCAACCCTGTTGTTATTCCTTGACAATCACGATGTTCCCAAATTCCTTATTCACTGAAAATGGTAAATGAATCTGTTGCACCCTATTCTGCCAATAGGTCATTTCATATTGGCCCGGCTTCATTTTTTTGGTAAAAGGAAATTCCACCCGTTCCATGATAAATTCTGTTGGCCCCGAAACCTCAAACTTATTCTTGATCTTGCAACTTTCACACTTGAACGTGACCAGAATCAAATCTTGTTCTCTCAAATTATCGGGCTCAAATTGAGGAATCAACAAAAGAAACAATATGAGTAGACCTCCTATAATTTTCATGACGCTTTAATTTTTATGGGATTCGCTTTCATAACAATAGACGTCTCTACCAAGGAAATGGTTGTCTAATATATTTGGGCTTAGATCATACCTTAAAACTCCGAGACAAAGGCAACTTCCTGATTCGCTTCCCTGTTGCAGCAAAAATGGCATTGGCCAAAGCGGGAATGGCAGGTGGTAAGGGAGGTTCGCCCAAGCCTCTTGGTGGCAAATCGTTTTGAATGAACTCCACATGGATTTCAGGCACATCCCTCATCCGAATCCAGGGATAGTCATGAAAATTGGACTGCTCAGTTGCTCCATCCTTAAAAGTTAACTCTCCATACATTGCGGCAGAAAGTCCTTCCAATATCCCACCTTCCACCTGAGCTTCTGCTCCCGAAGGATTCACCACAATACCACAATCCACCACGGCATGCACCTCCAATATCTTGATGCTGTCCTCAACCACCTCTACCTTAATCACTTCGGCGATAAAGGATCCTGCGCCTTTCCGCGCCGCAAAACCCCTTCCCTGCCCTTTGGGCAGCGGGGTATCCCAATTGCTGAGCTGCCTTACCTTTTCAATAACATGGATAAACCGTCCATTATCAAATTCGTACTCCCCTACCACAGGCACCATTCGGGCAGGTCCCAAAAATCTTAGAAAGTAATCGATGGGATCCATCCCATTTTCAAAGGCCAACTCATCCAAAAAACAGCCTATGCTAAAAGCATTGGCAGAGGCTGATACGGCACGCCATTGCCCTAAGGGAATATCGCTCAGTACATGTCCATATTCCAATTGCAAATTAGGGACGAACCCTGCCGGAAACTCATATTCGTCTATTTCTGTACCAGCTACCCTTCCTTCCCGTCCCAAAGAAGTCATTCGGGAAGCATTGGCCAACACATGTCGCCAAGCCGTTACCATTCCATCTTTGTCCAAGGCAGCAGACAATTTTTGTATGCTTCCAGGTCTATACCAATCGTGTTTCACATCTTCTTCCCGGGTCCAGGTCAACTTAACCGGTTGTCCCATTTTTTTGGAAAGGATGGCAGCGTCCATGGCGTAATCCACATAATATCTTCTTCCAAAAGCGCCCCCAATCCTTGGAATATGGATTTTGATCTGCTCAGCTTCCAAACCAAACAGCTTAATCAAGCCATTTTGTAGTGCCTCTGGATTTTGGGTGGGTGCCCAGACCTCACAAAGATCATCCCTAAAATCCACTGTACAATTCATGGGTTCCATGGGCACGTGCGCCCAAAAGGGGAGCTCGTATATGGCTTCATGGATCCTTTCCGCATTTTGCATGGCAATGGCAACGTTGCCATCTTTTCGTTCTATAGTGGTGTCTGAAAGTTGGTCATGGAAGCGCTGAAACAGTTCCTCGGAATTCTCCAACCTACAGCCTGAATTATCCCATTCCACTTTCAATTTTTCCGCTCCTTTAAAAGCTGCCCAAGTTGAATTGGCCACCACTGCAACTCCATTCACGAAATTAGGACTGTTGGAACCTAAAAGTCGCCCCCCATAATCTTTGTTGTTGAGTTCATGTACAGCAATTACCCCTTGCATCGCTTTGGTTTCAGACGCATCAAAACTGGATACACCACCCTCGTGGACTGGGTTTTTCCGCACGGTGGCATATAGCATATGGGGCAATTTTATATCTATCCCAAAGATGCTTGATCCCGTGACCATCTCGTCCAAATCGGTTTGAGGCGCGCTTTTGCCGACAATGCTATAAGCATCCAAAGGTTTATATTCCACTTCTTCCGGAAGCTCCACCTGAGAGGCTTGTTCCAATAAAACTTCAAAAGGCAGGGAGTTACCTGACTCCTGATGGATTACCTTGTTGTTTTTGGTAGTTAGTTCCTCAAGCGGTAAATGCATTTGCTTGGATGCCGCTGTTTTCAATGCATGCCGTACCTGGGCCCCAGCTTTACGCATTAAATCCCAATTGAGGATGATGGCATAACTGCCACCGGCCCATTGTTCATCGTACATTTTATCAAAATCGGCCTGCTCAATCTTGACTTTATTCCAATCGGCACCCAATTCCTCGGCCAAAATCATAGGCAAAGCCGTCTTTACACCCTGACCTATTTCAGGGTTTTTGGCCATCAGGGTTACCCATCCATCCGTATCAATTTTAATCAGTGGTGAAAACTGGTGTGTGATGACAGGTGATTTTTCAGTGAGACAGGACTGAAACTGCACCCCAACCACCAATGCTCCGCTGGCAGTGGCCGTGAGTTTGATAAAATTCCTTCGATTTAAAGCGTTTTTCATTTTTTTATGGGTTTGATTTCCTTTCCCTCAATGGCTACATACTCGGTGTTTACCAAAATGTTTGTGCTGGATTGTTGGATTCCTGATGGCCATTCAATGTCCATTTTTTTGATTTGATTTTCGGATGGAATTCCAATGTGGATTTCCGGAGCATTTTCACTTCCGTAGCCTGTTTCGCGAATAAAATAGCGGGTCAACTGGGTTCCATCGGTAAGCGTTAAGGTAACCCAGCTTCCAACTCCAAAACTGTTGGATTCCGTACCTTGAAGTCTCAACTTTAGCCATTGCCCAGTTGTATTGTCATTGATGTAAATGTCATCGTCCTCTGCCTCTCCACCCCAATTGCATACATAAAGGTCCAAATCACCATCATTGTCCATATCCCCAGAAGCTGTACCTGCCGAAATATGCCCCTGATTGGCCGGAAGGGAATTGTAAACTCGTTTGAAACCACCGTTTTGTTTTCCAGAAATGAGAAAATTCTGGATTTCTGGATATCCTTCGGTCCCATTTGCTATGTAAAGATCCAGCCAGCCATCATTATTAAAGTCCCCCCAAGTCTGCCCTTTGGAAGGTCTTCTTACTTCGTACGTAACTCCGCTTTCCAATTGCTTTTGAAACTTTCCGTCTCCCAAGTTTTCATAGAGTGCGTTTTCATCCGAACGGGCTACGTTGGTCACATAAATATCCAAGTCCTTGTCATAGTCTACATCTACCAAAGCAACTCCATAGGTGGCTTGCAGTTCTTCGACCAAAACACCCTCCTTTTGCTCTGCAAAACCACCATCAGAAGTGCTTAGATAAAGGTAATTTCTGTGCTTTCCTGTAAACTTCCCATCTTTTTTAACGACAAAATTGGCCACAAACAGGTCAGGCTTGCCGTCTCTGTTCAAATCACCCCATACGCAGGATCGACCGTCACCTTTGTTCCCAATCCAAGGTCCATTTTTTGCCCTATTAAAAGTTCCATTTCCATCATTCACATACAAACTATCGTCCGCTCCATCCCTGTTCACCACAAAAACATCCATGTCCCCGTCCAAATCAAAATCGCACCAACAAGCCCCCGGAGAATTCGTCAAATCTGTGGTTAGATCTCCTGCATCGGTCGGGTTGAAATTACCTTTGCCATCATTTTCAAAGAGTAGATTAGGGACACCAAATTGGGTAGTAAAAAAGATATCCAGGTCATGATCGTTATCTACGTCCACTGTGTGTACCGATTCACTCCAGGCTTCTAACTTGTTATTTGCAATAGCCTTTCGATTGAATCCTTCGCCAGTATTGAAAAGAATCGTATTGCCAAGCTTTAACAAGGAGTCCACCTGATTGGCAACCACAATGTCCAAATATCCATTCCCATCCAGATCGGCAATGGAGACCCCTCTGGAACCCTGAGGTTTTACATTAAGATCCAATCGTGTGAACTCCCATTCTTGGGCACTTAGTTGCAGCATCGGTAGTATCAACAATACCCAGAATTGCGGAAAACGGTATATACAATTGAAACCCATAGCGAAGATTTGATTGATGATTGAATGCTTGGCTTGGTCGGTTCCTTAAACTTACCCAATAGCATGGCAGCGGCAACCATGTTGCAGTAAAATGACTGAATTTTGATAGCGAACGGTCTTAATAGGTTCGCTCCCTAAACAATTGTGTGATTTCCTTAATGAAGCTTTTGCTTACCCTTCTTCGAGTACCGTCCTTCATGATCACTTCCAGGGTGCTTCCATTGCCCCTTGCAAGTTCCGAGACGTAATCAAGGTTGATAATGGTGGATCGGTGAATTTTTCGAAAAGTATCCATGGGCAAGACTTCCAAGAATGTTTTCAACGGCTTTCGCATGACAAAAACTCCTTGGGTGGTAAACAATTTGGTATAATAGTTCTCTGCAGCCAATAACTGAATCTGGGAGGGTTCACAAAAATAGGTGCTGCCACCACGGGTGAGTTCCAGCTTTATGGAAGGTTCGGTTTCTTGGGGTTTTGGGTTCCTCAACTTATCAACAACAAACCAAACCAGGCCAATATCTATCAGCGTCCAAAAAATAAAGAAGTAACGATATACCCCAAACTTGGATCCTTCCAAATCCAAATAGGGGCTAACCGTTGAACTAAGTCCAAAAAACCATCCAAAATGAAGGCAAATCAATAGCAACCCTCCTGCCAAGAGAAAGGGAAGACCCCATTTTGTATTTCTGCTGCGCTTTTCGATTCTGTCCAACACCAAAAAGCCCAAAATCCACGGTATCCATATCCCAATTTGCCATAACACTACCTGAAACCAAGTTACCTGATCTCTTGTTGCATATTCGCGCCAATAGATCAATACGCCCAGCAAGAGTGCTATCGATAAAACAAGAATTGTGAAGTTTTTAAGTTTCATTTGTACTATCCAAGCTATTGGGAATTCATAAAGTTACTAAACCCAAAGCAGCTGTACCCAACCAAAATTATTTCATTTTAGGAAACCCTTGCTAAATTTATGGGTACAAAGACAAGTCCGCAAGAAACGGGTTTTAAGCCCTTCTAGGTCGCTTTACTTTTGGGTCAAACAAAATGCGAATATCATGAGTGAACAGGAAAATTTGAACTACGACCGAATAGCCAAAGCGATTCAGCACATTAGCAGCAACTTTAAGGAGCAGCCTAGTTTGGATGAAATTGCAGAACAAGTGCACCTGAGTCCATACCATTTTCAGCGAATTTTTAAGGAATGGGCAGGTGTTACCCCCAAACAATTCCTAAAATATACAAGTGTACAACATGCAAAGACACTGCTGAAAGAAGGAGGAGCCACCTTGTTTGATACCGCCATGGAAACTGGACTTTCGGGTACCAGCAGGCTACATGATCTTTTTGTCTCCTTGGAAGGTATGACTCCTGGAGAATTTAAAAACGACGGAGAAAACCTCTTCATAAATTATAGTTACGCCCAAAGTCCATTCGGCTTGGTGACCATAGCCTCTACCCAAAAAGGGCTGTGCCATGTGGCTTTTATTGAAGATGAAGAAAAGGGCCTTTATGAGCTAAAACAACAATTTCCGAAAGCGACCTATCACCAACGCGTGGATCAAACCCAGGTAAATGCCTTGATGATCTTCGCCAACGACTGGAGTCAGATATCCGAAATAAAACTCCATCTCAAGGGCACCGATTTTCAGCTCAAAGTATGGGAATCCCTATTAAAAATCCCTAAGGGAAAACTGGCTACCTATGGCAGCATTGCCGAGGACATTGGAAAGCCCAAAGCTTCAAGGGCGGTAGGTACGGCCATTGGCAGTAATCCCATCGCCTATTTGATTCCATGTCATCGAGTAATACAATCTTCCGGACAATTAGGCGGTTATCGATGGACCCCTACCAGAAAAACGGCCATCATTGGCTGGGAAGCAGCACAAGTTCAATAGTAAATCATAGAACCATGCAATTGAAAATCAATAGGGATTTCGTTCAAAACGAAATCTCCCAAAAAGGTTATGCCGTCATTGAAGATGTTCTAAGTGATCAGGAATGCCAACAGCTCATTTCCAAATTTGAAACAGCCCATCTCTATCGAAAGACCGTGGACATGGAACGCTACCGATTTGGAGCTGGAACCTACAAGTACTATAAATATCCTCTTCCCAACATCATCCAAAGACTTCGGGAAATGGTGTATCCCGAATTGGTTCCCATTGCCAATCAATGGATGTTCCAATTAAAATTGGATATGGTCTATCCGCAGGATTTGGGGAAACTTCATCAACACTGTGCCAATCATGGGCAACACTTGGCCACTCCCTTGATTCTTAAGTATCAAGAAGGTGGCTTTAATACGCTCCATCAGGATTTATACGGTGAAGTATACTTCCCCATGCAGGCCGTGCTATTTCTAAACGATTATGGCACCGATTATTCTGGAGGGGAATTTGTGCTCACGCAACAGGTTCCCAGAGCGCAGTCAAAAGCCATGGTCTTGCATCCCAAAAAAGGATCTATGCTCATTTTTTCCACCAATTTTAGGCCAGTTCAAGGGAAAAAAGGTTTTTACCGAGTGACCATGAAACATGGGGTGAGCGAAGTGCATTCTGGGGAACGGTACACCTTGGGCATCATCTTTCACGATGCGGCGCAATAATGAAAAAGCATGATGAACTCTCCAAATCGGAACTCTTTCATGCACTAAGGCATCAAAAGCTCCAATGGGCGGGAAACCGCAGGCTTAAAATTTATGGCACTTTACGCTGTAAATCCGGAATGCGGATGAAAGTGGAAAACCGAGTCTTTTTCCACACGGAACAAGAAGCCAAGGATGCGGGATATCGCCCTTGCGGGCATTGCATGCGTACAAAATATGTGGAATGGAAACAATATCAAGATTTCTAAGATTCAAGCTTAATGGGATACTTGCGTAAACCTAGTTCTCGATACTTTTTCTTGTCGAAGAAACTCGAACTGACGGTTTGCGCAATAAAATCTTATCGAGAATAGAATTTTCATTGAAACACACCATGGTTTAAAACTATCTTTGGGGACTAAAACCGAACACCATGGCAAACTGGCTGCAACCAACTACCCTTGAAGGCAAGAGGTCCAAATTGATACCGCTTCAAAAATCCCATAAAGCTGAACTTTTGCAAGCGGCTTCAGATGGTAAATTATGGGAACTATGGTTTACGTCAGTTCCTTCGGAAAAAAACATTGATTCCTATATTGAAACAGCATTACAAAATCAGGAGGAGGGGACGGCCTTGCCCTTTACCATAATTGACAAAACCACCAATCAAATTGTAGGGTCTACCCGATACCTCAATGTTGAGGCCGAGCATAGACGACTTGAAATTGGCGCCACCTGGTATGCCAAAAACAACCAACGAAGCGGTCTAAACATAGAATGCAAACATTTGTTGCTGCAATATGCCTTTGAACAATTGAAGTGCATTGCCGTGGAATTCCGAACGCATTACCATAATCTTGCTTCCAGGACAGCTATCTCAAAGCTTGGGGCCAAACAGGAAGGAATCTTACGCAATCACCGGATTGACCCCCAAGGAAATTATAGGGATACCGTAGTGTTTTCCATTTTGGAAAGTGAGTGGGCCACCGTGAAATACGGATTGGAACACCGGATGAATAAAACGTATTGAAATTTCTAGGTGTCTTATGTCTCGACAGCTCTTTCGACTGCGCTCAAGATTACAGCTCAACCTGACATGAGTAGTGCTATCCTACTTCTAGTAGCTTCGCAAAATTGAAACTGGCTTGTTCCAAATTGGAAAAACTGTTGGCCTTGGCGTCCTCCAAACTCCCCACTTGGTTAAGCACAGATACGGCATAGTCCAAGCCCATTTCCTGAATTTGTTCAATAGAAGCATTAACGGATCCACATAAAGCCGCCACTGGAATTTGGCGGGCTTTTGCCATCTTGACTACTCCAGCTATGGTCTTTCCTGCAGCAGTCTGATTATCCAATTGTCCTTCTCCGGTAATCACCCAATCCGCATCCATTAAGGCCAAATCAAAATCTGCCATTTCCAAGACCAAATCCACTCCTGAGACCAATTTGGCATTTAAAAAAGTCATGGCTCCTGCGCCCATTCCCCCGGCGGCACCCGCACCAGGGACATCCCGAACATCATTACCAAAATGGGATTGCAGTACATTGGCAAAATTCTCAAGGCCTTGATCCAGTATATCAATTTCTTCGGGCGAAGCTCCCTTTTGTGCCGCGTAAACATGGGCGGCCCCATTTTCTCCATACAACGGATTGTTTACATCACATGCCACCTTAACTTGGATTTTCTTCAACAACCCTGAAGTTTCATCATCCACAATCTTTTTTGCATGGACCAAATTCTTGCCCACAGGTTGCAATCGATTTCCATCGGCATCTAAAAACGCATAACCAAAGGCTGATGCCATTCCCATTCCGCAATCATTGGTAGCACTCCCCCCAATGCCCAAAACAATGTGCTGCGCTCCCTTATGCACAGCATCCAAAAGCAATTGCCCTGTTCCCAAAGTGGAGGTATGCATGCAGTTCATTTCATCTTTCCGAAGCAGTTTGTAGCCAGAGGCTTCAGACATTTCTATATAGGCTGTTTTTTTGTCTTGGGACAATAAATAACCTGCTTCAATATCCCTAAACAGGGGGTCTTTAACCTTGATTGTTTCCAAAGATGCCTTCAGGTAGTCTTGGACCACCTCCAATGTGCCATCTCCCCCATCTGCCAAGGGTTTTTTAAGTATTTGCGCTTGGGGAAACACCCTTTGGATCCCTTTTTCAACAGCCTCACAAAACTGTGATCCTGTCAAGGAACCTTTGTATTTATCGGGTGCTATCACAAACTTCATAGGAGATTCTTAACTGAACAAGCGGGGCAATCCCATGCTCAATATTACGATGAAAAGAAAGAATCCCAATAAAATATAGAGCTCTTTTCTCCCCGGATAGTATACCACTTCCAGACCTTCGTTCACTTTTCTTCTGATCAGGTAACTGGATAACATGGCCACAATGATGGTAACCATGCATCCAATGGCATTCCACCAAAACCAGAAAATTTCTGGTACGTACAACCACAAATACATATTGAACAGCACCCCCACCACAATACCTAAATTGGCTCCCAAAGCGTGGGTCTTTTTAGTAAGAATGGCCAAGACAAAAGCGGCCAAAATGGGACCGTAAAAGATAGAACTGATTTTGTTGATGACCTCTATGACAGTTCCTTCAATATTTCCTGCAAAGAAGGCAAAGAACAGGCAGACCAATCCCCAAAACAAGGACAGTAGTCTTGAAGTGAAGACGTATTTCTTATTGTCCATATCGGGTTTAAATCGCTTGACAAAGTCTTCCATGGTCACCGCAGAAAGTGAATTCACGGTAGAGCTAAGGGAAGACATGGCGGCAGACATTATAGCCACGATCAATACACCGATGACCCCATTTGGCAGGTACTTAATGATGAAAACCGGCACCATCAAATCTGCCTTTTTCCCCTCCAAGGAACCTATATTGGCCTGATACACCGCATCCATGGACGCTTGAAAACCGCCATCCTGCATGAGCAAGGTTCCTAAAACCAATCCCATGATACAGTAGGTCAGGGTTAGTGGAAACCTGAAAAGTCCGTTGGCCAATAGTAGTTTTTTAATGGTGGGCAACCCTTTGGCGGATAAAAGCCTTTGCGATTGGGTTTGATCCGTGCCGTAGTAGGAGGCATACAAAAAGAATCCGCCTATGACCATGGGCCAAAACCCAAATTCATCTTGTTTATCTGCATTATCGAATCCCCATTTACCAAAATCCACGGCAGTAATCCTGTCTTGGTCCACATGGGTCAAAAAGTTATCAAAGCCACCCAGCTCGCTTATTCCAAAGGCCAGGCATATGATAATCCCCAGAAATAGGATGACCATTTGGATGACATCGCCCCAGATAACAGCTTTCATCCCTCCTTGAAAGGAATATACCAAGGTAATTACCCCGATGATCAGGATGGATATCCAAAAATCGACCCCAACAGTTGCCTGTAGGATCAAGGCCATGGTATAGACCATAACCCCAGTGGCCACGGAACGACTCACTTGGAACACAAAACTGATCAGTAATCTGGAAGAAGCATCAAAGCGTGTCTCTAGATATTCATAAACACTGACAATTCCAGATTTGTATAAGGTTGGAATCAGGGCAATGAGCAAAAATGCCATGGCCAAAGGCACCCCAAATTCGTATGTCAACCATTGCATTCCACCTCCATCTTTTAATCCAACAAAGGCTGGGGCGGAAATAAAACTGATTGCGGACAATTGTGTGGCCATGGTGGAAAGACTCAAGGGTAGCCACCCCATACTTCGTCCACCCAAAAAATAGTCCCCTGAGCTTTTATTTTCCTTGAAGAAATATCCTATCCCCAAAAAACCGATGAGATAGACCACAATAATGATATAGTCAACGTAATTCATAATCTAAGTCTTAAGTTTTTTTCTATTCCGCTCTTCCATTCTTGTTTTAAAATTCCCAAGAGAACGGCATCAGCCCTACCTTTTCCGTGAATTGAAGGAAAGAGGTTTCTTACCACTCCCTCGCGCTTACAGCCCACACTTTCCATGGCGGCCAGACTTATCTTGTTTTCTGCATGTGCCCCCAACCCAACACGTTCAACTCCCAAGTGTTCAAAGGCGAATTGAAACATTAGGTACTTGCAGTTTTTATTGAGACCCGTTCCCCTAAATTCTTTACCGTACCACGTATATCCCAGACGTATCGTATTTAAGTCCTGTTGATAGTCAAAAAAACGAGTGCAGCCCGCAAAACTTTCGGTCTTCTTGTCAAATACTGTAAAAGGATATTCCTTCTTCTGTTTTCGGGCATCAACGGCATCATTTATATAATGGGTAAAGTCCTGGCTTCCATCAGAGCGGCCCAAAAAATATGTCCAGATTTGTTGTTCTTTTGCCACTTCCTTTAGAACATCAATGTGTTCCAATTCCAATGGCAACAACTTTACCCGTTTATTTTCCAGTATGTATGTTTTTTCAAAATCCAACCGCACGATCTAACTTAAGGGTTCTCGTTCAAAAAGTCTATCAACAAGGCAGCGCTCCAGGAAAAATTGTTCCCCCCGTATCCGTTCAAAGGCCCATCAGGGTTATCTTTTCTAGAGTCAAAATATTCATAAAAACCGTTTTTGGAAATCAGTTCCAGGGAATCCGCCTTAACCTGCTTTGCCACTTCTTCAAAACCGTAGCGTTGCAGACCATGGTACAACATCCAATTCAGGTTGATCCAGACTGGCCCCCTCCAATATTTTCTGGGATTGAACCGATCATGGGTAGGGTCAAAAGAGGCACATAAATAGCGCCCTTCATCCCCAAATTTTGCCAGCATGGTGTTCACCAAACTCTGCGCCTGCTGGTTTGTAGGTGCGCCTGAATACAGGGGTGCAAAGGATGAGGAACAGACATAAGGTATTTGTTTGTTGTTCCTTTGATCAAAATGAACATAGGCCCCCAGCTCTTTATTGTACAATTTGCTATTTAGACTCTCAATGCCCATAGCTTGTTTGGACTTCAGGTAATCTACCTTGTCCTGACTCCCTCCAAAAAGATCATAGAGTTTGATAAGGGCCTCATTAGATCGTATGAGCATGGAATTGAACAAAGGATCTATCACCAAAAAGGGAGAATGGGCCGCTATTTTGCTATCCTCGTAATTGTACTTTTTGGCAATGTCAATAATATATAGATAATGGTCGTATTCTCTTTTGGATGGTCTTTGTGCCGGATCAACATGTGAGGTATCCCTTCTTTCAAACTCATATTCCGGGGGATTCATGGTATCCCAGATATCGTCCCAGATCGGAGAATTATCTGTACCTGATTCCCAATTGTGATAGATATAAACAAGTCCGTCATTTTCCACGTCCCGATGCTCATAGAAATACACATGGTTTTGATATACCTTATCAATATGTTTTTTGATAAATCCTATCATGTCTTCACTATGCTTGGAAATTTCCAAGAGCCTTTCCAATACAAATCCCGTTACCGGAGGTTGTGTCATTCCAGTAGATGGAAAATTCTTGTTGGATTGCGGATGCAAATGGGACTGGTGAAAATCTGCCCCAGGAAAATAGGTGTCGCTATCATTATGGAAAATGATATGGGGAATAAAACCATTCTCCCACTGCGATTGCAGCAAGGTTTCAATTTCCTTTTTGGCCTTTTCCATATCAAAGTATGCAAACCCCAATGCTATAAAGCCAGAATCCCATTTCCATTGAAAGGGATACAATCCTTCGCAGGGAATGGTAAAGCCCCCTTCTTGGTAGTTTCGCTCCAGAACCTGTACGGCCCTTTCCATCAATTGTTCTCTCATAGAATTTATATAAAAGCATATTGGCGGGAATCGGCCGCCAATATGCCACTTGAACCAATAAACTAACTTAAACTAATTCGTTGCCGATTAAAAATTAAAGGTTGCCGTTAAAAACACCCTTCTGGGTAAAATGGGTCGACCAAAGAAGAAATCCTGATTTCCTGCTTCCCCAGCGACACCCGCTCTTGGGTTTCCTTCGGTTATCCCATCGCTATCAAATAAATTAAAAACAGAGAATCCCAATCTTACAGAATTATCATCGTTTGTGTTGAAGGTATATCCGGCCCCAATACGGGCAATGGTAATAGCATCCAATTCCACATCATTGATGTCCGAAGTGAATTTTTTACCGGTATGGTTCAAGGAAACAATAGCATCAAATGCACTGTCATTATAGTTTAAGGCTATACTTCCCAATATATTGGGCTGTCTGGCCAATTCGTTCCCTTCATTGGTTACCGTTGTTCCACCATTTACCAAATCTTCCTGGCTATTTTTTGTAATCTCGTGATTCTGATAGGTTGCGGTTCCCTGAAGACTGAACACATCGGTAAATCTATAGTCCCAGGTTGCCTCCAAACCAACTGTTGAGGTATTTTGTTCACTTCTGGTCTGATCCACCAACAGTCCCCCAACAATAGCTTGATTGATCCGTACCCTGTCTTTTAAACTTACGTAATAGGCAGCAGCAGAGCCTGAGAATTTAGGCGTTCCAAATTTGGCGCCAGCCTCAAACTGGATAATGTTTTCCGCATCATAATTGGATTCTGGGATTCCAGCCACTGGAGCAAAACTCCTAATCTGCGGGAAGAAAAATCCACGGGAGAAGTTGGCATAAAGGTTGGTACTTTCCGAAAGCTCATATAATCCTGCCAAAGAAACGGCCCAATCCGTGGCACTGATCCGTGCACGGGTAAAACTACCATCCGCAAAACGTACATTCCTTAAATCATCAGTGAGTTCTGTGTTGTCATATACCGTGGTTTCCACCAATCCACCATTACTAAAGTTTCCCTCCGTGGACTCTAAACGGAATCCGACGTCAAATCGCCATTTGTCAAATACCATTTCATCGGTAATATAAAAGGCCGTTCTGTTTTGATCCAAGAAGCGGTTGGATGTCATCCCAACCCTATTGGTGAGTCCACCTTCCGAGAAAATGACATTGGCACCTCCGGCATCGGTATAACTCAGGTTTACCAATCGAGGGTTGTTATTAAATTCGGACAAAACACGATACTGATAATTCACATCCTCGGCCTCAGTTCTTGATAGGAAGGTTCCCAAGGTAAAGTTGTGAAAACCATCATTGGACCTCAAAGTCAAGGAAGCTTCGCCAGAATAGTCTGTCATAGGACGCAAACGATCTACGTGCAAATTATCCACTACCAAATCGGTTCCACTGATCTGGGTATCCCCGCCTCCTTGATAGGTAGCAGAAAACCCTTGATTGTCCGGAGCTATGCTCGCCATATATCCGTTCAGTGAAATGGGATTTCCATTGGTGCCATTCCCGCCTACATACAAGGCAAAATTATGCTCGTAATTCGCATATCTGAGCTTGGATTTAAACCTCAAGTTATCTGAAAAATTATAGGTGAAATCCCCCATGACATATCCACCTTTGGTAAATACCCCATCTTCTATAGGACTTTCGTAAACGCCTCCTGCAGTAAGGAAGGAGGTCTCCTCCAGTTGGCCAGATAGCAATTGCTGTACAGGCTCGCCGTCATTCCCGTTGATGCCTTCCCTGTCTGCACTCAAGGGAAGTGGCAAATAGAACTGGGCACGGTCATTGATGAATTGACCATGGACGGTAAAGGTTCCTTTTTCAAAACGTTTTTTGATATTCCCACGGAACTGTACCCCTCTGGTGGCCAATCCTGTGTCCAAAGGTCCTTGATCCGTTCTAATGAATCCTGTGAACGCATAAAAGGTATTGGAGTCCTCTCCTCCAAGTCTACCTCCACTATAAAAATCGGTTTTTAGCCGATCTCCATCGCCCCATTCCACATTAATGGTGTTTCCTGGGTTGGTATCTCCCGTTTTACTGGTATAGTTGATGATACCAGCCACAGATCCTGCACCATATAATATGGCAGCACCACCACGGACAAATTCCACTCCCTTGAATCCGATATCGGGTCTGGCATATACATCATGCGCAGAGGAGTTTAGTCCAAAGGAACTGATCAATGGCATTCCATCGTATTGCAACGGATTGAACACGTATTGCCCGCCCGAGGGTAGACCTCTTACAAATAAATTGGTAGCCGTTTCACCCCCACCACCTTCAGCGGTGATCCCGGGCACGGTCCTCAAAATATCGGCCTGGCTATTGGCAGATAATTTGGTAATCTCCGCCATCTTTTTGGAACTGATGGACAAGGGCGCCTGTTTCTGTGACCTAAATGTACTGGAAGCGGTAATCACTACTTCGTCCAGTTGTTGACCACTTTCCTGTAGCACCACATCCATGTTGACCGCTGTTCCGCCAAGCTCTACCACATTTTCCACAGCGGTAAAACCCACAAAGGAAATACGGATGGTTTGACTACCTGTCAAATTTGTCGTCAAAAGGAAGTTACCATCAAAATCTGTGGTTGTCCCTTCAGTGGATCCCATAATCAGCACGTTGGCCCCTAAAATGGGAACCCCGGCCGCATCCTTAACGTTACCTGTAATCTCGGTTTGTGCGATTGTGGACCCAAAGCAAAAAAGGGCAATTATCGCAACTCCTAAATTTTTCATCATCATTAAAGTAATTAGTTAGACTTTTTGAGTTGTTTTTATGTTTTTGGATAACATCAGGCTAAAATTATCCGAATACCATACTGTTTTTACACTTTTTTTGCCAATTTTGTATGCAAACGTTTTCGCAAACGTTTGCAATTTTGAAATTGGGAAATCCATAGCGCATTGATAGATGAAAAAGAAGCCAAACATTACCTTGAAAGCATTGGCCAAGGAGCTAAACCTTTCTATTTCAACAGTTTCTAGGGCACTTAGCGATCATCCTGATATTCGTTTGGAAACCAAGGATAAGGTGAAGCAGTTGGCGGACAAGTACAATTATATTCCCAATCTGTTTGCCAGTGGTTTCCGAACCAATAGGACGCATATTTTGGGGGTCATTGTTCCCAACATATCCCACTATTTTACAACCACCATTTTAAAGGGAATTTTGGAGGAAGGAGAAAATCTAGGGTACCGAGTCATCATTTCCGAGTCTAAAAACGATGAAAAAAAACAGTCCGAGATGCTCCGAACCATGATGCAATTTGGAGTTGATGGCGTTCTTCTGGCCCTTTCGAGAAAGACAAAATCCGTTGATGACATTATTAAGGTGATGAACCGTATTCCCATGGTCATGTTCGACAAGGTCTCAGGTAAAATTCCGTGCACCCAGGTGGTCATTAATGAAGAGGAAGCCGCCTACAACGCTGTGGAGCATTTGATCAATACGGGAAAACGAAGAATTGCCATCATCAAAGAACTTGAAGGCTCCTATAATTCCCAGAAACGATATGAAGGATATCTGAGGGCGCTAAAAGACCATAAGATTCCCATTGATGAAAAGATCATTTTGAGCACAGAAGACATCTCACTTGGCAAGGGCAGGATGATGGCCAACATTTTACTAAGTCTTAAAGAAAGACCGGATGCCATATTTGCCATAACCGATAGTGCGGCCATTGGAACCATTCAAGCCCTAAATAAATTTAAGGTGCCCATTCCAGAGGAAATTGCCGTGGTGGGTTTTAGCAATTCCCTTAGCTCCACCATAATCAATCCTTCCTTGACTACTGTAGACCAACCTGGAAATAAAATCGGTAGAACTGCCATAAAATACTTAGTCGAGGAAATTGAAAACCCCAAGGAGGACCATTTCACCAAAACCATAGAGGTCAAGACCAACTTAATTGTTCGCGATTCTTCTTTTAAGGCTTAATTTTGGAATGGAAGTTGTATAGCTTGAACCAAAACTCAGTATCATGAAAAAATTTATAACACTATCCTTATTTGTTGCCTTAACCATGACCACGTATTCACAAACCAAAAACTTTTTGGATATTCCTTATTTAGAAACCTCAGCCAGGGTGGACACCTTGGTAACACCCGACAAAATTTTCCTGAACATTACCATTCAAGAAAAAGATTCCAAGGGACGCAAATCTGTGGAAGAACAAGAAAACAAGATGGCCAACAGCTTTAGGGCATTGGGCATTGATTTGGAAAAACAATTGGTGATCAAAGACTTGAGCAGTAATTTCAAAAAGTACTTTTTACGACAAAAAGAGGTTTTAAAAAGCAAGCAATATTCCCTTTTGGTCCACTCTGGAAAGAAAGCTGCCGAAGCCTTGATGGCCTTGGAAAAATTAGGTATCGCCAATACCTATTTGGAAAAAACCGAGTACTCCAAAATGGAGGAACTGGAGTTGGAACTCAAGTCCAAAGCAGTGGCAAAGGCCAAGAAAAAAGCGGAGGCGCTAACTGCTCCCCTTGGGCAAAAAGTTGGGGCTGCCATTCATATCATGGACACCTCTACTCCCTATTATCCAAGATATAACCAACCCAGAATGGAGATGAAAGCCATGACCATGGATGCTGGTGAAGCCCAGCCACTGGACATCGATTTTGAAAAAATCAAAGTGGAAACTTCTGTGAACATCAAGTTTGAATTGTCCAAATAAAAGCGCCTCGTTCGTCCTTTTAGAAATGGACGTCATGAGACTTTTAATACCACTTTTACTTTTGAATTGGGGTTTAACCCATGCTCAAAACACATTGCAATTGGAAGAAGGGGAATCTTCCCCAAATGCTACCTTGGATAGGGTCGCCTGGATAGAGGGGTCTTGGCGGGGTGAAGCGCTGGGAGGAAAAGTCGAGGAAATTTGGAGTCCCCCTTTGGGAGGATCCATGATGTTTTCGTTTAAGCTGGTTCATGAGGGTAAAATTTCCTTTTACGAGTTTGGGCATATCCAAGAAAAGGACAATACCCTTGTACTACAACTCAAACATTTTAATGGGGATCTGACCGGCTGGGAAACCCAAAAGGAGACAGTTGATTTTAAACTGGTACAACTGGAAAAGGATAAGGTCTATTTTGAAGGTCTTACCATGGAAAAACTGGACGGGGACGAAATGCGGGTTTCCGTAGTGGTAGGACAAGAAGGAAAAACGAAAGAGCTGGTTTTCAATTACCGAAAGTACTACTGATCCAAAATGGAAAGCCCCGTATCCAACATCTTTTTAAGCTTGATCGGGTCAGGGTCTACCTTGGACACCACGCGCATGCCACTGTAGAGGGTAAAGAGCATTGCAGCCACATTTTCTGCATCCATATCTTTATGGAATTCCCCTTCCGCAATTCCTTTTTGGATGCATTGGGCAAAAAAATGTTCCATATTGGACTTGTTTTCATTCAAGATTTGAAGCAATTCCCCATCTCCCGGGATAAGTTCTGTAGTGGTATTGACCACAAAACATCCTTTTCGGAATGGATCTTCCATGGATTCCCTAATGGACATATCAAAAAGTTGTTGAAACCCCGCCTTGACACTTGGTGCCTTTTCAAACAGGCTATGGAGCATATCACTGGTAGCACTCCTATAACGGGAAAATGCCTTGTTGAACAATTCCTCCTTTCCACCAAAAGTAGCATAGAGACTTGCTCGGTTAATACCCAAACGCGAAACCAAATCTTGCATTGATGTGGCATGGAACCCTTTTTCCCAAAAGAGTTCCATGGCCTTGATCAATATTTCCTCTTCATTGAATTGTTTCGTTCTTGGCATATATTTTGGAATATATGTTCCAAATTTATTCAAAAACTAAACCTGCGCCAAACCGCCGTCCACAGGGATTTCAGCACCAGTAATATAGCTGCTGTCTTCGGAAGCCAAAAACAAAGCTGTTGTGGCAACTTCTGATGACGTACCAAACCTTCCAAGCGAGACCATGGATGGTAGACTGGAAGCCATTTGATCCACATTTTCCTGGGGCACATTATGTTTCCCATAAAGCGGCGTGTCAATTGGGCCAGGAGCGATTGCGTTAACGCGAATGCCCTTAGGGCCAAATTCGGCGGCCAATGTTCTGGTCAAGGACCGAAGTGCAGCCTTACTTGATGCATAAGCGGCCATTCCTGCAAAACCCTTGACATTGACTATGGAGGTATTGAATATGATGCTGGCTCCTTCATTCAAATGTTCATAGGCCATCTTCACGGTAAACAAAGGTCCTTTGACATTGATGTCATAAACCTCGTCATAAATATCCTCAGTCAGTTCATTGATTCCCTCTAGACGAAATACCCCTGCATTTAGGAACAGAATGTCAATCTTTCCATATGTTTCAATGGTTTTTTCAATCAACTGCTGACTGTCCGAAGTGCTGGAGGCCTCTGCTCTTACCAAAAGATATTCTCCAGAAAGTTCTGTCTTGAGCGCTTCAAGTTTTTCCTGATTTCTTCCAGTCAACACTACCTTAGCGCCTTGTTCCAGATACTTTTTGGCAGTTGCCAAACCTATTCCACTTGTGGCTCCTGTTACTACGGCCACTTTGTTTTCGAGTTTTCCCATTTTAAAGTAATTTTTGATTCATATTTTATTTTGGAACGCTCATTCCGATACAAACATATACTTTTTGGAATGATTGTTCCATAATAAATTCAAGCTTTAACATTTATTTATCTTTATGCTTCAATTCAAAACCCATGAACCTTCCCTTTATCGCAGACAAGACTTTTAAAAATCAAGATTTTTCCCAAACCCGACTGGATAAAGGAGAATATGAAAATTGCGTTTTTGAAGGTTGTAATTTTTCAGAGGGCTATCTGGACAACCAAAACTTTATGGAATGTCAATTTGTGGATTGCGATATAACCAATGCGAACATAAAGCACACCATTTTTAAGGAAACCGAATTCCATGGCTGTAAGTTGGTAGGGCTACGTTTTGAAGATTGCGATGATCTTTTGTTCAGTGTCCAGTTCCATGGTTGCAACTTAACCTTAAGCTCCTTTTATGGCTTAACCCTGAAGGCCACACCTTTTTTGGATTGTATCCTTAGCGAGACGGACTTTACCGAGGCTGACCTGAGTATGGCCGTTTTTTCCCAATGTAATTTGGAAAATGCCATTTTTGAGCTGACCAATCTTAGCGGAGCCAATCTGTCCTCTTCTTTCAATTTAAATATAGCTCCGGAACGGAATCAGCTTAAAAAAACAAGGTTCAGCAAAGACAATCTGATCGGTTTGTTGAAAAAATACGATATTGTTGTGGAGTAAATGCAGTAGATATGTCCGGGAAGAAGTGTTTGGAATGTGGTGATGTGCTCATTGGGCGAATTGATAAAAAGTACTGTTCCGATCATTGCCGCAATGCCTATAACAATAGGCTAAACAAGGACAGTAAAAACCTAGTCCGAAGCATCAACAATCGGTTACGGAAAAACTACCGCATCTTGGATAGTTTTCCCTTAAAGGAAGGAAAAACCAGAACCACAAAAATGCGGTTGATGGACAAAGGTTTCGATTTTGAATACATCACAAACCTCTACACCACCAAAAAAGGAAGCACCTATTATTTTGTGTACGATCTAGGTTATTTGCCCTTGGACAATGACAATTACATCATTGTAAAACGGGAGTAGTCCAGAACTACTTTTTCCAATTCTGGGCACTAAGCTTCAGCGCTGCGATCACAATATCCTTTCTACTGATCTGTCCCACCAGAATATCATTCTTCATCACAGGAAGCCTGCGGCGGTTGTGCTTATCAAAAACACCAGCAGCGTCAAAAATGCTCATATCGTGCGGGATGGTCTGCACATTTTTAGTCATGAATCGCTCCACGCTCTTATCCAAAATGGGTTGATTGAAGTATCGACTTTCGGAAATTTGCTTCATGCAATCCGCCTCGGAAATAATTCCTACCAAAAACCCATTTTTATCCATCACCGGACCACCTGAGATGTGATATTTGGCAAACGCCTCCATCACTTCCAAAATGGATTGTTCTGGCGAAAAAGTGACCAATTTTTTGGTCATATAGTCTTCCACAAGAATAGGCGCATTATATTCCTTCTTTGCAGCATCTTTAGATCGAACACCTTGAAAACTCTTGATTGCCATATCATTTACTTTTAGGGTTGATTAATAAATATAGGCTTTTTTAACGAATTATTTAAATTATTGGCAATGAACGTGCTAAGGTTTAAGAATTTCATATTTTTGGAAGCCAACTTAATCGAACTATGAAATTTTCTAAAAATCTTGCACTACTTCTGCTGGTTTTCTCTGTGTATTGGAGCTATCGGGCCCTAATGCCGCAATACAGAGGTGATGCTGACAAGGCGCCTCAATCTTTCGCTACGGATAGGGCTTTGGAACATGTTAAAAACATATCCAAAGAGCCACACGCAGTAGGTTTTCCTGGACACGAAAAGGTCAAAAGCTATATTATCTCACAGCTTAAAAAATTAGGGCTGGAAACCACTACCCAAGAGGGGTATACTGCGGGGGATTGGGCCAATCTGAGCAGGGTGACCAATATTCTGGCCAAAATAGAGGGTTCAGGGAACGGGAAAGCTTTGCTTTTACTAACCCATTACGATAGCAGTCCCCACTCCTCCCTAGGGGCTAGTGACGCAGGAAGTGGTGTTGCCACTATTTTGGAAGGGGTGCGGGCTTTTTTATCTGAAAACAAAACACCCAAAAACGATATTATCATTCTTTTTTCGGATGCAGAGGAATTGGGTCTTAATGGTGCCGACCTGTTTGTAAACAAACACCCTTGGGCCAAGGATGTGGGGCTTGTCCTAAACTTTGAGGCAAGAGGTAGTGGCGGCCCCAGTTATATGCTCATTGAGACCAATCGGGGCAACGCTAGATTGATTGAGGAATTTACCAAGGCCAGTCCAAAATACCCGGTGGCCAATTCTTTGGCCTACAGCATCTATAAAATGTTGCCCAACGATACAGATCTCACGGTTTTTAGGGAAGACGGGGATATTGAAGGTTTTAATTTTGCGTTTATAGATGATCATTACGATTATCATACCGTAATGGACAATTACGAACGACTTGATAGAAATACGCTAGCTCACCAAGGCAGTTATTTAATGCCTTTATTGGCCCACTTTAGTGAAGCTGACCTTGATCAGCTAAAAGCTGAGAGTGATTATATCTATTTCAATCTGCCATTTTTTAGATTGATTTCCTATCCCTTTTCTTGGATATGGCCCATACTAATCGCAGCAGTTGTTATTTTTCTATTCCTTTTGGGTTATGGTCTAAAACATCAAAAACTCAACTTCATAGATATTGGGAAAGGGTTTATTCCCGCATTGGTTTCCCTTATAATCAATGGCACCCTGGGCTACTTTGCTTGGTCCATGATCACTTGGTGGTATGGGGAATTCAATGATATGCTTCATGGATTTACCTATAATGGGCATCTTTACATTGTGGTATATGCCATGTTTTCACTGGCTGTTTGCTTTTGGGTATACCATAAATTCCGAAAAATTAATACGGCCAACCTTTTGGTCGCACCCATTTTTCTATGGCTGATTATTTGCATATTGGTCGGGATGTACCTAAAGGGAGCCAGTTTTTTTATCGTTCCGTTATATGGAACCTTAGCGGCTCTAATGGTCCTTATCAATCAAGATAAACCAAATCCGCTTTTATTGGTTTTTCTGGTCTTGCCTGCTATCTTTATCCATGCTCCCTTTATTAAAATGTTTCCTGTAGGACTCGGTCTCAAAATGATGGTGGCGGCAACAGTATTTACCACCTTGCTGTTCTTTTTGGCACTCCCTTTTCTAGGTCAACTCAAAAACAAAGAGCGGTTTGCCTATGTATTCCTTTTCCTGTTCTTTGCTTTTGGTATATCAGCCCATATAAATTCCAAATTCTCCGCAGAAAAGCCCAAACCTAGTAGCTTACTCTATGTGTACAATGCAGATAACGACTCCGCAGTTTGGGCAACCTATGATAAAAGCCTGATTGATTGGAACGCACAGTTTTTGGGTGAGGGAAAAAGGAAAGTAGATTCTGGGGATTACAATGCACTAACAAGTAAATATGGCACAGGGTTCCGATTGGTCAAAGAGGCTCCAAAAAAGGACATCCCTACCCCTTGGATAGATACACTCCTGGATACCATTATTGGGAATGAGCGCATTCTAGAGCTTTGTGTTACCCCTAAAAGAAAGGTCAACCGATTGGAAGTATTTACCAACGACATCCAACTTAATGCGGTCAAGCTCAATGGTATTATTCTATCTGATAGTTTTCTCGCTAATCGAAAACAAAGACTGATAACACATTATATTAGTAACAATGACTATACAGAATTGGAACTGAGTTTTCCAAAGGACAAAAAGTTGGAATTGACGTTTTATGAGTCCTCCAATGATCTCCTTTCCCATAAAGATTTCACCATCCCGCCAAGACCCGACTACAGCATTCCAATGCCCTTTGTTTTGAACGATGCGATCTTGGTAACGAAAACCTTGCGATTTGACTGAAAAAATTGGGATTTTAGGATGTGGTTGGCTGGGCTTTCCATTGGCCAAAGCGCTGGTACAGAAAAATTATGAGGTGCATGGGACCACCACATCTTTGGATAAGTTGGAATTACTTAAAAATGCAGGTATTAATCCTTATATGGTCTCCTTATCAGCATCTAAAATAGAAGGGGATATCCAAGATTTTTTATCCCAAATTGATACGCTCGTCATCAATGTTCCGCCAAGATTAAGAGGGGCAAACAAGGAAAGTTTTTTTGACAAGATGCAATTGCTTCTTAAGGCAATTAAAAATTCATCGGTATCAAGGATTATTTTCATCAGTAGTACAGCCGTTTATGGGGATGTAAGCGGTGAGGTCACTGAAGAAACACCTACCATGCCCAATACTGAATCTGGCAGGCAACTGGTACAGGCCGAAAAACTCTTACAGGCCGATGATTCCATCAGAACCACGGTTATACGCTTTGGAGGACTCATAGGGCCAAAAAGAAATCCCGCAACCATGTTATCTGGAAGAACAGGTCTCCGTAATGGGCATGACCCCATAAACCTGATTCACTTGGAAGATTGCATCCATATGATCATCACCATCTTGGAAAAAGGGTATTGGGGAGAGCTGTTCAATGGGGTTTACCCCCATCATCCTGCCAAACGGGATTTTTATACGGAACAGTCCCAAAAACTGGGCATTCCTCCGCCCATCTATCTCGAAGATTCGGAGAAAACCTCTGGGAAAACAGTGCTTAGTAAGAATTTTCTTGATAAATCACATGTCTTCAATACCTCCATAGCTTTGTAGTTGACCACACGGACAACACATTTCACAACAATTAAGATAAATTTAAGTTAATTAAACTCTTGGTTTCTAATATGTTACGACTGACAGCGTTAACTTTATATAAGCATTAAGTTATACATGTCATGGGAAATTCAAGATTAACGACAAGAATCTTGATGGAGATGGAGAATTTGATTACAAAAAGTAGTACAAGAGAAAACATAACCTCAAGATTTCAAGAATTACATCAGTCCATTCTGAGAAAGCACTACAATGCGGCCGATGTGGAAATTGACTATCACAATCACCGCATAAAAATGGATGTGGTACTTGATGATGGCGAATACGATCCAAAAACCATCAATATGGTGGTATCAACAATGCCCGTAAATCTCTTTTATAAAAATCTATGCGATTTTCTAAAGTCCTGTCTTTCCAAGGATGTAAAGAGTTTGGCATTTTATGCCAGCTTATTAAAACAATACACGGATAAGGACATTGCCATGATGGCATTGTAAATCAAAAAACTTGCTAGTGAAAAAGATGTCCTAAGGGCATCTTTTTGTTTTTGATTCATATAGTATTCTTTAACAGCATCATACCAATAATTTTTTTAGTTTTGGCGCACCTAAACGTGAACAAATGAAAAAGTTAGTTGTGTTGTTGCTCGTGTTCGTGGGCTTCAACGGAATTTCCCAGACGCAAAGTGAGCTATTAAAACACTACCAAGACTACTACAAGGAAATGCGCTTGCAAGGTGACATCAATGGAGTTATCGGGGCACTTACCCACTTGAATGTTTTATCCCCTTCCAAACAACGAAAGGATACTTTGGCCTTTGTGTACATGAACAACGGTCAGCATATGCAGGCTTTAAATACCATTGGAATAGAAAAAAATGGGGATGACTCGGATTTGGCCGTACAGGTAAAGGCTGTTTCCCTGAAGGCCTTAAATCAACCTAAGCGTGCCTTGGAGCATTTCGAGATTCTTTTTACGAGAGCTCCTTCTGCCTATCTCGCCTACGAATTGGCTGATCTAAAAATTCAGACTGGTGATATAGAGGGTGCTACCGCTAATATTGAATATGGCATTACCAACGCCCAAGATGATATGAAATATGCCTTTTATGAAAGGCAACAACCATACGAAGTTCCTTTAAAGGCCGCCTTTTATCACTTACAAGGATTGGTGATCTACAACAAGGACAAAAGCAAGATAGACGACGCAATCGCCTCTATAGATGAAGCGCTTAAAATAGATGCCAACTTTAATCTGGCAAGTTTGAGCAAACAAGCTTTGGAAGCGAGAAAGGAAAAACCGGAAGGAGAAAATTAAAATCTATTGTTTGCCAAGCTGCAGTAAAAGCAAACTGTCCTTTTCTTTCTTGAGTTCGATCAATTCCGACACATTTTCGTTGGGAACGGCTATGGACAACACATAATGGGCAATTTTCCATTGCCCATTTTCTTTTTTTAGGGCCCCGGAACCCCTACATAGTTTCATCTGGGTATCCAACAGCTCATCAAACCAAGCAAAATCCTTGGATTCGTTGATATAAACATTTCGCTCCACGGCGGTAAAACTCCATGCTTTTCCGCGGTCAAAATAGGGTTTGGAAAACTCCCTAAATTCCTTGTTTTGCCAATTTTCCGTGGCATCTGTTCCCAAAAACACCCCATCATCCGTCATTTTGGAAAAATAACCGTCAAAATCGGCATTGGATGCTGCCAAATGCCATGCATCCAACAGTTGACCTATCTGTTGTTTATCATCAGTTTGGGCTTGTAAGGATACAGCGCAAATCATCAAAATCAGCATCAAGAATCTACTCTTCATCCAAAATCAGTTTTTTGTCCAATTGACTATTAACAACAACATTGAGTTGCGCCCGCATGGCATTATAGGCCCTGATCATCTCAATGGTGGGCTCCGTTGTTTCACTATTGTTAAGCACGTGGGATTTTGCTTTGAACAAGTAGGTCTTTACCACCCTTAACCGACTCTTGATCTCAAAGGCGTCAAACATTGCTGGATACTGCGATTTCTCCAACAGGCTTTGTTTATCGATCAAATCATCCAGCGCCAAAGCAAGGTCTTCATTGTTCTTGGCCTTGTACAAGACATCAAAACTTGAGTTGAATGCCCTAAATTCAGGCCAGTCTTCCAACAGCTCATTAGCCTTGGTATTCAATACCGTTCGTTGTGGCATCTTTTGATAGTTGAAAACAATCTCTTCAAAAGTGGACTCTTCCGGGCTTGCATTCTTATCCTTGCACCCCAATCCCATTAGAACAATTCCGGCTGCCAATAACCCTAACAATTTTCGCATGGACGAATGTACAAATTTTAATAAAGGCTATCTTTACGGGCTAACTCAATTAACTTCATTTTAAATGCAAAAACCAATTCTTATTCTTGGAGCATGCGGTCAAATTGGCACAGAGCTAACCATGGAATTGCGTACCAAATATGGGAAGGACACCGTAATAGCAAGTGACATTAGAGAAGGAAGCGAATCCCTGATGGATTCAGGGCCATTTGAGCTTTTGGACGCTACCAATTATGAGGCTATTGAAGATGTGGTGATGCATTATGAGATTGATGAGGTATACCTAATGGCAGCCATGTTGAGTGCCACAGCGGAAAAATTCCCCATGCGCGCCTGGAACCTCAACATGAACTCCTTGTTCAATGTTCTCAATTTAGCGAAAGACAGGAAAATCAGTAAAATCTTTTGGCCCAGCAGCATTGCCGTTTTTGGACCAAATACACCTAAAGAGAACACCCCCCAAAGTACCGTCATGGAACCTAGCACGGTATATGGCATAAGCAAACAATCTGGGGAACGTTGGTGCGAATATTATTTTAACAAGTTTGGGATTGATGTCCGTAGTGTTCGTTATCCAGGACTTATAAGTTGGAAGACCATGCCAGGCGGTGGTACCACAGATTATGCGGTTGAGATCTATCATAAAGCTTTGGAAATGGGGCAATACAACTGTTTTCTTCAGGAAGACACTAAGCTCCCCATGATGTATATGGATGATGCCATAAGTGCAACCTTGAATTTGATGGAAGCTGATACGGAAAAAATCAGCGTGCGATCATCCTATAATTTGGGAAGCATGAGTTTTACCCCAAATGAAATTGCCCAAAGCATCAAAGAGCATATTCCCGAATTCCAGATGGATTATCAACCCGATTTTAGACAGGCGATAGCAGATTCCTGGCCTAGCAGTATTGATGATAGTTTTGCCAAAAGGGATTGGGGGTGGCAACCCAAATTTGATTTGGACAGTACCACTGCTGAAATGTTGCGCAATTTAGGTCAGGAGTGAGGACTATTCTTCTTCTGAGCTAAATCCATGCTCTGATGAATTGTCCATTCCAAGAACAGTGGCATCCGCTTCATCAAAATTAATGATGGTGTGTTGAAGTTTTGAACTGATTTTGACCAAAAAAATAGTATCGATGGTGGTCACTTCAACCGCTTCAACAGCCTCTCCTTTGATATTCTTAAACTTAATGATATCCCTGTCCCCATATCCATCAGGATACTTTTGAACTAAAAGTTGAAGTACCCCAGGGGTAAGCTTTTTATAATCGATAATGACTCTCTTAGGATTGGACATCGGAGCGAGATTATCATCAATTGCCTCTTAAAATTATAAAAATTATCCGTTGTGGATATCCGATTTGCCCCCGGTCTTCTTTAAAAGCTTAATGTGATGTATTTCCACACCTTTGTCAATAGGCTTGAGCATGTCGTACATATTCAGTGCCACAACGCTTGCTCCATGCATGGCCTCCACTTCCACTCCAGTTTTGTAAAAGGTCTGCACCTTCACTTCAACGGTAATTTCCAAACCGTCAATAGTGTAATCAATTGCGCAGTGTTCCACTGGGAGTGGATGGCAATCCGGAAGTAAGTCTGCGGTTTTTTTTACCCCTAAAAATCCTGCGGCCTTGCTCATGGAAAAAACATCGCCTTTGGGAACCGTACAAGTTTGAATGGCCTTTATGGTCTCCTTTTTGCTAACCTTGACCACTGCTTGTGCAATGGCCGTCCTATGGGTGGACTGTTTCTGGGTAATATCTACCATAGGTTTAAGTGTTTACCTTCCATTGATAGGAATCATCTTCAAAAATCTCTTTTCCAAAAACGGGAACCTTTGCTTTTATCTCCTCCACAACATAACGAATAGCGTCAAAGGCAGTCTTTCGATGCGGGGACGATACAAATACAAACAGACAAAGTTCTCCCACCGGGACTTTGCCCAAACTGTGATATATATGCATACAAGTAAGGTCGTATTGGTCAAACGCACTTTCCCTTATCTCATGGAACTTTTGGTTGGCCATTTCCTCATAAGCCGTGTACTCTATGGCCCCTACAGTTTTGCCATCAATTTTGTCGGCCCTAACCTGTCCCAAAAAAATATCATGCGCCCCAATTTGGGTCTTATGTTGATGATGCGTTATGGATTCTGCAATAAATGAGGGGTTTATGGCTCCCTCAACAAACACGTTTTTAACCTTCTTTTCCATTTAGGAACTGTTTTTTGCTAAGGTAACCAAGAAATGGGAAAGCTGAAGAAAATTTGTAGCCCTGGCAAGAATTGCCGCAACCAGGTACGGCATAAACATCGGTTCCAAAGCCTTGCTTTGGGTGCTACGCACCTTTGCGTGTCTACTTTGTAGCCCCGGCAACAATTACCGTAAACAGGTATGGCATAAACTTCGATTCCAAAGCCTTGCTTTGGGTGCTGCGCACCTTTGCGTGTCTACCTTGTAGCCCCGGCAAGAATCGAACTTGCATCTAAAGTTTAGGAAACTTCTATTCTATCCATTGAACTACGGGGCCATTCCCATAAACGGATAGCAAAAATATGTTTTTTTGGGAATCAAATACTAATGTGGCAGTTTGCTTTTTAGAAGACCGTAGGTAAAAGTGCCCAGTAAAGCTCCAAAAAGGACAATCAGAATGGGAAGGAATCCTGCTCCTACCAGTGTATACATGGGTCCAGGACAGGCGCCAGCCAAAGCCCAGCCCAAACCAAAAAGAACACCACCAACAGCATTGGCAATGAAGTTTCTTTTCTTATCCTCTATGACAATTTCATTCCCCTGAAATGATTTGGCTTTGGAACGCTTCACCCATTGAACAAACAATACCCCCAAACCTACCGCGGACCCAATAATCCCATACATATGGAAAGCATCGAACTGGAACATCTCGTAGATTCGGAACCAAGAAGCTGCCTCGGATTTGTAGAGCACAATCCCAAAAAAGGTGCCGACTATTAAAAAAGCTAAATTTCTCATGGGCTAAAAATTAAGGGAAACAAGAAGTGTATCATGACCAGGCCGCCAAGGAAAAAGCCCAATACCGCTACCAAGGAGGGAAGTTGAAGATTGCTCAAACCTGAAATAGCGTGTCCCGAAGTGCATCCACCCGCATAACGGGCGCCGAAGCCCACCAAAAACCCCGCTACTATTAAAATAATCCAAGTGAAAGGACTGGATAGGCTTTCCACTGAAAAAAGTTCCGAAGGTAAGTAAGCACTTCCTGCACTTGAAAAGCCAAGTTCATTCAAAGACGTAATTGAAGATTCAGAAATGGCCACACCCGCTTCGGAAGATAGAAGGTTTGCGCCTAAAAAACCTCCAATGACCACCCCTACAACCACCATCAAGCTCCAACTTTTGGATTTAATGTCGGTTTTAAAATAGTCCGCAATTCGACCCGCACCACCAATAGAGCACATCGTTTCCAAATTGGTTGACATACCAAAGCGCTTGCCCATTAATACCAACAGCGCCATAACAAGGACAATCAAGGGTCCAGAAACGTACCATGGCCATGGTTGCAATATAAGGTCCATTTAGAATAAAATTTTTCCAAAGTAAAACACTTGACCTGAAACCTCAGGTAACCAAAGTTACACAAGGGATTTCCCGGTAGCATTGGAAATAGACTGGTAACCAAAAAGTTCTTAGTCCTCTACCTCTACGATCATTTCAATCTCCACGGCAATGTTACGTGGAAGTGAGCCCATTCCAACCGCAGCTCTGGCATGCTTCCCACGGTCACCGAAGACTTCGACCATTAAATCGGAAAAGCCATTGATGACCTCGGGGTGATCGCCAAATTCGGGTATGGCATTCACCATCCCCAACACCTTTACCACGCGTTTTACCTTGTTCAAATTTCCCAATTCAGCTTTAAGAACTGTAAGTTGGTTGATACCGGTAACCCTTGCCGCTTCATATCCTTGTTCCACGGTCAAGTCACCACCCACTTTTCCAGTAATCAATTCCCCGTTGGCTTGGGTTGGTCCCTTTCCAGCCAAAAACAGCAGGTTGCCTGTCCGCACCACGTTCACATAGTTTGCAACTGGGGAGGAAGGTGTACCAAGAGTTATGTTTAGATCAGCCAATTTGGCTTCTGGATCGTAATCACTTACAGCAACAGGATCAGCTGTAGCTGGCTTTTGCTCCTCTTGGGCTTGTGGTGATTCTTTACATGCTATAAAGGCAATGGTCAAAACAAATAGAATGTACTTTTTCATTTTAGTCTGGTTTAAACGTTTTGGTGTTTCCCAAAGTTACGCATTGGCCAGAATTTCCTTAAGTCTCTCTGCAACAATCCTTTCCTGACCGGGAACCATCATCCATGTGGTAATCCCAATGGTTTCCTTATTGCCCACGGTAGCAATGGAAGGATGTCCTTCCTTCAGTTTTTTTCGAGCTTCCTCTGGGGTAATCTTGACCTTATTTTGATCCCATTTGATCCGTAGCGATGGTACATGATTGGCATGGGGTGGTACATGAATCTCAGATTCTACCCCATCAACCGAAGTTGCGCTATCGCTAATCAATTGAATCTGGTTTTCCCACATTTCCCATTCTTTTTTGTGGTCTTTGTTCAGATAAAGTTCAAGGGCTACCAACATCCCCAAGACCTCCTCTTTGTTCACCTTCATCCCCCTAGCGATAGTTGTGCCTCTTGGTGGAGTATGCAATCGTGCAGCTTTAATCAAATCCTTTCTGCCTAGCAATAGTCCAGCACTTTGTGGCCCTCTTATTCCTTTACCTCCCGAGAATGCAACAAGATCAAAACCTAGTTTGGTGAACTTAAATAGATTTTCCACAGGAGGAACATCCGCCGCACAATCTATAAATGTTGGTATGCCATGCTTTTTCCCGATGGCTACAAATTCCTCATAGCCCACTTCCCCTTGATCCGTATTGGCATTCAAAAACCAGAGCATCGCCGTCTTATCATTGATTTTCTTCTCCAGTTCTTTGGCAGTTTTGACCTTCACCAACTTGGCGCCAGTATTTAATAAGGCATGGGTATACCCTATATCATGGGCCTCTTGGAGAATTACTTCATTTTTCAAACCCGTAGTGTCCGGTAATTGGGCTACCTTTTTTTGGTCCATCCCGCAAATCACACCTGCTAAACCTATGGTCATGGCGCCAAAAGCTCCGGAAGATACCGTGGCATATTCACAGTCCACGAGTTCCGCAATACGTTCGCCAACCTTGTCATGTAGTTGGTCAAGGTCTACATACTCGGTAGTTCCAAATTTGATGGCTTCCACTACCTCTTTGGGCATCATGGAACCTGTCATGGAGGTATACGTTCCAGCGGCATTGATAAAAGTCCTTAAACCCAGTTCCTTAAATAAATTCCTTCCTACAGGCTTAGCCATATTGGCACCAATAGTTTGAGGGGTCAACAATCCAGCTCCAGCCAAACCTCCTATTACAGGAAGACTGGACAATGTTTTTAATAATTTTCTTCTGCTGATCATGATTCTGTTCTTAGTGTTAATCCAATGCGGCTATACAGTCTATTTCTACCAGTGAGTTTCCTGGCACACCACCATAGGTTGCCACGGTAGTTCTCACGGGAGGGTTTTTGCCAAATCGGCCTCTATATACCTCGTTCATTTTATGATAATCGGCCAAATCTGCGAGGTAAACATTCACTTTTAAAACCTTGTCCATTGAGGTTCCGTTTTTGACCAATTCTTTCTCTACTTCCTTAAGCACATGATCTGTATGGGCTTTGATATCCCCATCAAAATGAGCTCCTTTTCCTGCTACATAAAGGGTATTGCCATGTCTTATCGAGCCTGAAAACAAGGGCACATCCTGGTCGTTTACAATTTCTCCCACAACTTCCTTTACGGCCCTTTTTTCCTTTGCAATTGCGGCTACCGTTCCTGCACCAAAAAATGCGGCCACACCCAATCCTATGCGCTTCAACGATGATCTTCTATTTGTTACTTTTTTCATTTTGTATGTTTTTGATTTTAGTTATTAACTGATTTACCACATGCGTTTTTTGAGCAACTCCTGAATCTGCTCTTTGGGGACCGGAAGCTCATCTATATGATCTTTCAGCCATCCTGAAAAATCCTTTTCAATTTCATCTGTCCATTTGTTATCAATTTGCCCAGGGGTATATTTGCCTTCTTTCAATCGGGAAATCCCGAACAAATCACGAAGTCTTACCACTTCGGAGGTAACCACCACTTTTTCGGCCAAATGGGAGGGAACAAAGACCACTCCTTCCTTTTTTGCCAAAACCACATCTCCCGGCAAAACCGTTGCCGCTCCCATTCGGATAGGCTGATTGATGCCTAGCAGCATCACCTCTGTTAAAAATGACGGGTGCCAACCACGCACAAAAGCGTTAAAGCCCTCTATCTCGGAAAGTCCTTCCATATCCCTACTGGAAGCATTGAAAACAACCCCAGTCTTGGACTTTGCATAGATGGAATTTCCCAAATTATCACCAATCAAGGTTCCATCCACTATTTTTCCAAAGGCGTCGGCAACATAGACGTCCCCTTCCTCCAACATGTCTATGGGCCAGGAATTGGTGTTTCCAATCCTTCCCTCCTTTGTCCCGTTTTCTTTGATCACAGTTGCCACATCCGGGCGATTGGGCATGTATTGAACCGTAAGTGCTCTTCCTACCACCACAACATCATCATGCAAGGGCTGCCAGCCACCTTCAAACTGGTTGTGATATCCCTCATTTCTCAAAACGCCCCAGGCTTCTTCTATGGTAACCTTTTTCATTCGTTCCAAAACATCGTCAGCCACTTTAGGCCGACCATCATCAAAGCGCTCTCCCTGCCACTGTGGTGTCAGAAAAAGGATCTGCTCCTTGGAGGTGGTCTGTGCTTGGACTGAAGCCTGAATAAGAAAAAAGGCTACTAAACAGACTATTTTACAATACTTGAATAGGGTTGGTTTCATTTTTGAATTTTTATTTTTCTTCTTGATTCTCATTTTTAAAAGGGCTTTTTTCGCGCCACCAGGTGGCCAAAGAGGAACCTGAAATGTTCATCCATGGGCCAAAAATGGCCGGGGCCAATCCGATGGTGGCCACCTTGCCCATTTCCAGAGCAATTCCTGAAGCCAATCCAGCATTCTGCATTCCCACTTCCAAGGCGATGGTCCTGCAATCCTGCTCTTTCATTTTCAAAATCCTGCAACCCCAATAACCCATGAAATAGCCCGCCATATTGTGCAAGATGGCAGCAACAACCAGGAATAATCCAATAGATAATAGGCTATCCCTACCAGCAGCTGTTATGATTACAATAATAAAGGCGATTCCTGCCATGGAAACAATGGGCATGGCCTTATCCAACCATTTTGCCTTTCCGTGAAAAAAGTGGTTGAACAATAGTCCTACCGCCACAGGCAGAATCACAATTCTTACAATGCTCAACATCATGGACCAGAAATCAATAGGTACAAATTCACCTGCAAATACCTCCATCAATAATGGGGTCATTAGGGGAGCCAATAAGGTGGAAACAGCCGTTAGCGTAACCGAAAGGGCCAAATTGGCCTTGGCCAAATACGCCATTACGTTGGATGCCAGACCACTTGGTGACGATCCCACCAAAACTATACCAGCCGCAATCTCTGGAGGAAAAGCAAACAGAGTAGCTATGCCAAATCCCAAAACCGGCATTATGGTGAACTGACATACCAATCCCACCAATACGCCCTTGGGCATTTTTACCACGCCCATAAAATCCTTAAAACTCATGGCCGTCCCCATTCCGAACATGATGATCTGCAACAGCGGCACAATCAAGATCTTGAACTCAAATCCACCAGCTTCTTGAAAATAGGATGGATAGTACATGGCCAAAGTGACCGCCGCAAAAATTAAAATGGTATAGGAAAACCCCTTTAAAAAAGAATGCCCTCTTAAGGCCAAGGCCAATAAGAGGAAAAAGAGGACCAAGGCAGGTCCTGAAAGTTGGGTATTCCCCGTTACCAAAAATGCAATTCCAGCAGCAAGACAGACGAGTCCAATCGCAAGCAGGATCTTATGTTGTTTTTTCATAAATATGTAGTTAGTTAGCTTTCCATTCTTCTTTGGATATTCCATTCATGTCCCAGACCACTTTCCCTTCCCTAAGGGTAAGTTCGCATTCAATACGCTCAGAACCAGTAATCTTTTTTCCTCGGACATCCACAAACCCAAATTCCCCCTTTCTTACACTGATCAGGGTAACATCGGCTACAGCGCCTTCACTAAGATGACCCAAATCGGGTCTTTTAATAATGGTGGCCGGGTGATGGGTAACGGCATGCACCACTTCCTTTAAGGACATCCCCATCGCCAAAAATTTGGACATGATATTGCTCAAATCCTTCATACCAGCATTCATACTGCCCGTATGCAAGTCCGTACTGATCGAATTGGGTTTGAACCCTTGTTCCAAGGCAGGAATGGCTTGATCAAAAAGAAAACTTCCCCCGCCATGGCCCACATCGAAAATTATTCCTTTTTTTCGAGCTTCAAAAACGTAATCACGCACTTTTCCGCTGCCATCAACAATGGGAGTTCTACCTCTGACATTGGCGTAGGCGTGCGTAAAAATATCACCAGGCCTAAGTTTCTCGAGCAGTAAGGTTTTTAACGGAAGTTCAGGTTCGCTGCCCCCAAAATCAATCATAACAGGAATACTTGCCAAGGTGCCAGCTTCCACGGCACGTTCCGTTGGTGTCCAGTCAAAACCAGAATAATGGGCCAATTTTACCCCAACCACAGCCTTCGGATTTTGCTTGGCCACCATAGCGGTCAACTTGGCATCCATATCCGTTAAATTTTGCTCAACAGCCCCGCCTTTCATCCCTGACCCAATAATGTTCAAAAAAGCCAGTACCCTGGTTTTAGAGCGGTCAATAACTTGTTCTTTAAATACATTAAAATTCCTCCATCCCGCACCGCCAGCATCCACTATGGTAGTTACGCCACTCCTAAACGTAAATCCATCCGGTGGTAGGGCCGAAAAGCTATTGCTCAAATAGGCTCCTGGTAAAGTTCCATGAAAATTATGGCTATGGATATCCAAATATCCAGCGGATACGATCAATCCTTTGGCATCCACAACATTTTTTGCGCTTTTCTTGGGAATGTTTGCAGCCACCTTGGCAATCTTTCCATCGCTTATGGCTACATCCATGGCTTGATCAATATTGTTTTTTGCATCGATGACATGACCGTTCTTAATCAGAATGTCATAGTCCTGCGCGTGCGTCTGTAATGTGGTAACAGCAAACGCGCAACATAGCAATATGCTGAGGATTGGATTTGCTTTCATAATATGTTCTATTTAATGGGTATGGTTATTCTCGTCTTCTTCTTCCTGCGTATCCAATTTTGCTCGTACCGCCTGAACCTCTTCTTCGGAAATAGCACTCGCATCATTGCCAAAGTTCGATCGGATGTAGGTAAGGACCTCCGCTATATCTTCATCACTTAAAAAACTGTGCTGGGGCATTACACCGTTATAAACGGTTCCATTGATCTCAATGCTACCGTCCATTCCTTCCAAGGTAACTCCGATAAGACGTTCCTTATCCCCAGTCACCCAATCGGTGTCCACCAAAGGTGGAAATCTCCCTGTGGCACCTTGACCATCTCTTTGATGGCAGGCACTGCAATAGGTGTAATAGGTTTGTGCGCCTCCTGAAATGATTTCATCCTTTGTCAGGTCATCTTCAATTTCGTCCGGGGTACGAATGTGGGACAACTCCTTTCTTGCTTCCATTGCTGCCAAGTCAGTTTCACCAAAAGTTGCCTTATCACCTTCAAAAACAATTTTCCAAATTTTTCCTTTTACGGAATCCGATAAATACATAGACCCATCAGGTCCAAATGCAATTCCCATAGGTCTGAATTTTGCATCCCTAACACTAACTATGGGGTCTACTTTGGCAAAACCATCCGCAAAAACCTCCCATTCCCCAGAAGGTTCTCCATTCTTAAAAGGTACAAAACCTACAAAATATCCCGATTGCGGATAGGGCGCCCTATTTGTGGATCCATGGAAAGCGATAAAAGCCCCGTTCTTATAGCGTTCGGGAAATTGATCGCCTTGATAAAAAACCAAATCGTTGGGAGCCCAGTGGCCTGGAAAGCCAATTATGGGGTCATCGCACTCTTCGCATCTGCCCACTATTTTGCCATCCCCACCATATTCAGGGGCCAGGACCTTTTTCTCTTGTAGTTGATCATAGTAGCAATAGGGCCATCCAAAATCAGAACCTTCCTCAACCCTTATAAATTCCTCAGACGGAAGCAATGCACTTTGCCAGCCATTGAATTTATTTGGAAACAATCGCAATAAATCATCCCGTCCATGGACAACCACATAAAGGTTCTTATCATCTGGGTTCCAATCCATAGCCACAACGCTACGAATCCCAGTCGCAAATTTTTGCCCATCCTCCTGGGTCTGGTTCAGTTTATTGGCATCAAATTTCCAAATGCCCCCGTGTTTCTCCAAATCCGGACATGGATCCTGTCCTGGAGCTCCTGGGGTTCTTTTTGGACTCTGGCAGGCATTGGATGGAGCACCAAAGGGCACATACATATTCCCTTGATCATCAAAAGCCAAAGGCTTGCCAATATGCTCATGTTTACCGTGTTCATGGTCGTCTGTAAGAACCACCTCCACATCTCCTTCAGGAATCCGGCTTCCAGGAGTTAATTTATAGCGATAAACCACCAGCTCGGAGCTAAAATAAAGGTAACCGTTATACACATGCATAGCGGTTGCATAGCTCCATTTTTGCTTTTTTCGGTAACCTCCAAACTTGAGGACTTCTTCTGCTTTGCCGTCATTATTGGGATCGTGCAGTACGGCAATAGCCGAATTTTCATTTGAGTTGCGAAGTTTGGCATACACTTGACCTTCCGGTGCTACCGCCAAATGCCTTACCCGTTCAGCTATACTATCCACCATGACAGTGGCCTTAAATCCTTCAGGTAAGAACAACCCTCCGTTGGGTTCACCTGTATCTTTTTCACATCCTGATGCCATTATACCGAATGCTACACCAAACAGTATAACCTTTAACTGTAGACGAATGCCTTTCCCCATGTTTTTGCTGTAATAATGGTTGATTATTGAGCGAGGTTCTTCAAGAACCTTTTTAAGGTATAACTATATTCCGTTCGTTGCCAAAAAAGTAGACGAAGGACGTTGTTGCGCCTCTTTACGCCGATATTCTACTGATAATATGCAATTTACCCATATTTGGCCAAACCAACCCTTTAGAATGTGATGCTCCCACGGCATAAATTGATTCATTTTTAAGCCTGTCCCTACTGCTATAATCCGTATCTTTTGATGCGTGGATTTGATAGCTAATTTTGACTATGGACAGAAGAAATTTCTTGGGCAAAAGCATATTGGGAACCCTTGCTGGGACTTTTGGTTTTGAGATTGTTTTTGCCAACAAACTTCCCTCCAATTACCTTCCTCTTTTCTTGCAGGATCAAGACCCGTTCAAGCTTTTTGCCAAGGACAAGGAGATGGTGGTACTCAACAACAAACCTTGGAACATGGAGGCCCAAGCCCATCTTTTGAATGATCGGGTAACTCCAAACCAATTCATGTTCATCCGAAACAACGGTATCATCCCCGCAAACATAGATGCCTCGCAATGGACCCTGACCATTGATGGGGAATCCGTGCAATCCCAAAAGCAATTTTCGTTACAAGATTTAAAAAACAAGTTTGGACAATATACCTACCAATTAACCCTTGAGTGTGGTGGTAACGGGCGTAGTGAGTTTGACCCTCCTGCCAAAGGAAACCAATGGACGATCGGGGCTGTTTCTTCTGCCCAATGGACGGGTGTTCGCTTACGCGATGTTTTGGAATCCGTGGGGCTCAAGTCCGATGCAGTTTATGTTGGATACCATGCTGCGGATACCCATTTGAGTGGTGACCCAAACAAAGAACCTATTTCCAGAGGTGTCCCTATTGCCAAGGCACTACAGGATGAGACCTTGCTTGCCTTTCAAATGAACGGGGAGGACATTCCTTTGGCCCATGGTTACCCTTTGCGATTGGTTTGCGGAGGATGGCCAGCTTCAGCTTCGGGAAAATGGATCAACCGCATCAGTGTTCGAAACAAAGTACATGATGGAGCCAAAATGGGAGGCAGTTCGTACAGAGTCCCTTGTGAAACCGTATCCCCAGGAACCAAGGTTGAGGATGAGGATATGTGTATTATTGAATCCATGCCTGTAAAATCCTTGATTACCTACCCCAAAAGTGGAGCCCTGATCAAAGCCGACAGAAAGCTGAATATCAATGGCCATGCTTGGGCAGGTGATCTTCTAGTTGCCCAAGTGGAGTACTCCATTGATTTTGGAAGTACCTGGATAAAATGCAAGTTGGAGCAGCCTGTCAATAGGTTGGCTTGGCAGCATTTTTCAGCCACTATCAGCTTTCCCAAAAAAGGATATTATGAAGTTTGGGCCAAAGCCACAGACCAAAATGGCAAAAGTCAGCCCATGGTATTACCAGGTTGGAATCCCAAGGGTTATTTAAACAATGCTTGTCACCGAATTGCCATTAAAGTAGTATAGCATGAAAGGGGATTTTATCCATCAAGTGAAGCAGCTATCGCGACTTCTCTTTTTATTTTTACTCTTATTTATAGTGTTGTTCGGCGGCTTGTTCTATTGGGTCAATCGACCACCAAAACCAGCATTAGAGATTGATGAAATTATACCCGTTGTTGCTGTGGATGATAGCATAGAAAATGGCATTCATCTGGCAACAGGATTTGTCGACGATGAGGGCATGCAGGCGACCATTCAAAATTGCACCAATTGCCATTCGGCCAAATTGGTGACGCAGAACCGTATGAGCCGGGAAGGTTGGGAAGCCACCATTCGCTGGATGCAAGAAACCCAAAACTTATGGGATTTAGGGAATAACGAAGACCTCATCCTTAGCTATTTGGCCAAAAACTATGCTCCTACCTCCAAGGGCAGACGGCAAAACATAGACCAAACTGTATGGTACGAACTTGAGTAGATTTAGTCATGGAATATATTGAAGCTTTTACGAACAGCTTTTTGGGCACCGCACAATGGACATGGAAGTCCATCCTATTTCAGGTGCCTTGGAACACCAACTATTTTTGGGGATTGATTATCATCTCCTTGCTCGTATGGGGCCTGGAAATCCTATTTCCATGGCGAAAAGGGCAATCGATTTTCCGCAAGGACTTCTGGCTGGATGGTTTTTATATGTTTTTCAACTTCTTCATCTTCGCCATAGTGGTAAGCGGGGCGTACAAGATTTTGGAAATCCTCTTTGGCAAGCTCGGAATTACCGCAAAAAGTATTGCAGTGGTCGATTTAACGGCACGGCCCGTTTGGCTTCAGTTATTCATCTTTTTTATAGTGTTGGATTTTGTCCAGTGGTTTACCCATGTCATGCTTCATCGGTTTCCGGTACTGTGGAGGTTTCATCAGGTGCACCACAGTGTAAAGGAAATGGGATTTGCCGCACACTTGCGGTACCATTGGATGGAAAATATTCTCTATAAACCTTTAAAAACCTTTGGGGTAATGCTCTTGGGAGGCTTTGAACCTGAACAGGCTTTTATTGTACACTTTGCGGCCATTGCCATTGGTCACCTGAATCATGCCAATGTCAAAATTACCTATGGGCCATTAAAGTACATTTTCAATAATCCCGTAATGCACTTGTACCATCATTCCTATGTGCTGCCCAAAGGGAGTTATGGAATTAATTTTGGGATAAGCCTAAGCCTTTGGGACTATCTTTTTAAAACGAATTACATTCCTGAAGATAGCGGTACCATTGCACTGGGATATCCTGGTGATGAACATATGCCCAAAGGTTTTTGGGGACAACTTTTTTACGGTTTCGGAAAAACCAAATCAAAGGATTCTTAGTTTCCGAATCGTCCTATCGCACAACTTACATACGATTTTGCTTTGAGCAAAACCCCATTGTCATCTTCCAAGACAGGATAGCCAAGAGTTCTTAATTTTTCCCTTAGCGCCACAGCTGTAGGCTCAGAACCATAGCTTACCTTGACCATTCCAGATTCCGGATTCACCTGTACCTCCTCAACATCTTCCATAGATTCAAGTTTGGATACAATGGTATTGGCACAACCTCCGCATTTAAGGTTTTGCACTTGAAATTCAATTTTCATTTTAAAAATACTAGGTCTGGGAGAAATTTCTTTTTATTCCGATTTTATCCAATCATCATAACCTCCTGAATAGTCATAAATAGTTTCGAAGCCCAAGTCCTGTAAAATCCCTACTGCACGATTACTTCTTCCACCCTTCTTACAGTAGAGGTAAATGGGAGCCTCCTTGTCCATTTGCGATATCCGCTCTTCGAAATCAGAGGCATTAACATTGATATTAACAGCGTCTCCAATATGCCCTTTCGCATACTCCTCTGGGGTTCTAACGTCCACCAACTGGACACCTTGGCCCAAAGCCTCAGCCTGCATGGTAGCTTTGTCAATTTTCTTTATTGCGTTTTCCTTCTGTGGTTGACAAGAAAAGCACAGTAGGCAACAAACAATTGACGCCAGGTACCGCAAGCTATTTTTCATTTGATACTATTTCAAGGTAGTTGGACACACATAGTCGGTCACGGGAATTCCCGCTTCTTTGATGGCTTTAAATCCACCGGCTACGTCCACTAAGTTATGAATTCCCCGACTTTTGAGAATGGAAGCCGCGATCATACTACGGTAACCTCCTGCACAATGCACATAAAAGGTCTCTTCCGAAGGAAATTCAGCCAAATGATCATTCAAATAGTCAAGAGGTGCTAAGGCAGCGTCTTCAACGTGCTCAGCCAAAAACTCCGGTTCCTTTCGAACGTCAAAAACGGGAACTTTTTGCTCCAATCGTTCTTTAAACGTGGTTGCATCAATACTCTCAACGGAATCCAATTCCTTACCAGCATTTTGCCAAGCTTCCACTCCACCTTTTAAGTAACCCAAAGTACCATCAAACCCAACCCTGGACAACCTTGTGATGGTTTCTTCTTCCTTGCCTTCCGGGGCAATTAAAAGAATGGGTTGCTTTACATCCGCAATGAGCGCTCCTACCCAAGGAGCAAAACTACCTCCAAGTCCAATAAAAATTGAACGTGGCACATGTCCTTTGGCAAAGTCGTCTTGATGACGCACGTCCAAGAGCACTGCTCCCGTATCGTTCGCTGCTGTTTCAAAAGCATCCGGGCTTAGCCCTTGGGTTCCGCGTTCCAAAACCACATCTATATCCTCATACCCTTCTTTGTTCATTTTTACATTTAATGGAAAGTACTGCGGTGGTGGCAATAGCCCGTCTGTCACCTCAGCAATAAACTCTTCCCTTGTCATATTGGCTCTTAGGGCATAGTTCATTTTTTTCTGATTCCCTAAGGTATCCACCGTCTCTTTCATCATGTTTTTTCCACAGGCAGACCCAGCTCCGTGCGCGGGATATACAATAACATCATCCGCCAGGGGCATAATTTTACTTCGCAAACTATCATAGAGGGTTCCCGCCAGCTCTTCCTTGGTCATGTCCGCAGCTTTCTGTGCCAAATCCGGTCTACCCACATCCCCTAAAAACAGGGTGTCACCGCTGAATATGGCATGGTCTTTTCCAGTTTCATCCTTGAGCAAAAAGGTGGTGCTCTCCATGGTATGTCCTGGAGTGTGAAGCACTTTTATGGTGAGCTTTCCCAACTTGAATTCCTGACCATCCTTTGCAATAATGGCTTCAAAGGACGGGTTGGCCATTGGGCCGTAAACAATGGGTGCGCCAGTTTCCTTGGATAAGGTGACATGGCCGCTCACAAAATCAGCGTGAAAATGCGTCTCCAGAATATACTTGATCTTTGCGTTGTCTTCCTTGGCTCTTTTGGTGTAGGGTTCCACTTCTCTAAGCGGATCTATAATCGCTACTTCACCTTCGCTTTCAACATAATAAGCCCCTTGGGCCAAGCATCCTGTATATATCTGTTCTATTTTCATGATTTTGAAATTTTGTTCAAAAATAACTTCATTGCATCAACCCTACAGTGACCAAAGTTACAAAGCTTAGGTTTTAGATTGCAGGGATATTTTTTCCTGGATTTTACTCCGTTTCTTTTGATTGGAGCAGTATTCCACGGCCTCCAAGATTCTTACAAAAAGGTTTTCTTTACCAATGATATCGATTAAACCACTGCTCTTAAAGATATCCCTTGTAGGGCCAATAGCTCCTGAAATAAAAAACTGGATTCCTTTTTTCCTAAGATCTTTGACGATCCGCTCCAACATGGCCGCTCCACTACTATCAATATAATTTATGGCCTCTGCATTGAGAATTACGAATTTTAGTTGGCTTCCCTTCAAGTCAACCTGTTTGTAAAGCTGCCTTTTAAAGTAGTCCCTATTGCCAAAATACAATTGCGCATCAAATCTTAAAATCAACTTATCCGGGTCTACCTCCACCTCTTCAGAAAAGCGATCAATATTTTTGAAGTAATCCGTGTCCTTAATTCTGCCCAAAATGGCAATATGGGGATGCGAAGTCCTGTACACCAACAAAAACAAGGAAAGCAAAACCCCCAATAAAATGCCTTCAATGAGACCTATGAAAAGTGTCATTGCGAATGTTACGAGCAATAAGAAAAATTCATCCTTTCTGTTTCTCCACAGGGTCAAGGGATATTTCAAATCCACAAGCCCAAACACAGATACCATAATGATGGCGCCCAAGACGGCCGTAGGTAAATTATAAAACAAGGGAGTCAGGAAGAGTAATGTTCCAGCAATAAAGAGGGCACTGAACACCAAGGACATTCCAGTCTTGGCACCCCCATTTTCATTGACCGCTGTTCTTGAAAAGCTCCCAGATACAGGCAAGGATTGGAAAAATGAACCCAATACATTGGACAATCCCAAGGCCCTTAATTCTTGATTGGCATCCAGTTCATACTCCGGATGACGTTCCTCCAAAGTCTTAGCTATGGAAATGGCTTCCATAAATCCATAGAGTGCCACAGTGATGGCCAAGGGCAAAATTTCTCCAAGCTCAATCAGCTGAACATTGGGGAATTGAAACCCCGGCAGACCTTCGGGAATGGCCCCTACCAGAGGAACACCTCTATTTTCCAAGCCAAAAAAGGTCACTGCCAAAATCCCCAGAATAACAATGAGCAAAGCTATGGGCAATCTTTTTCCCACTTTTCCCAAAAGCAGGATTATGGCAATGGCCACCAAACCAACAATAAGGGCAAAGGTGTTGATATACGACAGGCTGTTGAAAATGTTCTGAAGCAGCTCATGAATTTTGCTCGATTGCGCGAATTGGGTTCCCAGAATATGTTTCAATTGCCCTAAACCAATTAAAATGGCCGCCGCGGATGTAAACCCACTGATGACCGGTTTGGACAGAAAGTTAACGAAGAACCCCATTCTAAAGATTCCAAGCAAAATCTGCACCCCACCTACAACCATGGTCAAAAAAAGTACCGCTGCTATATAATCTTCCAAGGAAGCCAAATGTAAGGCTCCGATACCAGCGGCCACCAACAGGGAATCCATTGCAACTGGCCCAACTGCCAACTGTCTGGAAGTACCTGTAAGTGCGTAAACAAGTTGTGGTACCAGAGCGGCGTACAATCCATAAATGGGGGGTAAGCCGGCAATCATGGCATAAGCCATGCCCTGGGGCACCAACATAATCCCCAAACTTATGCCTGCAAACAAATCACTCACAAAAGCCGAACGATCGTACTTTTTTATCCAGGACAAAATGGGAAAATACCGTGCTAACATTTAGTGGCTTTGGGCAAATGTAAGGTAGTTCATTCTGATTTTCGGTAACCTAAGACACAAACCTAAAGGTCTATAAGTTCTATATAGTTTCTATGCAAAATCAGTTTCTGCATCTTTTCCAGCTTCTTCAGAAGCCTGGAAACCACTACTCTGGAAGTATGCAGATCATACGCAATTTCTTGATGGGTGCTCCTAATACATTTATCATTGGTAACCTCGGATTTCTTTACGAGATAGTCCACCAATCTCTGGTCCAAATTCTTGAATGCTATGCTGTCCACAGTCTGCATTAACTCGTTCAATCGGCTGTGATAACTGTCAAAAACGTAATTTCTCCACCCCCTGTACTTTGCCAGCCATTCTTCCATTTTTTGCACGGGAACCATAATCATTTTTGCTTCGGTTTCCGTAATGGCCCTGATCTCACTTTTGGTCTGTCCCAAGCAGCAAGCCATGGTTACGGAGCAGGTCTCGCCTTGCTCCAAATAATACAAAAGCAGTTCGTCCCCTTCATCATCCTCCCGCAGTATCTTTATGGCTCCGGATAGTAGTAAAGGCATACTCCTTACATAATTGCCAATATCCATCAACATTTCACCTGCTGGATATTCAACAAGCTTGCCCACACTCATAATTTCATCCAACAACGGCTGCTCAAAATGATTCCCGAAGATGTTGTACAGTTCAGTCTCCATGGTACAGAATTACCTTTTAAAAGTAGTCATTTAACTTCTTAAATTCCCAGGTTATTTCTGTACGATTTTGAACATGCCGGGACCTTTCATTGGACGTTTGGAATAGCCAAATTGATGATAGAACGCAGCTACTCCCTGTGCAGCCATAAGCCCCACAAAGGCATATTGGGAGATGGTTTCATTTAGGTACTTTTCAATTTCCTGCATTATCATTCTACCTATGCCCTTCCCTTTAAATTTCGGATGAACAATTACATCCTGAACGTAAAAATAGATGGCTCCATCTCCCACTACCCTTCCCATTCCTATTGGCTGATCGTTATAGCACACACAGACCGAGAACAGTTCGTTTTGCAATGCCTGTTCCACTTGGGCGTCCTCCAGTTTTTCCCATTCGGTAGTAGCTCTTAAATGCTGATAATCCTCCAGGGTCAATGGTCTAAAGTGTAGCCTTGAGCTGTCCATGTTAATTTGACTTTTTATGAATCAAAATACAACCAAAAGCCTTCCTTAGTTATGCAAATCCCCAATTTTTTGACCCAAGTTAACGCTGACACCTCCCAGTTTCCCTTTTTCGAACAATAGAAGCACCGTGGAGCCACCATAGGCAAAATGACCCAACTTATCTCCTTTATATACCTGTACAGGGTCTGTAGATTTGATGTTTTTAAACCTTTCTTCAAACACAACCGATCCAATGGTTTGGAGTCCGATGGGAATCATGGCAATGTGACCAAATTCCTTGGTGTCAATAATGTAATATCCATGTTTGAAATTTTGGAAAACACTATAATCTTTATTGTAAGCAACATTGCCATCATTGATGATGTCCAAAATATCAGGCATTCCAAAAAGCCGATCTCCAACTTCTTCATTGGATTCTACCATAATCCCAGATATGGGTGCATGAAAATGGTGATAATTGGTGGGTAATAGAAACACGGCCATGGCCTTTCCTCCAATAAATTTTTCAGCAAATTTTGAATTCCCAAGGAGTTCCTTCAAACTTAAGGTCATTCCCGCCTTGGTGGGCAGCTTGGAATCCATTTGGACGTCATTATTGATCATGTTGATCACTCCATCTGCTGGGGAAACCAAAACCGAATTGTCATCTACTGCGGTAATGGGCCTTGCGCCAGGCTTTAAATCGCGGGTGAAGAAGTGGTTGAAGGAGGTAAATCCGCCTTCTGGATACACAAAATCCTCATGGCCCAAATTGGGGTTGGATAACCATTTATCCACCTTTTTGGTGGAAGCCCCACTATCCATAAATTTCCCTCGGTCCTCCACAAAATCCAAAGACCAACTTAGGCCAGGCTCTTCCAAAATAAATTGCATCCCATCTGGATTTTTAAAGTACAGAAACGAGAATTCTATAATTCGATCCAGGCCATCATCCGTCATGGGAAGAAAATAGAACCACTCGTTCAAAAAGGCATATAGGTCTTCCACACCTTTGCCCTGCCATGGATTGGCAGAACCATCGGGTAAGGCGTGGACATTCTTGAACATTTTGTCCACAGTTTGCTTAAAACCCTTGTCGGTTGTATATAGTTGTTTCAACTGACTTACAGGTTTACAGTCTTCTTGGGCCCATAGTCCAGTTTGGAGACCCACAAACAAAAACAGGAATACAAGATTCCGATGCACTTGCTTTTTCATAGTTGCATTCATTTAGATTACTAATTAAAATTGCGGGGGAACCAAAGGCTTCTTTTAAGGTACCTTTCTTTGATAATGTTTATATGCCGGAGCTCGTGACCAGCTATATGATAGGCCAAGGCCCTGACAGTTCGCTTGTTGATAATACTGCCATCATAATCTATTCCAGCACCTCCTCTTAGGAAGCTATCTTCTGGTAGATTCAAAAAAAGTGAAATCGTTGCTTTTCTAACGGTTTCATATTCCTCAAAGATATCATCCAGACTTCTGGAATTGGCATTGGAACAGCTGGCATACGCATCTTGGTCAAAGCCATGTAGCGGTGTGGAATCGTTACGGGCGTACCTCAAGGCCCTATAGGCAAAAATTCGCTCGTCATCAATCAAATGTACCAAGATTTCCTTGATGGTCCATTTACCCTCGGCATATCGATAGTTCAATTGGTCTTCCGTCAAATCCAGTACCATTTTTTTTAGGTCCAGGAAATTCGTCCATAAGTGTTCCAATACTTTTCCATCATCTTTCATCAAATCCATATAGATGCAGGAATAGGCGGGGTATTCCTCGGGTAATGGTTTATCTATCCTTCGGGTTGTCATACTATCCTATTTAAAATTCTTGGCCCATTCCTTTGCCCAGCTACCCAAGGGCTCAATGAGTTCATACAATTCTTTTCCCTGTTGGGTCAGCGCATACCCGTCCACAGTTCTAACAATAAGATGGGAATCCCTTAGTTCTTTTAACCGCTTATTTAATGTGGTTGGGGAAATGGCCTCACAATATTCCTGCAACCTTCTAAAGGTACTGGGGCCCTTGTACAGGTGCCACACGATACCCATGGCCCAGCTGCGACCCAATAAATCCAACAGCGCCATAACCGGTGCTCCTGATTTTGAGCCCCTAACGGGTTTTCCTGGAATTGGTAATGCCATGCTTTTCTATTTTGCTACATTATTTATAGCAAAGCTACATATTGTGTAGCATCTTGCCAAACTTTTTGATATCATTCAAAATTCCACTGTGTTAATTGCTTTCGAAAGTCCAGATTGGGCCAAGGGTGACACCTCCATTACTGTCCTTGGCTACAACTTTCCAATAGTATATGGTCGATGGATTTAGACTGACCGTGAAAGAGGAAGTGGAAAGGTCTGTTTCAAATAGTGGTGGGTCTTCTGCTGTTCCAAAATAAAGGTCAAAAACCAGGATGTCACCAACATCTGGGTCATTTGCCTCCCACTCCAAGTTTATCTCTGAGGTATCCAAACTGCTTCCCAATGACGGATTTAACAGCTCTGGAACCGTGGGAAGTGCGTTTTGCACCAGTTCGGTCTCTGTATAGAAACGCCATGAAGCCGAAAATCCACTTTGATTTTGGGCATCATCCTCAGCCAAAACCCTCCAGTAAAAGGTTTGCCCATTTTCCAAAGTGAAAGTTCTACTGGTTTCCTCCAGCAAATCTGTATGGATAATGTTGGTAAACCCTTCATCACTAGAGACCTCAATTCTGTACGTTATCCCATCTCCCTCTGCATCAGATGAGGCGTTCCACCTAAACTCCAAAACATTTTCGATACATAAAAGATCATTGGTCGGATATACCAAGGAAGGTACCGATGGTTCGCTATTGACCCCATCACTTCCCCCACAGGAAATTACCAGAAAACCAATTGCCATGAAAAGGAAGTGGCTGCTCTTCATATTTTGATCATTTTTAAGGTTTTCTCTACTGCAAGGTGTAATTGGACATAATAAATTCCTGAAGGCAGTCCTGATGTTGACAACTCTAACTGTTGATTATTTATATCATGTATTTTGGTTGATACTTTTTGCCCGTGGGCATTAAAAATATCTACCTCCACACTTGTGACCTGTTCAGCAATCCAAATTCTTGCTGTGTCATTTGTAGGATTTGGGAATAAGATCAAAGGGAGGTTGGAGCCGTTGATTTTTTCAAATAACTTTCCTTCACAGGGCTTGCTGGTTTCTATTTCCAATGTATCACCATTCCCTACCGGCACTTCAAATTCACCTAATGCAAATTCTCCAACTAGCTGGTCATTCACCCTTACCGTATAAGGCGCTGTCCCTTCAAGGATATGGATCTGCGCCTTGCTGACTCCCCCCGTGCTTTCCACATTGATAAGTCCATCTATTGGGACTGCGGCTTCCACCTCAAACTGAAAACACTGTTCAAAATTTGGGTCGCTTTCGATGGTAATGCACAGATCATGGATACCATTAGCCACGTTTTCCACCAAAATTTCATTGGTAAAATTGTATGTATTCCCACCCATATTGGCTTGATACTGGAAATTACTCTTGGCAACAATTTGAATAGAACCATTGGCCTGTCCGGCACAGGACTCCCCACTCACAACAATTTCAAAATTGTCATTTTCCACAATAGCATCACCTTCAAAGTATTTTTTTGCCAAGGCAAAGGCATCTTTCCCAATTTTATCCCCAATAATTCTTCCTCGAATATCATCAATAGGTGGGTGGATACCTCCCCAGATTCTAGACAAACTGGTCTGGTCAGAAGCGTCCCTATAGGTAGCCCATTGCAATGTCAAATTCTCGCTTGGGCCATTTTCAAACACCAAGAAATTTCCTTGTTCCGCATCAAAAACACCCATTCCGCCCGGGAAAAAGGCGTCCCCAGTAAACATAGTCAATACCTCAGCTGCTGCTCTGGAGAAAGTGGAATGACCTGAGACATAACCCGCAAATGGAGGCGTAACAAAAGTAGCTCTTTGATAGGGCCACCATTGGGTTCCCAAAATCCAATCTACACCAGCTACATCCGTAGTGGGGTCTGTTATAAAATCAGGCCCCTTCCATGCGAATATTTTTATTCTTCCCACATTTTCATTGTTATCCCCCGCCAAGGGATCTCCCACTTCAACAAGCTCAATCAGCCCTGGAATCAATGGAATGCCAAAGGGGTCATAACTGGGTAGGGCTGCGTTGGAACTTTGGCCATTACCTGCCATGTGCCGGATGGCCGAAATGGGCCTGATATAATCATAGTATCCTTTTACTCCCCAAGTATTCACCGCTGAATCGTGCATAGCTCCACCCAGCGCCAGATACGCCTTCACATCCCATTCCAAATCATCAAGAATGGTTCCTTGGCCTTCAAATTGCTTAATAGTTTCAGGATGGTCGTTTACATAATTCAAAATAGTAAACCAATGTCCCGGCGGTGTTTCCGAGTCTGGACCATCCGCCCAAAACTCGGCAAGCACCCTGGCGTAGTCTGCCCGTTTTACCAGTTGTGGCGTATACGGTGCATCAGTCACAGGATTTAGGGCATGACCTGTTCCTGGATCACCACCATTTACAAAATCGTAAAAGGCTTGATATTCCTCAAAGGTCTCAGGATAGTCCGATAAATCCACATTCCCAAGGGTTCCTGGAGATATATCAATCAAAGTTGGATCCGCTGGATCCAAGTGTGACGACCAAGAGGCCACTAGGGCAAAATGCCATTTATAAGGGTCATCTATCCCATCTTCATTGGAAGCTTGCATATAAACCGGATGTCCTGGGTCGTTGTACACATAACTATCAAACCCATTATTGAGTATTTCAAGGTCGCTCTTTACCAAGGAAAAAGGGGTAACCTGTCCCCATTCAGGACTCAAAAAATCCGGTATCTCATCAGGAAAAACATTCCCAGCCTGACCTATAAAAACATCAAATGCCAGTGGTTGCCAGCGATTAGGGTCAGCTAATGGATAGGTTTCCTCGTAGGTCTCCAAAACGAGTGGAGCATTGGTTGGATCATAAAATTGATTCCCATATCCATTTTGCTCATTAGACCCATCCTGCAATCCAAAAGCTATCATCTGGCTTGCCAAATAATTCCCAAGGGCGGCGAAAGATCCGTTGCTGTAATCCACAGAATCAAAGGAAGCTTCATAACCATATCCTGCCAAAAGGTTGTTAAAGATTTCCAAGGATTCCGTTGCCCCTGGTGAATTGGCAAATCTATGGGTCAACAATCGATACACCCCATAACTAATAATCTCATGTCTTGCTGCTTGGATTTCAGCGGTATCCGTGGGAATGTTGATACCTTCGAAATCGCAAATATATCCACCCAAGGTTTTGCCCAAAAAAACAGTTTCTGCTGTATCATCAAACAAAGCCCAAGCATCATACATGATCATGGAACTGTGGAAAAGGTTGCGGGCATGTACGGTGGGTCGGGCAATATCCTCGCGAATAGCGGATAATACGGCCTCATTCCATTCCCTAGCAACAGAATGTTGCGCGTTTACATAGGTTGTTTGCGCGATTACAGCTAAAAAAAGTAATGCAACAACTTTTTTCATGAGGTGAATTTGGTTGGTCAAGGAAAACTTCCCCTTTTGCTAAATATAGCAAAAAACCCTTGCCAAGGTATGGGTTTCAACTAAACTAACTCAAACTAGTAATTGCTAAGCGGAACTTTCTTAAACTTAAAATTTTAGTGGTTTTCCTTTGACCCCTTGGTCATTTGTGGGCACACTTAATATCTCTAATATGGAAGGTGCAATCTGGTTCGTAAACCATTGTTCCTCCCTGTCAACTTCTCCCAAAGGCGTTATCCCATTTCCAAAAACTACCAACCATACCTGATCCGCTCCTTTAATGTTGGACCCGTGGCTTCTCCAAGTGTCCAAAGGTTGGGTTCCCCGACCATGGTCCGTGGTTACTAGGAAGACGGTTTGGTCTCTATAAAAATCATCCTGTTGGGTGAATTCCCAAATTTCCTTGATCAATCCATCCGTATTATGGGCCGATTTCAAATAGGCTTGATAGTCCCCATCATGCGCAAAATCATCGGTCTCCCCATAGGCAATGTATACCAGTTTGGGATGCTCCTTCTTCATGTATTCCAAGGCAAAATGGTGTGTAAAAGCATCCAATCTGACGGAACCCCATGGGCTGGGAATTTGTTTCTGCAACTTATTCAGAAATTGTTCCCGATCATTTGGATTTACTGTAGCTGATTCAAAACCAGCGTTAACCGGTACGCCGGAACGCTCCTCGTTTACAATGAAAGGGAACACATCCCAACTCCCAAAAGCTGCCACATTTCCTTTTCCTATTTCGGTTTGGTTGTAGCGTTCCAAAACCGTGGTATTGGGATTATTGAATTTGTCATTGCTGGTAATTCGGGCATCATCCGCTGCCCCCGTCAAAATTTCGTTATAGCCAGGATAGGAGAACCACTTTGTATTGGTCAGGTTCATCTTACTTCCCAACAAACGGTTACCGTGCAACTGACCCATGGAAGTAACCTTTGTCCAGAAAAATGGCATTAAGGCTTCTCTGCGTTCTTTCGCATGCGCTCTCCAAAAGGTCTTTTTCAACTGAGTGGTATCATGCACATATTCCTTGTTGGCAATCAAAAGGGAATCAGCTCCAGTGAAAAGTTCTTGCCAACGCAATCCATCCAAAGTAATCAAGACTACCTTGGGGGTTTCATTGTTCTGTGCAAATACTCCAATAGAACAAAAAGTAAAAATGATAAGCCATAGGTTGGCAGAAAGCTTTTTCATGATACAAATGGGTTGATTATAGGACACAAGGTATGGAACAAAATCCGTTTCCAGCTTGCCCAATCCTATTTGTTTTGGCCTAAATGTTAGGTGTAGCGGACTTAGGACTTAAAATCCCAGTGTACAATCTTTTGGTCATACATTGCATCCAGACCCATCTGCACACAAATAGCGGTGTTGGCTCCAGTGGTTATATCCGATATTGGTTTTTTATCGTTAAAGATACTGTCCCTAAAATCTATCAACGCCTGCTTGCTTGGATCTAAGTGTTCCGCCTTGATGGGGATTCCCTTACCTTCTTCCCAGTTCACAGTGGCTCCGGATACACCATCCACTTCACCCAGCTCTCTTTTGTATCCTTTTTCTGGATAGAACCACGCCTTTGTATAGCCCAAAACTATACTTCCTTTATCTCCCATGACCTTAATCTGGTAATCTCCCATCGCGTTGCCCGTCAAACAGGTAAAGGTTGCTTTGACACCACTTGGATAACTATAGATCAATTGGATATTGTCATAGGTTTCCCGACCATCTTTCCAATAATCAATACCTCCTACACCCATTACTTGTTTTGGGGTATCTTCCAGCACCCAATTGACAAAATCTATTTGATGGGAACAAAGTTCGGCTACCAATCCGCCCGAATATTCCCGATACATTCTCCAATTGATAGCGCGTTCCCATTTGGGATCTGGAACCGGACGTCTCCAATCTCCATTTCGGTTCCACTGACAATCAAAAGCAATGACTTTTCCAATCTTGCCTTGTTTGATCAAATCCACCACATGGGTGTATAATCTTGAACTATGGTATTGATGGCCTGTTTGAAAAATGGCTTTTGAACTATTTGCTTTATGAATCAGTTTTCGAATACCATCATATCCCTTGGCCAGTGTCTTTTCACAATAGACGTGTTTTCCGGCATCCAGCGAATCTATGGCAATTTTGGAATGTTCATTGAAGGGAACCGCTACCAAAACAGCATCCACATTCTTGTTGTCCAAAAGCTCTCTATAGTCTGAATATCCTTTGGCCTTTCCTCCGGCCTTGGTCAATCCATTTTCCAGTCGAAATGGAAGTATGTCACAACATGCAGTCACCTCCAACCCCTGAATATCTTGAATAATTGGGGCCAATCCTGCCCCTCTATCTCCTGTTCCGATTATTCCTATTCCAATATTCTTTTCCTTCTTCCCAAGTATGTTGGCTCCCCAAACAGGGCTAGCTGCAGTAATTGCAGTTGCGGCCAAACCACTTTTTGCGACAAACTCCCTTCGCTTCATTCTATTTTAGATTTCTTATAATTTAGGTTCCCACCCTTTTTCATATTCACGCCCCCAGTTTTTCATGGCGGCTTCACTATTAAGGACTTTCCCTGTCTTGGTGTCTATTTTTAAGGTATGGCCAACATCTTGGGCCATGTTCCCCAAATGACAGAGCATGGAGGAGATACTTGCATCGGCTATTGGAGCATTCATTGCCTTGTCCTCTCTAATAGCGTCAAAAAAGTTACCCACGTGATCTACATCCAGACCACCAATTCCTTGGGTGTTGGTGGTGGCACTTGCTGTTCTTTCAAACTCTAATTTAATAGGGTTTCCTGCAAGGTCGTACAATTTATAAAAGTTTCTGCTTAATTCAATGCTTCCTTTGCTCCCATAAATGGTAATTCCCCGTCCTGGGCGTTCTGGTTTCATTACTCCTCTACTGTGGCCTGTCCAAGTAATGAACTTGTCACCCTTAAAGCCATAGGTCACTTGTTGGTTGTCCACAAATTCCCAATCGTCATCATAGGTATATTTCCCACCAAAGGATGTCACTGTTTCTGGGAGGTCCACACCCAAGGCCCATCTACAAATATCTATCTCATGTGTTCCATTGTTATGAATTTCCCCTGTACCCCAAGTTCTGAACCAATGCCAGTTGTAGGGATGCACATTGTCTTTGTAAGCTGTTCTGGGTGCAGGCCCTTGCCAAAGGTCCCAATCCAAGGTTTTGGGAACATCAATAACATTTCCTTTACCAATGGATCCCCTATTGTTGGAATAATAGGCTTCTCCTTTATAGACGTCTCCAATAATTCCTTCCCTAATTTCCTTTACAGCCAATTGTGAAGTCTTGGCCGAACGCTGTTGATTCCCCATCTGTACTTTTTTGTTGTACTTCTTTTGGGCAGCTACCAACAAGGTGTTTTCATGCGCGTTATGGCTACATGGTTTTTCTACATACACATGCTTGCCTGCCTGCATGGCCATAATGGACATAGGGGCATGCCAATGTTCAGGGGTTGCAATAAATACAGCATCCACATCCTTGTCCTCCAGGATTTTTCTGAAATCTTTCTCCACTTTAGGTACATATCCAATGTTTTCCTGACACCAAGCATTGTGCTCTTCTATGATCAAATCGTCCACGTCACAGTTGTAAAGCACTTTGGCATTTGGAAAAGCACTAATGGCCTTTACATGGGCCTTTGCCCTGCTTCTTACCCCAATAACCGCACAATTGATACGATCGTTGGAACCCAATATGTTGGCGTATCCCATTTTGGGAAGAACTAATCCCCCCATGGTCAATGCAGCGGTTCCCGCTGTTGTTTTTTTGATGAAATTTCGTCTTGTTCCCATGGCCTTAATCTTGAATTATTGATTTTATTTTAACGTTCCTGAAGCTAACCAAATCCCCGTGGTCCTGCAGTAAAATGTGCCCCTTGTCTGCCTCGCCAAAATTGGGCCACTTTTCATATTTGCTTTCGGATACCAGTTTGCGATAGTCATCGCTCTTTCTTTCGTATTCCAAAACCTTTACTCCATTGAGCCTATGCTCCACCTGATTGTTTTTGGAAATGATATGGGCCGTGTTCCATTCCCCAATGGGATTTGCCGGTTTGTTTAGGTCGGCTTGGATCAAATCATAAAGGGAGGCCAGTGTACGACTGCCTTCGTGATTCCCCAATTTGGCATCCGGGTGCCGGGCATCGTCCAAAATTTGATATTCCAAACCTATGGATGATCCAGGCCCCTTGTTTAAATCCGTGTCCACATAGTATTTGATTCCACTGTTGGCGCCTTCGGTCAATTTAAAATCCACCTTTAGCTCAAAGTCTCCATAGGTGTCTACGGTAACAATGTCCCCTCCTGCTGTAGATTCAGCACCGCCTGATGCCAATACAGAAAGTACTCCATCTTCAATGGTCCAACCCTGCTCTGGAAAGTCATCAAGTCTGGCTCCTCGCCATCCTTTAGTGGATTCCCCATCCCACAATAGCTGCCATCCTCTTTTTTTCTCGTCAAGAGTAAGTTGATTTTTGGTTAGGATTGGCTTTATCGGCGATGTTTTGGAATACTTTGAAAGACTATCGGTCAAAATTTTAATGTTTTTCCATATCACCTCTGTTCCTGCCTCTTTATCCTTTCCAATACTATGCACTTGCAATGCAATGAATCCTTCCGCTGTTTTGTCATCGATTAAATGTGCGGCCGGAACGCCATTTATCCAAGTTTTTAAAGTATCCCCAATGGCCTCAATCCGATAGTGGTTCCAATCATTTTGTTTGAATGCCGCCTGCGCCTCAGGATTATTTTCCAAAGGATTTAGCCATCCTCGTCTTCCTTCATCATAAATTCCCGCACTCCAAGCGCGGTCAGATGGGTCTATTTCAATTTGATATCCATGGACGCGCCCATCCAAATAGTATGGAAAACTATTGCTCCTAATCTGGATTCCTGAGTTCATCGTGGAGTCCACTAAATATTCCAACTCCAAGATAAAGTCGCCATATAGCTTGTCCGTAGTCATAAACGAATTCGGGGTATCATGTTTCGTAATTCCCACAATACTGCCATCCCTAACTTCATACGTGGCAACCCCTCCTTTTTGGTTCCATCCTGTAAGCGTTTCCCCATCAAATAGATAGGTCCAAGGGGTGTCATCCTTGTCCTTGTCCGTGCATCCCGTAAAACAAAGGCCCAGGAGTACAAAAGCCGCAATTAAACTGATTTTTATTTTTCCCATTTCAATAGATTTAAGGTTTTTGATTGTTCTTATTTTTTTATTTCTGATTTGCTATTTATTCAACTACCTGCAGTTGTACTGTTCCCATCAAAATCAAAGTAGGATTTTGCATTGTGGTAACTAATATCCTGAATCATTTTGCCAACAAACGGAATGTCTTTGGGGACCAATCCCTTTTTAATGTCGTTTCCGAAAATGTTACAGAGCAACCTTCGGAAGTACTCATGCCTTGGAAAGGAAAGGAAGCTTCTGGAGTCCGTCAGCATCCCCACAAAAGTGCTCAACATGCCCATATTGGACAGGGTGTTGATTTGCTTTTCCATCCCGTCCAACTGATCCAAATACCACCAAGCCGAACCGTACTGCATCTTTCCTTTTATAGTTCCATCGTTAAAATTCCCGGCCATGGTCACAAACACCTCATGCTGTGCCGGATTTAAGTTATAAAGAATGGTCTTTGCCAACTGATCGCTTTTGTCCAGTTCGTTCAAAAATTTGGACATGGACTGAGCCTGCTGGAAATCCCCAATGGAATCAAAGCCCGTATCGGGGCCTAAAGTGCTTAGCATTCGTTCATTATTGTTACGTAAAGCTCCCAAATGAAATTGCTGCGTCCATCCGTATTTATGGTATTCCTTGCATAGGTGAAGCAGGGTTTCAAACTTAAAATAATGGATTTCTTGAATCTCCAGTGCCTTGCCTTTCAGCACTTTTTTAAACAGGGTTTCAATATCGAAATCACCTTGTTCAAAGAAGTAAAGCTGATCCAAGCCGTGATCGGATAAACGGCTTCCCGCTTGATGAAAAAAGGCAATCCTATTTCTTAAAGCATCCAGATAATCCTGATAGCTGGTAATGGAAATCCCTGTGACGTCGGCCAAACGTTCAATATAGTCCATCACAGTTTTCACATCTTCAACCGCATAAGCCTTGTCTGGCCTAAAAGCAGGTAACATTTGTATCCCCAAGTCGATTTGTCCAGCGCTCAGGTGATGTTCCAAACTATCCAAGGGATCATCCGTGGTACAAAGCAGTTCTACATTCCTCTGCTTTAAAAGTCCCAAAGTACTATGCGTTTTGTCCTGCAACCTTTCGGAGGTTTTCTGATAGATCTCCAAACCGTTTTTTGGCGTCAGTAATTCGTCTATGTCAAAATACCTTAGGAGCTCCAAATGGGTCCAATGATAGAGTGGATTGCGAAGCGTATGGGGAACCGTCTCTGCCCATTTCAGGAATTTGTCCTGATCGGAAGCGGTCCCGGTAATGTACTTTTCATTAATCCCCAAGGCCCGCATGGCCCTCCATTTGTAATGATCACCATGCAACCATACTTCTGTAATATTTGCAAACTGATGATTGGAGGCAATCTCCGCAGGAGGTAAATGATTGTGGTAATCAATGATGGGCATCTCCTTGGCATAATCATGGTACAGCTCTTGGGCAATTTCGGTTTCCAACAAAAAATTTTCCGTGATGAATTTCATAGCTCCATGGATTTTTCAATGCCCAACATTAATCCTCGCAATTCTGCCAGCCCTCTAAGCCGACCTATGGCCGAATATCCTGGGTTGGTCTTTTTGGACAAATCGTCCAGCATCTGGTGACCGTGATCGGGCCGCATGGGCATGCGACTATCCTTCCTTTCACTTTTCAATCGCTTTCCTTGTTCCATCAATAAGGATTTCATAACTCCGTACATGTCCACATCCCCATCCAAGTGATCCGCTTCAAAAAAGTTTCCTTCAGCATCCCTTTTGGTACTCCTCAAATGGACAAAGTTTATCCTATGCCCTAACCTGTCCACCATTCCAGCCAAATCATTGTCTGACCGAACCCCATAGGAGCCTGTACAAAAACACAGTCCGTTGTTGGGACTTTCATAGGCTTCCAACAACTGCTTTGCATCTGCTTCGGTGCTAACCACACGGGGCAATCCAAAAATGGGAAATGGCGGGTCATCTGGATGAATAGCCAATAACACTCCAGAGGCTTCCGCAACAGGTGCAATGGCCTGTACAAAGGCATAGAGGTTTGCCCTCAATTCCGTATCACCTATACCTTTATAGGTATCCAACACCTTTTGAAATTGATCTACGGTATAACCCTCTTCCGCCCCTGGCAAGCCCGCAATGATATTTTGGGTGAGCTTGGTTTTTTGGTCTGTATCCATTTGATCAAATACCTCTTGGGCTTTACTTTTTTCAGCTTCGGAATAAGATTCGTTGGCCCCAGGTCTTTTCAAGATAAAAAGCTCGAAAGCTGCCAATTCTGCTGCATCAAATCGCAAGGCTTTGGAACCATCTGGCATTTCGAATGAAAGATCGGTACGGGTCCAGTCCAAAACAGGCATGAAGTTGTAGCATACCGTATCAACGCCGCATTCACCCAAGTTTCGGATACTTTGCTGATAGTTGGCAATATATTCCTCATAATCACCTGTGCGCTTTTTAATATCCTCATGAACAGGAATGCTTTCTACCACGGACCAAGTGAGGCCTTTGGCCTCAATTTTGTTTTTTCTCTGGATAATTTCCGCTTTGGACCATACCTCCCCGTTGGGAATATGGTGCAGGGCCGTAACAATTCCGGTAGCTCCCGCCATGGCAATATCATCCAATGAAACAGGGTCATTGGGACCGTACCAACGCCAAGTCTGTTCTAAGCCTAATTGTTTTGTTGCTTCCATAGTTTCCTTTGTTTAAACCCCGCTAAAAGCACTAAATCCACCATCTATAGGTATGGTAATCCCTGTTACGAATTGGGATTGGTTGCTGGTCAACCATAAGGTGGTTCCCACCAAATCCTCTGGTTCCCCAAAGCGATTCATCGGGGTGTGTTCCAAAATGGTTTGCCCCCTTGGAGTCAGGTTCCCATCGGCTTGGGTCAGTAAGGTTCGGTTCTGTTCCGTCAAGAAAAATCCGGGAGCCAATGCATTTACACGAATGCCCACTGGGGCAAAATGTACCGCCAACCACTGGGTGAAATTGCTCACCGCCGCCTTGGCCCCGCTATAGGCCGGAATCTTGGTCAACGGTCTATAGGCATTCATGGAGGAAACGTTCAAAATGGAACAACCCTTCCTGTTTACCATGTCCTTGGCAAAAATTTGGGTAGGTAATAGCGTTCCAATAAAATTAAGGTTGAACACGAACTGGATTCCCTCGGGATCAAGCTTAAAAAAGGTCATTAGATCCTCATCGGCCTGAAGGTCCTCTGGAAACAAATGGGTTTTACTGGTAGTTCCCTTGGGATGGTTTCCACCAGCTCCATTGATCAAGATATCGCAGGGTCCCAATTTCTGATTTACTTCGGCATGGGCCAGCTCCAAACTTTCCTTTTGCAGCACATTGGCCTTTACGCCAATAGCTTGCCCCCCTTGTTGAATAATGTTATTGGCAATCTGGTCGGCTGCATCTTTGTTTAAATCCAACACGGCCACCTTGGCTCCTTGCACCGCCAGATAATCTGCCAAGGTACTGCACAGCACGCCCCCACCTCCGGTCACGACTGCCACTTTCCCTTTTAAATCTTCGTATTTCGGAATGGTCATTTGCAATTTTATATTATTCTGTGTACTTTTTACACAGATAAAGATATACATTTTTTTATAAGCACAAAAATTCTACTTTAGCATTCCTCCTATGACTAAACAAAAAGACCTCCAAAACATCCAAGTTAGACTGGACTCCTTTGAGTGTTCAATTACTGCGGACATCACCGTTTTTGGGTATGTGGACAATAAGTTGAAGGTCTTGCTACTGAAGAAAACAGTGGGGGATTTTAAAAATCACTGGATGGTTCCAGGAGGGGTCATGGAGTCGCACGAGACCGTAGAGGACTGTGCGGCCAAAGTTCTTTTTGCGCTTACAGGTTTCAAGGATATTCATTTTGAACAGGTAAAAACCTATAGCTCCCTGGACAGACACCCGCTAAAAAGGGTAATCACCGTTTGCTATTATGCCTTGGTCAAACCTGAGAATCACCCCTTGACATTGCGCAGCGATGTGCAACAAATCCATTGGTTTGATGTGGACAAGCTTCCCGATGAACTGGGTTTTGACCATGGACAACTTATTAAGGATGCCTATTTGTTTGTGCAGACCAACCTTAGGGACCGATTGGTTGTTGGGGAGTTGCTGCCCAAGCAATTTACCTTACCTGAACTTCAGAATCTATATGAGCATATCCTCAATGTAAAATTGGACAAGCGAAATTTCCGAAAGAAAATGTTCCAGATGGACATTCTTCAAAATACCGGGCAAAAAAAGGCTGGTATTAAAGGTGGTCCCTTGCTCTATGAGGTTAAAAAAGCTTGATTATCAGCTCACTATATTCTTTACTCTTATTTTTATTTCCGATTTTGTAATTCCATAGGTGACATCACTACAAAAAAAAGTGTCCTATAATTGAACAAACAACTAACTCATGGAAATACGCAAAGTAAAAAAGTACAAGGTGAAAGAACGATTCACCATTGGCATGAAAATGTGCGACAAAAATGAAATCCTCTATATAGAGGACGCCAATGAAGAAACCGACGACGTTCAAAAGGTCTTTGGTGAAAACAAAAACTACCTCAACGACATCTCACTTCAAATGTTCCTGGCCCTCAAGGGTGAATTTATACAGAAAGCCTAAGGGCATTCACTGCTTTTTTTTAGCTACTTTATTGGATGTACCTTTAATCCAATGGGCAACCCATGAAACTGAAAGAGGTAAAAACAGAGCAAGAATACCAACAGGCTGTTGGCCTGTTCAAAATGTATGCTGCCCAAATTGGGGTGAATCTGGAGTTTCAGAATTTCAGTCAGGAAATAAAAAACCTTCAAGTGCAATATGCAAGACCCTCCGGAGTCCTGTATTTGGCCTATGACGACCCAGAATTTCCCCTAGGTTGTTTTGGTGTTCGAGCGTTGGAGGGATCCATTTGCGAATTAAAAAGAATGTTTATTGTTAAAGAAACAAGGGGCCAAGGTCTTGGGAAACAGATGTTGGAAAAGTCCATTTCCTGCGCTAAAGAATTAGGCTACTCAAAAATGCGCTTGGATACCTTGCCCAGTATGCTACCCGCCATTGGATTGTACACCCAAGCGGGTTTTTATGAAATTGAACCCTACCGTTTTAATCCCATTGAGGGTGCCAAATATTTTGAGATTGACTTTAGTCAAATTCCAAATTGAAAATCCCAAATTGCATAATGAGAAGAATCCAACCATCCAATAATCGAGCTGTTCAGAGAAACTATGTTTTGAAAGGATATGCCGTGCTCCTACGAGCTTACTTTCCTTAACTAAGGCGGATGCTCAAAGATTTAACCAATAATTTACTTTTAAGACAATAGCCCGTTGTCTTGGGAATCTAATATCTGGAAACAACAGCCCCCCATTATCGGATAGACTTTCAGCAAAATAATTGTCCGTATATACCAAATAGATATCCGAAACCGGCTTAAATCGCCATTGGAGTCGGGTATTTATATTCAAATTTTCAAGCTGGCTGTTCAATTGCACAAAAGTGGTCAAGAAGAAATTTTTGGTAAAGGTAAAGTCAAAGCGGGTTCCCAAAAGCAATAAATCGGAGTCATTTAATCCATCTGGCAATCGGATTCGGTTGTAGGAGAAATTAAGGGAGGTAAAACCCAATGGTTGGTAGCGATAGGTCAAGGTACCTCCCAAATTGTAAAGATTCCCATTAAAATGTTCCCCCAAACGGCTGCTCAAGAAATAAGAAAACTTCTTGCGGGCATCGGATCTATAGTCTGCCTGAACATAGGAAAAAACATAGTCCGTCCCAGAAGCCAATGGCAATGTGTTAAGGCCACTAGGGTCAAATGGGTTTAGCAAACGAACATATTGCCTTCTTCCAGAAAAGTTCAAAATGGCTGTGTTCTTGAAATTTACCCGATAATTAAGGTCAAGGCTCCAATCCAAATCCTCAAAATTTCGATTGTCCCCCACCCAATCGCCAGAAATTCCAGGCCCGTGCCTTTGTATTCCTCCTTGTTTTGGATAGGCATTCCACCACAGCTCTGGCGTTACTTGGAAAATGTTTCGTCTTCGCACAAAACCTACTTCGGGATTAAATCCTGCCCCGATACTTTGCAAGGTGAAGTTACATTCCCAACGGTACGAATTGTAATTCACATAACCCCCAGTTGCAAATTCCGAGCTGCTGTTCCGTTCGTCAATAGACTGGTGGTAAAAGAATTTGGAATTCCAGGTATTGTCGTTGGAAGCCAAGTTCAGATCTAGTCCAAACGTCCTGTTGTATTCCTCTGGCGACAGTGTGAAATCCTCTCCAATGGCATTGGTGAATGCTTGTTTGTTGATGAAAAAGCCACCGATATAGGATCTTGACAGTATCCGTTGCTGTAGGGCCGCCACAAAGTAGTTGGTGGATGGGAGTTGGATAGCCTCATTTTCTTCGAGCTGGGCATCCAGGACCCCAATCCTAAGGTTTTTGTTGAGCTTTCCATTTAGCCGAAGACCCCCGTATATCCTGTTTTGAAGATTTTGACCTGTGGTGGGATCAACACTTACGCCAATACGTCTGGAGAAAAAGGGTCGGGTTCCATCCAAGCCGAAATTGGCAAACAAATCGGCATTCTCTAAAAAGAACTGTCTTCTTTCAGGAAAGAAAATCTCGAACCTGTCCAGGTTGGTCACTTGGGTGTCCACTTCCACTTGGGAGAAATCCGGATTTACGGTTAAGTCCAAGGTCATGGCCGGCCCCAGCCCAATTTTGGTATCCAATCCAAAGTCAAACTTGTTTTCAGTTGGGGAATCCAGCTCAAAGTTTTTTGAATTATTAAATATCCCATAAGGAATAAGGGAAATGTTTTTCTTGCTCTGATTTAGGGGTTCGTCCCAAACAAGCTCCTGGGTAAAGGCTAGATTGATGATAAACTGGTTTCTAGGAATTCGAGTCCAAGTGGATTGTTCTGCATATTCACTATCAAACCGATAAAAATTAATGTTCCAGTGAGGTGCTTCCTTTTTATAGCGCAACGTCTTTAAGGGAATGGCCATTTCAACCAACCAAAAGTCGTCGTAAATTTTGGCTTCAGAATACCAAACATTGTCCCACCCCGTGGAGAAAGTGCTCGGACTTGCGAGGCTCCCGCCGTTGGCTATCAAACCCTCGCGTTGCACCCCAAAGGGATTGACCCCAAATAAAAATGCATTGTTTTTATCAGCATAGGTGTCCAGAACAATTGAAAAAACATCATTGGCTTCCCCTCTAAAATCCCGTCTCAAAGAGGGGGTCACGTAGGAGCGGGTGCCCAAGTTGTTCATTTTGGCCAATACATAGAGGTTGTTTTCATCATAGGTGAGCCTAACTTCAGTATCGGCGGCAGCCCGTGTGGAATCACTTGGGAAATACTGCCAGAACCTATCGGCAACCTCGGCCTTTGCCCAATCGGGTTCGTCCATAATGGCATCAATACTGATTTTACCTGTGGCTTTTTTTATATTTAATCCTTCTTGGGCCAAACAAAGGTTTAGGGAAAAGACCATAATGGCGACAGGAAAATAGAACCAAAATTTCATGGATAAGGTTTTCTGGCAAGCTATGCAGCCTTTATCCAAGGTGTGTATTATATCGGGAGGAACTGTTATTGTTTCAGCGCAAACTGAAAGTTAAAATACATAATGATAAAAACTCTTGAAGGAAAAGGATTTAAGGGCCAACGGACGGAAAAAGAGCTCGAAAATTTTCTGTTGTACAATTCCAGTCTTCGTACCACGGAGCCCGTTGAGTTTGTGGTGGACGGGGCAGATAATTGGCTGCAATTCCACTACCAACTTTCTGGGGATACCAATACCCTAATTGTTGAAAAGGAAATGATCGTTCCCATCACATCCAATTCATTTGCCATTCTTTATCAAAAAAAGGGATGTTGCAAAATCCGATTTCCCAAGGACTGCGTATACGAGAGTTTTGGTTTTAGGGTAGACCCAAAATACTTTGTGGATTCTTTTTTGAAGGATTTCAAGGAATTGGTTTCCATTCAACAGGCCATTAACAATGACAGCCTTTTCTTTTTGGACAAAAAATATGCCTCCCTTGATTCCAAAACCAGGGACATCATCCAAGAGATCTTGAACCATCCATATCAAGGTTCCCTTGGTGATGTTTATGTGAAACATAAATTGGTGGAGCTCATTTTTCATTCCATCCCCGTGTTACGGGAAAACGCTGAAAAGCTGTTAGAGGAAAAGCCCGCAAAAAGAGAACATATTGAGGATGCCAAGGCTTTTATTGCTGCCAATTTGAATCAAAAACTCTCCTTAAAGGTCATTGCCCAACATGCTGGGCTGAACGAGTATACCTTAAAACGTGAATTCAAAAAAGAATACGGTCAGAGCGTCATTGATTATTTTATTGACCTCCGATTGAAACGGGCTTTTGAGGATATTCAAAATACGGACAAAAAAATCACTGCTATTGCCTACGAAGCGGGGTACTCCAGTGCGGGGAATTTTTCCAACGCCTTTTTCAAACGATATGGATTTAGACCCAGCGAGCTTCGGAAGTGATTATTTTCATTTGACTAAAATGCCCCAATCCTATTTTTTCTGATTCGAGAGATACGAATATCAAATGGATTTATTAAAAAAATAGCGCATTAAATAGGTTTATTGCCCAACTTTCCCAAACAAAAAAACCACCCACTTTCGTGGATGGTTTTGTCTCGCTCTGCTCCCCCTCTTGGGCTCCCCTCGACTTCGCCCGGGATAAACTTCTCGCCCAACTTTCCAAACAAAAAAACCACCCACTTTCGTGGATGGTTTTGTCTCGCTCTGCTCCCCCTCTTGGGCTCCCCTCGACTTCGCCAGGGATAAACTTCTCGCCCAACTTTCCCAAACAAAAAAACCACCCACTTCCGTGGATGGTTTTGTCTCGCTCTGCTCCCCCTCTTGGGCTCGAACCAAGGACCCTCTGATTAACAGTCAGATGCTCTAACCAACTGAGCTAAGGAGGAATATCAATAAATACAGCTAAGTTTTAAATCTTTCATCTTTACCCCAAATCTGCCGGAAAAACTAGTAGCTCAGTTCTGAGCCCTGCCTGCCGGCAGGCAGGTAAGGAGGAATATTTTACCTTAAGCGGGTGCAAATATAGCAGTTTCTTTAAAACGCCACAAGCAAAATTAGGCTAAATAAATCTTTTGATAATATTCCAGATATCATTACCAAAAATAACCGCCATTAATCCCATCAAAATCACAAATCCTACAATCTGGCCCCGTTCCAAAACCTTTTGGCTTGGTGGTCTTCCGCTTATCATTTCATACAACAAGAACATTACATGTCCTCCGTCCAGTGCCGGAATAGGCAATACATTGATAAACGCCAACCAAACCGAGAACATGGCCATAAAGCTCCAGAAAAAGCCCCAATCCCAGCTTGTGGGCATCAATTCCACAATACCAATGGGTCCTTTTACCTGTTTATACCCTTGAATAATAGGGTTAAAAATCAGCTTAAACTGTTTTACCTGTCTTACCAATACATTGATGGTCTCCATAAATCCACGTGGAATGGCCGAAGCCACACTGAATTCCTTGGTTATGGACAACTGCTCTGTAGCCAAATTTCTATCTGGTGCAATCCCAACCGGTAAACTATCAGGAACTTGAACCTGTAGATTCACCAGCCTTCCATCCCTGGTCAAATCCACATTCAAGGTTTGGCCCCTATTCCCATTTATTTGGGTAGTAACCTCATCCCAGAAACTAAGGGTCTGACCATTGATACTTTCCAAACGGTCCCCAATTTGGATTCCCGCTTCTTTGGCCTGGGAGCTATCGGACACATGCCCTATTACCAAGGTTGGGTACCTAGGCACAATAAATTGACGCCCTCTACTTTCCAGGGCGGCTTTCTTTCCTTCATCGCTAAGTGGCACCGTCATTTCCTGTCCATCACGCAGCACTTTGATCTCATCCCCAAACAGAATATCCATGGATAGGTACCTGTCCAATTTTTCAACCTTTTTCCCGTCAATCTCCAGAATTTTATCTCCTGTTTTGAGTCCAATCTTCTCACTTACAGGATCTACGTGAAGTCCATGTTCAATCTTGTTTACAGGGATAAAAGTCTCCCCATTGCTGGCAAACATGGCGGTGTAAATGACCCAGGCCAAAAGAAAGTTCACCGTAACTCCACCCAACATAATAATCAATCGTTGCCAAGCCGGTTTGCTTCGGAATTCCCATGGCTTGGGCTCTTCCTTCATTTGTTCGGTGTCCATGCTCTCATCAATCATTCCGGCTATTTTCACATAGCCCCCCAGTGGCAGCCACCCAACACCATAGACCGTTTCTCCAATTTTCTTCTTGAACAAGGAAAATTTGACATCAAAAAAGAGGTAGAACTTCTCCACTTTGGTCTTGAAATATTTTGCAGGGAGAAAATGTCCCAATTCGTGCAAAATCACCAAAACAGAGATGATCACTATAAACATTACGATCTGTATAAAAAGATCCATTAGCTTCTATATCTTATATTAAACCCCGCAAAAGTACGCTTTTAGCCCTTTTATAAAAAGATGATTTTGGGCAATGGGCGTATTTAAGAAAGTTTTAGGAACAAAAACTCCATTTCACTTGAAGATTCCTTGAGCCGAATGTAATTTTGCAGCATGAGGAATTTCTTTTCCAAGTTTAAGTTTTTTGGTGCCGTTCTTTTGGCACTTTCAACAGTGATCATTTACCTTTTTTACAACGCGTTACAACCCAAGAAAACGCTACCTGTGTACCAACCTTCCATGGTAGATCAAGCTTTGGTGGACAGCACCCTGCACTATAAAAAGAAGTATCATACCATTGCCGATTTTGAATTGACAAACCAAAACGGAAAAAAAATTACAGAGGAAGATTACCATGATAAAATATATGTAGCTGATTTTTTCTTCACCACCTGTCCCACAATCTGTCCCATAATGACCAAGAATATGGTCGAAATCCAAAATGCCATCATGGACAAGAATGATGTACTCTTGTTATCCCATTCCGTCACCCCTGCCATAGATTCGGTTGCCCAATTAAAGAAGTATGCCAAAGAAAAGGGCGTGTTGGATCACAAGTGGAATTTGGTCACCGGGGACAAAAAACAGATATATGAGCTGGCCAGAAAATCCTATCTGGCGGTGAAGACAGACGGTGATGGCGGACCTTATGACATGATCCATACGGAAAATTTTATCTTGGTGGACAAGGAACGAAGAATCCGGGGATTTTATGACGGAACCAATCGCGAGGAGATTGACCAGCTGCTTGCCGACCTTGCCATTTTGGAGGCCAGCTATGCGCAGTGATCAGCTGTTTCAATTAGTAAAAGTTTGGCAATATTATATGGTCATTTTTGCCTATTTTTGCCCTTAATTAAATTTATTCTAAATAAGATTTGTGGCAACGGTTCTAGATCTAAAACAGGGACAATCTGGGGTAATCAAGGAATTTTCCGATTTAACCCTCCCCATTAAACTCTTGGAACTGGGGTGCCTTCCAGGAAATACCGTGGAAGTGGTTCAGGTTGCTCCATTAAAAGATCCCATTTACATCAACGTAAACGGTAGCCATATTGCCATTAGACGCTCCCTTGCCCTACAAATAGAACTTGAAATTGAAGAAGACCCCGCCTCCGTATGAGTAAGAGCATCAAAGTTGCACTGATCGGTAATCCCAATACTGGAAAAACTTCTGTTTTTAATCAACTTACCGGCCTCAAACAAAAGGTGGGCAACTATCCTGGTATTACTGTTGAAAAGAAAGTGGGGGTTTGTAAACTTCCAAACGGGCAGAAAGCACAGATCTTAGATCTTCCAGGTACCTACAGCCTCAATACCACCTCCTTGGACGAAAGCGTTGTGGTGGAATTGTTGCTCAACAAAAACGACAAGGATTTCCCGGATGTGGCGGTAGTGGTGAGCGATGTGGAGAACTTGAAACGGAACTTGCTGCTCTTTACCCAGATCAAAGACCTTCGGATTCCAGCAATTTTGGTCGTTAATATGGCCGACCGAATGTCCAGAAAGGGCATTTCCCTTGATTTGGCCGCTATGGAGCAAAAGTTGGATACCAAAATTGCCTTGGTCAGTACACGAAAAGGCAGGGGTGTAGATCATATAAAGGAGTTGATTGAAGATTTCGAATCTCTCCCCAATACCCCAAATATAGATACATCCCGTATTGCCCCTGAATATTTTAGCCGATTACAAAAGGCATTCCCCAATGAAGATCTTTACAAGCTTTGGATGGTCATCACCCAGGATGTAAATTTCATGCCCTTAGAAAAAAAGCGAATTCAGGATGCCACTTCTTTTTCCACCAAATCCAAGACCGAACTCAAAAAATTACAACATAGGGAAACCGTTCTGAGGTATCAGTTCATCAATAATGCGTTAAAAGAAACATACAAGGTAGATTTCAATGCAGCCAAAGGATTGCGGGCTTCTTTGGACAAAATCCTGACCCATAAAGTTTATGGGTACGTGATTTTCTTTGCCATTTTATTGCTGATGTTCCAAGCTATTTTTGACTGGAGCACCTACCCTATGGACTTTATTGACGAGCAATTTGCCAATGCCGCGGAGTGGTTAAAGAGCACATTGCCTTCTGGGGTGTTCACAGATTTGTTGGCCGAAGGAATCTTGGTGGGTATTGGCGGTATCGTCATTTTTATTCCGCAAATAGCCTTTTTATTCCTGTTTATCTCCCTTTTGGAAGAATCAGGGTATATGAGTCGGGTGGTATTTTTGATGGACAAACTCATGAGGCCGTTTGGATTGAGTGGCAAGAGTGTTGTCCCGCTGATTTCTGGAACTGCCTGTGCTATCCCCGCTGTGATGGCGACACGTACTATTGAAAATTGGAAAGAACGGCTCATCACTATTTTGGTGACTCCGTTTACCACTTGTTCAGCCAGATTGCCCGTTTACCTTATTCTTATAGCCCTTGTTATTCCCGAAGGGCGAATCTTGGGATTAAGTTATCAGGCTTTGACGTTGATGCTATTGTACTTGCTAGGTTTTGGGATGGCAATCTTCTCCGCATCCGTTTTGAACAAGATTTTAAAGATCCGTAGTCGTTCCCTCTTCATGGTAGAGATGCCAACCTATCGTTTGCCCCTTATCAAAAATGTGGCCTATACCGTGCTTGAAAAAACCAAGAGTTTTGTGTTTGGTGCCGGTAAGATTATCTTAGCCATCTCCATAGTCCTATGGTTTCTGGGATCCAACGGGTCTTCTGAGGACTTTAAAAATGCAGAGGAAATTGTTTCCCAGAGAATAGAAACGGAAGGTCTTAGCACGTACAGTAAAAATTACATCCAGAACAACATCAACAGCTATATTGAGGAAAGGCAAACCCAGTCTGGAGAAGTGATGCCCAAAGCATCCCAAGATTCCATACAGCTCTTGACCGCCGATTTGGAGCAGCGCGCAAAAGCCCAGGAAATAGCAAGTCATAAATTGGAGCATTCCTATATTGGCTACGCCGGAAAGGCCATTGAGCCAATTGTAAAGCCGCTAGGCTACGATTGGAAAATTGGTATCGCCGTATTAACCTCCTTTGCCGCACGTGAAGTATTTGTTGGCACCCTTGCCACTATATATAGTGTGGGCAGTGATGAAGAAGAAACCATTAAGAACAGAATGGCTGCCGAGCTGGACGAGTCGGGGAAAAAGCCCCTCTTCAATTTGGCCTCGGGCATATCCTTGATGCTTTTTTATGCATTTGCCATGCAATGTATGAGCACCTTGGCCATTGTGAAACGAGAGACCAACAGCTGGAAATGGCCCTTGCTTCAACTGGGTTTCATGAGCGTTTTTGCGTATCTTGTAGCTCTGACCGCCTTTCAAATCCTTAATTAATGGATCTACTGCAACACATATTGGTCTATCTTACCCTTGCCTTTGCCATTGGCTATTTGGTCTGGAAGTTCTTTTTGCCCAAGTCATTGGTTTCAGGCAAAAAAAAGGATTCCAAGGCCTGTGGCCAGGACGGTTGTGGCTGCGAATGATTCCTAATCACCTTTTTAGTTTTTATAATCCGCCTGCATTGGCAGATGACTCTTTTTTGACTTTTTTTTCACTACCAGTGTAACCTTTCTTAATTTCCTGACTATATAGGATAACAAACCAGCTAAAGAAAAGCATTGGAAGCGCTTTCAGATGAAATTATAATGCGAAAAGTCGCCGACGGCAATCTTGATTTGCTCAAGGTACTTTTTGACCGACACCACAAGCATGTCTACAACTATCTTTTTAAGATGTCTGGAGATGCCATGTTAAGTGAAGATCTAACGCAGGATGTTTTTTATAAGCTGATAAAGTATAGAAGTTCTTACAAAGATGGGGCCTTTGTTTCATGGCTGTTCAGCATTGCCAGAAACAACTTGAAGACCCACTTTACCAGAAACCACAAATATCATGAACCTGTGGATGTGCTGGAATATAAAACGGTTGCGAATGATGCGGAGCGTGGAGAGGATTATGGACAATTGCAAAATGCCCTTAACCAACTCAACCCCCAAGATCGAGAGCTTATAGTTCTTAACCGTTACAAGGAAATACGCTATGAGGAGCTGGCCGAAATTGTAGGTAGTACCCCAGGTGCGGTCAAGACCAAAGTAAGTAGAATTTTGAAAAAACTCCGGACTATTTATCTGGAGTCCAATTAGAAAATATGAAGTCAGAAAAAGATAAATTTATTTCAAGCCAGCTACCAGCCTACCTGGATGGACTGTTGTCTCCCAAGGAAAAGCAAGAAGTGGAAGACCATCTTGCGGTAAGCGAATCCTGCCGAAAAGAACTGGAGGAGCTTAGGACGTTGTTCACCGCTTTTAATAAAGAACAGCTGCAGGTACCCTCAGATAGATTAAGGGTTCAATTTGATCAGGCCTTGGAACAAGAAAAGCTTTCCCAAACCAAGGTGGTCAAGCTTGAAAACAACAAGGGCAGCTGGGCGTCCAACTTGCTCAAAATAGCTGCCAGTGTTGCTTTGCTTATCGCCACATTTCAAACCGGTAGAATCTTGGAAATGGAAAAATCCAATCAAGATGTAGCTGCTATTCTGGAAGAAAGTCTCCAAATAAAACAAACGGCCATGCTTTCCTTAATGGAAAATCAATCCGCCAGTAAACGGATTCAGGGGGTGAGCTATATCGAGGAATTCCCAAATCCGGATGAAGCCATTATCAGTGCATTGGCCAATAGATTATTGTTTGACGAGAATGATATTGTGCGACTCAATGCCTTTGAAGCACTCACCAACCTAGCTTCGTCCGAAATGGTTAAATCCGTATTTATTGAGGCATTGGGCAAAGAGAAAAATCCAAGCATTCAGATTGGTATTATACAGGCCCTGGTCAAAAATCAGGAAAAGAAAGCGGTGGCACCCATGCAAAGATTGTTGGAGCAGGAGGACACCCAACCCTTTGTTAAAAATGAAATCAAATTGGCATTGCCAAAAATTATATAAAAACCCGTGCTGAGCACAGTCGAAGCATCAAAAAACGAAAAATCATGAGAAATTTATCAATTTTAGTAGTAGCATTTGTAACAAGTACCCTGGCCCAAGCACAGGCCGATTACACCAAAGCCTTAAACGGGGTGGAATGGGTCAAAATTGAATCCAAATCAGATATTACCCTTAGAACCCAAACTGCCAACGAAATCAGAATAAAAGGTAGTGGAAGCACCAAGGTATCCGAAAAATCCAAAGGTCTCCGACTAGTTGGCGAAGGAGGTTCGGACAATACCGAGGTCGGATTTTATGTGGTGCAAGACGGGAACACCTTAATCGTAAAGAATTTGAGGAGATCCGAAGGAGCCATCATCTATCTTCCCAAAACCCAAAACGTTTCAGTAAAAAGTACTTGGAGCGGGGATATTGAAATTGACGGCTTTTCCGGGGAAGTGGAGGCCAATGCGCAATTGAACGGAAGCATTGAAATTTCCAATGTAAACGGACCGGTAACTGCAAATGCACTCAACGGTGGAATCACGGTAGACTTTGATACGGTTAAACAAGACACTCCCATTTCCATTTATACCACCAACGATGATGTGGACGTGACCCTTCCTGCCAACACTCCCGCAGATTTGCAACTTGGAACGGTCAATGGGGACATTTACACCAACTTTGAACTTGAACGGGAGGAGAAGAACGGATTAACCTCCATTTCCGACCGAAAAGTAAGGGCTGCCATCAACAATGGCGGGGTCAAGATTTCCTTAAAATCCACCAATGGGAACATTTACCTAAGAAAGCAGTAGGCAACTTCAAGTTTATTCATCTCAAAAAACAATACATCATGAAAAATTTAGCAGCAATGCTGGTGATGGGCCTTATGGGCCTATCACTAAGCGCTCAAAAAGTGATAGAAAAAAACATCAATTACAACAATCAGGTTATTGATATGGATGTGAAATTTGCTTCTGAAATTGAAGTCAAGACCTGGGATAAATCGACAGTATACTTTAAGGCAAGCTTACGCACCAAAGAGGGCAAGTACTTAAATCTTTACAAGCTAAACATACATGAAGGTCAGGGGTATATTGGAATAACATCCGAGCCCGAATCCGTATTTAAGGCTTTTCACGACGAGTGGGAGAAAACTCGTCCCGCTGGGGAGCACAGCTACTATCACACCAGCGATATGTACACTTTTAATTATGTTCTCTACGTGCCAAAAAATGCTGATTTTACGGTAAGCAGCATCAATGGGCATCTTAACGCAGAGGTAATTGAAGGGGATTTTACCGCGGATTTGATCAATGGCAATATAGACATCGCCCAGTATAAGGGCAATATGGATTTAAAGACCATCAATGGAGAAATTGATTTGGTCATGAGAGATTCACATCTTACGGCAGAAACCATTCATGGGTTGATCTATGCTGATGAAAAATTGGACTTAAAAGTAACCGATAGACATGTGGGCCAAAAGGTGGAAGGAAGTTTTGACAGTGCCACTTATCGGTTGAAACTGAACACCATTAACGGGAACATGTATCTACGGCTTTAGGGTATGAAACCATTCTATTATTTAGCGTTGGTATTTTTCATTCTTTCGGGTTGTATGCATGAAAAATCGTCCAATGCCGATGCCGACACCAGGAAAAAGGATTCCTTGGCCCTGACACAAATGATTGCTCTTCGGGAGGAAGCCATGATTGCAAAAGATGTGGCCTTGGTCATGCCCCAGTTTGCTGATGATGCCACCTGGATAAACTCCCAAGGGTATTTTTTTGAAGGAAAAAACGAACTGGAAAGGTTTCATTTGATGTTTGCCAATAATGACTCTTTGGACTACTACTATGAAATTGGGGAGCCCAAGATCCGTTTTTTGGACGATGATAGTGCCCTGGCTTATTATTCTTGGAAGATGTTTTGGATCAAAAAAGAACAACCAGCTGATACCACATATAAGGAAATTGGTTTGATGACCCTAAGTGCGCAAAAAAAGAATGACCAATGGAAATGGGTGGCAGTTACCAATCAACATACGCCTTGGTTTTATGGTAAAATAGAGCCCGTTCAGGTTGATTGACCGCCTATAGCATGGACGAGACAAAGGAATAGAGCAAAAGAGCCCATCCAACAACCAATAGTAGACCTCCCAAGGGGGTAATGGGGCCCAAAAAACGTAGTTTTTTTCCACTGGCGGCACTCAGGCACAGTCCATAAATGCTAAAGGAAAAAAGTAAGGTTCCAAAAACGAAACAATTGACGATATAGCTGTCCAGTGCATTGTCAAAACCAAGGTTAAAGGCAAGGATCAAAAGCACAATGGCATGATACATTTGATATTTGACCCCGGTCTCAAAACTATGAAGTAGATCTGGGGTCAATTTCTTTTTAAGGGCATGGGCCCCAAAAGCTCCGAAGACAACAGCCAATAAACCATACAGGGCGCCCATGAACTGGGCCAATAATATTGTTTCCATACGGAAAGTTACTAAAAAGTAATGCTGATGGCCTTATCCCCCTTAACCTTAAAACAGCAATCGCGATACGATGGCGGCCCAAAGGTTTTCATCTTGGCCCGTGAGAAGGCCACTTTTTCCGTTGGAATTCCAAGCCAGTTTTTATCCAGCTTATCGTTGCCGTTCTCATCATGAAAAATGGCAAGGGCGTACTCCCCTTCAGGAATGTTTTCCAGTTTCAGATTCACTTTACCCTTTTTGGCCTCCACACTGCTGGCTTTCACAACCCCTTCAAATTTCAAAAAAGTAGATTCTGAATCGTAAACCGCGATATTGACCTTGCCTTCCGCTGAAGGAATGTTGGACACCTCTATGGAAATGGTGTTCTGAGCAATAATGGCCATGGGAGCCATGGTTATAAAAAGCCACAACAGTTTCTTGGAAAAGCTTCGGGTCAAATGCATATTATCCGATCAATTTGATTTATTGGATTGCTCTACTAGGCGCTGTAAATTTTCAAAAAAGTCTTGGGTCTGCAAACTGTCCTTAAAATTAATGAACATCCGAAGGCTATCATGGTGTACCACCTTTATCTTGTGCTGTGCCAAATCATCCACAAAAAAATACACCTTGGATTGGGTGATGGAATCCACGAAAACCCCTTTTTCCGCCACCATCCAGGAAAATCCGCTGGAACGTTCCAATTCAGGAACTTTTTCCACCAGTTTAAGGCTGTCTATTTCGTGCAATGGAACTTTTTGATAATAAATCCCAGAAACGATTTTGAACTCTCCCTCTTCTATCCTATACCAGTTTTTATAGTGGAGTACAAAGGCAAATAAACACACGATAAGTGTAAGCAAAATGAGCAAGTTCCAAAGCCAATGTCTTTTTTTCATTTCATAAATGGGATGTGTCCTCCAAATATAACGTAGCCAAGGTATTTAAATTTTCCATTCGGGTATTCAGCTGAAATAGATGTTCAAAAATAGCAAGCTATCCATATAAACGTGTGCCAAAATGGGAATATTGAGTTTTTTCCCAAGCAAAACATAGCAGGTTGCCAAGGCCATTCCCATAAAAAACGTTTGGACCACACCAATAGTGCCCCATTTATAATGGGCCAATGCGAACAATATGGAACTCATAAGAATGGAAATTATATTTTTTGCCCATGAACCACTGAACAGCAAACCGAACCTATTGATCAAAAAACCGCGATAGATGAACTCCTCCCCAAAAGATGAAATGAAATAGACCCCGACCAACGACAAAATAAAGATCCCTGGATTGTTCTTTAAATATTCATACCCAGAAATATCGATCTGGACATCGATGGAAAATAGCAACATTCCCACCTTATGTCCCAACCCAAATGAAATCAGGGCAATGGCAAAGACCAAAAGTGACCATAAAAATGTCTTCAAAACATCCTTTGCCCGCCCCAAACGAAAAGAGATTCCGAAATGCCGCCAATTTTCTCCTCTCAACCATAACCCGGTCGAAATCAATGCGATCATAATGGCATTGGCCAACCATACCATTCCCTGTTGCATAAATAGGTTTCCCTCCACCAAGGGAATGGTCAAGGCCATAAAAATCAGGGCAATGGCAAAAACCAAAATAATTTCAAGCATGATGGCAATTTTTGATCGTTGCAGCAAGCCCCCCAATCTGTTTTTAAGTGGGATTTCCATAATCCAAGAGTTTGATTTGAAGCAAATCTATACGAGCGGCAACCCGTTGTGGTTCTACTTCATGAAACCGAACCTTTTTTTACTTTTTGGCCGGATTTTGTTGATTTCTAAATTCGGTGGGAGTGAGTCCTGTTCTTTTTTTGAAGATGGTGTTGAAGGAAGACTTGGATGAGAACCCAACTTCATACATGATTTCCTGCACGGTCAATCCCGAATCGGTATCGGACAACAGTCTTTTGCACGCATCGATGCGGTAGGAGTTCACAAAATCGAAAAAGTGCTGGTCAAAAGTCTGGTTGATAATCTGGGAAATTTCTTTGGATGACAAATCCATTAGCGTTGCCAAATCGCCAATGTTCAAATCAGGATTTGTATACAGGCTGTCTTCCTCCATCCTGCGAGCTAGTACCTCGGCATACTCCACCCTTTTGTCTTCTGAGAGATTGGAGCCCGCATACTTTTTTGCCCACCCGTCTGCTCCTTGTAAAAAAAGTTGTGGTCTTTTCAACACCCTGAACAGCACACTGTTGATGAAGGCAAACAAAAGGACTACAAAGAGAAAAAGTGTAATGAACAAATATTTCCGCAATGGCGTAAAGGGAATGATGGAATGCAACATCCCCAAGACCCAAATTGCGGCAATGGAAAGAAGGATAAAATCGAACCATTTTACATCAATTTTGGAAGCATTGGAATAGCTTTCCTTCAATGACATTTTATATTGGTCCAGAACTTTTTTCGATTGCCAGAAGTAAATCAATGGATGAAGGTAGAGTATTATTGTCCCCAATAGCACCCTGTTGGAGCTTCCCAGGGTTATAGTTTTTTGCACTTCTTCATAGCTTGATGAACCCTTGGTAAATATCAAAAACAATACTGCCAGAGCAATAAGAAATGGAACTACGTGCACAATCTCCCTTGGCCCAAGTTTGAATTCTTGCTGTATATTGGATCTGACATACCCGTAAATCAATGGCCCAAAAAGCAGGAGGAGGGCATCATCCAACAGAAAAAAAAGCTGAAAGTTCCCAAGGTTATTGGTCATTTGCAAGAGCATGTCACCAATATTGATTCCCAATGCCAAAAAGAAAATCCCCAGAAATAGGTTGCTTTCCTTTTTTCCGGGGTTAGTGGTCAATAAAAAGACTGCGATAAAGAAAAATTGGAACGTAACGACAAGGAGTAGCGCTATGTTCCAATCCAACTGCATCAATCTTTCTTCTTGAACTTATCGAACCAGGCCACGGTATGGGCAATCTTGGTTATCAAATTACTCGGTTTGCTGGCAATACCATGACTTGCGCCCGGGATTTCGACAAGTACCGTTTCAATTTTTCGGAGCTTAAGCGCGTGGTACAACTGCTTTGCCTCGCTTGGCGGAGTTCGTAAATCGTTCATCCCCACCATCACCATGGTCGGGGTCTGTATATTGCCAACGAGCGAGATGGGCGAAAACTTCCAATAACCCTCGAAATTTTCCCAAGGTTGTCCTGGATAACGATGATCATAATAGTAAAAGTAATTATCAGCCACCAAGGTCTTGCTGATCCAGTTCATTACTGGTTTGGCCACCACAGCAGCTTCAAAACGATTGTTTTTCCCAATCATCCAGGCCGACATTATTCCGCCTGCACTGCCACCTGTTACAAACAATTGGTCTTCATGGGCTATGCCCATGCCAATGCAATGGTCCACACCATCCATTACATCATTGTAGTCCTCTCCAGGATAGTTGTTGAACAATAGATTTCCAAATTCCTCTCCGTAACTAGTACTCCCCCTGGGATTGGGATAAAATACGATATAACCGGCGGAGGCATACAACTGCATCTCTGCGGAAAAGCGGTCTCCATAATTTAAAATGGGGCCTCCATGGTTCTCCACCATAAAGGGATATTTTTTGGAAGCATCATAGTTGGGAGGGTATACTACCCAACCTTGAATGTCCCGTCCATCCACCGAGGATTTGTACCACACTTCTTCTACCCTACCCAATTCACGATAGTTTAGCAGACTTTTGCTCAGACCTGTGATTTTGACGGGATTCTTTCCCTTTGGTTTGAGTACTGCCAACTCCGCAGGATAATTAGGTCTGGATTGGGTGTACACAATTGTCCCATTATTCGAGACGCTATAGGAACCGCTAGGATAAGGTCGGCCTAAAGTTGTTCCTCCTACATTGTCCAAAATTTTGGAGGTATTGCCAGACAAGGAAACCAACCCTACTTTTCCATTTCCCTTGTCATCATAGGCAACATACAATCCGTCCCCTTTGGAATTCCATTGAATGTCGGAAATGGTTCGGTCCAGCCCTTCAGAAATTACCCTTTTACCACTTCCATCCACATTCATGATATGCACTTTTCTGATTTGATATGCCTGTATCTTGTCTTCAAAACCCAGATAAGCTATTAGTTTTCCATCCGGAGAAACCTTTGGGTTATAATCCGGCCCATTTCTATCGGTCAGTGCTTCTACATTCCCATTTTGCACATCCACAGCATAAATCTCACTGTTTCTAAATCGGTATTCCCAATCTTCTACCCTATTCGCGGAAAAATAAATTTTACTTCCATTCTTGGCCCAAGAAAGTGTTCCTCGGTGATGCCAGTTCCCGGAGGTGATCTGCCTTGGGGCACCCCCGTCTGAAGGAATGATGAAAATATGATTGAACCCTGGTTTGATATAACCTCTCCCGTCGGCTTCATGATACACCCTATCTGTAATTCTTGGCTTCTCGGCCCATTTGGCACCCTTGGGATTTTTGGGCATTTTGGCAATCACGGGTGGAGCTTCCGGCACATTCATGGAGAAAGCCAATTGCTTCCCATCTGGGGACCAGGTCAGGGAACTTGGACTAAAGGGCAACTGCGTTAATTTGGCCACCTTTCCAGATGCCACCCAATACATGAAAATCTCCGAGCCCTCGTCCGTGCTACTGGAAAACACAATCCGATCGCCAGTGGGCGACCATTTGGGGCTGCTCTCATTAACTTCGTTGGAGGTCAGTTTTTGGTGTTGACTCCCATCTATGCGAACCAACCAAAGATTTCCTTTGGAAGCATCCTTCATGATATCATATCCCATTCTTCGGTAAACCACCCACTCACCATTGGGTGAAATCTGTGGATCCGATGCGTATTGCAAATCAAAGACATCTAAATAGGAAAAATGTTGTTTTTGGGAGGTTGATAACTGTAAAGCCCCTAAGGTAAAAAGGAGCAAAAGAAATCGCTTCATATGATCAAAATTTGTAGCTTTAAAGGTAGCGAAAAGAAGTGGTCAAGCTGACCCCTACCCATAGTAAATTTTTAAATCCAGCAGCTCCCGCAACCAACCTCGTGAAGCTGTCTCGTCATCGTTATTTTGTTTTATGTTTTTTCTGGGCATCCATTTATCCATTCAATCCTGGTACGAGGGTTTTTACTCCGCTGCTCTGGGCTTAAGCGTCCTGGTTGGCATATTTTATATTGTTACTTATGGGTATCGATTTGTAAAATCCCGTATTGAAAAAATTGCCGAGAACCGAGGTGTTAGTTGTAAAGTGCTGCTGCAAAGAACCCAGACCATTTGGTATTCGCAACCCAAGCAAGTCACCAAAAAACAACGGGTCTATTTAGAGCTTCTGCTGTTTTTGCATGTCTTTGGCCTCATTTTAATCGGGATTTTGTGGTTGGGATTAATGGTTGGCCTGGCCATGTTCCTTCAAATCTTTTCATAACTTCACTCCAAGTGACCATAACCCATTGCATTGCAATTAGAACTTTCCATTATCCAATTAATCACCATTTGCGCCGTGGCCAATGGATTTGTATTTGGGTTTTTGGTCTTGGAGAAAAGGGAAAATAGATATGCCAACCGCTTCCTTTCCCTGACCATTATTTGCATGTGCTTGACATTTACACCTTATATGTTGGATCCCTCCATTTGGCATTCACATAGGTGGTTGGCTTGGTTGCCGTTTTCGTTATCCTATTGGATTGGGCCTTCTTTTTACTTTTATGTAAAAACCCTTACACATTCCGGATTCCGTTTTGGCCCCAAACAACTTTGGCATTTTAGTCCTATTGTGCTCAATTATTTGCACAGTATCTACCATCTTATTTACTCTGGAAACCATCACCCATACCATTGGTTTCACTTTACCGCCGAATTGCTTGAATCCATGGCCATAATTTCCATACTATTTTACATGATGCTTTCCTTGGGGATTATCAATAGCTATCAGCGAAACCTTCTTGAAAATGTATCCAACACCCATAAAATTGACCTGCAATGGGCCAAGCATATTGTAGTGGTGATTGTTGGTTCTTTTGCCATTATTCTGATTTTTCTTGTAATAAGCTCTGGTATTAGTGGCATGTTGTTCTTTGATCAGTGGAGCGAATATAGATATGCAGTCCTATTGTTATATGCTTGTGTGCTGTACTGGCTTAGCATACATGGTTATCTGCAAGCACAAACAGTTCAATTTCTACCATCAGAAGTCCCTGCAACGGTTTTGCCTAATGATGAATTGGCGGAAGTAATCAGAAAGCTAGATCTGGTAATGCAGGAACAGAAATTATTTAAAAATCCAGAACTGGGATTGATGGATCTTAGCAGAACGGTGGGGCTTCCGGGCAGAACCATCTCAGAAGCCATCAACAGCAGCCTCAACAAAAATTTCTTCCAGTATATTAATGGGTATCGGGTGAAAGAAGTTCAGGAAAAACTGAAAGACCCCAAAAATGCGCACCTAAAGATTATGAGCCTTGCCTACGATTCCGGTTTCAATTCAAAGGCTAGTTTTAATAGGGTTTTTAAATCCTCCACAGGATTGACACCCAAGGAATATAAAATGAAAAATTCTTCATAAAAACAGGTTTTGATACCTAAAAACAGAAATTGAGACTTCTGTAAAGGGGCTGCTTTTTACTTTGAGTGGAAAACTCAATCAAAATGCAAAAAACTATCCTTGTTACTTTCGCTTTTATTTTATGTAATGCCACCTATTCCCAATCCATTAAAGATCTTGACTTTCTTATTGGCAGTTGGAACATTGTGGAAACCATACTTCCCGGAACGGATAGGGCCTATCAGGAAATTGGAACCCGTTATTGCGAGTACTACCTCAATGGGCAGTTCATCCGATGTGAATCCGAAACAACAATTCAGAAAACAGGCCGAAAACGATATTACTCTTATATCATCAATTATGATGAAAAGGAAGGCTGTTTCCGAGCCACCAACTTTGCCCATGACTTTCCCTTGCATGGACAATTCAAATGGTTCTTGGACAAGGAAAACGAACGCATCATTGCCATTACTCCCAAGAATGTAATTGAAGATCGGTTTTTTAGGGCAACCATTTCTTATGCTGATCGGGACAAACTGGTTTGGAATGGCTGGGCCAGTGTCTTTGAAAAAGACAAGGATTGGATCCAGATATTCAATGATGTAGCCACAAGAACAAAATAACATGGAGGCACAAAACGTCATTCAGCTCCGGTGCATTCCAACTTTTTCCATCGTTAAAATCTAATCAATTGTATCCTCCACTTAGTTGCTATCTTTGATAGCATCAAAAGACAATGGATGGATTTTACTGGCAAAAACATTTTGATCACTGGTGCCTCCCGTGGCATTGGTAAGGCCACTGCCATAGCCTTCGCTGAAAAAGGTGCCAAAGTAGGTCTCAATTTCCGCAGTAATACCGAGGAAGCTGAAAGAACCCTTTCCCAATTATCGGGTTCAGGGCACCAATTGTTTCAACAGGATGTTTCCGAAAAAAATGGCCCTGAAACTTTGGTCCATAAGTTCATAGAACATTATGGTCAACTTGATATTTTGGTGAACAATGCCGGAATTTCCATTTTCCACGATATAGAGGAAGTGGATTTTGACCATTGGGCCAATGCTTGGGAAAACATTTTTAATACCAACCTTTTTGCGGTATCCAATCTCTGTTATTGGGGTGCCAAAGCCATGATGCAATCTGGTGGGGGGAAGATTGTAAATGTGTCCTCCAGAGGTGCGTTCCGCGGCGAGCCCACCAAACCGGCCTATGGTGCCAGTAAGGCGGCCTTGAATTCCATGAGTCAGTCCTTGGCCAAAAAATTGGCCAAACACCATATCCATGTCGGTGTAGTGGCTCCAGGATTTACCGAAACGGAAATGGCTGCTGAAACCTTGACCCCAGTGGAACGGGAAAATTTGCTGCGGGAATCCCCTTTTCAGCGGATGGCACAACCCGAAGAAGTGGCCCACGCCATTTTGTTTTTGGCCTCGGAAGGAGCTGGCTATTCGTCCGGCACCATCATAGATGTGAACGGGGCATCTTATCTGAGAAGTTGATATGAAAGCGTCCACCATTGCCCAACTCAAAAAGGAACTGCAGCACCGATCCCCGGATGAGCTTTTGAATTTATGTCTTCGCTTGGGCCGATTCAAAAAGGAGAACAAAGAACTGCTCACATACCTTCTTTTTGAAGCCGATCACGAGGAAGGGTATATTGAATCCGTCAAAGCCGAAGTGGATGAAATGTTTGCCGAAATCAATACCAACAGTTTTTACTACATCAAAAAAAGTGTCCGGAAAATTCTTCGTACCATCAAAAAATACGTTCGGTATTCTGGGAACAAAGAAACCGAGGTGGAGCTGCTGTTATACTTCTGTCAGAAACTAAGGAACTTCCGTCCTTCCATTAAAAGCAATATAGCCCTGCGCAATTTATATGACAGACAATTGGGTTATGTTGAAAGGAAAATAAGTGCCCTTCACGAAGATTTGCAATACGATTTCGGCCAAATCTTGGACGACTTAAGATAGAATCGGGCAACCAAAAGACTCCCAAACTCGTCTATTCTTTAATAACCATAATCAATCAAAAATGGGAGTCAACCAAAAAACTGCCCGACTTGCTGGGCTATTGTATTTTTTTATTGCCATCACAGGTATTTTCAGCCTCATGTATGTTCCCTCACAGCTCATTGTTTGGGATAATCCAGCACAAACTGTCCAAAATCTCACATCCTCCGAGTTTCTATTCCGATTGGAAATTTTATGTGAGCTATTGTGCTATTTAATCTTTGTTTTTCTGCCTTTGGTGCTTTTTCAGTTGTTCAAGGAGGTCCATAAAAACATGGCAGTGCTCATGGTCGTCTTGGTCCTTATGAGTGTCCCTATTTCGATGGGTAGTGTGATATACAAATTTGATGTGTTGTCCCTTTTGGGTGAATCTGGATTTTTGGAGGTGTACAGTGCAGCTCAAATTGAGACTCAGGTGATGCAGGCCTTTCAATCGTATTTTAAAGGCATTCTGATATCCCAAATTTTCTGGGGCCTATGGCTATTCCCCTTTGGCTATTTGGTTTATAAATCCGGATTTCTCCCGAAAGTTTTAGGGCTATTCCTAATGGTGGGAAGTATAGGCTATTTTTTGGATTTCATAGGCAGGGTGCTTTGCCCCGATTACAATTCCCTTTGGATTTCGGATTATATCACCATACCTGCCAGTATTGGGGAATTGGGTACTTGTCTGTGGCTGTTGATCATGGGAATCAAAACTCCTGTTGTCCAAGAGTAATAAGTTTTTACCTTAGCCACATATCCAGGGCTAACGTGATGATACAGCCCAAAATGTGCAATGAGTAAAATGATAAAGCAATAGGACTATGTTTGATGAAGATGATGAAAATCAAAGGAACTCATACGAATCGATAAGAAAAATGCCCATCTATCAAAAAGGGCAGGAGATATTTCAACTGGCAGAAAAGATTTCCGAGTTGGTAATTGATGAGGAATATAACCTATTGCCCGAAGCAAAAAAAAGCGCGCTCCAACATCATGCGCAATACCTGAAAAGCAATGCAATGATGATTAATCCTAAAATGGCAGGTGCCATAGGAGCAGATTTGTATGACATTAAAATGGAAAATGCGGCCATAATCAGAAAAGCGGCAAGAGAAATTTTAACCGACAGTACAGGGTTAAAAATGCACGGTTTTAAGCACTTGGAATATTTGGAACTTCTTCGAAACGAAGTAGAACAGTTTCGTGTGCTATTTGCAGAGTGGGTCAAGACTTTTGATCCTTGGAGCTATATCATTGACAGATGGGGTCTTTTTAATCCACCAGGAGTCAATTATGACGATATAGATCCGGATGATGACATCCCCTTTGACCCAGAAGATTATTTTAACGATTGACTTTTAACCCAGCCCCACATCCAAGGTCATCATTATGATAAATCCGCCGATAAAGCCCAGTGTGGCGATATCGGTGTATTTGTCCCTTTGTGTTTCGGGAATCACCTCTTCCACTACCACAAAAATCATGGCTCCTGCTGCAAAGGACAATGCATAGGGTAAAATAGGCTCAAAAGTAAGTACGGCCCAAGCGCCCAAGACCGCTGCAATAGGCTCAACAATAGCAGATGCCTGCCCATACACCCAACTTTTCCATCGGCTTAATCCTTGTCTGCGCAAAGGCATCGCAACTGCAAATCCTTCCGGAAAATTTTGAAGACCAATCCCCAAGGCCAATGCGACCGCACCTCCAATGGTGGCTCCATCAAAACCAGCAGCAACACCACCAAACAGCACCCCTACCGCAAGACCTTCAGGAATGTTGTGCAAGGTAATGGCCAAGGTCAATAAGGTGGTTCTGTGCCAAGGTGTTTTTACCCCCTCGGCTTCACTTTCCTTAAAATTTATATGCAAGTGGGGCAATACCTTGTCCAGCCCAAAAATAAAAGCGGCCCCTAATAAAAATCCGACTGCAGCCGGAATCACTTTTACAAATCCCTCGCCTTCGCTCATTTCAATTCCGGGTGCCAACAAACTCCAAAAACTGGCAGCTACCATTACCCCTCCGGTAAAGCCCAACATACCATCCAAAACTGCGCGGTTCATTCCCTTGAACAAAAAGACCAAGGCAGCCCCGGCAGCCGTCAATCCCCAGGTGAAAACGGTGGCATAAAAGGCCGCCAATATGGGATCTATACTTTCAAAATATTGGATTACTTCTTCCATTAATCGTTCAATTTTACGTAAAGGTTAGATGCTATTTGATGTGAAATATGAAGTTCCTTGCCATCCATTTGAATGTGCAAAGATTGATCAAACTCCTCCTTTTCCAAGATTCGGATGGTGTTCCCCAAAGCGATGTTGTTCTTGTCCAAAAATTTCAAAAAAGTGGGCGAGGTATCCTTGACGCCAACACAAACTCCTTCGGTGTCTTCTGGAACATCGCTCAACAGTTGCTTATCCCGAATCATGAACTTTCCGTCTTTGCTCGGGATAGGATCACCATGGGGATCAAACTTTGGAAAATCCAACAGTTCGTCAATCTTGTCGATGAGCTTTTCGCTTTTGATATGCTCCAGTTGCTCAGCCACCTCGTGAACCTCATCCCAGGTAAAATCAAGCTTTTTAACCAAGAAAGCTTCCCACAAACGGTGTTTTCTGATGATGGAAAGTGCTGTTTTGATTCCGATATCCGTGAGGGAGACCCCTTGGTACTTTTTGTAATGCACCAATCCTTTTTCCGCCAACTTCTTGGCCATATCGGTTACCGATGAAGGTTTGGTTTCCATCTGCTCCGCAATGGCATTAGTGGCAATGGGCACAGAATCGCTTCCTCCCAAATGAAAGATGGTCTTGATGTAATTTTCCTCTGATCGGGTCATTTTGTTTTTGACATCACCTCGAGCGCAGTCGAGAGGTTATTACCATATATAGCCCTCAACTCCGCTGGGGCTAATAATACTTTTGAAATTTTTCCAAAAATACATTTTTATTTATAAAAACAAATTTTTAGATTTGTCTAAATTTAATTTTACCCGAATTGAAAAACAAGTATAACTATCTAGCTTTCTTAATTGTAAGCATCTTGGTCTGCTCAAACTCTTTGGCTCAGGGAACCCTAACAGGCACCTTATCCGAAAATGGTCAGCCTATTGCCTATGCCAATGTCCTATTAAAGGGCACTCAAATGGGTACGGCAACGGATGCTGATGGGCATTATGAGCTCGCCAATATTGAGCCTGGACAATACACACTGATAGCGTCTTCCATAGGTTACATCGCCTATAGGACTTCCATTTTGATAGGTAATGGCGAGGTAAAAACTTTGGATATTGAGCTAGAGGCTTCGGCCGAAAGTCTGGAGGAAACTGTGGTTACTGGAACCTTAAAACCTGTCAGTAGATTGGAAAGTGCGGTACCCGTTGAGGTGTACACCCCAACATTCCTTAAAAAGAATCCAACTCCCAACATTTTTGAAGCCCTTCAAAATGTGAACGGGGTACGCCCGCAAATCAACTGCAATGTTTGCAACACTGGGGATATTCATATCAACGGCCTGGAAGGCCCATATACTTTGGTGTTGATTGATGGCATGCCTATCGTCAGTGGCTTGGGTACGGTGTACGGGCTATCAGGAATTCCCAACTCCTTGATAGAACAAATTGAAATTGTAAAAGGCCCGGCTTCTACCCTATATGGTAGTGAAGCAGTAGGTGGGTTGATCAATGTTATTACCAAACATGCCCCCAATGCCCCGGAATTTTTTGCGGATGCCTATGTAACGGGTTGGGGCGAGTACAATTTGGACGTGGGCTCCAAAATTGAAGTGGGCCAAAACACCGACCTACTCCTTGGGGTCAACTATTTTAACTTCGATGAGGTAGTGGACAACAATGGGGACAACTTCACCGACCTCACGCTACAAGACCGAATATCAATATTCCAGAAATGGAATTTTAAGCGTAAGGATTCCAAGTTATTTTCCCTGGCTGGCCGATTCTTTTACGAAGACAGATGGGGCGGTGAACTACAATGGACTCCAGAATTCAGGGGTGGTGACGAGATTTATGGGGAAAGCATCTATACCCGAAGATGGGAGGTTTTGGGTAAATACCAGCTCCCCATTGATGAAAAAATGATGTTGTCTGTTTCCTATAATGACCATAACCAAAACTCGGTGTATGGGGATGTGAGTTATTTGGCCGATCAGCGCATTGGTTTTGGACAATTGACTTGGGATAAAACCGCAGGAAAGCATGATCTGTTGTTTGGAAGTGCAATCCGTTACAATTACTACGATGACAACACCCCCGCAACCGAAACTAGGGACGAAGTTTGGATTCCCAGTGTTTTTGTGCAAGATGAGTTTAAGTTTGCCGAGAAGCATTCCTTTTTAGGTGGATTGCGTTATGACTATGATCAACGGCACGGCAACATCTTTACCCCAAGGGCGGCTTATAAATGGAAAATCTCGGACAATGATATTTTTAGGGTCAATGCGGGTACAGGATTCAGGGTGGTCAACCTTTTTACCGAGGATCATGCGGCCCTAACGGGATCTAGGGATGTGATCATTGCCGAGGAGTTGAAACCGGAACGTTCCATCAACGTTAACCTTAACTATCTGAAGAAAATTTATGGTGACAACGGCACCTTTATCGGCATAGATGCCTCAGTGTTCTACACCCATTTCTCCAATATTATTTTGCCCGATTACGAAACCAATCCCAACCAGATTATCTACGACAACCTGGATGGAAAATCCGTTTCGCAAGGGGTAAGCGCCAATGTGGATTTGGTTTTGCCCAACGGCCTAAAATTTTTGGTGGGCGCCACCTGGCAAGATGTTAGCAATACCGAAAACGGGGTGACCCAGCGCCAGATTCTCACCGAAAGTTTTACAGGTACTTGGAATGTCTCCTACACCTTCCGAAATTTGGACTTGACCGTGGATTATACGGGTAATTTGTACGGCCCAATGCGATTACCTTTGTTGGGAGATTTGGATCCAAGGTCACCTGAATCTCCCACATGGAGTATCCAAAATATCCAGTTTACCTATAAAGGATTGGATAAGTTTGAGTTCTACGGAGGTGTAAAAAATCTGTTGGACTGGACACCCAACCGTGGCAATCCCTTTATCATTGCCCGAGCAAATGACCCGTTTGACAGAAACGTACAGTTCGACCCACAAGGGAATGTAGTGGCCACTGCGGACAACCCTTTTGCCCTTACTTTTGATCCCAGTTATGTGTATGGCCCCAACCAAGGGATTAGAGGGTTCTTTGGGTTGCGGTATACGGTTTTTTAGGGCTTTCGACTTTTGTTATATTAGCTACATAATGGTAATATATTCATCATTAAAACTAATAGCCGATTGGAAAAATGAATATAAATGTAGGAGTCTATAAAGTTGAATTAAGAACTGATGAAACCTATTCTGAGTCTTCTTCAGATAACATGAATCTTTATGACAAGGTTCATTTTGAGACATCCGAACACAAATTTTCAACCAAAATTGGCCTGAAAGTATTTAAAAATAACAGGTTGATTAATTCGGCCATAATTGGTTCAATTGGTGGTGGAACTGGAATCCACAAGAATTCTCAAATAATTGAAAATGATAGAATGGTTATATGTTGCTCAGATTCAATTTTTTGCTTATCAATTCCTGACTTAGAATTGATATGGAAAACACAGGCTGATCAAGCTACATGTTTTGAGATTTATAAGTACAATAACAGTTACATTATTCACGGAGAATTGGAAATCACCAGAGTTGATTCTGATGGAAATATAATGTGGAAGAGAAGTGGATCAGACATTTTCACAACTCCCACAGGAGTAAATGACTTTGAAATCACTGAAAAATATATTCTTGCAACTGATTGGGGAAACCGTACTTATAAATTTGATTTCGACGGAACACTCGTTAAATAAATAAACCAACTATACACTCAAGCTGAGGATTATGTATGGTTCCTTCTTTTGTGCTAAAACCCAAAAAGCTCCTATAAAATAAGCCCCAACCTCTATTTCCCTCCGTTTTTTTGAGCTAAAAGTCCAATTTTAACATAATTAATGCCCTGTTGTTCACTATGCCGAACACGACAATAAAAATTCCAACTTATATTCGTCTCATCGAATATTTGTAATTGAAATCCTTCAGAAAACTTAAGATCCATACCAAATTCCGTCGCCGTACTTGGGATCATACCACCGTTCCCGAAATCCGTTTGGAAGGAAAGTGGTTGGAGGAACTCGGTTTTGAGCAGGGCAAGACCGTTAAGGTCATTCAGGAGAATAAGGTTTTGGTTCTTGTTCTAGAAGATTAATTGTGCAGTTTTACACGATTCTATCCCAAGCCCACGGAAGTTTCATATAAATTCGTCAATTCGAGTGATTTTTCAAGATTCCCGCTTGAAAAATTGTATCGAGAATTAGAATTTTCAAATCAAAACCTTGTTCTCGATACATCCCGAAAAAATTCGGGAAACTCGAACTGACGGTTTTGTGTTTGAGATGAAAAACTAGGTATCACAAATTGTGATACCTAAAACGCAACTAGAATCATATCACTCAGGAACCGCATGCAACAACTCCATCCCCGTAGATGATCTTGGCACAAATCCTGGCCAGGTTTCCTCGTTGGAGTCTTCCTTGATATCCAAAAATTTGCTGTAGTCCTGCTGCTTTAGGTGGATTCCTAAAAAGGCGGTCACAAAATGCTGGTTGATGTTATTGATTCGTCTTTGATCCCAAGAAGGTTCCGCATAGCGGTAATACTCATCAATATGCAAACCAGCTTGCAAGGCCTCGGCAGGTGGTGGGTTGGGTGCCACGTTATGTCGTGCATCCATATAGGTCAACAGATATCGATCTGCATTTACAGCGCCCTCGTAAATGGCTTTGATCCCTTTTTCATAGCCCGAAATATCATCTTGGTCACCCGCAACAAACAGGGTAGGCGTCTTTAGGCCTTTCAGGGTTTCTGCATCCCAAACGCCACGCTCCATTCCCCAGGGTGCAAAAGCGACCACCGCTTTGATCCGTGGATCCATGGAGTTTTGATATGCCTCGCTTGCACCGCCTCGAACCGCCAAAGCATTGCTGCCTCCCGTCATCCCCTTAAAGAAATTAATGGCAAACTCACTGTAGGCCGCTCCTGCTACATTTAACACGCCATAACCGCCCATGGAATATCCTACTATTCCCGTATTATCTCCATCAACATGCTCGGAAAGAAAGTGTTTCCCAGCTGCCATTTCGTTCACCACAAAAAGGATATCCTTGGAACGATTGAGCAAGGTGCTCTGAAAAGGAGCTGCGTCCTTAAAGGTTGATTCCGTATGATCAATGGCCGCAACTATATATCCTTTGGAGGCCAGATTTTCGGTAAGATAAGTCATCAAGTAACGGGAACCCACATAGCCATGGGAAACCACGACCAAAGGAAATTTTCCATCCGAAGTTACTGCGGCCGCATCCCTGGAGGCCCTTCCATTAAAGGTAAAAGGAATTATGGGTCTGTTGGGGTCTCCGTTGGTACCCATGACTTCATCATATGATATCAATCCTTCGGTTTCAACGGTTGCGGGATACCATACCTCCACCGTTAAAGGTCGATCGTAAAGAGGATCATTCCCCTCTTTGGAATTAAGAACATCCACTTGCCCCTTGTTTACAAATTCCAAGGTTCGGACTCCAACCTTATACGATCCTCGAGCCGATAGCTCAGGTGCATCTGGCAAAGCATCTCCGTAAACAAATGATGTTTCTTTTTGGGCAATTAATAAAGCGGGTAATAGCAGACCCATAAGGAAAAGGGTCCGTAACAATTTGCGAGATTGTACAGTTTTCATTGTGCGATGGTTTTAGTTACTAAGCTCCTTACAAGATACCCATTTTGAATTCATTGAAGCACTCTTGTCTGGAATAATGATCTACTGTGTTCCTTTCCTTATTTTTGGGCATGCCCAAGTACGATTACATCATTGTTGGAGCTGGTGCATCTGGACTCTTGCTGGCCGATGCCTTAGGAAATGATTCCTTTTTTTCTGACAAGTCCATCTTGATCTTGGACAAGGACAACAAATCCAAAAATGATCGCACTTGGTGTTTTTGGGAGAAAGGTGTCGGGGATTTTGATAGTATATTATTTAAAAACTGGCCCAATATCTTTTTTGGAGGAAAGGATTTGAGCTTATCTTTTTCCATTACCCCCTACAGGTATAAGATGCTACGCGGCATAAACTTTTACAAGGAATTCAGATCAAGATTGAAGAAGTATTCCAACATCCAATGGGTACGGGATGAGGTGTTACGGATTGAAGAGAATGGAGACTGGGTAACTGTTTCAACCCAAACTGACCAATTCCTGGGCAAACAAGTCTTTAATAGCATTTTTGATTCCAAAGCAATCAAAACCCAACAGAAGTATCCCGTTATTCAACAGCATTTTTTGGGATGGTTCGTAAAAACCCCTAAACCGGTTTTTAATCCAAACGAGGCCACCTTTATGGACTTTTCCGTTCCCCAAAAAGGGAATACTAGATTTATGTACTTACTCCCATTTTCAGAGACTGAAGCCTTAGTGGAATATACTTTGTTTTCAGAAAATCTATTGGAAAAGTCTGAGTACGAAGAAGCCATAAAGGATTATCTGAAAAACAAACTGAGTTGCGCGAATTTTGAAATCATCGATAGTGAACAAGGCTCCATTCCCATGACTAGCTATCCATTTCATAAGCATAACTCTGATAGGGTTTTTAATATTGGCATTGCTGGAGGTTGGGCCAAACCCAGTACCGGTTTTACCTTTTATAACACCCACAAGAAAGTGAAACGTCTGGTAAATCGCATAAAAATGGATAAGAGCCTTACTGGGTTGTATCAAAAGAAAAGATTTTGGTTCTATGATCTATTGCTTTTGGACATCCTATCCAAACAAAACCATTTGGGAAGCAGCATCTTTGAATCGCTTTTTAAAAAAAGAAAGCCACAACTGATTCTGAAATTTCTGGAGGAAGAGACTTCCCTTTGGGAAGACCTCCAAATCATTTGGGCCTGTCCCAAACGTCCCTTTCTAAAAGCACTTTGGAACAGGTTGTTTTAAACGGTACGCTGCATGAGCTTGTTCCCAAATGCCTTTAAAAGTTCTTTGTTCTTTTCGGGAATGTTGAGGGATTCCAAGGTGGCAAAAGCTTTTTGGGTGTAGCTTTCGATTTCCTTTCTGGCCGCATCCACCGCTCCACTTTCCTCAAAAATGGTCTTGACCGTATCTACCTTGGCATTTGAATCTTCGGGTTGAATGGAATAGAGGTGCATCAGCCCCTCTTTGTCTTCCTTAGGCGCAAATTCCAAAGCTTTTAAATAGAGGAAAGTCTTTTTATTCTCAATGATATCTCCCCCAACCTGCTTTCCAAAAGTTTTGGGGTCGCCGAAAGCGTCCAAGTAATCGTCCTGTAACTGAAATGCTATCCCCAGATTTTGTCCAAACTCATAAATGGATTGTGCATCCTCTTCCGAAGCCCCTGCCAAAATCGCTCCCATTTTCATGGCACAAGCCACCAAAACAGCCGTTTTATACTCGATCATCTTAAGGTATTCCGGAATGGTGACATCATCCCTGGTTTCAAAATCCACATCGTATTGTTGGCCTTCACAAACCTCAACCGCCGTTTTGCTAAAAAGTACCGTAAGTGATTTAAAAACTTCAGGAGAATAGTCCTCCAAATATTGATAGGCATTGATCAGCATGGCATCCCCTGACAAAATTCCCGTGTTGATATCCCATTTTTCATGAACGGTGGTCTTCCCTCTTCGTAAAGGGGCATCGTCCATGATATCGTCGTGCACCAAGGAAAAATTGTGGAACACCTCTATGGCCAGTGCCGCATCCAACGCATCGGCGGGGCTACCTCCAAACAAGTCCGTTGTCATTAATGTCAACACAGGGCGCATCCGTTTTCCGCCCAAGCCCAATATATAGGCGATGGGCTCATAGAGGTTGTGGGGTTCTTTTGGAATCAGTTTGTTTTCCAAATGGGAATTGAACATTTCTCGGTAACGTTCAATGGCGTCTGAATTCGTCATGGATCAAAAATACGGTCAATTTAAACAGTATCCCAATCCCAAACAAAAGGGCAATTCAGCAAGATTTGAAAAAAGTTTCTTTAAAAAACGCAATAGATTTGAAAATCATCGTCTCTATAGATGAAGACCGCTAATAGGCTTTTTTTAATGGCAGCCAATAAAGAAAACTATAACAGACTCACTAGCTTTTTTAATGAGGAATACCATTCCTTAAAAGGTTATGTACAGTCTAGAATTGACGATACCACGGAACGTGACGCCGAGGATATTGTTCAGGATGTGGCCTTGCGGATTTTTTCAAGGACGGATGACCTATCGCCCATAAACAACATTGGGGGATTTGTATACAACTCCATTAGAAACCGAATTATTGATCTGATGCGAACCAAAAAGGACAAGGTAAACGAAGGAGATGATTTTGAAGCCCAATGGGCCGAGTTTGCCGAGCTCTTTTACGGGGATGCGGACAACAACTACCCTGAAAATGTTCAGGAAGCACTGAAACTTGGAATTAAAACCCTGAAACCAGTTTACCAAGATATTATTATAGCGGTAGACTTTGAGGGGTATACCTATAAGGAAATTGCAGAGGACACAGGTATTTCTATCGGGACATTAATGTCCAGAAGACATCGCGCTTTGTCCTTGTTATCAAAATATTTAGAAACTATAAAAAATTCAACATTATAATTAAAAGCATATGGAACCTAAAGAAAGATATTACGAAAAGAGGGTGGAAAAGTATGTAACCAAGGGTTTTAAAATATTCTTTGCCTTCATCATTTTTTGCATTTTGGTGCTGCTTGCAGGTTATGTATTCATGCACTTATGGAACTGGTTGATGCCTGACATCTTTGGATTGACCACTATTGGCTATTGGCAATCACTTGGACTGATACTATTGGCCAAATTTATCTTCGGATTTGGAAATCATTCCTCCAAAAAGTCCAATCATAAATCCGAAAAACGTCATAAAGGTGATCGGTTCTGTAGAACAAAAAAAGAGTTTTCCAAATGGCAGCACTACGATCAGTTCTGGAAAGAAGAAGGAGAAGAAGCCTATAACGCCTATTTGGAGCGAATTACTAAAGAAGAACAGCATGGCACCCAGGAAGAAAACTAAGGCCATAGAAAAAATTGACAGCTATCGACGCAGAGCTTTTTTCTGGCGTTCAAGTCCTAAATCAACAACTGAGTCCAATTCTGATTTCCAAAATCGCCAGTATACTGTTGATTAGTAACCCATAAGACCATAGGATTAAACATTCGTTAAAAAAATGTAAAACCTTGGAAACTTTTTTTGTTTTTAAAGTTTCCGGGTTTATTTTTGTCGCCCAATTATGCGAGATAAGATTTTACATAAGGCAACGGATATGTTCTTGACCCTAGGTTTTAAGAGCGTTACAATGGATGACTTGGCCAATGAAATGGGGATTTCCAAAAAGACGATCTACTCTCATTTTGAAAATAAGACCAAGTTGGTAGAGGAATGTGTGATGGACCTTTTCTGGTTTATCTCCAATGGTATTGATGAGATTATATCATTACAGAAGAATCCTATTGAGGAGCTTTATGAAATCAAAAAATTCGCAATGTGCCATCTGAAGGATGAAAAATCATCTCCCCAGTACCAATTGCAAAAGTACTACCCCAAACTGCATGACACATTAAAAAAGAAGCAGTTTGAGGTGATGCAGGAATGTGTTTTGGATAACATTAAGAGAGGCATAAAAATGGGAATATACAGGGATAACCTCAACGTTGAGTTTGTATCCCGAATTTATTTCTCCGGAGCTTTTAGTTTAAAAGATCCCGGTTTGTTCCCAATGAGCATGTTCTCCCATCCGCAACTGGAGGATATTTTCTTGGAATATCACTTGCGTGGCGTTGTAACACCCGACGGAAGAAAAATATTAAACTCAATCATCAATTCAAATCAAGAATAAATGCGAACAACCATCATTAGCCTATTTTTAATTCTATCATGGTACAGTCAGGCGCAGGAAACCAGCCCATACAGTTTTAGTATGGACGAGGCCATTGCCCATGCACTGGAACATAACTACAGCGCTATCAACGCCAGTAGGGATATTGTGGATGCCCAAAAGCAAAAATGGGAAACCATTGCGGACGGACTTCCTCAAATATCTGGGGACATTAGCTATCAAAATCAATTAAAGCAACCTGTAACCCAAATTCCAGCGGAGTTCTTTGGTGGTGAACCAGGAACCTTCCAGGAAGTTGTCTTTGGTCAGGCACAGTCTGCCAGGGCCACGGCCACCCTTACCCAACAGATTTTTGATGGGTCTTATATCGTGGGGGTTCAGGCCACTAAAGCTTTTCTGAGTTTTAGTCAAAACAACAAGGAAAAGAACGAACTGGATGTCCGGAAAGCAGTTGTTGAGGCTTACGGCAATGTGCTTTTGGCCCAAGAGAGTGTTTTGATTTCCGAGAACAACAAAAAGACCTTGGAGAAAAACCTGTACGAGACCCAAAAAATATTTGAAAATGGTCTGGGGGATGAAGAAAGTGTAGATCAGTTGAAAATTACACTCTCCTCTGTGGACAATCAACTCAAAAATGCCAAACGTTTGGAGAAGATTACGCTTCAAATGTTGAATTTGGTCTTGGGACTCCCTATTGAGACACCAACGGTTTTAACCGAAAACTTGGATGATCTTACGCAAAAGCAAATCGATTTTGGGTTGGTGGATTCTGCCTTCAATATTCAAAACAATGTGGATTATAAATTGGCCATTAATCAAGAAGAGCAGCGTTATTTTGAACATAAGTTGGCCAAAAGTAGGGCACTGCCCACTTTGAATGCCTTTGTGAATTACGGGGGAAACTCGTTCAGTGACAGCTTTAATTTTCTGAGCAGCGGACAGGAATGGTTCGGTTCCTCTGTTTTGGGGTTTGACCTTAGCATTCCTCTTTTTAGTTCGCTGAAACGAAGTGCCAGTACGCAACGGGCCAAGATTGCCTTGGAAAAAGCCAAGACACAGCTCACAGAGGCCGAGGAGCAAATCCGATTACAACTAGAAAGTGCCAAAAGCGACTATATCCTGGCTATAGAAGAGTACGGAACCTCCAAAGAAAATTTGGAGCTTGCGGAGCGTATCGAAAATAAAAATCAAATCAAATATTCTGAAGGATTGGCAACCAGTTTTGAGCTAAGACAGGCCCAAACCCAATTGTACACTACCCAGCAGGAGTACCTTCAATCCATGGTGGATGTTATAAATAACAAAACCGAATTGGAAACCATCTTAAATAATTAAACTCATCAAATAATCCATATCAATCATGAAAAAAATAACATATATCATACTAACAGCCGTAGTTCTTTCCTCTTGTGGAGGTGGTTCACAAAGTACAGTTGAAAGTGTGTTGGCAGATAAAAACCTTGAGGCCATCCGAGGAAAGCGAGCAGAAATTTCAGAGCAGCAAAAAGCGTTGGAGAAGCAATTGCATTCCCTTGATTCCGCCATCGCTCAATTGGATGACCAGGCAAAGTTGCCTCTTGTGACCACTATTTTGGCCAATGCGGAAAAGTTTGACCACTATTTGGAACTTCAGGGAGATGTTATGACCAAACAAAATGTATTGGTTTACCCTGAAATATCCGGAACGTTGAACCGTGTTTATGTCAAAGAAGGTCAAAAAGTGTCCAAAGGACAATTGCTGGCTTCCATAGATGATGGTGGACTATCCAGTCAATTGGCACAAATGAAAACACAAGCAGCCTTGGCCAAAACCACCTTTGAGCGTCAAAAAAGATTATGGGAACAGAATATTGGTTCTGAAATCCAGTATCTAGAGGCCAAAACCACTTATGAAGCTCAAGAGAGTGCCGTAAAGCAGATGCAGAGCCAGGTGGCCAAATCCACCATTCGGGCGCCATTCTCCGGAATTATTGACGATGTGATCCAGGATCAAGGTACTGTGGTAAGTCCAGGTACTGGGGTAGCTGTTTTTCGAATCGTCAACCTTTCCAATATGTATATCGAGGTGGAAGTTCCAGAAAGTCATTTGCCTAATGTAACCCCTGGAAAAAATGTTGAGGTTTACTTTCCTGTACTAGGCGATAGCGTAACCACCAAGGTTAGACAGACTGGAAACTTCATCAATCCAAGTAACCGTTCGTTTACGGCTGAAATTCCAGTTCCTAGCGAAAATGGAAAAATTAAGCCCAACCTTACGGCCAAGGTCATGATCAATGACTACACCAACGAAAATGCCATTTTGATTCCCCAAAGTATCGTTTCCGAAAATGCGGAGGGAGAACAATATGTGTACTTGGTGGATGCAGATTCCGTTTCGTCTGACGCCATTGCCAAAAAAGTAATCATTGAAACCGGAAAGACGCAAGGTGATTATGTTGAGGTATTGGCAGGAATCAATAATGGTGACGGTATCATAGATGAGGGTGCCCGGAGCGTAAAAGAGGGCCAAAAGGTAAGAATCAAAAACGGCGAATAGACCAAAGACTTAAATTATTATGAGCAAGCAAAAAAAGAAAGTCGACAAAGAATTTAGGCTGTCCTCATGGGCCATTGACAACAAAACAACCATGTATGTTTTGATTGCTGTGATACTTTTTCTTGGTGCATCCGCATACTTTAGCATGCCTCGGGAAAACTTCCCTGAGATTAAGGAAACAAAAATCTACATAAGCTCCCTTTATCCAGGAAACACTGCTGAGGATATTGAGAAATTGATTACGGATCCGTTGGAGGATGAGCTTAAAACAGTCAGTAATGTCATAGAAATAACCTCTACCTCTCAGGAGGATTATTCCATGATCATAGTGGAGTTTGATGAAAACATCTCGGTGGAAGCTGCCAAGCAAAAGGTAAAGGATGAGGTGGATTCCCAAACGGCGGGAGAAGATTGGCCCACCTTTAACGGTGCCAAAGTGGAACCCAATGTGTTTGACCTAAGTATGTCCGAGGAGATACCTATTTTGAACATCAATATTTCTGGAGATTACCCAGTGGATAAACTCAAGGAATACGGGGAATATTTAGAGGATGAAATTGAGGGACTGGCGGAAATTAAGCAGGTAGATATCCGTGGTGCGCAAGAAAAGGAAGTGGAGGTTGCGGTTGACATCTATAAAATGATGGCTGCCCAAGTTAGCTTCAATGATGTGATCAACGCCATTGGCAATGAAAACATGACCACTTCCGCCGGTAACCTGATTACCAGTGGTCAACGCAGAACCATTAGAATCGTAGGTGAAATTGATGAACCCAAAGATTTGGATGATTTTGTGGTGAAATCTGAAAACGATGACCCAGTTTACCTTAAGGACATTGCCGAAGTGACTTTTAAGGAAGAGGACAAAACCACCTATGCGCGTGAATTTGGACATCCTGTTGTGATGTTGGATGTGAAAAAACGTGCAGGTAAGAACATGGTGGCGGCCGCCGAACAAATTCAAGTTATTGTGGACAATGCCGTTGAAAATGTGTTTCCACAGGATTTGGAAATCAGTATAGCCAACGATCAATCTTCCAAGACTATTGGGCAGGTAGACGACCTTGTAAACAACATCATCTTCGGTATTATTCTAGTAGTAACGGTATTGATGTTTTTCTTAGGATTTAAGAATGCCCTTTTTGTTGGGTTCGCCATCCCCATGTCCATGTTTATGTCGTTGATGATCTTAAGCATGTTGGGATACACCATGAACACCATGATCTTGTTTGGATTGATTATGGGATTGGGAATGCTGGTTGATAATGGAATTGTGGTAGTTGAGAACGCGTACCGATTGATTGATCAAGAAGGGATGACACCCATGCAGGCAGCTAAAAAAGGGATTGGTGAAATCGCCTTTCCAATTATCATCTCTACCTTGACCACAGTGGCAGCCTTTGTTCCTCTAGGATTATGGCCAGGGGTTATGGGACAATTTATGATCTATTTCCCTGTTACATTATCCGTAGTTCTAGGGTCATCGCTCTTTGTTGCCATCTTCTTTAACTCCGTATTGGTCTCACGCTATATGACCACGGAAGACAAAGAAATGCCGCTAAAACAAATAATCCAGATAACCTCCATTGTTGGAGGAATTGGGCTGTTGATTATGATTTTTGGCGGAAGCTATCGGGCTTTGGGAACCCTTATGGTTGTTACGGGCATTCTGCTCTGGATATACCGACTTTTCTTGAGGGGCTGGGCCAACGGTTTTCAAAATACCATTTTACCCAAATGGGAAAGATTTTATGAGCGCACGCTTAGAAGGGCATTGGCTGGCAGAAAACCTATCTATATTGCCATTGGAACTTTCGTATTGTTGCTAATTGCATTTATGGGATTTGGAGCCTCTGTAGGAAGTCAGCGAACCAAGGTAGAGTTCTTTCCGGACAATACTCCCAATCAAATCATTGTCTACATAGAGTATCCTGAAGGAACCGACATTAAGAAGACCAATGACATTACCGCAGAAATTGAGCAGCGTGTTTATGGCATTATCAATGAGGATGCTTATTTACATGGGGACTATAACTTTTTGACGGAAAGTGCGGTTTCCCAAGTTGGCGCCGGTGCGGGAAATCCGCAGACCGATGGAGGGTCTACAGCTGAAATGCCACATAGAGGAAAGATTACTGCCACCATGCGGGAATATAAGTTCCGCGAAGGAGCGGATAGTAACGATCTGTTGAAAAAAGTTCAGGAGGCCCTAAAGGACATATATCCTGGGGTGGCCATTTCTGTTGAAAAGGATGCAGTAGGTCCGCCCGCGGGTTATCCCATCAACATTGAACTGGAAGGAAACGATTACTCTGAGCTTATTGCTACCGCTGAAAAAATGCGGAATTACATCAATTCCAAAAATATTCCAGGAATTGATGAGCTTAAGGTGGATGTAAACAAATCAAAGCCTGCCATGTTGGTTGACGTGGATCGGAAAAAGGCCGGTGAATTAGGTGTTTCCACAGGACAGGTAGGGCAGCAACTGCGAAATTCCATCTTTGGTGCCAAGGCCGGGATTTACAAAGAAGATGGTGAGGATTATGATATCTATGTTCGCTTCAATGAAGAGAACCGATACAATACCAGTGCGATCTTTAACCAAAAGATCACCTTTAAGGATCAGAATTCCGGGCAAACCAAGGAAGTTCCAATTTCCGCGGTAGCCAAACAGGTCAACACCTCTGGATTTAGCGCCATTAAACACCGTGAAACGGAAAGAGTGGTTACGGTCTATTCTGCCCTTGCTCCTGGTTTTACGGATGCCAATGCCGTGGTAAGCAAGATCAAGGATGAAATGGATTCGTTCACCGAGCTTCCAGCCGATATCAAGATTGACTATACAGGACAATTGGAGGAGCAGAACAAACAAATGGCATTTTTAATGGGTGCCTTCTTTACAGGATTGGGGCTGATTTTCTTTATTCTGATATTCCAGTTCAATTCCGTTTCCAAACCAGGAATTATTATGCTGGCCATCTTCTTGAGTTTGATTGGGGTGTTTGGTGGAATTGTAGCTACGGGAAGTGCATTTGTGATCATGATGACCATGATGGGAATTATTTCCTTGGCGGGTATTGTGGTAAACAATGGAGTGGTGCTTCTGGATTATACCCAACTCTTGATCGATAGGAAGAAAGTGGAATTGGAATTGGAAGAAGATGACCTTTTGGAGCCAAAGGACTTTTTGGAGGCCGTGGTCAAAGGAGGTAAAGCGAGGTTACGTCCAGTATTGCTAACAGCTATTACCACCATTCTCGGTTTGATTCCGTTGGCAACAGGATTCAATATCAACTTCTTCACCTTGTTCAGTGAGTTTAACCCCAATATCTACTTTGGTGGGGACAATGTGATCTTCTGGGGGCCTTTGGCCTGGACGGTTATTTATGGACTGTTTGTGGCCACCTTCCTAACCTTGATCGTGGTGCCTATTCTCTTTAGCCTGGTCTACCGAATTAAGGTAAGAATCCATAAAAGAAGGGTAAGAAAAGAGGAGCATAAAAAAGAAGTGTTGGACATTGCGGCCTAAGCCTGTTCATAACAAATAAAAAAGCCCCCCGATTACTCGGGGGGCTTTTTTATTTAAACACTATCTCAATTTACATATCAACAGAAACAATCTCGGATTGGTTCCAATTCTTCACATGTACTATGCGGTTTTCCACAAAGTCAACTTCCTTCAAAATCTCATCTTTCCAGAAAAACCATTTTCCCGATTTTTTCCCGTTAATATACTTTCCGGAGGCTATTTTCTTACCTTCCAAGTTGTACATGAACCACTGCCCATGTAATTTTTCATTTAAAAAATAACCCGTTTGGGCTATCTCGCCATTTTCGTGAAAATATGTAGCCTTAACCATGTCCCCTACCTTTTCCATAGTGGGTTCAATATTTTGTGAGTACATACCAACCGAAAACATCACTGCCAAAAAAAATATTGCTTTCTTCATATGATATGGGATTTAAATTATTGTTTCAGTAACATTAACGACATAAAGGTACTTAATATTTTACGTTAAATATATATTTTCGTAACATTAAATTTACATTACCCATGTAGTTATTTGTTTATCAGACTTTTAACCTAAAAGATATTTTTAACTACAATCCTTTCATCGAGAAATATTGCTAAAAATCTAGACCGCATTTTAGATCAATCCAGATTTCGCCAAACCCAAGTGATCTTTAATTGTATTGGATAAAGACCGATATAATTAGAAAATGCATTTATCTAGCAGAAAATAATGGCATTCCCCTTAAATTTGCCCCTCCATAGCAAATAAGATGTATAGAAATAATACTTGTGGTGCCCTAAGGGCCTCAGATATCAATTCGGAAGTTGTACTAAGTGGTTGGGTCCATAAAGTAAGGGACAAAGGTTTTGTGGTTTGGATAGATTTAAGAGATCGATATGGTATTACCCAATTGGTTTTGGATCAAGACCGAACTCTTGTCGAACTTTTGGATATGGCCAAGGAACTGGGTCGTGAAACCGTAATCCAGGTAAAAGGTCAGGTGATAGAACGGGCTTCCAAGAACCCCAACATCCCAACTGGTGATATCGAAGTTTTGGTAACCGAGCTTCAGATTCTTAACGAATCCATCCTCCCTCCTTTTACCATCGAAGATGAGACGGATGGTGGAGAGGATATCCGAATGAAATATCGTTATCTTGACATTAGGAGAAATCCTGTCAAGAACAATTTGATCTTTCGGCACAAAGTGACCATGGAGGTTAGAAAATACCTTTCCGACCAGGGATTTATTGAAGTAGAGACTCCCTACCTCATCAAATCCACTCCCGAAGGTGCAAGGGATTTTTTGGTGCCAAGCCGCATGAATGAGGGACAATTCTATGCTTTGCCACAATCCCCCCAGACCTTTAAGCAATTGCTCATGGTAGGGGGAATGGACAAATATTTCCAAATCGTAAAGTGCTTTAGGGATGAGGATTTGCGTGCAGACCGCCAACCCGAATTTACGCAGATTGATTGCGAAATGGCATTCGTGGAGCAGGAAGATATCCTAAATGCATTTGAAGGGTTGACCAAACATCTATTGAAAGAAATCCACGGGATTGATCCCGGGGATTTTCCCAGAATCACTTTTGATGAAGCCATGCAGAAATACGGGAACGACAAACCCGATATTCGGTTTGGAATGGAATTCGGAGAGTTAAATTCAGTGGCTCAGCACAAGGAATTCAATGTCTTCAATACAGCAGAGTTGGTTGTAGGTATTGCTGTTCCTGGGGGAGCGGCTTACACCCGAAAAGAAATAGACAAGCTAATTGACTGGGTCAAGCGTCCTCAAGTAGGGGCTAAGGGCATGGTCTATGTAAAATGTAATGAGGATGGCTCCTTTAAATCTTCCGTGGACAAATTCTATGATCAGGAAGATTTGGCCCAATGGGCCAAAGTGACAGGAGCAAAAGCCGGTGATCTTATTTGTGTACTTTCAGGGAACACCAACGAAACAAGAGCGCAGCTAAGTGCACTTCGAATGGAATTGGCGGAGCGTTTAGGTCTAAGGAAACCGTATGAATTTGCCCCGCTGTGGGTCATTGACTTTCCGTTGTTGGAATTGGACGAAGAAACGGGAACCTATCACGCCATGCACCACCCCTTTACCTCTCCTAAACCAGGTCAGTTGGAATTACTGGACTCGAATCCAGGGGATGTAAAAGCCAATGCCTACGATTTGGTGCTCAATGGAAATGAGATAGGAGGAGGTTCCATCCGTATTCATGACAAGGAAATACAAGCCACCATGTTCAAACATTTGGGTTTCACCCCTGAAGAGGCCAAGGAACAGTTTGGATTTTTAATGGATGCCTTCCAATATGGTGCTCCTCCACATGGAGGTATTGCATTTGGACTGGATAGGTTGGTGTCTATTTTGGGTGGCCAGGAAACCATCCGTGATTTTATTGCATTCCCCAAAAACAACAGTGGTAGGGATGTTATGATCGATGCTCCGGCCAACATTGACGAGGAACAATTGAAAGAGCTCCATTTAAAGCTAGATCTTTAAAGTAGTTACAAATCCCGCCGCTGAGCGGGATTTTTAATACTTTTAAGTACAGTTGCATTCAATGCCCAACAAAAAGAAAAATCTCCTCACGCGATTCCTCAAATGGCGGTATAAAAATATCTCCAACAAAACCTTTGTGCATATTATGAGCGTGGTGGTTGGGTTTATGGCCGGATTGGCGGCAGTCTCCCTAAAAAACATCACCTACTTTATACAGGCACTACTGGAAGGGGCTATTGTTATTTCAGAGAACCAGCTATACTTTATCCTGCCCGTTTTTGGACTGACCTTGGTGTATCTATATGTGAAGTTTGTGCATAAAAAGCCCATACAACATGCCGTTTCTTCCATTATTTTTTCCCTCTCCAAAAAAGGTGGCTTGCTAAAGGTCAAAAACATTTATACACCGCTAATAGCGGCACCATTGACGGTAGGTTTTGGAGGTTCCGTAGGGTTGTTGGGGCCAGCTGTAAAATCAGGAGCGGCCCTAAGTTCCAATCTAAGCAGGTTGTTCCATATTGATGCCAAGACCCGTTCCCTTTTGGTGGCCTGTGCTTCCGCGGGAGCCATTTCTTCCATTTTTCAATCGCCCATTGCGGCCATTATTTTTGCGGTGGAAGTGTTTACTCTTGACCTTACCATGCTATCCATGTTGCCCTTGCTGTTGGCCTCTATTTCCGGAGTGCTTACCTCCTATTTCTTTTTGGGCAACGAAGTACTTTTTAGTTTCTCATTATCTGAGGGGTTTGAACTTAAAGACACTTTCTTTTACATATTATTGGGCGTCGGAACCGCTTTTGCTTCCATCTACTTCACCAAAATGTACTTCTCCATTTTGGAGTTTTTCAAACGCTTTAAAAGCCCAAAATACAAGCTTTTGGTTGGTGGTTTGGCCATAGGAATCATGCTCTATGCCATTCCGCCCTTATATGGTGAAGGGTTTGGTTTCATAAATAATTTGTTGGACGGAGATCATATTGAAGCATTGGGCAAAACCCCTTTTGATGCCTACACCCACAATATTTGGGTGGTGATAGCTCTTTTGTTTGGCATTACCATTTTCAAAGCCATTGCCATGACAACCACCTTTGCCGCTGGGGGTGCTGGAGGGATTTTCATCCCAACGATGGTGATGGGAAGTGCTTTGGGAAATGTGGTGGCCAAGGTCATCAACAATCTGGGGCTGGGCTTCGATGTCTCAGAAAGTAATTTTACCTTGATTGGAATGGCGGGCTTGATTGCGGGGGTTATCCATGCCCCATTGACCGCCATATTCCTGATTGCGGAAATAACAGGCGGGTATCAACTTTTTGTACCCTTGATGATCACCGCTTCAATTTCCTATCTCATCACCAAAAACGCATTGGATTACACCATTTACACCAAAGAACTGGCTAAAATTGGAGCCCTGCTTACCCACAACAAAGACCAAATGGTCTTGGGGTTGATGGAAATGGATGACGTCATAGAGACAAACTTTAAGTCGGTACATCCAGAAATGTCCTTGGGGCTAATGTTACATGAATCCGTTTCCAAATCCAAACGGAACATATTTCCTGTGTTGAACGAGGATCAAAAGTTAATGGGCATTATCGTTTTGGATGACATCCGTGAATTTATGTTTGATAAAAAGCTTTATGACACGGTCTTTGTCAAAAATCTGATGCATGCCCCCCCGGAACATATTTTTTACAATTCGGATAACATGAAACAGGTGATGCGAAAATTTCAGGACAGTGGCGCTTGGAACCTTCCTGTGATCAAGGATGGTAAATATGTCGGTTTTATTTCAAAATCCAAGCTCTTGACCGCCTATCGAAGAAAATTGATCAATTACACCCGATGAAATTCAAACTAAAATATATCATCATTTTTGCGGTAATAGCTTCCTTTGGTTCCATCATCTATGGTTTCACAATCAAAGAAGAAAATACCCGAATAGCCAATAAATTTATTGGCGCCGGAACCGCTGGACTGTTCTTGGTAGCCATGCCCCTTTTCTTACTAAAAGCAAGTAAGGGTAAGCAGATGAAAGATTATATGTTGACCAAGGAGAACATTAAAAAGATGCAGTCAAACGAGGAAAAAAAGACTGAAAATCAATAATTTTCTTAAGATTTAAAGTTGAAATCATCCAAAGCAAATTAAAATAAACTACATTAGTACTTTAACAATTATTTATTTTAATGACTGGCACAGTAAAATTTTTTAATGGATCCAAAGGTTATGGCTTCATTACCAACGACGACACAGGAAAAGACATTTTCGTTCATGTTACCGCATTGAACGGAGTGGAATTGAACGAAGGCGACAAAGTAGAATACCAAGAAGAAGAAGGAAGAAAAGGAGTGGTTGCTGCACAAGTGCAGGTAATCGGATAACAATATTTTATTTTGATTTGACAAAGCCCTGATATCTAATCAGGGCTTTTTTAGTGGCAAAATCTATTGTTTTTCATCTTCCTTTTCATCCAATGGGCAAGAGCACAACGCAGCATAGAGGGCTGAATTATTTTTCTTGTCTATCTTCGAACAGACTGATGGTTTTCTACACCCTTCCCTAGCTCCCTTTTTCTTGATGGGACTTTCACCCGATTTACATCGTGCAATACCGTCCATGATTCCTTTGGCATAATCTATTTGCCCCTTACTTCGCCATTCATCAGCATGTTGTTCTCCCACGCGCATTGCTTCTGCACTATGACAATACATTTTTGCGGTGTTCAATCCTTGCTCAAAAGTCCACTTTTCCTGAGCACTTGAAAAGAAGACCATTGTTAAACCCAAAACTAAAGTCAAGTAAAATTTCATATTCGATATTTATAAGTTAGAATATCAAATATATGTAATCTTTTTCTTACACATTTATCCGGTGAGAGATATAAAAAGTTAATTCAAATTCCGCCGTTGAATAAAAAACCGTTTAAGCATTTCAGAAGATTCATGCTCCAAAATCCCACCAATGACCTCGGTTTTGGGATGCAGATGACCTCCCATTACCTTATATCCCCGCTCCAAATCGGGTGCGCCATATACCACTCGGGACACCTGACTCCAATACAAGGCCCCTGCACACATTTGGCAGGGTTCCAGTGTCACATACAAAGTGCAGCCGTGTAGATACTTCCCTCCCAAAAAATTGGAAGCAGCGGTGATCGCTTGCATTTCGGCATGTGCAGTAACATCTTTCAAACGTTCCGTTAGGTTGTGGGCACGTCCAATGATCCTGTTGTTGACCGCAACCACTGCCCCAACCGGAACTTCCCCATTTTCAAAGGCTATTTGGGCCTCTTGTAGTGCCTTTTTCATAAAATAATTATCATCGAACGGATTCTCCACCATTTACTTGCAGTCTTTTATAAGATGGCTAAGCTACGGATAAATTCATTTTAGGGAATATGGGTATTTTTGTTTTTTGTTTCCTTGAAAAAACTTTTAACACATATCAATTCCCCTCAAGACCTCAAAAAGCTGTCCGCGTCAGAGTTGCCTCTGCTCGCGCAAGAACTTCGGGAATTCATCATCGACATTGTTGCCACAAAAGAGGGACATCTGGGTGCCAGTCTTGGAGTTGTGGAACTCACCATCGCATTACATTATGTTTTTGACACCCCCAATGATAAGCTCATTTGGGATGTGGGACATCAAGCCTACGGTCATAAAATACTGACTGGAAGAAAGGAAATCTTTGATACCAACAGGCAAAAGGATGGGATTAGCGGTTTTCCCAAACGCGCGGAAAGTGAATATGACCATTTTGGTACTGGGCACAGTTCTACCGCCATTTCTGCCATCTTGGGAATGGCCATGGCCTCAAAACTTCAGGGCAATCAGTCTAAACAGCATATCGCCGTGGTCGGGGATGCTTCCATTGCCAGCGGGATGGCTTTTGAAGGGCTTAACCATCTAGGGGTATCCAATACCAATGCCCTAATTGTTTTGAATGACAATGCCATAGGGATTGATCCAAGTGTAGGAGCTTTAAAAAAATACTTGACCAACGTAAAGAAGGGGACGGCCAAGGATGAAAATATCTTTGAATGCCTCAATTTGAATTATTCCGGCCCAATGGATGGGCATGATGTGCATGCTTTGATAGCGGAGTTGGAGCGATTAAAAAATGTTCCTGGACCAAAACTATTGCACGTCATCACCACAAAGGGAAAAGGCCTTAAAAAGGCTGAAGAAAATCAGGTGGTATACCATGCTCCTGGAAAGTTTGATAAACATACCGGAGAGCGTATCCCTAAAACAGGGGAACAACAACCCCCAAAATACCAAGATGTATTTGGACATACGCTTGTGGAACTGGCAAAGAAAAATGACAAGATTGTTGGAATTACTCCAGCCATGCCCACAGGAAGTTCGTTGAAATTCATGATGGACGAAATTCCGGATAGGGCTTTTGACGTAGGTATTGCTGAACAACATGCCGTGACCTTGGCAGCTGGAATGGCCACCCAAGGATTGATTCCATTTTGTAATATCTACTCCACTTTTTTGCAACGCGCCTATGACCAGGTCATTCATGACGTTGCCCTACAAAACCTTCCGGTCGTGTTCTGTTTGGATCGCGCTGGACTGGTGGGTCAGGATGGCCCTACCCACCATGGTGTTTTCGATTTGGCCTATTTAAGGTGCATTCCCAATCTCACTATTTTTTCCCCCATGAACGAGATGGAACTGCGAAACATAATGTTCACCGTTCAACAAGAAACATTAAGTCCCATTGCCATACGATATCCCAGGGGAAGAGGTGTAAATCTGGAGTGGAAAAACCATCTTGAACCCATTGCATTGGGCAAGGGCCGTTGTTTAAAACAGGGTTCCAAAATTGCCATCCTTTCCATTGGACATATAGGAAATCGTGTTTCAGAATTATTGGAAAAACTGGACAATCCGGATGAAATTGGCCATTACGATATGCGTTTCGTCAAGCCCTTGGATCACAAATTGCTGAAGCAAGTGTTTCAGACGTATGACCATATCATAACCTTGGAGGATGGATGTAAAATGGGCGGCTTTGGCTCTGCCATTCTTGAATTTGCCAATCAAGAAAATTTTACAAATCCCGTTAAGATTTTCGGGATACCTGATAACTTTGTTGAACATGGAACAATTTCCGAAACACATACCATGGCTGGTATAGATTTTGATGCAATTTTTTCTTATATAAAATCAACCTAAAGCAAAATGCGATCAACCCTTTTACTGTTTTTATTCTTTACATTATCCTTTTCCATCAGTGCACAAGTAAATTCTTTAAATGTATTCGAAAGAGACTCCGTTGAACCTGGTTTTCAGGTGGTAAAAATCAAGGATGTCAAATTGAAATACCTTACTAGGGCGGCCAAACTTACCGACCCGAGAACACCTTTGAACCGTGTAAAACCCCTGCTTAAAAAGTTCAAGAAATTTGTCCCCCAGTCCTTTTGGGCCAAGACCAATGAACTGGGCATCAATCTTAATGAAGTGGCCTTTGTAAATTGGAATGCAGGAGGCGACAATTCCGTTTCGGCATTGGCCAATGCACGGTTTACGCGAAACTATAAATTTAGATACCTCAATTGGAACAATGAATTAAGGCTGCGATACGGACTAAATGCCCAAGAAGGGCGACAGCTAAGGAAAACTGATGATCAGATCAGGATTGCTTCAACCTTTGGTTTTAGAAAGGACACCATCACCAATTGGTACTATTCTGTAAAGGCCAGCTTTAACACACAGTTTTCCAACGGTTACAAATATCCCAACAGAACCAACCCCATTTCCCGTTTTATGGCACCTGGCTACTTGTTCCTTGGTGCGGGAACCTCCTATATTCCCGATGGGAAGAAATTCAATTTGTACATTTCCCCAATTACCCAAAAGGCAACTTTTGTTCTGGACGAAGAGCTTTCCAACCAAGGTGTTTTTGGAGTTGAGGCAGGGGAGAACACTTTTATGGAGTTTGGATTTTTGGTGACCAATTCCTGGGAAACGGAAGTGCTCAAGAATGTATTGATGAATCATCGTGTCAGCCTTTACAGCGATTATATTGAAAGTTTTGGCAATGTGGATGTGGATTGGGAACTCAACTTTAATCTCACGGTAAATAAATACATCAAAGCCAATATTGGAACACATGTGATCTTTGATGACGACATTAAGTTTGATGAGGTGGCGGACGCCGATGGAAACATTATAGACCCTGGAATTCCTAGAATCCAATTCAAACAATTGTTAGGGGTTGGGCTCAACTACGCCTTCTAGAATTCTTTCCCCATAAGTTTGTTGTGCAGGTGCACCGCCGCACTGTCCGATAAACTGGCCACATAACAACTGGTGTCCAATAGGATTTTGTAGACCGATGCATCGGTGTTGGTATAATTTTCCGGAAGACTCTTGATCAACAGTTTATCGTAATTGGTCCCTTTGCCATTCTTAATATTGAACAAGGCCGTTGTGTAGATATCCAGAATGTCGGAAATAATCCGATACCCTGCCAATTCCTTGTCTATAACTTCTTGGGATTGATAAACTTTTTCAACACTCAATTTAATGATGTCATCTATTTGGGCTTGATACTTTCCCTTATCCAGCAAGGCAGACGCAAAGCCCCCACCCATAATGTCATCAGAGTGTTTGTCAAAGACTTCTACGGCATCACTGATCAGGGTGTTGATGGCCAAGGCCCGTAAATAACTCAATCTGTCACTAGAACTGGCAATGGCATTGTATTTTTTGGTATTGATATTGTCCTTCACCAAATTAATGAGATATTCCAAGGCGTATTCTTCAGGAATAAGGCCAAGATTGATCCCATCCTCAAAGTCAATGATGGTATAACAAATATCATCCGCAGCCTCTACCAAATAGGTCAAGGGATGTCTATAGAAACCAATATCAGGATGGCTCGGGTTTTTAACCAACCCGATTTCCTCTACCACCTCCAAAAAAATGTCTTTTTCCGATTGAAAGAACCCAAACTTTTTGTCAGCGATATGCTTTGAAGGTTTTTTGGGCAACGATCCCTTGGGGTATTTCATAAAAGCTCCCAAGGTTCCATAGCTTAAACGAAGTCCACCTGGAATTCCTTCTTTGGATTCTGTAAGCAACTTAAATCCGTTGGCGTTGCCTTCAAAGTCAACCAAATCTTGATATTGATTCTCCTTTAAATAGCTTTTGAACGCCTTTCCGTTCCCTTGCGCAAAGAAATTGCCAATGGATTTTTCACCACTATGTCCAAAAGGCGGATTTCCAATATCATGGGCCAACGCCGCCGCAGCGACTATGGCTCCAAAATCATTGAATTGATATCCATGTATCTCGGTCAAATAGGGATTTTTGGCCAAGATTCGTTGCCCGGCAACCCGGCCCAAACTCCTCCCTACTACCGAAACTTCCAAACTATGTGTCAACCTTGTATGTACAAAAGCCTTTTTAGATCCAACACTTATGGGCATGGGAACAACTTGGGTCTTGTCCTGGAGACTTCGGAACGCCGAAGAGAAAATGATTCGGTCATAATCCACCTCAAAACCCAATCGGGTTTCATTTTGCTCCTTTCGCAATCTTTTATGGGTATCTCCTTGCCTTTTTAGAGACAATAATTGTTCCCAATCCATAGGTGATTTAGTTTTGGACGAAGATATGTCAAAAGACATAGCCCAACTCGGAAAACCCCATATATTTGCATGATTTGTTACGTGATTTGGTAACACTTTGGTAACTTCATTTCGAATTTATAATGGCATTTTTGCCATATTTCTTTTTTGATGGGGGAGAACATCTATATTTTCATGGTTATTGCTTTGGGAATCTTGGCAATTACCGATTTGGTAGTGGGTGTCAGCAACGATGCCGTTAACTTCTTAAACTCCGCAATCGGGTCCAAGGCCATATCCTTTAAGACCATTATGATCATTGCAAGTGTTGGTATCGCCTTTGGCGCCATGTCTTCCAGCGGAATGATGGAAGTGGCCAGAAAGGGAATCTTTAATCCGGGGGAATTTGTATTTGAGGAAATCATGTTCATTTTCATGGCAGTCATGATCACGGATATTCTGCTACTGGATTTTTTCAACACCTTGGGCATGCCTACCTCGACCACGGTATCCATAGTTTTTGAACTCTTGGGTGCCTCTGTTGCCATTTCCTTGGTGAAAATCATCAATGTGGATGGTACTTTCTCGGATTTGGGAGCTTATATCAACACGGATAAGGCAGCCCAGATTATTTTCGGGATACTATTATCGGTCTTTATAGCCTTTACCGTAGGAGCCATTATTCAATTTATATCACGGCTCTTAATTTCATTTGACTTTAAGTCCAAACCGAAATGGGTAGAGTCCATTTATGGTGGATTGGCTATCTCCGCCATTATTTACTTCATCTTGGTGAAGGGATTGAAAAGCGCCGCACTGTTCAACGATTCCGTTTCGGATTTTGTAGCCCAACAGCCCTTTTTGTTCATCTTGGCCAATATCATTATTTGGAGTTTCATCTCTTACATCTTGGCGGTTTTTCTAAGATGGAATATCTATAAAATCGTAATTGCTTTTGGAACTTTTGCATTGGCCATGGCCTTTGCAGGTAATGATCTTGTCAATTTTATTGGTGTTCCGATTGCTGCATTACAGTCATTTCAAGATTGGCAAATATCTGGGATTGCCCCCAATGAATTTAACATGAGTGGCCTGTCGGCTGCGGTTCAAACGCCAACTTTACTATTGCTGTTGTCTGGAGGCATCATGGTAATCACCCTTTGGTTTTCTTCCAAAGCCAAAAGCGTTGTTAAAACCAGTGTGGACCTTTCCCGACAGGATGAGGGCGAGGAGCGTTTCCAGCCCAATTATCTTTCAAGGCAATTGGTAAAATTCAGTATTACTGCCTTTTCCAATTTAGGCAAGGTTGTACCTCCCTCCATACAAAAAAGGGTGGACAAACAATTTGTGCTTCCCAATACTTATGTACCCAAAACCAAGGTGCAAGATCAACCTGCATTTGACCTCATCAGGGCGTCTGTGAATCTTATGGTGGCCAGTGTTTTGATTTCCATTGCCACATCCATGAAACTTCCGCTGTCAACAACCTATGTGACTTTTATGGTGGCCATGGGAACCTCTTTGGCGGACCGGGCATGGGGCGCGGAAAGTGCAGTGTATAGGGTCGCAGGGGTATTGAATGTGATCGGAGGTTGGTTCTTTACGGCCCTTAGTGCTTTTGTGGCAGCAGCCATAATCGCTTACATCCTCCACTTGGGCGGATTTGTGGCGCTGATTGTTTTGCTACTTTTTGCTGCCGTGATCCTTCTTCGCAACTATTTGTCACATAATAGGAAAACCAAGGAAATCAAAGCAGAGGATAGTCTTCGTAGGGCCGAAAGCAGTTCCATTCAAGGGGTCATTGAGGAAAGTGCCAGTAACATTGCCAACGTAATCAAAAGGACCAATAAAATCTATACCAATTCCATAAATGGGTTGGCAAAACAAGATTTGGAACTTTTAAAGAAAAACAAGAAACAGGGCGCCAAACTTTCGTCCGAAATAGAAGATCTCAGAAATCATCTTTTCTTCTTTATCAAGAATCTGGATGAGGCCAATGTAGGGGCAAGTAATTTTTACATTAATACTTTGACCCACTTAACTGACATGTCCCAATCCTTGGAATACATTGGGAAAGTGAGTCATAAACATGTGAACAACAACCACAAAAAGTTAAAATACAATCAAATCAAGGAGCTAAAAGAACTTGATTACAAGATTGATGCACTTTTTGAACAAGGGTATAAAATATTTGAGAATCGATCCTTTGAGGACATTCAGCGAGTCTTGGAAACCCGAGAGGAACTCTTCAATTTGGTATCAGACAAAATAGCCCGACAGATATCAAGAACAAGAACAGAGGAATCGAGTCCCAAGAACACTACACTTTACTTTTCCCTATTGACCGAGAGCAAGGATCTAATAGAAGTCATCTATGAGCTTTTGGAGCTCTACTTTGTGGAACATGACAGTTCCGTGGAGCCTGCCCGTATCCCCGGTTCCGAGTAATTTAATTAACTTGCCCGTATGCGTTATCTTACTTTTATACTGACCTTGCTGGTCTGCAATGTGCTTCAGGCCCAAACAGCCCTGCCTGCCGAGGAATTACTGGAAAGAACTATCAATTTTCATGACCCGCAAGGGCAATGGTCCACTTTTAACAGTGAGTTTGTGGTGCGCATGGAAACGCCTAAATCGGAGGATCGCATCAGTGTAATTTCACTAAATGTTCCCAAACAACAATTTGGGCTGATGGTGGAGCAAAATGGAAACCAATTTGGTTTTAAGTTTGACAAACAGCAATGTACCACCACTTTAAACGGTAGTTCAGAAATATCCGAGGAGCAACGGAAAGAATTTCGTTTGACCTGTGATCGTGGCAAAATCATGCGCGATTATTACACCTACCTCTATGGGTTGCCCATGAAAATCAAAGATCCTGGCGCCGTACTGGACAACAAGGTCCAAACCAAAACGTTCAAGGGGAAGGAATATCTGGTCTTAAAGGTCAGTTATGAAGAAGGTGTGGGCAACGATGTCTGGTATTTCTATTTTGATCCCAAAACCTACGCCATGGAGGTCTATCAATTTTACCATGATGAATCCAAGGGCGATGGAGAATATATTTTACTGCAAGGTTTGGAGGAGGTCAATGGTATTAAAATGCCCAAAACCAGAGCTTGGTACTACAACAAGGATGACAAATATCTAGGTACGGATATCCTATCAAACAAGGCCGAATAGGTTTATCGATAAAAGTTCATTTCATCCATATACTTCCAAACCGCTTCAGGAAGCAAGGCTCTAATATTTTTTCCTTCTTGATGTGATTTGCGTATAAAGGTGGAGGAGATTTCCATAATAGGGGCATTCACCCTATGAATTTTTGGATGTTCTTTAAATTGGTGTTCCAAAGTACCTTCCGAAATTCTGGGATACACATAAATGGAATGATTTTCCAATATAGTCTCGTAGTTTTTCCATTTATGGAAACTCTTAAGATTGTCCTCGCCCATAATCAGGGAAAACTGATGCTCCTTTCCAAATTGTTCCTCCAGATGAACCAATGTATTGACCGTATAGTTGGGTTGTGGGAGGTTGAATTCAATTGTGCTGGGTTTCAACTTCGGATAATCCTGGACTGCTTCATAGACCATCTGATATCTGTGGTGGTCATCCAAAAGCGTTTGCTTGGCCTTAAACGGACTTTGTGGGGTAATCACAAACCAAACCTCATCCAAAGAGGAAAACTCCACCATATGGTTGGCAATGGCCAAATGGCCTATATGAATGGGGTTGAACGTACCAAAGTAAAGTCCTACCTGTTTCATCTTTCTATTTTTCCTCGAAATCTGGAATTTCAGCTCCAACAAATTCCGCTACCAGCTTGTGGGATTCTTGAAGTGCCACGTCAAGGTCATAGTTCTTGATTACCTTGTCAAACTGAGGTGCAGTGGCCAATTCCACCGAAGCTTTGGCCACACGCATATTTATTTTGTCGTCACTTTCAGTGCTTCGCTTTTTAAGGCGAATCTTAAGTTCATCAACACTCGGTGGTTTTACAAAAACCGCCAAGGTTTCTTCAGGAAACTTCTTTTTGATTCGTAGTCCCCCTACCACATCGATATCAAAAATCACATTTTTTCCTTCGGCCCATAATCGCTCCACCTCACTGTTCAAAGTGCCATAGAAATTATCTCGGTACACTTCTTCCCATTCCAGGAAGTCGCCATTTTTTATGTGTTTTTTAAACTCTGAAATAGAGATGAAGTAATAGTTCTCCCCATCTTTCTCATCGCCACGTTGTGGCCTGGATGTAGCTGAAACCGAAAAGGCCAAATTGAGCTCCGGTTGTTTCAAAAGATGTCTAACAATGGTGGTTTTTCCACTGCCCGAAGGGGCTGAAAAGATAATGAGCTTCCCTCCTTTTTTCATAGCACATTCAACATTTGTTCCTTGATCTTTTCCAATTCATCCTTCATTTGCACCACCAATTGTTGCATAGGCGCATAATTGGCCTTGGAACCAATGGTATTGATTTCGCGGCCTATTTCCTGGGCAATAAATCCTAGCTTTTTGCCATTGGAGTCATTGGACTTCAAGGTGGTCTCAAAATATTTTAAATGGTTGTCCAACCGTACCTTTTCTTCCGTAATATCATACTTCTCCAAGTAGTAGATCAATTCCTGCTCAAAGCGATTGGCATCCACCTCAACTGTCAAATCGGAAACGGCCTTTTCCAAACGTTCCCTAACCGTGTTCAATCGTTCGGGATCCATTTCCCTTACTTTTTGCAATAACTGATTCAAGCCGTCCAATCGAGACAAAAAATCTTTTTCCAACACTTTGCCCTCCTCGCTTCTAAACTTGGATATTTCGGACAGGGCCTGCTTCATCGCCTTGACAATTTCCTCATACTCTGCCGGGTCAATATCGTTCTTTTCTGTTTTTAGGGTATCGGGCATTCTCAGGGCAAGTTCCAACAATTTGAGGTCATCCCCTTCGGTAATATTGGACAATTGCTGCATGTATTTCTTAACCACGCCTTGGTTCACCTCTGCCGTGGTCTCCTCTCCAGTGATTTCAACATAAAGTCCCAGATCAACCTTGCCACGCACCAGCACATCTGCAATCATCTTTCTCAATTCCAGTTCTTTCTCCCTATACGATTGTGGAATCCTGGCATTGATGTCCAGGTTTTTGCTGTTGAGGGATTTGATCTCGATGGTCACTTTTTTGGAAGGAAGTTGCACCACGTGCTTTCCAAAACCAGTCATGGATTGAATCATATGGGATGGTTAAATTTTGGCAAAGGTAACCAAAATAGGATTTGGCCTCTTCTGCGAAAACAATAGATTGAGTATCCTAGTCCAGTTCCCGAACCCAGATATTTCTATAGCTTACCCTGCTATTGTCCCTATGATCCTGTAGCATCAAGGGTCTCTTTCCATGTGATTTGTACCGAGGCCAACCGATATATTCAGAAGGACCTTCAATCTCAAAATGATCTTGGATCAAAACGCCATTATGCAACACCGTAATAGTGGCAGGAGCAACTATGTTTCCGCCCCTACTGAATTTTGGAGCGTGATAGATAATATCATAGGTGTTCCATTCCCCAGAGGGCACGGACGCCATGGCCAAGGGAACCGATTGCTTGTAGATGGATCCTACCTGCCCATTCACATAGGTGCCATTATCGTTGTTATCCAACACCTGTACCTCGTAAAGCCCTTGGAGAAAAACACCGCTATTGGCTCGGTTTTGTCCAGACATTTGAACCTCCTTTGGGGACTTCCATTCAATATGAAGCTGCATGCTCCCAAAATTTTGTTTGGTCTGAATGTTTCCTGTTTTGTCTTTGACAGTCATGCTGCCGTCCCTGTTCAAATGCCATTTTACCGCTGTACTATCAGCAGTGCTGACCCAATGGTCAAAATCCTTCCCATTGAAAAGCACAATGGCATCACTAGGCGGTGCTCCATCCGATCCAGGAGTAACCCTTGGGGGTACCGGTTCATACGTTTCTGTAGCTTCGGGTTGTGTAGGTCCATTTACTTGTCCAAACACCGAGCTTGCCGTCAAAAGAACTGACAAGGCAAATACATAAGATTTTAAGGGCATACTAAAGCTCTTTGATTTTAATGTTTCTGTAAGACACCATATCCTGGTGATCTTGCAATCCAATTTTTCCGGTTTTATAGGCTCCAAATCCTTCCCAGTCGGCAAACTTGGAATCTGCAACCATGGCATCCCATTCATCGCCATGAACAGGGAACTCTACAATTTTTTCTCCATTGAGCATCACATGTCCATTATTTGTCTCATGGTTGATCATTAACTCAACATGATTCCATTCCCCGGCAGGCTTAACCGTTTTTTTGGAAGGTGCAATCATATCATAAAGTGATCCAGCCTGGTGGGTGGTCCCATTTTTGGCATCGGGATGCCTTTCATCATCCAACACCTGGATTTCAGGCCCGGTTAAATACGGTTGTCCATATTCACTACTTTCATAAATCCCCCAAAAAATGCCACTGTTGCCCCCTTCAGAAATCTTCCACTCCAAAGACAACACAAAATTGGTGAATTCCTTGTCTGTGACAATATTGTAGTATTCTCCTTCCTCTCTTTCCTCGGGTGGGTAAAACACCATGTTCCCATCTTCCAATTTCCAAGGCTCGTCAATTTCTCCCGAATTATATAAGTGCCATCCGTTAAAGGAGGAACCATCAAACAAGGTAACCCATCCGTCATCTTCCTTGTCCATTTGTGTTTCGGTTTCCTGTGGTGTTTCTTCCTTAGGTTCGTCTTTGGCTTTCTCCTTACATGCAAAGAGCACGGCCACCAAGGCCAACAAGGTCAATTTTTTCATAATCCCAATATTCTTTTAAGTTTTTCTTTATCTGTTGCAGCACCTGCAAAATCATCAAAGGTTTTGGTGGTGGCCTCTATAATATGATCCTGAATGAAGATTGCCCCCTCACGTGCTCCTTGTTCAGGACTTTTAATAACGCATTCCCATTCCATTACCGCCCAAACATCGCAACCGTATTGCGTTAGTTTGGAAAAGATGGTCTTGAAGTCGATTTGACCATCTCCCAACGAACGGTATCTTCCTGCCCGGTCGCCCCAGTCATTGTAACCTCCGAAGGCACCTTTCTTTCCGGTTGGATTGAACTCTGAATCCTTGACGTGGAAAGATTTGATGAATTCGTGGTAGTGGTCTATGTAGGTGATGTAATCCAACTGCTGCAACACAAAGTGACTTGGATCGTATAGAATATTTACCCTTTTATGGTTTCCAGTGGCTTCCAAAAAGCGTTCAAAGGTGTCTCCATCATGCAAATCCTCTCCTGGGTGAATCTCATAGCAAATATCTACACCTTCTTCATCAAAGTGGTTCAAAATGGGCATCCATCTTTTGGCCAGTTCCTCAAAACCCATTTCCACCAAACCTGGAGGTCGCTGCGGCCAAGGATGCCAGGTATGCCAAAGTAACGCTCCCGAGAATGTGGCGTGGGCCTTAATTCCCAACCTTCTGCTTGCCGTTGCCGCCTTTTTTACCGTCTCTACAGCCCATTCGGTTCTTGCCTTTGGGTTATTTTTTACGGCATCTGGCGCAAAATTATCGAACATGATATCATAGGCCGGATGTACCGCCACCAACTGTCCTTGCAAATGGGTGGAAAGTTCCGTGATTTCCAAACCATAGGAATTGATCTTACCCTTAAGTTCATCACAATAGTCTTGGCTTTCCGCAGCTTTATCCAAATCAATCAGAAAGGGTACCCAAGTGGGAATTTGAACCCCTTTGTATCCCAAATCCGAAGCCCATTTACATAATCCGTCCAAGGAATTGAAAGGGGCTTGGTCATCCACAAATTGGGCTAAAAATACTGCAGGTCCTTTAATTGTTTTCATTTAAAATGCTTTGCTAAGAATTGTTTGTTCGTTAATTTTTTATGATTTATCTCCTATTTTTAAGAAAAAACCAAGGATGTTTTTATCTTCCGTAGCAGAAGTTATAAATATAGGGATTAGCCAACAATAAAAACAGCACAATTGTGAACGAAAATGTGGTTTATGACGCCATAGTGGTAGGAACCGGAATCACTGGAGGTTGGGCGGCCAAGGAGCTTTGCGAAAATGGCCTTAAGACCCTTGTGCTGGAACGAGGCCCCATGGTCAAACATATTGAGGATTACAAGACCATGAACTGGGATGCCTGGGACATGCCCTATAATGGTGAACTTTCCTTGGAAGACAAGAAAAAATACCCCAAGCAACTTCGCGTGGGCTGGGCCCCCAAGGATGACGTCAAGCATTTTTTTGTGAACGATTTGGAGCACCCCTATCAGGAAACCAAGCGTTTTGACTGGATCAGGGGTTACCATGTAGGTGGCAGATCTATAACCTGGGGCAAACAAAGTTATCGTTGGAGCGATATTGATTTTGAGGCCAACAAGAAAGATGGACATGGGGTGGACTGGCCTGTTCGGTACAAGGATATTTCCCCTTGGTATGACAAGGTGGAAACCTATATAGGAGTGAGTGGGCAAAATTTAGGGCTCAAACAGTTGCCTGATGGTAAATTTCAACCCCCCATGGAACTGAATTGTGTGGAAAAGGAGCTTCAGGCATCCATGAAAACCGGTTTTGAAGATAATAGGCTCTTGACCATTGGAAGAGTTGCCCATATTACAGATAAGACTGCCCAGTTTGAAGGCCGTACAGTTTGCCAATATAGAAATCGATGTTGGAGGGGCTGTCCTTTTGGAGGGTACTTTAGCAGTAATTCATCCACACTGCCGGCAGCAGAACGCACCGGCAATATGACCTTACGCCCCAACTCCATTGTGCATGAAGTCATTTATGACGAGAACAAAAAAATGGCCACTGGAGTAAGGGTGATTGATGCAGAAACCCATGAGAAATTGGAGTTTAAAGGGAAAATAGTCTTCCTCTGTGCTTCTGCCATGGCCTCCGTTGGAATTTTGTTGCAATCCAAATCCAAAACATTCCCCAATGGAATGGGTAACAATTATGATCAAGTGGGTCGTAATATTATGGATCACCATTACCAATTGGGAGCTTCCGCCAAGGTAGATGGTCATTTGGACAAGTACTATAAAGGAAGAAGACCCAACGGTTTTTATATTCCCCGATTTGTCAATCTGGATGCCAAAACCAAGCGCGAAGGTTTCTTGCGCGGCTTTGGCTATCAAGGTGGGGCTGGAAGAAATAATTGGTCTGAAATGGTAGCCGAAATGGGTTATGGCGCGTCCCTAAAACAAGCTATTTTAAAGCCGGGAGGATGGCAAATAGGCATGACAGGTTTTGGAGAAATGCTTCCGTACCCAGACAACCGTGTGTCCTTGAGCAAGGACAAAAAGGATCAATGGGGATTGCCCCAACTGGATTTTGACGTGGAGTTCAAGGAGAACGAGCTTAAAATGCGGGAAACCATCAAAGAAGAAGCAGTTGCCATGCTCAAAGTGGCTGGTTTTCGGGATGTTAAGGCATACGAAAATGAAACAGGTCCAGGTCTTGGCATTCACGAGATGGGTGGAGCACCCATGGGCCACAACCCAAAAACATCGGTGTTGAACAGACACAATCAAGTGCACGATGTCCCCAATGTTTATGTGACAGATGGGGCTTTCATGACCTCTGCAAGCTGTGTAAATCCATCGTTGACCTATATGGCCTTTACGGCCAGGGCTGCAAATCATGCAGCGGAACAGTTTAAACAAAATAAATTTTCTTAAATACCTACTATGGAAAATGCTTCAGCTAGAAACTTATGGGGCGATTTTCTGGACGCCCATCTAGAATTCGCCGATGAAGATGCACCAAGGGTAATCCATTTTTGCGACAATGAAAAGGATTCCAATACCTGTGCCGAATTGGTCTGCAAAGACATCAAACGTGCCACCTCACATTCCTTGTTGGGGCTTCAATACAGGAAGGAAATCCTGCCAAAAATTGGTGACTTTGCCGTGGTTACGGACTGGGCCGGAAAAGCAAAATGCGTGATAAGAACCACCTCTGTGAAATTGGTTCCTTACTTTGCCATCCATGCAGAGCATGCACGTTTGGAAGGGGAAGGTGACAAAAGCTTGGAACATTGGAAAAAAACCCATTGGGATTATTACACACGGGAACTCTCCGAATTCAACCGTACGCCTCGAGAAAGTATGATCGTGGTCTTTGAACGTTTTGAAAAGGTCTTTCAAAGATAATGGCCGCAAAAAGCGGCCATTAAGTATCCTTTTATAAGTTGGGATTGCTCCTTAATCCAATTCTACCCAAACATTCCCTTGTTTGTGGGAAGCAACGGTGCTTTCAATAAAGTTCATTCCTCGAACTCCATCTCTCATGGTAGGGAATTCTCCATCATTGTAGTTCTCTCCGCGAATGGCCCTGGCAGCTCCCAAGTAAATATTGGCCATGGAATCAAAAATACCTTCTGGATGCCCTGCGGGTATCTTGGAAGCATTTAAGGAAAGTTCGGAATTGTACGCATGTCCAGGTTTGTACACCTGTAGCGGTTCTGTATCGCTCATCTTATACAGGAAATTGGGCTTTTCCTGCTCCCATCTAAAGGCGCCTTTTTCTCCATAAATGGCAATGGCCAATCCGTTTTCTTCTCCTGTCGCCACTTGGCTCGCCCGCACCACTCCTTTTACATGTTTGTCCATTCGGATCAACACTGTGCCGTCCACATCCATTAGGTTGTCATCGTATAGATAGTTGAAATCGCACAGAACGGATTTAATCTTTAGTCCAGTTGTGTATTCAATCAGATTGGATGCATGGACTCCGATATCCCCAATACAAGAACTGATTCCAGCCTTGGCGGGATCCAAACGCCATACGGTTTTCCGTTTTTCTGGATCGTGAATAACAGTATTGATCCATCCTTGATAGTAGCGTGCATCCACTTTATGGATTTTTCCCAAAGCACCTGCCTTGATCATTTCACGCATCTGACGTACCATGGGATAACCTGTGTACGTATGCGTCAGGGCAAACACTTTTCCAGATTTTTCGTGGACTTCTTGAAGGGTCTTGGCCTCCTCGTAATCCATGGTCATCGGCTTTTCACAGATGACATGAAATCCATTTTCCAACAGTTTTTTGGCCATGGGGAAGTGCAAGAAATTGGGAGTCAGAACAGAGCAGACTTCAATACGCTCGTCCTCAGGAAGTTTTAGCTCCTCCTCTACCAAAGTGTCAAAATCCTTATAAATACGATCGGTTGGTACATCAATCTCTTTTGCAAAAGCCAAATTTTGCTCAAAGTCCGGATTGAAAACCGCCCCTACAATTTCATAATTGTCATTGATAAATGAGGCTACTCTATGCAGCACTCCAATGAGGGAATCTCCTCCACCTCCAATAATTCCTAATCTAATTTTTTTTGGCATTGATATTATATTTATGATTTAGTGTTCTTGTTTCAATCGCTGTTCTTCTAGCTTCTTCCGCATTAGAAACAAAATTCCGAAGAGCCCTATCAGTATTACGGGAAGCCACATAATGTTTCCAAGGGTTGCCTGGCCTGCTACCAGATCTGCGGCTTCGGGTGAGACTCCAGATTCCAAGGCCTGGGTTCTTTGTTGATCCAACATCTGGCCAATTTTCGGGAGGGATATTCCCGTAATCAGCATTCCGAACCCTCCTATAATTGACATCCCCAGAGCACCTGTTTTATGATTATACTCGCTTACGAATCCAATCATGGTTGGCCAGAAGTACATCACTCCCACTGAAAACAATATGGCAGCCACATACACCATAGCGCCAGTTGCACTGGAAAGTAAAAACAGGGCGATCGAAGCAATTATAGCCGATCCGAAAAGCACGCCAATAGGGTTAAACTTGTGAACAATAGGGCCTGCAAAATACCTACCCACAGCCATCAATCCTGTTACAATGGCCAAAATGATAAGCGGAGGTGCTCCTGCCTGTCCAAGCAGTCTTTCAATAAACTGCCCGGTACCTAGTTCCGTAGTTGCAGTTAGGCCCATACAAATAAGCATGAAAATAAACAGAGGGGTAAACATGGACTTCATATTCTGACCAATATTGGCCTCAATATTTTCGGCTTTCGGGAATTTTTGACCCAGAATGAGGTATCCGTAAATCAAGGTAGGTACGATCATGATGGCAATTTGAATCTGCCAGGACAGTCCCATATTTCCCATAAGCTCGCCCAACAAAGCTCCAATAACAATTCCCCCTGGGAACCAAACGTGGAATTTGTTCAACATGGTAGTTCGGTTGGTAGTATACATATCAGCGATAAGCGGGTTACAAGCTGCCTCCACTGCGCCGTTGGCCAAACCAATAAAGAAGGTTGACACAAGAAGCGGAATAAAGCTCTTCGACGTTATCGTCAATATCAATCCTAGCAAGTGGCATATAAAGGCCACCCAGAGGATGGGTTTTGGTCCTATTTTAGGGTAAATAAGACCCCCTATGATCATGGATACTGGAAACCCATAAAAAGCCATGGAGTTCATCCACCCCAATTGGGTGTCGTTAAAGCCGAATTCGACATTAAGTTCACCCATAATTCCTGCCCTAAGGGCAAAGGTCATGGCTGTAACTATCAGTGATACACATGAGGCCAAGAAAAGCCTATTCTTGTTTATATTTTCCATGGTAATTCTATATTGGTTGTTTTTAGGTTTTATATTCTATATTTTCATTTTTGAACAAAAGGGCAAAGACTATAAATACTGCCAAGGCAAAAATGGCGGGGTAAATCCACACTTTTTCCCACAATGCGGTTCCATCAAGCTGAACAAATTCGTCATATATTTTTCCTGCCACCCAAAAGCCGATCAGCATCCCAACCCCATAGGTGGCCAAGGTAATCAATCCCTGAGCGGCACTCTTATATCTTTCCCCGGCCTTGGAATCGGTATAAATCTGACCGGAAACAAAGAAGAAATCATAACAGATACCATGCAATGCAATTCCAAGGATTAGCATGAAGAACAATTCACCCGAGTCCCCAAAACTGAACAACAGATATCTCAGGGTCCATGCCAGCATCCCTACCAAAATGGTTTTCTTAAATCCATACTTTCTGAAAAAGAATGGCAAGAGCAGCATGAAGAAGATTTCTGAAAATTGACCCAGGGAAGCCCACGCGGTTGAATTCTCCACATTGGATTCTGTCAAGAAAGTACCGATATGCTGATAATAAAATGCTAATGGGATACATATTAAAATGGATGAAATAAAGAACACCAAAAAGTTTTTGTCCTTTAATAGCTGGAGGGCATCCAAGCCCAACAGTTGTCCAATGCTCCTTTTATCATCCTTGCTAACCGTGGGTGGTGTTTTGGGTAAGGTAAAACTGAATATACCCAATACCGCCGAAGCGACGGACACCATCAAGAAGGTATTCTTTAAGAAACCGGCTTCAATATTCTCTATAGCATCCCATTTAAAGGCCAAACTTATGATCCAGCCTGCCAAAATCCAACCTGCAGTACCGAATACCCTTACCAAAGGGAATTCTTTGGATGGGTTTTTCATTTGGTTAAAGGCCACAGAATTTACCAAGGCCAAAGTGGGCATATATAATATCATGTAACCCAACACATAAGGATAGAAAGCGGCAAAGTTTTCCGACCCATACATTAGGTACATCAGTCCAGCACCAACCAAATGTAGCACTCCCAAAATTCGCTCCGCATTAAAAAAGCGATCTGCGATCAATCCAATAATAAAAGGTGCAATTATTGCTCCCCAGGATTGTGTGGAATATGCCATCGCCGTCTCGGCTCCGGATGCATTCAAATTATTGCCCAAAAATGGTCCCAGGGTAACAAACCAGCCTCCCCAAATGAAGAACTCCAAAAACATCATGGCGGACAACTGGAACTTTACTTTTGAACTCATAAGGGGGTTATCTTTTATAAAAAATGTAATCCAAAGGTTCGGGTTCAATGCCCGAGTTCCTGAAATCCGTCAAAATCTGGCCCCTATGATGGGTAGAATGGTTGATGATATGAAACAGGATATCTTTTAGGTCATTGGCATAAGTCCTCCCCTGACTATTTTCATAATCAATTCTTCTATTGAAATCCTCGGTGTTCCTAATGATTTCAAAAGAGGTACGCTGATTCTCATAATGAAGGTCTCCCCACTCTTCCAAGGAGTGCAACTGCCATACCGTATATTCTGATGGCTTGCCTATAATTCTATGGTTCCAGATATGGTGGGCGTTCAAAATATGGCTGAACAGTTGCATACTTTTTTCAGGAACCTTTCCCATAGCGGAACATTGCTCAATGAGCTTTTTGTTGCTATAAAAATTGTAATCAAAAAGTTGCTGTAGAAATCCCTTCATAGGCCTGAGGTTTGGTAAGGACTACTTCATCAATTTACGCAATAAGTCTCGAGTAGCAATAATCCCATCCTCCTCACTTAGCTCGCTTCCTTCGTATTCCACTCCAATATAACCAGAGTATCCCGCATCCTTTACAATCTTGAGCATGCGTCCATAATCTGAATGGATCTCATTGCCATTTTCATCAAAATCATGGGATTTGGCACTAACCGCCTTGGCATAGGGCATTATTTCTTCCATTCCCTTGTACCTGTCATACCACTCAAGACACTCGGGCCATTCTCCCCAAGTAATACAGAAGTTGCCAAAATCCGGGAGGGTACCACAGTTGTCCATATTTACCGTTTTAAATACATTGGCCAACATTGCTCCATTGGAGGACAGCCCTCCGTGGTTTTCCACCAAGATGTTAATGTTCTTGTCTTTGGCATAAGTGGATAGTTTGGTCAATCCGTCTACCGAGGCAGCGGTCCATTCATCAGGGTCTTGGGTACCGCTTAGGTTTACCCTTATGGAATGACATCCCAATGCAGCGGCGGCATCTACCCATTTATAATGGTTTTCCACTGCAGCATTGCGTTCGGCTTCATCCGGGGTGGCCAAATCTCCTTGACCGTCAATCATGATAATCAGATTTTCCAAACCGTGTTTTTTACTTTCAGCAAGGCTTTTATCCACAAAGCTCTTCATGGCCGCCTCTGAGAAATTATCCTTCTCCAATTCTGGATAGTACAATCCGCTTACATATTCCAATCCTTCAAATTCCCAGGCTTTGGCTTTTTCGGCAAAGGTGTATGGGTCTACCCCATCTTCCCGTATCATCTTGTGCATGGACCATTGGGCCAACGATATTTTGAAATTGGGTTCGGTGCTCATTTGAACTTCTTCAACAGTTTCGGAAGCTACTTCTTCCTGTTTCTTGTTTTGCTTACAAGCCACGGCGCTAGCAAGCAATAAAACAATCACAAATTTGGTACTGAAATGTTTTAAATTTCTTCTTTTCATAAGGGTTGATCAACTTAAATTAAATGGAATTTAAAAACTACAACGTTATAGTAGTGAATTCTCAATAAACATAAGGATTAAATGTAGAAAATTAATTTAATAATTAATACTTTTAGGAAATAAACAATCCTTATTGATGAGTAAATTTTATTATAACGAAGAGCAGGAATCATACGATGCCATTGTAGTAGGAACGGGCATTAGTGGTGGTTGGGCTGCTAAAGAACTGTGCGAAAATGGACTGAAGACCTTGGTGCTGGAACGCGGTAGAATGGTCAAGCACCGAGAGGACTATCCAACGGCAAATTTGGATCCCTGGGACTTGCCCAATAATGGGGAACCCACAAGAGAGGACATTGCCAAACAGGAAAAACAAAACCGGACTGGCTATACGGTTAAAACTCCTTCCAAACATTGGTTTGTTGATGATCTAAAACACCCCTATAACGAAACCAAGCGTTTTGATTGGATGCGTGGTTACCATGTGGGTGGACGTTCCATTATGTGGGGACGTCATAGTTACCGTTGGAGCGACCTGGATTTTGAGGCCAACAGAAAAGATGGCATTGCCGTGGACTGGCCTGTTCGCTATAAAGATATTGCTCCTTGGTATGATAGGGTTGAGAGTTATATAGGAGTTACCGGTGAAAAATTGGGACTTCCGCAACTTCCAGACGGGCAGTTTGAGCCCATGATGGAGTTGAACTGTGTGGAACAACATGTTAGGGATAAAGTCTACGAACATTTTGATGGCCGTGTAATTACTGCCGGTCGTGTGGCACATATAAATAGTAACAAGAAATTTGAGGGAGACGGAAGAACACGTTGCCAATTCCGTAACCGTTGTATAAGAGGGTGTCCTTTTGGGGCTTACTTTAGTAGTGTGTCCTCCACCCTACCTGCTGCCGAAAGAACAGGGAACATGACGCTACGTCCGGATTCCATTGTTCACGAAGTAATTTACGATCCGGATACCAAAAAGGCCACGGGTGTAAAAGTCATTGATCGGGAGACCAAGGAAGAGTTTGAGTTCAAGGCAAAAGTGATTTTCCTTTGTGCTTCTGCCATTGCTTCCACATCCATTTTGATGCAATCCAAGTCCGATAGGTTTGAGAATGGTCTTGGAAATGACTCCGATCAATTGGGAAGAAACATCATGGACCACCATTTGGGCGTAGGTGCCGGTGGAAAGTTGGATGGATACGATGACAAATATTATAAGGGAAGAAAGCCAAATGGTATTTACCTACCTCGATTTAGAAACTTGGGCGGTAGTTCCAATACAGATAAGTTTATTCGAGGATATGGGTATCAAGGAGGTGCAAGCCGAGGCAATTGGGAAGATGTAATTTCCGAAGTGTCCCATGGAAAAGACCTTAAGGATGCCATCCTCAAGCCAGGAGGCTGGACCTTTGGAATGGGTGGTTTTGGTGAAGTGCTTCCGTACGAGGACAACCGCATGACCCTGGATTATGACAAGTTGGACGAATGGGGCTTGCCTACCGTTACCTTCGATGCCGAGTTCAAGGAAAATGAATGGAACATGCGCGAGGATATGAAAAACCAAGCGGTGGATATGCTTGAAAAAGCAGGCTTAAGAGACGTTCAACCTTTTGACAGACCTGGAGCCCTTGGTTTGGGTATCCACGAAATGGGAACTGCCAGAATGGGAAGGGATAGAAAAACTTCCGTACTTAATGGCTTTAACCAAGTGCATGATTGTAAGAATGTTTACGTCACCGACGGGGCCTTTATGACCTCTGCCAGTTGTGTTAACCCATCATTGACCTATATGGCCTTTACGGCAAGAGCTGCCAACCATGCAGCAGAAGAACTTAAAAAAGGAAATTTATAATGGAAAGAAGAGTAGCATTAAAAAATATGGGGCTTGTCTTTGGTTATGCCGTGGCCACCCCTACCCTTTTAGGAATTGTACAAAGCTGTCAAGGTAAAAAAGTCCTGGACTGGAATCCCAATTTCTTTTCCAAAGATGAAGGAACTGTTGTTCATACCTTGTTGGACATCTTGTTACCAAAGACCGACACGCCATCGGCCACTGATGTGAATGTGCATGTGTTTATAGATACGTTTGCCAATGAGGTACTTCCCGAAGAGCAACAAGCTTTTCTAAAAATGTGCATGGGCAAGTTTACCGATAAGGTCTTGGCCGACACCCAAAAAGAATCTTTGGCAGATTTGGATGCAGAGGATTTAGAGCCCGTCTTTGCCACTTATTTGAAAAAGCAGACCGATGAGGTGGAAGAAGCGCATGGAGAGGCACTACAGGCTTATTTTGAAGCCGTAGAGGAAAATGGAAGTGCTGTGTTGGATGATGAGATTGCTAGATACCAATTTGCCACCAACTTGCGTAATAGTGCCATTTGGGCCTATAAAAACAGTGAGTTTGTTGGTGAGGAGGTTTTGGCCTACTTGCCAGTACCTGGAGAATATATTGGTTGTGGGGATTTGGAAACCTTGACCCAAGGCAGAGCCTGGTCGTTGTAACTTAATTCCTTTCCAGAAGATAAAAAGCCGCTTAAAGCGGCTTTTTTTGTATTCATTGTCAAGATTGACCTTCTAAAAATCCAGAAATCCAACAATCCACATATCCAAAACACCCATCCGTCAATCCAAAAGGGCTGTCCGTCAATTGAGTAGGTTTTTTTAGGCCATTATAGGCTTCCTTTAAAAAGAACCCAAATAACTTGCCATGAAAAAACGTTACCTACTTTTTATCTGCACTGCGACCTTTCTGTTTCTTAATTGCAAAAAAGATGATGGTTCTCTTCCTGTGGATGATAATCCATCGGAAGAGGTTGAAAATCCAGAAACGGACATCTTTGACTTTTCTCCCGCACTTGGGGGATGGGGTACCAAAGTAACCATCAGGGGGGAGAATTTTGATCCCTTACCTGAAGGAAACCAAGTCCAGTTCAATGGGAGGATGGCAGAAGTAGAAAGTGCATCCGAGACTACTTTAGTAGCAATTGTTCCCGAAGATGCCACTACAGGAAAAATAAGCCTTTTTGCCCTTGGGTATGATTATACCTCCTTTCAAGATTTTACGGTTTTGCTTCCGCCTCCCATTATAAATGATTTTGAACCCAAGGAGGGCGTGGAAGGCGATGAGGTGACCATTACTGGTGACCACTTTGGGGATAATCCCAGTGCTGTGGATGTGCTCTTCCATGGTGCCGAAACTCCGGCCGAGTTAAAGAGTTTTTCAGATACCAAAATTGTTGTTAGGGTGCCAGATGGGTATAAAGGTCCTATACAAATGAGGGTGAAAGACCAATACACTATTTCAGAAGATGAATTCACCTATTTACCTTGGCGAAGAAGAGCAGATTTTGAAGAAGGAAAAAGAAGGTTTGGTATTGCAGAGGCAATAGAGGACAAAATCTATATGGGTTTTGGAAATTATGGTTCAGCCAAAAAAGATCTTTGGGAATATGATCCTGAATTGGATAGCTGGACCCAAATGACAGACTTTCCTGGAGAAGCCCGACATGGCGTTTTTCATTTTGTTATTGATGGGCTTTTATATGTGGGAGGTGGGACCAATGGGACTTCGCAAACAGGGCCCAATGATTTTTACAGTTTTGACCCCGCTACGAATACTTGGACTTCGTTAGGCGATTTTCCAGGGAACCCAAATCAAGTTCGTCGAGCTCCTAGCACTTTTACCATTAATGACAAAGGCTATGTGTATGGAGGCACTAATTTAGGAATTGATCTTTTCTACAACGACCTGTGGGAATATAATCCAACCAACGATTCTTGGGAAGAGAAATCCGGATTTGAAGATATCGGGAGAGCTTCCGCTGTTTCATTCTCGATAGGCAATAAAGGATATATATCAACAGGATTCTATAGTCAAACCCAACTCTTATCAGATATTTGGGAATATAGTCCCCAATCCGATTCATGGACGGAAAAAGAACCTTTACCTGATGGTAATGAAAGATATGGCGCAATAGGGTTTAGTATCAGAAATAAGGGTTATGTTGGATTGGGATTCAACAACAACTATCAGCAACAAGCCAATTTATGGGAATTTGACTCCTCTGATAACTATGGTGAAGGTAGCTGGACATTGAAAACCACATTCTCTAGCAGCTATCGGCAATGGCCTTTTGCAGCAGCCTCGGCTAACGAAAAGGCCTATATTGGGTTAGGCATGGAATATATCAATAATGTTTTTGAGTTTCCTACTGACATTTGGGAATATACCCCAAGGCATGATGAGTAAGATAAAGTCCAAATGCCGTCAGTTCGATTGGATTTTGCCCATGGTAATGGGTAAAATTTGTATCGAGAACAAAGTGGTGCCGCTTCGTCATCAGTTCTCGATACGTCTCGAATCAAATTCGAGCCACTCGAACTGACGTTTGGTTATTCCGGCCAAATAAAAAAGCCGCTTTAAGCGGCTTTTTTTGTTGTTGAATCTTGCAATTCAAGGAAAACACCTCGGAAGTTGTTCGTGTGGGGTGAACTATCCGAGGCATCTAATCAATAAACACTATCACATACTGATACGTTCAGTATTTGTTATGATCCACACATTAAACAGTCATCGTCAGCCTGGCCTTCTTTGGCCCGCGCGATCAATTCCTTCATCTCCTCCGGGGTCATAGGCTGCACATCCACCTCTTGCTGTTCTGCCGGAATGGCTTCCACCTTAAGTTCTTCAGCAGCTTTTGGTGTTGCGGCCAATACTTCAGCTTCCGCGGCTACACTGATTGGCACTTCTTTTTTCTTGGTATTGTCCAAGGTGAACTTAATGGCATCTACAGCTGCCTTGGTTCTGAGATAATACATTCCTGTTTTTAGTCCGCTCTTCCAAGCATAGAAATGCATAGAGGTTAACTTGGAGTAGTTGGCATTTTCCATAAACAAGTTCAAAGACTGGCTTTGGTCAATGAAATAACCACGGTGTCGGCTCATATCTATAATGTCCTTCATGCTGAGCTCCCATACGGTCTTGTACAATTCCTTGATATCATCTGGAATCACATCAATATGTTGTACCGATCCATTGGCACGCATCAATTCTTGCTTTAGATTTTCGTTCCATAGGCCCAGTTTCACCAAATCTTCCAATAGGTGCTTGTTCACCACGATGAACTCGCCAGACAATACCCTTCGGGTATAAATATTGGAGGTATAAGGTTCAAAACACTCATTGTTTCCTAAAATCTGTGAGGTTGAGGCGGTAGGCATAGGTGCTACCAACAAGGAGTTACGCACCCCATGTTTTTTCACATCCTTTCTCAGTTTGGCCCAATCCCATCTTCCGGACAACTCTTCGTCCTTAATGCCCCAAAGGTTGTGCTGGAATTCGCCTTTGGCCATAGGAGAACCTTCGTAGCTGGAATATACGCCATCGGTCTTGGCCTCTTCCATGGAAGCGGTAACCGCAGCAAAGTACAGGGTCTCAAAAATTTCTTGGTTCAATTGCTTGGCCTCATCACTGGTAAAGGGCAAACGAAGCATAATAAAGGTATCTGCCAATCCCTGAACACCTAATCCCACAGGGCGATGTCTCATATTGGAGTTTTCGGCCTCTTTTACCGGATAGTAGTTACGATCAATGACACGGTTCAAGTTCTTGGTCACTCGTTTGGTCACTTTGAAAAGCTCCTTATGATCAAATTTGCCATTCTTTACAAACATGGGGAGGGCAATGGAAGCCAAGTTACATACCGCTACCTCATCTGGAGAGGTATATTCCAAAATCTCCGTGCACAAGTTGGAGGAACGAATGGTTCCCAAATTTTTCTGGTTGCTCTTTCTGTTGGCCGCGTCCTTGTAAAGCATATAAGGAGTTCCTGTTTCAATTTGGGACTCCAAAATCTTTTCCCAAAGATCACGGGCCTTTATGGTCTTGCGTCCTTTTCCTTCAGCTTCATATTTGGTGTACAGCGCTTCAAATTCTTCACTATGGGAATCGAAAAGTCCTGGACACTCGTTAGGGCACATCAACGTCCACTCTCCATCAGCCTCTACTCTTTTCATAAACAAATCCGGAATCCACATGGCATAGAACAAATCCCGCGCACGCATTTCCTCTTTTCCGTGGTTCTTTTTCAAATCCAGGAAATCATAGATATCCGCATGCCAAGGTTCCACATAAATGGCAAAGCTTCCTTTTCGTTTTCCGCCTCCTTGATCCACATAACGGGCCGTATCGTTGTACACCCTAAGCATGGGCACAATTCCATTGGAAGTTCCATTGGTTCCGGCAATATACGATCCAGTGGCCCTAACATTGTGAATAGATAGTCCTATCCCTCCTGCCGACTGGGAAATTTTTGCGGTCTGTTTGAGGGTGTCGTAAATGCCATCAATGCTGTCATCTTTCATTGCCAAAAGGAAACAGGATGACATTTGTGGCTTAGGCGTTCCAGAATTGAACAGGGTAGGTGTTGCATGGGTGAAATACTTTTTGGACATCAGCTCATAGGTCTCGATGGCCGAATCCAAATCATCCAGATGAATTCCAACCGCAACCCGCATCAACATATGCTGAGGGCGTTCTGCGATTTTTCCATTCAACTTGAGCAAGTATGATCGTTCCAAAGTCTTAAAACCGAAATAATCGTAGCCAAAATCCCGGTTGTAAATAATGGTGGAATCCAATTTTTCTGCATTCTCCGAAATCACCTTAAAGACCTCATCAGATAATAATGGGGCTTCCTTTCCAGTTCTTGGATTCACATATTCGTAGAGATCCTTCATGGTCTCGGAGAAGGACTTTTTGGTGTTTTTGTGCAAATTGGAAACCGAGATGCGAGCCGCCAACTTAGCATAATCTGGATGGGTAGTGGTCATAGTTGCCGCAATTTCGGCAGCCAAGTTATCCAGTTCGGATGTGGTTACCCCATCATACAGTCCCTCAATGACCCTCATGGCTACTTTTACCGGATCAACCAGACCGTTGAGGCCATAACAAAGTTTTCTTACTCTGGCCGTGATCTTGTCGAACATCATCGGCTCTTTTCTTCCATCTCTTTTTACTACATACATGTGCTACGATTTTTTTAAAATGATACCTGTTGGTTATACCAAAGCATGATCAATAACCGTGGGCATTCCCACGATACATTTGAGGCCAAGTTCTTTCACACCTCTGGGGCAAGAGGCTATATTATATTGTTATCGGTCTTAATAAAGAATTTCAAGAAATTCTGTTATTTAGATTCCCATTTTGATGGGAATGACAATTTTATAGGTAACCCACAGCAAGCTGTGGGGAATTTTTTCAATTAAAAGTCCGCGTCGAAGCTAATTTTCTGGGAATCCGTGTCCTTTTCCTTGTTCAAAACACCTGCTTTCTGATATTCAGACACGCGTTTCTCGAAGAAATTGGTCTTTCCTTGAAGCGAAATCATATCCATGAAATCGAACGGATTTGTGGCATTGTACACCTTCTCACATTGCAGTTCCACCAACAGTCTGTCGGTCACGAACTCCAAGTACTGGGTCATCAATTTAGCATTCATTCCTATAAGGCTTACCGGAAGTGATTCGGTAATAAATTCTCTTTCTATATTAAGGGCATCCACAATGATCTCCTTGATTCTTTCCTTCGGCACTTTGTTCACCAAGTGATTGTTGTGCAGGTGTACCGCGTAATCGCAATGCATTCCTTCGTCTCTGGAGATCAACTCATTGGAGAAAGTCAGTCCTGGCATCAATCCTCTTTTCTTTAACCAGAAAATGGAACAGAAGGCTCCGGAAAAGAAAATCCCTTCCACAGCGGCAAAGGCAATCAAACGCTCGGCAAAGCTGGGTGACTCAATCCATTTAAGTGCCCAATCTGCTTTCTTTTTGATAGCTGGAAAATTCTCAATAGCCTTGAAAAGCACATTTTTTTCCTTTTCATCCTTTACATAGGTATCGATCAACAAAGAGTAGGTTTCTGAGTGGATGTTTTCCATCATAATCTGGAAACCATAGAAAAACTTGGCCTCGGAATATTGCACCTCGTTCACAAAATTTTCCGCCAAATTTTCATTCACAATACCATCTGAAGCTGCAAAAAATGCCAAGATATGCTTAATGAAATAACGCTCATCCTCATTGAGCTTGTTGTTCCAGTCTGTCAAATCTTGGTGCAAATCGATTTCCTCAGCAGTCCAAAAACAGGCTTCCTGCTTTTTATACCAGTCCCACAAATCGTGATGTTGGATTGGAAAAATTACAAATCTGTCTTTGTTTTCTTGTAATATGGGTTCTATGGCTGCTGACATAAGTGTGCGTTAAAAAAATTATAAAATGGAGAAAATTTCCTTGCGAACAGGGCTAACAAAGATTCAAAAATGTCACCAGATAGTAAAGGCAGTTTTATTAAATACGATCCAAAGTTTTTAACACAAAATGTTGACATCTAGGCTGGCTATTGATGTTACTTGGGTTTGAAGAAGATGATCCCCAAGGCGGTTTTTTGATCGGAATCTTCCAAAATAAAATAGACCAAAAAGTATATGTTTTTTATACTTTTTGGTCTAAATATTAATGGAAATTACGCTTGTTGTTGTCATTCCGTAGGTTCATTATCAAAAGTACGGCCATTCCCAGTTACATCTTTGGACGGTTTTAATTCTAGGTAGTTCCCCCGAAACCTAAAACCAAACAAATCCGTGGATTCCCTGGGATATCTTTTGCAAGCAGTTTCTATGATCAAGAGGTTGGTTGCTCTGGCCGTACGTTTGTTGATAATGTGAAAGAACATATGGAAAAGGCTACCTATTGTTGGCCACCTCGTCCCAGTTGGAATGTATCTTTAAATCTTTTCCCTCTTCCATTACAGCAGCGCAAATCAGGGCAACAATCAGAAGCACAAATAAAATAAGACACTTTCGCATTGGAGTAGGGTTGATTACTTTCAATTTTTAACAAGACCAAAGTATAAAACAATTGCCCCTGAGAGGGTGCCGTATGTATAATCGGTCTTTTTTTGTGTATAAATGGTCAATGATTTTCAGGCTTTTAGATGTAAAACCAGAAGAATATAGCATTCAATAGGTGAAAGTTGCCCATTTTCGGTTAATCGGTATTTCCTACCAGTTATACGTGTAAAACGTCCATTAGCACATAATTTTAATACCTTATAGAGAATAATCCTAAATTTGAAAGTATATTAAAATAGAGCATGTTAGAAGCAGTTATTGTTGATGACGAGGTCAAAGCGTTGCAAAGTCTTAGTTGGGAGTTGACAAATTTGAGCGATGAGGTTGATATCGTAGCATCTTTTACTGATGCCCATGAAGCTTTGGACTATTTGGAGCGGAATACCCCGGATTGTTTGTTCCTGGATATTGAGATGCCGGCAATGGACGGATTTCAGTTCATCAAAAGCCTTAAGAACAAAAATTTCCCTGTGGTCATCACCACGGCCTACAACCAATATGCCCTAAAAGCCCTTAAGAACGAGGCCATTGATTACTTGCTAAAACCGATTGATACAGATGATCTGGAAGTCACCATTGCCAAGATCAAAAAATACAACACCAAGAATTTGACTTCCGAAAAACTGGAAAAGATTCTTTTGAATTTCAATGCTGAATCCCATAGCAAGAAAATCACCATCAATACGGACGGAAAGCTTTTGTTCCTTAACAGTGACGATATTCTATATGCGGAATCCGATGGAAACTATAGTACCATCTTTTTGAGTGATGGCCAAAAGATCCTGCTTACCAAAAAGCTCAAAGAAGTGAATACTTTGCTTCCCGATAATAGTTTTTTCCGAATTCACAATTCGTACATCATCAATCTAAACAAGATAAAAGAATTTCTAAAGACAGATGGTTATGTGGTGCTGGAATCCAACCATAAAATCCCTGTTTCAAGACAAAAGAAATCCGATTTTTTGGATATGCTGTAACCCCCGATAACTCCCGTGTCTATTTTCCGATCAACAAAATCCCTACACTCGGTAGTCCTCAAAAGAGATTTTCTTTTGTCCCTCTTGATTTTAGGGATTTTCCATTTTGGTCATGCCCAAGAAATTCCCGAAGCCTTCAAGGAAAAAGCGGAACGCATCGTGGAAATGAGGCCCAAGACCTATTTGGTCTTAAACACGGAACTCAAATCGGAAGGTAGGGATACCACCCTACTTCGGTATTTTGCCAATTTAAGCCAGGACGCCAAATATTTAGAAGGAGAGTCTTATGCCTTGGACCAGATAGGTGCCATCTACAGGAACTTTTCCAAATTTGAGCAAGCTGTCAATCTGCACCAAAAAGCTCTTGAGTTGGCAGAGGAAGCCAACAATGTGGAGCTAAAGGTAAGATGCCTGAACATGCTGGGCGTGGTGTACCGAAGAACCGACGCCATTAAAACCGCCTTGGATTATAATCAGCAGGCCTTGGAGATGGCCGAGCAAGTGGAGAAACCCTCCCACCACATCAAAAGAAATATCAATGTATCCCTCAACAGTATTGGCAATCTATATCAAACTTTAGAGCAATACGACTTGGCCATCCTCCAATTTAAAAGGGCTCTGAAAATGGAAGAGGAGCTTGGCAATAAACTTGGACTTGCCATTAACCATCAAAATATTGGGGAATGTTTGGATCGTAAGGGAGATTTGGAAGGTGCCTTGGAGCACTATCGAAAATCCTTGGCCTTTAATGAGGACATCAATTCCACCTACGGCCGGATCATTTGCAAAAACAGCTTGGCACAAATTTATTTGAAACAGGACATGCCCTATGCGGCCCTGGTACTTTTGGAACCACTGCACGAGCAGTCCAAGACCATTGGGGATTATTTTATTACCCCTCTTATTTTCATTAATACAGGTTGGGCATATACCGAATTGGGCAACTATGACAAAGCCCATGATTTTATCATGGAAGGTTTGGAAATGGCCCAAACCCATAATATCCCTAGTAATGTTCTCTATGCCTACCAAAAGCTTTCCGATTTTGAACATAAGCGGGGAAACTACCAGGCTGCTTACAATTACTATAAAAAAGCGGACGAGTTTGATGAGGAGATTTCCAGTGCCACCAATTTTAGGTACATGAACGATGTAATCGTCAAATACGAAGCCGATAAAAAGAACAACCAAATTTCGGTGTTGGCCAAGGAGAACGAAATTGTTCGTTTAAGACTCCGAAAAAACCAGACCACTTTGTTGGTAAGTGCCTTGATCGTTGGCCTTATTTCTTCCATACTTTACATCTTGTACAGACAGTATCAAAGCAAGAACGAAAAAAGGGTGCTCAGCTTGGAGCAAAACATGCTTCGTAGTCAAATGAATCCCCATTTTTTGTTCAACTCGTTGAACTCCATCAAACTTTATATTATAAACAACGAGCAAAAAAATGCCGTGCATTACCTCAACAAGTTTTCCAAGTTGGTGCGTAAAATATTGGAAGCTTCTTCCTTAAAGGAAATTACATTGGCCGAAGAACTGGAAACCGTTGAGCTATATATGAACATTGAGAACATCCGCTTTTCCAATGAAATCAAGTTTAGCATCAATGTTTGTGACGAAATTAATCCCGAGGCTGTTAAAATACCTTCCTTGGCCCTACAACCCTTTTTGGAAAATTCCCTTTGGCACGGACTGTCTCCCAAAGAAGGCGAGAAAATCATTTCACTGAACGTTCTAAAGAAAACTGCGGGACATGTCACCATAGAAATTGTTGACAACGGTGTGGGAAGGGGCGCCGCCCAGGTGAACAAGGAAAACAGGGTGCTTAAAAGAAAGTCTGTAGGTATCAGGATTACCAAAGAGCGTTTTGCCAACTTCTCCAAAGATTACCAAAACAGCTTTGATGTGGATATTGTAGATCTCTTTGATGAAAAGGGAAAACCCAAGGGAACCAAGGTTATTCTGGATATCCCTACGATTTAGTCTTTTCCTTGGCCACTTCCTCCAATTCTTGATACCATGCGGCTCCAAACTTCCGAATCAGGGCGTCTTTCACAAACTTATAAATAGGGACTTTTAGTTCCTTTCCCAACTGGCAAGCGGGGTCGCAGATTTCCCATCTGTGATAGTTCACAGCCGTAAATTCTGAATATTCCCGTGTTCTAACGGGGTACAAATGACAAGAAACAGGTTTTCTCCAAGAAACAGCCCCATCTAGATATGCTGCTTCTATCCCACATTTGGTAATTCCTTTGTCATCGAAAATGACGTATGCACATTCACTTTTATTGACCAAAGGCGTTTCCCATTCGCCATCTTCCCCTTTCACAAAGGCTCCTTGTTCCATTATGGCCTCGACTCCTTCGGGGCGTAGATAAGGTTTTACCTTTTCAAAAATATCCACCAGTATTTGGGTTTCCTCTTCTTCAAGGGGAGCACCGTATTCCCCATCCACGCAGCAGGCACCTTTGCAGGCCGTAAGGTTGCACACAAAATCATTGTCAATAATCTCTTCGGAAACTATGGTCTTATCAATTTGGAACATGCCGAAACCTACTTTTTGGGTAAAGGTAAACCAAAAGCAAAAACTTGGCCATTTCATCATGTCGAACAACATCCAAAACCCTCTTTTTCATCGTACATTTGCGTACTAAAAAAAATACAGGCTATGAACTTCAGTTTTAAGGAAATAGTTACCGCAAGCATGGTACTCTTTGCCGTGATAGATATCTTGGGCAGTATCCCAATCATCCTCTCACTTCGCAAAAAGGTGGGGCATATCCAATCCGAGAAAGCATCCATAGTTGCTGCTGTAATTATGACGGCTTTTTTGTTTGTTGGAGAGCGCATCTTAGGGCTTATTGGAATAGATGTTAATTCATTTGCTGTGGCGGGCGCCTTTGTCATCTTCTTTTTGGCCTTGGAAATGGTTTTGGGCATTACCTTGTTCAAAGACGACGGGGTGGAGACTGCATCCGTGGTGCCTATCGCTTTTCCCTTGATTGCCGGAGCTGGCACACTAACATCCATTTTGGCGCTAAGAGCAGAATTTCACGTAGAGAACATAGTAGTGGCCATTGTGGTAAACATTATCTTTGTGTACACGGTACTCAAGTCCAGTGCAAAGATTGAACGATTACTGAGCAAAAATGGACTTCAAGTGATCCGTAAGGTTTTTGGGGTCATCCTGTTGGCCATTGCGGTCAAACTTTTTGCCACCAACGTCAATCAATTATTCATTAACTAATTATTTCGAGCTTATTAGCTATGAACAAAGCTTTTGTTATTGTTTTGGTGATTTTAGCACTGGGGTTGATAGCCTTTAACGTTACCTTGGTCGATTTTAATGACCCTCTTCAAGGAGATAGCACTATCGCTTTGATCGGTATTGTGGCCTCATTGTGTGCCTTGTTATTGATCCTGATATTTGCCCTCAGCAAAAAAATTGACAAAAAGTTGAAAGAGGATTAATCCCTCAACTCCACAGTCTCCACATCAGAGGTATTGAATAGGGCCTGATCCATCTCCATTACCTTTTTTAACATGGCATCGTACTCTCCCTTAATTTGAGCGGAAAGATTGGGTGAGAACAACTGCTCTGCGATGTTGGCTTTTAGATAGTCCTTGATCTTGTCTTCCTGGGCATAAAAGTCCAGTTTAATTTTTCGATTCAACACAAACTGGATGAATTCATCAAATAGGATGTCGTCCACTCTAAAATCGTCCAAGAATTCATTCTTTGAAAGATAGGAATAACGGGTTCTGTCCTTTTCCAAATGTTCGAACACAAAACGGGAAAAGAACTCTGCCCCATCCAAACTTTCCACGGCTTCCTCCTCATTGTTGCCAATAGGCACAAACACATCGGGGATAATTCCACCCCCACCATATACTATCTTGCCCTTTGGCGTAACAAATTTCAAAGAGTCGGCCACCTTGATGCTGTCCACAGAGGTCAATTCTCCATTTCTATAGCGCTCCATAAAAGTTTGATAGTAATCCTTATGCCCTTTTTTGTACGATCTTTGGATGGATCTACCCGTTGGGGTGTAATATCTTGAAACCGTTAAACGTACCGCAGAGCCGTCGCCTAAATCCATTTCCCGTTGCACCAATCCTTTTCCAAAAGAACGGCGACCAACTATGGTGCCTATATCATTATCCTGTAAGGCTCCAGCAATAATTTCACTGGCCGATGCAGATCGTTCATTGATCAGCACATACACCGGTTTGTCTTCAAACTCTCCTTTCTTGGTGGCAAAGGCTTTCTTGATTCTCCCCTTTTTGTTTTTGGTGTACAGGATAAGCTTGTCATCCGTAAGAAATTCATCCGCAAGTTTTTCCGCGATGCCCAAATAGCCCCCTGGATTGTCCCTTAGGTCAAGCACCAATTTTTCCGCACCCCTGATCTTAAGTTTTCGAAGGGCATCCTTGAATTCATCAAAAGTGGATTCTGCAAACCGATTGATTTTGATATATCCCATATCCCTGGAAAGCATATAATAAGAATCTACACTTCGGATGGGAACCCTATCACGGGTTACCGTAACATTCAGGGTTCGGTCTTCCTGCTTTCTAAATACCTTCAAATCTACCTTGGTTCCTATTTTTCCTTTAAGGGTGGCCACAACCTCATTGTTGGGAATCCTTTTTCCAAAGAGGGTATCCTGGTCTGCTATAAGTATCCGATCACCTGCCTTGATACCACTTTTGTGGCTAGGGCCATTTTTTATTGTTCTGATTACCGTAATGGTATCTCGATACATATAGAAGCTGATTCCGATCCCTACAAAATCCCCCTTCATGTTTTCGGAAACTTCCTCCATCTCACTCCTTGGTATATACACCGAATGCGGATCCAGCTTCCCTAGGATATTGTTCACCGTAACGTCCACTATACTGTCAGTATCTATATCATCCACATATTCATAGTCGATGTAATCTATAAGCCGATTGAGTTTGTCTTTCTTGGAATTGGTGCTGAAGAGCTTTTCTGGAGAATCATCAAAGTGAAGTTTGCCTCCAATAAAAATGCCCACAGCCAGCACAAAGGCCAGAATGGTGGGGAGTATATACTGATATTTCTTTTTCATAACGTAAAATGGTGAGGTTAGACCATTTCTTCCAGAATGGGCAAATGATAGGTCTCTACGCCTGCCCTTTCTAAAAATCGCAGCCCTGAATCATCTTTATAGGCCGTCTGGTAAACCACACGTTTTATGCCAGCCTGATGAATCAGCTTACTGCACTCCCTACAGGGAGACAAAGTGATGTACAATGTTGCACCTTCACAAGATTGGGTAGAGGCGGCTACTTTTAAAATGGCGTTTGCCTCGGCGTGAAGCACATACCATTTGGTGTAACCTTCTTCATCTTCGCAAAAATTCTCAAAACCTGTGGGTGTGCCGTTGTAGCCATCAGATATGATCATTCTGTCCTTTACAATGATGGCGCCCACTTGTTTTCTTTTGCAATAGGAGAGTTTCCCCCATTCCTTGGCCATTCTTAAATAGGCCTTATCATACTTTTCTTGTTTGCGCTCGTTCATAGATCGGTAAATAGACTGATCATTAATTAAATATACCCGCTTTACAAGACTCGTACAACCTTATTCAATTAATTTTAACGAAGGCCCTATTGGGGAAACGTTGCAATTAGCAGCGGTATTGTAATGGCAATGACTAAAATGGATGCAATTCCGATGAAAAGCTTTCTTTTCACTTTTAAGAGGTCCAAAACCGCAAAAGCCACGCTCAAAATGATTAAAATGATGGCCACTTGTGAAAACTCGATCCCTGTGGCAAAACCCAATAACGGAAGTACCTTATCTTCCTGCTCCGCCATGAGCATCTTAAAATAATTGGAGAACCCTAAACCATGAACCAAACCAAAAAATGCTGTGGCCAATACATGCACATACCTGCCAGATGCTTGGGAATCACCAAAAACATAGGTCAAGTTGTACAGTGCAGTCAATAAAATAGTAACAGGAATCAGGAATTCAATAAGGCCTACATCCATGGTCATCACTTCAAAGGCAGACAGAGCCAGAGAGGTACAATGTGCTATGGTAAAGATTGTGGCCAAAATAACCACGCGCTTCCAGTTTTTAAAAGTAAAGGGTATGGCCAAGGCCGATAGAAAAAGGATATGGTCATAAGCTCCCAAATCCAGCACATGGTTAAATCCCAATTTAATGTAGAACCAGAATTCTTGCATTGTTCAGTTGTTAGTTAATTAGTAATTAGTGACAGTTAAGTTCAAACTCAAAATACAAGTTCAAGTTCAAAGTTTGAGCTCCATCAGTCCAATCATCGAATAATCCAAATATCGGCTTAGGATATGCCCCGCTCCTGCTGAATTGTCTCATAGGCTTTTTGAACTTCCTTAAACTTTTCCTCCGCTCCTTTTTTGATGGCTTCATTTTCCATAACCACACGATCGGGATGGTACTTTTTGGCCATTTTTCTATACGCCTTTTTCACCTCATCATCCGAAGCCGATTTTTCTATCTCCAAAATCTTATAGGCATTGTCCGCAGATTTGATGAACATGGCCATGATGCTTTCAAAATCGTGCAGACCAACACGAAGGTAACCCGCCAATTCCCGTAGCTTGTTCACTTCGGCCTTGCTGACCTGTCCATCCGCTTGGGCAATCCCAAAAAGGAAGTGCAATAGCTGCAATCGTACTTCGTAACGTGTGCGCTGAACCAAGTAAGTGCAAATTCTTTGGGCAGAAACTTCCCTTTTTTTAATGACATCATTAAAAGTCCTAAAAATGGCATTGGCCTTTTCCTTGCCATAGGTGCTCAAAAAATATTGGCGTACATAGTCCAATTCCCGTTGACTGACCTGCCCATCGGCCTTGATGACAATGGAGCATAAAGAGAGGAGATTCAGTTCAAAATCGGCTGGGGAAACGGACTGTCTGGTAAAGTCTGAAAACACACTTCCGCCCCCTCGGGAACCTGAACCGCCCAAGGTGTCCAAAAAACTGCCCACAAGAAAGCCAATTATGGCTCCCGCAAAACCTCTGATAAAAAATCCAACGAAGGCGGCCGCCCACTTGATCATTGCAACAAATTTAGAGCCCAAATATAGGCTTTTGCCTTAGAACAAAACTGTTTACAGCTGTTAAGGCTTCCTCAAAAAATGCGACAAAAACCATATCTTTGTACCTTAAAAATTAATAGATTATGTATCCTGAAGAATTGGTAAAACCTATGAGAGCCGACCTAGCCACTGCTGGGTTCGAGGAACTATATACAAGTGAAGCCGTGGAAAATGCATTGAAACAAGAAGGAACCACCTTGGTTGTGGTGAATTCCGTTTGCGGATGCGCCGCGGCAAATGCAAGACCTGGAGCAAAGTTGAGCTTACAAAACAATAAAAAACCAGACCATTTGGTTACTGTCTTTGCCGGGGTAGATACCGAAGCTGTTGACACTGCCAGAAACCATATGGTTCCCTTTCCTCCATCTTCACCAAGTATGGCATTGTTCAAAAATGGAGAGTTGGTGCATATGATCGAGAGACATCATATTGAAGGAAGACCAGCGGAATTGATCGCGGAAAATTTAATGGAAGCTTATAACGACCATTGTTAATTTCCAACAAATGAGATTTGAAGAACCACCCTTAAGGGTGGTTTTTTATTTTTGTGCCATAGATAACCGACTTTTATTTTCTTAGCACTTCAGAGCTACAATAGAATGTAAGCATGCAAAAGTTTCTTTCTTATCCGATTACCATCCTATACTTTATCTGTTTTGGGTTGACTTTGGTGATTTTTCATCCCATACAATGGGTATGTTTAAATGTGTTCGGGTATAAAGCACATAAGGGAAGTGTGAGCATCCTTAATTGGTTCTTGATGCGGTGTACGAATCTTTTGGGCACACGATATCATTTTGAAAATTCCCATGCCATACCGACTGACAGGCCCCTGATCATCGTCACCAACCACCAGAGCATGTACGATATTCCGCCCATAATTTGGCACATGCGAAAGCACCATCCCAAATTTGTGAGCAAAATAGAATTGGGCAAGGGTATTCCCAGTGTGTCCTACAATCTCCGACATGGAGGTTCCGCCTTAATAAATAGAAAAGACCCCAAACAATCCATTGAAGCCTTGCAGCAACTAGGTCAATACATAGAAAAACACAACCGTAGCGCTGTCATCTTTCCGGAAGGAACTCGAAGCAGAACCGGTGTTCCCAAACCATTTCGAACCACGGGATTAAAAGTACTGATGAAGCATGCTCCGTCCGCCTTGGTTGTCCCAATAAGCATCAACAACTCCTGGAAGATGCTTCGTTTTGGACAATTTCCAATGGGATTGGGCTCTTTGATTAAGTTCAAAGTGCATCCTCCAGTTGCCATTCAAGGAGATGCCGAGGCACTGATTGACAAAGTTGAGGAACAAATCAAGAATGGAATAACCGAAGTCAAATCATGAATGAACTTTTGATAGAAGCAACCAAGAATTTTGTAAAGGAGCAACTTAAGTATGCAGAAGGGGGCCATGACTGGTTTCACACGGAACGGGTTTTTAAAACGGCCAAGAAAATTTCGGAAAAGGAACAAGTGGATCCGTTGGTGGTTCAGCTGGCAGCGCTACTTCATGATATTGCTGATCCCAAATTCCATGATGGGGATGAGGAAATCGGCCCAAAGACCGCCCAAGAATTTTTGGCCTCACAGCACTTAGATCCTGTCCGAACGGATCACGTTGCGAACATTATACGGCATATGTCGTTCAAAAATAGTTTGGACAAAGGTCAACCCAAGTTTACTTCGCTGGAATTGCAGGTGGTTCAGGATGCGGATAGATTGGATGCCATTGGAGCGATCGGGATTGCCCGAACATTCAACTACGGTGGATTCAAAAACAGGCCCATGTACGATCCCAGGATTGAGCCCAATCTGAACATGACCAAGGAAGAATACAAAAAATCCAATGCCCCCACCATTAACCACTTCTACGAAAAATTGCTACTGCTCAAGGACAAAATAAACACGGATACAGGTCGGGAATTGGCAGCGGAACGTCATCAGTTCATGTTAGATTATCTGGAACAATTTTACAAAGAGTGGAATACATAACAAGCTGTATGTCTCTACGGTTGTTTTTTGTATCTTGATAGCTTAACTAAACAATCCAAAATGCAAAGAAGAAAGTTCCTTAAAAATACAGCAGCGGCCTCTGCTGCTTTTTCCATTGTCCCCAGTCATGTTTTGGGCAAGACCCATGTCGCGCCCAGCGACACTCTTTACGTAGGTGCCTTTGGTGTGGGCGGACGTGGTCATGGGGTAATTAATGGCCTGGCCAGCACCGGAAAGGTGAAATTTGTCTCCTTTTGTGATGTCGATGATAGACGTGCCGAAAGGACTTTTAAGGAATTCCCCGATGTTAAACGTTATAAGGATTTTCGAAAGGTTTACGATAAGCATTTGAAAGATATTGATGCGGTAATGGTGGCCACTCCCGATCATACCCATGCAACCATTGCGCTCCCATTTATGCGTGAAAAAAAACACGCCTATGTGGAAAAACCTCTGACACATAACATTCATGAAGCCCGTTTGATGACCCAAGTAGCGGCTGAAAATGGTATTGTGACCCAGATGGGTAACCAAGGAGCTTCCAGTGATGACAGTCGGATAGCACGCGAATGGGTAGAATCTGGAATTATTGGGAAAGTGCACACGATAGATTGTTGGACGAACAGACCCGTTTGGCCACAAGGTGTTCCCGTTCCTGTTGAAAAACAAGCTGTACCCAAAGGACTGGATTGGGATCTGTGGTTGGGACCTGCAGCAATGCGTGATTATAATGAAGCCTACCTACCATTCAAATGGCGAGGTTGGTGGGATTTTGGCACTGGAGCCTTAGGAGATATGGGATGCCATATCATGGAAACCCCATTCAGCGTTTTGGATCTAGGTTATCCTACGGAAGCTGAAGCCAGTTGTACCTCAGTTTGGGTAGGGGATTTTGTGGAAGCTGATTATAGCCCTTCTTGCCCTCCTTCTTCCAAAATTCACTTGAAATTTAATCATGAGCACCATGGAGACATTGCGCTAAATTGGTACGATGGTGGTCTAATGCCCGATTTACCAGATGAACTAAAAGATGGGGAAAGTGTAGGTAACGGAGATGGTGGAACCGTGATGTATGGTGATAAAGGCATCTTGGTTTGCGATACCTACTCCAGAAACGCGCGCTTATTGCCTTCTGATATGATGGGCTTGTTCAACGCTCCAAAACCGAAATACCCAAGAGTTCCAGATAGTATGGGCGGCCATATTGCCAATTTTGTTGACGGTTGTATCAAAGGTGATGCCACCTCTTCCAACTTTGCCAAAGCTGGCCCATTGACGGAGACCGTGCTTATGGGTAATCTTGCGGTAAAAGCATATCAGTACAAAGTACTGCAGGCAGGTAAAAAGCCAGGTGATTGGGCTCCTTATGACTATCCTGGAAGACGTAAATTGCTTTGGGATGGTGAGAACATGAAAATCACCAATTACGATAAAGCCAATGAATGGGTTACCCGCGAGTATCGAAAAGGCTGGGAACTATCGTAATTCCAATAAAGAAATGAAAAATACGGGCTGCAAGGTGATTTCTTAACGGAGTCAGTTGCAGCCCAATAACCAACCTAAAATGGGCCAACCATCTAAAAGAATCCTTTCCATTGATGCATTGAGAGGGTTTGATATGTTGCTCATTATTTTCGCCGACCACTTTTTCTATAATCTATATCAGGGTAGCCAGACCTCATTTACCGAAGGCCTGGCCAAACAGTTCAGTCACCCCGAATGGTTTGGTTCCACTTTTTATGACATTATCATGCCGCTATTCCTCTTTGTTGTAGGGGCCGTAATTCCTTTCTCCATGTCCAAAAGAATGCAGGACAAAAATGGCAGGGGTCATGTCTATAGAAAGCTGGCTAAGCGGTTTGTGATTCTTTTTGTTCTCGGGTGGATCGTACAGGGTAATTTGTTGGCTTTTGACCTCTCGCGATTTCATGTCTTTAGCAATACGCTACAGGCCATTGCGGTTGGATACCTGTTCTCATGCCTTGCCTATATCCATCTGAATCAAAAATGGCGTTATGTGGTTTTTGCCTCTTGCCTAGTTGTCTATGCCTTACTTTTAACAGTACCCAATGTTCCTGGGGCGGGGCAAAGCATGTTGTTACCAGATCAAAATTTTGCGCTTTATTTTGACCGATTGATATTAGGAAGATTTGATGATGGTCTACAATACACCTGGTTACTCAGTGGGCTTGGGTTTACCGCAACCACCTTATCCGGAGTCTTTGCAGGTGAATTGATAAAATCCAAGCTGCCTAGAAACAAAGTTGCGCTCTATCTCTTTATTAGCGGACTAGTTGGATTGGCCCTTGGCCTGATTTGGGGCATCTGGCATCCCATAGTCAAAAAAATCTGGTCAAGCTCCTTTGTGCTGGCATCCTCAGGGGTGTGTTTTCTGCTCTTGGCTTTGTTCTATTGGATCATTGATGTTAAAGGCAAGACCAAATGGACGTATCCCCTAAAAGTCATCGGGATGAACGCCATTACAGCCTATGTTTTGTCACATGTGATCAATTTTCCAGAAGTTTCCAAATTTCTTTTGTTCGGATTGGAACCATACGCTGGATCCTATTATCCAATGCTGACTTCCATAGGAGGGTTTGGCATCCTCTATTTGTTGCTTTGGTATATGTACCAGAACAACACCTTTATCAAAGTTTAGGGCAACTTTTTTTGTAGGTGTCTTTTCACCAAATCATTCTCTGAGAGTTCGATGGCTTTGGTCAAAGCACTTTGATAATCCATATCGTTCAATTCCTGAAGCAGTTCGGCTTTTATAGCATAAAACAGACCTGTGGTTTCAAAGTTTGATTTTTGGGCCAACATATTCAGTTCTTCCAGTGCCCTTGCTGCACCATGAATCTTTGCAAAGGGAACAATACTATTTAAAGCGACCATGGGTGAATACTGTTGTTTGAGTTGTACATCATACAGATAAAGGATGCTCTTCCAATCCGTCTGCCCAAAACTTTTTGCAGCACAATGATAATAGGATCGAGCAGCCTCCAAATGATAATGCGATGGCGTTTTGTCCAATGTCCCGGCTCCCTCCAAATGTCGAATTCCAATTTCAATCAACTCCCTATTATATTTGGAGCGATCCTGAAATTCCAGGGTGACAAGCGCACCAGCATCGTCCAACCTTGCCTCAAATCGAGAAGCATGGAAACACATTAGGGCAATCAATGCTTCCAAATTGGGATGTTTGCAGTATTTGTTTTCCCTGAGCAATAGGGCCAAACGTAAGGCCTCATAACAAATATCCCGTTTGATGACCTGTGAGCCTGTCGAAGCTGCATAACCCTCTGTAAAAAGCAGATAAATAACCCGAAGAACAACAAACAATCTTGACTGAAGCCCCATTTGCACCGGAATTTTTAGCATTTGTACCTCATTCCTGAATTTCTTTTTCCCACGGGTGAAAGATTTAGCAACAGCTTCCTCCTTTTTAAGCAGGGCTTCCGCCAATTCTTTATTACTAAAACCGCCTATAAGTTTTAGGCTTAAGATAATCTGATGTTCTAGGGAAAGGGAGGGATCGCAACAGGCAAAAATGAGCTGGAGTTGACTGTCCGAGATTACATCTTCCAGCAGTACCCCATCAGAGGGATTTTCCGAAACTTCCTTAAGCACATGCTCCTCAAAAGTCGAAGATTTCTTGTCTTTTCGGAGCACATCAATCAACGAATTGTTGGCCACACGATAGAGCCATGCTGTTGGATTGTTGGGCATCTCCTTATAGGCCCAAATCTTCATGGCCTTTAAAAAAGTGTCTTGCACGGCATCCTCTATTTTCTCAACATGGGACGTCCCATACTTCCGAATCAAAACGGCCACCACCTTTCCGTACTCGTTACGAAACAGGTGTTCAATGGTATTGTCAAGTTGGTTACTTTCCATGTTATAAAAAAAGCCTGAACCACGTCAGGCTTTCTTCTTCATATGCTAAAATTAATGGACTTCATCATCAATAATCTGCCGAACTTCCAGGGTTCCTTCTTCAAATCCAAAATGGGGATTACCCTTGGAAAGCGCCACGGCCTCTGCCAAATCCTGCGCGGATATGATGGTATATCCTCCAACCACCTCGGCACCTTCAGCAAAAGGACCATTGGTGACCAGTTCTCCTCTGTTATAGACTACGCGACCTTCTTGTGAAAGTGGAAAACCTTCAATCAGCTTGCCTGCTTGCTTCAGATTCTCCAACCACTTGATCCAATCCTGGTTCAAGGCCTCCCTTTCTTCATCAGATAGTTGGTTGTAGTCCTGGTACCCTCCTCGGAACAGCCAAAGAAAATTACTCATCGCCACAATTAATGTCCGTCCATGGATAAGATTTCCCGAACCTCTACATAGCTTCCATCATAATCAAAAATTGGGCATCCTTTAGACATTTCAACAGCTTCATCAATATCCTTGGCCACAACAATCAGATAGCCTCCTACCACTTCAGCGCCTTCGGCAAAGGGTCCGTTGGTAACCATTTCACCCCTTTGATGCACCACTCTTCCATCCTCTGCCAAGGGGAGCCCGTCCAAAAGTTGGCCTTTTTCTTTTAGGCCTCCCATCCACTCTCCCCACACTTGCATATGGGCTTGTTTTTCTTCTTGTGATAGCTCTTGGTACGCATCATGACCTCCTCGAAATAAATACAAAAAATTACTCATTGGTTTAAATTTTATGTCCCCTAAGGAACCGGTTTATACTTTGTTTCGATGTTATGACGAAGAGCAAAGTGTGGATTGGACAATCCTTATAAATTTATTCAAAATTATCTCATAACAGGCTTGGGCTATGGCATATTTGTTGATAATCTATAGCCTATGAAACACCTATTGGCATTTCTTCTTTTTACCTCGCTCTCCGTAAGTTACTCCCAGATGCAACCCCCAGAAGCCTATATTTCGTTTGCTGCTTTTTATGAGGACGAGTTTGAGCCATCGGCCTATCTCAACTTTTCAGTGGGTTCCGAGCTTTTTGCGCTTAAACATGTGGCTCCCGAGGTTGATGTAACTTATTATTTTGGAGGTCGCTCCGATGAAGATTGGGCTAATGATCCTTTGGGTGATATTGGCTTTCGCTCTTTTTTAGACCGCTTTTTTGATGCTTGGGTCTGGGGTGTAGGTCCCAAGTTTTTTATTCAGGATGATTATAGTCGGGTGGTGTTCATTCCCAAATATCATTTTGGAAATCAAAGAGCTATTGGAGATTACACGGACACCGACCAAATTGATATCAGACAAGAAACCAAAAGCAATTTTAACTTTTGGACCTTCTCTATTGGTTATGAATTCCTGGGAACGGACAAAATTGGAAAGCTCGGCCTTTATCTAACCTATACTGCCTTTAATGCTGGGAAGTCTTTAAACCAACTCGATTTTTCTGAGCAAGATTACCACAAACAAAACTTCAATACCAAAGCCATAGGTATCACGGTTCGCCTGTCCACGGGTTTTGGAAAGCGCAAAACATCTTAGAATAATTTCATCTGCCCTGTTTTGTACTGCTCATGCAAATCGTGATTGAGCTTGGGAAACACTCGGCCTCTAAAATACTTTTGCCGCGCAAGCCTGGCCATTTCATGTATCTGCGTGGCAATCTTCCCCTCGCCCCGTGTTCTAATTCCAAACCTGCTATCGTTTAAGGTTCCTGAATGGCAGTCTTGGATCAGGTGCAGTACTTTTTCCGCCCTATGGGGCATTGCTTTTTTTATCCAATCCGCAAAAATCTGACCTATAGCGCCATTTAAACGCACTACGGTAAAACCAAAGGACAATGCTCCTTCATCTGCAACAGCTTTGGCCAGTTTTAGCATTTCATGACTATTGATTCCAGGAATCATGGGTGCCAACATCGCATTTACAGGAATTCCATTTTCACTCAGTACCCGAATTGTTTTCAGTCTTTTTTGAATGGATGCGCTACGAGGTTCCAACTTCCTTCTTGTTTTTTCTGATAAGGAGGTAACGGATATATTTACCCCAACCAACTGGTGAGAACCTAATTCGGTCAGAATGTCCAAATCCCGAAGGATGAAGGCATTTTTGGTGATAATGCCCACAGGATGCCTATATTTTAGAAAAACCTCTAGGCACTTTCGAGTAATCCTAAATTGTTGTTCGGCTGGCTGATAGCAATCTGTATTACCGGATAATACAATGGTATTTGCCTTCCAGTTTTTATGTTTGATTTTGGCCTCCAACAACTTCGGTGCTGCTTTTTTGACCAAAATTTTGCGTTCAAAATCCTGTCCTGCACTATAGCCCCAATACTCATGAGTATTTCTGGCATAGCAATAGACACATCCATGCTCGCACCCTTGGTACGGGTTCATGGAATAGAGCATGCCCACATCAGGACTGTCCACTTTATTGACTATGGTTTTGGGAAAAATGGGAATGTATTGGGTTTTGTGGACTTCTGCTTCCTCCCCTTCCAGTCGGCAGAATTCGAGAAAGTCTTCCCTTATTTCATATACATCTTTTAGGAATCTGTTGTGTGGATTTTTTTGGGCACCTCTTCCTTTTTGCAGGTCATTCAGGTTCATTTCATGGATTTATTCCAAATATATGGATATAATCCATTTTATATTGTTAAGATCATTGCTTTTGCAGACCCAAAAATTTGAAGTTCTGGTATTCAAGATTTAGCCGGGTGTCGTCTTGGAAAGAAAGTTCAAATTCGGAAAACCCCGTGTCAGTACTTCTACTCCCTTCAAAGGCTTCATAAAAAGCTTGCCCAAATACGGTATCGGCTACCTCGGTGGTTATCATTTCTTCAATAAAAAGGGTGGTATCGGTAGCTGAAAATTCCCCGCCAAAAGTATTTGCCGAAGTGGTTCCTTCAAAGGTTCCATTTTGAAAAAAAATAATGGAAATAATCTCCCCTGTGAGTGGCCCTAAAGTGGGTCCGGAAGGACTTGAGTTGTGGATGGCGGTCACCCGCCACTCCCCAATAATTTTTTGATTGTCAACATCAACATCGTCACCCGTACACGCTATCAAAGCAATACAAAGGAATGTGAAAATACACCTTCTCAACCCTACGCCCATGATTATGGTTTTTACTTTGAAGAGTCAAGGAAGAGGAAAGCGTTGCTTATGATCTTATAAAAAGGAGACTTTTACCAGCTGTTTTTTACTACCGCGCTTGGCGTAAAAGAGCATTTTACTTTCATCGACATCCTTTAACGGTTTGGAGACCATTAAAGGGAGTCGGGCTTCCTGGTTGTCTATGATCTTTTCATAGTCCATAACCCCATTTTCATCCAAGGAAATCATGAACACATTTCGGTTTCGGCTGAGTCCCTGTTTAAAGATTAGGCGTTCGTTATTGATCAATTGTGGGTTATCCGCCGCGGTGCAAATGAAAAAATAGGTCTTTCCATTTTTACAGTAGGAGCTATAGGAAGCGTATGCCCCATCACCTTGCGTTACCTCGGCTTTATTGATGTTTCTGGCCCAAACCAAATCCCCTTGGGTATCCAGTTTGGCACTCACAATGTCATTATGGTGAAACCGTTCCAACTTAACCCGTTGGCCAGCACCGGTCACCTCCATACCTGTGGTCACGAAGTACTCCTCGGCATTGAAAAAAATCTCGTTGCTTTCGGTTATTTCAACACTTTTAAAAACAAGGTTCTTGACTACCTTGTCTTCCTCCCTACCAAATTTATCCTCCATAAACTGAAGGGAAAATGGATTGTATTTTTTGGCGTTGATAGCCAAGCTTATCGGATTAAGGTCAAAATAAGCGATGCCATTATAGCGATTGTCCTTTCTATCCGCATAAAATCCCGTACAGACCAGTCTGTTCCGTAAAATTATGGGGTATAAGGCCTCTGGATACTTTCCTTCATCCACAAACGATTGGGTTTGGCTTCCATTGGCCGAAACCTTGATCAATTCATATTGAAACTTTCGTTCGTCCACCCTAAAACGCTTCTTTTTGAAATAGGCTTTCCCTACTATGTATGCTGTGGACAAATCGGTGGAGATAGCCAGATTTTCAAAGGCATAGTTTTTCTCCTCGATTTCATGGGAAAAGTCATGTTCAAACCTTTTGTTTAGGCCTGTATCATATAAGTGAATGATGTGCTTGTTGTTTTTTCCTCTTTTGTGGTGCGTACTGATCACAAAACCCGTTTTCTCCTGATTGAACAGGATGGAAGTGGAAAATCCCTTGGAGAAGTTTCTGTTATAGTAGTTCTTGTCTACCGGATTCCGTACTTCTTCCGAAGCAATGGACAGTAGTTTCTCGGGCCTGAAATTATAGCTGACAATTGGGCTTCTATGCACCCAATATTCATATTGCCCCCTATCGTAGTTGTAGTTGAGAAACAGCAGATTCAACTGTCCGTTTTTAAGGAAGCCATCCACAAAATCGAGTCCCTTTAACTTATAGTTGTATTCTGAGACCAGCTCCAAATTGCTATTGTACTGTTCAATCAAATAGCCTTTTGGCTTTAAGATCAACCCCTGAAAATAGGCTCTAACCAAAATATAACCGCCTGAGCCATCATCGGAAATGGTCAGTAAATTGGAGTAACGGTATCTATCATTGAATTTTTCACCAAAATCGTAGGTTACGGGCATCTTATCCTGGGCACATACCAGTGCTCCAACAAAAAGCAAGCAAAACAACAGGATTTTTTGTTTCATCATAGTCTGGTTTGGTTACCATGGCTATGACCCGGGGAAATCGGCTTTTCGTTTTTCCAAAAAGGCGGAAGTACCTTCCTTGAAATCGTTGGTGCCAAAGCAGGTGCCAAAGGCATCTATCTCCGTTGCATAACCATTCACATCATACTTAAAACCAGCATTTACCGCTTTTATTGCATATTTTATGGCCACAGGGGAGTTATTCGATATCCTGCTCGCTATTTTAAGACTTAGGGGCAATAATTCCTCTTGGGGCACCACATGATTGACTAAACCATACTGCAAGGCTTGATCCGCGGTAATCATCCCTGCCGTCATGATTATTTCCATGGCTCTTCCCTTTCCTACCAACTGCGGTAAGCGTTGGGTTCCTCCATATCCAGGAATAACACCCAATGATACTTCTGGGAGGCCCATTTTGGCATTGTCGCTAGCAATTCTGAAATGGCTGGACATGGCCAACTCCAGTCCCCCGCCTAGAGCAAAACCATTGACCGCGGCAATTACCGGGGTAGACAGGTTTTCTACAAAATCAAACAGGATTTCTTGTCCTTCGGCTGCCAGTTTTCTTCCTTCTTTAACCGAAAAATCAGCAAATTCAGAAATATCGGCTCCTGCCACAAATGCCTTTTCCCCGCTTCCAGTGACAATAATCACGCGAATTTCATCATCCTCGTCCAGTTCCTTAAAGGCCGTATGCAATTCAGAAATGGTTCTTTTATTGAGCGCATTCAACTTTTTGGGCCTATTTATGGTAATGGTGGCAATGTTGTTCTCCTCTTCGATGTAAATGTTTTCGTAGTTCAAGGGCTTTGTGTTTGGTGTTTGGTGTTTGGTGTTTGGTGTTTGGTGTTTGGTGTTTGGTGTTTGGTGTTTGGTAAAATTACACATCCACCATCAATCATCCAATAGCGCTGGATATGGGCAGGTTATTCCTTGGGAAATTTTACGGTGAATACTGTTCCTTTTCCTTCCTGGGATGTAAAATCAATGGTTCCCTGGTAATTCTCCACAATGTTCTTTACCATTCCCAAGCCAAGGCCCATACCACTGGACTTCGTGGTAAACTTAGGCTCAAATATTTTATCCTTGAAATCATCGGTGATTCCCACGCCATTATCCGCAACGGATATTTTCACTTCTGCCCCTTCAGAGGCCACGGTCACCAGAATTCTGGGAGATTCCACCTCGGGAACGGCCTGGATTGCATTTTTGACCAGATTGGTGACCACTCGAATCAACTGGGTTCGGTCCAATTTGGCTATGATCTCGTTTTCATCGGAAATAAAATGGATATAATCCTCTTGAAATATTTCCAGGGCCAACTTAACAATTTTAACAACATTCAAAGTCTCATTTTGCTGGGCAGGCATGTTGGCAAAATTTGAAAAGGCAGAGGCAATATTGCTCAACGTATCTATCTGTTGTATCACGGTCTTGGAAAATTCCTGGATTTTTTGTTCCGCTTTGGTATCATTGGGATCAAACTTGCGTTGAAAACTTTGAATGGTGAGTCGCAAGGGAGTCAAGGGATTTTTGATTTCATGAGCCACTTGCTTGGCCATTTCTCGCCAGGCCTGCTCCCGTTCGCTACGGGCCAATTTGGCTGCGCTTTCCTCCAGTTCATCAATCATCCCATTATAGGAATCCACCAGTTTCCCAATCTCCTCCGTAGGTCTTTCAATGTAGATTTTTTCATTGCGCTGGGTCAAATCCGTTTGGGCCATTTTATCAGAAATGGTCTGCAGGGAGCGCGTAATGTATTTGGAAATGAAGTAGGCCAAAATAATGGCAGAAAGTAGCATAAGCAAGTAAACCCCTCCCAATCTGAACATGAATTCCTGCAGCTCCATATTGCTAAAGGAATTGTCCTCAAAATAAGGCAGATTTACTATACCGATTGGTTTAAACTGTGAATCGTTAATAAAGGTATAGGAAGCTTGATAGTTGTCGCCCGCAGCTTTTTTCTTCTCAACATAGCGCTTTTCTGCCTGCACTTTTAGCATGTTCAACACTTCGGCATCCAGGCAATTGGAAATGGAATCGGCTTCAAATGCGGGTCGGGAACTTTTGATCAATCCACCTTCCAAATCATAAATATTAAAGGTGACATTCTGGACATCTGCAATCTTATAGATTTCATCTTTAAAGATGTTGCCCAAATTTTCCGTGGTAACGGGATAAGTGGTTTCCTTGAGAACATAGGAGATACTTTGGAGTATTTGCTCTTCCTTTCGCTCCAGCCTGTTTTCATGGTAATCCTTGCTCTGTTCCCTATACTGATAAATAGTGACTCCGGCAATCAACACGGAAGCGATGACCACTAGCATGATCATGGTGAAAAAGATACGGGAACGAAGCGATAGTTTTTTAAACAATCCTTTTGCAGTTTGGAATAAAGTTAGCAATAATCGAACCAAAAAATTCCAAGCACCAAAATCCAAAATTTGGGATTTGGAATTTAATAATTGGATTTTGTTTACGCATTCGGATTTTTATCCCGGATTCTTTTATACAATCGAATCCCGAGCATAAGCAAAATGGCAAGTACCATAATTCCAAGGGTGCCATAGATCCAATCCAAGGAATTTTTTAAGATTACAAGGAACACCACGGCGAACAAAACCATGGTTGCCAGTTCGTTCCAAATACGCATAAATCGAGAAGTGTATTTCACCTCATCCCGTTGCAACTGCTTAAAAATTTGATGGCATTTTAAGTGGTAGAAAATTAGTAGTCCCACAAATCCCAACTTGATGTGCATCCAGGATTGATTGAGCCATTCAGGCATCAATACCAATAGCCAAATGGCAAAAAGCGTACACAAAATAGCAGATGGCCAGGTAATGATATACCACAAGCGTTTGGTCATCAATTTGAGCTGGTCGGATAAAATTTCCCTTTCAGGAGAAGGTTTTTGCCAAGCCTCAATATGATAAATGAACAAGCGCGGAATATAGAACAAGCCGGCAAACCAAGTAACCACAAAAATCAGGTGTAACGATTTTATATAGGGATATAACATTGGGTTATGGATTAGGTTCAGAATTCCAAGGCTAAATTTAAGGTTTAACAATCCTTAAATCATTCAACTATGCCCATTTTTTTTAGCAAAAAACTCGCATTCATGTTTTGGCAAACACCTTTTTTAAATTGATAATCGAAGATAAGTTCGCCATCCACTATTTGGGCATCAAAAAAATAATTGGATACGTTTTCATGCTTTTGTGCAACTTCACACAGGCTAAGGTCATGGGTAGCCACAATTCCTGTACATTTCATACCGACCAGTTTATCAATGAATTTTTGGGATCCAATGGCCTTGTCCTTACTATTGGTTCCTTTTAAAATCTCGTCCAGAACAATAAAGTACCTATCGGAATCCATCTCTTCAATAATAAATTTCAGCCTTTTTAGTTCGCTGAAAAAATAGCTTTCATCATCCTTCAGACTATCGGTAGTGCGCATGCTGGTAATCAACTTTATTGGTCTATAGCTTGAAGATTCAGCACAAACCGGAAGTCCAACATTTGCCATGACCAAGTGGAGGGCAATTGTTCTTAGAAAGGTGCTTTTTCCCGCCATGTTGGCTCCTGTAATGATATAAAAATCTTCAAGGTTGATGGTTATATCATTGGGCACAGCTTTATCTGGAGCCAATAGGGGATGCACAATTGCTTTACATTCCAAGGTTTTTCCTTCATCCATTAAAGTGGGATAAACATGGTCTGGATGATTGAAGGCATAATTGCCTAAACTGTTGTACGCATCAAAAAAGGCAATGACATCAAACCATTTTGGAACTACATGCTTGTTTTGATCTATCCAAGCTTCGATGTAGCCGCAGATCATCAAATCCCGCAGAAAAAATCCATTGAGGATGAACCCAACCAAAATGTTATTTCGCTGATCCAATCGATCCAAAAGATTAGAGAAATGTTTCAACACCCCAGCACTTGAGTTCGCTTCATTTTTGATTTCCTTATGCCTTTGAACTAGAAGCTGACTTTCAAATTTTTGATCTTCCAAGAGGGCCAGTAAACGGGCGTATTGGGTAAAGGTGTTTTGTATTTCGGATACATGTACTGAAAGTGTGCTTACCTTCTTCACAAACTTCCCGCTTATTGCCATACCCACAACAAACACCACCAATGTCCAAATCCAGGAAATCCATCCTATACTGCATACGGTAATAATCGTCAGGGAAATTGCTGAAAAACCATAAGTCCCTTTTATCATGCTAGTGGGAACAAAAGGGACATAATTGGACAGCCACTCAACAATCTTATATGCCGGGATCTGTGTTCTAACCAAGGTGGCCGTAGCACCATATTCCTGCCTCCATTCCGGCTTGGTGGCCAACTCGGCTATAGCAGCTTGTTTTAAATCAATGTCTTCAATATTGTTGGATAAAAGCAACCTTGCCAGCTCCTTGGAGCCGCTTTCCAAAGCAGTTCTATTTAGGTATTGGTAAAAGGATCCGCTGCCAAACAAATCGATATCCTTGCTGTACCAATGATTGGAATCTTGAAATTCCTTTCCATCCGGCAAATCGGAAAACTGCCTTTGGAGTACACGAAGTTCTTTTTGATTTCGGGCCAACAACTCCCGAGTCAGGTTCTGCCGATATTTAATCCGATCATGGCGAACGACCATATAGGTAAAGGTTGCTGCTCCTAAAAGGAAGAGGGGAATGACTAATTCCATGGTTCCCCAAGCCAAATAAATCCCCAATAAAGTTGCAATGGCCACCAAAAGTCTAATGGCGCTTGAAACATCCAGCTTTTTCCCAAGGATGGTCAGCTCATTTTCAAACTTTAAAGACTGGCTAGTATAAAATGTTTTGGGATCATTACTCATAAATCGTCTATAAAACTTCTGCGGCTCTTGGTTACCAAGAGCCGTAAATTTAGACGAATTCCCTTCAGTTCTTTATTTATTCCTCCACAAATAGATAATTCAAGTTCAAACTGTTGAATTCTCTATTGAACTGTTGCATCTCCTCGTCCACCAAGGCATCAAAAGCGTCCAATTGGGTGTTGATTTTGGCGGTCAGTTCATTTTTAACGGCTATATCCTGAGCTGTAGGTGGGAAATCATCAATGGACACCAAACTGTTCAAATGGCCCAGTTTATTGGTCAACCGAATCGGGAAATTCAAAGGGTCTTGATTGCTGCGGTTTTTGGTTTGGTACAAGGCCTTTTCAATTGTGCCAAAATCCTCCTTCATTTTTTTGGCTTTCTCTACCAAGTCCTTGGTACGTTCATCCTCCTTGTATTGCTTACTAAAAGCATCCAACCGCTCCGTTATTTTCCTGATTTTTTTGATGGACTGATGCGCCCTATTCACGGTAGTATTGATATCTGTGATAAACTCATATTGTCTTTGCATATCAGCTACGGAGACCTCAGCCCTTGGATCGGGTAAAATTTTGAATTGCTGTGTTTGGTTTGACCCGTTTACATTTAAGTGAACCTTGTACGAACCTGGAACTGCTTTGGCACCATCCAAATTTGCCCACCACAGAATCATCCCTTTCAATTTTTCAGCTCCTTTTCTCCGTGTATTCCAAACATGGGTATTACCCCCTTGCTTCGCTTTGAGTTTTTTCTTCTCCTCTTTGGCAAAAGTGCTATAGCTGGCCAAGGTGTCTCCCGCCATGGATGTATACGTCAAACTGATACTATCTTTATCCGATACGTTTTTCAGATAGAAATGTGAAACAACACCATTGGGATGGTTTTGCCCTTCTGTCTTTGATGGCTTTTTTGCTGCCGTCCCTTTGGTGCGATAGCTGTCCTTGGGTTGATACAAAATGGCAGCGGAACTTTTCTTTGATGCATCCAGTTGGTGCAAGACCGTCAAATCATCTATAATCCATACGCTCCTACCCTGCGTTGCCACTACCAAATTGTTGTCCTTTATGGTCAAATCGGTAATAGGAACTATAGGGAGATTCAATTGGAAGCTGTCCCAATTTTGTCCGTCATTGAAGGAAATATACATCCCGGTTTCTGTCCCTGCATATAGCAATCCCTTTCTTTTAGGGTCCTCCCGTAGCGCTCGAGTAAAATGCTCATCATTTATACCGTTCGTTATTTTTGTCCAGGTTTTTCCATAATCCGTGGTTTTGTAGAGGTACGGCCTAAAATCTCCCAACTTGTATCTAGTGGCCGCTACATAGCAGGTGCCTTCATCAAAATTGGAAGGTTCTATGCTGTTGATCATGCTCCACTCTGGCATATTGGTAGGAGTCACATTCTCCCATGTGGATCCCCCATCCTTGGTTACATGGATCAAGCCATCATCACTACCTACCCAAAGCAAGCCTTCTTTTAAAGGACTTTCATTGGCTGCAAAAATGGTACAGTAATATTCAACTCCTGTGTTATCTTGGGTGATAGGCCCTCCGCTGCTAACCAATTTAGCAGGATCGTTTCGGGTTAAGTCATCGCTCAACAACTCCCAGCTTTGCCCTTCATTGGTACTCTGGTGCACATGATTGGAAAAGGTATACAGCTTCTTGGGATCGTGTTTGCTAAAAATAATGGGGAAGTTCCATTGAAAACGATATTTCATTCCCTCGGCACCATAGCCCATGGGATTGTCTGGCCATACATTAATACCGCGCACTGTTCCTTTATCGTGATTCACCCTAGTTAAAAACCCTCCATAACTGCCTCCATAAACAATATCATTGTTTGTGGGATCTACTGCAATATGTGCCGATTCACCACCAGCAGTTGGTTCCCAATCATCTTCGCCTATGGAACCTTCATCACTTCGGTGATTGATTCGGATGGTGGAATTATCCTGTTGGGCCACATAAATCCGATACGGGAACGCATTGTCCGTAGTAACGCGATAAAATTGTGCTGTAGGCTGGTTGTAGTAGGTGCTCCAGGTTTCCCCACCATCGTAGCTTACCTGCGCCCCTCCATCATCTCCAATAATCATACGCTTGGCATTTTCTGGGGAAATCCATAGGTCATGGTGATCCCCATGAGGCGCATTGAAGGTATTAAAGGTCTTTCCGCCATCGGTGGATTTATGATACCGAACATTGAGGACATAAACCACATCTTCATCCTGAGTATCCGCATAGACACGGGTGTAATACCAAGCCCGCTGACGCAATTTTCTTTCGCTGTTGACCTGTGTCCATTTTTTCCCACCATCATCAGAACGATATAGTCCGCCTTTTTCCTTGTTCTCCACAATCGCCCAGACTCGTTCGCTGTTCTTAGGGGATACTGTTACCCCGATGATGCCTAAAGTGTCTTTTGGAAAACCTTCATTTTTGGAAATCTCCGTCCAGGTTTCGCCACTATCCGTACTTTTCCATAACGCCGAACCGTCACCTCCGCTGCTCAAACTGTAGGGAGTTCGTTTGGCCCTCCATGTAGACGCATATAAGATTCGAGGATTATTGGGGTCAAAAGTAAGATCTACTGCTCCAGATTGATCGTTGACAAACAAAACTTGTTTCCAGCTTTTGCCACCATCCGTACTTTTGTACACTCCCCTTTCCTTTGTGGGTTTGTAAATGTTCCCCAAAACTGCAGCGTATACCGTGTTATAATCTGTAGGATGAATTCGGATGCGTGGCACATGCCTACTTTTTTCCAGACCTGCTTTTTGCCAAGTCTTACCAGCATCTTCCGTTTTCCAAATGCCATATCCACTGGAAACATTCCCACGCAGGGTCTTTTCACCACCTCCAACATAGATTACATTGGGGTCGCTTTGGGCCACTTCCACTGCTCCTATGCTTCCGCCAAAATAACCATCCGAAATGTTCTCCCACGAACGTCCACCATCCGTAGTTTTCCAAACGCCACCTCCAGTAGCCCCAAAATAAAACAGATTGGGTTCTCCGGGCACACCGGTAACCGCAGCGGAACGGCCTCCTCTAAACGGGCCTACCAAGCGGTACTCCAAACTGGAATACAATTCCTTGGGATATTCTGGGCTTGTTTGGGTTGATTTTCTTCTTTGGGATTGCGTCGAGGTTGCAAAAAGGCAAAAAACCAGCAAGAATAAGCCGGTTTGCGAAAGCAAATGTTTCATTTTCTACGATGTTGAATTAGTCGGTACTAAATGTAGGGAAAAAGTAAGTACCGTTTTTGTTTTAGGAACAGATTCAATCAGCCCCAATATTAATTCCATTTCAAATCAATTTTGATAGCGTATGTAACAATGTGGATAATTTTATACTAATCCCTTGGAGGAAGTAATCTTCCAATTTCTTACTTTAGAAACATCAACATAAAACACTTTACCATGGATATTTTTAGCAAGATCAAGGAGAAACTCACCCACGAGTTTATCGATATTATTGAGTGGCTGGATTATACGGATGACACCATTGCGCATCGGTTTGAACGCTACCAAAATGAAATTAAGAACGGGGCCAAGCTTATTGTGAGGGAAGGGCAGACCGCTGTTTTTGTGAACGAAGGTCAATTGGCAGATGTATTTGAACCTGGCACTTACGACCTCACCACCAAAAACCTACCCATCTTAGCCACCCTAAAGGGATGGAAATACGGTTTTAATTCGCCTTTCAAAGCCGAGGTTTATTTTGTAAACACCCATCTGTTCACTGATGAGAAATGGGGCACCAAAAGTCCGATTACTTTAAGTGATGAGCGCTTTGGCTTGGTAGAAATTAGGGCATTCGGAACCTATGCCTTTAAAATTTCGGACGCCGGAAAGTTCATCGTTGATATCGTTGGAACGGATAATAACTTCACCAGTTTTGAAATCAATGAGCATCTTAAAAGTTTGATTGCCACGCGATTTACAGATACAGTTGGCGAAGCCAATCTCCCCATTGAATTGTATGCGGCAAACACCTCGGAGCTTTCAGACACTTGTAGGGAGGTTATGGCTCCGGAATTTGAGACCGTGGGCATCGCTTTGGAGAAATTCTATATCGAAAATGTCTCCATGCCGGAAGATCTTAAAAAAGAAATCTTCGAGTATAGCCGAATCGACAAATTGGATCTGGACAAGTTGACCAAGTTCAAAACGGCCAAAGCCATTGAAGCTGCCGCCAAAAATGAAGGCGGAACCGCGGGTGCAGGAATGGGAATGGGAATGGGATTTGTATTGGCGCAGCAAATGGGTGGTATGATGAGTCCTCAAATGGGCGGCAATCCACAAATGCAGCAAGCAGGAACTCCCGTTCCACCTCCAATGCCAGTGGCAGTGCAATACTTTTATGCAGTTAACGGGGTGCAACAAGGGCCTGTTTCCCTTGAACAGTTGCAAGTCTTATTTGCTGGCAGAACCATCAATCGCGATAGCCTGGTATGGAAGCAGGGAATGGCCAACTGGACTGCATTGAAGGATGTGGAAGAGTTAAAGTCGTTTTTGGGCGGCAATACCCCGCCTCCTTTACCCAACCCATAATCTTATTTTGTTATTCCTGTGAAAGCAGGAATCCATAACACAAAGATTCCCGCCTTAGCGGGAATGACCGCATGGAGAAATCAATTCAAAAAACAGAGCTAAAAAAGCCCTGCGTCAACTGCGGGGCAGAGCTCAAGTACAAACCTGGAACCACCAATATCAGTTGCGAATATTGTGGGCATCAAGAGTCCATTCAAGTGAATGAAAATGGGTTTGAGGAGCTCGAGCTTTATCCATATCTACAGGAGATGGGTTCCCAAAAGCACAGTGAGGAGATTTCCATGCTCCACTGTAAAAACTGTGGTGCCAATCAACATGTGGAGGAAAACTATAAATCGCTCCATTGTGTGTATTGTAGCATGCCCTTGATCTTGGAAGACGCCTATAAAGAGGATTGGATTTTGCCCGGCGCCGTACTGCCATTTCAAATAGAAAAAGAAAAGTCATTTCTTATTTTTAAAAAATGGGTGGATCGCTTGTGGTGGGCCCCGAACAAACTAAAAAAGGCCGCATTGGACCCCCAGTTTATCAAAGGGCTTTATTTACCGTACTGGACCTTTGATGCACAACTGTCAGCTTCTTATTCAGGACAGCGGGGGGAATACTACTACGAAACGCGGAGAGTGAGAAATGCCCAGGGGAAAATGGTTGCACAGCGCGTTCGGAAAACGCGTTGGTATCCTGCTTCTGGGCGAGTTTCTGGTTTTGTGGATGATACTTTGATAGAGGCCTCAAAGCAAAAATCGGGGAGAATCCCAAGTAAAATTGCACGTTGGAACCTGAAGAAACTTCAACCTTTCAACAGCAGTTTTCTATCTGGTTTTGTAACGGAAAAATATACTATCCCCTTAAAACAAGGCCATCTTCATTCCAAGGAAATTGCTAAAGATATTGCCCGCCGTTGGTGCAGACAAGATATTGGCGGAGACACCCAAAGGGTGACGCAAATGGACATGCAACTGACGGAAGAGACTTTTAAACACATTTTACTTCCGGTATATATAAGCGCTTATCGATACCAAGGCAAGGAATATAATTTCTTCATTAATGGAGAAAATGGGCAGATTTCTGGATCCCGGCCCTATAGTTTTTGGAAGATTTTCTTTGCGGTACTATTGGTTTTGATGGTTATTGGCCTAATCATTTTTTTGAATAAATAAATAAATACACTCCTAGTAACTTTCCAGACACTCAAAATGTGACCAAACATCTCATGTGGTGTCCCAATACGTATATTATACATTAACCATTAAATCATGTAATATGCTGACTAAGAAACTAATGGCCCTCATTTTTGCGATTGGCCTTTTGGTGTTGGCCTGTAAAGACACCAAAAAAGAACAGGAAGAATTAAATCAGAAATTAGAGCAAATTGAAGCTGTGGAAACAGCTTTGGACTCGACCCTGAACGCTGTGAACGAAAAGACAGAAGAGGTAGAACAACTGATCAAAGAACTGGATAGCATATAAAACAAAACCGAGAAAAAATGAAAAACATAGTAAAATCAATGTTCCTTTTGACGATGATGTTAGGTCTTATTGGAAATGTGAACGCTCAAGGTAAATCGCAAGAAAAAGGCAAGAAGGACAAAACCGAAAAGGTAAAAAAAGCTAAGAAGGATGTTGAAGATGAGGCCGAAGAAGTGCAGGAAGAGGCCAAGGAAAAAGGGAAGCAAATGATGGAGAAGGCCGAAAAAAAGAAAGAAAAGCTAAAGAAGGAAGCTGAAGAGTTGGAAGACGATTTGGGGAAAGCCAAGGAAAAAGCAGAGAAGGTGAACAAAGGCAATGCTTATGGAAAGAACAAAGGTGATATGACCGGCAAAGAATTTGGACAATATCGCGCTTCCCAAGCCAAAGAAAAATTAATGATTTCAGAAAACACCCTTAACGAAGATGAAGAAGTTCTTAAAAGAGGACGAAGATCTTTGGAAGATGCCAAAAAAAGGGTTGCGGAAGCCAAGGAGAAAGGAGAGGAAGATGCGGAAATTATTACCCAAAAAGAAGAAAAGCTGAAAACAGTGGAGCAAAAATTGGATGAGCTGGAAGTTTCCATCAAAAAAGGAAGGGAAAAACTAAAAGAAAAGACCGAGCAGCTCAAAAAAGTCATAGAACCTGAGGTGAAGCAATAATTGAACACTAACACGGACAGAAATATAGACCGTCTTTCCATAAAAATGGAAAGACGGTTTTTTTGTATTTAAGACTTTGTGCAAATTCCAAAACCTTTAACTAAATCATAAAGTTTTGGTGACCAAATGCTAGAATTCCTACTTTTAGCCTATGGCTAAACGGATTTCACTCATTAGCATTTTTGTGCTGCTCAATATGGGCCTGGGCAGACTGTTTCAGGAAAGTTTGGGAGCCAGCTGCTTTTCCGAACTATCTATTTTGGCCATTACCAGTTTCTTTTTCTGGAATTTCTCCGCTCGCCAAATCAAAACTTGGGGTGGAAAGTGGGGTGCTACCACATCCGGCAAGAACATATTGATTCAAGGTGGTCTGGGCTTGTCCGCTTCCGCTATAAATATTATCATTGGACAGGTCTTGGTGGTTTTCTTGATGACCACCATCTACAACTGCACCTCTCCCAGTTTCAATATGCTCAATGCAAGTCTTACCAATAACATAGCGGTAAACCTGCTTTGTTACTTTGCACTGTTATTTTATTTTATCCCATCTGAAAAATCAAAAGAACAGACACCGACACCCGAACCTAAAGAAACCCGAATTCCCGTTTCCAAACAGGGGTATCAATTCCAGCTGCAACCCAATGAGATCATTTATGTGGAAACCAGCAACAACTGTGTGGTTCTGCACACTGAAAAAGGAAAATTTGTAAAATACCAAAGTTTAAAATCACTTTCCGAGTTGCTGTGCCCCAATAAATTTAAGCGGGTACATCGCTCGTATTTGGTCAACTCAGAGTTTATTGATCATATCCAAAAGAATCATAGTGGAGATGGCAAGCTTAAACTGAAAACTGGGGACGACCTTAAGTTTAGCAGAACCTATCTTCAGGAATTGGCCCAAATTTAAATTCCGCAACTCGCCCTTTTTTTTCCGCAGCTTACATAGCTATTACATCCTCGAAGATTTTCTACAAGTAGATTTGACCAAAACGGTGATTCTACATGCGACGATTAATCTTCCTAGCCATTTCTTTTGCACCAATGGTTATGCTATCCCAGGATTATTTAAACAACACCACAAACATCCATGAAACGACCCATGAGCTCCATTTGGATGGTTTTCTAAATGAAGCCCTATGGGAAGAAGCCCAGCAATTCCCGTTTATGGAATGGCGCCCCGATTGGGGAGCTTCGGACAGTCTTACCACACTTTTTGTAACCTTTGATAAGGACTATCTCTATGTGGCCTTGGATGCCAAAGACCCGAATCCAGAGGAGATTATTGGAAGAAATCTGGTTAGGGACGGCTGGTACGGCGATGATTATTTTGCTTTTCAAATAGATCCCAACCGAACACGAAAGAATGCCTTCATCTTTAGTATTTACCCTACGGGCAGTAGATACGATGATGCGATTTACAATGACAATGTGCCCTTGGGCAATGCCCCTTCCACTCCAGCCTATGATATGCTATGGGAGGGTAAGACCCAAATTACGGACAAAGGATGGCAAGCTGAATATCGAATTCCCTTGTCCAATTTGAGATTTGAAATCAGGGATGGAGAAGTTTTGGGTGGGATTTCCGCACAGCGCACGATCAATTATGACAACAAGCTTTTGGTGTATCCTGAAGTCCCTCAAAACATTACCGGGGCCAATGGCAAACCCTCCTTAAAAAAACCAGTGCGATTTGTAGGTTTAGAGCCTAAAAAGGACCTGCAGGTCACCCCCTACCTACTGGCATCCACCCAAAACAATTATCGCCTTAATTCCAACCAATCAACCTATGAAAAAAATGCATTCAATGAATTGGATGTTGGATTGGACGTTCGCTATGGTATCACGCCAAGCCTTACTTTGGACCTCACCTTAAACACGGATTTTTCCCAGGTGGAAATAGATGATCAGATTGTTAATTTAGGTCGGGTTTCCATATTTTTTCCTGAGCGTCGGAAGTTCTTTTTGCAGCAATCAGGGCTGTTCGATTTTGATATGGGCATCCTTTCCCAACTCTTCTACAGTAGGACTATTGGTATCAACAATGGACAATTAACCCCCATTATTGGAGGGGCCAAACTCACAGGGGAATTGGGCAATTGGGACGTAGGATTCCTATCCCTACAGACTGAAGGGACCCGCATAAACTCCGAAGCATTGCCCACAGAAAATTTTTCTGTACTGCGATTGCGCAGGAAGGTCTTTAACGATAGATCTTTTATTGGCTTCATGGCCACCAATCGGGCAAGGAAAGATTATGTCAATACAGCTTTGGGAGTAGATGGGGTTATTGATGTTGGCGACGAAAACTTCATCATTACCTCCTTGGCAACAACCGTGGAAGGTGAAAATTTTTCCAGTGCGGATTATGACTTGATTGACAATTCCCGTTTCGCATTTCAGTTCGCCCGGCGTAAACGCGATGGATGGTTTTATCGCGGAGCCTACGAATTTTCTGGGAAGGCATTCAACCCGGGAATGGGATTCCTACTTAGGGAAAAACACCACAATTTTTATGTTGGGCTCAATCATGGAAAATTCAATTCCGACAGCGAAAACAATACCTTTCAATACAGAAGATGGATGCCCGTCAATTCCGACCTGTATTTTACCACGGATTTTTCGGAAGTCCTAACATGGTACAACAGAAGCCAGTGGTCTGGAACCTTATTTAATAATGATGCGGTTATGCTCTTTGGGCAAGTCCAATATGAATTCCTTCAAGAACTGCTTCAATTTTCGAACAAGATTACGATACCTCAAGGTGATTATTTTTACACCTTTTTTGGCGCATCGTACACCAGTGGTTTTCAAAGGGCACTTAAAATCCCAATTTCCGTGGAATACGGAAGCTTTTTTGATGGGGAGAATCTAGAGTTCAGGCTATCTCCCGAATGGAGTGTAAATGAACATCTTACCTTTGAAGGATCCTGGCGCTTAAACTACCTCAACTTTAAGGAAAGGGAAGTAAGTGAGTGGATCAATGTGCCCCAACTTCGGGTTAATTGGGCCTACAACCTACATCTTTCGGGAAGTATCACCGCCCAGTACAACTCCATTCAAGATCAAGTGTTCACCAGTGCCCGATTGCGATACAACTTCCGCGATGGACATAATCTGTATGTAGTTTACAATCAGGATTACAACACGGACCGTATGCAGTTTATGCCACAACTACCTCGATTCAACAATCAGTTGGTTACCCTAAAATATGTTTACACATTCTTCTAAAACTTCAAATCATGAAAAAAACGATTGGTATTTTAATTTTACTTTGCGCACTATCAGCTTGCAAGGAAACTCCGATGGCGCGGCAAACTATAAGCCTCATTACTCCAGCAGACCACGGAATCCTAAGAAATCTTAAGGAAGTACAATGGCCCAAAGCCTACAGGGAACAAGACACAGTACTACTGAATAAAATTCTTGGAGACGACTTCCAAATGATCGATGCCAGTGGTACCTGGTCTGACAAGCAAGGGGAATTGGAATGGATCAAGGAAAATGCCATGCAGCACGACTCCTTTCATTATGAAATAAAGCGCTTGGATGTTTTGGATAACGGAACCGCCCTGATTTGCGGTACCGGTCATATCATCAATGATTCCATTGAGACCATTTATCAGTCCAGTAATATCCTGATCAAACGCAATGGAATGTGGAAGGCCGTGGCATCGCATGTGTCCGGAATCAAACAACTTGATTGATCTTTGATATTTCAGTAGTTTTAATTCGATTCCATAAAAAAATGCTGAGAATTAAGCTCATTCTGTTCTCTATCTTTTCAGTTTTTGTATCCTTCGGGCAAGAGATTGATTCCAAATCAACAGTGGAGTTATACTCCCAAATACTACAGGAATATAGAACCCTTCAGATTGCAACTCCAGATTCGTATGCCATCTCCAATAGGGCTTATCCTGTTCTTTTTGTATTGGATTCGGAATTCATTTTTGAGTATGCCAAGGGTTCCGTGGATTTCTTGAGCAACGACTTTGGATTTCATCCCGAAGTCATTCTGGTTGGTATTCCCAACACGGATAGAAATCGAGATCTGTATGTTACTCTTCAACCCGACGGGTCCTACCTGAAATTTATCCAATTCTTGGAGGAAGAACTACTTCCATACATCCAAAATAATTATAGAACCAACGGTTTCAACCTGCTTTTTGGCTGGTCTTCCGGTGCAGGGTTGGCCAATTACGTGATGGTGAAAAAACCCAAAGCATTTGATGGCTATATCTTGGCTGGAGCCGGCATCGGTCCCAATACGGCAGCATTTATTAAACAAGAATTGGACTCCAATGCATATAAGCACACCTTCTTTTTTGCTTCCGCGGAGGGTACAACTCCAAGAGCCGAAGGACTTAAAACACATCAACAGTTGATCGAGGAAATCAATCCGAAAGGGTTGGATTGGAAGTTTAAAACTTACCCTAGTGCAAACCATGTGGAAGCCATGTCAGAAGGACTTTATGATGGGTTGAAATTTGTTTTTAGGCATCTTCACATTCCTGATTCCTTGGTTTCCCAGGGAAGCCAGAAAATCCTGGATTACTACCAGGATTTGCAAGGCAAGTATGGTTTCAAAACCCAAATTCCAATAGGCGCCATCAACGAAATAAGCGGAATTCTGATGCATCAAGAACAGCGGGAAGAAGCCCAAAAATTGCTCGGCCATGGCCTTTCCCTATATCCAGAAAGCCATGTGCTTTGGGCCGCTAAAGCTGAAATGTATTTAGGTTTAAATCAAACTGAAAAAGCCATCCAGAATTATCGGATGGCCTTGAAGAAGGCAACAGATACACATGCCAAAAATAAATACCAGATCCTGTTAAAAGGTTTGGCAGAAGAACAAGAATAGTAGTTGGCGAGATGATTTAATGGGTTTAACATAAATTTTAAACCTTCTAAAAAAATAATGCTTAATCTTGAGTAATTCATTCAATCAGAAGACCTTATGAGATTCTTGTTCTGGAGTCTTTTTTTTGCGTCCGGAGTCGTCATGGCCCAAAATAATTCCACGGAGGTGGAATTGGGTTTTGAAAAGGACCTTATCCCAGAAGGTATTGCTGTGGACCTGCAACACCAAAAACTTTTCATAAACAGTTTAAGACATAACAAGATTGTACGTTGTAATCTGGATGGAAGCCATCCCGAAGACTTCATTGAAAATGGGGAGCACGGATACCAGTCCGGTTTTGGAATGACCATCAAGGGCGATGTACTTTATGCGTTGGGCAATAGCCTGCCCAAACCAAAAAACGAATCCATTTTATTGTTGTTAAATGTCAAAACTGGGGAGTTGATCAATTCCTTTAAACTGAAAGAAGCTGGTTTTGCTTACCTCAATGATTTGGCTGTAAGCAATGAGGGAACGCTCTACATCACGGATTCGGAAAGCAATAAAATCTACACCCTAAATTCCAAGAAGGGTGAGCTGCAAGTTTTTTATGCCCATGATGAACTTAAACACTGCAACGGCATTGCCATTTCCAATGACGATAAATATCTATACTTTGCCTCCTATACCAGTGGCCTTCGGGTGTTGGACATTGCGTCCAAAACCTTGGTGAACCAGCCCAATAATTTCAAGGGCATTGACGGACTTAAGTTCCACCAAAACAGTTTGATTGCCATTGTGAATACGAAAAGAGATGCAACACAAAATGGCGTCTACCAATTTCAACTCAATCAAAATCTAACTGAAATCACAGGTGAGGAAAAAATTTGGAATCTCAGAAACGAATCGGATATCCCAACCACCTTTGCCATTAAAAATGGCTGTATGTATTTTGTTGCGGACTCGCAACTGGACAATTTGGATCAGGAAAAAGTTATTATTTCAGATGTGTCCAAATTGGAAAACTATACCTTGATCATCCATCCACTCCCAAAAGAAAATTAAAATGAAATTAAAAGTCCTGCTCTTCTGTTTTATCTGTTTGTTCCACGTTGCTGTCTCTTTTGGGCAGGACAAAAAGGAAAACACGGTAATTTCTAAAAACTACTGCACCGAAATCGGCCGCTTTGATCTTCTGTTTGATGGGGATGAAATTGCGGGAGCCTATTATTTGATGCCCAAAAATGCCCTGGGCGGAATCTGGGGAAGGCTCGAGGGTAATGTAATGACGGGCAGGTGGCTTGATGCAGATGGCGAAGGAGACATCATACTCACTTTTAATGAGGACTTTTCCTTTTTTACCGCAGATTATAGAGGTGATGATGAGCCTGAAAAATGGTATAGGGATTCATGGCACGGATCCCTCCGCCCAAACAATGACAAAACTTTTGAGTCCAATGGTAAATCGTATCGCTGTGAGTAAATTAAACTTCCTTCCCCTTTTTATGTTGATTGCAATTCTGGGGTGTCAAAATCACCAACAACATGTTCAACCAGAGACAGTGGAAAAGCCCAAAAAGCTTGGCCCTTTTTATGGTGTTGTGCCCAGTGCTTCCCCAAAACTTTTGGCTCCGGAACTATTGGCTTCGCCAGCTACGGAATATAACGGTACCTTCACGCCAGACGGTATGGAGTTTTTCTACACCACGGATTTACCCAACAATGCTTATATCACCTTTACCCGAATGAATGCTGACAGTACTTGGAGTGAACCTCGTATTGCGCCATTTTCAGGTACGTATTCAGATTTTGACCCCTTGTTTTCTCCTGATGGGAATCGATTGTATTTCAGCTCAAGTAGACCCAAAGGGGACAACGAAAACAGTAAAATATGGTATGTGGAACGGGAAGGTAAAGACTGGGGAAGTCCCGTAAGAGTAGTTTTGACCGGGGAAGATGATAATGAATACTATAGTTCCTTGACCCATTCAGGTGCCATCTATTTTAATATCTGGTCCAAGGGGGACATCTATAAAGCAACACCTTCGGACTCCACATACACGATAGAGACATTACCTGATATCATCAATCAAGGTAGGGACAAAGGAGATCCCTTTATAGACCCCAATGAGGAATATCTGATTTATAGGGGATACGATGATACAATAGGACGAGGGGATTTATATATCACCTTTAATATGGATGGCGAATGGATCGAGCCCGAAAATCTTGGAACGCCCATTAATTCCGACCAGCATGAAATGTGTCCGTGGGTAAGCCCAGATGGAAAACTGTTCGTTTTTGCCAGTGGAAGGTTGGAAGAGCCGGCTCCCACCAAGGCATTGGATCCCATTAAAAATATTAACAGCACCTACAACAGCGGGCAGCTCAATCTGTATTATATGTCCGCGGATTTCATTCAGGAAATGAAAGCCAAGCACATCAAGGGTTAGTTTAAAAACTCAAGGCAAACGGGGCTCGGCATTTTAAATTCGTTTAAGAATTGAAGGGTTCCCTGTTCCTCATCCCTGGAATAAACGGTAATGTTATGGCTTCTTTGGTTAGCGACCAATAGGAACTTTCCTGTGGGATCCAAGCTAAAATTCCGTGGCCAATCTCCATGGACGGAAGTTCTGCCCACCACATTCAAAAGCCCCGAGTTTCCATCTACCGAAAAGACCACAATGGTATTTTCACCCCGATTGGAACCATATAAAAACTTGCCATCCGCAGACAAATGAATATCGGCACAATAGCTTTTCCCTTCAAAATCCGAAGCCAAGGTTTCCACGGTCTGAATTTCCTCGTAATCGCCATTTTCCTTCTTTTCAAAAACCGTTACAGTCGAGTTGAGTTCATTGATCACATACAAAGTCCCATTTTTGCCAAAAGTAAAATGCCTTGGTCCTGCACCTTCGGTCAGGTTCAAGGATGCTTGCTTTGCTGGACCAAACATATTTCCATCCAATTGGTATCTTTTTACCGCATCCAATCCCAAATCAGCCACAAACAAGTTATCCCCCTCAAATTGGGCCATATGAGCATGAGAGGTTTTAGAAGTATCCAGCACCTTATGGTCTATCACTTGTGAGTTTTCTGGAAGCAATCCATCATCGTTCAACTTAAAGACTGAAAAGTTCCCACCAGAGTAGTTGGAAGCCGCCAAAAAACCATTATCCGAAAGGGAGACATGGCAGGGATGTTTCCCTCCAGTACCCATACTATTCTGAAATTCCAAAATACTATCCTTTACAAGAAATGCAGAGACCCCGCCTCCCAAACTATCAAAATCTGCCACTTCATGCACCGCATATAGATTTGTCTTGTCTTCAGAAATCTTTAAAAAGGAAGGGTTGGCCAATTCCGCTACCAGGGTTTTGTTGCTTAACTCTCCCGTGGAAGCATTGAAAGTCAATCTGTAAATTCCTTCACTTTCCCCATCAGTATAGGTGCCTACAAACAAATGATGTTTCTTTTCCATTTTTTTCTTTTCAGAGCATCCTATCCCAAATAACAGGAGCATGGCCAAAATTGAAGTATATAATCGCATCTAAATCAAAGTGTTTTGCTAAAAATAACAACTTAAAACGGATTCCGGATTTTCTTTGGGTAGGACTTTCTATTTTTGAGTCATGAATGAAGATGTTATTTGGTTGGTTTTGAGCTGTTTGGGAATTGCACAAGCCCTTTTCCTCTTTGTTTATCTCGTCTCACTTCGCAAAACAAGTGATAAAACCAACATATTTCTGGCTTTTGTTATTTTGGGCCTTACCATTAGGATCGGGAAGTCCATTTTGAACGTTCATTTTGATTTGCTTCCCTGGCAACGCAATCTGGGAATTTCAGGGATTCTAATGACGGGGCCTTTTCTTTGGTTTTATGGCAAAGAACTTCTCGCCAATCCCAGAAAGTTTAATCGCAAAAACTATTTTCACCTGTTGCCCTTTGCCTTGTTTGCAGTTTTCTGTTCCTTGATTCCAAACGATGGCCGCCCTATTTCCTATGTTATTTACATCTTGGTCTTTGTACATCTTCTGCTCTACCTTGGACTTTCGGCAATGGTCTATCTTAAGGGTAGAAATAAAGTACATCCACAACGTGCTTCTTGGTACAGAAATTTGATTATTGGGGTCAGTCTCCTTTGGCTTTTCTATATGGGAAATCTTGCAGGACTCATCCCATTTTATATTGGGGGTGCTGTCTTTTTTTCCTTTCTGATTTACATTTTCTCCTTTCTCTTCCTTCAAAAACACGCGTTTCAATTAGGAAAATATAACGCATCGACCTTGAACAAATCCGAATCTGGAAGTTTGGTCAAGGAAGCGAAAGCACTACTGACCAAGGAAGAACTTTTTTTGGATGCGAATGTTTCGCTGGAATCCATAGCGCAGCGGATGCAAACACCCCCACGAAAATTATCCCAGGCCATCAATGAAAATGAGCGCAAGAATTTTTCTGATTTTGTAAACGAGTTCCGGATTGAAAAAGCCAAGCAGATGCTTGCTGACCCGAAACACCAACAAGATAAAATTGTGGCCATTGCCTACGACTGTGGATTTGGAAATGTCACTTCCTTTAATCTGGCCTTTAAGGCCAAGACCCAACTGACCCCGACTGCTTTTAGGAAACAAGCACAGGACTCCTAGGAAAGTTTTTCGTTTTAAAAATCATGATTTTTAAAGCCTTATGGGCTGAATTTTATCTCATTTGCATCAAAGTTTTTACCCATGAGGAAATTCATTCCAGTTTTACTGATGCTGACATTGTTGCTGGCCTGTGACGAAAAACAAGAGTCTTCTTCCATACCAGTTCCCGTGAAGAAAACTGTACTTGATGGGCTTAACCATCCGTGGAGCATGGCTTTTCTTTCGCCTACCCAAGCGCTGATATCAGAAAAGGATGGCAACCTGCTCAAAGTTGACCTGGAAACCAAAAAAAAGAGTGTCATCAAAGGCTTTCCAGTTGACCTAACGGATAGCATTCGCGCCGTTCATTTTGGTGACAACTCTGGAATCTTTGAAGTTTTAATTGACCCCAACTTCACGAAAACCCCTTGGGTGTATTTGAGTTATGCAGCTAAAAAGCCAGGTGTGGGAACTACCACTAAGGTGATTCGCGCCCAATTGAAAAATGATTCGCTTTACGGACATGAAACTTTGATCGAGGCAGCACCATATACCAAGGAATATTTCCATTATGGCGGAGGTATGGTGTTTGGTCCAGAGGGGAAACTCTACATAACCATTGGGGAACGGCTTTTTTGGGAACGGGATGAACCTGAAATTCCCATTGCGCAGGATCTAACTGACAAACGAGGAAAAATCTACAGGATAAACCCTGATGGGAGTATCCCGGAAGACAATCCGGATTTTGGGCCCGATGCTGTTCCAGGAATTTATGCTCTTGGGATTAGGGCCGCCCAAGGCATCACGGTGCAACCAGGCACTGGGAACATTTGGTTCAGTGAGCATGGCACCATTCAGGGGGATGAAATCAACCTTTTAAAAGCTGGAGGCAATTATGGTTGGCCCAATGTAACCTCAGGTAGGCTTCGAAGTTCAGATTATACGCCTCCTAAATTGGAAGGGGTCATTTTTACCCCTCCCATTTGGTTTTGGCCACATACTGTAGCTCCCACAGGACTTACATTTTATACTGGGGATGAATTTCCGCAATGGAAGAATGACCTTTTTGTTCCGGGATTGTCAAGAGGAAGTCTTTGGCGATTCCAAGTAGAAAATGAAACCATAAAAAGTGCTGAAGAATTGTTCGTGGATGACCGTGTTCGCATTCGGAAAGTACGGCAAAGTCCAGATGGCAAGCTTTATTTCTTGACGGACGAAGACAACGGAAAACTCATTCAAATTATACCACAATAAATCATAATCATTTAGCATGCACAAAACACTTTTACTTACCATTACCCTATTCGCATTCCTATCCTTGAAAGCCCAAGACGAAGAGACCGCTATCCGCGCCACCCTTCAAAATTACCTGGACGGGTCTTCCTATAGCAATCTGGAACAGATTACCTCAGCCTTTTATCCTGAAGCTGATTTGTTTCTATCAAAAAAAGATCAAGAATTGTGGGTTTTATCTCCTCAAGAGTATGCAGATCTATTCAAAAATAGAGAGCATGGAAAATTTAACGGCCGAGTGGGAAAAATTCTATCCATAGATCAATCCCATAATATTGCCATGGCCAAAGCCTCCATTGAAATCTCATCCAGAAATATGGTGTTTATTGACATCTTCCTTCTGAAAAAGCTTGCAGGGGAATGGAAGATCATTAGCAAAGCGGCCACCTTGATGCCAGAGTAATAAAGCTAGGCCACAGTTAGTTTTGTCTTTATTTCCTTCCTTAAGTAGTAGCCCGTTACTATGGTCGCCAATACGTCGGCAATAGGAAAGGAGAGCCAAACGCCCAGTTCACCCATAAAATGTGGAAGTAAGAGAATCAAAGGAATAAAAAAGAAGCCTTGGCGGGTCAAGGTCAGTAGCAAGGCTGGAATGGCCTTGCCCACCGCTTGGAAATAGGCCGCCCCTATCAACTGTAAAGCAATAATGGGAGTGGCTGCAAAAACCATCCGCATGGCATTGGGAGCATGATCCATTACAAACGCATTGGTCATAAGTTCCTCTGGAGGCAAATTCTCCTTATTGCTTAAAAACAAGCCTGTAAAGAAATCGGGGAAAATCATAAGTCCGATGAAAACTACTGTAGCGACCAATGCCGCATATTTAATGGCCGTATAGATGGATTCCTTGACACGATCATACTTGACCGCTCCGTAATTGAATCCAGCAATGGGCAAAAATCCTTGGGTAACTCCAAAAACGGGAAAAAAGGCAAACATCAACATGCGACCAATGATGGCATATACGGCCACCATGGCTTCTCCTCCCAAGTTGAACAAAATATTGTTCATCAACAGGTAGGTGATGCTGGTTACGGCCTGTCTGGCCAAGGTGACAAATCCCAAAGATCCCATCTCGGATAAAATGGGAAGGTTGAGCCAAAAATGGGAAAGCCCAATCTTTAGTTCGGAGTTCTTGGACAGAAAAAAATAGAGAATGTACGCAAAGCAAAAGAGATATCCTGCCGTAGTGGCCCAAGCGGCTCCATGCATCCCCCAATCGAACACATAGATAAAAATATAATCCATGAGCAAGTTCCCCACAGAAGGAATGATCATGGCAATCATGGCAAACTTGGGTTTGCCCTCAGCTCGGATTACCGTATTCCCCATCATGCAAAGAGCCAAAAATGGCACCCCGTAGAGTACAATGGTGTAGTAAACCTTAGCCAGTGGAAAAATGCTCCCCTTTCCCCCAAAGGCCGGAATAAGATCATCTACAAAATAGAGGCCCAAAGCAACCATGGCTATGGTCAGCAAGAGGGTAAGGGCTATCTGATTTCCAAAAGTTTTGAGAGCCTTTTGTTTGTCTCCAGAGCCCAGTGCGCGGGAAATTATACTGGATCCGCCCACCCCAATGGCCATTCCCAATGCAGCAATAAAAAAAGAGACCGGGAGCACCACATTAATGGCAGCAATAGCGATGGAACCAATCCAATTCCCCACAAAAATGGAATCTACCAATACATTTAGGGACATCACCAAGATACCAATGGAAGCAGGAACGGCCTGCTTGATCAGCAGTTTGCCAATGGGTTCTGTTCCCAATTGATCTGAGGAGACTTTGGCCATCTAAACAGGTAAGGATTCAGTGGCCTCCCACGTATTAACCCATTTGGACATCAAAGACACCCAAGAGTCGGTATCATTAAGACAGGGCACATGAATATAATCCTCACCTCCAGCTTCTTGGAATTGATGTTTTCCTTCCATGGCAATTTCCTCCAGGGTTTCCAAACAATCACTTACGAATGCTGGAGTAATAACGGCAAGCTTTTTTATCCCTTCCTGTGCAAAACGCTCAAACTCCTTATCGGTAAAAGGTTGCAACCAAGGATCACTTCCCAACCTTGACTGAAAAGAACTGCTGACCTTCTTCGTATCCAGCTGCAGTTCTTTTTTGACCAGTTCTGTAGTATCATAACATTGATGGCGGTAGCATGTATGATGCGCAACTGAATTGGTCTTACAGCAGTTGCCATCTATCTTACAGTGAAACTTGGTTGGGTCGGATTTCTTGATATGCCGCTCCGGGATTCCGTGATACGAAAACAGGATATGGTCGTATTCAAAGTCTTTCAATCCTTCTGCAATACTTTCGGATAGTACTTTAATGTACTCCGAATTTTTATAGAATGCCGGCATAGTGGTCAACTTAATGTTGGGAAACAACTCCTGTTGGATCTCCATGGTCTTAACCACCACCGTCTCATAAGAAGACATGGCGTAGTGTGGGTATAAGGGAACCAGAAGCACATCGTCCACACCTTTATCCGCTAATTCTTTCAATGCGTTTTTAATACTCATTGAGCCATAACGCATCCCCAAGGCCACCGGCATCTTGGTTTGCTGTTGTACCTTTTGTGCAAATCGCTCTGAAATAACAATCAGGGGCGAGCCTTCTTCCCACCAAATTTTGGCGTAGGCCTCAGCCGATTTTTTAGGACGTGTATTCAAAATGATGCCACGAACAATGATATTACGCAACCATTTTGGGGTATCAATGACCCGTTCATCCATCAAGAATTCATCCAAATAGGGTTTTACATCTTTAGCAGTTGGACTGTCCGGTGAACCTAAGTTGACAAGTAGTACTCCTTTCATAGCGGCTTATTCTATAGCATGGCAAAAATACTATTTGGGATTGATCTACTATTTGATTCCTTGAATTTGTTTCCTATAACTCTATAGATAATATTAATTTAGAGCGTAAATAGTAAAGATGAACCGGATATTCCTATTTCCTTTGGCGCTTTTTCTTTTAACAACTTGTGTCCTCCAAGCTCAAATTGTTTGTTCCCCCAACGATTCAGTTGCCTTTTCCATAAAGATGAATCAACTGGAACAAATGGATAATGCTGTTCTGGAAAATCCGATCATGGCGGTGGGCAAATCTTTTTTGGGAATGCCCTATGTTGAAAAAACCCTCGAAATTGGAGAAACTGAGTCCTTGGTGATTAACCTTAGGGGCTTTGATTGTACAACCTATGTGGAGAATGTTTTGGCCTTTAGCCTCTTGCTTCAAAACAAGGAACTGCAGTTTGAGAATTTTGCCAAAAACCTAGAGACCATTCGGTATAGAAATGGCAAATTAGATGGATATCCTTCTCGTTTGCACTATTTTACGGAATGGATTAGAAACAATGAGCAAAAGGGATTGGTCAAAAATATCACCAACGAATTGGGTGGCAAAGAGCACAAAAAAGCCATCAACTTTATGGGTACCCATAGAGAACTTTATCCTTTTTTGGCGGATCAGCAAAACTATCAGGATATGCTACAGGTGGAAAAAGAATTAGCCAAAGAAAGTCTTTGCATTTTGGCCCAAGATGAAATCGAAAACAAGGAAAATAAAATCCGCTCTGGAGATATCATCGCACTTGCTACATCCATTAAAGGACTGGATGTTACCCACACTGGATTTGCCATCGAGCACAATGGGAGAATCCACTTACTTCATGCGTCCAGCTCAGGTTCGGTTAGAATTACCCAAGAACCCCTGGTGGACTACCTGAAAAAAATAAAAAGTAATATTGGGATTATTGTGGCGAGGCCAAGCTTACTTTCGCCCTAAACACCATTCAATTCCGCCTAGAAGATGTTGTTTAAAATCGGCATCGTCAAAGGCTGCTTCTGTATGCCCCAATCCGGTGTAAAATGCCCTGCCCCCATCATATTCATGGTACCACGCTATAGGATGGTTATCTCCATTGGTTCCTCCATCATAGCTGGATTCATCCAACTTCATTAGCACATGGACATCGGGATTGAGATTCATGAAGTTGTACCACTCGTCAAAATGAAACCACTCTTCCTTTAGGTGCTGCGTGGAGGGATGGCTTCTGTCCACTACCTCAATTCTGGCCTTTTGCTGTTGTGGATGGTTTTCAAAATAGGCCCCTACCATTTTACCATACCAAGGCCAGTCGTATTCGGTGTCGGTAGCCGCATGGATTCCCATATAATTCCCGCCACTATTTATATAAGCTTTGAATGCATCTTGCTCTTGATCGTTAAGTACATCCATAGTAGTGCTCAGGAAAACAACAAGCTTGTAGTTTTTAAGGTTTGCCGCATTGAAGTCCGCTGAGGTTTCCGTCTGCAATACGATAAAACCATTAGCCCTTCCCAATTCCTTTAAGGTCTGCGCACCTTTTTCTATAGACTTATGCCGATAGCCTTCGGTTTTGCTAAATATTAAAACCAGCTCCGGTATTTTGGTTTGCGCGGACTCTTCTGTTTCTGTTTGGTCTTGGGCATTTACCCCTATGGCCATGGAAAGGGCCAAAAGGAACAGCTTGTAGGACTTCATGTTGATTATTTAAGTGCTTGAAGTTAAATATTTTTTGGGTGTTGTCCCATACTTCTTTTTAAATGATGCTATAAAATGACTGGCAGTGCTATACCCAACTTTTAAACCCACCTCATTGACATTGTGCCCGCCAGCCTCCAGCATTTTTCGAGCGTATTCCATCTTGTAATCAAACAAAAATCCATACACAGAGTCGCCATAAATTTGCTTGAAACCTTCCTTAAGTTTTTTTAAGCTCAGACCTATTTCCTGTGATAGTTCAGCCAAAGTGGGAGGTTCCGCCATTCTGGATATAATGATTTCCTTGGCCAATTTTAACCGCTTAACGTTGTCTTCATCAGCCAGGAAGGGACATTGTTCCAAATCGGCATCTTGGGTTTTGTTGAAATACAAGGACATCAGTTCATAAATCTTTCCCTTTACATACAACGTCTTGATGGAAGGATGCAGGTTATAGTTCATCAACTGACTTAGAACCACGGCCATAGCGGGAGTAACCACTTCTTGGGAATAGTATTTTTTCTCCTTGTTCTCCTCGCTCAGGAAAGGAATATAGCTGGCTTCATTGGAGAATAGCGAATGGAATTTTCGTATGGTCATGACCACGGATAGTAGCCAAGTATCTGGAAACACGCTGAGATTCAGAGGCAAATCCTTTTGGGTGTTATAGAGTAAAAGTGAATTTTCCTCAGATACTTCCAATTGATAATTTCCTTGGTTAAAATTGAATTTTCCACCCCCTTTTAAACAAAAGTGAAACTGAATGAAGGAGCTGTCAATCTCCCTTTCCACAAATCGGGTTTGATCCGTATCGTTCTGAATCTTAAGGACATAAAAGCCTTCTTCAATCAAAATTTCCTGGTATGACCCTTTGGCGACATTTTCCATATAAAAATCAGCTTGGATTATTAATTTCCTTCTATTTAGAATGGCTCTAAATTAAGTAACTTACCATCAAATTTACCAATAAAATCAATGTTTTTGGCAAATTATCGCTAAAAGAACCCTTAATGGCCTCTTGTCTGATACTTATAGTACCGCTAGCGTTATTTTTTATAAAATAGTGCACTTACTTTTGTTACCGTTTTAATATCCTTTATGAGGAGTTACCACATTTCAAGACATAATTCTTTTTATGCCATTGGCTTAAGCTATAAAAAAGCGGATGCCGAGGTCAGGGGAAAGTTCAGTTTGGATGTCCCTGCCATTGATCGCATTATGGTTCAAGCCAGAGAACAGGGTGTGGATGGACTCCTAGCTATTTCCACCTGTAACCGCACCGAGTTGTATGGGTTTGCCCAACATCCCTTTCAACTTATAAAAGCACTTTGTGATGAAACCCCAGGAAGTGTGGAAGAGTTTCAAGAGGTAGCCTATGTGTTCAAAAACCATGATGCCATATCTCACATGTTCAAAGTGGGTACGGGATTGGACAGTCAAATTTTGGGCGACTTTGAAATCATTAGTCAGATCAAACAGGGCTTTTACCGTGCCAAAAAGCACGAAATGGCCAATCCATTTATAGAACGACTTTGCAATGCCGTGATTCAGGCAAGTAAACGAATCAAAAATGAAACCGAGCTTTCTTCCGGCGCCACATCGGTGGCCTTTGCCTCGGTAAAGTATATCCTAAACCACGTTTCGGATATTGAAAACAAGAATATTTTATTGTTCGGAACTGGAAAAATAGGCCGTAACACTTGTGAAAACCTGATCAAGCATTCCAACAATTCCCATATTACCTTAATCAATAGAACGAGAGCCAAAGCAGAGGACATTGCCGGGAAATTTCATTTAACGGTCAAGGATTATGGAGATCTTCAGACAGAAATTAGAAAGGCTGACATCCTTGTAGTTGCGACCGGTGCCCAACTACCTACGGTTTCCAAGGCCCTCATTTATCCTAAAAAACCCTTGTTGATTCTGGATCTATCCGTTCCAAAAAATGTTTCGGATGATGTTCAGGAGTTGGACAATGTTACTTTGGTGCACTTGGACCAACTTTCTCAGATTACAGACGATACCCTGGTCAAACGAAAAGCCTTTATCCCAAAAGCCGAGGGCATTATTGAAGAAGTGAAAAAGGACTTTATCAAATGGTTGGAAACCCGAAAATTTGCTCCCGTCATCAATGCGCTTAAAGAAAAATTGAACACCATGAAGGCGGAGGAAATCGATTTCCATTCCAAGAAAATCTCCGATTTTAACCAAGATCAGGCGGAAATTTTGTCTGAACGCATTATCCAAAAAATCACCAAACAATTCGCAAACCATTTAAAGAGTGCCGAGGTAGATACTGCCGATAGTTTGGAACTTATCCAAAAGGTGTTCCAATTAGAAATCGATTCGAAATGAGCAAAATCATAAGAATTGGTACTCGCGATAGCGAGTTGGCATTATGGCAAGCTACAACCGTCCAAAATCAGTTGGCCGATTTGGGATATGACAGCACCTTGATTCCTATAAAATCTACTGGTGACCAAGTTTTGGACAAGCCGCTTTATGAACTTGGCATAACCGGAATTTTTACGAAAACGCTGGATGTGGCCATGCTTAAAGGCCAGATAGATATTGCTGTCCATTCCATGAAAGATGTGCCAACGCAACTCCCAAAAGGAATCGTTCAAGCTGCTGTTCTGGAAAGGGCTGTTACCCAAGATATATTGGTTCACAAAGGGTTGGATTTTTTGGATAAGGAAGTTCCAGCAACTATTGCCACAGGGAGTTTGCGAAGAAAAGCACAATGGCTCAACAAATATCCAAATCATAAAGTTGTGGATCTTAGGGGCAACGTGAACACGAGGCTCATCAAGCTCATAGAAAACGATTGGCAAGGGGCCATTTTTGCCAAGGCTGGTTTGGAACGAATCAAGTTGTTGCCTAAGGATGTACTTCATCTGGATTGGATGGTTCCCGCTCCCGCACAAGGCGCCATGTTGGTGGTTGCCATGGAAAGTGATGAGTTTTCAAGAGAAGCCCTCCAAAAACTGAATCATTCCAATTCTGAGTTGGCAACTAGTATAGAAAGGGAGTTCCTGAGGACTTTGGAAGGGGGTTGTACAGCACCCATAGGTGCGTTGGCCCACATAGAAAATGAAAATGTTCATTTTAAAGGAGTGCTCTTTTCCTTGGATGGACGTCAAAAGCTTCAAATAGAAAAGACCGTTTCCATGACCGCTGCCAAAGAATTGGGACAAAAATGTGCCAAAGAAATCCTTGACAAGGGGGGAGATAAATTAATGGACGAGATACGAAATGAAAACAGTGCTCTCCACTAAGGTTCTATCCCATTCCCAAAAAGAATTGTTCCTTAATTCCGGTATTGGTCTGGTAGAATACAACGCACTAAAGTTTAATTTTTTGGAGGTTGATATTCCACAACACATTACTCACCTAATTTTTACCAGCAAGAATGCGGTAAGGGCATTTCTTGATCAATCCGCTCACCTACAAGTTTCAACCTACCGCATATTTTGTGTGGGCGAAAAAACCAGGACACTTTTAGAAGAAACCGGTCTAAATGTGGTAAAAATGGCTGAAAATGCCTCGGAATTGGCCTATTTTATAGAAAAACAACATAAAAAAGAGCATTTTTTGTTTATCTGTGGAAATCGGAGAAGGGAAGAATTGCCCAACATTTTATCAGAAAATAACATTCGGTATGATGAAATAGAGGTTTATCAAACGGAATTGGTTCCAAAAAAGTTTAACCGCTCCTTTGATGGTCTTCTTTTTTTTAGTCCAAGTGGTATAAAAAGTTATTTGCTGGAAAACAGGATTAACGACAGTTGGCTTTTTTGCATTGGACATACCACAGCCCAAGAAGCCAAGAAATATTCAGATAAGTTGATTGTCGCGAAGCGACCAACAGTGGAAAACGTGTTGGTACAGGCTGTGAAAAAGCTGTCATTCCGCACTTGATGCGGAATCCATAATATTAAATTAAGACTCCTGCCAAGGTAGGAATGCAAATGACACATATGATTAAAAACGATTTGTTCCTTAGAGCACTAAAAGGTGAAACGGTAGACAGACCTCCCGTATGGATGATGCGTCAAGCGGGGCGTTATTTGCCCGAATTCATGGAACTAAGAAAGAAATACGACTTCTTTACCCGATGCCAGACACCAGAATTGGCTTCAGAAATCACCGTACAACCGATTCGAAGATACGGAATGGATGCGGCCATTCTTTTTAGCGATATCCTCGTAATTCCCCAAGCCATGGATATTGAGGTTCAAATGAAGCCTAATTTTGGCCCTTACCTCCCTTCCCCCATTCGCTCCTTGGAAGATGTTGATCAGGTTGTGATTCCGGATATCCAAGAATCCTTGGGCTATGTTATGGATGCCATTACCATGACCAAGGAAAAGTTGGAGGATGAAATCCCATTGATCGGTTTTGCGGGATCACCATGGACGATTCTTTGTTATTGTGTGGAAGGGCAAGGCAGTAAGAGTTTTGACAAGGCAAGAGGGTTCTGTTTTACCCAACCTGAGGCTGCTCACCAATTGCTTCAGAAAATTACGGATACTACAATTGCCTATTTAAAGGCTAAGGTGAAAGCTGGGGTAAATGCTGTCCAGGTATTTGATTCCTGGGGCGGGATGTTATCTCCTGTGGATTATCAGGAATTTTCCTGGAAGTACATTCAGCAGATCGTAGATGCTTTGAAAGATGAAGCTCCGGTTATTGTTTTTGGAAAAGGATGCTGGTTCGCCCTTAGGGAAATGGCCCAATCGGGTGCTTCAGCCGTTGGTGTGGACTGGACGTGTTCGGCACAAAATGCCCGCTATCTTACTGGAGGCAAAATTACTTTACAAGGAAACTTTGATCCTGCCCGATTACTTTCTCCTCCAGCTAAAATCAAGGAAATGGTCACCCAAATGATCAGGGATTTTGGTAAGGACAGATATGTGGTGAATTTAGGGCACGGCATTTTGCCACATATTCCTTTGGAGAATGCCCAAGCCTTTATCGAAGCGGTAAAAACATATAAAGAATAGAAAAAAGCAAGGATGCCGTCTGAATTTGACTTTTGGGAACTAAAGATCAAAACAACACCATGAATCCTTTCAAGGTTTTGCAACGATTGGATCTTAAAAGCATTTGGCTTCTTATAAAACTGTGTTTGAAATACCCTTTGTTGGTTTGGCCTACCATATTGGCAACCAGGGAATGCATGGCGATTTCAACAAGGGAATACTGCAAACTGCATCACAAAAATGGCCCAGCCAATGCATTCAGGCACGCATTATGGAATTTTTTGATTGCCCAAAAATGCCATAAATGGAATAAAAACAAGCAAAGGGTATTGAAATGGACGGAGAAAATAACGGACTGGCATGAGCATGCATTTCCAAATTCGGATTTAGCAAAAAAGATGGATTTGCACAACAATGCCATAGGCAGGATTCTTTTTCGGGAACAGGAATCGCATTCCGTACATCACATGGTAGTCTTGCTAAAGCAAAAGGCAGCAGTCTCCACAAAAGTTGACTCCACTTCAGACCTTGACAGCTTACATAACAAATTGATCCATATCGTAGAAGAACAATGAAAGATAAATTTTATGCCTACATAGAGCAATTACAAGACACCATAACTTCCAAATTGGAAGAAGTGGATGGAAAGGCGAAGTTTCAACAAGATCTATGGAAACGTCCAGAAGGAGGCGGAGGTCGAACCCGGGTGATCGAAAATGGAAACGTCTTTGAAAAAGGAGGTGTAAACATATCTGCCGTTCATGGGGAACTTCCTAAAAGCATGCAACAGTATTTTGGGGTTCAGGATGCAGATTTCTTTGCCTGTGGTTTAAGTTTGGTTATACACCCAAAGAGTCCAATGGTGCCAACGGTACATGCCAACTGGCGTTACTTTGAAATGTATGATAAACAAGGCAACATAGTAGATCAATGGTTTGGGGGCGGGCAGGATTTAACGCCCTACTATTTATTTGAAGAAGATGCCAAGCATTTTCATTCGGTTTGCAAAAAAGCCTGTGAGACCCATGACCCAGAATTTTATCCGAACTATAAAAAGCGCTGTGACGAGTACTTTTGGAATGCGCATAGAAACGAGGCAAGGGGCGTCGGCGGCCTTTTCTTCGATTACTGTAAAAAATCGGATGCCATGCAAATGGAGGATTGGTACAGCTTTGTAACCGAGGTTGGGAACAGCTTTATCGACGCTTATGTACCAATCGTTACAAAAAGAATGAACCTGCCTTATACGAAAGAACAAAGGGATTGGCAGGAAATCAGGCGGGGGCGTTATGTTGAATTTAACCTAGTGCATGACAAGGGTACATTGTTTGGTCTAAGGACCAATGGTCGCATAGAAAGTATCTTAATGAGCCTTCCACCTCATGTGCGATGGCAATATGACCATCATCCAGAACCGGGAAGCGAGGAGGAGAAGTTGATTGAGGTGTTACAATCACCCCGAGAGTGGGTAAACTAAGCTTACGGCAAACAGCTTCTAGCAAAACAGCTTATGGTTGATTATAGAAATTATAAAGTTTGGCAAAAAGCTCACCTTATGGTAATTGAAGTTTATCAAACTACCGACGCTTTTCCAAAAAAAGAACAATTCGGTTTGGTATCACAAATTAACCGAGCAGTGATATCAATTCCAACAAATATTGCAGAAGGTTGTGGAAGAGAAACCCAAAAGGAGTTGACCCGGTTTCTATACATCTCATCCGGTTCTGCTCACGAATTGGAATATTTAATAATGCTTTCAAAAGAACTAAACTTCATTAACGATGAACAGTTTAGTAACTTATCCTCCAAAATTGAGGAGATAAAGAAAATGTTGGCCTCCTTGATCAAAAAGATAAAACAAGACTTATAACCGTAAACCGTAAGCTGTAACCTTATAATGAAACTAACCCTATACCAAATAGACGCTTTTACTGACCATGTTTTTGGTGGCAATCCCGCTGCTGTTTGTATTTTGGATTCTTGGTTGGATTCCCAATTGATGCAGCAAATTGCAGCGGAAAACAACCTGGCCGAAACCGCATTTGTAGTTCAAAAAAACAACGTTTTTGAATTACGCTGGTTTACTCCAGAGACAGAGGTAGATCTCTGTGGACATGCTACATTAGCCACCGCTTATGTGCTGTTCAACTACCACGGAGTCAATGAAAAAACCATCAATTTTCATTCCCCACGAAGCGGTGCTTTGTCCGTAGAGCAACATTCCAATGCGTTGATGACCTTGGATTTTCCCACGGATCAAACAGCTTCATTAAGGGGAATCTCAGAAATAAACAATGCCATTGGCCTTACCCCCATAAAAACCATCAAAGGAAAAACAGACTATCTATTGATATACAATTCCCAGCAGGAAATTGAGGCCATTAAACCCAACTTTCATTTGTTAGATCAGTTGGATTGCAGAGGAGTGATTGTGTCCGCGCCAGGAGATAAGGTTGACTTTGTTTCAAGAGCCTTTTTCCCCCAATGTGGCATTCCTGAAGATCCAGTTACGGGGTCAGCACACACCACATTGACCCCTTATTGGTCCAAAGTCTTAGGAAAAACCAAACTCACGGCAAGGCAGTTATCAAAGAGAGGCGGCGACTTGCTCTGCGAATATCTGGGTGATCGGGTAAAAATATCCGGGAAGGCAGTACCGTATCTGATTGGTGAAATTGAAATCTAAAACATGCGCTCCTAACAAGGCCATTTGCGAAAATTAATGAAACCTGCCTACCGGCAGGCAGGTTCGTGTCCGACCACGATTAAAAACATGAAAAAACTAAGACTGGAATATGCCTCCCTTTTGCAAGGTGAATTTGCTCCTGGAAAACGGAATTTACTTTTCGTTTTTCAAGTGAATTGTCCAGGTTGTTTTTTCTATGGCTTTCCAACAGTTAGCAATCTCCAAAAGGCATACGGTGAGCAATTAAGTTTTTTGGGATTGAGCACTGCTTTTGAGGATTTTGAACTGAATACCCATGATAATACAAGCTTGTTATTGTCAGAAAAAAAGCTGGTTGGTGAAACCAAAAAGGCAGCTGAATCCCATCCCAATGATTTTCAGCTTTCAAGTATTGATTTTCCCGTGGCCATGGATGTGTTGAGTGATGCATCTTTCATTACCCAAGAAAACATCTCCCGCATTGGAAATAATTTCCCAAATTATTCCGAAGCATCAGCGGAGGAGCAACAGCAATTTGATCTAAAAATCAAGGATTATCTGACTACCAATCCCATAATCCCTGTTACTTTTACATTGAACCAATTTCGAGGCACCCCCACTTTTGTGCTTTTTGATGAAGCATTCAACGTCCTTGAACATTGGTTTGGGCACAAGCCCTATGATGAAATAGAATCTATTATTAAACCTTGGCTTTAAAATTTAAGTATTTATGTTTCCACTAATTCGAAATAGAAGACTTCGAGCTTCCGAATCCATAAGACGCCTGGTTCGTGAAACTACAATTACCCCAGATGATTTCTTGGTTCCCCTTTTTGTGGTTGAGGGAAAGGGTATTAAAGAGGAAATCCCTTCCATGCCCAATTATTACCGCATGAGTTTGGACTATCTGGAAAAGGAAGTGAAGGAACTTTGGGAAATGGGCTTTTGTGCCGTTTTGCTTTTTGTCAAGGTCGCTGATGAATTGAAAGACAACACGGGTAAGGAAGCTTTAAATCCAGATGGGTTGATGCGGCGATCCATTAGGGCGGTCAAAAACGCTTGCCCACAAATGTTGGTCATGACTGATGTTGCTCTTGATCCCTTTTCTTCTTATGGTCACGATGGTATTGTGGCCGAAGGTCAAATCTTAAACGATGAAACTTCCGAGGTGTTGGCAGAAATGAGCGTCTCCCATGCTCAGGCTGGAGCGGATTTCGTTGCTCCCAGCGATATGATGGATGGCCGAATCCTGACGATTCGTGAGGCGCTGGAAGATGAGGGTTTCCATAATACAGGAATTATGAGCTATTCTGCCAAATATGCCAGTGCATATTATGGTCCTTTCAGGGATGCTTTGGATTCGGCACCAGTGGACATTGCCGATGCGCCCAAGGACAAAAAAACCTATCAAATGGATTTCGCAAATAGGTTTGAAGCCATCCGTGAAACCCAAATGGATGTTGATGAAGGAGCCGATATCGTGATGGTAAAGCCTGGTTTGCCCTATTTGGATATTGTCCGTGAAATCAAGAACGAAGTGGATGTACCTGTTGCCGTTTATCAAGTCTCCGGTGAATATGCCATGCTTAAGGCAGCTGCCGAAAAAGGTTGGCTGGATCATGATGCGGTAATGCTGGAGCAACTCACCGCAATCAAAAGAGCTGGCGCCAATATAATTGCCAGTTATTTTGCCAGAGATTTTATCCGCATAATGGGTTAACTTTAAGGCATATAACCGTCCTATGAAACAACCCATACTGCTCTTGATGTTTTTAGTTACATGTTATGGGCAAAATTTTGCCCAAACTAATTTGGAACATTCAAGTCCATCCCACATGGGCATGGATGAGTCATCCATTGACCAACAAGTGGATTCCATCATGCAGCTCGGAATCCAAGAACAAGCTTTTCCAGGTGCCCAAGTATTAGTTGCCAAGGGCAACAAGGTTATTTTTCACAAAGCTTATGGTTACCATACTTATGACAGTGTTCAAAAAGTTGGACTGGACGATTTATATGATCTCGCCTCAGTAACCAAAATTACCGGGCCCTTGCCCGCCCTTATGAAGTTGGTGGATGAGCAAAAACTGGATTTGGATGCTCCTTTCAGTAACTATTGGGAACCCTGGGCGAAACGCAAAGACAAAAAAGACTTGACCCTTCGCCAGATTCTTAGCCATCAGGCTGGTTTGGTTCCGTACATCATCTTCCTGGAAAAGGTGATGAAAAAAGAAAAAATCAAGAGACGTTTTATCCGTACAAAGCCATCCGAAAAGTTTCAAAAACAGGTGTATGAAGGACTCTATGTCAAAAACAGCTTCCTCAGAAAAATCTACAGGATGATTAATAGGTCTGAAGTTTCTGCAGACAAAAAGTACCGTTATTCAGGACTCACCTTTTTGATTTACCCAGAACTGATTTCCAATCTAACTGGGACAGCATATGAGTCCTATTTGAAAACTACCTTTTACGACCCCATTGGCAGCAAGACCTTAGGCTTTAATCCCATGACCAAGGGATATCCGAATAAAATTGTTCCTACAGAAGTAGACACTCTATTTAGAAAAGATTTGACACATGGCTGGGTCCACGATGAAAATGCTTCCCTTCTAGGTGGAATATCGGGCAACGCCGGGTTGTTTGGTACAGCAGAGGATTTGGCCAAGATCATGTTGTTTTACCAAAATCTCGGTGTCACCCTGAGCGGAGAACAGATCATATCCAAAGCTACCGTAGAGGAATTCATAAAAGTGCAGTATCCTGAAAATGAAAACCGCAGGGGACTGGGCTTTGACAAACCACTTTTGGGCAATGATACCTTGGCCATAGCAGATGCCTACCCGTCCCCAAAGGCTAGCCCCAAAAGTTTTGGGCATGCTGGATTTACCGGGACATTTGTTTGGGCAGACCCAGAAAACCAATTGGTATTTATATTCTTGTCCAACAGGGTATACCCTTCACGTACGCATCGTAAACTTTACAGTTTAAATATAAGGACAGCGCTTCAGGATGTTTTTTACACGGCTCTTGCCAAATGACGTAGTTGGAATTCAATCTGAATTATTACCTTAGTACAACTAGATAAATCCCATGGGTCTTCTCCTTTTTTACGCCTTTATTTCCATCTTTTTCTCATTTCTATGCTCCATTTTGGAAGCAGTATTGCTTAGCATCTCCCCCACTTTTATCAACCTTAAAAAACAGGAAGGAAAGGAATATGCTGCGCAGTTGGAAACCCTTAAGAAGGATGTGGACAAACCTTTGATTGCTATTTTGACCTTAAATACCATAGCCCACACTGTCGGTGCCATTTTGGTAGGGGTGCAAGCCAAGGTTACCTACGCTGAACTATACGGCAACACCACCAGAACAATTTTTGGAATTGAATTTACCGAAGACCTCATGGTCGGGGTAGTTTCCACCATCATGACCATACTTATTTTGGTGGCTTCCGAGATCATTCCCAAAACCATTGGTGCCACCTACTGGAAGCAGTTGGCCAATTTTACCGCCAAGGCTCTTAAGGTTATGGTTTTTCTTCTAAAATGGACAGGATTGCTGTGGCTTTTGCAATTGTTCACTAGACTTATTGGTAAAAAAGGACATCATGGAAGTGTCCTTAGCAGGGAGGATTTTACAGCCATGACCGAGATTGCCCATGAGGAAGGTGTTTTCCAAGAATCTGAATCCAAGGTGATAAAAAACCTATTGAAATTTGATGAAATCCTGGCCAAAGATGTGATGACGCCCAGAACTGTTATGAAAATCGCCTCTGAAGACACCACAATCCAAGAGTTTTTTGAAGCCAATAGACCTTTGCGCTTTTCCAGGATTCCACTTTATAAAAACAGTATGGATAACATTACGGGCTTTTTCTTAAAAGATGAACTGCTCGAAGCCATTATCAACAAAAAGGGGAAAGAAAATCTGGGAACCATTAAACGGGAAATTTTGGTGACCAACAGAAACAAGCCCATTCCTGAGCTTTTTGAAAAGTTTGTGGAACAAAACGAGCATGTTTCCTTGGTTGTAGATGAATACGGTTCCGTAAGTGGCCTGGTAACCCAGGAAGATGTGATTGAAACCCTTCTTGGATTGGAAATCATGGACGAAAGTGATAACGTGGAAGACCTTCAATTACTGGCCAGAAAGAACTGGGAATCCCGAGCAAGACGTTTAGGACTTATTGAAGATATAAATGAAGTAGAATAGTGGAAGTAGCTTATTTACAAACCCCTATAGGAATATCAGAATTCAAGGGAGATGAAAATGGGCTTGTTTCTGCACGAGTTTTGGATGAAAATATACCTATCGGAATAATTCCAGAAGTGCTGGAAGATGCTGTATACCAATTTCGGGAATATTTTGAGGGAAAACGGCAAAGATTCGACCTAACTCTCAACCCTGATGGCACTTCATTTCAAAAAAAAGTATGGGAATTACTGCAAGAGATCCCCTACGGAAAAACTATTTCGTATCTTGAGCTTTCCAAACGCTTAGGCGACCCCAAAGCCATTAGGGCAGTAGCCGCTGCCAATGGCAAAAACCCACTCTGGATCATTGTTCCATGCCATAGGGTCATTGGAAGCAATGGCGACCTCACCGGATATGCTGGCGGTTTACACCGCAAAAAATGGCTTTTGGAACATGAGAGCCCTGCCAAACAGATGGCTCTTTTTTAATATTTGACCATGCTTTACAAACTTAACCTGGAACACATCCTCTTTTTGGATATTGAAACCGTGCCCCAGCAACCTGAATTTGGGCAACTGGATGAGATCACCCAACAATTGTGGGCCCAAAAAACACAGTACCAACGAAAAGAAGAATTCACTCCTGAAGAATTTTACGAACGGGCTGGGATTTGGGCAGAATTTGGGAAAATCATTTGTATTTCCGTAGGCTATTTTACACTCAAAGGAGATTCCAGAAATTTTAGGGTCACCTCATTTCATGGAGAGGAAACGGAGTTGCTCAAACAATTCAAACAGCTTTTAAAGGACCACTTCAATCAAGCTAAACACCTCCTCTGCGCCCACAACGGCAAGGAATTTGACTTTCCCTATATTGCCCGTAGAATGGTCATCAATGGAATTAATTTGCCCTACAAGCTGGATCTTTTCGGGAAAAAGCCATGGGAAGTACCACACTTGGACACCATGGAACTATGGAAATTTGGGGACTACAAACATTACACCTCATTAAAATTGATGGCCCATGTATTGGGAGTTCCTTCACCCAAGGAAGATATGGACGGCAGTATGGTTCGGGAAGTCTTTTATCAGGATAAAGACTTGGACAGAATTATCTCCTACTGTGAATTGGATGTTGTGACCACAGCTCAGGTTTCCCTCCGTCTACGGAATGAAACGCTCTTGGAAGAACAAGAAATCAAAAGAGTCTAAGAAAGAAAACCTTCAAGTGGAATTTGGCGGTTTTTTCTTCGCAGATGACCACACCTCCCGTTCTAAGGTTATTGAAAGTTGTCATGGGTCAGCTTTTATAGAATTTTGTTGTTCGCATCCCTGCATGGTCTTCCACCATCAAAACATACAATCCAGAAGCTAAACAGGAGACATCAATAGGACCTCTGGCTTTCCCGGCCTTAATTGTATTTCCTGATGTGGTAATTATGGAATACATGGCATCTTCCGAGAGTTTGGCATCCACAGCTATTTGGCTTACAGCTGGATTCGGAAATACTGTGATGGAAAGTTCTTCTCCATAAGCTAATCGTTCGTAGGTGAACAATTCCGTTTCTTCACCCTTAAACTCAAATTGGATTTCATCCGAAAAATCAGAAACAGCGCTTTCGGTACAAATGGAACGTAACCTTACTTGATAAACCTGTCCGGTAATCAAATCAGAAAGATCAGTGCTGTTTTCCCATAATAATTGGGACTGCCACTCATTTTCACTATAGGTCTTGTACTGCAACTCAAACAGTGTTTCCGCCTCTTCTTCCCATCCCACAGTAACTCCATCTGTATGGGACAAGAGTAAATCCAACCCCTCAGGAACGGAGGTCTCGCAAAGCGAAGCTTTAACCCCTGATAGGATCAAGGAAAAATCCTGGAATCCATTTTTCAAACTCCCTTTGTGCGAAACAGTGATGGTATAAGTTCCTTGAGCATTTAAAATTTCAATTCGTTCATAAGGGTCCACAAGATTGTCGCCTTGGGTCGCAGCATCTGAGGCTCTGGAAGGGTTCAATTTCCATGGGAAATAGGTTTTTCCGTCTTTTGAAATTCGGATGTCCAAATCATTAGTCAAGGCTGCAGTTCCGTTGTTCATCTCCCCTCTGTTGATGTATTCCCCTTCTGGATCGGTCCAGCTTATGGAAGCCATTAAGGTTTGTCCTTCCCGGGCATCAATGGTCATGGAAAAAGTTTCGCCATCCAAAAGACTTTCTTCCTCCACCATACTGCTGTATTCCCTATTTTGAAGTAATTCCGCCGCGGTTTTGGCATTCATTACCCCCCAGCCCATTTTATAGTCCGGGCCTTTGGTCTCCACATCATCTGCTGTATGCAAGGCCAAACCTTTCAGTGTGGCAGCCTTCATATAACTACCAAACAATTCTTCGTGATATTGCTGAAGCAAAAGCAACGAACCGGTTACCCCAGGTGCTGCCATGGATGTTCCAAAAGAAGTATTATAGCTTGTATTGCTTTCCGAAGAAGCAGAAAGAATCGATGACCCATCTCCCGCCAAATCAGGTTTTACTCTTCCATCATCAATCGGTCCCAAACTGCTGTAGCCTGCCACTTTCACATTTTTAAGTTCTCCTTTGCTTCCAATCTCCGTATTGGCACCGGCCACTACAAGCCCATTTTTGGAAGTGGCAAATCCCAGAAGCAAATCATATCCATCAGCGGTCTTGCCATAAATAGGAGTTTCATTGTCATAGGATTTTTGGGCATTTCCCGCGGCAGTCACCATCAAATAATAGGGTGCATTATACATGATTTTGTCCCAATCCTGGGAAACTCTGATATAAGCTCCAAAATACCAATCGGGTACCCTGTCGGATTTAATTCCATAGGAATGATTGCTCATCAGAAGTCCGTTCATGGCAGCTTCTCCCACCTCAATTTTATCTCGCGTCCAATTATGGGAAATGGCCTGGGCTTGATAGGCTACACCTTTCGCATTGGGTTTAATCCCAGATGAGATTAAATTTCCCGTTACCATGGTGGCATGTGCATCCACTTCTTCACTAGCATCCCCATTTATGGCCCGCCCGTTAAACTCTTGGTGCGTAGTCAAGCTAACTCCAGCATCCCATACTCCTACAGTCATTCCTGTACCATCCAAGCCCAAATCCAAAAGTCCATTGCTATATAGGGTATGCGCACGCGAAGTTTGACGCGTTGGATCGTTCAGGGTGGTGTAAAATATGGGTGTACCATCCGGTCCGATGTCCTGAAGGGATACTACGGCACCATCTTTCTGCTTTTCTACTTGTTTCCAAGCTTTCCCCGCAATCAATTGCCGTAATTGGGCTTCCTTGGTATTTTGTTCTTCCTTCCATGCTGAAATAAAGGAAGCCATCTTTCTTTGATCGTATGTGGAACGGATAAATTGTTGCTGGTCCGTAGTCTGACCATGTCCCAAATAAAAAGAAAAGAGAAGAAAAAAATAGGAGGTAAAAAGCCCTTTTGCCCAAGTAGAATTTTTGCCGTCCATAATATTGATTAAGTAAGATTAGGACTACAAAAATAATTTTGCTTGTTAAATCATCGACGAAAACCCCTTTTAATTCGATGAAATACACCGCTTTTTGGAAAGAGATGTTGTGAAACACTTAAAAGGTGTTGTGTAGTAATTTTCTTTCTTTTTATTTTTATCGATTTTCCTTCATCACTATATAAACAGGAAAGTGATCACTATACCCTCCCAGGTATTTTTTACCCACATAGGTTCGGAATGGGTTGCCTTTATATTTTCCTTTCCATTCCTTTAAAAATTTTGGCGCGAAGATTTTGGCCTTTTTAAAACTATGGGTTCCTTTTTGGTAATTCAAAAAACTATGGGAAACCAAGATTTGATCAAATAAACTCCATTCCCCTTTATAATTTGCGCTTCCCGTAGCAGGGGACAATAATTGCTGCATGGGATTCACAAACAAACCAGAGTCCATAAGGGTTTGGATGCTCTTGGAATTGGGGTCGTCGTTAAAATCCCCCATGACAATAATATTGGGGTTCTCGCTTTCCAAACCATTGATCTTGTTCAAAACGGTTTCCGCAGCTTTGATGCGCTTGTGCTCTGTTTCATCTGCTCCATCCCTTCTAGAGGGCCAATGGTTCACAAAGACATGTATTTCTTCGTCATGTAGTCTCCCGTGAACATATAAAATATCCCGTGTGTAATCCCTATCCCCATTACCATTGGAAATCAGTAGTGGAATAATCTCCGCGTCCAATACTTTAAAATGATCTTTATGGTAGATCAATGCGGTGTCTATTCCCCGTTCATCCGGAGAATCAAAGTGGACATAATCATAATCCACTTCCTTAATCGACTTTGTTCCAAGAATGGCATCCAAGGCTATTTTGTTTTCCACTTCGGCCACCCCAACCAACACCGGAGGTACAGAACTATAGTCTTTTCCCATCAATGCAATGGTCCTACCCAGCTTCTTGGACTTTTTCCGAAACCTGGATTCACTCCACTCCTTTCTTCCATCCGGAGTAAAATCATCATCCAAGGTATGGGGGTCGTCATGGGTATCAAAGAAATTTTCGAGATTGTAAAAAGCGATGGTAAACTGGTCTTCCTGATGCATCAGTTCTATGGAATTAAATGGAATAGTGTTTAAAAACACAAAGTACAAAAAACAGCTTCCAAAACATTGATTAGATTTGCACTTTAATTGATTTCATGCTAGAAAAGAAAGCCATAGATTATGAAAAGGCGGTGCTTATTGGAGTAATCAATAAGGATCAAAATGATGCCAAGGTTAAAGAGTATTTGGATGAATTGGAGTTCTTGACCTATACTGCCGGTGGGGAGGTCACCCAAAGATTTACCCAACGCATTGAGGTACCCAATCCAAAGACATACATTGGCAGCGGTAAAATGGAAGAAGTGCAGCGCTATGTCAAGGAAAATGAAATAGGTTCTGTCATTTTTGATGATGAGCTTTCCCCAGCCCAACAGAATAATATTGAGAAAATCCTCAAGTGCAAGATTTTGGATCGAACCAGTTTGATCCTAGATATTTTTGCCCAACGCGCCAAAACGAGCTATGCCCGAACCCAGGTGGAACTGGCCCAATATGAATATCTGCTTCCGCGTTTAACCGGGCTTTGGACCCACTTGGAACGTCAGCGAGGGGGTATTGGTATGCGTGGTCCAGGGGAAACAGAAATTGAAACGGATAGACGTATTGTTCGTGATCGGATTGCCTTGTTAAAGAAAAAGCTCTCCAAGATCGATCGCCAAATGGAAACCCAAAGGGGTAACCGCGGCGCTCTGGTCAGGGTAGCTTTGGTGGGCTATACCAATGTGGGCAAGTCTACGCTGATGAACGTCATCAGCAAAAGTGATGTTTTTGCGGAGAACAAGCTTTTTGCCACTTTGGATACCACAGTCAGAAAAGTGGTCATTGGCAATCTTCCTTTTTTGTTGAGCGACACTGTTGGTTTTATCCGAAAATTGCCCACCCAATTGGTGGAGAGTTTCAAGAGTACCTTGGACGAGGTAAGGGAAGCAGATTTGCTCCTACATGTGGTGGACATTTCCCATCCCAATTTTGAAGAACATATTGCCTCGGTAAACCAAATTCTAGATGAAATAAAAAGTGCGGATAAAAAGACCATTATGGTCTTCAATAAAATTGATCAATACGAAGCGGAGGTAATCGAAGATGACGATTTGGTCACGGAAAAGACCAAGGCACACTTTACTATAGAGGAATGGAAAAAGACATGGTTCAGTAAAATTGGTGATCGCGCCCTTTTTATTTCCGCGTTGAACAAGGAAAATTTGGACGAGTTTAGAAAACGGGTGTACGATGAAGTAAGAGACATCCACGTAACCCGTTTTCCTTATAACAACTTTTTATACCCAGAACACCTGGATCAATATTAGTCCTATCTGGGTTTCAGTTGGGAGGTTTCAATCAAAAAAATACCCGACAAACAATTGAAATACCCGATTGGCGAATTTATCTGGATCCTCATCCAAATCATTTACATCCGACCCCAAGATATAGCGAGCCCCAAAATTAAGCCCATTGTCCAATTTGTATCCCATCCCAAAGGCAATGCCCAAATCGATTGATTTGGTAATGTCCTTTAAGTCTGTGGTTTCTCCATCGTCCTCAACTTCGGCCTTGAGCAAAACACCTATTTGTGGTCCAGCCTCAATACTAAGGTTTTCGGCCACATAAAACTTGGCCAAGATGGGAAGGGTCAAATAATCCAATCTAACTATCTCATCATCATCAGATTCATCCTTTGTCCCCTGGGCAGAGAACAACAACTCCGGTTGGATGGACAGTTTCTCTGAAATGGAGACTTCAGCTACCGCTCCCAAATGGAGGGCGGTTCGCGTGGTGGGGTCATTCAAATCGGGTTGAAGAATGGCAAAGTTGGGTCCAGCCTTAGCCCCAAACTGAACATCTTGAGCCTGCAGCGTCAAAAGGGGCAAGATCAAGGTCATTGAAAACAAAATCAATTTTTTCATTGTAAAAGTATTTTTGTTTAACATTGTGGGGACACTTTGGAATCTCTCCAAAACTAGTTGCCATATCTGATGCATGCTGACAGTTTAATCCCAGATGATGACACTTGTGTTCCTGGAAGGCAATTAATAGGACGAAGGGGAAACTCCGTAGAGTGCTTTAAAGCATTTGGCAAAATAGGAGAGATTGTTGAAACCTACCTGATAAGCAATCTGGGTAACCGAATCCGACTTGCTGGAAAGAAGTTGCGCCGCCCGTTTTAATCTAAAATTTCGAAGAAGTTCTCCAGGGGATTCATTGGTAAGCGCTTTTAATTTTCGATGCAATTGGGTTTTGCTCATGGCCATGGTTTCTTGCATCTGGGGAACTCCAAATTGGGGATTTGAATGTTCTTCCTCCAAAACTTCCAATAATTTTTCCAGAAACTTTTGATCCAATGAGCTAGTTGCCACTTTGGAAGGATCCACCTTGTTTTCCAAATCAGTAAAATGCTGTTTGAGGCGCTCTCTTTGAGCAATCAAGTTTTTTACCCTGGTTCTAAGTTCCTTTGCATTAAATGGCTTGGTCATATATTCATCCGCTCCACTTTCCAGGCCTTCAATCTTGTTATCCATTCCCGCCCTAGCGGTCAGCATGATTATGGGCAAATGACTTGTGTCCAAATCGCTCTTCAATATTTGGCAAAGTTCTATCCCATCCATTTTTGGCATCATCAGATCGGTTATTACCAAATCGGGTTCCATGCTCCTGGCCTTTTCCAACCCAGCCGCTCCGTGATGCGCTTCGGTAATTCGGTATAAATCCAAAAGATTCCCTTTGATGAACTGCCTCATATCCGCATTGTCCTCCACCAACAAAATTTGGGGCAATTTTCGCTTATCTGCCTTGGTAAGCTCAAAGGGGTTTGGTCGCTCTTTGTCTGAATCTAACTGGCGAATTGCATCCGACTTTGTCCGCCTTGTTTCAATTTTGATTATAGGTATTTGAACCGTAAAAAAAGTGCCTTTTCCTTCCTCACTGGTTACCGTAATGGTTCCATCCATCAACGCGACCAAATCCTTGGAAAGTGATAGTCCAATACCTGAACCTCCCTGTTCCCTCGTGCTCCCACCATCCACTTGATAAAAGCGATCAAAAATAAAAGGGAGTTTTTCTTCGGAAATGCCCTTTCCTGAATCGGAAACCTGCAAATTGAGCTCCCCCTCTTTATAACTGGCCCAAAAACTGATCAAGGATCCATCTGGCGTAAATTTAAATGCGTTGCTCAATAGGTTATAGACCACTTTTTCCAGTTTGTCGCGATCAAAAGAGGCCCACAAGGGCGTATCTGGAATTTGTACGCGATAGTCCATGTTCCGCTGGGCCGCATGTGAATTAAAGGACGAGGTAGCAGCCCAAAGACATTTGAACACATCACCCTCCGTAGGTTTTAGTTTTAGTTTCCCCTGGTCTATTTTGGAAAGCTCCAACAGCTGGTTGACCAACCCAAGAACCTTATTGGCATTCCTGCGTATCATTTTCACATCCTCCCGATCCAGATTTTCATCAGGATTTTGTTCCAATCGTTCAATGGGCCCTTTGATCAGTGTTAAGGGGGTTCTAAATTCGTGCGAAACATTGGCAAAAAAATTGGACTTTAGTTCATCCAATTCACGGAGTTCCATGTTGGCTTTTTTCTTGATTCGAAATTGGTTATAAAACAACCCTCCCAGTAAAAGCGACAAGAGGGTCAGCACAATGATTCCATTTCTTTCGGTTTCCCTTTTTTTAAGTTGGAGGGATTGAAGCTCCTTCTCTGATGCCAAGAGTTCTATTTCCTTGGTCTTTTGATCATTTTGGTATTTGGCCTCCAACTCGTTGGTTACGGAAAGCATGTTTTTGCTGTACAAACTATCTGAAAGCACCTGTCTTTGAAGGGCGTGCGTGTGGGCCTTTTCAAAATCTCCCAGTTTGGCATAAGAGCGTTGCAGATATTTGTGAAGTTTTAGGTCCAGCTCCAAGTCCTTGAGGGGTTTGGATTGTACCAATAAATTCTGGGACATGCGAATGCTTTCCTCAAAATTCCCTAGACCAAATGCTGTCACAACTTTGCCAAACATAGCGTCAGAATACAGGTTTTTGTCGCCCACCTCTTGGGCCAGCGAAAGCGCCTCATCAAATTTTGGTCCTGCTCTTTTAAAGTCTTCGAGCTTGTTGTAGACCACCCCGATGTTGTTCAAAACCCTTCCCTGTCCCAATCTATCATTCATCAATATTTTAAGTTCCAGCGCCTGTTCATGATGCTTTAAGGCATCTTCAAATCTGTCAACCTCCATGTAAACACCGGCCAAATTAGTTAGACAAGCAGAAATACCTGGTTTAAAATCGAGTTCTTCAACTAGGGCCAATGCGCTTTTAAAATGGGATATGGCTTTGTCGTACAGCTTTTGCTTTTTGTAGATGCTTGCAACATAATTTAAGATACGTGCCTCGTTGTCCTTGTTTTCAACTTCCTTGGCCAATTCCAATGCAGCAAAATAATGGTTCAGGGCAGCCTCAAAGTTGGATTGGATGTGATCCAGGTAGCCAAGTTCAGTCAATACGTCGGCCTCCATCTTTTTATCATTCAGGCGAACAAAAATTTCTAGCGCTTCATCCAGAGCTGTCTCGGCTTCCACGTTCCTCCCCAAACCTGAGAGCGCAAAGCTCTTTACCCGTTTGGCGTCTGCATACTCAAATTCACGATTAAGCTTCTTTGTCAATTCCTCCGCTGCCAAGGCGTAGTTGAGCGCATCTGGGTAGCTATTTCTAAACGTTTGCCAAAACAGGTCAAAGTATGCTTTTACTTTGAGGCTGTCATCGGGCATAGATGGCAATTTTTGAAGTATACTGTCCACCTTCGATTGGGGGAACGCAAAAATCGAAACAAGAAAAAAAAGGATATGGAGTTGCCGTACCACCTTTGGGCCTATTACCTACAAGTTATTCAAATTGAACGAATAATGGTAGTACAATCTCATTTGGAACACTAACAGGGAAGTTCCATTTTATCCCATTTGTGTATCCAAAACAAGATTTTCAACGGCAATTTTCAACTATTGTCCAGAGGATTCAATCGCTTTTGAAAAAGACCAACGGTCAAGTTCTTCGATGAAGTGTTTGCCCCCTCATCTTCCACCACAACTTTTGGATTGTTCACAACAAAAGTTTAGGCACAAACAACAGATGGGCTACTTTCATATTGTTTTTAAGTGTTAGTGTTACAACCGGTCTTCCATAAGCTTAACCTACTTAGACCTTGGTACACAAAACACCCCAAATTGTAAAATAACCCCACAAAAAAGCCCTCCATTTTGAGGGCTTTTTTGATTTAAAAGGTGAATTGTCCTTCGTGTAAATTCGTGCAACCTGCCTGCCGGTAGGCAGGTTCGTGTCAAACCAGAATTTGCAGTCTGAAAAGCTTCCGCTTCAGTTCTCGATACATCCCGAATTTCATTCGGGACGCTCGAACTGACCGTGAAATCGATTTTCCCTGTTCCTTGATCTAAAAGGAATAGCTCAACCCGAAAGTCCAATAAGTCTGCAACTCATTATCAATAGTGTCGAAGGTTGCTGTTGGGTCAGGTGTTGGAGCGTTGTTTACTATGTAATTGAGGGTCTCCTGTTTGTTGTTTCGCAAACCAAAATCGAACCCAACCCCGATGACCTTCCATAGGGTATAGGCGAATGAGTTGGTCCAGGTCCAGTTGCTCAGATCCCCACTCTCATAGCTTTGGAACATGGACAAATTGGTCTTAAAGCTTACGGCTCCCAATTTCTTGGTATAGTCGGCCACAATCTTTGCTCCAAGTGAAGAATTGAATATGGTATCCTCATTGCTAAACACAAAGTTGTAGTTCAGTGGATGAATAACCACCACTAAATCCGTAACGGGTGTCCAAGTACCCCCGACACCCAAATCCAGATAACCGGGGTCATTAAAGTTGCTAAGGATAGTGGTTCGGTATTCGCCTAATCCCGAAACTGCAAATTTGTCACTGAGTTTTCTACCATAAAGCGATGAGATGTTGAACACATCCGTTGCCTCTCGGAATCCGTCATCATCGGTAGGATCATCTTTATCGTCCAGTTTTACCCAACTTAGATTGATGTTAACCGCATTGCGCCAAAAGAATTTTTCTTCCTGTTGGTTGGCAAAGGCATTTACAGTAAATCCTATAGTACCCGAACTGTTGTTGGGGAGACCCTGGGCAAACCAGTTGTTAAAGTTGGACAAGCTTCCGCCAATAGTTCCAAAGGCACCCACCTTCCATCCCGGAAGAGCATCCAATTGGGACTGGAGGGCATCTACCCTACCCTGAATGGCCGCAATGGAATCTTTCTTTGGAGCCATTTCGGCCTTGATTTCCTCTGCGGTTTGGGCTTGGGATAAAAATGAGGTTAGCAGTGCTGTTGCAAAAAGTAGTCGTTTCATAGTATGGAGTTTAATGCTTAGAACCACAAAATTATGAAATGTCACATTGAATATCTGAAAGTAAAATCAAGTTCAAGTTCAAAATCAGGTACAATGGGCAATGACTGAAGTCAGATGTTAGATGTTAGATGTTAGATGTTAGATGTTAGATGTTAGATGTTAGATGTTAGAAAGTTTACAAATTTCAATTCCACACCCATTACCTTTTACCATTAACCCTCAAGTAAACAATCTTAAGCCCAAATTCAAGTTCAATGCCTGATGTTTGGTGTTTGATGCTGATTACTGATTACTGATTACTGATTACTGATTACAAAAGAACAACTTTCCATTTTCCGTTTCCACCTCCTTAACCTTTAACCCATTAACCCTCAAGAAAACAATCTCAAGCTTAAATACAAGTCCACTGACCGGCGTTTGTTGCTCAATGCTGGATGAAGCTGATAGCTATCAACTTTTAACCATTAACTATCAACTGACCACCGACTACCGACTACCGACTACCGACTACCGACTACCGACTACCGACTACCGACTACCGACTACTAAAGAACAATTTTCAATTCCCACTCCCCTTAACCTTTAACCCTTTTACCCATAAACCCTTAACCCAAAACCCCCATCCGTCAATTCAAACAGGGCATTCGTCAATTGACACCCTAAATCACGCTCATTTTATACTTCCTTGCTCCTTTAACCCTTAAAACCAATACAATGAAAAAAATTGCCTACTTCGTTTCCATGCTACTTTTGATAGGAATTATAATTGTGGCCTGTAAAAAAGATGATGATTCCACGCCACCAGGTGCTGATCATACGGTAACGGGTTTTACCCCTCCCAGCGGTTCAGTTGGCACAACTGTTACCGTAAAGGGAACCGAGTTTACAAACCAAAATATTCAGGTTAAATTCGGAGTTACCCTCGCAACAGTATCGGGTGTTCATGTAAATGGAACCGAACTTTACACCTCCGTTCCAGAAGGAGCCGAAACCGGAAAAATTTCCGTGACCATAGATGGGGTGGAGGTCAAGAGCACCAGCAATTTTACCGTGACCGAAGAGGTTTCAGGGCCGGAAGCCATTGAATTGGCTGAAACCAGTTTGGAAATGCACACCTTGGATACTGCTAAATTTCCCGAGATTACCAATTTGGACGAATTTGAAAACCCAACCATTTCCTATGAATCTGACAATACAGAAGTGATATATGTGGATGCAGAAGGCAATTTAATAGCACTACAAGCTGGATCGGCTAATATTACTGCAAGTATTGGTAACTTGAACGCCAGTATTGAAGTAGATGTAGAATCCAGCATTTTTGTTGGGGGTTATATCGAGAAAAACAATGGCGAGTATGGTGTGTCAACGGTATGGAAAAATGGTGTTGCACATGAACTTTCCGATACCAACAGCTATGCCACATACATAGCTGTGGAAGGGCCCAATCTTTATGCCACACATGTTGAATACAGTTTGGATGATACCCGACCCATTAAGGTTTATAAAAACAACACCCTTTACGGAACCGTTGGAAACGTGGATGAAAACAATAGGGCCCCTAAAGCCATGCAGGTAGTAGGAGATGATGTTTATATCTGTGGTTTTGAAAAGACCGATGGTACCCAATATGCCAAATATTGGACAAATAGCACGGAGACCGTCCTTAGCGCTGAAGGCAACCCGGCCGTTGCGCACGGTTTGTTTTTAAGTAATGATAAACTTTACGTGGCAGGCAAAGAAGACATAGATACTGACATAGCAAAGTACTGGATAAACGGAAACCCTGCCGAATTAGCTAATACTAACTCTGTTGCTTATGACATCTATGTGAATGATATAGGTGAAATATATACCGCAGGGGAAAAAGGAAACATAGCAACAATTTGGAAAAATACAGAGATATTGCACCAGTTTGAAGAGGGTAACAATTCTAACCAAGCAAATTCCATATCAGTCCATAATGACAATGTTTTTGCAACCGGTGTGGACTGGACAACCCAAATGGGCAAGCTTTGGATCAATGGGCAACTAGCATATGAATGGCCCGGTCATGGAAGTGCCCTTACTGTTTATAACGGGTCTATTTACGTAGCAGGCTGGAAATATGATGCAATATTGGAAACAAATACTGCTGTTGTTTTAGAAATCAGCTCTGAAGGAGAGCTTATAGAGGAAAAATTCCTTTCTTCAATCTCAGGAAGCACCTACGCTAATTCTATAGTGGTCAAATAACCCCTTTGTAACACGGAATTCAATACATACGCCCAGCCAATTGTGGAGCTTTTTTATTTCCTTTTATACAACGGCACCGCAGAACAAGCCTCCCCATACATTACGCTTTTGGCCACTAGTTGTATTTGGGTCATGGCCAAGATATAGGCGTTTTCCGGCACGGGTTTGTTGGAGCAGCCTTTAATAATCACAGGTTTGTCTTTAAAAGGTTCCAAGTTTAATTGTGAGAGTTGTTCTTGGTAAAGCGACGTTTCCAAGGTTTCCAAATCGCCCACAACCACTTTTTTGGCAAAGGGCGCCAATTTAGAGGTCACTAGCATATAAGCCCAACCGGGTACAATGGCATCTGTGGAGCATGTCAACGCCACATAAGCGTCTTGGTATTGGGACCAATCCACACTTTCTAAATGGGCTCTAAATTCCTTTTCGCGAAGAATAAAGCCCTCATGTAGCCAGTCCTTAATATCCAATACTTCCCTGCGACCTTCTTGGTAGAGATCCTCAAGGTCAAAGGTGATCAATTTGCTTTCTGCTACTCTATTTCTAATCTCAGTCATGGGTCTTTAGTCTTGAGTATTGAGATAAATGAGATTTTTACTCATGACCCAACACCCATTTCTCATTACCATTTACAATAACCCCAACTCCAACTTCGCCTCTTCGCTCATCAGGTCTTGGGTCCAAGGGGGATCAAAAGTAATCTCCACCTCAACATCCTTTAGGATATCCAAGGACTTCACTTTTTCCTCCACCTCAACCGGCAAGGTTTCCGCTACTGGGCAATTGGGCGTGGTCAAGGTCATTAAAATTTTCACATCGTAATCCTCGTTGACGAACACATCGTAAATCAATCCCAGTTCGTAAATGTCCACTGGAATTTCTGGATCATAAATGGTTTTAAGCACCCCAACGATTTTCTCGCCGAGTTCTTGGGTCTCTATAGTGATTTCTTCGCTCATTTTTTTAGTTTAGGTGTTTAGATGTTTATTGGTTTAGAAGGCCTATGAACTCCTAAACTCTTACCCTTCTAAACTCAATTCAACTGAGTTTGATAGGCCACAGCATACAACTTCAGCTGCTTGATCATACTTACCAAACCATTGGCCCGTGTGGGCGATAAATGTTCCTTAAGGCCAATCTCATCAATAAACTCCGTGTTGGCATCAATAATATCCTGCGGTCTTTGGTTGCTAAACGCCCTTATCAAAATGGCAATGATTCCTTTGGTGATTATGGCATCGCTATCCGCGGTAAACACTAATTTGTCAGCATCCAGTTCGGCATGTACCCATACCTTGCTTTGACAGCCTTTGATGATATTGTCCTCGGTTTTGTATTGCTCCTCGATCAAGGGAAGGGATTTGCCCAGTTCAATCATGTACTCGTACCGCTGCATCCAATCGTCAAACATGGAAAACTCGTCAACAATCTCTTCCTGTATTTCAGCTATGGTCATCTAAAAATTTTGTTCAAAAATACGATTCAGGCTCTTGCCCATCAAACCTTTAAGATAAAGATAACTTTAGGCTAGAGCAGCATGTTCCTGGCCCGCTTAACGCCTTCCACCAACACATCCACTTCCTCCTTGGTATTGTAAAAGCTAAAACTTGCCCTTACAGTTCCTGGAATACCATAAAAGTCCATGATAGGTTGTGCGCAGTGGTGCCCGGTACGTACGGCAATGCCCAGTTTATCCAAGATGGTTCCTATATCGTAGGGATGAATGCCTTCAATATTGAATGAAATCACCGAAGTCTTGTCCTCTGCTGTACCATAAATCCGAAGTCCTTCAATACTTAACAACTGCTCCGTGGCATAATCAAGTAAGTCCGATTCGTATTGGGCAATGGCTTCCATTCCAATGCCGTTCAAATAGTCCAATGCTGCACCAAATGCAATCCCGCCACAAATATTGGGAGTTCCCGCTTCAAATTTATGAGGTAAATCGGCATAGGTGGTCTTTTCAAAGGTAACCTCGGCAATCATCTCACCTCCACCTTGATAGGGGGGTAATTTTTTCAGCCATTCCTCTTTCCCATAAAGCATTCCAACCCCTGTTGGGCCACACATTTTATGGGCCGAAGCTGTATAGAAATCCACATCCAAAGCTTGCATATCAGCCTTAATATGGGCTGCAGCCTGTGCTCCATCTATCAATACTGCAGCGCCTACCTTATGGGAAGCTCCAATAATTTCTTCAATGGGATTTACCGTACCCAAGGCATTGGATACATGGTTGCAGAATACCAGTTTAGTTCGGTCTGAAAGCAGCTTATGGAACTCTTCCATCACCAATTCCCCATTTTCGTTCATGGGAATTACCTTCAACACACCTCCAGTTCTTTCACACAACATCTGCCAAGGCACAATATTGGAGTGGTGCTCCATGGCCGAAACCAGAATCTCATCTTCTTTTTTGAGCAGAGAAGTAAATCCACTGGCCACCAGGTTGATGCCATGGGTAGTTCCCGAGGTTAGGATTACCTCGTATGCTTTGGCAATATTGAAATGATTCTGGATTTTTTCGCGTGCAGCCTCATAGGCATCCGTGGCTTCCTGGGACAAGCTATGTACCCCACGATGTATGTTGGCATTGTACCTATGGTAGTAATCCACAATCACATCAATGACCTGCTGCGGGGTTTGGGATGTTGCCGCGTTGTCCAAATACACCAGCGGCTTTCCATTCACCTCTCTTTGCAAAATGGGAAAATCCTTTCGGATTTTTTGGATATCCAAGCCTACTTCCAACATAGATTACAGATCAAATCCCACCCTTACACCAAGGGTATTGGCGATAATTTTGTTGATGCGTTTCTTGAGTTCGGGAATGCGAACACTTTCCAATACGTTGTTGGCAAAGGCGTACATCAATAATGCAGTGGCTTCCTTTTTTGGAATTCCCCTGGATTGTAGATAGAACAAAGCATCTTCATCCAACTGACCTATGGTACAGCCATGGGAGCATTTTACATCGTCTGCAAAAATTTCCAATTGGGGCTTGGTATTAATTGTTGCCTTATCACTAAGTAGAATGTTATTGTTCTGCTGAAAGGCATTGGTCTTTTGAGCTATCTGATCTACGATGATCTTCCCATTGAAAACTCCAGTTGACCTCTCCCCAAAAATTCCCTTATAATCCTGATGGCTTTCACAATTGGGCTGGGCATGGTGCACCAAAGTATGATGATCCACATGTTGCTTTTCACCCAAAATGGTCACCCCTTTTAAGGTAGAATCAATTCGTTCCCCGTTTTGATAAAAATTGAGGTTGTTACGCGTTAGTTTTCCGCCAAAGGAAAAGGTATGCACGCGAACAACACTGTTATCTTTTTGGGAGATATAGGTGTTGTCCACCAAGGAAGCGGTCTTCGCATCATTTTGAACCTTGTAATAGTCTACAATGGCATCCTTGGCTGCAAAAATCTCCGTCACCGCATTGGTGAACACTTCATTTTCAGTCAAACTTTGATGACGTTCAATAATCTGAACCTCAGCGTTTTCTTCTGCAATGATCAAATTCCGGGGTTGAAGCATCAAAGCCGCCTCATTTCCAGTTGCAAAATGTACAATCTGAATAGGTTTTCTTGGCGCCTTGTTCTTCGGAATATAAATATAGGCTCCCTCTCTACTAAAAGCGGTATTCAAGGTAGTAAGCGACTCGTCTTTCGAGGCCACTTTATTAAAATAAAGCTCTATGATCTGCTTGTACATGGGCTTGCTGAATGCAGCACTCATCAAACAGACATCTACCCCATCATGGGTGGTCTCAGACAAGTACGAGCTATAGACCCCATCAATAAAAACAATCTTGTAGGTATCTATCTCGTGAAGGAAATATTTTTTGATGTCCCTGTATTCCAAGGTATTTTCCTGTTTTGGAAATACACTGAAGTCCACTTTTTGAAGATTGTTCAAGGAAGTATATTTCCAGGCTTCTTCTTTTTTGGAAGGAAACCCTTTTTCCTCAAAATTCTTGATGGCCTCTGACCGAACTTCGTGTATCGGATTATCCAAATCCACGTTGTTCTCAAAAGCTATAAATGAAGAAAGTAATTTATCTTTTAAATCCATTTTCTTTCTCGTTGTCATTCCCGTGAAAACGGGAATCTTAAAATTATCGGTTTATCACATCAATGGATTCCTACCGTCGCAGGAATGACATAGGACTTATACAGCCGTCTCTTGCTTTATCCAGTCGTACCCTTTTTCCTCCAATTCCAAAGCCAATTCCTTGGTGCCCGATTTTACAATTTTTCCATCGTGCAATACGTGCACAAAGTCGGGGACAATGTACTCCAGCAATCTTTGGTAGTGGGTAATCACAATGATGGCATTCTCTCCGCCACGCAACTTGTTGACCCCATTGGCCACAATGCGCAATGCATCGATATCCAATCCAGAGTCGGTTTCATCCAAAATAGCCAGCTTAGGTTCCATCATCGCCATTTGGAAAATCTCATTTCGTTTTTTCTCACCTCCAGAGAATCCTTCGTTCAATGAACGGGACAAAAACTTGCGGTCTATTTCCAACAGCTCGGACTTTTCACGAATCAATTTTAGCATCTGGTTGGCTGGCATATCTTCCAAGCCCCGTGCTTTTCTGGATTCATTGATGGCCGTTTTCATGAAGTTGGTCACCGATACCCCTGGAATTTCAACCGGATATTGGAAGGAAAGAAAAATTCCTTTGTGCGCTCTTTCTTCAGGAGCCAACTCTTCCAAATCTTCGCCTTCCAGGGCAATGCTTCCTTTCTTAACCTCAAATTCTTCCTTGCCTGCAATTACCGAAGCCAAGGTACTTTTTCCAGAACCATTGGGTCCCATAATGGCATGAACCTCTCCAGGATTCACCTGAAGGTTGATTCCCTTAAGGATTTTTTTATCCTCCACGCTGGCGTGTAAATTCTTTATCTCTAGCATTTTCAAAAATTGTCTTCTTTGTTTGAATTATTTGATTTCGGCTACGCTCAATCACCCTGATAGGTAGCTGAGCGGAGTCGAGGCTATCCCACTGAGCCTTCCAGGCTTATTTCCAATAATTTTTGGGCTTCAACGGCGAACTCCATGGGAAGCTTGTTCAAAACCTCCTTGCTAAATCCGTTTACGATCAAGGCTATGGCCTTTTCCGTATCAATCCCTCTTTGGTTGCAATAGAAAATTTGATCCTCCCCAATTTTACTGGTCGTGGCCTCATGCTCTATTTGCGCCGATTTATTTTTTGTTTCGATATATGGGAATGTATGCGCACCGCAACGGTTGCCCATCAAAAGTGAGTCACACTGTGAAAAGTTTCTGGCATTTTCCGCTCTACTGTTCACCTGAACCAAACCACGGTAACTGTTTTGTGATTGCCCCGCAGAAATTCCCTTGGAAATAATGGTACTCTTGGTGTTTTTCCCCAAGTGAATCATTTTGGTTCCCGTATCCGCTTGTTGAAAATTGTTGGTTACTGCAATGGAATAAAATTCCCCAATGGAATTGTCGCCTTTCAACACACAGGAAGGATATTTCCAGGTTACTGCCGATCCTGTTTCTACCTGTGTCCAAGAAATTTTCGCATTTTTCTCGCAAATTCCTCTTTTGGTCACAAAGTTGAATACGCCTCCTTTACCTTCTTTATCTCCAGGAAACCAGTTCTGTACGGTAGAGTACTTGATCTCCGCATCATCCAGGGCTATAAGTTCTACTACAGCGGCATGCAATTGATTTTCATCCCGTGATGGGGCGGTACACCCTTCCAGATAACTCACATAACTTCCTTCATCCGCAATGACTAAAGTTCTTTCGAACTGACCTGTACCCGCTTGGTTGATCCTGAAATAGGTGGAAAGCTCCATCGGACATCTTACCCCCTTCGGGATATAGCAGAAAGACCCATCAGAGAAAACTGCCGAGTTCAGTGCTGCATAAAAGTTATCTTTTTGGGGAACCACTGTCCCGATATATTTTTTGACCAGTTCCGGATGTTCCTGGATCGCTTCAGAAATGGAACAAAAGATGATTCCTTTTTCCGCCAAGGTTTTTTTGAAGGTAGTGGCCACGGAAACAGAATCCATAACAATATCCACCGCAACGCCTGCCAACTTTTTTTGTTCATCCAAAGAAATTCCCAACCGCTTGAAAGTATCCAGCAACTCGGGATCTACCTCGTCCAAACTATTGTATTTGGGTTTTTTGTTGGGCGCGGAATAATAGGAGATGTCCTGAAAATTGGGTTTCTCGTATTGCACATTGGCCCACTCCGGTTCTTCCATGGCTTTCCAGGCACGGAAGGCCTCCAGACGCCATTCGGTCATCCACTCGGGCTCCTGTTTCTTTTGGGAAATGGCAATAACAATGTCCTCGCTCAATCCCTTGGGAAAGGTGTCCGATTCAATATCTGTGTAGAAACCATACTCGTATTCCTTGGTTTCCAGTTCTTTCTTTAATTCTTCCTCTGTATAAGCCATACTTTACATTTAGCCAATGAGCAATGGACAATTAACAATGTTCAATTAGAGTGAAAAGCTTTCTCCGCAACCACATGTTCTTTGGGCGTTGGGATTGTTGAAGACAAAGCCTTTACCGTTGAGTCCCCCGGAATATTCCAGAGTGGTGCCCACTAAGTATAAAAAGCTCTTTTTATCTACGATAATTCGCACTGCATTATCCTCAAAAACCTTGTCGTTTTCAGCAGCGGATTTGTCAAAATTCAGTTCATAGGATAATCCACTGCAGCCCCCACTTTTCACACCAACCCGAACAAAGTCCGTGGATGCATCGAAGCCTTCCTCAGTCATCAAGCTAACTACCTTTTGTTTGGCTGTTTCCGAAACTTTAATCATTCTACTTGGATTTATTCTAAATAGCGTACAAATATAGGTCTTTAGTGGGGTTTTACCATAGTTCCTAACATTATAATAACGAATGCTGGAATAGGGGTTATCTATGGAACAGGGAAGTTATTTTATTTTAATGACTACAAGGTCGCTCAATCCTTTGGGCACAAGGCCTGGGAAGTCATCACTGGCACTTTCGCCAACAAGCACCAAGCTGCCATCGCTGTTATCTACAACATCAAAACCAAAATCGATTCCTGAACCTCCAAAAGTTTGCTGATATTCGATATTCCCAGATGCATCTGTCCTAATGATCCAAAGGTCGTTTTCCCCCTGATTTTCCAGGGCATCTCCATCAGTGCTTTTGGAATTCCCGGCAATCAATAGACCCCCTTCCGCAGTAATACTCACGGACTGGGCCGCATCAAAGGCCGTTCCCCCATACGTTCTTTCCCAAATCAATGCGCCGGCATCACTAACCTTGATCAACCAGACATCGGACTCTCCATTATTTCTCGAAATATCCGTGTCTGTACTGAACGTGTTTCCAGTAACCACATAGCCCCCATCCAAAGTTTTGGTTATACCATAGGCCTTGTCAATGCCTGTTCCTCCAAAAGACTGCTGCCAAAGTAACTCTCCCTGATTGCTCACTTTGAGCACCCAAAAATCATAGCTTCCTTTGGGATCGGTAATATCAAAATCATCGCTTTCCGAAGCCCCCGCCAAAACAAATCCGCCATCGTCCGCCTGAACCACACCATAGGAGCGGTCATTGTTGGTGCCTCCAAAATATCTACGCCATTCCAGATTGCCTTGTGCATCCAATTTGGTTCCCCAAAATTCTCCGACCCCGTGCCTTGTGAGATAACCTCCTTTGCCCTCATTCCCTGCTCCACCAGAGGAGGTTACATCCAAAAAACCTGAGAAGAAGAACCCGCCATCGGCCGTCTCAACCACATCATACGAATGGTCGTGACCGGAAAACCCAAAGCTCTTTTCCCAAAGAATGTTTCCGGAGTTATCCAATTTCAAAATCCAGTTGTCATGGAACCCTTCATTATTGCTCCCATCTCCATCATCACTCATAGCATAGCCCACTATGGCATAGCCGCCATCCCTGGTTTGAATCACGGATTGCCCCCGGTCATCTTTGGTTCCTCCGTAGGTTTTGCTCCAACTGAGATTTCCTTCTTGATCCAGCTTCAATAACCAATAGTCATTAACGTTGGTGGACTTGCCTGACAAATCCCCATCCATACTGTTGCTATAACCTAAAACCGCATAGCCGCCATCTGAAGTTTGAATCACGGATTGGGCAGTGTCCTCACCACTTCCTCCAAAACTTTTCATCCAATCCACCTCTCCTTCAAAAATTCGTTGTGAAGGAATGTTTGTTGGCGAATCGTCACTGAGACACCCCAATGCTGTTACCAACACCAACATTCCTGCTAACTTCTTCATGATGCAATTTTAATTGGATTTTTGAATGACAAAGAGACCGCCACCCGTATCACTGATAACAATTTTACCGCTTTCAAAAAATGGATATACACTCCAAACACCGTCAAATCCAGCAGTATTGTTGGCAGGGAGAGTATCGAAAAAAGCCTTTTCCGAAATGTTCTCATTTTCAATATCCGAAATGTCGAGAACTCGCAGTCCAGCGGAATAATTGGCCAAGAAAAACTCATCTCCCAACACATAGCCGTTATGGTCTATAGCACCTGTAGGGCCTAAATAGGTAGTATGCAGGCTTGGGTTGTCCAGATCGGAAAAATCAAAAATGAGGGTTCGGGAATTGAATCCAAAATCGGGTTCGTCCAGTTCATCCCCTAAAATAAAGTAGCGGTGATCCTCAGTAAACCATCCCTGATGGGTATATCCCACATTGGTATAGGACAAAGTGGATATACCTACTGGATTGGACTTGTCCGTAATATCCACTATGGCAATTTGGTTTTCATTGGCTCCAACAAAAATCTCTTGGCCCGTGTAGTCCGTGTCCGGCCCTTGATAGGTAATCACTTGGGCGTCATGGGTGTATCCGTTGCCACCGTAGCCACCAACTCCAGACGGACTGGTGGGGTTTTGCACGCTTATGAAATGAACCCCGCCGTTAAAGGCATCGTTGCGGGCTGTTCCTACAGGATAGGCATAGCCCATTTCTTCATTGATGACAATGTTATGCGCATTCCCTATTCCTGTGTACCTGGCATCTGCCGTCAAAACTTGGGGAGGGCTTTGCACATTGCGAAGTCTGGTCAAATCAAAAACCTGCATCCCGTGTCCAGGGGCTTCCGAAACAACAAAGGCATGGTTATTATAGACTTTTATATCTCTCCAGGTGCTATTGTCCGTTGCCGTTGGCATTTTTCCAACGTAAATTGGATTTGAGGCGTCGGTAATATCCACAAAAGCAGTTCCGTTGTTTAGCCCAATCAATGCGTACTCTCTATTGTTTTCGGTATCTGTCCATCCCCAGATATCATTCCCGGAACCTGCGCTCAAGGAATTCAAATTCATATGGAATAGAAGGTCATACCCATCACAGGGATAAATTGCCGCCATTCCACTTTCACAAGGTGTGGCTCCGCGTGTTACATCCCCGCTTCCTACGTCTATTGTAGTACCACCGCCATTATTACCCCCATTGTTTCCTCCATTGTCTATGGGAGAAACAAAACCGTCATCGCTGGAACACGATAGCATAATGAAAACCAAAAGGATGGTAAAGTGAGGTTTTACCATTTCAAAGCAATTTTAAGTTTAATTTAAAGATACCATTTTATAATTATCCTATTTACTTTTGCAAAATGCTAGAAAACAAGAACTCGCAGCGAACTGCCCTGGAGCAAATGGGTGAATTTGGTTTGATCAAACATCTGACCCAACATTTTGAACTGACCCAACCTTCATCTTTCAAAGGGGTGGGCGATGATGCGGCAGTTTTGGACTTCAAGAACCAAAAAACCATTGTGTCCACTGATCTTTTAGTGGAAGGCGTGCACTTTGATTTAAGCTATATGCCCCTGAAACATTTGGGTTATAAGGCCGTCATGGTAAATCTTTCGGATATCTATGCCATGAATGCCACTGCTACACAAATCACAGTTTCGCTTGCAGTTTCCAACCGATTTCCTTTGGAAGCCCTTGAAGAATTCTACGCAGGGGTTGCCCAAGCTTGCAAAATTTACAAGGTGGACTTAGTAGGAGGTGATACCACCTCATCCACCAAAGGGATGCTGATTAGCGTAACAGCACTTGGGGTTGCCAACGAGGTTGATTTGGTTTATCGCTCAGGCGCCAAAGCCAATGATCTATTGGTGGTATCTGGGGATTTGGGAGGTGCGTACTTGGGCCTTCAGGTCTTGGAACGTGAAAAAGAGGTGTTCAAGGTAAACCCCAACAGCCAACCCGATCTTGACCCCTACTCTTATATTGTAGAAAGGCAGTTAAAGCCCGAAGCTAGAAAAGACATTGTTGAACTACTGGACAAACTGGAGGTAAAACCAACCGCAATGATTGATATCAGCGATGGTCTTTCTTCGGAAATTTTGCACCTCTGCGAGCAAAGTGGAACGGGTTGTAATCTTTTTGAGGATAAAATCCCATTGGATCCAACGGTGATTTCCACTGCTGAAGAGTTTAAAATGGATTCCACTACCATAGCTTTAAGTGGCGGGGAGGATTACGAATTACTCTTTACCATTGACCAAGCAGATTTCCCAAAGATCAAGGCCAATCCTAACTTAACGGTGATTGGTCATATGACCTCAAAAGAAGAGGGAACCCATTTGATCACCAGAGCCAACACAAAAATTGCTTTAACTGCTCAAGGTTGGAGTTCCTTCAACAAATAAAAATCCCGAAAACAAGGGCAACACTCGAAAGACGGTCTTGGGGCACGCGACTGCACTGAACGAGTTGCTTACTTAATTTCCGGGATTACCCTTGAAATTTTTTAAAAGCGTGACGATTACTACGCCACTTGGGGAACTTGTCTATTACGTCTTTTGCGATACATATCTGCCAAAGTACTGTTGATGTCCTGTCGCTGTGGGGTTAAAGCAGAAAGTTTACCACTTGCATCCGTGGTAACTTCTTTTTGACAATGCAGACATTTGTACTCTTTAATATGTTCTGTGACCTTTTTGGAAACTACATAATGGTGTCCAAAAATGTTGCAGAAGAAAGAAGAAAATTTGTTGCCATGGTTGTTGGAGGAGGAAGTCTTCATAAGTTGGTGTTGTTTGGGGGCATTCAAACGATTTGGGGATCGAAAAATGCGGTAACATTTAACTGTAATTCTATTTTATAATTCTAATGTTTTAGATTAGACATTTATTACTGCAACGGCTGTTGATAACTTTTTATTTTGTGAATCTAGCTGAAAAAGTTTTTTTTCGATGAAATACACACTTATCGATAAAAAGGGGCTTTCGGCCGTTGACTTACTTGTTCGAAATATAATTATTTGATTTATTTTAACAAAAAATTATTAACACTTTATGAACAAAAAAACTGTCGCCGTAACCGCATTTGCACTTTTCTCCCTTTTTTTTGGCGCAGGTAATCTTATTCTACCCCCGCTGCTGGGTTTTAAGTCTGGAGATTTATGGTGGTTGGTTGCCCTCGGGTTTTGTTTATCGGCGGTTCTCATTCCCATTCTGGGAATTCTCGCCCACGCCAAATTGCAGGGCACCATGTTCGACTTTGCAAAAAAGGTTTCTCCCACATTCAGTTTGGTCTATTGTTATATTGTGTATGCCATTTCCATTGCGTTGCCATCGCCCAGGACAGCATCGGTTACACATGAAATGGCCATACAGCCTATTTGGGATTCCTCTTCCCTGCTGACCAGTATCATCTATTTTGTGTTGGTCTACATTTTTGTGGTCAACCGTTCCAAGATTTTGGATGTGATAGGTAAATTTTTGACCCCAGGAATTTTGATCGTGTTGGTATTGATCATGGGGGCTGCCATTTTTAGCTTGGATTTCAACTTTGGAATTTCCCAGTTCAGCAACTCATTTACTGCTGGAATCTTGGAAGGTTATCAAACTTTTGATGCCATTGGCGCTGTTGTGGTAGGTGGGGTAATTATCATATCCATTAACCTAAAATACAAGAAGGCTTCCTATGAAACCAAAAAAGGTCTTATCGCAAGAGCTGGATGGTTGGCTGGTCTTGGGTTGTTCCTTATTTATACAGGCTTGATCTTAACGGGATCTCTCTTCGGGGATTCTTTTGATTCTGAAATTTCCCGAACAGCACTGCTTAGTGGCATAAGCCAGAAAACTTGGGGAAACACCGCTGCGTTATTGCTCAGTATCCTGGTGAGCCTTGCCTGTTTTACAACAGCCGTTGGAATCGTCACGGGAACCGCGGATTTCATCAGAGGACGCTTTAACGACTCCAAAACCGCCTATACCATTACAGCTGTAATAGGTTGTATCCTCGGGATATTGATGGGGCAGTTCAATGTAGGCTATATCATCGCCGTGGCTTTACCCGCACTAATGTTTATTTATCCCATTACCATTGTATTGATCATCCTTAATGTACTGCCTGAAAAATGGGCTTCGGCCAAAGTCTTCAGATGGGTGGTTATTACTGCCGTCATATTTAGTATTCCAGACTTTTTGGGAAGCATCGGCTGGGGCGAATCCATTTCTGGAATTACCCAATGGATTCCTTTGAGCAAAGCTCATATGGGTTGGGTATTGCCTGCCTTGGTGATGTTCATAATCTCCAATCTAGACCTAAACAAGAAACGGAATGTTAGTAGTTAACCCCTTTTCTTTCTATTGTAATGATAAATGGCATAAGCAATCCCCACCAATACCACAAAAGGCAAGTATGACCCAATAACCACCCCTATCTCGTACCAACTGTCGGGAGCCTCCTCTATTTTCTTGTCTATGTCTACTTGAAGTAAGCTTAAAAATCGCATTTGTTCCTTTGTCTTAATTGTCACTCCAAACGAAGTGAAAAGTCCAACTTTTTAATGCTGCAATTAGATGCTTCGCGATACTCAGCGAGACATTGCAGCCCAAATTTCTTGCTGCTGGTTCATCAACTCCTCAATTTCCTCAGCTTCAATTGGGATGTTCCGCATAAGATTAAATGGCTCCCCTTTCTCTTGAATGACCACATCATCTTCCAATCGCACCCCAAAGCCCTCATCAGGAATATAGATTCCAGGTTCCACGGTGAACACCATATTCGCTTTCATAGGGGTCTTGAGTTCCCCATAATCATGCGTGTCCAATCCAATATGGTGACTAGTGCCATGCATAAAGTACTTTTTATAGGCAGGCCAATCTTTATTTTCATTTTGTACATCCGCCTTGTCCAATAGTCCCAAGCCCAAAAGTTCGGAGGTCATGATCTTCCCCACTTCTTTGTGGTACTCGGCCCAAATTGTTCCAGGCACCAGCATTTTTGTTGCCTCGTTTTTAACTCGAAGTACGGCATCATAGACCGCTCGTTGCCGGGCATTGTATTTCCCGTTTGCCGGGATGGTCCGGGTAAGGTCACTGGCATAATTGGCATATTCCGCGGCCAAATCCATAAGGATCAAATCCCCGTCTTTTACCTGCTGGTTGTTCTCAATATAGTGCAGCACATTGGCATTGTTTCCCGAAGCAATAATGGGCGTGTAAGCGAATCCTTTGGAACGATTTTTTACAAATTCATGGAGAAACTCTGCTTCCATTTCGTACTCCCAAACCCCCGGTTTGGTGAATCCCAATATCCTTCTAAATCCTTTTTCGGTGATATCACAGGCTTGCTGCATCAACGCAATTTCCTCCGGCTCTTTTACCCCTCTAATTTGCTGTAAAATGGGATTGCTCTTTGCCCATCTATGCGCTGGAAAGTCTTTTTTACACTTTTCGATAAACCGATCTTCCCTGGTTTGGGTTATCACAGCCTGCCTGTAGTGTTCATTGGTATTAAAGTAAATGGTATCCGCCTCCGTCATCAAATCAAAAAAGATCTTGTCAAAATCGGTGAGCCAATAAACCGTTTCAATTCCGGAAACCTCCGTCGCTTGTTCCTTGGTCAATTTTGCTCCTTCCCAAACGGCAATATGCTCATTGGTTTCCCTAACAAACAGGATTTCCCTGTGTTTTTTATCCATGGCGTCTGGGAAAAGCAACAACATGGTTTCCTCCTGATCAGCCCCACTTAGATAAAAAATATCCCTGTGTTGTTCAAAGGCCATGGTGCTATCCGCACTAATGGGATAAATGTCATTGGAATTGAACACCGCAATACTTTTGGGCTGCATTTGAGCCATAAATTTCTTGCGGTTTTTAACAAAAAGCTGATTGCTGATCGCGTGGTATTTCATGTTTCAAAAAGGTTTGTCCAAATGTAGGTAATTGCTATACCGATGACAAATTCATACCTTCCACAATGAAACAAAACAGCTAGTTCATGAAACAATTCCTACTCCCATTGCTGCTCCTTCTTTTTCAAGCGATTCCTGCACAACAAAAGCCCACCGAGGCCCATACGGTAATTGAGGCTTTGTCACATAAAACACAAATGGCTCAAACGTCCTTGGTTAAAAATATTCCCTTAAAAAATATTGGCCCTTCCGTGATGAGCGGTAGGGTGGTGGACTTGGATGTCAATCCCAATGATCCAACAGAATTTTATGTGGCTTACGCTTCCGGGGGACTATGGTACACCCATACCAATGGGATTTCATTTACCCCGATCATGGATAATTCCAACACCCAAAATATTGGGGATATTGCTGTGGACTGGAACAATGGAACCATTTGGGTAGGAACAGGCGAAAACAATTCCTCCCGTTCTTCCTATGCCGGCATTGGCATTTTAAAATCCACTGATAAAGGGAGAACTTGGCAAAATATGGGATTACATGATTCGCACCATATTGGTAGAATCTTGATAAATCCCAACAACCCGAATGAGGTTATAGTGGGAGTAACGGGGCATCTTTATTCACCAAATAAGGAGCGGGGAATTTATAAAACCACAGATGGTGGACAGACCTGGACACAAACACTTTTTGTAAATGATGCAACAGGAATCATTGATATGGCCTTTGCACCCAACAACTTCAATATACAATATGCCGCGACCTGGGAAAAGGATCGTAAAGCCTGGAATTTTACTGGAAATGGCTCAGCTTCTGGTATTTATAAAAGTGTGGATGGTGGTAGCCACTGGACATTGATCAGTGCTGAGGGCAGCGGTTTCCCTACGGGAGATGGTGTTGGCCGTATTGGACTGGCAGTTTTTGATGACAACACAGTCTACGCTGTGCACGACAGTCAATTCCGAAGAGATAAAAAAGAGAAGAAAAAAGAGGATGGGTTAACCAAGGACGACTTTAAGGCTATGGATGTGGAAGTATTTCTTGCTTTGGACGATAAAAAGTTGAACGAATATTTGAAGACCAATGGCTTTCAGGAAAAGTATCGGGCCCAGAACGTAAAACAACTGGTGCGCAGTGGCTCAGTGAAGCCTGTGGATTTGGCCAAGTATTTGGAAAATGCCAATTCGCTCTTGTTCGACACCCCTGTAATTGGTGCGGAAGTGTATCGCAGTGACAACGCAGGATCCAGGTGGCAAAAAATGAATTCAAACTATATTGATGACCTATTCTATAGTTACGGTTACTACTTTGCGCAAATCAGGATAGACCCAAATAACAAAGACCATATCTATTTGGCCGGGGTGCCTCTTGTCAAGTCTGAAGATGGAGGGGATACCTTTACATCCATTGGCAAGGAAAATGTGCATGTGGACCACCATGCGCTTTGGATCAACCCAAAACGATCTGGGCACTTGATCAACGGCAATGATGGGGGGCTCAACATCAGCTATGACGATGGAGAAAATTGGGTAAAAAACAATTCGCCCAAAGTAGGACAATTCTATGCCATCAATATAGACCATGAGGAACCCTACAATGTATATGGCGGTTTACAGGATAATGGGGTTTGGAAAGGGGCACACAACAACAAAGAAGATCGGGGTTGGCACCAAAGTGGTTCCAATCCTTGGAAATCCATTCTGGGAGGGGATGGCATGCAGGTCCAGATAGACAATAGAAATTCCAATACAGTATATACCGGGTATCAGTTTGGCAATTATTACCGTTTGGATTTGGAGAATGGGAAGCAAAAGTATATTCAGCCTAAGCATGAGTTGGGCGAATCTCCCTACCGCTTCAACTGGCAAACTCCCATCCTGTTGTCAGGGCATAATCAGGACATCCTCTATTTAGGTAGTAACAAATTGCACCGATCGTTGAACCAAGGTGACGAGTGGGAAACCATTTCCAACGATTTGACCCAAGGAGGTAAACCCGGTAATGTGGCCTTCGGCACCCTGACCACATTATCTGAATCGCCATTTAAATTTGGGCTATTGTACACTGGTAGTGATGATGGTCTAATCCAGGTCTCCAAAAATGGAGGTGGAAGTTGGGACCTTATCTCTGGTTCCCTTCCCCAAAATTTATGGGTAAGTGAAGTGGCAGCATCCAAACACAAAAAGGAAAGGGTATATGCTACTTTGAACGGCTATCGTTCAGACGACTTTACTCCTTATATATATGTAAGCGAGAACTATGGAAAGTCTTGGAAGAATATTTCAAGCAATATTCCTGCATCACCCGTAAACGCGCTGGTGGAGAATCCCGAGAATGAAAATCTACTATTTGCAGGCACGGATAATGGTTTGTACGCCAGCTTTAACCGAGGGGATTCCTGGGAACTTTTCCAAAATGGAATGCCCAATGTGGCCGTACATGATTTGGTTATTCAGCCCGAGGCCAAACATCTTTTGGTTGGAACCCATGGCCGAAGTATCTATAAGGCAGATATTTCAGTGTTGCAGCAAATGACACCCAAAGCTCTTTCCAAAGATTTGGTCGTTTTTGAGGTAGATGCCATCAAGCATTCCAAGAGTTGGGGCAATGCTACTTACACTTGGGGCAAACCTGAAACGCCAGGCTTGGATATAAGTTTCTATTGTTCCGCTTCAGGTTCTTGCATTACCAGAGTGTTGACCGCGAACGGCACGGAAGTCAGTTCCACCGAAATGGAAGCTGAAAAAGGATTAAACATCCTTTCCTATGATTTGGCCTTCTCCAAAAAAGGGAAAAGTAACTTCCTTAAACGAAACAAAATGAAATTGGAAGAAGCCAAGGATGGAAAAACCTACCTCCCAAAAGGGGCTTATATGGTGGAAATTTCAGGAAATGGGCAGACCCAAAAAATTGAATTCGTGATAGAGTAGTTTCCATGAGGTTTGTGGGACTATATTCACTTTATCAATTTGAGTCAAATTTCTGAGGTATCAGGTTGGAAGACAGCTGTAAAGAATTAAAGATTTTCTTAAATTTAGAAAACTTGATGGTTCAATTGTAACCTTCCCCCACTTTTGATTGAACCCTTTAGCGCTGGCAAACACATCAACCTAAACCTTTCAAATCATGGAAAATGTTAGACGAAAACGCATTAAGTCCATTGACATGTTGCGTGGATTGGTAATGATCATTATGGCATTGGATCATGTGCGTGATTATTTCCATGCCGACGCCTACTTTTTTGATCCTTCGGATTTAACCCAGACTAACGTACCATTGTTCTGGACCCGCTTTGTGACTCACTTCTGTGCACCCGTTTTTGTTTTTCTTGCAGGAACCTCCGCTTTTTTTGTAGGACAGCGTAGAAATAAAAAATCACTTTCCGTGTGGCTTCTGAAAAGAGGGATTTGGTTGATCATTGCTGAGTTTACCATCATTAAACTGGCCTGGATGTTCAAATTGGACTATTCGGGAGTACTCCTACAGGTGATCTGGGTGCTGGGCATGGGCATGATAGTTTTGGCCGGTTTTGTCCATCTTCCCAAAAAACTGGGCCTTGTCATTTGCTTAGTGGCGGTATTTGGCCATAATTTGTTGGATTCGGTAGCCCCCACCACACCTTTTGCAACAGGGCTATGGTCCTTTTTGCATGTGTTTAATCTTGTCGACTTGGGATTTATCAAGGTTTTTGTGGGTTATCCCTTGATCCCATGGGTTTTTGTGATGCCCTTGGGATACTATTTTGGGGCTTTTTACAAACCCTCTTTTGATCCCAAACTCAGGATTTCCAGATTGTTTCAAATAGGTTTGGGATTAACCCTTTTATTTTTTGCTCTGAGGGCCATCAATATTTATGGGGATTCATACCATTGGGCCACACAGGATTCAGTTGGACTCACCATTGCTTCCTTTTTCAACATTACCAAATATCCCCCATCCCTGCATTTCTTGCTGATAACCCTTGGCCCCTCTTTGGTGTTCTTGGCCCTGGCAGAAAATTGGCAGAACAAATGGACCGAAAAAATGGTGGTTATTGGTAGGGTTCCCATGTTTTTTTACATCGTGCATATTTATGTCATTCACGCATTGGCCGTAATTGCCGCAATGATGACGGGCTTCAGTTTTTCTGATATGGTGATCGATCTTTGGATCACCCTCCAACCCCAATTGCAGGGGTATGGATTTAAACTCTGGGTAGTTTATCTTATTTGGGTTGTGCTCATTATTGCGCTTTATCCCATTTGCAGTTGGTACAACAACTATAAGACAGCTCATAGGGAAAAATGGTGGTTGAGTTATTTGTAGCTAATTTTATGGCAGGCCCATACTTTCAATTGGCCTAATTGACAAAGAATGATAGTAGATATTCAGCGGTATTTTGAGCGACATCCCAAGTTCAACAAACTCATGGGTGACAACTATTTGTTTGTGGAATACAAATGCCCCATAGATGTTGAGAATTTTCAGCTATTTACCGATTCCCACATCATTAACTATGTTATAAGTGGTAAAAAAGATTGGTTCGGGCCTAATAAATCTTATGAAATCCAGGGAGGAGATGCTCTTTTCGTTAGGAAGGGCGTATATACCACACGTCAACATTTTGAAGTGGACTACTGCGTGATCCTCTTTTTTATAACGGATGATTTTGTGGCCAATTTTTTCAAGGATCACCCAGATTTAGAATTTAACTCTTCCCAAACCAATTTTGACCAGATTTTTGAAGTTGATGTAAATGATTCCTTCGAGGCCTTGATCTTGAGCATTTTCAACTACTTCAAACAGGATGGAGAAATTCCCAAAAGTTTGGTGGAGATAAAATTTCGGGAGTTGCTTTTCAACATCCTCTTGAATCCCAGAAACAGAAGCTTGGCGCAATACCTCTATTCCCTTTTGAACACTCAAAAATCGGATATGGAACATATGATGTTACGCAACTTTCAATACGATCTTGGCCTTGATGAATTTGCCCGGCTTTGCGGACGCAGTCTTTCCGCATTCAAGCGTGATTTTAAATCACATTTTAAGGAAACCCCTGGTCGCTGGATCAAGAACAAACGGCTCGAATATGCCAAAACCCTCTTGAACCAATCTTCATTGACCATCAATGAAATCTGTTACGAAAGCGGGTTCAAAAACACCTCTCATTTCAATAGTACCTTTAAGGAAAAGTATGGACTACCTCCCCTTCAGTTTCGGTCCAGAATACAATCACATTAACTGCAACATTCTGTTTTTAAGTTGAATAGCCTGGGCTTTAGCACAAACTATTTGGGCTTTTGGGAAAATCCATCCTTTTAAGGTTGTGCCAATTTTGCATGGTAATCAAATTAGAAAACCATGGAATCAACAATCAAAACAGAAAACTGGACCCGCTTGGCCCAACGGTTGGGAGCACTTTTTGCCGAACGGGCCAACGAAAAAGATCGCACGGCTTCCTTTGTACATGAAAACTACGAAGACTTAAAAGCCCATAGATTTTTCTCCGCCCTTATTCCAAAAGAATTGGGCGGCGGCGGAATATCCTATACGGAAATGTGTGAGATCATCAGAATCATTGGTAACCATTGCGGCTCTACTGCCTTAGCCTTTTCCATGCACCAGCATTTGGTTGCAGCCGCTGTTTGGAAATACAAGAATAAAAAGGAAGGTGCCGAAACATTGACAAAGATTGCGGACCAACAGCTGGTCTTGGTCAGTACGGGAGCCAAGGATTGGTTGGACTCCAATGGATCGCTTAAAAAAGTTAATGGAGGATATTTGTTTTCGGCCAAAAAGCACTTTGCGAGTCAATCTGTAGTTGGGGACGTAGCCGTAACCAGTTCTGTATTTACAGATGAGGATGGGGGAGAATATGTGCTTCATTTTTCCATTCCGTTAAAACAGCAAGGAGTATCCTTATTGGATGATTGGTACACCTTGGGTATGAGGGCCACGGGATCCCAAACCATCATTTTTGAAGAAGTGTTTCTTCCCGAGGAAAGTATAGCACTAAAAAGGGAAAGGAATGAATTTCATCCTGTTTGGAATGTGGTGCTAACGGTGGCCATGCCATTGATCATGTCTGCCTATGTAGGTATTGCTGAAAAAGCTGAGCATCTGGCCATAGCCGCTGCACAAAAAAGTTGTCAGCACCATTTACCCTATAGTCTTGGAAAACTCCACAATACGTTTTTGGGTTGTAAAGCTCAATGGATGGCCATGCGGTCCTTCGCCAACAACCTCAACTTTAAACCTCTGGGATTGACCTCGGCCGATATCCTGGCCTATAAGACCAATGTGTCAGACTTGGCACGGGAGACCGTTAGCTCAGCAATGGAAATAATCGGGGGGCAGGGGTTTTATCAAAAGCACTTGTTGGAACGTTTGTTCAGGGATGTACAGGCATCACAGTTCCATCCCTTGCCCAAATGGAGCCAGTACGAATTTACCAGCAGGCACCTAATCGAAAATCATAAATAGTAATCCTAAAAAACCAAAAAATGAAAAATAAAGTATTCAACACCGCACTTTTAGCGTTGGCCCTGTTAACAACGGCCAGCGGACAAGAATTAGATCTATTGGCCTTTAACCAAGTAGATGAACCTAGGATGTTTGCTTCTATTACAAAGAGCAATCTTGAGGAACCAAACGCGCACTATATCTCCAAGATAGCTTCAAGTAGGTTTAGTACTTCTGTACACCCTTTGCAGCAAAAAGTGGCCAACTTTGAATTAAATGATTTGCAAGAATTCGATGAAAACGAACCGTCACGTTATCACGTTGTTTTCTCCAATGAAAATGCGTTGGTTCATGCTTGGTATGATAGTAAAGGTGAACTTAGTAAAACTATAGAACGATACACAAATCAAGTCCTCCCCTCCAATGTCAGACAAAAAATCGCCTTGGAATATCCAAAATGGTCATTCGGAGACAATGTGTTGGTTGTTCGATTTGTCCGTGGGAAAAAATTGCGGCACTATTTACGACTGCAATTGACCCTTGGCAAAAATCGAAAAACGGCAAAATTTAGCTATTAGAAAAAGACCCGTAAAAGAAAAACCTCGATCTTTTGCGGGTTTTATTTTACAGATATCCTTGAAAACCCCAGTTACAACAGGGTGTTTACTTAAAAAAAACAAACATAATCCTCAAATTTCTGGGGGATTAAGCCCAATAATTCCTATTTTTATGGTTTCCAACCAACCTTTTTCAATCTTTTTAACCAATTACCTCTTTTTGGAACGTATGCAACGTGTTCGGGAAATAACATTCTTTAAAAATATTCGGGAGATCCGTGAATATGATTTTGGTGTATTCTATTTTTTTGATGGTCTTGTTATTTCCGAAATCAAAGAGGGTGTTGTCTTTAATTGGTCCATGGCCCAAAAAGCCATAGATGCCGCTTATGAAGTGATTGGACAAGACAGGCCTATCGCCTATATTTCCAACCGAATCCACAACTACTCTGTGGTGCCTACGGATTGGATCAAGTTCTATACGCACCGTCACAAACTGGAACTTTACTCGGTTGTAGCTTATAACAAAAGTGGGCTTGCCAGCATTATTCTGGAGAAAATGTTCTTCAGGAACAACATTCGTCAATTTTCTGATTTGGAGACTGCCATCAATTGGAGCATATCAAAAATTGAGGCCAAAAACGAACAGCCAACAATTTAACACCCTAAATGGAATAGGGCATCTCCTTGGTTAACCACCGCCTGATGGTTAATGCAAAAGATATATCCGTCAAAGGGCGCTTTTATTTTCTTGTTTTTTTTGGCGTCCGTATCGGTGATCATCCCAATGACTTCACCCTTGACCACGGCACTCCCATTGCTCTTTTGGGGAATAAACATACCTGCCCTGGAAGCCCTGAGCCAGCGTGTTTTGGTTAATTCAATAGACTGCCGTTCCCATGACGTCCCCTTTTTAGAGAGCATTCCAAGGGAATTCAATACATTTTTAATTCCAAGGATTCCTTGCTCAATTGACCCTTCATCAAAACGCATGCTTTCTCCCGCCTCATATACAATGGTTGGGATTCCCATCCTGAGCGAAGCCTTCCTAAAGGAACCTGCTATCAATCTAGATGCAAAATAAAAGGGAGCGTTAAAAGCCTCCGCCAATTTTTTGCTTTGCTTGTCTTCTTGGGAATACCTGATCTGTGGAAAATTGAACCGCTGCCCACCTCCGGTATGAAGGTCTATACCATAATCGATTTGGGGTAAAATTTCAGAGGTGTAGGTATAGGCGATCCTACTGGCCAAGGAACCGGTTTTTCTTCCAGGAAAACTCCTGTTCACATCCTTCCCATCCGGTACATCCCGTGAAAAATGTATAAAACCAAAAATATTTAGAATGGGTACTACTATTACGGCACCTTTCTTGATATCAAACAAATCGTTCTGAAGCATTCTCCGGACCGTTTCCACCCCATTGATTTCATCGCCATGCAAGCCTGCCTGCACCAAAACCGTTGGGCCTGCTTTTTTGGCATTAAAAACATGCACGGGTATATGAATCAAGGTGCCGGTTGGCAATCGGGCAATATCTATCTGCACCAACTTATTCTGTCCTGGAGCCACCTTCTCTCCATTGATGGCAATGGTTTTATTTTCGCTTTCGATACCCATTTTTTTCCACAAATTGAATGATGTGCTTGGCCACGTTAACCCCAGTTGCAGCTTCAATACCCTGTAAACCTGGTGAGGCATTGACCTCAATTAGAACCGGGCCTTTTTTAGAGCGCATTAGATCTACACCAGCAACGCCAAGCCCTAAATATTTGGTGGCGTTCAAAGCTATGTACTGCTCCTTGGCGGTAGGTTTGATAGCCGTCGTATCGGCCCCACGATGTACATTGGATCGGAAATCGTCCAAATCGCTGGTTCGCTTCATGCTGGCCACCACCTTGTTGCCCACCACAATAATTCGGATGTCCTCCCCATTGGCCTCTGAAATATAACGCTGCAAAAGAATACTGGTATCCATCTTGTAAAGTGTATCTATGATAGACTTGGCCGATTTTTTGCTTTCGGCCAAAATCACACCCATCCCATGGGTACCCTCTTGAAGCTTAATGATTACCGGGGGGCCACCCAATAGTTTGATCTGTTCCTCAATGTTATCAGGATTGATGGAAAAGACGGTTTCGGGAATGGGTATCCCCTTGCGCGCCATAATTTGTAGAGTGCGCACCTTGTTCCTTGCCCTGGTGATTCCTAGGGAACGCGCCGTACTGAACACATTGTTCATCTCAAACTGTTTTACAATGGCTGCTCCGTGCCTGGTAACCTTGGCTCCAATTCTTGGGATGATAGCATCAAACTCATTGGTCACGTTTTCCTCATCCAGATAAATCTGGGGGTTCCCCTCACCCAATTTTACAGAGCATTTGGTATGGTCAATAACCTCCACATAATGTCCGGCATTCTGGGCTTCCTCAACAATTCTCTTGGTAGAGTGTACATTAAGGCTCACGGATAAGATGGCAATGTCCATAACGGATTTTGGTCAGTTATAAATCAATTGTAATATCGGTTAAAAATCCCATTTGTTGGAATTTTGGCCCAATTAAATGCTTCAAGTTGAAGCCATTCCAAGCTTAGGTTATAATCGGTCTAAATAAGACACTTATGGCTGTTGAAAGCTTGTTAAAAACTCAATCGTGACGTAAATTTGTAGCTAAAACCAACGCTAATGAGTGGATTGATAAAATCTTCGATTGCCCGCAAGGTAGTGATGGCACTTTCGGGTCTCTTTCTGGTAATTTTTCTTGTACTGCACGTAACCATCAATTTAGCATCGGTCATCTCCCCCGATTTTTTTAATGAAGCCTCCCACTTTATGGGGTACAACCCACTGGTGCAATACCTCATGCAACCTATTTTGATCATTGGGGTCATTGTACATTTTGTGATGGGGTTTGGCCTTGAATTACAAAACAAAAGGGCCAGGGGAATCAGCTATGTAAAATATAGTGGCAGCGCCAACGCTCCCTGGGTTTCCAGAAACATGATCTATTCCGGTCTTGTTATTTTGGCATTTTTGGGATTGCACTTCTACGATTTTTGGGTTCATGAAATGACCTACAAATACATCGAAATGAATCCTGAAAACCCTACCCGATATTATGCGGAAACGGTTGAAAAGTTTGCCCCTTTTTGGAGAACTATCATTTACGTGGTTTCATTTGTGCTGCTAAGTCTACATCTGTGGCACGGATTTTCTTCCTCCTTCCAATCCATGGGAGTTAACAACAAATACACCCCAGCCATTAAATCTTTTACGAAAATATTTGCGGTGGTAGTGCCTTTGGCCTTTGTGTTCATTGCACTATACCATCACCTTAACCCAATAACACATTAATTATGGGCATATTGGATTCCAAAATTCCATCCGGTCCTTTGGCCGATAAATGGACCAAGCATAAAAATGACATCGACCTGGTTAACCCAGCCAACAAACGAAACATTGACGTGATTGTGGTTGGAACTGGATTGGCAGGTGGAGCCGCGGCAGCCACATTGGCCGAGTTGGGTTATAATGTGAAGACTTTTTGCTACCAGGATTCTCCCAGAAGAGCGCACTCCATTGCGGCACAGGGAGGCATCAATGCAGCCAAGAACTACCAAGGAGATGGGGACAGCCCTTATCGGTTGTTTTACGACACCATCAAAGGTGGGGATTACCGTTCCAGGGAAGCCAACGTATATCGTTTGGCTGAGGAATCTGCCAATATCATAGATCAATGTGTGGCACAAGGTGTACCCTTTGCCCGAGAATATGGCGGCCTTTTGGACAACCGTTCATTTGGAGGGGTTTTGGTCTCCAGGACCTTTTATGCCAAAGGACAGACAGGACAACAGCTGCTCTTAGGTGCTTACGCTGCCATGAACCGACAGATCAACCGAGGGAAAATCCAAGCGTACAACCGCCATGAAATGATGGATTTGGTTTTAGTGGATGGAAAAGCTCGAGGCATTATTGCCCGTGATTTGGTTAGTGGAGAAATCCAAAGGCATAGTGCCCATGCTGTAGTTTTGGCAACTGGGGGATATGGAAATGTTTTCTTCTTGTCCACCAATGCCATGGGAAGCAACGTGATGGCAGCTTGGCGCGCCCATAAAAAAGGAGCATTCTTTGCCAATCCCTGTTATACGCAAATCCACCCAACCTGTATACCGGTTTCCGGAGAACATCAATCCAAGTTGACGCTGATGTCAGAATCTTTGAGGAACGATGGTCGTATCTGGGTGCCGAAACGCAAGGAGGATGCGGTTGCCATTCGCGAAGGTAAATTGAAGCCTACCCAACTGGGCGAAGAAGAACGCGATTACTATTTGGAACGTAGATATCCCGCCTTTGGAAATCTGGTTCCCCGTGACGTGGCTTCAAGAGCCGCCAAAGAACGATGTGATGCCGGGTTTGGTGTAAACAAAACCGGTGAGGCCGTTTATCTTGATTTTGCCGCGGCCATAGAACGTTATGGTAAGGAAAAAGCCATGACCTCCGGCATTAAAAATCCGGACAAAGAAACCATTATACAACTGGGGGAGGAAATTATTGAGGCCAAATACGGTAACCTTTTCCAGATGTATGAAAAAATTGTGGATGAGAATCCTTATAAGACCCCAATGATGATCTATCCTGCGGTGCATTACACTATGGGAGGTCTTTGGGTAGATTATAATTTACAGACCACCATTCCTGGTTGTTACTGTGCTGGGGAAGCCAATTTCAGTGACCATGGCGCCAACCGACTTGGGGCTTCAGCCTTGATGCAAGGCTTGGCAGATGGTTATTTTGTACTGCCGTATACCATCGGTGACTATTTATCTGATGACATCCGTACAGGAAGCATTTCAACTGATTCTCCAGAATTTGAAGCAGCTGAAAACGAAGTTAGGGGTCGTCTGGAAAAATTGATGTCAGGGACTGGAATCCATTCTGTGGATTACTATCATAAAAAGTTGGGCAAAATCATGTGGAACAAATGTGGTATGTCCAGAAACGAAAAAGAATTGGAGGAAGCCATTGGCGAAATAGCCGAATTGCGAAAGGATTTTTGGGAAAATGTAAAAATTCCTGGTCAAGCTGATTCCAAAAACCAAGAGTTGGAGAAAGCTGGAAGGGTTGCCGACTTTTTGGAATTGGGAGAACTCTTTGCCAAAGATGCCTTGCATAGAAAAGAATCTTGTGGAGGACATTTTAGGGAAGAATACCAGACCGAAGAAGGAGAGGCCTTGCGTGATGATGAAAACTTCAAGTATGTGGCTGCATGGGAGTTTAAGGGTGAACCCAAGGATGCCGAGCTACACAAAGAGGATTTGGTCTACGAGAATATTGAATTAAAGACACGTTCTTACAAATAAAAGCTATGAAGTTATATCTAAAAATTTGGAGACAAAAGGATGCCGAAACTAAGGGTCAAATCGTGGATTATACCCTAGATGGTGTTGAGGGCGATATGTCTTTTTTGGAAATGCTGGATATCCTAAACGAAGAACTGGTTTCTAAAGGTGAGGAACCAGTGGAGTTCGATCACGATTGTAGAGAGGGTATCTGCGGAACCTGTTCATTACAAATCAATGGGGAACCTCACGGGCCCGATAGATTGATTACCACTTGCCAATTGCACATGCGCAAGTTTAACGATGGGGATACTATCGTAATAGAACCTTTTAGGGCCAAAGCTTTTCCTGTCATCAAGGATTTGATTGTTGACCGAAGCTCATTTGACCGAATTCAACAAGCAGGGGGGTTCATCTCTGTAAACACCTCAGGGAACACCGTAGATGCCAATGCCATTCCCATTCCTAAAGAAGATGCGGACAAAGCCATGGATGCCGCAACCTGTATTGGTTGTGGGGCCTGCGTGGCAGCCTGCAAAAATGCCAGTGCCATGCTGTTTACCTCAGCAAAAGTTTCCCAATTTGCCTTATTGCCCCAAGGTCAGGTGGAGGCCGCTGATCGTGTACAGAACATGGTTCGCCAAATGGACTTGGAAGGTTTTGGAAATTGTACCAATACGGGGGCTTGCGAAGTGGAATGCCCCAAAGGAATTTCCTTGGAGAATATCGCCCGAATGAACCGGGAATATCTTTCTGCTACAACGAAAGGATAAAATTCCAATACTCATAAACCAAAACCCAAATTCCTTAAGGAGTTTGGGTTTTTTATTCCTCAATAACTCTAAGGAGGTTGGCATTTTTATCCCATAAAGCAATCTTCCCCTCGCTGCTTGAAGTTACTATAAACTTTCCATCAGGACTCCAATCCACACCCCATAGATAATCATTTGCCGATGCCGATTCAGCTATAAGCTCTCCTGCTTGGGACCAAATCCGCAATGCATCACTTGCACTGGCCAATCTTTTTCCATTTGGGTTCCATCTTATATTTCTGTATTCGGCCTTTTTTGGCTTGATTTCATGAAGCTTTTTACCATCGCTATTCCAAAATTGGAGGAGTTTGTCCTTATCGTTTACTTTATTTTCAAGTAGGCCATAATCCCCAACAGCAAAAAAGTCGCCAGAATTATGCCATTCCACACACAGTACAAGGGTCTCTGCCTTTCTTGGCAGAAAAGCATTGATCGTATCCCCCAGATGTGTGTAAATCCCTATCTGATCCCCAACCGTGACCATAATGTTTTTTGAAGGATGCCAATCCAAGCCAGCAACTCCCTTTGAGTCGGCTAAAAATCGACTTACACGGCTCCCATGCGTGGTATAAATGGACACCGCTTTTTCTAGTTCGGAAACAGCGAGCAGTTCTCCAGTATGGTTCCAGTCCAGTGCTCTAAAGCTCGATTCCAAATCCTGGAGCTCTCTCCATTTCCCAGTGTCCAAATCAAGTATTTTGGCTTTAAAGGTTCGTCCTTGGGTAATAACGGCCAAAAGATTTTTGCTTGGATGCCACTTTAGGCGACTTAATTGTACTCCCTCTACGGGATAAGTTTTCAGTAGCTGAAAAGTTTTGGCATCAAACACTTTTAGTACATCCTGATTACCCCCTGTTGCAATATGTTTTCCATCTGGACTCCAAGCTATGGTCCATAGGGTTTCTTTATCCTCTGCTTGCTGCTGACAACAGATATTGGTCAAGGTGTACAACAACAGAAAAAAGAAAAGCTTTTTCATTTAACACCCTGGTTTGGTCACCAAAACCACCTCAAATGCGACAGCATCTGAAATGATGCTTTCCTTGACACTTCCAACAATTCCTTTGGATTCATAGCTAATGCCCCAGCGGGTGCGGTCAATTGCAAACTTGGATTTAAACACATAGGCTTGACCTCTTTGTTCAACGCTCATGTTAAATTTTATGGGATGGGTAACCTCCTTTATGGTCAACAGGGCTTCAACACCTATCTCGTCTTCTTCAACATACAGGGCCTCCACAATCTTTAATTGGGCAATGGGATGGTTTTCCACATCAAAGAAATCCTCATTTTTTAAATGGGATACCAGCATATCATTGTACTTGCCATCGGTATTGACAATGGAATTCATGTCCGCCTCAAAATAGCCTCCCATGACCATATCTCCTGACCAAAAAATGGTGCCCTTTGAAAACGCTACCGTGCCATAATGCTCATTGAACTGGAACAGTTTAGATCCCGACCATTTGATGACACTCTTTTCTGTATCAATATTTATGGTACCTTGTCCATACATAAAGGCATTAAACCCAATGCCCACAACTAATAAGATGATTTTTATCATTGTTTTGTTTTGGACAAATCTAGGTTTGAGGGTCTCAGGGGAGGTGAATAAAATGTAAATGATGTGCAAAAAATTGCAAATTTTTAATTTGGCAAAAATCCGCCATAAATGAAAGTTGTACTCTATATATATAGCGCGTTGTTCGTGTTTGCACTTTCTTTTGCGGTGATCAAAAATGAGCCCAAAAACCAAGACGACACTTTTTCAAACCGGGTAAAGGTTGCGCTTAGGAACACGGGAAACACCTTGTTGTTGCAAACCCGGGATTCCAGCTCGTTGGTCTTGCCCATAATACAAAATGGACCTCATATTTTTCAGCTAACTTTTGAAATGGAGTTACCCATAGTTCCGGATAGCTTAGTGGCATCGGTAGAGCGAAATTTTAAGGCCATGAATTTGCCCAGCGACTATCTGGTGGAAGTCGTGGACTGCCAACAGAACGAAGTGAACTATAGCTATGCGGTATCAGATAGTGAAGAGCGGAATATTGTGCCCTGTTTGGGTAGAAATCTCCCTATGAATTGCTATTCCATCCATGTGATTTTTCCCAAGCCCACGGTTGTCAAAGAATCCAAATTGAGTGCCCCATGGTACACGCTAGTGGTGTTCGGCACTTTAGGAGTAGGTCTATTTTTCCTGGTAAAACGAAAGGAAACGGCAGAACCCCAAAATGCATTGGCCTATATACCCATTGGCAATTACGCTTTTTATACAGATCAGAACAAATTGGTCAAGGACGGTGCAGATATCCAATTAACTGCCAAGGAAACGGACCTACTTAAAATTTTTGCCGACAACATCAACCAAGTGGTTAGCCGTGATCAATTGCTCAAGGAAGTTTGGGAAAACAAGGGTGTCTTTGTTGGTCGAAGTTTGGACACCTTCATCTCCAAACTAAGAAAGAAGTTCAAGGACGAAGATCATATCAATCTTATTAATGTCCATGGGGTTGGTTATAAACTGGAAATACTGAAGGATTCCAAGAAATAATCCGCACAAGAAATCCCATCTGAATGAAATTTAAGCTTCCCTTTTTGCTATCTTGAAACATGCCCAAAAACTATCCCAAAGAGCGCATTAAAGTTCCTCGGTTCAATGAGGAGTCCGGTTTTTACACCACCCCTGAACGTTCCAAGATCATGGGCAAGATCCGCGGCAGGAACACCAAACCAGAGTTGGCTTTTAGAAAAGCATTATGGACCGCTGGCTATAGGTATCGCATAGATTATAAAAAATTGATTGGAAAGCCAGACATTGTTCTTAAAAAATATCGAACAGCCATATTTATTGATGGGGAATTTTGGCACGGTCACAATTGGGAGGAACGCAAGCACAAAATCAAAACAAACAAAGAGTTCTGGATTCCTAAAATAGAGCGAAACATACAACGCGATCAGGAGGTCAACGAAGCCTTGGCAGAAATGGGATACACCGTATTTCGATTTTGGGAAAGTGAAATCAAAAAAGAACTTCATCGTTGTTTGGATGAGGTAATTGTATGGTTAAAAAAGCAACCCGAATGATTAAAATCAATTCCAAATTGCCCAATTTAGGCACTACAATTTTCACGGTCATTGGTCAGTTGGCCAAGGAACATGACGCCATCAACCTATCCCAGGGGTTTCCCAATTTCTCCCCCCATTCCAAATTGTTGCAGCTGGTAGACAAAGCCCACCAAGACGATTTTAATCAATATGCCCCCATGCAAGGTGCTTTAAGTCTACGGGAAACCATTTCAGAAAAAACAGAAAGTCTCTACGGTAAATCCTATCATCCCGAAACAGAGATTACCATTACTGCAGGGGCCACTGAAGCCATCTTCACCAGTATAGCGGCCTTTGTTCAGCCCAAGGATGAAGTTATAGTACTTCGCCCAGCCTATGACTGCTATGAACCCGCCATTGAACTATTTGGTGGCATTGTGGTTCCTCTTGCATTACAAGGGCCATCATTTAAGGTAGATTGGAACAGGCTTAAAAAGGTCATCTCCCCTAAAACTCGAATGATGATCATCAATACGCCCCACAATCCCACGGGTACCATTTGGTCGGAATCAGATATGATTCAATTGCAGGAAATCCTTAAGGACACCAACATAATTTTGCTGAGTGATGAGGTCTATGAACATATTACCTTTGATGGGGAACAGCATCATAGTGTATCCAAATTTCCTGATTTGGCCTCTCGAAGCATTGTTTGTTCATCCTTTGGAAAGACCTTCCATGTTACGGGTTGGAAAATTGGCTATTGTGTAGCCCCCAAAGCTTTGATGCAAGAGTTCCATAAGGTTCACCAGTACAATGTTTTTTCGGTAAACCATGCGCTCCAAATTGCATTGAATGAATACCTACAGTCTCCTGAACATTATCTTGAACTAGGGAGTTTTTATCAAAAGAAGCGGGATTATTTCTTAAATGCCATCCAAGGTTCAAGGTTTGAGGCCGTGCCTTCCGCTGGCACCTACTTTCAATTGTTGGATTATGGAAAAATAACGGATGAGAAAGACATGGATTTTGCGATACGTCTCATCAAAGAATATCAATTGGCCAGCATTCCCATTTCGGTATTTTGCGGGCCTGATTACAATCAAAGGTTCTTGCGGTTTTGCTTTGGGAAAACCGAAGATGTCCTGGACCAAGCGGCAGAAATACTACAACGAATCTAAGCGGTTATAGCTGTCTTCTTGCAATCCGAAATATTTGGAGCACATCCTTGCCCGAAAGCTCAAAATCCTGGAACTCTGGGGCCTTGTTTAGATTGTTACACTGATAAACATCTTTTTCAACATTATAGTTGGTGATGCGCTTACAGATAATGCGGTCCTTGCAGACCAAAACATACGATTTGTTGCATAGCCCATTGTTTTCCAAAGCAAACTCCTTGACATCCACCTCTACGCCTAGAACTATGGATTTGTTGGGAATGGAATCTATGGTACCGTCATACATGGAATTCCCCGTTATTTCAAAAGCCATATGAAGTTCATCGTCAATGGAATCCATCACAAACCCAGTTTCGAAGGCATTTTGGGAAACAAGACCGGTTTTTACGCGGGTAATATATTCCTTTTGCTGCTCCATAAGCACCAAAGGGGACATTACCAATAGTTTTCCGTGTTCCAAAGGGTAGAACACGCTACCCTGTTTGGCGTAGGGTTTCTTTTTCCCATAGGTATCGTTGGGGTCGTGGAACTCATGAATGACGAGTTCGGGGATAGTCATATCAAAAAATTGGGCAATTTTCTTTAAATTCTTATTTGGAATGTTGGCATCTCTTCTCTCATAAAGCTGCACGGTTCGCAGGCTAACACCAATGGCATGGGCAAATTCTGTTTGACTTATTCCTTTTTTTCGTCTTAACTCTTTTATTATGTGCATAAAATCACTATCTTGTGTAATATTTTTACGCATACCCATAAAAATGCGTAATTCTCAACTTCACCTTTGTACTTCCCTTACGATCAAATATAGAAAAAGGGAATTATTTCATTTATTACAAGTTTAACTTAACAATTTACAAGAATGGGCACGCTCAAATCTTCCGACCTACGAATTAAAAACGAGGAAATGTTTACCAGCTCCGATTTTGGTAAACCTATAGGACAAGAACTCTCTACCATTTTGCGAAGAAACCTGAACAAAGACAATTTGGCCAATATTGCTTCAGGGTGTAGTATCAGTTTTTCCACAGTAAGGGACCTGGTTTATCGAACCAATAGTTTAACCGAAGGCAACTCCATGGCGTTGGCCCTGCTCATCCATGCCGCCTTGGAAAATTCTGTAGCAAGGAAATTGCAGTCCGAAGGAGACATTATGTTTTTGGATGGTATATTAAAGCATTAACCGAAGCAACCAATCTGTTTGTTTGTCGTTCCCGATGTAATACGGATGGGTGCCAAATTTGGTGAACCCATGTTTTTGGTAGAATCTTATGGCTCCCGGGTTATGTTCCCATACCCCTAACCACACATAGGCCATACCATTATGTTTGGCCAAATTGATAATTTGTTGGAGCATCCATGCCCCAATGCCCTTGCCTTGGTGACCATCAACAACATAGATCCGTTCCAGTTCCAATGAATTATTGTCCTTGACATCTGTTTGCGCTTGCCCGTTGTTCACCTTGAAGTAGCCCACCAAATCCATGTTTTCAAAAACAAAATAGAATTGGGAGTCTACATTCAACAGTTCCTTTTGCACTTGTTCCCTGCTAAACGCTGATGCTATATACTCCCTAAAATCTTCGGGTTCATTTTCTTCTTCAAATGCTGCAATAAAAGTGTCTTTGGATATTTGGATTAAGGCATCCAAATCCGATAAAGTGCATTCCCGAAAACTTAAATGATTTGAGGGTTGATTCATCCCTCTAAATTATGGAATAAAAAAAGAGCCTAACAATTTTGTTGGCCCTTACATTTTTTCATTTTATGAGTCTTAAAGCATAAAAAGCTTCTTGATCAATAACATAAATCCTGTGAAAAAATCGTTTCTGTAAACTTGAACGTTGTCCTCTACGGAGGAACGGAAAAATTTGGGTGCCATGGTGTTGATTTTAAGGATGGTTAATTTGGGAAAAATATTCTACACTGCCAAAATACCGCAAAAGAAATTTTAGTTAAAAAAAATGTTGTGTAGGTAAGCTATATTGTGGTAAACAAACCGATAGGTATTGGGACTATATTTCCATCTCGGGAATCTCCCCTTGCACCAGCAGTTTACCTTCTGTTGCGTTCACCACTTCCTCCACAGATACCCCAGGAGCCGTTTCCAATAATTTGAACCCTTCAGGGGTCACCTCCAATACGGCCAAATTGGTAACAATTTTCTTTACGCAGCCCACTCCTGTCAGTGGAAGCGAACATCTTTTGAGCAATTTGGATTTTCCCGCCTTATTGGTATGCATCATGGCTACAATAATATTCTCAGCTGAGGCCACCAAATCCATTGCACCGCCCATGCCTTTTACCATCTTACCCGGAATCTTCCAGTTGGCGATATCGCCATTTTCTGCCACCTCCATAGCTCCTAAAATGGTCAAGTCTACATGTTGCCCCCGAATCATGCCAAAACTCAATGCAGAGTCAAAAAAAGACGCACCGGGAAGGGTGGTTATGGTCTGTTTTCCGGCATTTATGATATCGGCATCCTCTTCGCCCTCAAACGGGAATGGTCCCATGCCCAACACCCCATTTTCACTCTGAAATTCCACACTGATATCTTCCCGTACAAAATTGGCCACCAAAGTGGGTATTCCTATCCCTAGGTTCACATAATATCCGTCCTTGACTTCTTTTGCAATCCGTTTTGCGATTCCGTTTTTATCCAACATAGTTAATGTGCTAATTTTTTGATTTGAAAATGTGCCAATTCTCTACTTTTTTGAATTTCTTTTACTTGTACTTACAATTTTGCCTAAAATCAATCCCAATTCCTTGGTCATTGTCCCCAGTTTGGGCTTTGAAGGATACGTAGGGGCCTTTTCACAAATTTCCAACCAGTATTTGGTCCTCCAACTCTTTGGCTGCAATTTTTAGCTTATGGATGAAGTCAGCCCTGCTTTCTGCATGTTGCGCTTCTCGAATATTTGCCCAAACACTTGTTCCCGACCTTAATAGTTGCTTGCCCACAACAAACTTTCTTTTCGCTTCCAGCACTTCGCAAAATGAAATTATCTCCAAAGCCAATTCCGTAGATTTTACCACAACAACATTCTCCTTCATTCCAATAAACTTATTAGGCCATTTTTACATTAGCTCATTTTCAAATTTCCACAAAGCAATCAGTCCATTGACCTCACGGTCCGCTGCTCTATTCGTTTCTCGTACCGCTCCCCTTGAAAAATGCGCTGTACAAAAATCCCTGGGATATGAATTGTATTGGGATTCAGACTTCCAGCAGGAACCAATTCCTCCACCTCCGCAACCGTTATCTTGGCAGCACCACACATACAAGGATTAAAATTTCTTGCCGTCCCCTTGAAAATCAAATTGCCCGCTTCATCCCCTTTCCATGCTTTTACAAAGGCAAAATCCGCTTTGTATGCAGGTTCCAAAACATACATCTTGCCATCAAATTCCCGAGTTTCCTTTCCTTCAGCAACCTCGGTTCCATAACCCGCTGGGGTGTAAAATGCCGGGAATCCAGATTGAGCCGCCCTACATTTCTCTGCCAACGTACCTTGGGGAGTCAATTCCACTTCTAATTCCCCACTCAGCATCTGGCGCTCAAACTCATCATTTTCGCCCACATAGGAAGAGATCATTTTTTTTATTTGATGCTGTTGCAGTAAAAGTCCCAATCCAAAATCGTCAACCCCCGCGTTGTTGGAGATACAGGTAATATCCTTAATCCCTAAGCTTACCAATTGCCCAATGGCATTTTCCGGGATGCCACAGAGCCCAAACCCTCCTAGCATAAAGGTCATTCCATCTGCTACCCCTTCCAAGGCTTGCTCTACAGTTGCTACAGTTTTCTTGATCATGGATTTCCAATTTTATTGCTGTTGAAATTACGATAATTAAAGAATTCTTGAAACCGTTTTGTTTTCAAAAGAAGCCCTAAGAGTTTATCCGTATGGTTTCCTGCTTAAGCAGGAATGACAATGCCACGGAATCTACGCCGTTAACGTTGTGATTCCAGTGGCAAAAAAAAAGCCCCAAGGAATTATCTTAACTTGGAGCTCGTTTTTAAGTGTTTTTTCCTTTGGCCTAAAAGCCTATATCCTCGTCCAAATCGTCTTCAGTATCCGTCTCTTCTTTGAGTTCCTCCAAAACTTTGGTACAGTCCACATTAATGGACAACTCTTCGGGCTCCTCAAAAGCTTCCGTGGATACCCCCAACTCCTCATTTTCATAGTTCTTCTTCATGTACAATGCCCAAATAGGTAAGGCCATGGATGCTCCTTGACCGTAGGTAAGACTTTTAAAATGTATGGATCGGTCATCACCGCCTACCCAAACTCCTGTGACCAAGTTGGGCACCATACCCATAAACCATCCATCACTTTGATTTTGCGTGGTTCCCGTTTTTCCCGCAATGGGATTGGTTAATTCATATGGGTATCCTGTTATAATGTCTTGGTAAACCCGCTGTTCCTTGGCAAAAGTGTGTCGCAATCTTGTTCCCGATCCACCTTGGGTTACCCCTTCCATGAGATTAACCATGGCATAGGCAACATCCTTACTCAATACATCTTTGGTCTCGGGAACATACTCATATAGTACAGTTCCATTTTTGTCTTCAATCCGGGTAACCATTACAGGCTTAACATAGACTCCTTGGTTAGCAAAAGTACCGTAGGCCCCCACCACATCATATACGCTAAAATCATGGGTGCCCAATGCAATGGATGGCACTTCAGGAATATCCTCTCCCAATCCCATGCCTTTGGCAATATTTACTACCGATGCTGGCCCCACTTGATCAATCAATTGGGCTGTTACCGTGTTGACCGAGTTGGCCAATGCATTTTTCAACGTTAAATTTTTACCTGAGTATTTCCCATCTGAATTCTTTGGACACCAGGCCTCCATATTCCCATGCTTCAATGGCTCTATACAATACTGATTGTCTGGCAGCGAATCGCAAGGTGAATAGCGAAGTTGGTCAATTGCCGCAGCGTACACAAAGGGCTTAAAGGTTGATCCCGCCTGACGCGCACCCTGAATTACATTGTCGTATTGAAAGTGTTTATAATCCACTCCACCAACCCAAGCTTTCACATGACCTGTTTGTGGTTCCATCGACATCATGGCCGTTCTCAAAAACATTTTATAGTAGCGAATGGAATCCAAAGGAGTCATAATGGTGTCCTTTTCATACGAATCACTGTTCCAATCAAAGACGGTCATTTCCGTTTTTTCATGGAAAGATTTTTTAATTTCCTCTTCAGATTTTCCTTGTCTTGACATACTTCGCCAACGTGCTGAACGTCTCATAGCGCTACGCATTATGGTATCGATTGCCCCGTTAGTAATATCTAAAAATGGTGCCGTAGGGTTCCTTTTTGGGGTGTTTTGATGGAAGAACTCGGCTTGAAGATTTTTCATGTGTTCTTCCATGGCTTCCTCTGCATTCTTCTGCATGCGGGAGTCAATGGTGGTGAAAATCTTTAATCCGTCCAAATAGATATTATACTTCTCCCCATCTGGTTTTGGATTTTCCTTTACCCATCTGTTCAGCCATCGTTGGGCATACATCCTGAAATAGGTTGCCAAACCCTCTCTATGGGATTCTGGACTAAAGTTGATGTCCATTTCCATGTTTTGAAGGGAGTCTTTTTCAGCTTGCGTTATGTAGTCATACTTCGCCATTTGTCCCAATACCGTATTCCTTCGGCCTAAAACCATTTCCGGTCTTCTAATGGGATTGAATAGGGAGGAGTTCTTCAGCATCCCCACCAAAACAGCGGACTCTTGTGTTCGTAATTCCGATGGCTCCTTTCCGAAATAAATTCGGGCTGCGGACCGAATGCCATCTGCGGCATATCCAAAATCATAGATGTTCATATACATGGCTATGATTTCCTCCTTGGTATAATTGCGTTCCAAACGGGTGGCAATTACCCATTCCTTAATTTTTTGAAATAGGGCGTTTGTGGTGCTTTGCTTGTCCCTCACCCCTATGAAGAGTTGCCTTGCCAATTGCTGGGAGATTGTACTTGCACCTCCCTTTCGTCCTAAATAGGCAAAGGCGCGTATGGTTCCCCTGGCATCAATCCCTGCATGGTCAAAGTACCGGGCGTCCTCAGTAGCCACCAAGGCGTCCACCAAATTTTGGGGCAACTCCTTAAAGGCAACAGGAGTACGGTTATCGTCCAAGTAAAGTTTCCCGAGGGTTTCCCCATCCGAAGAAATGATTTCCGTGGCTAAATTGGTGTTGGGGTTTTCCAAGTGCTCAAAGGTGGGCATTTCACCAAAGGCGCCCCATGATGCCAATAAAAAAATCAATGCTGCCGAGAAAATCCCGACTCCGAAAAGAATCCAAAACCATTTGATGAAAGGAAGGAAGCTCTTTGGCTTCCCTTGTTTAGCTTTTGCCATTGCTTTACTGGGTGCTTTTTTCAATTTCCAAACCTACATCGGTAATGCCCTCCAAAAGGTAAAGGCCATCCACTTCTCCATTTTTTCGCATGGCATGGGCCACGCTCAACTTATATACGCCGGAATCCGGAAAAACGATGTTTTCCCTGTACCAAAGCTTGTTTTCCTTGATACTCCCAAATCCTTTGCCCAACCATTCCCCAGTGGGTTCCGCCATCTTGTATTCCAAGGTATCCTTCTGGGTCTGGCCATTGGGAAACTCCAGTTCCGTAATCAAAAAGAGGTTGCTGAACGGGTAGGTATTATCATTTCTTATATTGATGAACATGTTATGGCCCTGTACCGAATCCAATTCTGAAAACTGGAAATCCACCAGCTGATCCATTTGCCATTTGCCATTGGACATGGGTTCAAATTCAGAAAATACCAGATTGCTGTTACACGATACCAAGCCTAGAAATACAACCAAGGCATAGTAAATTTTATTGTGCATTGGAAGAAGATTTTGGATTGTTTTTTCTTCTCTTTTTGTGTCGTTTCTTTCGCTTGGGGCGATCAAAACGGGTAAGGCTGTCCTGACCCACCACATTTTCAAAGGCCATTTTTTCATCGCTCACATTATCTTGGGCATATTCCTCCAAGCTGGCAATCTTTTCATTCTTCTTGTTCAGTTCCAAGATTTCCAACACATGATCCTTGTCCAAAGCATGCCAAGTGGCCGGGTCATCCCTATAGGAAAACCAAAGAGTCTGCTTAAAAATATCCGCTTTTTGGCAAAAGGCAACTCCTTTTTTGGTCTGAAGCTTACTATCCTGTGATGGGAAATCTTTCAGTGCCTCCAGATACATGTCCAATTCGTAATTGAGGCAACATTTGAGCTTGCCACATTGCCCTGCCAGTTTTTGGGGATTCAATGCCAATTGTTGATAACGCGCCGAAGCCGTACTGACCGATCTAAAATCAGTTAACCAAGTGGAACAACACAGTTCGCGACCACAGGATCCAATCCCCCCCAAACGTTGGGCTTCCTGTCGGTACCCAATCTGGCGCATCTCAATTCGAATGCCAAAGGCCTTGGCCATGTCCTTGATCAGTTGGCGAAAGTCCACCCTTTCCTCGGCGGTATAATAAAAAGTTGCTTTGGAGCCGTCACCTTGAAACTCCACATCGCTCAATTTCATTTGCAATTTTAGGGAAATGGCAATTTCGCGGGAACGCTTTTGCACCTCCGCCTCTTTGCTCCGGCTTTTTTGCCAGATGTCAATATCACGTTGCGAAGCTTTTCTATAAATCTTGGGAAGGGTTTTGTCGTCCAGCGCTACTTTTTTTCTTCGCATCTGTACCTTGACTAATTCCCCGGTCAAAGTTACAATCCCCACATCATGGCCAGATTTGGCCTGAGTGGCCACTACATCTCCAATGGAGAGCGGAATGCCGTCCACATTTCTAAAGAATTCTTTTCTACTGTTCTTGAATCGTACCTCAACGCAATCAAAAGGTTTTTGACCGTTGGGCAGCGACATATTGGAAAGCCAGTCAAAGACTGTAAGCTTGTTACAACCATCTGTGCCGCAAGTACCGTTGTTCTTGCAACCCCGCGGTTGTCCATCCTTGCCGGTTGAACAACTGCTACATCCCATAATTTATATCTTGGTTTGGAGCGCCCTAAAAACCCTGTCAGTTCGAGCGCAGTCGAGAACGCTTTAAGTTACTGATGTTCAATGAACATCTCGACTACTCCTTCGACTGCGCTCAGGATGACAGCTAGATGCGACATTGAACTAGTTTCAAGGTTTTATTGCCCCCCAAATAGGGTTCATAAAAAATCTTGAGGTAAAGATAGCATAATTTAAGGCAGCTCGGAAATGCCGCTTTTATGCTAAACTGATTTTTCATCGCTCGTAACCCAATTCCTGAAATGACCTTAGGTGCCAGTTCTCGATACGAAATTCTTCCAGAATTTCACTCGAACTGACGGCTTGCCAAGTTTATTCCGTCGCATTTGAATTGACAAAACCTCAAAAATTCCATCAACCCAAAACCCCCATCCGTCAATTCAAACAAGGCATCCATGAATTGGAACATAGTTCTACAGAAAATAGAGGGCATTTTTAGGGTTTAATCCTAAAAAACCCAAATTATGAAACTGAAAAACCTTTGTGCATTGGCCTTATTTGCCCTCGCAGCTCTTGCCTGTAGCAAGGATGATGACAAAACCACACCAGAGGCAAACGCCCCTACTATTACAGGCCATACAGAAAGTGGCCCTGTTGGCTCTACCTTGATCATAAACGGAACCGACTTTGGCGCCACAATCTCTGATAATACAGTGACCCTTAGCGGTGTTAGCGTAACCCTAAGTGACGCCAATACCACAAAATTAACCGGAACTGTTCCTGCTGGAGCCGAGACCGGTAAAATCAAGGTGACCACGGAAGGTGGCACTGCCACAAGTGCAGAAGACTTTGAGGTGACAGTAGAGGAAACCAACCAAGCACCGACCATTACTGAAGGCCAAAGCTTTTCTGTTAAGGAGGACATAGATGATACATTCGTAATTGGCACTGTGGAAGCTACGGACAATGATGGCGACCCTCTTACTTTTTCCATTGCCGACGAAATCTCCCCGTTTGAAATTACAGAAAATGGAACCCTAAGCCTAATTCCCAGCAAGACGCTGGATTATGAAACGGCAACCGAACATATTGTGACCATTGAGGTTGGTGATGGTACGGACACTGTGCAAGAAACAATCACCATTGTGATAGAGAATGTCCCCGACGCCCCTTATGCATTGGACAAAACCTCTTTTGTTCTGGAATTTACAACCACAATGGCCGACCAGGAAATTGGTGTTGGCACCGACTTTTTCAATGATGGGTACGATTATCTTATTGACTGGGGTGACGGTTCCCCTGTTGAACATATAATAAACAGTACCGAACCAACTCATATCTATGCAGACGAAGGCACCCATTCCGTTGCAATCAACGGCTCTTTTCCCAGGGTAACTTTTAATGATCGTCCCTGGGCAACCAATTTAACTGGAATTTTGAACTGGGGAACTATTGAATGGGAAACCTTTGCAGATGCCTTTTTTGGTTGTACGGAATTAGAAAACTATACTGCTACCGATGCTCCAGACCTCTCCAATGTTACGGATATGACTAATATGTTCCGTGATGCCCAATCTTTTAACGGGGATTTGAGCAATTGGGATGTAAGCAAAATCACTAACATGGGCTATATGTTCAGTGGCGCGTCCTCCTTCAATGGAGATATTGGGAATTGGGTTGTAAGCAGCGTTTATGCCATGAATGACATGTTTAGGTTTACCAATGATTTTGACAAAAACCTAGGTTCATGGAACATTCAAAATGTTGAATCAATGGTCAATATGTTCTCTCATTCTGGACTTTCATCAGATAATTACGGCAAGACATTAATTGGCTGGGCAAATCTAGAAGGGGTTCCTGATAATATTGTCCTAGGAGCACATTTGCTTGGCTACTGTGGTACCGATGCGGTTGCCGCTAGAAATATATTGACCGATTCCAACGGGCTAAACTGGGATATCCAAGGAGATATTCAATGCGATTGATTCAAAAAAACTAAAAAAGCAATTTAAAGAAACCCAAAAGCCATGCTTTCTAGGGTTTCTTCTATTCTGTAAAAACATTTCCCGCATTTCGCTTTGCGAAACCTTCCCTTCTCAAGAAGGAAGTTGGCAACTGTTCCCCTCTTGAGAGGGGTCAGGGGTGTGTTCTCGATACATCCCGAAGTAAATTCGGGACACTCGAACTGACGGGAGGTCATTTCTTATACTTCAATACTTCCGAGCGCCCCTTTTTAAAAATCTTGTTGCTGGCATGCTTGCCTTTTCGTAAGCGCTTTTGTTCTGCATAAGGTAGGGCATGTACTTCTTGGCATTCGGTAGAGCAACAGTTGTCCATGGCCTTGGCGCAGTCCTCGCATTGGATAAAGAGCAAATGACAGGCTTCGTTGGCGCAGTTTACATGGGTGTCACAGGGTTTGCCACATTGGTGACAATTGGCAATCACATCTTCTGAGATACGTTCTCCCCTTCTATGGTCAAAAACAAAGTTTTTGCCCAAAAATTTGTTTTCCAAGCCTTCGGCCTTTACTTGACGGGTGTACTCAATGATTCCGCCCTCCAATTGGTACACATTTTTAAAGCCTTTGTGCTTGTAGTACGCACTGGCTTTTTCGCAACGGATACCACCCGTGCAATACATTACCAATTTTTTATCCTCTTTGTGTTCCTTTAAATCTTCCTCAATAATGTCCAAAGAATCCCTAAAAGTGTCCACATCTGGGGTAACGGCATTTTTAAAATGGCCTATCTCACTTTCATAGTGGTTGCGCATATCAACCAGGACAGTATCTGGATCTTCAATAAGCTCGTTGAATCTTTCAGCTCCAACATGCACCCCTTTGTCTGTGACGTCAAAGGTGTCATCGTTCAAACCATCCGCAACAATCTTGTTGCGCACCTTCACTTTGAGTTTAAGGAAGGATTTGTTGTCCTGTTCCACGGCAATGTTCAAACGAACATTTTCCAAAAAGGAAATGCTGTCCAAGTGGGTCTTGAAGGCCCCAAAATTATCCGCGGGAACGGAAAGTTGGGCATTCACCCCTTCATAGGCCACATAAATTCGGCCCAGAACGTCCATTTCATTCCAAGCGATAAATAAATGGTTCCTTAAAATTTGTGGATTTCCAATGTGTGCATATTTGTAGAAAGAGATGGTGAGCCGATCCTTGCCGGCCTCCTCAATAAGCTGTTCTCTTTCCTTTGCACTTAATGTATTGTACAGTTGCATGCTATACCAATAGTTAAGATTAAAGAATAGATTGTCTAAAAGTGGGGCAAAGTTATAAAATCCAACCAGCTAAAAAAGAAAAAGGGTTTCTTAAAAAGAAACCCCTCCCAACCGATTAATCCTTTTTCATAGCGCAAATTTTCCCTTTTGCCAAAGGCAACGAGCCCTAGTTGGGCCCGCTATGATAATACGAGTTAGTAACGTTTAGATACAGTTGTTCAAAAAGGTTGCGTGAGGCTGTTGTTGCGTGCCAAAAGAAATGGTATTTTTAGCCTTCCAAATAAGATGATACCATGAGCAACGAGAAAGAAGCAAAGTTAAAAGCCTTAAAACTAACCCTGGATAAATTGGACAAAACCTATGGAAAAGGAGCTGTCATGAAACTGGGGGACAGTGTAGTTGAGGATGTGGATGTTATCCCATCTGGATCCTTAGGTTTGGACATTGCTTTGGGCGTTGGCGGTTATCCAAGGGGTAGGGTCATCGAGATTTATGGGCCCGAATCTTCCGGTAAAACTACCTTGACGCTTCATGCTATTGCCGAGGCGCAAAAAAATGGAGGCATTGCCGCTTTTATTGATGCGGAACATGCCTTTGACCGTTTTTATGCCCAAAAATTGGGCGTGGATATTGACAACTTGATCATTTCCCAGCCCGACCATGGGGAGCAGGCTTTGGAAATTGCGGACAACCTGATTCGCTCTGGAGCTATTGACATTGTTATTGTGGATTCTGTTGCGGCCCTAACCCCAAAAAGTGAGATTGAAGGGGAAATGGGAGATTCCAAAATGGGATTGCATGCTAGATTGATGTCGCAGGCTCTGCGTAAGTTGACCTCAACCATTAGCAAGACCAATTGTACGGTCATCTTTATCAACCAGCTACGCGAAAAAATTGGGGTCATGTTCGGAAACCCTGAGACGACTACCGGGGGTAATGCACTAAAATTCTACGCTTCGGTTCGCTTGGATATCCGTCGCTCCACCCAAATAAAGGACACGGATGGTGGTGTTCAAGGAAACAAGACCCGTGTTAAAGTGGTAAAGAACAAAGTGGCACCACCCTTTAGGACTGCAGAATTTGATATTATGTACGGAGAAGGCATTTCGAAAATTGGGGAAATCCTAGACCTCGGAGTGGCCTATGAAATTGTGAAGAAAAGCGGTTCCTGGTTCAGTTACGGAGACACCAAATTAGGCCAGGGAAGGGATGCCGTAAAGGCACTGCTACAAGACAATCCAGAGCTTTCCGAGGAGCTGGAGGGCAAGATCAAGGAAGCCATTTCCTTGGTAAGCGCATAGCACTCCCAACAAATAACTGGATTTAAGGTTGCAAATCTTACGCAACCCTTATGATTGCTGTTCATCTAGGAATAAAAAAGGAAATTTTTATGATGAGAAAGGCAATAATGCTTATCATGCTTATTGGAACAGCGGGGCTGTTCAATGCCTGTGATTTGGATGATGGTCAAAACTTTCGTTTTACTACCTTGTCCATTGTGGATGCCAACGTCCCCGAATCCTTTGAACTGAATGAAACCTATAGCATTGAGGTCACCTATGTAAGACCTAACGGCTGTACATTTTTTGAAGGATTTGATGTGGCCAGAACGGCCCAGACCGACCGCGAAGTGGTTGTTATTGGTTCTGTTCTGACCGATGATACGGCATGCACTCAGGTAGTCCAGGAAGTAAATGCTTCATTTGATTTTCAAGTGTTGTATACTGGGGAGTACCATTTTAGGTTTTATACTGGACAGGATGAAAACGATAATTCCGAATTTTTGGAATTTACCATTCCCGTAATTGAGTAATCATTACATTAAGGGCATCCTTAATCCAAAATTGACCAACATTTGGATATAAACGAGCTGATACATAATTGCAAAAAAGGCAAAAGGCAGGCGCAGGCCGAATTGTACCGGAAATATTCCGGTATTCTTTTCGGTATGTGTCTCAAGTATTCGCGGAACCGAACGGAGGCCGAGGATAATTTGCACGACAGCTTTATGACCATCTTCAACAAGATCGATCAGTACAAGTTCAATGGGTCATTTGAAGGTTGGATCAAAAGAATCACCGTAAACACGGTGCTTCAGAAATATAGAAAAGAGCAGTACCTGGATGTAGTCTCGGAAAATGTTGGCGAAGAGGTGGAAGTAGATACGGAGCAGACAGACATAAGCCTTTCCACCTTACTGGGGTACATTCAGGAACTGCCCAATAAATATAGGTTAACGTTTAACCTATACGTATTGGATGGCTATAGCCATAAAGAGATCAGTGAGATGTTGGGGACATCCACAGGCACTTCCAAGAGTAATTTGGCGAGGGCCAAAATGATCTTGAGAGAAAAGATAGAAAAGGAAAACATAAACATTGCTTAGATGGGGAAAAAGAATTTAGAGCAATTGTTCAAAGAAAAGTTGGGAGACTTTCAGGAGCTTCCGGATGATGCAGTCTGGAAATCCATTGAAGCCTCTTTGGACAAAAAGAAACAGAAGAAAAGGGTTGTGCCCATTTGGTGGCGGCTTGGGGGAGCTGCAGCCGTACTGGCCATCCTGTTGTATGTGATCAATCCATTTGGTGACAGTGACAACAAAGAATCGATCATTATTACGGAAACGGAAAACACCGAAATCCTTGATGAACAAAACAATGCCTCGGACAAGGTTGAACCGTCCACTATTTCTGATGAAGATGGATTGGTGGACACTCAGGAAAACAACTCCTCGGAATCCAATTCCAATGCGGTAGCGGAAACCAGCAAGGGAAAATCCAATTCGGTAAGCTCCAATCCAAGTCAATTTGTGAGCGGGCAGGAAGTTGCAGAAAGTCCATTGACTGGTAACCAGAATCCAACCAAAGTGGATCCGTTAAGGAAAGATGCGCCAAAAACCAATGAATACACTGATGTTGCGACTACCGAATCTTCGGAAAAAGGCAATGCTGTTGGTCAAGAAGTGCAAAACAAGGAACGTAAGGATGTGTTGGATTTGGCACCTCAACTTGAGAAAGAAGCAGTAGCTGCCAACGATTCAAATCAGCAGCAATCCAAAACCAATTTGCTGGAGAATGCAACCCAGGTAGAAGAAGCCCTTGCCCAAAATCAAGTGGAAGAAACTAAGGATGAAGGACAATCCATTTTTGATGCCATTGCGGAGCAGGAAGAAGAAGTGGTTGCCCAAAACTCTGGCAGCAAATGGTCCGTTGGGCCATCTATTGCGCCAGTCTACTTTAGCGCAGCTGGCGAAGGGTCGCCAGTGCATTCCTCTTTTGCTTCCAATTCCAAATCCGGAAACGTAGATCTTAGCTATGGTGTTTTTGTAGCTTATGAGGTAGGTAAAAAATTAAAGGTGCGTACAGGAGTGCACCGTGTCAATTTTGGATACGACACCAATGATGTGGTTTTCTCCTCTTCTTTGGATGGCTCCTCCGTTAATCTTATTGATAATATAGACTATGCCAGACAATCCGAGAATATTGTTGTGGAAAGTAGGGATAAAGGCGCCCTCAGTTTGGATAAGGAAGAAGTTAACTTTAGTTCCAGTGCTGTATTGGATGGGAAGATGATCCAAAACTTGGGTTATCTGGAAATTCCCCTGGAGCTGAATTATAGTCTTATAGATAAAAAGTTTGGAGTAGACCTGATTGGTGGTGTAAGTTCCCTTTTCTTGGTGGACAACTCCGTATTGTTGGAGTCCGAAGGTTTAGTGACCGAAGTGGGCGAAGCCAACAATGCCAACTCCATGAATTTTAGTACCAATGTTGGGCTTGGGTTCAACTATAAGTTTTCGCCTAAAGTGCAATTGAATCTGGAACCCGTATTCAAGTATCAGTTGAATACGTTTTCCGATACTTCTGGCTCCTTTAGACCATTCTCGGTTGGAGTTTACAGTGGTTTCAGCTTCAAATTTTAAAAAAACAGGGGCCACCTATAATTTCCTGTTGGGCTGAACCGCACAAAGACGTTGGTTAGGTTGATTGTCCCTTTAGACAATCATGAAGCACCCTGCATTCCTGTGGGGTGTTTTTTTATGCTTTCATTCGACGAGGCATGTCAGATTTTTCCCTTGAACTTGATTGTAAAATGTGTCGCAGTGACAAAAAATCCTTAATTTACTCTGCCTTCTAAGTCCCTTATACTTGAAAACTAACCAATTTGAGGACATACTTATCTATTTTTCCAAATCGCTTTTGGGAAAGGAAAATGAGGATGAGATTTTGTGGGATCTCGCCAAGAACTGCATTGCCAAACTGGGGTTTGTGGATTGCGTGGTCTATTTGATAGACCAAGATCAAAAGCTACTGGTACAAAAAGCAGCTTACGGCCCTAAAAATCCAAAGGATCATAATCTGTATAATCCGGTTGAAATAGGTTTGGGAGAGGGCATTACTGGTGCGGTTGCTGTTTCGGGGAAAGCCGAAATTGTTCCGGACACCTCCAAAGATTCCAGATACATTGTGGATGATGACCAACGGCTTTCAGAAATCTGCGTGCCCATTTCCAATGAAGATATCATCTATGGGGTAATAGACTGTGAACATCCCGAGGAAGGATTTTTTACCGAGCACCACCTAAAAATGTTGTCCGCCGTGGCATCCATTTGTGCCATCAAAATCAAAAGCGTACGGGCCAACAAAGCGTTACGGGAAAAACAGGAAAGCTTGCTTCAGATCAAGGAAGAAATGATGGAGCTTAAGCTCAAAGCCCTCAACTCCCAACTTAATCCCCATTTTGTGTTCAACGCGCTAAATGCAATTCAATACTATGTGACTTCCGAAGACAAAAAATCGGCTTTGGAATATTTGTCCACCTTTAGCAAGCTTATCAGACACAATCTAAAACATCTGGGAGCTGAGGTGGTGGAGCTCAAGGAAGAAATTAAAATGCTGGGGTGGTATTTAAAACTTCAAAAGTTGCGCTATGACGACCAATTTGAATTTACCTTGGACGTTGGGAATCCTGTAGGGCAATGGGATGCTTTGGTACCTGCGACACTTATCCAAACCTTGTTGGAAAACACCATCGAAAACCTGATGTCGAGCAATCGAAACAAAGTTCATCTGAACATCGTCTTTAAACTTTCAAAAGATCAGGTTTTATTGGAAATCCAGCATGAGCACAACGAGATGAATTCCTTGTTGGAGCCCACTCCCCAATATCAAGAACACAATGCACAACTTTTGGATCAAATACGATTATTAAATACCCATAAAGGGTATCGGATAAGCAAGGAGGACTATCTGGATTCAAATGCCAACAAGAGTACAATTGTATTGGCCATGCCCAATTTATTTAAGCTCATTTAAAATCACCTCTCTAACCTCTTCCCGTAAAGTAGATTTATCTTCCTCGCCCAAAATTCCTGTTTCAAAAAAGGAATGTACTTTGACCCTGACCCGCCCCGGACCTCCACTAAAAAAGGTAAATGAAAAACGTTTTTTGTTGTCATAAAAAGTAATTGGAACCACAGGAATCTTATGGGCTATGGCCATCTTAAACGCCCCGTCTTTAAAGGCGTCCAAAACAATGTGTTCCTCTGGCACACCCCCTTCGGGAAAAATACAAATGCTGAGCCCTTGATCCAATCTTCGTTGCGCCCGTAGATATACACCTGTTCTGCTTCTAATGCTGTCTCGATCCACCATAATGCAGACACGTTTGTAGAAAAAACCAAAAACGGGAATCTTCACCAGCTCCTTTTTGCCCACAAAAACAAAGGGGTTTTTGCTTACCGCCAACATCAACATAATATCGAGCATGCTGGTGTGGTTGGATATCAGCATATAGCTCTTCCCTTTTTTCATTTGTTGTTCCCTTTCAATTTTTGGGAAACAGCCCATGCCATACAAAATGGGTCTGGCCCATAGGTTTCGGGCCAACCAAAAAAACTGCGGATAGGTCTTTTCGGAAAAGACGGTCAGGAGTAAAAATGGGAAAAAGAGAAAGATGGGAAGGGCAACCAACACATAGAACCAAATTCGGTAAAGGACATGCCCAATGTTTCTGAAAAATTGAACCATATTTCAAAAGTAGAATTTTTGAATATCTTTAAGGAAACAACCTTAAAAACTTGATTATGGGAATTTTGTATGCCATTTTAGTTGGAGCGGCAGCCGGTTGGCTGGCGGGAAAAATCATGAAAGGCGGCGGTTTTGGTGCCTTGATCAACATTATCTTGGGTATTGTTGGTGGTGCTGTGGGCAACTGGCTCTTTGGCACCTTGGGTGTTCAGATTGGCTCAGGTCTAGTGGGCGACTTGATTACTGGAGTTATTGGTGCCGTGGTGATTCTTTTTGTAGCGGGCCTCTTTAAAAAATAACATTTTACCCTCTTTTTCGGCAAGCGGTCTATCCTTGCTTTTTTTATCGCATGCGGATTGTTACTTTTACGGCCAAAATTAAGGTATGGCCAGAATCTTAACAGGAATCCAAAGTACGGGCGTTCCGCATTTGGGAAACATATTGGGGGCAATTGTTCCTGCCATTCAAATGGCGCAAGACCCCAACAATGAATCGTTTCTTTTTATTGCGGATATGCATTCCCTTACCCAAATAAAAAATGGGGAGGAATTGCGAAACAACACCTATGCCACTGCAGCAACTTGGTTGGCCTTTGGACTGGACATTGAAAAGACCGTTTTCTATAGACAAAGCGATGTTCCGCAGGTAACGGAACTGGCCTGGTACCTGAGCTGCTTCTTTCCGTACCAACGCCTCACCTTGGCGCATTCGTTCAAGGATAAGGCAGATCGGTTGGAGGATGTCAATGCTGGGTTATTTTCTTATCCCATGTTAATGGCCGCCGATATTTTGTTGTACGACGCCCACATTGTCCCTGTTGGAAAAGACCAACTCCAACATTTGGAAATGACCCGTGATGTGGCTTCCAGGTTCCATCACCAATTTGGGGAAACTTTTGTTTTACCAGATGCAAAAGTGCAGGAAGAAACCATGTACATTCCAGGTACGGACGGCGAGAAAATGAGCAAGAGCAAGGGTAACCTTATCAATCTGTTTCAACCAGATAAAAAACTGCGTAAGCAGATTATGGGCATTGTTACGGACAGTACTCCCATGGAAGACCCCAAGGATCCCACCAACGACAATGTGTTTGCCCTATATAAAATCTTGGCGCAACCAGACCAAATTGAAGAGATGAGTGCCAACTATCTTGCGGGAAACTACGGTTATGGCCACGCCAAGCAAGCCCTCTTTGAGGTTATCATGGAACGGTTTGCCGAGCCACGGGAAAAGTTTGAATACTACATGAATAACTTGAAAGAGGTGGATGAGGCTTTGGCCATTGGGGCTGAAAAAGCCAAAAAAGTGGCGGATGGTGTGCTCGCCCGTGTTCGGGAGAAAATAGGGTATTAAGGGTTGCTAAGTCATTCTGAACCCGAGCAAGGCACGGGTGAAGAATCCCACTAAACCCGGAAATTGCCTAGAGATACTTCACTTCGCTCAGAATGATATTTTCATGATGTTCCGACAATCTTCGTGTCTAATTGTTGGTTATTTCAGAGTAAGAACACGCATATTTTGATTTGTTATAACCCATTGTCTATTTCATCATGAATCCGTCAGTTTGAGTGATTTTTTGAGTTGGAAACTGAAAAAATAGTATCGAAAACAAGGATTCCATGATAAAAACCTTCATTCTCGATACTTTTTCTTTTTGGAAAAAACTCGAATTGACGGTTTTCCATTTTATTTTCAGAATGCATAACAAGCTGGTCATAATGTATTTATGGCAAATGCGGTTCTCCTGCATGGTCAGCGTGACGTTTTAAATCGCTTCAAACAACTTCCCCGGAAGGGCGCGTACCAAACCCTTCATTTCCATGGATAATAGTGTGGACGAAACTTTAAAAATGGGCAAGTGACATTCCACAGCCACCAAGTCCAAAAGCTGCTTTCCATTCGATTGTAGATAAGAGTAAATGGATTTTTCGGTTTCATCCAGTTGAACAAAGAGTTGTTTTTGGATGGGAGTTTTGGCTTCCTCAGGTTCCAATTCCCATCCCAGATGGTAAACCAATTCCGCGGCAGAGGTAAGCATATGGGCCTGCTGTCGCTTAATAAGATTATTGCACCCTATGCTATACTTATCTGTATATCGTCCTGGAACTGCAAAAACTTCCCGATTATATCCATTGGCTAAATCCGCTGTGACCAAGCTGCCTCCCTTTTCCGCCGATTCCACTACTAGGGTCGCTTCACTAATGCCCGCTATAATCCGATTTCGTTTTAGGAAGTTCTCTCGGTCAGGATTGCTCGTGCTCCAAAACTCGGTGAGGAACCCGCCATTTTCCTCAACTCTGGAAACATATTTTCTATGGGCCTTGGGATACATTTGATTTAAGCCATGTGCCAAACAACCAATGGTCTGCAAACCGTGCTCCAATGCCAATTTCTGAATCGTGATATCCACTCCGTAAGCAAAACCACTAACAATAATCGGATTCAAAGGAGCAATTTCTTCAATAAAAGCCTCGCAGAACACACTTCCATAATTGGTAATGTTTCTTGTGCCCACAATGCTGATTATCTTCTTGTGCTTTAAGTCGATGTTGCCTCGATGAAAAAGCAGTAGTGGCCCATCTGCACAGTGCTTTAAATAATCAGGATAGGTTATGTCCATAAAATAGGAATAGTCCAACTTTTCTCGGGAAACAAATTCAAACTCACTTTCAGCTTCCTGGGCATAATTGGAATCATGAAGTCCCTTAAGGATCATTTTTCCAATGCCCTCAATCTTTAATAAGTGGTGCACCTTATCTTGAAAAACTGCTGTTGGACTACCGCAGTGGGCAATCAGTTTTTTGGCGGTTAAATCCCCAATATTTGGTACAGCCTGCAGCCGAAGAGCCGCAAGAAATTCATCCTCAGTCATTTATTAAGTAGGTTAAGTTGTTCACAAAGTACAGATTTTCAAATGTTAATAAAAAGTTATCAGGCATATTTTGTCCTCAGGGATTTTTTGCAATATTTGTGTCGATGCGTATCGACTCGTACATAGAAAATTTGTTGTACAATTACAATTGTGTGGTGGTTCCTGAGTTTGGTGCCTTTTTGGCCCATGGGAAATCTGCAGCCTTGGATTTGTCCACCAATACCTTGATTCCTCCCACCAAGTCTGTTTCCTTTAATGCGCAGTTGAGCAAGAACGACGGACTTTTGGTTTCCCATATAGCCGAGGTAAAAGGTCTGGCCTATGACGAGATACTCTCTGAAGTGGAAGCCGTTGCCGAGGATTGGAAAAAGAGATTGAACCAAGGGGATAGCATCGAGCTTTTTGGGGTTGGAAAACTATGGCTCAATAACGAGCAAAAAGTGCAGTTTCAGCCTGAGAACAAAAACAACTTTCTTACCTCTTCTTTTGGGTTGTCTGCGTTTGCGGCTACTCCAATCCAAAGGGAATCCCTTAAGGAAGAAGTGGAGGAACTCGAAGAGCGAATTCCATTTATTATCACCCCGGAAAAAAGAGAACAATCCTCTTTTAGACCATGGTTAAAATATGCGGCCATTCTGCTGTTGGCTGTTTCAGTGGGAACTACTTCCTTTAGAGCTTACGAAAAATTACAGGAAAACCAATTGGCCACCCAGGAGGATGCTCGGAATCAGGTGGAACAACTTATCCAAGAGGCCACTTTTTTTGACAGTGCGCCCTTTGAACTCCCAGCTTTGAATATTGAGGTAACCAAAAAGCAATTGGGTAAACACCATGTTATTGCCGGCGCGTTCCGTGTGGAACAAAATGCCGAAAAGAAGGTGGCCCAGCTAAAGAAGCAGGGTTACAATGCCTTTTATTTGGGTGTTAACCGCTTTGGGCTCCATCAAGTGGCCTATGACAGTTTTGAGGATCCCAAGGAAGCTCTAGCCTACCTTAAAAAGATCAAAGGAACGGAATCTCCAGATGCTTGGTTATTATCTGAGCGATAATCCCCGTCTCTTTTCTTTAATTCCCTAATTCTCTTCAATATCTTTGCGCAAAATTTTAGGTATGCGCCCAAAAAAGCCCAGTGAATCAAGAACGGTTATGACCGATATGGTTTTACCCAGTGAGACCAACCCATTGAACAATCTATTTGGAGGTGAACTTTTGGCCCGTATGGATCGGGCTGCCAGTATTGCCGCCAGAAGACATAGCCGTAGAATCACGGTTACGGCTTCTGTGAACCATGTGGCTTTTAACCGCTCCGTCCCTCTTGGAAGTGTTGTTACTGTGGAAGCTGCGGTCTCTAGAGCTTTTAGAACCTCTATGGAAATCTATATTGATGTATGGATGGAAGACCGATTTACAGGGGAACGCGCCAAGGCCAATGAGGCGATCTACACCTTTGTTGCGGTTGACGATACAGGAATTCCTACCGAAGTGCCTCCGCTGGAACCTGAAACCGAACAGGAAAAAGAACGGTTCGCGGCAGCCTTGCGAAGAAAGCAGCTGAGTTTGGTTCTAGCAGGCAAAATGAAACCTTCGGACGCATCAGAATTGAAGGCTCTATTCACTTCTTAGATACTGTCAGGTCGAGCGCAGTCGAGACCTATTTTAAGTTATGAATTTTATGCACTTCTCGACTACGTTCGAAGTGACAATTCCAAAAATTAACAAGTGCCGCTAGAGCCTTACACGGTTCTTTTTCTTTTTAGAAATCAAAATTGTTTGGGTCTGGGCCAAAGCGCTGGCCACGGTCAAGATTGTCCAATACATGAACATCTTCCGTGCTAAGCTCAAAATCAAATAGGTCTGCATTGGAAACAATGCGCTCCGGTTTTGAGGACTTTGGAATGGTGACCACACCTTTCTGCAAATCCCATCGCAGTACAACCTGGGCCACGGTTTTGCCATATTTTTCCGCCATCTGCTTTAAAATGGGCATATCAAAAATATTCCCTTGCATCATAGGAGACCAAGCTTCATATTGAATGCCCTTACTCTTACAAAAATTGACAAGGTCTTGCTGCACCAAATAGGGATGAAATTCCATTTGATTTACCATGGGGACTATCTCGGCATCGGTCAATACATCTTCGAGGTGATGCTGCATAAAATTACTTACCCCTATGGCCCGCACTCTCTTTTCCCTGTAAATCCGCTCCATGGCTTTCCAAGTTTCTTTGGAGCGCTCACCCTTGGGCCAGTGAATCAGATAAAGATCTAGATAATCCAATCCAAGTCGTTCCAAACTGGCATCAAAAGCCTTTAATGTGGAGTCGTATCCCTGGTCAGAATTCCACACCTTGCTCACCACAAAAACATCCTTTCTGTCTACATCACTTTCTTTGATGCCAAGGCCAACACCCACCTCATTATTGTAGATGGAGGCCGTGTCCACATGTCTATACCCATGGTTAAGGGCAACCTTAACGGCATTGGACACTTCTTCCCCATCCTTGGCAAGGTATACGCCTAAACCAAAATATGGCATTTGGACTCCATTGTGTAATTCAAAAGATCCTTGTAAATCGGTAATTTTTCCCATGCTATAATTGATATATCCAGTCTTCTGGATTTAATCGATTTGTATCTTGATAAAGATAGAACTTAAGTTTGGTGGTTCCATCAAACCGATTGGTATAAACATCTCCCAGAACGTCTTTGGCCGCTACTTTGTCACCCTTTTTCACATAAAGATTCGTGAGATTATAATAGGTGCTTATATAGTTACCATGCTTTACGGACACTCCTTTGCTACCTCCCGGTACAGCAATTACGGCAATAACCTCCCCTTCAAAAATGGCCCGCGCCTTACTTCCCTTATCCGTTGCAATGGTAACCCCATTGTTCCTATGTTTTATTCCAGGATAAAAGCGATCTGCATAAACTCCATACCCCTGGCTTTTAATTCCTTTTTCCACTGGCCAAATCAGCTTTCCTTTATTGGCCGAGAAATTTGTCGCCACCAATTTGGCTTCGGGGGTCAATACAAACTTGGTTCTTGAGCTTGAAGAGCCTGCTTTTCGGTTCGTGCTTGCAATTGCGCTTTTAATAAGTCGCTCAATCTCCCGGTCAATCTTGCGGGCCTCTCGTTGTTTCTTCTGAATGGCCGCTGTATACTTGCTCTCATTTTGACGAATGCTCTGCAACAGGTCTTTTTGCGTTTGAATCTCATCAAAGAGACTTGCTTTTACCCTTTTATTTTCCGCTAGCAATTGCTCCTTGGACTTTCTTTGCTGGACCAATTCTTGGTTCAATTGAGCCAATTGGTCTGTCTTTTTCTGAATATCCTCACCCTGCTTTTTTCTATGCTTAGCATACTGCTCCATATATTGGAGCCGTTTAAAAGCTTGAAAGAAGTTGTCAGCTGACAACAAGAACATCAAACGATTGTTCTGGGCCCTGTTCTGATAAGTTTTGCGGATCAATTGTGCATAATCCTCCTTTAAAATCTTTAAATCTTCCCGAAGCTTGCTAATGCTTCTGATGTTCACATTGATTTGCCTGTTGAGTAAGTTGGACTGCTGGTTGGTAACACGAATCAACTCCTGACGAACATTGATTCGATTATCCAAAGCCTCCATTTGATCCAAGACGTTCCCTTTTTCCTTCTTTTCTGCAAAAAGTAATCTGTTAATTTCCTTGATTTCTTTTTGTAGTCGCTCCCTTTTGGCCTCCAATGCTTTTTGTTCACTCGTCTGAGCTGAAACCGTACCAGTGAATACCAAGGTAAAAAGCAATAGGTAAATACAATATGGGAGTTTATTGAACATATTACTTTAATATAATTTCATCAAACCCTTTTGGAATTTTATAGGGAAAATTCAAGGGTCTGTTCAATTCAAGGCTTTTAAAACTAAGGTCAATTTTTGTGTTCTCATTATTTTCCAATGCAACAATATGAATTTCATTGGGCAATATACTTCCGGAAATATCCTGATAGGTATATTCAGCCGTTAGCAGTCTGTTGTTTTCTGGCTGTGCTATTTCCTGGGAATGAATTTTAAAATTTCCAGGTTCCAACTGGAACAGGATCTTAAACAATTCCCTGGCTTTCTTAGGTTTTAACTGATAATTGCTCCCATTTATTGTGGAGGTATATTTTTCATCCCTCATATCTAAAACCGCTGTGCCCAAAAGCAGGTTCTGCACCTTGGTAAAGTCCAAGTCTGTTCCCAGCAAATCGCTTAGGTAGCTAAAGTCCCCGTCAAAATATTCGTTCTGCAGTTTGTTATAGAAAGATACCCGCTCTGGGGTAATATGAGCCTTAACCATTCCCAATGGAGCGCTGATCCAAATCACCTCATCTTTTTCCATTCGGAGACTCACCGTGACCCCTTGGGCATCTTCACCATCAGAATAATCAATTTTGACCCGCCCACTTAGAGTTTTAAATTCAAGCTGGTTCGCATAATGGTTCTCAATGATCCGTTTGGTAGATAGCCTAGAATCCACTTCACCGCCAGTTACACTCTTGGCAGATTTACAAGCGGTAAAGCCCATCAACAGGGCAATCGCAATTGCTGAATAAAGGCTTTTTAGATTAAATTGAATGCCCATCATTACAATCCGGGTTTTATTTTGTTAAGATACTCTGTTGCCTTGGAGGAATTTCCAATTTTAGTGTAGGCCTTGGAAAGTTCCTTATATATTTTATTGGCAAGAGCATCGTCGTCAAATAAAAAATCCAAAGCTCCTTCCAACACTTCTATGGCTTTTGCCGTGTCCGATTTTCCATTAAGGGCTGCTCCATAGGCATAGTGAAAATAAGCCTGTAATGGATAAGCTTCCAGTGCTTCCTCGGCCACTTTTTCCAAAGCCCCGTAGTCCGATGTCCCTAAAAGCTCCTCCATTTTGGCAACATTCTGGGACACTGGATCATCTTCTTGGGGAGTATCTTCCTTTACCGGTTTTGCCGTGGAGTCCTTGTTCTTCTTGTTTAAGGAATCCTTTATTTTCAATCCAAGCTCATTGGCAAATTTGGAGTTGCCCATTTCTTTTAAAACCTTTTGAGCCTTGCCATATTTAGCCTGTTTGAAGTAAATCAATGCCAGGTTCTCCTTTAACTTCGAATTTTCTAAAGGTAACCGCCCCTTCAACGATTCAATAGAACTCCCTTGCGCTTCAATAATGTTGACGAGGTTTTCCAAATACCAAAAATCCTCTGATTTGGCCATGAGGGTTGCAATGGCATATTCTTGGGCTTGGATATATTGCTTATCCAAAAAATAGGTTTTGGCCAATTGGTAGTCAATAACATCACTTGAAACATCCAATTGCTTACATTCCAAAAAAAGGTTGATGGCCTTATCATAATTTTGGATGCTCTTCTGCTTTACCGCCTCAAAGAAGGTCTCTTGAAATTCGTCGGTATATTCCTCCAGATAGACTTCGGCGCTCTCTTCTTCCTGGGCATAGATTGTATATCCCGTTCCGAGGAACAGGGCCAATACAGCCCAAAAATTAAAGTTCTTTTTCATCCGTCCATCACTTATATCTGCCAGCTATTTATACCAATACGGAATAGTCCCCAATACTAATGGATTCGAAGTTGCCGTCAAAAACCACATTGTTGCCAATCATGGCATTATCCAGATTGGCATTGGAAATCCTACTGTTGCTTTGTATCAAACTGTTTTTTATGGTAGAGTTCTCCACGACAGTGTCCGCCCCTATTGAAACATATGGGCCAACGGTCGTGTCTTTTAGTATTACATTTTCGCCAATGAAACAGGGTTCAATGATATTTGCATTTTCCTGTTTTACTGAATCAGCGATCAAACTTTCACCGTCCTTTTCCAAAAAGCCCAACATCCGTTGATTGGTTTCTACGGTTACATTTTTGTTTCCGCAATCCATCCATTCATCCACCTTTCCAGGAACAAACTTCATGCCCTTCTCCATCATCCGTTTGATTCCGTCATTGATTTGATATTCCCCGCCATGCACGATGTTGTTATCAAGTACATATTGAAGCTCATTTTTCAGGACTCCAACATCTTTAAAATAGTAGATGCCAATAACTGCTAGATCAGACACAAATTCCTTGGGCTTTTCCACCAGCTCAACAATCTCATTGTCCTCATTCAGGTTGACTACCCCAAATGCTTCCGGATGCTCCACCTGTTTAACCCATATTACACTGTCAGCCGACTTATCCAGATCAAAATCCGCACGAATTAAAGTGTCCGCATAAGCAATTACAGCGGGGCCGCTAAGGGATTCCTTGGCGCTCATAATGGCGTGTCCAGTGCCAAGCGGTTCATCTTGCCTATAAATGGATCCTTTTGCTCCCAATTCTTCGGCCAAGTTCATTAGGCTCCCAACCACATCATCGCCAAAGAACGCAGGATCTCCCAGGATGAAGGCTACTTCCTCGATTTGTTCACCCAGCACCTTGGCAATATCCGTCACCAAACGATGTACAATGGGCTTTCCTGCCACAGGTATCAATGGTTTGGGAATGGTTAATGTATGTGGTCTTAAGCGAGATCCCCGTCCCGCCATAGGTACTATAATCTTCATATAATTGCCTGCTCCAGCAGGTGTTTTTTTAGTTAAAAATTCTTTTTTTGGGGGAAAACTTATTTTAACTTTTTAAAAATTGTTTCTCCACATAATAGATGGACACAAATTTCAGTAATTCCTCAGATTCATTTTTGCTTGAACAGGAAATCATTGTGAGCCCGTACTTCCAAACCCTCCAGCCCCTCTATCTGTATTGGAAAGTTCTTCCACCTCGATCCATTCGGCTTGTTCGTGTTTGGCAATGACCATTTGGGCCACCCGTTCGCCATCTTCAATGGTAAAATCCTCTGTGGACAAGTTGGCCAAAATAACCCCGACCTCCCCCCTGTAGTCGGCATCTACAGTGCCAGGGGCATTCAAAACCGTGATTCCTTTTTTAGCTGCCAATCCACTACGGGGCCTTACCTGTGCTTCATAGCCAACAGGCAGTTCTATATACAGACCTGTTGGGATTATGGTTCTTTCCAAGGATTTTAATGTGATGGGTTGGTCGATATTTGCCCTCAGGTCCATTCCAGCCGAAGCTATAGTTTCATAATGGGGCAATGGGTGGTTTGATTTATTGATGATCTTAACTTTCACGCTGCAAAAATATGGTCTTTAACTTATCCCCTTCCATTTTATAAACTAACATCAAAAATAATAAAAGTAACAGGCCTCCAGCTATTAAATTTCGGTTAAAAACGTAGAAGGCGAGGGCAGAAAAAGTCAAAGAAACTGACATGTAGAAAATGATTTTCCTCATGTTGTAAGGAACTGGGTAGTACTTTCTCCCAAAGTAATAGGACATGAGCATCATGCTTCCGTAAGCGGCCAGGGTTGCAAGGGCGGAAGCCATATACCCAATTTTATCAATAAAGGCCACATTAACGATCAAGGTGATCAAAGCTCCAATTGAGGAAATGTAAGCGCCAAACTTGGTCTGGTCCGTAACCTTATACCATACCGATAGGTTATGATAGATCCCCAAGCAAAAACTGGCCAAAAGAATAATGGGTACCACCCGAAGCGCTTCCCAATAGGTAGAATTCCGAATCAATAGTTTTCCCAGAGGTTCCACAAAGACAATCACCGTGAGCAATATCAGGCTTCCCAAAATGACAAAGTAATTGGTAATCTGTGCATATGTTTTTTGGGGTTTCTCCGAATTTGCATGGCTAAAAAAGAAGGGTTCCACGCCCATTCTAAATGCGGTTCCAAAAAGGGTCATAAACAGGGCCAATTTATAACAGGCCCCATATTTGCCCACCTCGGCCTCGGCCACATCAGGATGTAAAAGTTCGGTCAATAGAATTTTATCAAATACCTCATTGATGGTAAAAGCAACCCCTGCTACCATTACGGGGCCTGCATATTTGAGCATACCTTTCCAAATGGAAAAATCGAAGCTATAGGACGTTTTAAAATAGGTGGGCAACAATAATAACAGCGTTGTTCCACTGGCAATAATGTTGGAAATGAAGATATACTGAATTTCCCATCCCTCATGGTACATTCCCGCCAAAAACCCTTCTGGATTTTGCTGCGCGAGTCCAGGGAGGATCAAAAGGAAAAATACATTGAACCCAAGGTTGATTGCCACATTGATCGTTTTCAACATGGCATATTTCATAGGTTTTTCCTGAGCTCTTAGTAAGGCAAAAGGAATGATTACCAAGGCATCCAGCACCAAAATATACGTGGTAAACTTGATATAATCGATATTGATGTTGGTGATATTGGCCAAGTTCTCTTTGACAACCAAAGCCAAAATCAAAAACAGCAGCGAGGAACATAAAAGGGAAATCAAAGAAGTGGAAATGACCGACCTTTTATTTTCCTGTTTATGATAAAATCGAAAAAAAGCGGTCTCCATCCCATAGGCCAAAAAAACATTGAATATCGCTATCCAAGCATAGATGTTGATATACTGCCCATAACCTGCCGCGTTTTCAAAAACCGAAGTGTACAAGGGAAGAAGGAAGAAGGAAAGTACCCTGGGCAAAACGGTGGCCAGGCCATAGATAAAAGTCTGTTTAAAAAGCCGCTTAAGTGGGTTCAATAGAAACTACTTGTTATAATACCATTCCTTTGAAGAGTACAAGTTACGCAAAACGTTTTGGTTATTGCTTTAGCGGAACAATTTGTACCTTTTTGACTTGTATAAATAAATCAACCTAATGCAGACCATTTCCAAAACATTTTGCCTCATCTTTTCTATCCTATTTTTAGTCTCATGTGCAGAGAAGAAAAAAGAAGCCCAAACCGAAAATCAAGCAAGACCCAACATCCTGTTTATCATGTCAGATGATCATGCCTATCAGGCCATAAGTGCCTACAGTGACCATCTGATCCAAACCCCACATATTGATCGAATAGGAAAGGAGGGTATTGTCTTTACGAATGCCTGTGTTACCAACTCCATATGCGCTCCGTCCAGGGCTACAATTTTAACAGGAAAGCACACTCATATCAATGGCAAAGTGGACAATTTAATGCCCTTTGACACCACTCAGGTGACCTTTCCACAGTTGTTCCAAAAAGCGGGCTACCAAACCGCTATGTTTGGAAAACTCCACTTTGGGAACAACCCCAAAGGAGTGGATGACTTTATGATTCTTCCAGGCCAGGGTCAATATATCAATCCTGATTTTATCACTCAAAATGGGGATACGACCATAACAGGTTATGCTACGGATATCACAACGGACATCACGCTCAACTGGTTGGATAAAAAACGAGATCCCAACAAGCCTTTCATGCTGATGTATCTGCATAAGGCCCCCCATAGACCTTGGTGGCCAACCCCGGAAAAATTTAAGGAATTCTATGGGAAGGAATTTCCGATTCCTGAAACTCTTTTTGATGATTATAGCAATAGAGGTTCAGCAGCAAAAACAGCGGAAATGAACCTATTGACCCATATGAAGTATGTCTATGACACCAAGGTATGGCCAGAAACCATTGCAAACATGGGCACCGTGACTCCAGAGGTGCCTGATTTGGTCAATGCCTTTAATAATCAATACAACCGTGCCACGGAGGAGCAAAAAGCCCAATTAAAACCCTTTTTGGATGCCATAAGCAAAGATTTTGAAGAGAACTGGCCCTCTATGAGCGATAGGGAAAAGATGATTTGGAAATACCAACGTTATATGCAGGATTATCTGGCCTGTATTTCTTCTGTTGATGATAATGTGGGGCGCGTCCTGGATTACTTGGATCAAAATGAGCTATCGGAAAACACCTTGGTGGTTTACACTTCAGACCAAGGATTTTACCTTGGGGAACATGGTTGGTTCGATAAGCGATTTATTTATGATGAATCCTTTAAAACCCCTCTATTGATTCGATGGCCAAACAAAATAAAGCCAGGAATCACCAATGAGGAAATGGTACAAAACTTAGATTTTGCCCAGACCTTTTTGGAAGCTGCACAAATTGAAATTCCTGATGATATGCAAGGTGAAAGTTTAATGCCTCTTTTGACATCGAACGAGGAGAAATGGACACGGGATGCAGTGTATTACCACTATTATGAATATCCCGCTGAACATCAGGTGATGAGACATTATGGAATAGTGACCGTTGATTTTAAACTGGCCCATTTCTATTATGATGTGGACGAATGGGAGCTCTATGACCGTAAAAAGGATCCACAGGAGATGAACAATGTTTACAGCAATCCAGCTTATGCTGAAGTAGTAGATGAACTAAAGATGAAGCTGGAGGAGCTTAGGGAGCAGTATAAAGATTCGGATGAACTCAACCAGTACTATATTGATTTGCACGAGTCCAGAATGGCCGGAAATCACTAATCCGTCCATTATGTTTATGATTCGTTCTCGACTGCGCCTGTCTGCCGACAAAGGCAGGCTCGAACTGACTTAAATAAAAAAGGCCGCTTCGTTGAAGCGGCCTTTTTTATTCTTATTACTTGACACTAGTTGTTCAATGCTTCCGCACTTAAGCTTTTTGGCTTCACTATGTTTCGCCTAATTGTTTAGTGCTTCCGCACCACCAACAATTTCCAAGATTTCGTTGGTTATTGCAGCTTGCCTTGCCTTGTTATAGGTAAGCGTCAATTGATTTTTAAGTTCAGACGCGTTATCCGTTGCTTTGTGCATTGCCGTCATACGGGCACCATGTTCACTGGCAAAGGAATCGCGAACCGCTTTGTACAATTGGGTCTTTAACGACTTTGGAATCAACTGCTCAACAATCTCTGGCTTTGATGGCTCAAAAATGTAATCGGCCGCACCTGTGTTATCTCCTTCAACAGGGACAATGGGCAAAAACTGCTCTGTCATCACAATTTGGGTAGCAGCATTCTTGAACTTGTTGTAGACCAACTCAATCTTGTCATAATCCCCTTCCGTGAAGTGGTTCATCAAAGTTTCAGCAATGGCTGCAACGTTATCAAACGTCAGGTCATCAAAAACTTGGCTATGATTGGCAACAACATTTCCATTCTTTCCCAGAATATCATTTCCTTTTTTACCAATAGCGATAACATCAACCTGTTTTCCAGCATAGGTGTCATTGATCAATGCATTGGTCTGTTTGATGATGTTGGAATTGAACGCACCACACAAACCACGATTGGATGTAATGGCCACTACCAATACTTTGTTGACGGCTCTTGCATCAGCAAATTTGCTTCCGGCATCCCCGTCCAAATTTGCGCTAAGGCTCTGCAGCAATTCCGTAAGTTTATTTGCATAGGGGCGCATAGCGGTAATGGCGTCTTGGGCCTTTTTCAACTTGGCAGCAGATACCATTTTCATGGCACTGGTAATCTGCATGGTCGACTTTACCGATGCTATCCTATTTCGTATTTCCTTTAGATTCGCCATTCCTTTTATTTGTCATTCCGCACTTGATGCGGAATCTTATTATTATGGATTCCCGCTTTCCTTCGACTGCGCTCAGGATGACAGCGGGAATGACAATTGTTATGCACTATACTTTCCAGACAGGTCTTTACAGACCGCAGTCAAAGTATCGGTAACCTCATCTGTCAATTTACCAGCCTTAAGCGTATCCAATACGTCTCTATGCTTGGCGTTCATAAACTCGATGAAATCTCTTTCAAACTCTTTTACCTTGTCCACAGGAACATTCCTCAACAGGTTTTTAGAACCTGCGAAGATGATAGCCACCTGATCTTCCACGGTAAATGGATCGTTCTGGGCCTGCTTCAAGATTTCCACGTTTCTACGACCTTTCTCAATTACGTTCAAGGTTGCAGCATCCAAATCGGAACCGAATTTGGCAAAAGCTTCCAATTCACGGAACTGGGCTTGATCCAATTTCAAAGTACCTGCCACTTTTTTCATGGATTTGATCTGCGCCGAACCACCTACACGGGATACGGAGATACCCACGTTGATCGCTGGTCTAACCCCTTGGTTGAACAAATCCTGCTCCAAGAATATCTGACCATCGGTAATGGAAATTACGTTGGTTGGGATATAGGCGGAAACGTCACCTGCTTGGGTTTCAATAATTGGAAGTGCAGTCAAAGAACCTCCCCCTTTTACCATAGGCTTAAGCGCATCTGGCAAATCGTTCATGTTCTTGGCAATATCATCATCCGCAATCACTTTTGCGGCGCGCTCCAACAATCTTGAGTGCAAGTAGAATACGTCACCAGGATATGCCTCACGACCTGGAGGTCTTCTCAAAAGAAGGGATACCTCACGATAAGCAACTGCCTGTTTTGACAAATCATCATAGATAATCAATGCAGGACGTCCCGTATCGCGGAAGTACTCTCCAATTGCAGCACCTGCGAAAGGAGCATATACCTGCATCGGTGCAGGATCGGATGCGTTAGCCGCTACGATAGTGGTATAAGCCAAAGCACCTTTGTCTTCCAAGGTTTTGGCAATAGCTGCAACAGTAGAAGCCTTTTGACCTACAGCAACATAGATACAATATACAGGCTCTCCAGCATCGTAAAATTCCTTTTGGTTCAAGATGGTATCGATACAAACGGTGGTCTTACCTGTTTGACGGTCACCAATAACCAACTCCCTTTGTCCTCTACCAATTGGAATCATGGCATCGATCGCCTTAACTCCGGTTTGCAATGGCTCATTTACTGGCTGACGGTAAATTACCCCAGGGGCTTTACGCTCCAATGGCATTTCGTAAGTGTCACCAGCTATAGGCCCTTTACCATCGATAGGGTTACCCAAGGTATCCACAACACGACCAACAATTCCTTCACCTACATTGATGGATGCGATACGTTGTGTCCTTTTTACGGTTGCACCTTCCATTACTTGTTTGGATGGGCCCAACAATACTACACCAACGTTATCTTCTTCCAAGTTCAAAACAATACCTTCCATGCCCCCATCGAACTCCACAAGCTCTCCATATTGAGCATTGGAAAGTCCATAGACGCGGGCAATACCGTCACCTACTTGTAATACGGTACCTACTTCGTCCAAGGAAGCGGATGCCTCAAATCCTGATAATTGTTCCTTCAAAATTGCTGATACTTCAGCGGCTTTTACTCCTGCCATTTTGACTAGATATTAGACTTTAGACGATAGACTTTAGATACTATACGTCGTGTTTTTATTTCTATTTTGTTAATCGCTTATAGTCCGTAGCGTAGCGAAGGACTATAGACTATTTGTAAATTCTCTTTTTAAACTGTTCAATTTGTTGGATACGCTGGCATCATACTGTAAATCGCCGATGCGCAACACAAATCCACCCAAGATGTTTTCATCCACCTTGTTTTCTATAGTGACTTTGTTTCCTGTGATTTTATTCACTTGGGCCAACACCTCTTTTTCCAAGGCTGCCGTTAATGGAACCGCAGTGGTCACATAGGCTACATCCTCACCTTTCAATTGCTCATGAAGGATGATGTACTTGTAGGCCACCTCTTGCAACAGACCAACTCTTTTATTGTCGGTCAAGGTATTGATCAAGCCCAAAGTAATTTGGTTAGACCCTTTGAATATCTTTTTTAGCGCCTCCTTTTTTGCTTCACCTTTAATGACCGGGCTTCCCAATAAGCTCTGAAGCTCGGCATTATCGTTGATGGTAGCAGCAATGCTTCGCATATCTTTTTCAACGGCATCTGCCGCTTTCTTTTCGATAGCGAAATCCAAGGTTGCTTTTGCGTAACGTGCGGCTGCCCTACTTTCGTTCATCTATTCTTAGTTCAATTCGATGTCACCCAACATGTCCTGAACAAGCTTTTCCTGCTTCTTCTTATCGGACAGTTCTTCCTTGATTACTTTTTCTGCAATATCTATGGAAAGATTGGCTACCTGAGCTTTGATGTCGGCAACGGCAGCTTTCTTTTCACTTTCAATGGTTGCTTGGGCCTGTTTGATCATTTTGTCGCCTTCCACTTGGGCCTGCTCTTTGGCATCGGCAACTATTTTGTCCTTGATCTCGCGCGCCTCCTTCAACAGGGTCTCACGTTCTGCTCTGGCTTCCTTCAACAACTTCTCGCTATCCGCAGTAACGTTTTGCATTTCCTTTTTGGCCTCCTCAGCGGCATCCAAGGCGTTTTTGATACCTTCCTCACGATCGTTGATTGCATTAAGAATGGGCTTCCATGCAAATTTCCAAAGTAGGAACAACAACAACCCGAACAATAAAGTCTGCCAGAAAAACAATCCCAACGAAAACTCTTCCAATAACTTTTCCATAATCTATTCTATGCTTTTATACTTTGAATTCTTAAACTAAGTAAAAGCTGCAACCAACCGTTACAGCCTTTACTTTGTGGGTTTGATTATACTGCGAATAGGGCAGCAAAACCAATACCTTCAATCAACGCTGCTGCAATCAACATCGCTGTTTGGATTTTTCCGTAAGCTTCAGGCTGACGAGCGATAGCCTCCATAGCAGAACCACCGATTCTACCAATACCAAGACCTACACCGATCACTACCAAACCTGCACCTACCATTACTGGAATTTCCATATCTATCTAGTTTAAAAATTAAATATTCAATCTTTGATTCCTGCTTTCCGTCTCGACTGCGCTCGACATGGCAGCAGGAACGACATACTTATTAATGTGCAACCTCTGCTTCATGCTCATGGTCGTGCTCATGCTCTTCGGAGGCAAATCCGAAATACAGAGCGGACAACATGGTGAAAATATATGCTTGCAGCAAGGCCACCAATACTTCAATCAAAGAGATGGCGAAAGCCAGTCCAAATGACAAAGGACTTCCCAACCAGCTCTTAAAAATGAACATCAATCCAATCAAACTCATCAATACGATGTGACCTGCCTGCATGTTTGCATACAAACGAATCAATAATGAGAAAGGCTTAATGATCAATCCCAACAATTCGATGGGAACCAAAATAATGTACAATGGAATTTTACCGTACCAAGGCAGGGATTTACCCAATGGATCAAACTGGTGCATCCAGTAATCCTTGGTTCCTGTGAAATTCGTAATCAAAAACGTCATGATCGCCAAAGAAACCGTGATGGCAATATTTCCCGTCACGTTAATTCCAAGGGGGGTCAATCCAAAAATGTTCAAAAACCAGATAAAGAAAAAGATGGTCAACAAGAAAGGCATGTACTTCCTGTATCTTTTTTCCCCAATGTTTGGTCTTGCAATATCATCCCTAATATATAGGACTATTGGTTCGAAGAAACGCCCTGCACCAGTGGGAATACCATTGTTCTTGCCATAGGATCTTGCCAAACTGGAGAACAACCACAACATCAACAAGCCAGTTACGATAATCATCACCACGTTCTTGGTAATGGAAAAATCCAAAGGCTTTACATTGGTAGCGTGGTGGTCTTCATCATAGTGGATGGTCCCTTCTGCATCTGTTTTATATATCTTGCTGTGATAAAGCTTGTAATAGTTGCCATCAACTTCGGCCAAAGTTTCGCCGTGATGGAATTTTGAAGAGGAAAAAACCTTCAATCCGTTATCCCAAAGAATAACCGGCAACGGAAATCCAACATACTTGTGCTCCCCATTTTCCTTGGTATAGGAAAATAAAGAAAAATCATGGGCATCTTGAAGGTGATGGGCGATGTATTCCTTAATTTCTGTCTTAAGGTCCTTGCCGTGTCCATCGGCTTCTTCTTTGGTCTCACTTGCAAAAGTGAACTGACCTAAAAATAGTGCTGCAATAAGAAGAAATCTCGTAAAAAAAGTTTTTCGCATTTCGCTCAAAATATCGGTCTCTCAAAATCGGTGCAAATGTAAGTCATTCTCACAAAAAGAAAAAAGCTTTCAAACTTTTATTTTTGAGCACCTTGAGTGGGATAATTTTAAGGTCTATCCTATAGGTTTTTGAGCATTTTGGAAGTAAAAAATGTCTCCAAAAAAAGTGAGATGGCGTAGGGAACAAAAAATGCGGCAAACTCCAAGCCTGACATATCGCCGTCACTCTTGTACGCGGGGTAAAAAAGCAAGAAGAAAAAAACAAACTTGAGGAGGCTTCCACCCATGAACAAAAATCCAATCTGATTCTTCAACTTCTCCCTGAATTTATACAGCAAGAGGAAAATTACGGCGGCCAAAATTGCGTTGACCAAATAGGAAAGCACAATAAGGTTGTCAAAAAGAGGAAGGTTCCTCAACGACAGAATGCCTAAATGCACTCCAAAGGACAGGAGCAACAATAACAGAAGAAGTGCAATGAATTTGGTGGGCAAATTGAGATTGGGCATTAGTATTTTATCCGTTTTAGCTGTTGCAAAACTACCCAAATAGAAATTGCCACTCCCAATAAAGTGGCAATTACCGTGAAAATATTTTTTTCGTTCCCGTAATGGGCGTCCAGCCATTTCCCTCCCTTAACGGCAAGAAAAATTATGGCTCCCATTTCAAACGCAATGCCGGAAAGCATTGCGGCATTCTTAAAATTGTTCTTTTTTTTAGGAGACTTTTGCTGGTTCATTGGTCTTGTTGGGCTGCAGTTTGTGCGTTGAGGCCGCAGCTGGTGCCGAAGCTCCCTTGCCCATGGTACAAGCAGCATTAAATGTGGCTCCAGGTTCTACCGCCAACTTGGAAACACTCACCGTTCCCTCTATAATTGCAGATGCCTTAAGGGATAATAAATCATTTACTTGAAGTTCGCCATTGAATTTCCCTTCAATATCGGCATTTACACATTCTACTTTTCCTTTGATGTAGCCATCTTTTCCGATAACCACTTTTCCGGAAGTTTTTACGTTGCCTTCGAGTTTACCATCGATTCGAAAATCGGCCTCTGAAGTAATATCACCCTTAATTTTGGTGTTCTTTTCAATTCTGTTGGGTTGTCCTCCAAACTCGTTCATAGTTCTAGGTTTTTTGTTGTCTGAAAACATTGTTTTCTAGGGTTTTGGGGTTAAAATCTGCGCTTTGTACGCAGCTAAGTTTTTGTGTACTTGTATGATTTTATAATTATTGGATAAAACTACAAAATTCTCATCGTAGATGCGGTAGTCCCTGTTCTTTTTTATAAGCTCAGCATAGCCTAGGGCAAAGTCCTTTGACTTAAACCCGTGTACTACCACAAATTGATCCTCCAACGTATAAATATCCTTGGAAACCACATTTTTATAATTAAGGTCCTTGATGGATGCTTCCAATCGTTCCTTTAATTTCAACGCTTTTTCGTTGTCCTTTATTTTGAATGGGAAAACTACTTTCCAATTCCCAGCCCCTGTCGATCCCGTTTCAGGAGAAAATTCCTTGGTTTCCAATTTGGGCAGTTGTTCCGCAACCATGGCTTCGGCTTTTTTCCCTTCTGGATTGTTGGGATAGGTCAGCGCCACAAAATTCAGTGCTTCCTTGAACGACTCAAATCCCTGAAGTCGCCCAATGGCATTGGCCTTCAACATTTCAAATTTGGGAACAATGGGATCCCCTGTAAATTTATTGATGTAATCCTGGGTCAGGGTTATTACCTGAAGATATTCTTGCTGTTCGTACAATTTGAAAAGCGACGCATACCTAGCATCCGGACTATCCATATTTCCAGCCAGTACGGCTTGGGGATTCAATAGGATTTCGGCATACCTGGTATCAGGATGGTTTGTAATGATGTCCTGTTTCATGTTCAGGGCCAAAGGACTGCCCGTTTCCTCATATATTTTGTACAGATTGTATTTGGATGGAAGGATCAAACGTTCCTCTGGATTCAAAGCCAGCACTCTCTCCAGTTTTCCTGCAGCCAATAGGTTCTCCTTGAATTTTTCCTTATAGATCAACCCCAATTGATAGTTGGCAAAATTGCGTTCCCCCCAAAGACTATCGATCACCTTTTCATCCGTGGGTATCTGGCTCAAATAAAAATCCAATGAATATTTTTGTTCCTCCGAAATTGCTGTAGCAGGCTGACCATCCGCGGAAACAACTTCTCCAGTAGCTTCCGAAACCAGGGTTCTACTTTTATTGCTCCAGCGCCAATCGTCCTCCAAGGTACGATCGCCCCAACGGGTTCTAAAATCGTTTTTTCCGTAGCCCAAACTGGTAATGTTGTAAAAGTAGAACTTGCCCTTGTTTTCTTTTCCTCCCTTGGATTCAGCAAAGGTGGCAAAGCCAGCGGTTGTTCGTTCCAACTCCGCTTGGGCCGCTTCCTCATCCTTGCGTTTGAGCTCTGCAATGAGTTCTTCAAAATAAGCCTTGCGTTCTGCTTCGGGCATTTCATACAAAGTGATAACACTATCGGCGTGCTGTACAATGTCCTCGTACTTGATCACATCTTCCAAGTTGTCCAACTTCTTCTTGATCCGACGATGTTCCTTAGTGTTTACCACAAGGTTGGTCAGGGTGCTATCGTAATATGCTCCAGAAGTTTTGTAAGCGTCTTGATCAAAGTAGTAATCCCCCAAATCCTTATAATTGAGCGCATTTAATTTACGTTCCCCCGTATTGGCCCTCAAAGATTTGTTGAAATAGACAATGGCCAAGCTGTCGGATTGTGTGTTCAAATGGAACTGCGCAATCTCACGATAGATCTTGTCCAAAAAAGGGCGGTTTTCCCTATTCTCTTCCAGCTCGGTCAGATATTCTAATAATTCTTCCTGATTGGTATCCGTAATCTGCGTGTTCTGGATTTTCTTAAGATGGGCATTGATCATATAAACTCTTGGGGACTTCCTGTTCAATGCAATGACCTTATCAAAAGCATAGTTGGCGCTATCCTTGAATCCCAAACTGTTGTAAAGCTGTCCGATGATGAACAGGTATCTTCCTTTTTCAGCATTCTTTCTGGTGTAGGCCTGGGCTATTTTTAATTTTTGGATGGCCGTGTCCTTGGCCTTTAGGTTGATGTAGCACTGGGCCATCACCGCATTGGCATCGGCATGCTCCTGGTCTTTCAAACGCTCAAACTTGAACAGTCTTTCCAGATTCTTGATGGCCAGTTCAGGATTGTCCAAACGCATGTTGGTCTTCTCCCGCCAGATGGTGGCTTCGTTCAGCTTATCGCTTTCGGTATACTTTCTTAGAATGTAATTGAAAGATTCCAAAGCCGGAATGTAGCGTTGGTCAAAATATCGGGCCTTGCCCAACAAAAGAAAAGCCTCATCCGTTTGTGGATTGCGCTCTTCGTCCTTAATGTCCATGCTGTGCTTTTGGATGGCCTTGGTGGCCTTCTCCTCGGCAATGATAAAATTGGGGTTGTTGTCTTCAGAATCCAACTTCACCTCATCCGTCACTTCCAAGCGTTCCACTGGTAGGATTTCCCAGTAGTCATCACGGTAATTGGCGTTGAGTTCTTCCCTTCCTTGCTCAAAGGCAATGTTGCCGTTGTAAAGGGTGTTGTATTTGGTGTTTAGGGCGTGCCAATTGCGATTAAGGAACTTGTCCTTTTTTGTGGAACAGGAGTTAAAAAGCAATCCTCCGCAGACAATTGCGCCAAAAATGATATGTTGAAGCTTCAAAATTATCGATAATCGTGTCTAACCTTAACTGAAAAACATCCAGTTTATTATAAGGCTCATCGGTAAAATGCAATAATTTTTCTTCTTGGATTTTTTGCACACCCCTAACCCCTCTGGAGAGGGGAATTTAATCTTGGATATTTTGGAAAACCCTCCCTTCTAGAGAAGGGATAGATTTCGAGCTGCGAAATCAGGGATGTGTTGTTGAGAACTATGCCATACCTGTAACAAAACAGCAGAGATTACCAGGCCGACGATCGTTCAAAATTGGTCCTGCTCCTATTGTATTTTGACTTGTAGGCCACCGGGGAAAGTCCCACATATTTTTTAAAGACGGTACGAAACGCTTTTTGATCCGCATAACCCACCTGGTACATGATCTCATTCACATTTTGTTGGGTGGATTCCAAGCTGCGCTTTGCAGCCTCAATCTTCACTCTTTGAATGTATTCCAATGGGGTGTTCTGGGTAGCCTTTTTAAATCTTCGCACAAAATTGCGACTGCTGATTGCATATTTTTCTGCCAAACGTTCCACAGATATCTTGCTCTTCACATTATTTTCAATGTACTTCTGAGCTTCTTTTATGGCATCATCCTCGTGATCTTTTTGTGCTTGAAAAATTGCAAATTGGTTCTGGTCCTGCCGATCCATATCAATCTCAAAAAACTTGGAGAGATAAATAGCTGCAGGTCGGCCACAGTATTTTTCAACCAAATGGAGGATAAGGTTCAAAAAGGAAAAAGCTCCGCCACTTGTATAAATGCCATCTTCGTCGGTCACAATTTTGTTGGACACCAAGTTTACTTGTGGAAACATCTTTCTAAACATTTCCATTCCCGCCCAATGGGTAGCGCATTGCTTGCCGTCCACCAACCCTGTTTGAGCCAACAAAAAAGCGCCCATACACATGCTGGCCACTTCGGCATTGTTCTGGAGTCGCTGGTTAAGAATCCATGGAATAAAGTTCTTGTTCCTATCCAGGTCCTCATTCAATTTATCAGGTCTTAGGGCAGGAATAAGAATCAAGTCCGTTTTTTTGATATCAGCAATGGTGCTATCACAATGGATGCTAAAGAGGCCTTCGTACAATGTGTGGTCCTGGTCCAACCCCACCAAGTGCAGCTCAAAAAAATCGTTTTCCTGAATCCTGGTCTTCTTTAAAAACTGGTTGGCGGCCATCAATATTTTAAATGGGCCCACCACGCTGCTTAAAATGGCATTGCCCTTGGGCACCAATATACTTACATGTTTCATTATCAGCTTTTTTTGAACTATAAATGTAATGGGAATACTTGGCACAATCAACCCTTAAAAGTGTCATATTTACCCTTATAGGTGCATTTTCTCTTTTGTAGCTTTGGGATATGGAGTTGGAAAAATTCTTGGAAATACGGAATAAACTTTGCTTGCAAGAGGCTGATGTTACCGAGGGCAAAATGATGAGTTCACCTGCAATCCATTATAGGGGAAAAGTGTTTGCCTTCTTTTCCAAGCATGATAAAATGGTCTTTAAGCTTGGGAAATCATATCCGGCGGAGCAGCTCCAGGTTGAGCTGTCCGAATTCAACCCATTTAAAAATAAAGGGCCATTGACGGGCTGGTTCGAGCTTGATTTTGGCCATGAAGATAAATGGGAGCAACTTGCCACGAATGCCCTTGAACTCATTAAACAAAACTGACCATGGGAGTAAAAGGAGATAGATTATCAAAATTTTCTGTTTTAGCCACTGAGGAACTTGTGCAAAAGTTAGCTATGATCAGTGGTGTTTCAACCAAAAAAATGTTTGGGGGACATGGGGTGTTTCATGATGGCAAAATGTTTGGCATTGTGGACTCGAAAGGGGCGGTTTATTTTAAAGTAGATGAGAACATGGTATCCACCTATTTGGACAAAGGCAGCACCAAACATGGGAGAATGCCCTATTATTCCGTTCCGGAAACAATCTTAAATGACCTTGATGCGCTCAAAATCTGGGCGCAAAATTCCATTGAGCATTCAAAAAAATAGCTTTATGATAACTTCAGCATACAGTTCTTTTTTGAAAGAGCTGGCCAAGAACAACCATAAGGAATGGTTCCACGCCAATAAAAAACGGTATGAAAATGATGTCAAGAATCCCTTTTTGAATCTATTGGAAGAATTGATTCCTACCTTGACCGAATGGGATCATAGAATTCTTGCCGACCCCAAAAAGGCCATGTTCAGAATCAACAAGGATGTCCGGTTTTCCAAAGATAAAACGCCTTACCATACCTTACTAAAAGCGGGCTTCTCCCCAAATGGGAAAAAGTCCGTTTTACCAGGGTATTATTTGGGCATTGATGCGGAAAATATCCATGTAGGAGGTGGGCTTTTTATGCTTCGCCCGCCGGAGTTGAAGAAGGTAAGGGAGCATATTGCAGATAATCCCGAAACTTTGATGAATCTTCTCTCGGACACCTCCTTTACCCAAAACTTTGGGAAGCTTAAGGGTGAAAAAGCAAAGCGTTTGGATAAAGGTTTACTTCCCATAGCAGAAAAAACAGATTTGATCTATCACAAACAATTCTATGCAATGGCCGAGTTTCCTTTGGAGCCCTTTTATGGAAGTAGCCAACTACAGAATGAGATTTTATCCCATTTTGAAGCCATTAAACCTTTGAATACTTTTCTAGGCCAAGCATTGGATTGAAAACAAGTTTATTTATTAATCATAAAAACAGAAACAAAATGACAACACAAGAAGTAGCAGACAAACTAGTGGGCCTTTGTAGGGAAGGCAAATATGAGGAAGCTTATGGCCTCTATGCCAAAGATGCCGTGAGCGTAGAGATGCCTGGTGTACCCAACGAAAAAACCGAAGGACTGGACAACATTCTACAAGGTTTTGCCCAATGGGCGAGCAATATTGAGGAAGCCCATGGCGGAACAGTTGGTGATCCCATGGTAGTGGGCAACCACTTTGTAGTGCCCATGACCAGCGATGTAACTTTTAAACAAGGCGGCCGGATAAACATGGAAGAATTCTGTATGTACCAGGTAGAAAATGGGCAAATCACCAAAGCCCAGTTTTTTTACGATCCTTCTGTGATGGGGGGGTAAGAATAGTGTCAGTTCGAGCGCAGTCGAGAACTTTTTAAGCTTGATACTACTGAAATGAAAAGGCTCCGCTTTAAAAGCGGAGCCTTTTTTCGTACTGAAAACAGGATTGTGCTAAGACTTAAAGTTATTTGGCTAAGTCCATAACTCATCTTTGCCCGTTTATCTCACGACGATATCGTATGCTCTGGCATTAAAGTTACCATCTGTAAGCTCTTCTGTTACAATGTCGCCTTCTCCATCTCGCCACCAATATGTTGCCACATTTATGGTGCCATTTGTGCCGCTTCTTTCATATCCTGAGAAATACGCAATGTTGCCATGAACAAACACTGAATAGGAAATTGAATAATAGTCTTCTGTTGTTAGGTCAAATTTTTCCAAATCTTTCCAATATTTTGCCTTAGGGGTCCCTTGAGCTTCAAAGCCGGTTGTATAAACATTTTCTACGCCGGTAAAAATATCATAAGCCCGGGCGTTGTTATCCCCTTCTGTTAGGTTGATTCCTTGGCCAATAATCCACAATTTTGCCGTGCCAACATTGTTAGCGTCATTCTCATGTCCGCACATCCCAATTACATCATCTTCAATAGCAATTGATGAAATCTGTATATCATAATTGCCATTGGTTTGAGTATCAATCAGATTACCGTTCATCCACACTTTACCTTCTCTATAATTCCCATTTTTCTCGTAACCACTGGAATAAATATTATTATCACTGTCAATAGCAATACTAAGTGCTTCGGCATGGTTATTCCCATCTGTCAGGGCATATAGCTCATTCCCGTCTTGCCAAACCTTCGCAACCTGTACATTCTCATCATTCATTTCATAACCGACTGTAATTACATTACCATTAAGTAATGCTATATCATGTGCTTTGGCATCCGTATTTCCTCCTGTTAAACTAGTTTCTTGTCCATTTATCCAGTATTTAGCCTCAAGTTTGGAGCCATTGGACTCGTATCCAGAGGCATATATATCTCCTGTTGCGGAATCTACAAATCCAGCTAAGATTTCAGCATTGTTATTACCATTCGTCAGATAATCTGCAACACCATTTTTCCATACCACGGCCCTATTTTTTGATCCATCACTTTCCGCCCCAAAAGCAATAACATCATGTTTTACGGTTATCACACGATTTGTTGAAGCATTATCCACGGTCACGGTTATCTCCGCTTCCCCAGGTGAAATTGCAGTTACCTGTCCTTCTTCATCCACAGTTGCTACTTCTTCATTATCCGAAATCCATGCCGCTGCGCCAGTACTTTCAACCTCTGCTTCAATGGTAAGCTCTAAGTCCACCGTATCATGTCTAAAAAGCTCAATTTCTTTGGGTGTTATTTCCAGTGAATTTACAGGCCCATCTGCCACAGTTATGACACATTCTGCGGTTACTCCATTAATGGAAGCAGTAATGGTGGCAGTTCCCAATGTCAAAGGGGTCACCTCTCCATTCTCGTCTACAGTAGCTACATCCGTATCGCTGCTATTCCAGTTAATGGTTGGGTTATCTACGTTTGTAGTGGCCTCCAAAGTTTCTATATAATGTTCGTAAGGATAAAGGGTCAACGTGGTTTTGTTCAAGGATAGGGTGGTATTTCCATCCCCTGTGGTCACCTCAAAATCATCTTCGCTGGTATCGGAACCCCCTGTAGTAGTCACCTTGATCTTACCAGTAGTGGCATTTGCAGGCACTTCACCTGTCAGTTTGGTGGTATTGGCACCGCTTAGGGTGACAGCGGTTCCGTTTAAGGTCACTGTATTTTCAGCAATGGAGGCACCAAAGTTGGTGCCATTAATAATCAGGGTGGAACCAACAGGTCCACTTTCCGTATGGCTTACAATATTCGGGGCTTTGGCCTCTGGTGCATTTGGCCCATCATCTTTGCCACAGGCCAGTACTATTAAAATCATTGATAGGGCCGCAGCGGCCCATTGCGCAATTCTTTTCATCATTTGGGTTTTTATGGTTAAACCATAAAGTAAAATGATGACAGCCAAGTGGGAAGCGCCCAATTGACGGATGCCCTATATGAATTGATGGATGGGGGTTTGGAGTTGATACAGTTTTTTCGAGACCGTCAATTTGAGTGTCCCGAACTTTATTCGGAATGTATCGAGAACAACACACCCCTGCCCCTCTCGAGAGGGGAATTTAAATTGAATATTTTTAAAACCCCTCCCTTCTTGAGAAGGGAAAGATTTCGGAAACGAAATCAGGGATGTGTTTTTACGTTCATACTTAAAAAGTTGAAAACACTCCCAACTCATCTAGAATGGCAAACCAATTACCCCCCAAAGAAAGTTTCCAGTTCTTGAAGGGTTTCTTTAGAGGTCTGGATATCTTTTACAATTTCTCCCTTGTTCAAAACCACAATACGTTCACAGACTTCTGTTACATGGGCAAGATCGTGACTGGAAATCAATACGGTAACGCCTTCTTTCGCCGCTAGTTCCTTAATGATGGCCTTGAGCCGAATTTGCGTAGTGGGATCCAAATTGGCAAAGGGTTCGTCCAAAATCACCACTTCCGGGTTGCCAATAAAGGATGCAACAATGCCTGCTTTTTTCTGGTTTCCTTTGGATAGATCCCGTAAATATTTCTTTTGCCCCAGAATCTCCCCATGGAAAAAGTCTTCAAAAGAGGCCAACAGCTTATCCACATCGGCTTTGTTTCTTCCGCGTAGGTCGCCTATAAAATAGAAGTATTCCTCTGGTGTCAAATATCCTATTAAAAAGGACTCGTCTATAAAGGCTGAGGTGAACGGCTTCCAATCCTCGCTAGTGTTGATCTGAATCCCATTGTTTTCCACATGCCCCGTAGTGGGTTGGATCAAATCCAACAACAGACTAAAAAAGGTGGTCTTCCCCGCCCCATTGTTCCCGACCAAGCCAAAGCTCTGTCCTTTGGGTATATCCAGGGATTCTATATTCAATACTAGCTGAGATCCGTATTTTTTGGTGAGGTTTTGTGCAGTTATCATAATGATAAAGTATCAAGTTCTGTATTAAAATTCAAGCTCAAAAATCAAGTTCAAGTTCAATCTTTTTTTTACCCAAGTCTATTCGAGCCATTCGTAAAATTCGTGTCAAACTATTAAAGGTGTCATTCGTGAAACCTGCCTACCGGCAGACAGGTTCGTTTCAAACCACAACACGTAATAGTTTTACCCTTCCTTTTCTTTAAAGCCGGCTATCATCCCATATTTTTTCTTTCGATAGCGTTCCGTGATGGCATCCAGGAGTTTACTTTTCAGCGCAAATCCCACAATTCCCAAAACGGAAAGTGTAATCACAGCCGCTTCCAAAGAAATAAGAAAATACACCCCGGTAAAAATCAAAATAGGGAGTCCTAAGACCGGCAGAATAATCAAAAACTGCGTAGCACTGGTGCCTTGCATATTCCCCAATGGACTCTTGTCCAAATCGATTCGTTTTTTATTGAACGACCCAAAAAATAGGATAACCGGAATGTTCACGCCGAGGTTGTAAAGTGCGCTCCCAAAATTAATCGCCAGGGCATCCCATCCAAAATATACATAGGGAATGGTCAACAGAAACATGACCACCACACTGACCGATATCAAACTAGCCTTGGATTCCAAATATTTACGAAGGGGAATGTTCTGGGACATCATCATACTGTAATAGGAGCTATCCCAAGCCGGGATGAACTGTCCAAAATTGGTCAGGAAAATGCCTGTCATAAAAATGCCCAAGAATGCCAGCATGGGCATCATATTGGCAAACTCTTCCTGCGAATAAAAAATCAAGCCGTAAAAAACAAAGAGCAGGGAGATAACTACTTGGGCTTTGGTTCTCTTGTTGCGCCAGATCATTTTAAGGTCCAATTGTAAAAAAGGCGCCATATCCCCAAAGCGTTTGGTCCAAGCCAAATCCGAAGTCTTTGCTTCCTTGGATTTGGTCTTGAGCGAAGCATCCAAAAATATACGGTTCCTTAAATATCTGTAGTTGACGTAGTAGGTAATTGCAGCCAGGGTAAGCGGTATCAAAACCGTAATGGGATATTGGTACAATCCATGAAATAGCGGCCCAAAAAATTCCCTGACAGGAAGCAGTTGAAAATAGTCAAGCCCATAAAGGCTCAACAAAATTCCGCCGATGATCATCAAGGCCTTGTCACTCTTGTTTACTATAAAATTCAGGTAGTTGATGCACAGCACCAAAGCCATAATGGACACCAGCCATAGGCCTACATTCAATCCAGGATATCCATAAAAGAGAAGTACTATTCCAAAGGGAACAAAGAGGAACAGTGCCATGAGATTATATACTGAAACTGCTGATTTCCCTAAAATGTAATGGGTTATCGTACTTTTTTTGATGGGCATGGATAGCAGGGGTTTGACATCCATTACTGGAAGTTTTTGCATAAAATATCGGAAGAAGAGCTCCACCAAAATCCAGTATATCATAAACTGGCTCAGCATCCACATTGGATTTTGATCCGGGAAAATTTTTCGAAGGACAAAGTAGAGCACAACCCCCAAACCAACCAGGGCAGACAACAAATAAAGTCCAAAAAAGATCATCACAATTTTTAGAGCCAACCCCTTTCCGAAAGAAGAGGACCGAAAAAAGGATTTCCACTGCAGCTGGATAAAACGTTTAAACATGGTTGGAGGTTTATCGATTGGTTAGTAGCCCATTCCACCCATTTGTTACAAAAAGTACTCTTTTTTCAAAATTGGCACTCCAGAATAGCCCGAATCCGTAGTTTTGCACAAAAATTGATTACAATGAGCGAATTCCATGCTTTGAAAATAGCTTCGACTGAAGCATTGACCCCAAATTCGGTTGCACTTACTTTTGAAATAACACCTGACCTAAAAGATACATTTTCCTTTACCGCCGGTCAATATATCACGCTAAAACATGTGGTGAACGGAGCCGAGGTCCGACGAGCCTACTCCATTTCCTCTTCCCCATCATCAGGCCAAATCACTGTGGGGATTAAGAAAGTACCTAACGGTACATTTTCTGTTTATGCCAATGAGCAATTAAAGGCTGGGGATGTATTGGAAGTAATGGTGCCAGAGGGTCGATTTGTGTTTGAACCAAATTCTTCTCCAAAAAATGTTGCTGCCTTTGCTGCGGGTAGTGGTATTACCCCAATCATGAGCATCGCCCAAACTGTTTTGGAATCCCACCCAGAAAGCACATTTGTGCTGGTCTTTGGAAACCAGACCCCAGGAGAGACCATGTATTTAAAGGATTTGGAAGAATTACACACAAAATATTCCGATAGGTTTTTTATTCAAAATGTATACAGTCGTTCCCAGGAGGAAGGTGCCCTGTTTGGAAGGATTGAAACCTCAACAGTCAACTTTATTATCAAAAACAAGTTCAAGGAAACGACTTTTGATGCCTTTTACCTCTGCGGCCCAGAGGAGATGATCAATACGGTATCGGACACTTTGAAAAACAATGGGGTTTCTAAAGATAAAATTCTCTTTGAGCTATTTACCGCCTCAGAGTCCGAAGATACCTTGGCCGAAAACTTGGACGGAAAAACCCAGGTAGAAGTAGTCGTGGACGATGAGACCTTTTCTTTCGCCATGGATAAAAAGAGTCTTGTACTCGATGCCGTATTGAAGGAAAAAATAGATGCTCCTTATTCCTGTCAGGGTGGGGTTTGTAGCAGCTGTATTGCCCGTATCACGGAAGGAAAGGCGGAGATGGTGAAAAATCAAATCCTAACTGACGGGGAAGTTGCCGAAGGGCTGATCCTAACCTGCCAAGCACATCCTTTGACGCCCACTTTAAAGGTGGATTATGATGATGTATAAGTAAAAGGTGCTAAAGGTTAAGGGTTAAGAGCTTGCGGGCTTATTATGGAACCGGTTTCAATTCGATAAATTGGTGAAACCTGCCTGCCGACAGGCAGATCCGTGTCAGGCTAATTTGGAACGCTTGATAGTTCTAACGCCCTGCTTCCATGTTCATATCCGATATTAAAGGCCTTTTCTATCCCTTTTTTGTCCAATACCCCAATACCTTCCAGCTCTTTGGGCTCTATACTGATATCACATTCCAACAATTTCCGATGACTGGAGGCATAAATCATCAGGCCAGTTACCCTTCCTGCCAATAAAATGGAATTTCGGATGGCCCTTTTATCAATTTCATCTGCAATGGAAACATTACTGCCAATGATGAAATCCGCCTTATCATCCACATATTCCTTTGGGAAGTTGTTCATGACCCCGCCATCCGCGTAAAAGGTCTTTTCAATTTCTATTGGACTAAAAACTGGCGGCAAGGCGGCCGAAGCCAACAGCGGCCTAATCAATTCTCCTGTAGAAAAAACCTTTTCTTCTCCTTTAAGGAGGTCGGTTGCGACTACAAACAATGGAATTCGCAATGCCTCAAAAGAATCCTCAGGAAAATAGCCTTTAAAAATCTTGAAATAACGTTCAGTGTCAATAAAACCAGGCTTGTTGATGGCAAAAAAATCGTACTTGAACAAGGGAGTCTCCTTAAAAAACTGCAACATCTCATCAATGGAATTCCCGTTGGCATAGAGCGCTCCCACCAAAGCTCCAACACTCGAACCTGCAACTAGCTGTGCCTGAACACCTTTTTCTCCCATAGCCTTGAGCAGACCAATATGGGCCATGCCTCGGATTCCACCTCCAGATAGCACAAGTCCTACAGATTTTGCATCAGAAATTACTTTGTTCATAGATTCAAGATTTTAGGCTCTATAAAATTAGCCTCCATTAGGGAAAAATCCAGTTTTTACCTGAAAATTTATGAGATTGTTACAGACTGACGAGTCGGTTTGAAACCCAAATTTGGATCGTTTGTGCATTTTATCGAAATGTCATCGATTTTAATCTGGACTTTTTTGAGCGTGCCTTTTTCGTTGACCGACTGGGGAGTCGGTTTGTTAAAATTTGGAAAAAGCGGCATAAATTGTAAACTGAAAACCCATTTTTCGACCTAAATTGAAGCCTAGATTGTTGTAAGTTTACTTGTATTTAAGCTGTTTTGATCAAAGAACATGCAAAACATACCGCCATTTTGCTCTTCGCCAATTCCGCCGAAGAGGATAGTCGCGCAAAAAAATTACATGTGGACAGCGGTTTGTTGGAGTCCCTCAACCAACACGCTTTAAAGGTTATTGAGGCCACTGATCTTCCCCATTTTCATTTTTCAGAAAAGGAACAGGTAGGACATTCCTTCGGTGAACGCTTTGCAAATGCCATTCAGGCCATATTTGATAAAGGTTATCTCAACGTTATTGCCATTGGAAATGACAGCCCCCATCTTGGAAAACGTCATATTCAAAAAGCCGCAACACTACTTTTGCAAAAGAAAGTGGTTCTGGGCCCGTCATTGGATGGTGGGTTTTACCTTTTCGGAATTACAAGGGAACATTTTGACGCCCATGGGTTGGAATCCCTTCCCTGGCAGACCTCGTTCTTATATCAAGACACCCTTGCTTATTTTGATACCGTTGCTTGCCAAACGGCTACATTGGAAACCTTGTCGGATATCGATACTGTAAAAGATATTAAACGGCTTACCAATTATATTAAATCCCTGGGGAGCAAATGGATGATACTGTTTTCCAAATTACTCTCCCAAAGGATGCAGTTTTCCCAACGAATGGAAATTGCTCCTGAAATCCTTGTTCAACAAACTCCATACAACAAAGGATCTCCTTTCTGTTTTGCTTAACACTCCTGACTCTTGAACCTATCCACAGGTTTTTATCCTTTTAATTTATTTGAAATAGTGCTTTAGCGTTATTTCCATTTACAACCAAAAAAAGCAAAACACATGGCAAATTCATATTACGATCCCGCGGACTTACGGAAGTTTGGAAAAATCACCGAATGGAGCGAGGAATTGGGCAACAAATTTTTTGATTACTACGGAAAAGTCTTTGAGGAAGGCGCACTCAGTGCCCGTGAAAAATCCTTGATCGCCCTTGCAGTGGCACACGTGGTCAAATGCCCATATTGCATTGATGCCTATACCAAAGATGGGCTACAGCGAGGAATCACCAAAGAGGAAATGATGGAAGCGGTACACGCCGGAGCCGCTATTGAAAGTGGCGCTACCCTAGTGCACGGGGTGCAAATGATGAACAAGTACAACAAATTATCCATGTAAGCATGGACGCGCTGCGCTCTTGGATGTTAGACCGCTTCGCTTCAAGAAACTAGACCAAATAATTGAGTTTACACAAATGGAACAAAGCATATTACCTCAAATAAAAAAGGCGGCCAAAAAATCCCTTAAAGCCAGGGAAAATGAGCTTGCGGAAACCAACAAGCAATTGGAAATCCTGAATGGGGGAGTTTTCGCCGACGGGGAGCTTCCTTATTTTAAGGATAAGATTGCGGAGATTGGACATTTTCCACTGCGCCCCAATAAGCTGGAAATTTTGCAGATCAATGTGGGATACATGTGCAACCAAGTTTGTGAACACTGCCATGTGGATGCCGGGCCTGATCGCAAGGAGATCATGACGCGCGAAACCATGGAGCTGTGTTTGGAAGTCATCAGAAATACAGGTGCCCATACCTTGGATCTTACTGGGGGAGCCCCTGAAATGAATCCGAATTTTAGATGGTTTGTTGAGGAAGCGGCCAAAGCGGGTATCCAGGATTTTATTGTGCGTAGTAACCTCACCATTATACGAGCCAACAAGAAGTATTATGACCTCCCTGAATTCTTTAAAAAACACAATGTGCATGTGGTTTCCTCTATGCCGCATTATACCAGAGGCAAAACGGACAAACAGCGAGGGGATGGGGTTTTTGACAAGTCCATCAAAGCTTTGCAGGAACTAAACGCTGTGGGCTATGGCATGCCGGGAAGTGATTTGCGATTGGATTTGGTCTACAATCCTTCGGGCGCTTTTTTACCTGGCGATCAAATGGCCATGGAGCGCGACTTTAAAAAGGCTCTGGATGAAGATTTTGGAATCCAGTTCCATAATCTGTTTGCCATCACCAATCTGCCCATATCCCGTTTCTTGGATTATTTGATTGCATCGGACAACTATGAGGACTATATGTATGCTTTGGTTGAGGCCTATAATCCCTCAGCAGTTTCCAATGTGATGTGTACCAATACCATTTCCGTAAGTTGGGATGGCTGGCTGTACGACTGTGACTTTAACCAAATGCTGGAACTAAAAGTAGCCAGTAAGGTGAAGCACATTAAAGACTACAACGAGGATTTGCTAAACGACCGGAATATTGTGATATCCCAACATTGTTATGGCTGTACGGCAGGAGCAGGGAGTAGTTGCCAGGGTACAGTGGCTTAATCCAACGACATATGTGGAACTTATTATTGTTCCAAAAAGTAATCCCAAGCTGCTTTGGAAATGTCCGCTATAATTTTCTCGTTGGCCTCAAGGCTTTCGGATGATTCTGTGACAAAGACGCTAATGGTAAAATGCTCCCCGTTAGGTAAAAAAACAATTCCGATGTTGTTTACTGCAGCGGTTATTCCTGTTTCCTTATGTTTTCCCGACCAACCTGTTTTATGCGCCACTATGGTTTCCTCAGGTAGGTGTCCCCTTAATCGTTTCTTTCCTGTTTTGGTTCCTTTCATTATGTCCCAGATAAAATCATAGCTTTCTTGGGAAAGCAAGTTGTTGTTGTTCTCATAAAATGCTGCCAACATCCTGTTGGCTTCTTTTGGGGTTGTCCAGTTTAAGAACTGTAGATCCCAATTGCCCTGCATGACTTCTTCATTTATCTTAACCGCAAAATCGGTAAAGCCCAGTTTGGAAAAATATCTTTCAACGGCCTGTGGTTCGCCAAGTAATCTTAACAGCGCATCGCAACCCACATTATCGCTCAAAGCGACCGTGTACTCTATAATTTCATCTATGGCGATGGAGCCCCCTTTGGGGTACTTTTTTCGGAGTGGACTCCACAGACCTGGCAATAATTGGCTTTTCTTGATGTCGATTTTTTGGTCTAGGGAGAGATTGCCTTTATCAACTTCTGCTAAAATGGTCAACGCAATTGGAAACTTGAACACGCTTTGCATGGGAAAGTGCCTTTGGCCATTGATGCTCAAGGTGTCTTTACCATCCATCCCATTGATGGCCACCCCAACAATTGCATTCTTGGAATTTATGATGCCCTCTATTTGATGTCTTAAGGTTTCCATTTTTTGCGAATAGGTATGGGCGGAAACCATTAAGAAGGCAAAGATTGTTGCAAGCGTGTGTTTTAGCATTATTGATTCTTTGTTTATGGTGTTATTTAAAAAAATCTTCATTCTTTCCACTAAAGTGGACACCTTTTAGGGAAAAGAATTGAAATTTCGATTATACATTGTTGCACGCTGGCTCTTTTTTATTACAAATGGTTAAATACGAATTTTAAAATCTGCTTTTTCACATTTATTTCCGCTTCAATCGGTTCCATTCCGTCGTCTAAGTCCATAAATTCAAATCCAGATTCAGTCCGAAACCAACTTCCTCGATATTTAGTCTTTTTTAGTGAATCGGTTGCTACTTTGAAAAACTGCAGGTTCTCATTTCCAGCAATCTGATATCTGCCTCTTTCACTTTTGAATCTACTTAACTCATCAAAATATGGTTCAGTTTCAATTTGTTTTATAATTCGTTCAAGCTCGTCTTTATTCAGTTTGATATTAAGCTCCAATGTATAGTCACTTTCAAAACCATTATGAGAGACATCTTTATCCTTTAAAACTTCATATTTTTCTCCAAGGTCAATATTCAATTCATTTTCAAGTAGGATTATCCGCCTTTCTTGATTTGAACAAGAACCAAGCAAACCAATAAGAATTAAAACCTTAAAAATGCTTTTCATTGAGTTTTCAAGTCTATTTTAGATTTATTTCGTATCCCTTCCCCCGATCGCAACAATCTTCTCCGCACATATGCTTTGGGTAAGCTCCTTTAACTGCCTAACCTTATCCGCAAGGTATTCCAGTTCGGTTTTGGTGATCTGGTACTCGTCCATTTTGTAGCGGGCATCTATGTAGGCGCGCTTTAGGAGTTCAAAACGATGTTTTTCCTCATCTGTGGTTTTGGGGAAAACGGCAAAACGTTGGTTGCACATTTCTACTTTTATGCCCAGGGTCTCCAGATTGTGGTCTTTGGGGCGGTAATCCGTAAAGACAAGCAAAATGGTGGTATAAAAACGTTCGGTGGCTTGGTGTAAATTAAACGCCGCCTCATAAATAAGGTTTTCTTGAAAACTGAACTTGAAAACCTTGAGCGCATCAGAACCTTTTTCAAACCATTGGTCAAAATAGTCCTGGGCTTTTTGGCGGTACTGCTCCGCAGTAAGTTTTTTGGGGTTGGCCAGTTTAAATTTTTCGGAATTGTAGAGCACTACGCCCTCCTCTTTAATGTCCTTAAAAAAGTAATTGCCCATGGCCAAAGAGGCGTTCAGTTGTTTTATGCCATGGAAGATGAGACTTACCGTTGTGGTGACCTTCCCTGTAGCAACCAGCCCGGCCTTGATCTTGTCCTCTATCCTGAATTTTTGTTTAAGGTCTTCGTGGGTGAGCACTACAAGGATGTCAAAATCGCTGCGGTATTCGTAGGTGATGCCCTTTTCCACATACTGGTCTTCTACCCAATTGCCCCGCGCATAGCTGCCAAAGAGGATGACCATTTCCACCTCCTTAAAAGCGGAAAGCTGCTGCGCCAGCTGCTGCAGTTCTTCCTGTTTGGATTTAGGTAGGTGGTTAAGCTTTTCTTTCACAAATGCAAGGTAAGGGATTCTTGGGTTTTGGGGATGTTATGCGTTAATATTGGTTAGGTAGTATTTGAAACGATTACTTAGTAGGTAGAGTCGGCTACTTTTTATTACTTAATTCATGTCCACTTACAATACTCTCAAAGATTTTTCTAGAATTTTCTGTTTTAAAAAATGAGTTCAAGAATAAATCATCAAGAATTATAGGGTTCTGTCCTTGTTTTGTCGTTCTTCTGAAAATCACCTCCGATTCAACTTTATCTTCAGTTTCAATTTTTCGGCAAATTTCTTCCGCTTTTTCAATAAGTCTGTCATTTGTATTGTCATATAATCTAATTCCAGAAGCTGGGAAAATACAATCTTCAAAGACACTTTTCCCATATAAACTAACATTGTCAAAAGTCATATCGGCCAAATGGCAATTGCTAAACACCGTTTCATTGTTTTTTACTTTTGGATGTTTGTCATTGAGTATTGCATTTTTCATTAATCCAGACAATCTGCAATCATAAAAATGTTGCCCTGTGAATAGGTCAGTTCCTATAAATTGACAACTCTCAAATCGACAATTGAAATATTTACTTGGCTTACCAAGAGAACTATATTTTCCGTAAAACTTGCAATCAATAAAAACACAATCTGTATACTTAGATTCTAATCCTAAATAACAATTTTTGAAATGAACGTTTTTAAAAACTACCTTTTTTACTTCCGCTTTCATTACGGTAAGCTCTTCAAATAGAATATTTACAAATTCTTTTCCTTCAATTCTACCCTTCCATTCTATTTTGTGTTTTTTGATTCTACCCATTTTGTCAATTTGCAGCTAACGTTTGAGATATCCCTTGTTAAAATAAGAGCTAAGTGAAGTTCGGGAATTTTTGGGTGAAATTCCTGCCTAAATTGAAGGATATAATATTTGGATGGCTGTTTTTAATCCCAAAAAAGAATCCCTTAAACCGACCCAACGGTCGGTTCCTTTTTTTCATCTTTCCAGATTTGGGGCCTTTTTGGTCACTTCACCGATTTTTCTTACAAATACGTCCTTGATTCTTGAGCCTGGGACAAAACTGGGGAAACTTTGTAACCGACTTAACAGTCTAATCAAGGAATTTCCGAAAATGAAATTCGCTTGCTAAGATTCCACAAAAAATGTGGAATGACACACAAAAGATTCCCGCTTAAACCGCGGGGAATTCTTTTGAAAAACCCAAAACCCAAATCTTATGGACAAGAACCTAAAAAAACGCGAAACCATGCACCGCCTGTGTGCCAAAGGCCTGGAAGTTTTCCATGAAAAAGGCTATTACAACACCAATCTGGATGACATTCTAAAAGACCTTTCCTTATCTAAAGGTGCATTTTACCATCATTTTAAATCCAAGGAGGATTACTTTATTGCCATTGTGCAAAATCTAGTGCAGCAAAAGGTGTACGCCCTATTGGTAGAACCATTAAATACCCATGAAAATCCGTTGCCGGTAATTTTGGATAGTATTGAGAAGGCCTTGGAGCCCGGTAAATCCAATGAAATTGCCTATGGCTTTATGTTGAATGATTTTATCACCGAATTTAGTAAGCGAAATGAAGAGATTGCCACCTATTTAAGGGATATACTAAAAGTATGGGAGGTCAACTTGGTCTCCATCCTAAAAAGAGGAAAGGTGGATGGCTATATTGCCCGACACGTGGATTGTGAAGGTGCTGCAAGCTATATTATTGCTTCTTATTTGGGAATGCGAACGCTTTTAGCTGAAAGTACAAACAGACAGCTGAAGTATAATTACGTTCAGCAGCTGAAACTGTATTTTAATGCGATTGAGGAAAGACGGGTAGTGGCGTAAATCAGTGAGGAATCCGTCACTTCGAGTTAAATTTCTATGAAATTTAGTATCGAGAAGTGCTTAAAGCCTGAAATTTTCTTGTTTTCGATACACCAAATCTTTGATTTGCCACTCAAACGGACGAAAATTTTCCACTTAGCTCTCCAATATGTTGATAAGCCTATCCACCACTCTTTGGGGTGGAATGGATTCCATCACGGATTCGTATCCTTTGGCAGGCAGTGGCTTAAATCAGTGAGGAATCCGTCACTTCGAGTGAAATTTCTTTGAAATTTAGTATCGAGAAGTGCTTAAACCCCGAATTTTCTTGTTTTCGATACACCAAATCTTTGATTTGCCACTCAAACGGACGAAAATTTTATTCTTAATTCTCCAATATGTTGATAAGCCTATCCACCACTTTTTGGGGTGGAATGGATTCCATCACGGATTCGTATCCTTTGGGCAGTTTGTTCCCATATACCGATGTGGGAATCAAAGGAAATTCATTTCGGTCTGATAGCAGTAAATTCTCCTTGGGCTGCGCAAATGGTGCAAAACCAGCAAAAGGGTGGGTAACCCCCCAAAGGGTTACCACCTGAATACTATAGTTGGCCGCCAAATGGGCATTGCCACTGTCCATAGAGAGCATTACATCCAGATTGGATATTAATTCCAACTCTTCGGCCAAACTCAACTTTCCCGCCACATTTTGAATGTTACTATTGGATACTGCAATAGCATTTAGCTGTTCTACTTCGCTGGTACCTCCGCCAAAAAGCAATATTTTATACTTATCGGTATCCGCTAGTGCCTTAACGACTTCCCTCATTAGTTTCAACGGGTACATCTTGCCCACATGGGCTGCAAAAGGTGCAATGCCCATCCATTTCTTGGTATCCTGTTTTACCGCTTTCAGGACATTTTCTGAAAGTTGTAATCGAGCAAGGGGTTTTGCATCTACCAAATTAATTGGGTAACCCAGTTCTGAGAACACATCTGCATACCGCCGGTGCGTGGTCTTTAATTGGTGGAAGGCTTTGTTGGATTTCCGCGTTAATGCCTTTTTTTCCTTTCTTCCCTTGTCAATTTGAACAAAGGGCACCCCATCCAGGGCAAAATATTTCTTCAAAATCCGACTTCGGAGGACATTGTGAAGGTCGGACACGGCATCGAACTTAAACTTGGACAGTTCCTTGTACAATCGCCATAGCCCAATTAGTCCTTTATGCGTGGTTTTTACCTCAGCGTGATGCACTGACACCCTATCCAGTTGGGAAAAAATGGGAGCAAAATGCTTTTTGGTGAGAACGGTAAGCCTTACCTCTGGATAAGCATCCAAAACAGCATTTAAAACGGGAATGGTCATGGCAACATCACCCATGGCCGAAAGCCGGATGACCAAAATGTGGACAGGTTTACCCTTTTTGTCCACGAAGCACTGGATTTAGTTCATCATCGTTATACATTTTCATCTGTTTATAGACTTTCATGTACTTGTTTCCTGCTTCAATATCTGCCAGCAGCTGATCTATTGCGGAAGAAAGATCCTTTTTCTGTTCTTGTAGCACAGCAAGTTTGGCAGAGCACTTCTCAACATGCTCCTGTGAAGCATCGGAACGATTCACCTCCTCTTGCATGTGGTAAATCTTCAAAGCCAAGATGGAAAGACGATCTATGGCCCAGGCTGGGCTTTCTGTATTGATGGTGGCATCATCCTTTACCTGAACCGATTGGTATTTTTGAAGAAAATAGCTGTCAATATACTCCACCAAGTCCGTTCTTTCCTGATTGCTGGCGTCAATTTTTCGCTTTAAATCCAGGGCTGCCGTGGGTTCAATGGCAGGGTCACGAATAATATCCTCATAATGCCATTGTACCGTATCTATCCAGTTTTTTCGATATAACAAATGCTCTATTTGATCCTTTGGATAAGGATTTGTAAAATCCTGGTATACGTCATCCTTAATGTGATAGGTATCTATACTCTCCTGAAAAATGCTAAAAGCAAACGCGCTAAACATGTTGTATCAATTTGCGCAAAGATATTGCTTTATGGTTTATTGATTTAGGCTTTGAACAAAAAGCAAAACGGGAAGCACTATACAAGCGGCCAAAACCAATTCCTTTATTCTTGGACGCTTGATGGTTTCCAAAAAATTGGTCAGAAAAACAGCGGCAGGGAAAAAAGTGATGAGTATGGTGGCCGTTCCATTTTGGGTGAGAAAACAAAATATGGCTCCCAAAATAAAAGCCAGGAACAAAATACGCAAAGGTACCAGCCTACCACCTCCCTTTCTTCTTACTTGAAGAAACACCAAGGAGGCCAAAGCCCCTACCAGTGACAGATAAATTAGCGACAGCAGTACTCCCTTTTGGGCGAAAAACCCATCTTGCAAAAAGCCAAAGGAAAATCGATAGTGCAAAAGATAAAAATCAGAAATGCCAAACAGTCTTGTAATCCCAAATGTTAAAACAAAAAAGGTACAAATGGCCATGAAGGGAACTATCCAATTTTTTACGGTTTTCCTGTCATAAACGTTGATCACCACAAACACCAAAATTATGAAAACAATAGCCCAATCATAGAACAAACTGGCCACACATATTAAAAAAGAAGCATCAAAAATCTTGTGTTTCACATTTTTGATGGATCTAACGGCCAAGAGTCTCCAAATGGCAAGCAACAGAAAAAATGAGGCAAAAATTGCATTTTTATCCTGAATGATGTTAGAAAATGCGACCAAGAGCAAAACAAAAAACAACATGGCATAGGAGCTAAACTCGGTAACTTTTTCCGTTTTTATAATCTGATTGATCACAAAAATGGTCAGGATCAAAGTGCCTAAGGTCAAGACTTCCAGTGGGATAGAAAGATTCCTTTCGCTGCCATGGATTTGAAGAATATGGAACAAGCCATAGAACAGAACCAAAAAGACGGACAAAACAATGTAGTTTATGGGTTTTGTTTTTCCGAAAAAGCTTGAAATCATCGTGGGTTTTACTACTTTTGCAAAGTAAATATAGCCAACATGAGCAAGTTTTTTTACGGCATTGAAGACTTATTTGTAAACTACCTTTTTGCCCCTTATGATTTATTCCGATTTATGGAAAGCTGGTGGGCCTCCAATACTGTAAACTGGATCTTTACCATTATCGGTTTTGTAGCCATGGTGTATTGGATGAAGGAGTTGAAGATTTTCAATGACAACGGCGAGGAAGACAAGAGCATCACTTCCCACACTTACCTATAATATCTCCCTGATATTCGTTTTCTTTTTTAGGATAATCCTGGCTATTTGGCTATAGGTCAAATCCTAGGTCTTTGCGGTAGTATATCCCATCAAAATGGAGTTTTTCCATGTTGCTGTAGGATTTTTTCAGGGCTTGGTGGAAATCATCTCCAAAGGAAGTTACAGCGATTACCCTTCCGCCATTGGTTACCACTTTACCTTCTGAGATTTTGGTTCCCGCATGAAATACCAAAGAACCTTCCACCTTATCTATTCCTGTTATCTCCTTGCCTTTTTCATATGCCTCAGGATATCCGCCTGAAACAGCCATAACGGTGGTAGCCGCCCTTTCATCAATTTGAAGGTCAATTTGATCTAGTGTTCCATTTGCCATGGAAGTCAGAATGTCTACCAAATCTGTTTGGACCCTTGGGATAACCACTTCGGTTTCCGGATCTCCCATTCTAACGTTGTATTCTATGACTTTGGGTTGATTCCCAACCTTGATCAATCCAATAAAAATAAATCCAACATAGGGCAATTGATCCTTTCTAAGGCCTTCTACGGTTGGTATAACAATTTGCTCTTCTATCTTGTGCATGAAGGCATTATCTGCAAATGGAACGGGAGAAATGGCACCCATACCGCCTGTATTTAATCCTGTGTCTCCCTCGCCAATACGTTTGTAGTCTTTTGCGGTGGGCAAGACTTTATAATTGGTTCCGTCCGTTAGTACAAAGCAACTCAATTCTATCCCGTCCAAGAACTCTTCAATCACCACTGTTGCGCTGGCCTTTCCAAATTTGGAATCCAGCAACATGGCGCTAAGTTCTTTTTTGGCCTCTTCGAGGTTCTGGAGAATAAGAACACCTTTTCCAGCAGCCAAACCATCTGCCTTGAGTACATAAGGAGGTTCCAAAGTTTCCAAAAAGGCATAACCTTCTTCCAGATTATCAGAAGTAAAACTTTGATAGGCAGCGGTAGGAATGTTATGTCGCATCATAAATTCCTTGGCAAATTCCTTGCTCCCTTCCAAGGCCGCAGCTGCCCTTTGCGGACCAATCACGGACACCTTTTGTAGTTCTGGGTCGTTCACGAAAAAATCATGCACTCCGTTTACCAAAGGGTCCTCTGGCCCCACAACAACCAGATTGATGTTCTTGCCTAAAACCAACTTCTTAATTCCATCAAAATCATTGACCCCAACCTCAACATTGCTGGCAATTTGGGAAGTGCCCGCGTTACCTGGAGCGACATAAAGATTGTTGATTTTAGGGCTTTGTGAAATCTTATGGGCCATCGCATGTTCACGACCCCCAGAACCAAGGACAAGAATGTTCATCAATCAAAATTTTGGCAAAAATAGTTCAATTTGAGAACCTCTTTACCGCATAAAAAGGTTTATTTCCCATTTAAATGTGAAAAATCCCGGTGTTCTTTTTGGTGCAATTCCTCAGGAGATAGGGATTTAAAGTATTCATAAACCTTCTTCAAACCTTCGGAACGATGCACTTTGGGTTCCCAGTCTAATATTTCCTTCGCCTTGGAAATGTCCGGTTGCCGCTGCAGGGGGTCATCGACTGGTAACGGCTTGAATACAATTTTTTGATTGGTTCCAGTAAGTTTTATGATTTCCTCCGCAAACTCGAGAATGGTGGTTTCGTCCGGATTTCCAATGTTAACGGGCTCCACATAGTCACTCATCAATAAGCGATAAATTCCCTCGATTTGGTCATCTATATACGTAAAAGAGCGGGTTTGTGAGCCATCCCCAAAGACCGTTAAATCCTCTCCTCTCAGTGCTTGCCCCATAAAGGCCGGCACCACACGGCCGTCATTCAATCGCATTCTGGCACCATAGGTGTTGAAAATCCGAACTATACGGGTATCCAAGCCATGATGACGGTGATAGGCCATGGTAATGGACTCCATAAAACGTTTGGCCTCATCATAAACACCACGAGGGCCAATGGGGCTCACATTTCCATAGTACTCCTCATTCTGGGGATGCACTAGGGGATCACCATATACCTCGGAAGTGGAAGCGACCAAAATCCGTGCATTCTTTTCCTTGGCCAATCCCAATAAGTTAAGGGTCCCCAAAGAGCCTACCTTTAAGGTCTCAATAGGAATTTTAAGGTAGTCTATTGGGCTTGCAGGAGAGGCAAAATGTAAAATATAATCCAACTCGCCTCCCAAGTGGACAAAGGTGGATACATCATGGTGATGGAACTCGAAACGTTCCAATGGGAAAAGGTGTTCTATATTCTTTAGGTCGCCAGTAATGAGGTTGTCCATCCCAATGACATGGTATCCCTCAGCAATAAATCGATCACAAAGATGGGATCCAAGGAAGCCCGCTGCTCCGGTAATCAATATGCGTTTAGTTTTCATATAAATTCATTTAAAGCACAAAAATAGAAATACCGCGCAGTATTCCGCAGAAAGTTTTTAAAAACAACCCATCAGAATCAATACGCCTTATCCTCACCTCTAAAGGCATTAACTATTGTTTGGACAATTATCTTAAAATCTAAAAACATTGACCAATTCTCAATATAAAAAATGTCAAATTTAATTCTGTTTTGAATGTCAATGTCATTTTCAATCTCTCCCCTATAACCTCTTATTTGAGCAAGCCCTGTTATGCCGGGTTTAACAAAGTGGCGTACCATGTACTTGTCCACGCTCAGTGAGTATTCATTGGTGTGCTTTACCATATGTGGTCTTGGACCCACTACTGACATGGTGCCAAAAAAAACATTGTAGAACTGAGGTAACTCATCAATGCTGGTTCGTCTTATTATTTTACCAATCTTGGTTACCCGCATGTCATTTTTTGTTGCTGAATGACTGTCCGCATTGTTGTTTGGAGCCATGGAGCGAAACTTGTAGCAATAAAACTCTCGATTGTCTATGCCATTTCTGGTCTGTCTAAAAAAAACCGGCCCTTTGGATTCCACGGTAATCAAAATTGCCAATAAGGGAGTTAACCAGGACAATAGACCTAAAATTACCAATAGAGAAAAAAAGATATCGAAACTCCTTTTGAAAAAAGCGTTGATTGGATTTAATAATGGGATGTCCCTTAGTGATAAAACCGGGATATAATCATAGTATTCAAACTTTAGCTTCTTAGCAAAAATGTTTTTATTGTCCGGTATGAATTTTAGGGTTTTGAGATTATTGTCCGCAAAATTGATGAACTGAGTCAACTCATCATCCTTAAGTTCAGAAACGGAGCAATATATCTCATCTATTTTGTTGTCTAGAATAAAGTCATAGCAACTTTCAATGCTGTATTCTCTTCCTTTCAAGGAAAACTGTTTTACAAAATTATAGCCATACTCTGTGCGTTCATTAAACACCGATATTAGTTGATCCGTCTTCTTGTTTTTACCCAAAACCACAACATTTCTGATATTTCCCTTTGTTCTTCCCCTATACTTCATCAACAAATAATAGTTCATGAATTTAATAGTTGAAACCAGCACCAAGGATATAGATAAATACTCCGCAATAGCTAGTCGACTCATATTTGGTTGCTTAAAAAACCCAATAAACGCATATTGCAGTAAGAAGAAGAAAAAGAATTGCCTAAATATCAATACCAAAACTCGTGTGACCTTAGTATACCTATGAATAAGATAAAATTGAACTTTGAAAGCCGTAACTATCCAAGCTAGGGTTATATAAGAATGAAAAAGAATCGGATATCTAAACTGGAGAGGAAAATAATAGGCCAATAAATTTATTACTATCAAATCCATTAAAAGTGATAGGGGTAAAATAAGGCCTGAATATCTATAATTGCTAAAGAACAAATTCGACAAGGTTTAATTATGCAATCCAATCATGTAAACATACTGTTATTCCTTTCGGCTCCTTATTATTTTCTATTTTAAGGACTATCCGAATCCGTTTTATAATCAAAAATCATCTGGTGCCACGGATTTCCAATGCTCTAAAGATTTCTCGAAATCGTATCTAAAATCAAATCCACTTTCTATCAGGAATCCAGGTTTGATATTTGTGGGGAAACTTGCCTTTTTTACCCTAACTGGATGAATATCCGATTTTTTACCCACTATCCGGGTAGCCACCTGAATAATTCCCGCAATAACAGCCAGAAACGAGGTGGGCACCGAAAGTGCGGGTCTTGAATACCCAAACTTTTTTCTAACTATTTGTGTCATCTCCTTAAGTGGAACCAATGGATTTTCCGCATAGTTGTAAACTATAAGTGGTTCTTTTCTTGAATCCATAGTGAACAATATACTTTCCACAAGTCCAAAAACATAACCATAGGCTTTTATGACTTTTCCTCCATTGGGCAAGACAAAGGTCCCTTTTTTCAACGCCTTAATCATTCTTAGAACATTACCTGGGTCATGAGGGCCATAAATGACGGAAGGTCTTACAATTATAAGCCTTCTTTTTGTCTGATTATGGTTATGCCATTTTTGATGAATCTGTTCTGCGATTGCCTTGGAAATTCCATAACCCGTTTCCGGATACAGGGTAGACAATTCACTCCTCTGTTCCCTAGACCTCCCATATGGAGCAATACTACTTGTAAAAAAAATGTTCTCAACTTCCAATCTCAAGGCGAGGTCGTTGACATTTATTGCTCCTGGTATGTTCGTGTCGAAATATTCTTTAAAGTCATGACCGGGCTCTCTATGTACTGCGGCTAGATTAAAAATCCAAGATTCTTTCCCATCCAGTTTTATGTCAATCTTTGGGAGAGTTTTTCTAACATCAGCCTCCATGAACTCAACTTTTCCAGAATCTGTTTCATGTTTAAACCCCTCCAAAGGTTTAATGTCCATCACAATATATTGGTCAAACCTGTTTTTCTGTAGAAAGTACATCAACAAGTTTCTACCTATATACCCAGATCCTCCAATAACTATGGCAACTTTACTCTTCATATTTGTATATCCGGCTTAAAAATAGTTTTATTTTTGACGGTATGAAAAAAATAAGAGTTTTGCATATTACAGAACCTTTTGCCGCAGGGGTTTACAACTATGTAAAGGAAATATGTGGTTTTTTTGACTCTGAAAAGGAGTTTGAAAGTTATGTGATTTATAGCCCAAACCGGAATGGAACCGATTTCGATAAAATTGCAAAGGACTTCTCTAAAAAAACTAAACTGATTCAACTCCCAATGTCCCGTGAAATAAATTTTAGGTCAGATATAAGGGCAATAATTTCGTTGGTGAAACAAATCAGAAAAATACAGCCGGACGTGATACATCTTCATTCCTCAAAAGCTAGTATCCTTGGGCGTGTTGCTTCAGCCTTTTACAAAAAAGCCAAGGTTTATTACACTCCCAATGGGTACTCTTTTTTGCGAGAGGATGTAAGTAACGGCAAAAAAGGGCTCTTTCTCTTTATTGAAAAGTGGGTTGTAAAGATCTTTGGTGGTACGACGATAGCATGTGGGGATACAGAATATGAGCATGCCAAAAAAATTGGGCGTGCTTTTTTAGTGAGAAATGGGGTGTCTCCAAACGAAATATCCGAATTCAAGAAGCCCCATACTAACGGGAAATTTACAATTGGTACCATGGGACGCCTAAGCCCACAAAAAAACCCGGCTCTTTTTAATCAGGTTGCTCAAGAGTTCCCAGATATTGAATTTGTATGGATTGGTGATGGTCAATTAAAAACCGAATTAACCAGCAGCAATGTCTCTATTACCGGTTGGAAAATTCATAGCGAGGCAATGGAGCTGGTGAATACCTTTGATGTTTACATCCAAACATCTTTATGGGAAGGATTACCTTTCACTATTATTGAGGCCATGGCTTTGGAAAAACCAGTCGTTGCTACCAATGTGGTAGGAAATAAGGATGCTGTTGAACATGGCCATAATGGTTTTCTGTGCGATAATCTTGAAGATTTTACCAGCGGTATTGGCGAACTCTACAAAAACCCAGAAAAGCTTAGTAAAATGGGTCGAAACTCTGAAACTCGATGTAGAGCTCTATTTGACCAACATAAGAACTTCACTACCTTAAAGAAAATCTACTTGACGTAGGCCCATGAGTTCCAAAAAAGCGTATTATTGTCTTTTGTTAATTTTTCTATTCTTTTCCTGTGATACATCAGATTATGAGCCTGAAGAGGCAATGTTCGATTATTACATCAGTAGTTTTTACGATTTATCTTCCAACGGACATGTTTCAGAAGGCGGGCTAGCTAGGCTAGGAGAGAATCGTGTTATTGCCATTTACCGAAAGGATTCCTCCTTCTCCCATGTTAGCAACTATGGAAAAATCGTGGGGAAAATAAGTCCAGACAATGGGGTGTCTTGGGGATCCGAGTTCGATATTTATGATAGTATGTTTGACGACAGAAACCTAGTAGTGGGAACCTTGGGCTCTGGCGAAATTATTGTGGTTTTTAGAAGGTTTGATGCAGAAAATTCTACAACGATTGATTCTGGGTTCATTAAAAGCAGCAACGGCTCTGAATGGTCTGTCTACAATGAAATTCAAAACACTCAGAACATTCCCAATCAACCTTTTGGGATGGTCAATTCCGATTCAGGGCAGCATTCCTTTTTGATTGCATTTCGGAATGGTACTGTTCGTAAGTATTTTTCAACAGATAACTTCTCAAGCCATTTGGATGATTCGCTAATCATCCAAGAACCTTCTATGGAATTACAAGAGCCTTTCCAAATTGATCTTGGAAATGGCAGAAGCATTATTTTGTGCAGAAATGGAAGTGGGGAGGAAGGGGCCCCTTCTTTTTTTCAGTTTAGTTCTTCTGATGGACTGAACTACGGTTTTGACGGCCATACCAATTTATTTGCCGATTTTGAATATTCTGTCAGATGCCCTGTGTCCTTGGCTTATGACCCTATTAGTGATATGTTGGAAGTAGTTGGAAACACCAGGTATCTATACAATACTTCAAAAAATCACGACAATGAGCTCAGGGTTTATAGACAAACAGCCACCATGGTTTTTGAAAACGCACAAAATTATGAGCATGTACAAACACATAACAGGCCTTTGCCCTCCAACCATTGGTTTTATGGTTATCCCAAAAGTTTGGATTTGGACTTAAATAATCGGCTATATATGGTGACCGATGCCAAAATTCATCAAATGGATGGAACCTCGCATCTGCAAAATGAGGACGCAAACTTATATTTGTTTCAAATAAGAAAAATTAAGGAAAACTGATTTTTGTTTAAATCAAGCCTCTTTTTTCCTGAGACTTCGACTGTCCTTTTCCACCATATTTAAGCTTAGAATTATTGCAAAAACAAAAACTCCTTTTTGTCTTACTAAAATAGACTCCGTATTGAAGGCCAAAAACAAAACCACAATGCATAAAAGTTGCTGCCAGTTTTTTTTCTTGATGGCATGATAAGCCAAAACTATAAAAATTGAAAGCAGACTAAATAGCCCCACCACTCCGTGGTTCAACGTAGTAGTCAAGAATTGGTTATGAGAATTGAATCCTTCCAAATTAGAATACCCATTTCTTTGATACTGTTCTTCCAAAAATTTCTGAGACCCATTGGGTCCAAATCCAAGTATAGGTTTGGATTTGATCAATTCGAACGAGCTGCTCCATAACATGGTTCTCAATGACATTTTATGATAATCCGACCCTATCTCCGAGACATATTTTTCGGTTCCCAAGCCAAAATTGGATAGTGTATCAAAAAACTTGTCTTTAGCATATTTACTGCTGCCAATCATAAGTACCGCTATTATTCCGAGAATAATTGCCTTTGCCACGAACCGAAGATTACATATCTCCCTAAAATTCTTTATAAAGTATATCGTACTGATTACACCGAAAGTAAAAACCCCCATTCTAACGCCTGAAAGAAGAATAAAAATGAAAAAAACGGCACCCATCCATCCACGAAAAGTCTTTAACTTCTCCTCACTCAAAAGGAAAACGTATGCTATATTGATATACAGCACATCATATGGATAATGAAAGTGGTACATTGACCTTTGAATAAAGTTATAGTTTAACCTATGCTCATAATTTAAAGCCAGGTTATACCCGAGTGTTACAAACGCAAGAATACAAAGTAAAAGGCAGGACCAAACAAAGACATATTTGGCCTTTTTAATTTGTTCTTTTTCAACATTTGCTATAGAAACAAACAAGGGAAGCAGCAATAAGGGAAGTTGTGATGCTATTCTGCTATACTTGAATCCAAGTTCATAGGAATAGAACAAACCAATTACCCCTATTAGATAGTATATAAAAAAAAGTGGGAAAACCTTATTCCCCGTTAAACGGGATTTTGTCTCCTCCCAATTACCATATAACAGTACCATTACCACAAATAGTACCATTACTATTGGGGCCAACACCATCAAAAATGGCAATGAGGCCATTAATAACATAAGTGAATATGCTATCAGTTGCCGTCCAGTAGTTTTCCCCAATATTCCTCTAATCCAGTTCACTTAAAACAAAGGGTTAGGTTAAGGAACTCCGCCTACTCTGATATACCATAAAAGCAAAGAATGTATAGAACAAAACAAAAATCACTGGGATTTGAAGTTTGTAAAAGTATCCCATTTTAAACGCATAAACTACCCAATTGAAAAGCTGGAAAGAAATCACCGCAAAAACTACGTTTTTACCGGTAATAATTTTCTTGAACATCCATAGAAGGGGGCCAAGAACAAATATCATAAGTACGGCATGGGCAAAATAGGAAAGATAAACAGGGAAGATTCGCAATAAGATGGCAGGATAGGCATTCGTAAAACTAAATCCGATACTAATAGATCTATTAAGCTGTTCAATATCCCCCGGGTAAAAATGCCTCATAAGGTGGTGCATACCTTGATTTAGTTCCCAAACCCTCCATGTATTTTCCATCCCATGGGTTACGTAGTTTTCAACACACCCCCAAAATATGTGGGCCTGTAATCCGAATGCTCTATAAATAATGGCCTCAAATGGCGTTTCAGCGCCTGCGCGTACGAAGGGATTGTGTAAGGAATACTTGTAATACACAATGGAGAATAAGGCTAAAAAAATAAGTGCTGTTCTTACCGTAAGGAACCTTCTTATTCTTATTTGCGTATTGGACCCGAGCCTCATAACTATGGGGAAAAAAAAGGCATATAATCCGCTAATTATTGGTGAGAACTTTTGGCCTATCAATACCATGTTTAGAAAATATAACACGAGAAGTGAAATCGCCAGATATCTATATTTTCTAATTAATATTCCAAGGGCAAATGGCACAAATATGGAAGTATTTCCAAAAACACCGTTTAGAAAACTCAGCCTTGAGTTTTGCCAATAGGTAAATCGGGTGACTTCGGAACTAAAAAGTGGGGATGGTGATAGGTAAACATTTAAATACAAAAGAAAAAGAACCAATACTATGAAGAACAGAAGGAATCTATACCCTATCCTTAATTTAAACAAAGAGATGTTGAAATCCGAAAAGGCCAGGTTCTTGTCAAGATATTTTATCGTTTTTTCACACAGAACAATGGTAAGGAAAAAGAACAGTATGTAAAAAAATACCGACCCAACAAAGTATCCGTCCCTGCCCTGCTCATTTATAAAGACCCCTTCCTCTATATAAGTAAGAGACGCAATGGTGTTAAACCCCTGAAAATAAAAAAGCAAAAGAATGTAGAAAATCTTGAAGTCTCGTTTCAGAGCGTAGTACGAGAAGGTCAAAAAAATCAAAAACAAAAATAAATTTAATGCCAGGGTAAATGTCATCTCAATATTCGTATTCCAAACTTCTCAAATAATTCAACCAATCTGGGGGCAGAGGCAAATGGGTGCGCATAAAAACAAACGTTAGAGTCCTCTGCCAAAGCCAACTTGATGTTAAGAAGTCCAGAAGAACTAAATGAAAAAATTTTACTTGGCCTTATGTCCGATACCATTTCTTCAATGGGTGTATCGTCCTTATGCAGTTCAAAAGCATCTCCAAAATTGATTCTGCCATACTTCCGTGCCAGGAACGAATCACCATTTCTGTGCGGCTTATAAATCAATCTGTCTCTATGTTGATCAAAATTTGTTATCTCGTTGATTTTACTAAAAAAATAAGCAATTCTTTTTTCATATTCTTCGTTGCCACAGACGTTGGCAATTATATCCTGGCCAATGAACAAGAAAGTGCTGTCCAAGGGAGTATATGCTATTTTATCAAAAGGGAGCTGTACCGCCTTTTCCGGAGCAATGGCAACTTCAGGTAATCTTACATACTGTTTTTTTACATGCCCATAATCTACCCCTGTGATATTTCCTTCAAGAAATTTAAATGGTATGTTATGCAATCTACATAGAAGGAATTTGATAAAGTATATAAAAGACTTATTGTTTTCAATTTTTCGTTCATAATAGTTCAATATCCCATCTTCAACAATTATTTTTTCTTGGGGCTTTGTTTTCCTAAATGAAAAGAAAAAATAATTGTTCAACACATCCTCTAAATGAGAATAATAAATAGCATAACTCGCAGCACTTTCAATATTGCGTTCAATATGGACTATAAACTTTTTGTACCACCTTATCTTATAAAATTGGTACTTAATTTTTTTTATCCGTTTCGTTTCCTTTGATACCGACAAATTCCCATTAAACACCTCATCCCATAATTTACCATCATACATAAAGCCTCCTGGGTTCAATAAAATATTTTGCCCTTTTAAGTGTTGCGTTGAAACAATACTTTCAAAGTTCCGCGTGTGCATGGGAGTTATCGAAACAAAGATATTAAGATGAGTATTGCCCATTCTCAAATATTAAATCCTTATTAAACCTAAACCAATTGATCGTTTTAAGAAAATAGATTAGAATAAAACTCGCGGCAGTAGCAATTGCCGCTCCAATAATATTCTGCAAAAAGAACAGTAAAATCAGATTTAAAGCTATGTTCAAAAACATTCCCAGAACCATAGGTGCGATGTTCTTCTTGTCCTTGTTAAAGGAATATAGCAAATAGTGTGGTAAGAAAGATAGGTTTAAGAAAACATTGCCTATCAGAAGTAAAAAGAACCCAGTAATAAAAGTATTGTATTCTTCCTTGTTTATCCAATCGAGAACTGGAAAAATAGTTATTGCAAGCAGAATACTTATTCCAAAGGTTACCAAAATCAATTCTTTTCTGAATTTTTTCTTATAGAAAATATACTCCTGGTGCCGTTTTTTTTTGACCGAAGACACCAATTTTGGGAAAATCATAAGGGTTACCACAGTATTGACAATAATGTTCACAACATTTGCATAATTGCTAAACAGGCCATAGATCCCAACTTGCTCCTTTCCCAACATTATATCTATAATAAACCTGTCGGAGTATTCTATTAATTTATATGAAATAGTACCAACCAATATTGGAATGCAAATCATTAGCGCTTTTCGAATCTTTGAAAAGTCGATATCCGAAAATGAAAAAAAATTGGCCATTGGTTGCGGATACTCCTTATAAAGGAGAAACAAACCAATTAAAAAGGAGAAGAAACTACCAAAAATCCAATAGGTCAAAATTAGTTCTGTTGAGAAGGAGTGTATCTCAAAGACCTGCACATCCAAACAAATCAATACTACCCACAAAAACGTTCTAAAAGCCAGCAATATGTTGGAGGTCAAATGTTTATCGTGAAAAATGAAAATTCGATAAAGTTCCTGTGAGAAATGTTCCAAAACCAGCAGAACATAAAATGCTATAAAAAAGTCTGCGGAAAGAAATTGCCTGCAAAATAGGTATATCAAAGGGGCAAAGCACAAATAAACCAAGCTGTGAAAAACAAACTGATGCTTAATAAACACAAATTTTTTGTCCCCCGAAGTAGCCAAAATCTCTCTTGCGGTATAGCTATAATAATCAAGGCCCAACAAAAACATCAAAAATGTTATACTGGTAACCATCAAGGTATATTCACCATATTCTTCAACTTGCATGAATTTGGAAACATATAGGGCAAATAAGAATTTTGCTCCCATCGAAATGCCCCTCAAAAAAAGGTTGGAAAATTTGTAGTAGGTGGAATGAGTTAGTCCAGATACTCCCATTTCAATGCTTCTCCTTTGGCTATTTTGACCTTTGTCCTTTTGCCCATAATATTTGGCAATTCTTTTGGGTGAATCCCATAACCTGGTCTAATGGATCTAACGTTCTTCGAGCTTATTGCCTCACCTGGTTCCAGATCCTCCGTTACGAAAAGTGACCGTCTTCTGTGTTTGTTGTTTTCCGATACCTCGTATGTAATGTTTCCCAAGGATTTTTCCGCGTTTCTTACTCCCTCAACCATTGCCTTGAATTCTTGGGGCTCCATAGAAAAAGAAGCGTCTGGACCTCCCAAACTCCTGTCCAAAACAAAGTGCTTTTCAATTACGGTAGCTCCCAAAGCTACGGAAACAATGGGTGCAATACTGCCCATGGTATGGTCTGAAAGACCCACCTTGACATTGAAAGTTGATTTGAGATGCGGTATTGTCATCAAGTTGGCATCTTTAACTTCAGCAGGATAGTTAGAGGTACATTTTAACAATGTAATGTCATTGTTGCCAACCTCCCTGCATGCATCCACCGCAAGCTTTATGTCTTCTTGCTCTGCCACTCCAGTGGAAATTATCATAGGTTTACCCTTCGAAGCGGCATACTCTATCAACGGAATATCCGTAATCTCGAAAGATGCTATCTTATATATTGGGTTCCCCATACTTTCCAGAAAATCCACAGCTTCTTTGTCAAATGGCGAACTGAAAAATTGCATCCCCAATTTTTCTGCTATTATCTTTAGCTTAGGTTGCCAATCGTAGGGCATAGCAGCTTCTTTGTAAAGTTCCCATGGCGTGTATCCTTTCCAGAGACCTTCTGTTTTGGGAGCAAAATACCCCTCGTTTAAATCCAGGGTCAAGCTTTCGGGTCTATACGTTTGAACCTTTACGGCATCTGCGCCCGCTTTAGCCATTTCTTCAATGGTTCTAACCGTCAACTCAAAATCATTGTTGTGGTTAGCTGAAAGTTCAGCAATGATAAAAATGTTGGAATTGTCTTTAGCCATACTTCTAACTAGGTTATTGTTGTGGGACTTTGGAAAAGAATATGTTTCCTATTATGTCACCATCAAATGCTATGCTTGATTTAGTGATTTTTGACCCTATGTTTTTTATCAATTGAATTTCGATGTTAGATGCCTTAATTGGATTAACATCTTCAGACACTTGTAATCGAGCAAAATACCATTTTCCAGGGTCGGGTAAAATATGGCTTAATAAAATCTTGTTCATTGCAACTACAAGTTCAATATTGGAAAATTTGTCTTTAGGAGCTAATCTTATCCGCTTTTCTTGGGCATGGATTACGGCCATTTGTTCAATTTCACTTTCGCCGTAATCATATCTTTCTTTAACGTTCTCATCTGTTTCGGATAAACCCACAAGATACTTTTGTCCTTTATGCTTAAATTTAAAAATGCACGCTTGATCGGAAAAATCCAAGGAATGGTCCTCCTGCTCCAATACGAGCATCTTGAGTTGCTTGTTTGCAACTTTGTGGAAACTTAATTCCAGCATTTCAAGTGGTTCATATTCTTGCTTAAGCACCTCCACAAGTCTCGTGTAAATATCGGTTCCGTGAACGTAATCTCTGTCGCCTTTAAATTTAAAATTGAGGTTCATTTTCTTCAAATTAAGATTTTTTCTATTTCCTCAGCCACCTTTTCAACCCCCTTTGGGTTTATCAGTCCTCTTAGATGGTCAAGTCTTGAATAAAATTCAGTGGTTCCCAAAACCAATTCTTTTTCCAATAGTTCAAATTTTTCAGTGGATAATGGTTCATCATAGTTTGATATGGTTAACCCATAGTGCTGGTCATTGAGAAATTTTGCAATTGGTTTTTCCCGGGGAGAACTCGAAAGCAGAATTGTGCGCAATCCCAATAAAATGGATTCCCAATATACCATTCCAGGAGAACACACGGCAATTGCACATGACTGCATTATCTCCTTCATTCTATTTGTATTGTAATGAACGCTCACATTTCCAACACCAGAGCACATCTCCATTATATCATCTAACTGCGGGTTCAGTGGACCGACCACAACATGGAAGTTAATGTGTTCCAGTTCTGTCTTGGTCAAAATAAATTTCATTAACTGAAAGGTGTAATTACATGGGTCCGCACCGCCAAAAGCAATCAATACATCTCCGTTAGTTTTTGTTTTTTTCCTTACCTCTTCATCCCTGTATTCGAGTTTGTATATAAAGTATTCCGGTCCAAATAGTGCTCTTGTCTCTTTTGAAGTATCATAGTTCTGGGATAGGGAGAGTATGTTTTGGTTTAGAATTAGATGGGAAACATACTTAAAATTGGGATTCACCGTAATGATCATCAATTTCGTTCCCGTTTGGATTACGGCATTCTGAAAATCGAGTTCGTAAAATTCGGTTAAGTCGCTATCCACTATTAGCAAATTACTCCTTTGCCTGCCTGATTGTCCATTCAAGTATTCCGTAAATCCCTCTTTTAGAGTCGTATTTAGGGCAGTACCTGGATATTCTTTTTCAGCAAGGACTTGTTGTAATTTATCAGATAATGAGGTGTACAAAAAAGTTATTGCTAGTTGCCTTTTCCTAAGTTCATCTGCAATATTAAGACACCGCCAGAAATGACCGGATCCTATTTTGGAATTTCCATTACAGTAAACAAAGACATTCTTTTGCACTGTTATTTTTCTCTATCACCTATTTTTCTTGCTGGATTGCCCAGATATAAGCTATCTGGCAACGCATCTTTTATAAGTACCGCCCCTGTGCCTATTTTGCAGTTCTTTTCTACCCTTATATTGTCAGTAAGAGTAACACCTACGGCCAACCAACAATTATCCTCAATAACACAGGCTCCGCCAATAGTAACTCCAGAGGAAATGTAGCAGTTTTTCCCTATTTGAACACTATGTCCAATGTTAACATTGTTGGCAATCCTGGTTCCGGACCCAATGACAGTGTCCTCCAACATACCTTTCAAAATGCTGACATTGGATCCTATGGTTACATTGGATCCTATTTTCACCCCGCCCAGGTGCACAAATTTATGGTAGCTTCCTTCGTGCCATAAATCTCCCAGCCCAGGAAGACCTATCACCGTTCCAGACAAAATTGTGGAATGACTCCCAATCGTTGTTTGATTAAAAAGGGAGACATTGGGATAAACCTTGCAATCTTTACCCAAACCCACCTCCTTTTCAATGTATGCCATCCTAGAAATCTCCCCGTTCCCTTGGACCTCTTTTAAATCTTGCTCAAAGAAAGTGTCTACAAAAAAATCCTGGAGCAATTTTAAGAAGGTATATTTGGGCTTAGGAGAAAACACTATAGCGCCTGAGTTAAAATCTCCAACCAATGATTGAAGTTTTGAATCAGCAATGACTATTCCGGCATTAATTTCTTCAAGGTAAGCCTTATCGTGTCCGCTATAAAAAATAATTGAAGTATTATTTGCGGTTCGAAGCGATGCAATATTATCCGCTTCAAAAGTCTCGCTGCCATGAAATGGCAATTCAAAATAGCCAGGGGTAGTTGGTGGGATGCTAGTGTTCACCTATTTTTTCTTTCAGATAATCAAGAATATCATTAATCGACTTCATCTTATCAATATCATCATCCGGTATTTGAATCCCAAAGGTTTCTTCGATATTTAGATAAAAATCCAACATGTCCAATGAATCCACTCCTTGTTCCGTCAAACCGTTCTCATTGTCAAATTCCTCCACTTTCTCTCCCAGTGAAGAAGATTTTGATAACACCTTTTTTAGGTTCCCAGCTGTTAATTCCATATAGTTTATCTAATTTTTTCTTTTTAAAATAGAGCTTGACCAAGAAAGACCAACTCCAAAGCCGCAAATTAAAATAGTCCTCACTTCCTTGTTGGCCAATTGTTTTTCTATAATCAAGGGTATGGAGGATGATACCGTGTTCCCATATTCCATAGCATCAAAAATGACTTTTTCTTTAGGTAATCCAAGTTTTTTTGAAATTGTATCAACTATATACTTGCTTCCCTGATGAAAAACAAAGCTGTCTATGTCTTCGATCGTCATCTTATTTTTTTCCAACAATTGATTTACATCTTTTGGAACATATCTGGCAGCAAAGTTAAAAATACTTCGGCCATTCATATTCAAATATCCATTCATCGTATGAAGCCCCTCCCAATCCTTGCCAATTGAACCAAAATTGAATTGCCCAGCCAACAGTTCCGGCTCATCTGAAATGTAAGTTGCTGTTGCTGCATCTCCAAACAGTAAAGAAGTGTTTCTATCATTTGGGTCAAGGATTTTAGTATAAGGGTCTGAAGTAAGTAAGACCCCATGTTTCATGCCATTTCCCTTCATAAAATTCATGATGACGGACAAACCATAAACAAAGCCTGAACAACCCAGAGAGATATCAAAACACGCACAGGTCTCTGGTAACTCGAGTGCCTTATGAACCAAGGCTGAGGTGTGGGGAATATTTGAGTCCGGTGACTGGGTTACCAAAATTAGCGCCTCAACATTTTCTTTGTCTATTTCTATTTTGGATTCAAGGTTCCCAAATGCCTTGATGGCCAAATCTGAAGTGTCTTCTTCATTGGCTTTAACGGCGACACTCGAAATTCCTATTTTGTTGAGAATAAAGTCCTCGTTGGTATCCAATTCCTCCATTCTTTCAAAATTGGATATCCTCCCCGATGGGATATATACTCCTATTTCTTTTATTCCTAACATGCTTAGTTATTTTAAAATAAACCCTTAGCCAAACATCTGTTTGTACTTTAATTCCGCCAACAGCCAATCCTCATTATAATCTATATCCTGTACCTCCCTTTCGTCGATAATTATGGCGCCTTTGTTTTCACTTTTTAATCCTGATTCTACCTTCATCCAATAGAATTGTCCTGCATCATGATATGCCGCTTCCAAATCTTGGGATCTATGATTGAAAAACTCCGGATTCATAAAACTAATTCTATTATCCGAACTTATCCTAATCGCCCTTTGAATGGGATAACTAAATTTTGAAATTGGTCGCACAGAGTCAAAACTATTTTCAATAAGTACTTTTAATGCCAAGTCAATATTCTGAGCTTTTATCAAAGGTGCAGTGGGTAAAATACAACATGCATACGTATACTTGTCCTTATATGGTTGTAACACTTCCTCCATTACGTCGGCCAGCGTCGCAAAATCATCAGAATTTTTGTCTGATCTCATAAAAGGGACAGTTGCCCCATGTTTTTTTGCTATGTCCCCAATCTCATTGCTGTCTGTTGATACTATTACTTCGTCAAAAAGATTGCTGTCCAATGCAGCTTTAATTGAGTAAGCAATGATTGGCTTTCCCAAAAAGTCCTTAATATTTTTCTTAGGAATCCTTTTGCTTCCTCCCCTAGCAGGAATAATTGCCAAGTTACCCATGATGATGCTCTAAAACCTTATTTATCACAAACATCTGCTCTTCATGCTCCAGTGTTGGATACATTGGCAGGCTAATACATCTCTTATAATATGCTTCGGCACTTTTTAGGTCAGCTTCACCATATCCTATTTTCTTGTAATAAGGCAACTTATGTATTGGGATGTAATGTATTTGGGCAAAGATGTTATGTGCTCTTAAATGCTCATATAGTTCCAATCTATTCTCAACCTCAATAACGAATAAGTGATGGGCATTGTAAAATCCCTCAGGTAAATCTTGGTACTTTATTATGTCCCTAAAGGCTTGTTGATACTTCTGAGAAATTAGATTGCGTTTCTTTACCCCTTCATGATTTTTGGACAACTGCGTTATCCCTAGGGCACATTGTACATCGGTTAATCTATAATTGTAGCCCAACTCCTGCATTTCATAATACCATCCTCCATGGTTTTCCTCCATGTTTTGCTTAGTAATACCATGTGTTCTTAATAACTGCAGTTTTTGGTACAATTCTTCATTATTGGTGGTAATCATGCCTCCTTCACCACAGGCAATGTGCTTGACCGGATGGAATGAAAACACACTTAGGTCTGCATAATTTCCATTCCCACATAACTGTTTCTTGCCCGTTGAATCAACAAAATAACCTCCAGGGGCATGACATGCATCTTCAATTAGCCACAGCCCATATTCGTCAGCAAGCTTACGAAATTGCTCCAAGTCTACTGGGAGTCCCGCAAAGTCGACAGGTATGATTCCATTAAAGTACCCCTTTGGTTTACTTTCTATCAGTTCTTTCGTCTTCTGATAGGAAAGAAGATACGTGTTCGGGTCAATATCAGCAAACCAGACTTCACCCCCAACATATCGAATGCAATTTGCCGTAGCCGCAAACGTAATTGGTGTGGTAATTACGCGATCATGCTTCTTTGTTCCCAAAGCCGCAACTGAAAGGTGTAGCCCTGCAGTTGCATTACTGACAGCCACCGCATATTTGGCGCCAACATAGTCTGCAAAACTTTTTTCAAATTCTTGGATTTTAGGGCCCTGCGTTAAAAAATCAGAAGTTAATGCTCCAACAACTGCGGCTATGTCCTGTTCGTCAATATGCTGACGGCCATAAGGGATTATTTTATACTTCATTTACTTTAAAACTTGAATCCACATGTTCAGCGATGAGGTTTCTAAGACTGTCCACGGTTTCCCATTCTTCGTTCTCCCCTGAATTGTATTTAAATCCATTGGGAACTTTTTTTGCGCTAAAGGTTTTGATAAAGTCGTCCAACTTCCATGAATGGGTAACGGGTAGTATTGCATAGTATTTTCCTAGGTCATAAGTATAAAAAGAGTCCGATACGGTTATCATCTCTTCATGTACTTTTTCTCCCGGCCGTATGCCAACTATAGGTTTTTCACATTCGGGGCCTATGGCTTCCGCCACATCCATTATTTTGTAAGACGGTATTTTTGGAACAAAAAGCTCTCCTCCCCAAGCATGTTCCAATGCATGCATAACCATATCGACGCCTCCTTGTAGTGAAATATTAAAGCGTGTCATTTTTGGGTCGGTTATAGGAAGCTTTCCATCTTGCTTGCTTTTCTTTATAAAAAAAGGGATTACAGATCCATTGGATCCCATCACGTTTCCGTAGCGAACAACTGAAAACCGTATGGGGTTGCTCCCTTTAATGTTATTGGCGGCTACAAACAATTTATCAGACGTAAGTTTTGTTGCCCCATACAAATTAATCGGGGCACAGGCTTTGTCCGTTGAAAGTGCAACTACCCGCTCCACATTTGTTTCAAAACAGGCATCCACAACATTTTGTGCTCCGCCAATGTTTGTTTTGATGCACTCCTCTGGATTATATTCTGCCAAATGCACATGTTTCATCGCTGCAGCATGAATTACATAATCCACACCTTTAAAGGCTCTTATCAATCTATCCTTATCGCGGACATCGCCAATAAAGTATCGTATCTGAGGATATTTATCAACAGGATATTCCTGAGCCATCTGAAATTGCTTTTGCTCATCTCGTGAGAAAATAATCAATCTCCTTATTTCAGGGTGGTTTGATAAAATATCCTTAGTCAATGCCTTGCCCAAAGATCCCGTACCCCCTGTAATTAATAGTGATTTACCCTCAAAAGTCATAGTCTAATTACTTGATTTCTAATTATTTATATTGTTTTAAAAAAGTGTTCAAGCGCAAAATCGCCAATATGAAAAATACCATCCCTAATAATATCAGCGGCAACAAAACTTTATAACTTTTTAAAAGCCCTTTCTGTTTTACTCCCCGAGTTGGGAAATCGGAAATAACATTTAAAATCTCCGATTTATTTGCCCTTTCACGGTTAAGCTCAACCAGTCTTTCTTTTAACACCTCCCGTTCCTGTACTAAAGCAAGTTCCTTATTTTGGGACTCTCCATTTTCTGCCAAGTTAATATTTGTGCCCTGCATGGGTTTGTCAGCTCCCTTGATTAAAACTGTTCTATAAAGGCTTTGAAGCGAATCTATTTCAGTTAATTGCTTCTGGTAAATTCTTTCTTGCAAATCCAAATTTTCATCATTGATCTTCTTTTGGAGTTTGAAATAGTCATTGACGGAAATGGATCCAATAATAGCGGGTTGCAGCTTTTTTGCTACCTTATTGTCATAACTAACTACAGATATCTGATGAAACCTTGCATCAAGGGAATTGAAATTCTTTAGATAATTTTCAAAATCTATGGTCTTTATCGTTGTGGTATCCAAATTTTTGATAAAGCCATCAAAAAGTTCAATTTTTTGATTTTCATCAGAGTAGGAGTCAACAAAAATCTGCTTGATACTACTTGCTTCATGCTCCGTTATATTAAGTGCAGTTGCCAAAGTGGTAGAATCTTGGGCTTTGGCCAAATCATTGTAAAAATCAATATTGTTGTACAGTTGCTGAACACTATTGAAATTAGGTTCCACTACCATCTTGGAGACATACTTTTCTGGTAAGCTTTTGTCCAGAAAATAACCGGCAACTCCTCCAACTAGCACCGCAGCCGATAGCACAATAAAGTTCTTTTGAACAAAAAGGAGTAAAAGAATCACCAAATGGAAAATTCCTTTAAAGATGCTCCCAATAAAATTGAAAAAACGCTCAAAGGCCCTTCCGACCATTTGGAATAACTGGCCCAAGTCTATTTCTTCCGAACTACTGTTGTTATTTGGTTGTTCTGCCATTTTATGAATTGAATATTTGTTTTAAAATCCGATCTGTAATCAAATACGTTGGTTTTACGCCGGTGGTTCCTAGTCCGCCTGATGCCAAGGTACTACCTGTTTCCAATGGATTATCCGAGGCGTAGTACGCATAACGCACTTTTACATCCTTTTTAATGCTTTTCCGAATCTTGGAAGCCGATTGAATGGCCTTTTGATAATGCACCCCCTCCATCTCCAGGCCGATCACGTTCCAGGTAGATTCATGAAAAAACTTGAGGATGTCCTTGTTCTGCAAGGACGTACCCAAAACGGTTACCATTGCTCCTTCCAAAACCAGTAGGTCATGCCCTTCAAAGTCTTCCTTGCACAATTCGTTTTCAAAAGGATAATTGTCCGCAGATCCTTCAAAAATATGGGCCGAAGGAATCATCAAATCTCCCTTGCCTCCTTCCAAAATCCCAGCTTTGCCCATAACGGAAATGGAATCCACATTCAAAAATTGCTTCTTTCCCTTATACTCTATTGGCTTTAATAACTCGTCTATGGTCTCATACGCCTGTTCACCAAATGCGTAATCCATTACAAAGATAACAGGTTTGTCTGCCTCAGATATTCCATCTGGAAAGTCATAACAACAAGCGTTAGCACCAAATTTGGCCGAATCAAAGATTTGAACATCGATGTTGGCTCCAGATTCGTCATCCAAAAACAGCATCCCATTCTTTTGGGCCACTTGTTGCACTTTTTTTCTCAACTCTTTGTTTTTAGATGAGCTCAAAGCTTCATAAATGTCCAAGGATTTTGTTTCTGGCAATTCCTTGGACAAAGTTTTCTTCGCGAATAAGGAATTCATTACACTGTGCATATTAGCACTGATAATGTGGAGGGGGCGCCCTAACAAACCGTTTTTAATCAGCGTTTGTTTAATCATGTCTGCCCAGCGTTCCCCATGAATATGATGCCCCAATCTTTCCCGTAAAAGCGGGCTAAAAGTGATGGTCCGCTTTAAGCCTGTTGTTTCCTCTTCAATGGCCAGCTTGCCAAGCCAATAGATTACATCCAAAAAGCGATCTGGATTTTCCTTTGTTCTAAGTTTATCCTGAATCTCAACCACTTCCTCAAAAGTCCTGCCTAGAATGTTGGCAGCATGAATCATGGCGATTTCCCGTTCAGCACCACTCTTTTCTTCACTAGTGATAAATTCTGAAAGTTTATCCCAGTCCCTAATGGTTTCGGTTTGGTCCACCAATACCCGTTTGCAGATCTTTCCCGATTCAATGTACAGAAACGTAAGGTGCGTAAGAATATCATAGATATCGCTTCGACCACGAGTAATCTCAATATTCATTTGCTCCTCGTCTATACGATAGCAATTCCTTCTCCTTTTAGGCGGAATAATAGCAGATAAATGTGATTTGGAAAACCCCTCGTCCGAAGTAAGATTGATAAATCGGCATTCCTCTATGCCTTCCGGCAATCGTTCCAAAACATAAATAAGTCCGTTCAGTTCCGCCTTATCCTCCGCTACAGAACCATATATCTCAGGCCTTAACAACAGAAGGGCGGTCCTAAGCGCATTGCCCGATACTCCCGATGGTTTATAAAACCCGCGGTTCAGTAAATGGCGCATGGTAATATAAAGTCGCTCTATGGCATTAGTGGATTCCTGTGCGCGAGTCGCCTGTTTCACTTTGGTGGTCATCATAATTTAGCGACAAAAATACATGAATTCCTACGAAAGATGTGCCTAAATGCGAAATCTAATAGGAATAAGCTATATGCCAGTAGAATGCTTGAAAACAAACCCTAAAAATGCATTCTGGATTACAGCCCTTTTTTTGTTGGTTAAACTACCATTCCGGCAGCCACCGTTTCATTGGTGTTCTCATCAATTAAAACAAAACTTCCCGTGGTTCGGTTCTCCCGATATGAATCGATCAGCAATGGTTTTGTGGTCCTTATTCTAACCTTGCAGATATCGTTCATTCCCAATTCAACATCGTCCGGCTTTCTATTGAGCGTATTTATGTCAATCTTATAAACAACCTCTTTGATCATGGCTGTCTGCTCATTGGAGGTATGTCGGATCGTGTATTTTGCTCTTGGTTTGGCAGGGTCATTGTGCAACCAACAAAGCATGGCTTCCACATCTTGACTAGGTTCTGGTTTGTTGTTGGAGCGTGCAATCATATCGCCTCGGCCTATGTCAATATCATCCTCTAGTGTGATGGAAACTGACATAGGGGCAAAAGCTTCTTCCAATTCCCCATTATTGGTGTCAATAGATTTTATTTTTGAAGTAAACCCCGATGGTAGGACGGTCACTTCGTCCCCTTTCCTGAACACGCCACTTGCAACCCTGCCAGCGTACCCTCGATAATCACGGTATTCCTCACTTTGTGGTCTCAAAACGGTTTGCACGGGGAATCTGGCGTCCACTTTATTGATATCGCTGCTGATGTGCATGGTCTCAAGGGTATGTAGCAAAGGTGCTCCTTGATACCAGTCCATATGTTCCGATCTGTTGACCACATTATCCCCCAGCAAAGCACTTATTGGAATAAAACGAACGTCTCTAACCAATAATTTGGATGAAAACTCCTCGACCTGGCCAATTACGTTGTTGTAGGCTTCCTCTTTGAAGTCAACCAAGTCCATTTTATTTATACACACAATTATATGTGGAATTTGTAACAAGGAGGCAATGAACGCATGTCGTTTGGTTTGTTCAATTACCCCATGTCTGGCATCTACCAGAATAATTGCGGCATTGGCCGTAGAGGCTCCTGTTACCATATTTCTGGTATACTGAATATGGCCTGGTGTATCTGCGATGATAAATTTCCGTCTTGGGGTGGTAAAGTAGCGGTAGGCCACATCGATGGTGATACCTTGTTCCCGTTCGTCCCGCAACCCATCCGTAAAAAGTGCTAGGTCAACACCTTCATGTCCTTTTTGTTTGCTTGTGTTTTCAATGGCTTCCAATTGATCCTCAAAAATGGACTTGGAATCGTAAAGGAGTCGCCCAATTAAGGTACTCTTTCCATCATCTACACTTCCAGCAGTGGTAAATCGTAATAACTGATTGTTGTCTAACATCTGTCTGTTTATCTAAAAATAACCTTGCTTTTTTCTATCCTCCATGGCAGTTTCCGAACGTTTGTCGTCACTTCTGTTACCCCTTTCCGTTTTCCGCATAGCGGCCACTTCTTGGGCAATTTTTTCCACAGTATCCGCATCCGATTCAATACCCCCCGTAATAGTTATGTCACCTAGGGTTCTGAATCTAATTCTTTTGGTTTCAATTTTTTCGTCCTCCTCCAACTTTAAAAATTCGGAATTTGGGATCCAGGAATCATTCCTCCATACCACTTCCCTTTCGTGGGCGAAGTACAGGGATGGGATTTCAATATTTTCCCGGTTGATGTAGTTCCAAACATCCATTTCCGTCCAATTGCTAATTGGAAATGCCCTAAAGTGCTCCCCTTCAAAGTGCTTTCCGTTGAAAAGGTTCCATAATTCGGGCCTTTGGTTTTTAGGGTCCCACTGACCAAAATCATCGCGGTGCGAAAAGAAGCGCTCCTTGGCCCTGGCCTTTTCCTCATCCCTTCGACCTCCACCAATTGCACAATCTACCTTGTTGGTTTCTATAGCATCCAAAAGGGTGGTAATCTGAAGTGCGTTCCGCGTGGCGTTTTTTCCTTTTTCCTCGGCAACCCTTCCAGTATCAATGGATTCTTGAACCGAACCCACAATTAACCTAACCCCCAAATCGCTTATAAGGTCGTCCCTGAATTTTATGGTCTCAGGGAAATTATGGCCAGTGTCAACATGCATTAGAGCAAAGGGGATTTTGCTAGGATGAAACGCTTTTTTCGCCAAATGGGTCACGACAATTGAGTCCTTCCCGCCCGAAAATAAAATCACTGGATTTTGGAATTGCGCCCATACCTCACGAAGTACAAATATAGCCTCGGATTCCAGTTCATCCAGATAGTTCAAATAGTATTTGCTCATGTTACTTAATTTCTAATTTTTCACGAATAGCCCTATAGTTGATTTCGATGCTATTCGATTACCTTTTGCTTTACCTTTTTATTTGGTTTCCAAATCTTTGGGGAGCATTCGGAAAGATTCTGCCAACCACAAGTCAAAATTAATTCCTCTTAGGTTATTATCAACCTTTAATCTGTATGTTTTAATGCCCGAATTGAATATAATGTGTTATAAAATCAAGTTTTAAGATTACAGCATCTTTAACTTGAGCAGTGCTGTCTTTTGCTTACTTGAAGTGTCAAGGGTAACCTCATGAATTCTACAAGAGGAAAGGTTTCAAGCCTTCTGCAACCTTGCGGTCGTTGGATAGACGTTGCACCTTATTTTGTCCGCCCAATTTTCCGATGGTCTTCATATATTCTTGGAATCCCCCGGCTTGCACTTTGGAAATTTTTAGCGGTTGAAGAATATTTCCAGCGATCAAATCCAAATAATAACTGTTTTGGCCCTTCATACTTTCTTCCAAATGGGAAATGAAGGTTGGCACATCCGAAGGTTGCTTTTCAAATTCTATAAGCCATTCGTGATAGGGGAGTTCTCCGGTGGGTGGGGAGGTCTGGGGCGCCACAGTAAACTCATTGACTATGGCATCTGACTTTGAAATGGCGGTTTGAATGGCTTGCTCCACTTCTTTGGCAATGACATGCTCCCCAAAAGCAGAAATGAAATGTTTGATTCGCCCAGATACCACAACTCTATAGGGTTTGGCAGAAACAAACCGAATGGTATCCCCTAGATTATACGCCCACAGCCCGGCATTGGTAGATATGATCATGGCGTAATCCACCCCAACTTCCACATCCTTAATGGTTATTCGTTTGGGGTTTTCGTCAAAAAATTCGTCCGCCTTGATAAATTCATAGAAAATGCCCGCATCGAGCAATAAGAGCATTCCCTCCTCTTTCTGGGAGTCTTGATAAGCAAAAAACCCTTCACTTGCAGGGAACAATTCAATGCTGTCCACCTTTTTGCCCATCAATTCCTCAAATTTGGCCCTGTAGGGTTCGTAATTCACTCCTCCATAAATGAACAATTGAAAATTTTTGAAAAGCTCCCCGACTTTCCTGCCTGATTTAGCATTCAACTTTTCAAAATACATCTGGACCCAGGATGGAATACCGGCTATAACCGTCATATTTTCATTTTCGGTCTCCTCTATAATTTTGTCCACTTTGGTTTCCCAATCCTCAATACAGTTGGTCTGCCAGCTTGGAAGTCTGTTTTTCTGTAAATAGTTGGGAACGTAATGGGCCGATATTCCCGAAAGCCGTCCCAATTTTATACCACCTTTATCCTCCAATTCCGGGCTTCCCTGTAAAAAAATCATACGGCCATCAACGAAATCAGCGTTCCCTGTTTCATGGATGTAGTTTAGAATTGCATTTCTGGAGGCCTCAACCTGATTTTTAATGGATTCCCTGGTAATGGGTATGTATTTGGCTCCTGAAGTAGTTCCCGAGGTTTTTGCAAAGTAAACCGGCTTTTCGGGCCATAGCACATCATTTTCTCCATCAATAATTCTATGAACGTAGTCCTTGAGCTCCTCATAGTCCCGTACAGGTACCTGTCTAGTAAAATCCGAATGCGATTTAATCCTATCAAAGCCATGATCTAAGCCAAACTGGGTGTTTTTGGCCCTTGAAATAAGATTTTGAAATAGCCGATCCTGAACTTGGACAGGGTTGCGTGACCATGCCTTTGTTTTTTTGGCTATTCTTTTGGCAAAAAGTTTTGCTGCAAATGACTTTAGGGACATTTATTTGAAGTCGATATAATTTAATGGATTTACGGGCTTGCCCTTTTTCCAGAGTTCAAAATGGAGGTGGGGTCCCGTGGTCAATTCGCCGGTATTTCCAATAGAAGCAATCACTTCCCCAGCTCTGACCAAGTCTCCCTGTGATTTGCTCAAGGAGCCATTGTGTTTGTACACCGAGGTCAAATCATCCTGGTGTTTAACAATGATCACATAGCCCGTCTCTGCCGTCCATTCGGAAAAAAGTACCGTTCCATCCGCTATGGACTTAACCGGAGTGTCCTTGGGCGCCACAACATCCACCGCATAATGCTTGTTGTTGGGATCAAAGTTTTGCGATATCGTTCCGCTTAGTGGTGCAAACAGCAAGGCGCCTACATTTTCGATGTTCCGTTCAAAAAGATTGTACTTGTCTTCCAAGTCCACCTCTTCCCGAAGCAGTAGATCCTCCCGAATTGGGGTTAAATCCACCGTTGAAGGATCTAATTTGTACTTTTCAAAAAGCGAATCCCTGTTGACCTCATTGTTTTCCACGTCTCCTCTCAGCACCAAACGGACATTGTCCAAATACCTATTGGTATAATTCAGCACGGTGACCAAGGAATCCGTTTTATAGGTAAGCTCCGTAGCCTGTCTTTTTAAACGAGTTGAAGAATAGCCAGGGATATACTCCCTAAGAGGTGTAAAGGCAATGATCAAGGTGGTCAGCCCGATAAGGACAATGATAAAAAGAGTTCCTGTAACAAAAACATTGAGTCTGCTCAGTTTAAATGAGATCTTCTCCTCAAAAGTGCTCTCGTTCAAAATCACCAAGCGATACTTGTGCAGAAGCTTTTGCTTGATTTCTTTTCTTTTCTTCTTGTCTTTTGCCATGATGGACAAAGATAGCCTTAGATTTTTATATAGATGTTAAGCTTTTATAAAACCCCTTCTGTGGCAACTATTTGTTCCAGAAACAGCTGGAACTGCTAATTTTCGTTAATCACCTAGAGCCTTACAGTTCTTTTTACTAATTTTACCGTTCATTTAAAGGCATTGCGATTATGATTGCTCAAACTTTTTTTCTTGGTATGCTAGGCCCATGGCAAATTGTACTTATTGTAGTAGTTGTTCTTTTGCTGTTTGGAGGCAAAAAAATTCCAGAACTCATGCGAGGTTTGGGAAGCGGCATTAAAGAATTCAAAGATGCTTCCAAAGAAGACGAAAAGCTGGAAAGCGGCAAGGAACCCGAAGCTTAAATCCATTTTTTTGGGCAGATTTTTCTTACTCACAAATTCCCAGTATTTATAGGGGATTGTCGATGAAAAACAACATATTTGCCTAGTTCATGCCATAATTCCCCCCTTTCACAACAAAAACTTATTCGCGCTAATACCATATTTTATTTTAGCGGTAGATATGCTACTAATAGGTTAAAGGCCTATGTAGCAACCATACCAAATGGTGTGTAGTTCAGAAGGAGGGACTATGAAAAGACCTATTTTTATTTTATTCCTAATGCTGGCCTTGGGGCTTAATGCCCAATCTGTGTCCTTTTTGCAATTTGAGGATGAAGATCTCTACAAGGAAACCCAAAGCGTTCGCGAAACATATTCCTCCCAAACCGCATTTTTAAAACATCTGGAAGGGATGAGCAACAAATCCCTATCCAAATTTGTGCGCAAAAAAGGAGTAACGGAAAAGCTTATAAAGCAAGCCAACGAATTCTTTGATAAGATGTGGTATGCAGAAGCAGCACGCATTTTCGACATTGTTCTTGAAAAAAGTGAAGCAGAGCACACTTTTGAGCTGTTGTCCAGGGCAGGGGACTCTCACTACTTCTCAGGCAATATGGAAAAGGCCTATAAGTGGTACCACGAATTGTATTTGACCTTTACCGACGATATCTCCGAAGAAAAGTTTTTTAAATATGCCCATGCTCTTAAGGGCACCGGACGTTACCGCAGAGCGGCCAAACTTACACAACTGTTCAGACAAAAAAGAAATGAGCCCTTGAACGAACTAGGGAAAGACCCTAACTCCTGGAAAAGTCCTCGATTGGTGGAGGTAAAGAATTTGGCCATTAACTCCAAATATTCCGAGTTTTCACCCATGTTTCACAAGGACAATGAAGTGGTTTTTGCTTCTTCGTTGGATTCCTCCTTTCTGACCACCAGAAAATACCGCTGGAACAATCAACCGTTTTTAGACCTTTATGTGGCAAAAGCGGATGTTGAAAACGACAACCTGACCCAGCCTAAAAAGTTCTCAAGGAAAATCAACACCAAATATCACGAAGCTTCCGTTTCCTTCTCCCCTGACCAAAAAACCATCTATTTTACCCGTAACAACTATGGGAAAAAATTAAAGCGGGGTAAAAATGGAATCAACCACCTTAAAATTTATAAGTCCCAACTAGTGGATGGTGAATGGACCAAGGCTGTTGAATTGCCTTTTAACAGCGAAGATTACTCCACTGGGCACCCCTCTGTAAGCCCCGATGGGAAGAAGATTTATTTTGTCTCGGACAGACCGGGTGGTTTTGGCGGAACTGATGTTTACGTGGCGGACATTCTTGAGAATGGGAAATTCTCCGAGCCCCAAAACTTGGGGCGTACCGTCAACACCAGCAAAAAAGAAATGTTTCCCTACATCACCAATGATGCGCTTTACTTCTCTTCAGACCGAACCATGGGGCTCGGCGGATTGGACATATATAAGTCTGATCATGTTGATGGGATCTTTAGTGTGGGTATCAACCTTGGGGAGCCCATAAACAGTAATCGAGACGATTTCTCCTATATTATAGAAGAAAGTGGTGAAAAAGGATATTTTGCTTCCAACCGAAAAGGAGGTAAGGGAGATGACGATATCTATTCCTTTAAAAACATCCTCAACCTCAATGCCATTTCTGGAAATGTTTTGGACGACCTAACGGGTGAAGCCATTGCCGAGGCCGAAGTTATGCTCTTTGATAAGGACGACATCCAAGTTGCACAATTGCGGACGCAGTCAGATGGAAGCTTCATCTTTAAAAACCTTCAACCAGTTTCCAGATATACATTAAAAACTGTTAAAAAGGGTTATTTTGATGCCGCCACCAACGTAGATACCAAAGAAAATGAGGATGTCTCATTGATACAATCGCTTATACCCGTGGAAGAGATTATTGCAGAAGATGAGGGAGTCTTAAAGTTGGAGGTGGAAACCATCTATTTTGATTTTGACAAATTCAACATTAAGCCTAGAGCAGCGCAAGAATTGGACAAACTGGTAGCGGTCATGACCGAATACCCCGATATGGTCATCAAAATTGAATCCCATACCGATGCAATTGGTACCCGCGCGTACAACAAATACCTATCTGACAAACGGGCCAAATCAACACGGGATTATATTATTGCACATGGGATAGACCCCGGCAGGATAGAAAGTGCTGTGGGCTACGGAGAGGAGCAGCTGCTCAACGACTGCTCAGATGGAGTACGGTGCGGCAGAACAAAACACAGCGAAAACCGCCGATCGGAATTTATCATTGTGAACATGTAACAACTAATCAACCAAATATTGGGCCCCGAAAATGGGGCCTTTTTTAGTTTATAAATCCATGCATGCACTTTATCGATCAAGTCCCTCGATAAAGCAACATCCCTCGCCTTACCGTTGGTCGATGAAACTTTTACGTTAGTAGGGTTTTCCGCTGATTTGATTGCATTAATCAAATTTTTATGCCCGTTCATCCCATTGTTTTCTGATCTGTTTGGGCTTGCATAATCTTTGTAATGTCTTTAAATCTTAAAACTTATACTTATGAAAAAACTATTACTCATTAAAGAAATTTATTTGGACGGATTCCGAAACTTGGGACACATTTTATTGGAAAAATATTTTAAGGCTTTTTCCTGGTTCTGTTTCATTATGTTCTTTATAGTGCTATACGCTTTTGTTTACAGAATTGCTACAGGATTTGCCTTTGACTAAAAATTACGTTTAAGCATTTAGAGAACAAAAAAGCCCGGTATGTTCCGGCATACTGGGCTTTTCTGTATCTGTTTTATCTTATTTCCTCAAGGTCCCGATTTGAACTCCACTGTCTTCAAGATGGCCTCCAGTTGGAACATATAATCCCGCTTTTCCTCGTTAGGGGCAAAGGTGAAACCTTCCAATACCATTTTTCTATTGTTCTCCTTATCGTTGATAATATAGGTGACGAAAGGGCCTGCCATTGGATAACCCTCAATTTCCCAGGTTCCTCTTGTTTCTGCTGCCTTCTTTCCACCAACTTGAGCCGGGAAAACATAAGGCGAAAAAGCCTTTTCCGTAATCATATATGTGCCATCATAAGGTCCTGGAATGTATTTCTTTCCAATACTGTCCCTCATTTTTACAATATCCTGCACAAAAGTGGAGTCCGTGGCAAAACTGTCCCATGGCATTTCATAGGCTAAAATATTCATGGAGCCTTTGGGTATCTGGATATCCATCCAAACAAAATTATCTTCATGCTTTCCAACTGTATACAGCGAAGGCACCTTTAAGCTGATTCCAAATTCGTCCTCGAAAACCGTTTCTTTGGTAAGCGATCGGGTGAATCTCCGCTGGGCTTCTGCAATTTCTACTTTTTTAAAAGCGGCAATGGCCATTCCTGCAATAGAGTCCAAATTACCAGCCAAATCGTTATAGGTTTCCCCAGTGACCACTGCAATCCTTTGAGGTTTGGCATACATGTTCGTCTTAATATGCGCTGCGGATACGGAATCTTGTTCCACAAAAAGAACAGATCGTGAATACGCAGTAGCTCCCTTAAATACTTGAGGTGGTATTTGGGTGATGGTAAACTTAGGTTCTGCCCTGGGAAGACCTAATATAGGTGCGGCAAAATGCTCCCTTACCTTATCTCCTATACCACCCTTCCAGAGTTCGGTATCCATTACAACCATCAAAGAATTGATTCCCCCTGTTGAGGGGGGTAAAAAGCGTTGTTTGGGGCCAGAATCCCCACATGACATCCCAACCATAAGCAAAATGGCGAGACATAGTGTTCCAAATTTTTTCATATCGTGTTCAATTTACGAAGAACAATCGCACAATTTAAGTTTTGTGCCGGGTTTAAGATTGTTCCCGCTAAGACCGTTCCATTCTCGAAGATTTTCAATGGAAACACCAGGATATTTTCTGGAAATGGTCCAAAGGGAGTCCCCTTCTTGCACTGTATGAACCTTGTTGCCGCTAGCCACTGAACCGGAACTGGCCTTTGAAGTCGTTGAATTGGAAGTTGATTTACTGGGAATGTAAGGCTTTCTCGGGAAAATAGTGAGCCGCTGCCCAATTCTCAAGTTATTGCTTTGCAATCCATTCCATCTTTTGATCTGGCTAACCCCAACGCCGTATCGCTCTGCAATCTTTCCTAAATAATCCCCACTTCTAACCTTGTATCGAATCTGGTTCTTGGTCTCTACAAATTGCGGCAAAGGTTTTTCCAGAGAATCCAGCTCCTTTTTTACAAAAGCATAAATCTCGTCCTCATTGCTTACAAACTGACCAATTTTGGTTACTGGCAATCGTAATACATAGTCCTTTCCCTTTACCTTTGGAATGATATTGAGCTTGTAGGAAGGATTCAACATTTCCAGTTCTTCGGTGCTTATGTCCACCAACTTGGAAATCTGGTCAAAGGTTATCAGTTGCTTTACATGGATTGTATCGGTTTCAAAATAGGGTCGTTCCGCCTTTTTATAATGTAAGCCATGTTCCTCCGCATATTCAAAAATGTACATGGTCGCCAAAAACGCGGGTAAATACCCTGCTGTTTCACGGGGCAGATTTCTGCGGATGTTCCAATAGTTTTTATATCCTCCAGAACGTCTAATGGCCTTGTTTACGTTTCCTGGGCCAGAATTATAGGCGGCTAAGGCCAAATCCCAATCATTGAAAATGTCATACAATTTGGACAGGTATTTACTGGCTGCCTTAGTGGCCAAAATAGGGTCATGGCGCTCATCCACATAACTGCTTACGTCCAACCCATACATTTTTCCCGTGCCATACATAAATTGCCAAAGGCCTTTTGCGCCCACTCGGGAACGCGCCTTTGGGTTTAGGGCAGATTCCACAATGGCCAAATATTTTATTTCCAACGGAATATCATGGTTGTCCAGTTCCTGTTCAAATAATGGAAAGTAAAATTGGCTTGCCGTAATCATGCGCTGCATCAAGTCCTTCTTTCTGACCAAAAAGGATTTGATAACAGATTCCAAAGAAGAGTTGTACGAAATATTGAACGGTGTTTTCTCGTCCAAAAGCGCCAACCTTGCCTTGAGTGTGTCTGTTGGCAAGTCTACCATTTCAATTTCTTCCTCGTTCGGGTTGATAATTTCCAACTCCAACTCACTAAACAGTTGGGCGCTCTTATACAATTCCCTTAACCAAAGACTGTCATATTTTCTGGCCTCCTCCCTGTCCTTCAAGACATATTTCTTATCGCCATTGGTTTCAATAACCTGAACACCATCAATGGGTTTTTCGGTATTTTTTATCTCGAATGAGCTTGCATTGGGGGTAGAAACGGAATCGGCAATCTGTGTGTTTTGCTTCCCAGAATCGGTTTGGGCAGTCTCTGTAGACTTGGCCTCTTGGGCGTTAATCAATGGAGCCGAGAATATCAGCGCCACTACAACAGCTTTTCTAAAAACTTGGTTCATGCTGGATTGGGTTTGATTTTGGGGCAAACGAAAATGGGGTTTTTTTCCGAAAAATTAAAGTTTTCGATCAAAAACCTAACACTTTTAGGATTTCTCCTATTAATTCATAACGTGTGGGTTAGCCCAATATTGCAGCAATTCCAGGTAGGGTTCTGCCCTCTAAACTCTCCAACATGGCACCTCCTCCTGTGGACACATAACTGACCTTCTCCTGAAAACCAAATTGCTTCACGGCGGCTACCGAGTCGCCTCCACCAACCAAAGAAAACGCCCCGCTTTGGGTAGCTTCGTCAATAGCATTTCCTACGGCGATGGTTCCCTTGGCAAAGCTTTCCATTTCGAAAACACCTACAGGTCCGTTCCAGAGTATGGTCTTGGATTCCAAAATTACCTGCTTAAAGTTTTCCAAGGTTTGTGGCCCAGCATCCAGACCCTGCCAGCCATCGGGAATCTGGTTCACATCCAAAAACTGGGTATTGGCACCATTGTCAAATGCGTCTGCCGCCAAAACGTCCACAGGCAAATGAATCTTTACTCCTTTTTCATCGGCCTGCTTTAAAATGTCCAGGGCCAATTCCATTTTGTCATCCTCGCAGATGGAATCGCCTACCTTGCCTCCCTGTGCCTTGACAAACGTATAGGTCATTCCACCACCAATGATCAAATTGTCCACTTTGTCCAAAATGTTTTCGATAATGGTAATCTTGGACGAAACTTTGGCCCCGCCCAAAATGGCGGTAACAGGTTTCTCTCCCGTTTGCATCACCTTTTCAATCGCCTTGATTTCCTTGGCCAACAAATACCCAAAGCATTTGGCCTCCGTAAAATAGTTGGCTACAATGGTTGTTGAGGCATGCGCTCTATGCGCCGTTCCAAAGGCATCATTTACATAAATGTCCCCTAACTGGGAAAGTGATTCTGCAAAACTTGGATCCCCTTTCTCCTCTTCTGCATAAAAACGAAGGTTTTCCAAAAGCAATACCTCACCATCTTGTAACTCAGAGACTGCCGCTTCCGCAGTGTCTCCAATACAGTCATTGGCAAATTTTACCTGTACCCCAATAATTTCTGAAACCTTTTCAACGATATGGGACAATGACATGTCCGGATTGGCCTGTCCTTTAGGTCTACCCAAATGACTCATCAGAACTGCAGCTCCCCCGTCTTCCAAAACCTTAAGAATGGTTGGCTTGGCTGCCTCAATCCTACTGGTATCGGTAACATTGAAATCCCCGTCCAACGGCACATTAAAATCAACACGGATCAGTGCTTTCTTCCCTTCAAAATTATAATCGTCTATGGTCTTCATCTATCTTGGTTTAAGGTAAGCCCAAATGTAAAGATTTCCTACTTTTCCTGCCTTGGCGATGGGCCATATTTTTAAACTTTCAACAAAAAAGATGGGAAACCACACAGAACCTAAAAAATGTATCTTTGGCTTATGCTGTTCAAAGACGTTTTGGGCCTCGAGCACATAAAAAAACACCTGGTGACCACTGCAGAAACCGGAAGGGTTGCGCATGCCCAACTTTTTGTTGGCCCTGAGGGTTGCGGAACACTTTCCATGGCCATTGCTTATGCACAATATCTTCTTTGCGGAAACACTGGCGGAGAAAATGAGGGGGGCGATGTGGTCTGCAATACCAAATGTCATTCACTGACCCATCCCGATCTTCATTTTGCGTTCCCGGTATCGAATTCGGACAAGGTTAAATCCCATGCGGTCAGCGATCATTATCTGGAAGAATGGCGTCAGTTTGTGCAGGATCAACCTTATGGTAATCTCTTTGATTGGTACCGCTTGATCGGGATAGAAAAGAAGCAAGGTCAAATTGGGGTTGATGAAGCTCAGGATGTAGTTAAAAAACTCTCCTTAAAATCCTATGAGGGGGGATACAAGGTTTTGATCATCTGGATGGCCGAAAAAATGAACATCTCCGCCTCCAACAAACTGCTGAAACTGATTGAGGAGCCACCAGAAAAAACAGTTATTCTTCTAATTGCGGAGGATGAGGAGTTGATTATCAATACCATTCGGTCACGCTGTCAAATTTTACATTTTCCACCCCTGCCCGAAACGGCAATTCTAAATGCTTTGCTACAAAAGGGTGTGGCCGATGCCGAGGCCAATTCCATTGCACAAGAAGCCAACGGCAACTTCAATAAGGCTCTGGATCTGCTCAATAAAGATTCTGAAGATCTAGTTTTTGAACGCTGGTTTGTACAATGGGTAAGAAGCGCCTTTAAGGCAAAAGGCAATAAAGCTGCTATTCAAGAACTTATTATGTGGAGTGATGAAGTGGCCAAAACTGGACGGGAAGTGCAAAAGCAGTTTTTACACTATTGCATTACTGTTATGAGACAAGCCCTGCTTCTGAATTACAATGCCAATGATTTGGTTTATCTAAAAATCCATTTGGAAGGGTTTGACCTCAACAAGTTTGCTCCCTTTGTACACGAAAACAACATTTTGGCCATAGTTGAGGAATTGGAAAAGGCCATTTTTCACGTGGAACGCAATGGGAATGCCAAAATCATTTTTACCGACCTATCTATAAAACTAACTCGTCTGCTTCATACCAAAGCAGCATAAAACCAACATATCATGGAACAATTTACATCCAATGCGGCACAAGTTCTTTTGCTCGCAGGCCTCACCATTACATTTTTACAGAGCGGATTTGACAAAATTTTGGATTGGAAGGGCAATCTAAGCTGGCTTACTGGACACTTTTCCAAAACGGTCTTCAAAGCAATGGTGCCCGTACTCCTTGGTGTAGTTCTTTTTGCCGAATTGGCCTCAGGAGTTTTATGTGCCATTGGTATTTATGAATTTCTATATTCCGGAGGCGGCTCCATGGCATTCTGTGGTGCGGTTCTTTCCTCCATCACCTTATTGATGCTGCTTCTTGGGCAACGAATTGCAAAGGATTATGAAGGCGCCAAGACCATTGTGGTTTATCTTATTTTGGCCATCTTTTTGGTTTACATTCTACAATAACATTTTAGTCAAATTCAACTTCATGAAAACGTGTTTTCCCTTACTTCTGATAGCGCTCTTGGTTTCCTGTCAAGAATCCGACACTAAAAAGAAATATGCTTCCAAAACCTATCAAGTATTTATGCGCGACAACCTTGCCGGTTCCCATACCAGCTCAATGGATTCCTTGGGCAACTATGTCTATACTTTTGAGTTTAATGACAGGGGAAGAGGCCCGGAGATCTTGGAAAAAATCAGATTGGATAAGGCGGGTAACATTTCCTATTTGGAAATTTCTGGAGTCAATTATTTAAAAGATACGGTAGCAGAGACCTATTCCTACGTTAATGGTGCTGCAGAATGGAAAAGCACCTCCGAAGCTGGTGAAAAAGAAACAGACGGTAGTCCGTTTTATTCCAGTGTAAACAGTACGCTTGGGGATAACGAATTGTTGATTCGTCGCCTACTCTCTGCTGAAAACCATACCATTGAATTACTCCCCAGTGGAACCGCAGCCATTTCAAACATTGAAAATATTACTGTGGATTCCATTCCGTTGCGCCTAGTTGAAATCACAGGTTTTGGGTTTACCCCATTCTATGAATGGATTGATGAGGATGATCGGATTTTTGCCTCTGTTTCTTCGTGGTTGAGCATCATTTCTGAAGAACATTCCGGAATGATAGAATCCCTGTTGGATATCCAGAAGAAAAAGGAAGATGCGTTTTTCGCTTCCTTGGCCAAGGAGTTAACCGAAACTCCCAAAGCCAAAACCCTAATTCAAAATGTGAACCTGTTCGATGCAAAAAATGGGCGTATTGTTCCTGGCCAACATGTGGTGGTCAATGGGAACCTAATTGAATCAATTTCCAGTGTGGCTCCAAACCTTTCCGAAGGAACCAAAATAATTGATGGAACTGGAAAAACGCTCTTGCCAGGACTTTTTGATAACCATTGCCATGTGCAAAAGGAGGATGGCATATTGCATTTGGCCGCTGGAGTGACCTCGGTTAGGGACATGGCCAATTCCATGGAGCTTTTGGAAATCAAAAAACAATTTGACGAGAACAGTAATATTGGGCCTCGGGTAGTCACCTTGGCCGGGTTCATAGATCAGAAAGGGCCATTTGCCGGACCAGGCCTTACCATTACCAATGTTGCCGAGGGAGAGGAAGCAATCCAAAACTACAAGGACAATGGCTATCAACAAATTAAACTCTATAGTTCCATTGACCCCTCCTGGGTAAAACCGCTAGCACAAAAAGCCCATGACCTGGACATGAAACTGAGTGGTCATATTCCTGCACATATGTTGGCCGAAGATGCGATAAAAGATGGTTTTGATGAGATTCAGCACGTAAACATGGTCGCTTTGAATTTCTTGTCCGATACTATTGATACCCGAACACCTTTGCGGTTTTCCGCTGTTGCCGAAAACACCCATAATTTGGATTTGGATGGGGCCGAATTCAAAGCATTTGTCCAACTTTTAAAGGAGAAGGAAATAGAAATAGATCCCACAGTTTCCATTTTTGAGGGCATGTTCTCTACAAAAGCCGGAGAGCCAGACCCACAATTCGAAGCGATAATAGACCGTCTGCCCATCCAAGTTCAACGTGGCTATTATTCTGGGGGGCTTCCCATTCCCGAAGGGAAGGAACAACAGTACAAGGATTCTTTTTCCAAACTCTTGGCAATTCTTGAGAACCTGCATTCCAATGGGATCACGCTTCTTCCTGGTACGGACGCCATGCCAGGATTTGCTTTGCACAAGGAGCTGGAAAACTATGTTAAGGCAGGAATTCCTGCCAACGAAGTACTTCAACTTGCCACCATTGTATCCGCAAAAAATGTTGGTATGGAAGATCGGTTGGGATCCGTTGAAAAAGGGAAAATGGCCGATCTGGTTTTAGTTGATGGAAATCCAGCAGAAAACATTAGTGATATCCGACGGGTGGAGCTTACCATCAAGGACGGCAAAGTTTTCGATGCAAAGGAACTTTACGGCGCTCTTGGTATTCAACATTACAAATAAAAAAGCCCGTTCAAAAGAACGGGCCATTTCCTAATTTGATTTTATTTTAGGTCTTACTTTTTGTACTTGTCGTTCAAGATTTTGACAATGGCATCCGTAAGGTTTTGAGGGTCTTGTCCGTAAAGCACGGCGCCTCCTGTTCCCCCAGTAAGAATATAGGTGAAGCCATTGGCCTTCCCATACTCCTTAACCTCTTTTCTTACTTTGCTCACCAATGAGTCCATTTCGGTTTGACTGCTCAACTGCAATTGCTGTTCTTCCTGTTGTAGTTGCTGTCCCATAAATTGCCCTCTTTGTTGCAGTAAGGCGTACTCCTCCTGTGCACTTTTCTGGGACATTTTTTGCGACTTGGTCTGAAACTCTTGAAGCTCGAATTGAAAAGCTTGGGAAATGCTATCCCTTTTTTTGGTCAAGGCATCAACCTTGGTTTTGTATTTTGCCTCAATATCTACTTTCTCCTGATAATCGTCCAGTAGTTTAACATTATCTACATATCCAATTTTGTTCTGTTGACAAGCCATTGCGCTCATCGCCAAAACAACCATCACTAATTTTTTCATCTTTTTCTTTTAAGGATGCGCTAAAATAGAAAAGCTTTTTTAATGCTCCTCATTATCTTTTTGATAAGTCGGTATGGCCTCAATATAAGTCTATAGAAAACATCTATTGTTTCAAGAGGAATCGATAAGGTTCAATTATTTTCTTGAAGTCTTAACGCGCATACTGTGCGCTTATTTTTTGAACACTGGCAGATATTTGCCATAAAGCCCGAAATGTCCGTAAATCAGCTTAAAATGGCTATTGCCTCTTTTTGATGAGATAAATCACTGATGAATACTCTTTGCTAAAAAGCGCACTTATATTGGACCATAGACCAATTAAAAATGCACTAAAGAAATAAAATTTGTTTCCTCTATATTTTTCTGATAACAGGGATACGTAGAAAGAATCAAAAATCATTGGATGTGTTTTGATTACCTCCATCTGATGCCTTTCAATCAACTTGGAAATGGATGTTCTTGAAAAATGCCATAAATGTCTAGGTACATCATAGGCGGCCCAATGCGATTTGTAGTGTTTGGCATCAAAGGATTTATAGTTGGGTACGGCAACAACCAATAAACCATCCTCTTCCAAAAGCTCCTTTAAGTCCTTCAGTTGCCCTTCCAAATTTGGAAGATGTTCCAGCACATGCCATAAGGTAATCACCCCGAACTTTCTATTATTTAAATCTGTAAGGCTTTCGCTAAGTTCAATTCCCTTTTGTTTGGCTCTGTCCCTGGCCTTTTGATTAGGTTCTACTCCATAAACCTCAAATCCCCTTTCCTTAGCGGTGGCTAGAAAATCCCCTGTGCCGGCACCGAAATCCAAGAGTTTTTTGGCTCTAATGTTCTGATTTTCAACTATTTGAATCTTTTTCCTGAGGTTAAACCCCTTTACAAGTTGATATAACTTATCCACAACGGAAGTCTTAGCGTCTGTATGGGATATATAGGCTTCACTTTCGTAATACTGAAACAGGTTTTCAGGTTGTGGTTGAGTAACCAACATATCCAATTCCGAATCATAGAGCAAATCAAACTCTTCGTTGGAGACGGAATAATCTTTGGTTTTTAGAAACAACTTCATAAAAGAGTGAAAACTAAAATTTCTTTCTGGGATTTCGAAGATACGCTATAAGCTTGTTTGAACAGAACAAGATTGTTTAGATATTCCCAGCTGAAAGAAACAGATAAAATAATTAAGGGTATATTTTGTTCCACGTGGAACATTTTGAGCTATCTTCCTAAGAAAACCAAAAGAACACTAATATCGGAAGGAGAAACCCCACTTATTCTAGAAGCCTGAGAGATTGTAACGGGTTTTATCGCTTTTAATTTTTCCCTGGCTTCGGATGAAAGTGATTTTAATTGAGAATAATCAAAGTTTTCAGGAATTCGAACATTTTCCAGGCGGTGCAACTTATCGGCATTGTTTTTTTCCTTTTCTATGTAACCCGAATATTTAACCTGTATCTCGGCTTGCTCTAAAATTTCAGAATTAAAATCATTTTCATCCACGAATTTTGAAACCGACTCCAATTGTAGCATATGGTCCATAGTTACCCTTGGTCTGGAAAAAACTTTAAACAACTTGTCGGATTGTTTTACTTTGGAAGAATCCAATGATTCTAAAATTGGATTTATCTCCTCTGGAACAAAACTGGTTTTTCTAAAAAACTGAATGAACTTATCAGACTGAGCTTCTTTTTGTTCCATCTTTCTCATTCGCTCCTCCGTTGCTAACCCAATCTCATGGCTTTTGGGGGTAAGTCTTAAATCGGCATTGTCTTGACGTAATAGAGTTCTGTATTCTGCCCTTGATGTAAACATCCTATACGGTTCCTCGGTTCCTTTGGTAATCAAGTCATCAATCAACACCCCTATATAGGCTTCATCTCTTTTAAGCACAAAAGGCTCTTTTTGGTTGATCTTAAGATGCGCATTGATTCCAGCCATTAGTCCCTGCGATGCCGCCTCCTCATATCCGGTAGTGCCATTTATCTGACCCGCAAAGTAGAGATTGTCCACCAATTTGGTTTCCAAGGTGTGTCGTAATTGCGTTGGAGGGAAATAATCATACTCAATAGCATAACCAGGCCTAAAAAACTTAACCTCTTCAAATCCTTTTACAGATTTTAAGGCCTTATACTGGATGTCCTCTGGCAACGAAGTTGAGAAACCATTTACATAAACCTCAACTGTATTCCATCCTTCAGGCTCCACAAAAATTTGATGGGAATCTTTGTCCGCAAAGCGGTTAATTTTGTCCTCAATGGACGGACAATATCTAGGTCCAATGCTTTTTATTCTTCCGTTGAACATTGGAGAGCGGTCAAAACCTTCTCTCAACAAATCATGAACCAATGCACTTGTGTGGGTCATATGACAGTCTCTCTGAGAAGTCAATTTCTGTGTGTCCAAATAGGAGAATTTTTCCGGTTTTGCATCTCCTGGTTGCGGAATCATCTTGGAATAGTCCAGCGATCTTCCATCAACTCTTGGTGGTGTTCCCGTCTTCATCCTGCCACTATCAAAACCAAAATCAACTAGCTGTTCAGTAATACCCGTGGCAGCCTTTTCCCCTGCTCTACCACCGCCAAATTGTTTTTCTCCTATGTGGATCAATCCATTTAAAAAAGTTCCGTTTGTAAGAACCACGGCCTTTGCTCTAATATCAATTCCCAAAGAAGTTCTGACTCCAACAATTTTACCATTCTCTTCCAATAGTCCGGACACCATTTCTTGATAGAAATCCGCATTTGGCGTTCCTTCCAAAGCAATCCTCCATTCTTCAGCAAACCTCATTCTGTCATTCTGCGCTCTAGGACTCCACATTGCAGGACCCTTGGATTTATTGAGCATCTTAAATTGGATTGCAGACTTGTCAGTTATAATTCCGCTATAACCTCCCAGAGCATCAATTTCCCTTACAATCTGGCCCTTTGCAATACCGCCCATGGCCGGATTACAAGACATCTGACCAATGGTCTGCAGGTTCATGGTTACCAGTAAGGTCCTAGATCCCATGTTAGCGGCTGCAGCTGTAGCTTCAGCTCCTGCATGCCCCCCGCCTACAACAATTACGTCATATTCCTTCTCAAACATACCTATGGTTCCACGTGGAACAATTTAATCTTTTCCTCTTCCTTCTGTCGCATGACTTTAGCCTCATCTGTGCCTTTGTCTTTATATCCCATAAGGTGCAGCACTCCATGTGCCATCACCCGCTTAAGCTCATTTTTAAAAGCCACATCAAACTTAGCTGCATTCTCCTTTATCCTGTCTACGGATATAAAAATATCCCCAGAAATCAAATTTGCATCTGTATAGTCAAATGTAATAATGTCGGTAAAAGTATCGTGGTTTAAATACTCTTGATTAAGGTTCAACAAGAACTCGTCCGAACAAAAAATATAATCTATATCCCCACATACAAAAGCCTCAGAACTAAGAACCCTTTCTATCCAATCAACATACCTTTGCGGCTCCTCAAGATCAAAATCGGCTTTGTAATGAAACTCAATCATTATTGAAATAACCCTTTACCCTGTTTTCATAATTTCGCCGCAAAGGTAAGGCTTGTCTGTTTAAAATCTCAATGTTATTGTTCCCCCTATTCAAGAGTGAAGGTTTGGTAGTTATAGGATTCGAAAACTGATCTCTGCTGGTGTCACTTTCTCTTTCTTTCTTCTCACCTTGTTTCAACGCGGCATTCTCCAGTTTAAGCAATTCATGTTGGATTTGGTTGACTTTATTCTGAGTCCTTTGGGTAATCCCATTTTCCAATAAATCGTTTTCAAAATCCTCCATCTGCCTAACCAGCTTTTTGGCCAAATTTCTATCCGATTTCTCAATCAAATTATTTAACTGCTCCTCCAATTCCATTCGAAGTGCCTGTTGCTGTTTATAAATCTCATAAATTTCATTCAATCCCAATTCATCCCCCTGACCAGATCCATTTTGGCCACCAGATTCAGAACCATTACCTTCTGTACCGCTTTTACCCTCTTTGCCACCCTGCTTGCCTTCCTGCTTCCCGTTCTTTCCTCTATCATTTCCATCGTCACCTTCTCCATTTGCACCCCCCTGTTCGCCCTCCTTACCAGATTTACCCTGACCTGAGGAACCGTTCATTTTATCCTTTACACTCTGCTGTCCCTGAATAATATCTGGAAGTTGAAAGTCACTGCCCTGACCACCTCCTTGACCAGGCTTCATACTCTGCTGCATATTCCCCAAAACATCTGCCAAAAACTCAGCTAAAGAATTAGTAGCATTAATCACATACTGCTGGTACGAAGCGCCCTTATAAACTTGGTTGTCAGCAATACTTTCCAATGCCTTATCAATATTGTAATAAACCTCCGTTATCTCCTCATTAACAAACTCAGAAAGCTCAACCCTACGCAGTGAAAGCGCGAACAAGCTATCATCAACATGTTCAAACAGTCTCCTAAGTTCCTTCTGATCCCTAACGGTTTCCGAGAAGCGTGAAATATCAACATCTGACTCACTAACCTTGTCAAACAAGGTTTCTTGCTTGAATGAGAAGACGACTAAATTGTCCAACACCTGCCGTAACATTTCGGCATCCTCAGTAATGTTCGAACCTCCACCTCCAGAAGAACTCTCTCCTAACGCTTTACTCATTTCCTTCATCTTTTGAGCGGCAGACTTCTGTTTCTGCTTTACCTTATTGGCTCTTTCCCCATCCTCATCTTCACTTATGCCTTGTTCACTATCAGCACCCCTCTGTATCTCCTCCAATGCATCCTTTTGGTCTTCCTTAACCCTATTCTGATCCTTAGGCGTAACACCAAGGCCAACAGGCTTACGTAAATCCTGATTATCCTTCCTTAGTTCATCAATCTCGTCGGACAATTTTTCAAACTGACTATTTAAATCGTCTTGTTTTTCCCCGCCCAAATCCTCTTTAAATTCTTCTTCCGAAAGCTTACTTTGCTCATCAGATAGCCCTTCGAGTTCCTGAGAAAGCTGCTTCATCTTCTCCGTTACATAATATCTTTTTGTAAGTTCCAGAATTTGCTCCAAATTCCGAGCGCCCGAACTTTGATTTTTGCTCAACTCTTCCAGCTTGTTCTTTAACTCCTCTTTGTTAATCTTATCAGCTATCTCGTTAAGTTCCTCTAACAACTTTTTGTTCTTTCTAGCTTCCAATTCTTGCCGTTCCAAACGTTCTTCAAGCATTCTCTTAAACTCATCATTTCTATCCGATTCAGAAACACTCCTTTTTAAATCCTTGGCAAACTTCTCCATCATCAATTCCTGCGCCTCTTGCTTTTGTAACAGCTCCCTTATCACTCCCTCTTTTTCAAAAGACGATTTCTTATCTACAACCTCCTCATTACTAAACTCACTTACCGCCTGCCCATTATTTTTATACTCCAACAAAGACCTTTCAAAATCTATTAAACTCTGTTTGCCATTATCTAACTCCTTGTTTTTCAACTCTTTATCGTTATAAATCTTAGTTCTAAAGCTCCGGCTTCTAGAAACCTTTCCTCCACGAAGACCATCGTTGTCAACCACCTCAAAGTGAATCAGATAATCCTGGCCCTCTACCAGCCTCAATCCAGACGGAAATGTGTAATAAAACTCCCTAACGGCAGTATTGGGCCGCTCTAAAACCAACCTTTGGGGATTCTTTATACCGCCTACTACATTACACACCACCCTAATTTCCTTAATCCCATGATCATCACTGGCCAAACCGGTATACCAAAGCACATTAGGATTCAATGAGTCTCCAGCTTGTTCCATATCCAATGTAGGATAAGCATCCTTCACTACCTCTATCTCATATCCCAATCGCTCATAGTCCCTAACATCCCCGTTTGAAGTTGATACCTCGTACCTAAAATCCTCAAAAATCTGCCTCCTCCAATGAAATCCATCTTCCAATTCATCCATCAAAACCAAGGTGTCGGCATAACCTAATCTCACCTCATCTACATTGCTCCCCTCTATCATCCAATCTATTCGGGTTCCTTCTGGAACTGCGCCATTACCCGTGCCTGAAATCACATCATCAGGCATAGCCAAATAAGCAGGATACTTCAACTTCATGACAAAATCCTTTAGAACAGGGCTCCGTAACTTGCGTATCTCATAAACCCGGGAATCCCATCCATTGGCACTAAAATAAAAGCTAATATCCTCACTAAGTGAATTAACCAAATGAACAAAAGAACCTCCATCCCACTTCATCAAAATCTCCTTGCCCTCAGTCACCAAGAAAACATCCTCTGGAATAGCATCACCAACAACCCCCACCTTAATCTCCAACGGCTCTGAATCCAAAACCTCAAGCTTATCATTTAGCAGAACAAACTTAAAAGGAGCGGGCCTTTCATACGCAACATCATAATTAACAATTCGAGAATGGGAACTCATTAAAGAACCAATATCCCCTAGAACCCAAAAACCTACCAATAACACAGCTGGAATAATCAAATATCTCAAATATCTAAATCCCTCCATTACCTTAACAGCGCGAGCAAAAGGAATAGGCTTCAGGTCCTTTGCCCGCTGATCAATACTGGCCAATAAAAGTTCACTGGAGTTTGTGTCATCTGCTAAATCCAACAGATTATGAAGTCGATCACTAACATTCGGGAAATGCCTGGAAATAATTCTTGCTGCATCCCTATTTGAAATTCCCCTTCTTAAGCCGAACAGGAAAATCAAAGGAACGACAACGAAGTGATACAAAAGCACAAGCTCAACCACCACAAAGACACTAAACAGCACAAGTCTGCCTTGCTGATTCAACCACAACATATATTCCAAGGACAAAACAAGCAACCAAAACAACAGGCCCAAGGACACGAAAAGTAGCACTCCCTTAATTAGGCGTTTGGTATAGAACTTTTTTGTGAACTCCTCTAGCTTATCCAATATGTGTTGATACTCACCCAACCCTTTCATATTTATAACCAAGATACCCGATACGACACAATACGATCGAAAATTATTTGTTAAAACCCATACAAAATGCCTAAAACGGATAGGATTAAGCCTTTTTTCGTCTTTTAAACCGAACTATCTTTGCAGGCAAATAAAATGACTATGCCCACTAAAGTTCGGGTTCGTTTTGCCCCCAGCCCAACAGGCCCTTTGCATATAGGCGGTGTTCGTACCGCTCTCTTTAACTATCTGTTTGCTAAAAAACATAACGGAGATTTTGTCCTGCGTATTGAGGACACAGACCAAAATAGGTATGTGAAAGGTGCCGAAGACTATATTATTGAAGCCCTAAATTGGTGCGGGATTCCATTTGACGAAGGCCCCGGAAAAGAGGGTGGATTTGGACCCTATCGTCAAAGTGAGCGCAAAGATCTCTATAAAAAGTATGCGCTTCAGCTTATAGATCAAGGGAATGCCTATTACGCCTTTGATACGCCAGACACCCTTGATGGCCACAGAAAACATCATGAGGCTAAGGGGAAGACATTTATTTATAACTGGCACAACAGATTAAAACTTACCAACTCCCTATCCCTTTCAGCAGAGGAGGTCCAAACCCGATTGGAATCTGGGGAGCCTTATGTCATTCGTTTTAAAACCCCGCAGGACCAACTTCTTGAGCTACAGGACAGCATAAGAGGGACCATAAAAATCGACACCAATGTCCTGGACGACAAAATCCTTTTCAAAAGTGATGGGATGCCTACCTACCACTTGGCCAATATTGTGGATGACCATTTAATGGAAATTTCACATGTTATCCGTGGAGAGGAGTGGTTGCCATCCTTGGCCCTGCATCAACTCCTATACGACTCGTTTGGATGGAAAGCTCCTGAGTTCGCCCATCTTCCATTGATTATGAAACCTGTAGGGAAAGGGAAACTCAGCAAACGGGATGGAGAGAAAGGTGGTTTCCCAATATTTCCATTAACCTGGAACGAATCTGAAGGCTATAGAGAAGCTGGGTACTTTCCTGAGGCTGTTGTCAACTTTCTGGCGCTGCTTGGATGGAATCCAGGCACAGAGCAAGAGATCTTCGATTTGGCCTCATTAATAAACAGCTTTAGTCTAGATCGCGTAAACAAATCCGGTGCGCGTTTTGATCCAGAAAAAACGAGATGGTACAACCATCATTATCTACAGCAAAAAAGTAATGAAAGTCTGGCATCTGATTTCATGCCCATTCTGTCAGGACATATTGAACCGGATCAAATCCCAGATAAGGCATATGTTACCTCTGTAGTTGGTCTTATCAAAGAACGGGCGGACTTTACTAAAGACCTCTGGGAACTGGGAAACTTCTTTTTCCAAGCTCCCACTTCCTACAACGAAAAGGCAGCCAAAAAGCAATGGAAGGAGGGCACCTCCCATCTTATGACACAAGTGGCCCAACTCATTTCCGATACCAATGATTGGAGTTCATCATCATTGGAATCCAACATCAAAACTTGGATCACCGACCGTGAACTTTCCTTCGGAAAGATCATGGGTCCACTAAGAATGCTGTTGGTGGGCGACCTAAAAGGCCCCCATTTATTTGACATCATTGCCTTGTTGGGCAAGAAAGAATCGATAAACCGTATTGAATCGGGGATAAAAGCCCTTGATTAAGCCCGCAGAAAAATAAATCCCTACTTTTAGGAAGATAACCAACCTTCCTAAAAACCTCATGTACAAGTACATACACTTAGTGCTTCTTCTTGTATGCATTATGGTCATGTACCCCTTTCACGCAACTTTAGCCCAAAATAAACGTAACGACCTTCACCTCAAAAATGGTATTTCCAAACCCAACACCTTGGCCACCCACCCTTTTGGAATACTGTTTTATACTTTGCCGCATAATTTTAAATCCAGACCAGACAATGCAACTCTGTTTGACATTCACCTGAGTAGCGGCAATATTTGGGGACAAGCCGTTGATGTTTTTGTCCCAAGCCTAGCAGCAGATCAAGCAAGAATGGAAGCTCTTTCGTTTTACAGCCGCAATTCTCGATTCAATGCCTTAGAGAGTCCATCCGAATATTACTTCTTCCAATATGATGGGGTGATCAAAGATTTCCGGTTGTCCTTATCCATACCGTTGAACGAACGAAACGAACTTAAAGTTTCCGCTCGGTCCTTTCTATTGACCACGGGAAGATTTCCGTTTTCAACCATAACAGGAGACCAGTTTATTGAATTTTTTCATAGCAATGTGGCTGGTGGTGAGGATCCCTTTGGGCGGAGGGCGCTGGGAATGGATCAGGCTCAAATCCAATATATTGACCGCCACGGCAACTCCTTTAACCTAACGGAAGGTTCCTTCATATTCTCAGGAATAGAAACCGCCTTCTACACCTATTCCAACTTGTTGGCGAAACAACATATCATCCTCAACTTTGGCGCACACGCCGGACTAAACCTTAGCTCTATAAATACATCCCTGGATCTAGGAGCCTCTGTAGGAGGAATAAAAAACTTTAGTCCAAATCGCAAAGGTCAATTCTTGGTTGGCATGGGTCTCAATATTTTAAGAAAAAGAGCTGTCGGCTTAAACAGCAATCAGGTTGATTTGGGAACCAGTTCCTACTTTGGAAGTTTTGAAGGCCATTTGGAATACTCCAAGCAAACACCAAAAGGTGCCTACCATTCCTTTGGGTTGAACTATCGCATACAAACTCCGTACAACAACAAAAAGGAGGAGGGTCATTATGTTCCGTCTAGCCCTGACAGAATTGCCAGGTGGCATGAAGCCGCCAGACACCTGTATAAATTTCCAAGCTATTGGTCCTTAATCTACTCTTTCACCAAAAAAACAGAAATATCGGTCTACCTACAGCAGGATATGTTGGTCAACAATGCACCGGACATCCAACTGGGCGCAAACTTGAAAATTCCATTTTCCTTTTAATCCCATCCGCTGAACCTTGTAACAAATGCGTCAATTTGCCTACCTATCATATTGAAGGGTTTTGTACCTTAAACGTCTAATCTAAAATCATTTTATCCATGAGCAATTTTTTCGTGTATCCACTTCTCATAATTATAGGGCTCTTGTTTTTCATCTCCCTAGTTTTCATTGTAAAACAACAAACAGCTGTTCTCATAGAGACCTTTGGAAGGTTCACCAGTGTAAGACATTCCGGAATCCAGTTCAAAATTCCTTTTATTCAGCGTATAGCTGGAAGGTTAAGCCTAAAAATTCAACAGCTGGATGTTATAGTTGAAACCAAAACCCTGGACGACGTATTTGTGAAACTGAAAGTTTCTGTTCAGTATGTGGTCATTAGGGAAAAAGTTTATGAGGCTTTCTATAAACTTGAATATCCACATGATCAAATTACTTCCTACGTTTTTGATGTGGTGCGTGCCGAAGTTCCGAAGATGAAGTTGGATGATGTCTTTGTTAAAAAGGATGATATTGCCATTGCGGTTAAGTCCGAATTACAAGATGCCATGTTGGAATATGGATATGATATCATTAAAACTTTGGTGACGGATATTGATCCTGATGCCCAAGTGAAGGAAGCCATGAACCGAATCAACGCTTCTGAACGGGAAAAAATCGCAGCCCAGTTTGAAGGTGATGCCGCTAGGATTCTTATTGTGGAAAAAGCCAAGGCCGAGGCCGAGAGCAAAAGACTTCAGGGGCAGGGTATCGCAGACCAACGTCGAGAAATAGCCAGAGGTTTGGAAGAATCTGTGGAGGTGTTGAACAAGGTTGGCATCAACTCGCAAGAGGCGTCCGCCTTAATCGTGGTTACACAACATTACGACACCTTACAATCCATTGGTGAGGAAACCAACACCAATTTGATTTTATTGCCCAACTCCCCTCAAGCTGGAAGTGACATGTTGAACAATATGGTGGCTTCATTTACGGCAAGCAACATGATTGGGGAGCAGATGAAAAAAACTGGGGTTACCAAGAAAAAGGAATAAGCAAATCTGCCTGACCAAAATTCATAGGGGAGCTAAATTGCTCCCCTTTTTAATTGATTGTATGTCCTTTAACCTAAAAATATTGGCCTATCCCAAAGACAATCCCATTGGTGGCATTGTCTCCCAAACCAAAACCATAATCCAATCGGAAAACCGCATTAAAAATTCGCTTGTGTATAAACCGAACCCCAAGGCCTGGGTACACCCTAATGTTGTTGCTATCGAATAAATCGGAAAACCCTTCTCCTGGATTTCTCCATGTGCCCGTATCCAAAAAAGCATTTCCCTGCAATACAAACCATCCCTTTTCATATAGGGTGTGCCTATACTCTGTGTTCAACACCGCTGCAGCAATTCCCCTATCAACCGTGTTTCCAACTCCGCGAATATTCAACTGATTGTCCAAAGTGAAGGGCGCAAAAGGTGAATCCTCGTTGCCAAAAGTGGTTGCCAAACGCAATCTGCTTGCCCAATTTCCATTTTGCCCAATCTTTTTATAATAGATGGCATCATTACGTAGCGACACAAAGGATTTTAAAAATTGGTTTCCCAATGCGTCGCCGTTCAACAAATCAATATACTGTGCAGTAAACTCATTGATCACCCCATCAAAATATTGATAGTCGATATCCAAATCCACATACCGATACTGACCTCGATAAATAAGTTTGTCAGCTTCAAGAAACAACAGATCATTAACAGCTTCGTCTTCGCCCAAAAAATCATATTGCTCTTTTACATAAGAAACGCCAAGTTCTGCTTCATTGTTAAAGTCAAAAGAAAACAACAACGCTCCCTCAACATTTCTAGCATTGAAACGATAGTTTTCTGTTCCCTCTTCAAAAAAGACAGGTTCCTGTGTTGTTCGGTCTTGATAGTTGAACCCTATACCCAACTTATCGCTAAACAAAAATGGATGCTCCCAAAAAATCCCGTACGAATCAAAAACGTCGCGTTCATAGAATCCACCCAAAAGTTGGTTGTTGCCAAATAGGTTAAATTCAAAAGCGGACAATCTAAAAGCAAACTCCCCATTATTGTCGGTTGAAATTCGAAGACCGGGGATAATGGTAAAATTTTCCTCTATCTCATAAAGCACCTCAATCCCATCATTAGTTTTCCGGGTTGAGGAAGAAGCGTTGGCAATTCCAGGTAATCTTTTCAAACGCTCAATATCTTCTTTGATCAAAATAGTATCATAGGCAGCATTGGGTTTTACCTTCACCAACCTTCGCAAAAAAGATTCCTTTGTCCGTTTTAGTCCTTCAAATTCCAGATTGTGTATTTCTTGTTCTTGTGCATACGAGTGCGCTCCGTAAAAAAGGAGGACAACCCAAATAAAGTTTCTCATCAAAGCAAATTTTAGTACTAAGACGAGAAATCACAACCCACCCTACAGGTTTAGGGGCGTTTTTTGTTTTAAGCGCCTCTCCTGCAACTACTCCTCACACCCTAAAGCAGTACTTTCCCAAAAGATGAAGTGGACAGAAACCACACTTAAAATTGGTCCTTTAAATAGAAAAAATAGATGTGTTTCGGAATCAGGATAAGCTTTTCTTATACTAGGATTTTTGCTCCAATTTTGCCCAAGTATCCCTTAAAGTTACCGTTCTGTTGAAAACTAAATTTTCTGAAGAGGAATCCAGATCTACATTAAAATATCCCAATCGCTGAAACTGAAATCGATCACCTGTTTGGGCATCTTTAAGGCTTGGTTCCAAAAACCCGATAACCTTTTCCAATGAATTGGGATTTACAAACTCCATGAAATCCTTATCCTTATGTCCGTCAGGATTTGGATCATTGAAAAGACGATCATATAATCTCACCTCTGCTTCTATGGCATGCGGAATGGAAACCCAATGTAAAGTTCCCTTTACCTTTCTCAAACTTTCCTCTGTTCCACTTCCGCTTTTACTTTTAGGGTCATAGGTGCATTGAACCTCTATGATATTACCATCTTCATCCTTGGTGCAGCTTTCCGCTTTAATGATATATCCATTTTTTAACCGTACCTCACCTCCAAGTTTCAGTCTAAAAAACTTTCGGTTTGCTTCCTCCCGAAAATCTTCTTTTTCTATATACAATTCCCTAGAAAAAGGAATCTTTCGACTTCCTGCAGATGGATCTTCTGGATTGTTTTCGGCTTCCAGCCATTCTTCATTGCCCTCCTTATAATTAGTGATAACAACTTTGAGCGGATTCAGAACCGCCATAACCCTGGGGGCAATTTTATTTAGATGCTCCCGAACATGAAATTCCAATAAGGAAACATCCACAATATTCTCACGCTTTGCTATTCCAATGGTATCAGCAAAGTTTCTAATCGATTCGGGGGTATATCCTCTTCTTCTCAATCCTGAGATAGTCGGCATTCTTGGATCATCCCAGCCAGAAACGTCGCCATTCTCTACCAATTGAAGCAACTTTCGCTTGCTCACAACAGTATGACTAAGGTTTCTCCTAGCAAATTCTCGCTGTTTAGGCCTCAGTTTTTTCGAATCTACCAATTGGTCTAAAAACCAGTCATAAAGCTCACGGTGTGGAAGAAACTCCAGCGTACAAAGGGAATGGGAGACTTGTTCAATATAATCGCTCTCCCCGTGTGTCCAGTCGTACATAGGATAAATACACCAATCGGTATTTGTTCTGTGGTGGGCTTTATGCAGAATTCTGTACATAATGGGATCTCGCATCAGCATATTGGAAGAACCCATATCGATTTTCGCCCTAAGCACATGCTCGCCTTCCTTGAACTCGCCATTTTTCATGGCTTCAAAAAGGTTTAGGTTTTCTTCAACGGATCTATTCCTAAAGGGGCTTTCCTTTCCAGATTCGGTAGGTGTTCCTTTTTGATTTGCGATTTCTTCAGAAGTTTGGCTATCCACGTAAGCCTTTCCCTTCTTGATCAACTCTACCGCCCAATTGTAAAGTTGCCCAAAATAGTCTGAGGCATAACACTCCGTATCCCAAGTATATCCCAACCACTCAACATCTGCTTTGATGGCCTCAACATACTCCCGTTCCTCCTTGGCTGGATTGGTGTCATCAAATCTCAAATTAACAGGGGCGCCATATCTCAAACCCAATCCAAAATTGAGGCAAATAGAGCTGGCATGACCTATATGCAGGTATCCATTGGGCTCCGGGGGGAAACGAAATCGAAGGTCCTTTTTGGCATAACCATCCTTCAAATCATCCTCGACAATGTGCTCTATAAAATTTAATGATCGCTCTTCTTCCGACATAATCTAAAATTGAAGCGCAAATGTAGCAAAATGTAGGGTTTATAGCTATTCCAACCAGATAAGTGTATACAAAGAAAGCCATTTCACAACACTTTTATAGGTGCCTACAACAATATCTTTCCGTTCGACGAAAATAAAAGCATATTTGTTATTAGAACATTATATGGAATAGTTGGCGCTTTTGGCGCCCTCATAACTGAACAACATTAAGGGGCACAACATAGGCATTATTGCCACAACCCTCTTAAAACTAACGCTGATGAGGAAAACTAGTTCATATAACATCATTTTTGTGATAGGCTTCACAATGATGTTGCTTGGTGCAAACGTGCTAACTGCCCAAGTACTCAACAAACCTGTTGCGGCGGACAATCCCAATCTTGCAGGTAACTCTGCCTGGACCGCTGCCTGTGCTTCTGATAGTTTCAACGAATACTTTGTCAACTTTACTTGGAGCCCGCCCTTGGTGGCTTCCGACAACGAATTTGTTTTAGAACTTTCCGATGCCAACGGAAACTTTGGCTCCCCAATCGAGCTTGCCCGTGTAGACGATAAAAACGCAAATTTCGATTTTGAATTTGAGTTCCAGGTTCCTGGTGACGTTCGGGGAGAAAGCTACAAAATGAGGGTCAGAAGCACCAATCCTGCTAAGACCAGTCCGCCTTCTGATGCATACCCTATGCACTATGTGGATTTTAGTTCGCCTTTACTTATCAGTCAAAACGGGAGTGGGGACATACCTCCCGGAGGGGCAATACAACTATGCGGTGGAGGGGATGTAACTTTACGTCCGCATAATATCCCTAACGCAGACACCTACATTTATAATTGGTACCGAAGTGGTACCCTGCTTGCGGAAAAAGGAGCGAGTATTACGGTTTCCGCCGATGGCATGTATTACGTGGAGTTGGATTACGGTTCAGTCTGCTCTGGATCTGCCAATACGCTCTCCAATACCATAGAAATAAGCACCGGAACAAGTTCCGGAATTGCACTTAATGGCTCTAACGATGTAGGCCTTTGCCCTGGGGATACCCATCAGCTTGAAGCCAACATCAGTGGCATGGGCCTTACCTATACCTGGTATAAGGACGGTTCCATAATCTCAGGGCCAACTTTGGAACAGCACACCCTCAATATTAACACAGGAGTTTTAGGTTTTGAAGGGGCCTATGAAGTAGAGATTGATGGACCCTCAGCCTGTTTGGAGCGTTCTGCCTCCGTGCAAATAAGAAACTTAGGCGACTTTGAGGTGACGCGTGAAAACGATTCCAATATTGTGCTTTTGCCGTCGCAAACAACAATGCTTTCCGCTTCATCAACAGCAACCAGCCCGTCATATCAATGGTACAAGGATGGTTCGCCGATTACCGATGCTACAAATTCAAGTTTGGAAATCAGCGAGATTGGTGACTACCACGTTCGTGTAGTTGAAAATGGAGGTGGATGTTCTGCTTCGCCCGTGGATTCACCAACAACCACTGTTGAAGCACCTGCATCCTTTGAGTTTGTTGTGGAATATGCCGGAGCCTATACTTCTTGTCAAAGTGGTGATGTAACCCTAAGCTTGTTGCGTATCAATGCTGTTAGTGATACAGGGGCCAAGACGGATGTCACTTCAGAACTGGAATCCACCTTTACCTATCAATGGATGCATAATGGAAGTGCAGTTTCAGGGGAAACGTCCAAAACCATGACCGTTTCAACTTTTGAGAATAATGGAGATTACTCCTTAACGGGTACAGTTGATAGCTTCAATGCCACATCCAATGAACTTGAGGTTACCATGTCTGCCAATACCACCTTGTCCATTTCCACCAATGGCACCGTTTTGTGTGAAGGTGCAGATCCCATTCGATTTGATGCTTCCGAAAGCCTTGGAGGTGAAACTTTTGAATGGTTAAGGGATGGTGAAGTCATTGACACGGCAACAGAAAGAATTACGGCATCAGAAGTCGGAGTTTATCAGTTACGAATTCTTACCCATGATTGTCCAATTGTTTCCAATGAACTTGAGGTTCGTGCTTTTGATGAATCCTTGTTAAGCTTAGATCGCTCAGAGGACCTTATTATTGTTGAGGGCGATACCGAAACCATCACTGCAAGTGGGGCAGAGTCCTATCAGTGGTTTGATGCTGAAAACAACCTTCTTGGGGCTCAAGATTCCTATGGTTTTCAAGAAGAGGGTGAATACCTATTGGTGGCCAGTTTTGGAAACTGTACGGTAAGCAGGGTCATTAATGTAACCTATAGAGATTTATTTGCAATCCCAAATGTGATTACAGCCAATGGGGATGGAATCAACGATTTGTGGGTATTGCCCAACAGCTACTCAAGACAAGACGACGTGCTTGTAACCATATATGACGAACGAGGTAAAGAGGTCTTTAGTCAGACCAATTATGAAAACAACTGGCCTCAGTCCGTCACACAATTCAACAAACTAAACATGATTTTCTACTATCGGGTAACCCGGGCAGGGGAAAGTCTGAAACAAGGAACCATAACAGTCATTAGATAAAGCGAATGCGCACCAACAAACCTCTACTAATACTAACCTTCTTACTACTTGCTTTTTCTGGAATACGCGCCCAGGAAGAGACTCCCTTTGTGGTATATGATGTGCCGTCCCAAAACTTGTTGAAATTCAATAGGTTTTTGATCAACCCCACATTTTCAACGGTTAGGGAGGACAAGTCTTATATCAACCTTTTTCATAGAAACCAATCGGTATCTTTTGATGACAACAACCAGGTATATTTCTTAAGTTATAGCGGAAGAGTAAGCGATAGAAGTGGTGTTGGCCTTAGCCTATTTACCAATAGGGAAGGGCTTTTCAACAATTTTGGTGTGCATACAAATTACGCCTATGGCATACGATTGAGTCCAAAAAGCAATTTCACCTTTGGCGCCAATATTTCATATTATCAAAGCTCTTTCAATCAAGACAGGGCCAATGCGCTGGACAACGACCCTTTCCTAAACTCATTGGAGAGCAGCTCATTGGTATTGTTTCAACCTGGGTTCAACCTTTCCTTCGGAAATTTTGATTTTGGGGGTTATGCCGAAAACTTGTTCGATTACAACCTTAAATCCAGTGAATCCGTAACGGAATTTGATGAAAAGACCTTCTCGGGTCATTTACAATACACCCATACGTTTGAAAATGCCGCCGGAATTCTTGAGCAAGCACGTTTAATGCCTTTGGCCAGGGCAAGGGTAACCGGCCAAAATGACGTAACCCTTGGCGGAAACCTTATCCTTGACCTTCCAAAGCTTGGATGGATTCAAGCGGGATATGATGATTTCTATGGAGCTTCTGCAGGTCTTGGTTTCAATTTAAACAAGAACCTTTCCATTGGCTATACGGTAGAAAAAGGATTGTCCAGCAACTTTGAAAACTTTGGTGTTAGCCATGAAGTTTCCCTTGCTTATTCCTTTACACCCAACCTAACTGAAAATCGTGTGTTGTTGGATGACGAACTTGATTTGGTTTCATCTGACAGCATTCCACAAGAAAATCTAAGTCTTACTGAGAAAGACCTGGAAATTGCTCGATTACAAAACAAGCTGGCCGAAAATGATGCCATTTTGGACGAACTATTGTTACGCCAAGATTCTATGGAACAGGCAAGGGTGGGCGACCTTGAAAAAAGGTTCGAAACCGTTATGAAAATGGTTAGACGGGAAACTAGAGGAGAACGACCCGACCTTGAACAAAAGGCCAAAGAGGTCTACTTTGCCAATATGGACAGCACGGATATAATTTCCAAGCAACCTGTTCAACCTCTTGCCAATCATGGCCTTACAAATACAACCGCAGCAAAGAAAGTCATTCGTTTAAGCGATTCAAAAAACAAAGCGGTGGCCAGAACCTCAACGGTTAAAAAAGACAAGACCACTAGGGCTTCAGTCAAGAAAAACACAAGGTTCCGACCCTTCAATATTCCCAACGTGGAAAGTGGTCATTATCTAATTGCCAATGTGTTTAAAAATCCAAATAATGCAGACGCATTTGTGGCCAAGCTTCAAAACCAGAATATCAATGCAGATTCCTTTGTAAACCCAAGAAACGGAATGATCTATGTGTATCTGGAGGGATTCAAGAACAAGAGCGAAGCCCTTGGCGCTTACCACTCCCAGCTGAATGGCACATACAATGGCGATGCGTGGGTGATGAACGTTAATGGCATTGACGCCCTTAATCATGTATCCCCAACATCACGCGGTGCTTCTTCAAAATATGGGGATAACACCTTGACCAAAAATGTGACCAAGTCAAATAGCACGGGGAGCGGTCAGGTTGCCTTTAAAACTTACAAAATCAACGGCCTTGGGTCTGGATTCTACATTATAGCCAATGTTTTTGAAAAACCTTCCAACGCCAAGAGATTTGTTCGTGAATTGAACTCCCGAGGCTTAAATGCCAGCTATTTCATAAACCCAGAAAATAAGTTAAGGTATGTCTATCTCAAGAAACATGAGAATTGGACCAATGCCCTTACCTCATACTATTCCAAACTAAATGCCTCGTATGATGACGAAATGTGGATCATGCGGGTAAAACCAAACTCCCATAGTTAAAATGACCAATCAAATTTATAAAGTACTTCTAGGTGTCCTATGTCTTGTTGGCATAGGTTTCAACGCCACAGCCCAAGAGGTTCCTTTTACACCGCGTCTTAACGATGGTGGAAATACCTATTTGAACATTAAGGGGGATTATACGTTCTTGTCCAACAGTGTCATGAACTCTGTGTCCAATGGCCATGACGTAAATACACCTTATAACGGCAATGGGAGTAACAACAGCTTGCATGTGGAATACGTTGATATCGACTCTGATCCCTCAACCTTCAACTCCAGTAGTTCAACCTTATCTCTTCCCGCTTGTTCGCAGATTTATTGGGCAGGACTTTACTGGGCAGGAAACTATGATGTTGAGCGAGATGGAGATCATCGCAGTAGATATGAAAGCGGCTATACAGACGACCCCAACCACTATGATGTAACCCAAGTAAAGTTAAGGGTGCCGGGAAGCGCCACCTATATAGACCTACAGGCCGATACAGCCGCCGATCCGGTTGGAGAAGAGGATGATATTATCGTCAACGGATACAACATCTTGCCCAACGACCCCTATGTGTGTTACAAGAACGTAACCAATATTCTTCAAGGTCTTGCCGACCCGACAGGTGACTATTTTGTAGGTAATGTAAGGGGTACAAGAGGTGCTACCACCTATGGTTGTGCTGGATGGACTTTGGTTGTAATTTATGAAAACCCAACGCTTCCAGGAAAGTACATTTCTGTTTTTGATGGGTACGAAGGGATTACCACCCAATCAGGAAATTCAACTGCTGATATAACCGTATCCGGATTTAACACCATTCCTGTTGGTCCTGTAAATGCCCGTATTGGTGTAAGCACTTTGGAAGGTGAAACTTCGCTTTCTGGAGATACCTTTGGTATTGTTTCCAACAGTAGTGCTTCATTTACCGATATCTCAGATGCCGCCAACCCCAACAACAACTTTTTTAACTCCACTATTTCCGAAGATGGAGCCAATGTAACCACAAGAAATGTAAGTAGTACCAACGCTATTGGGTTCGATTCTGATGTGTTTGATTTGAACAACCCTAGTAATAGTATCATTGATAACGGAGATACCAGCGCCACCCTTAGATTGGGAACAAGTGGGGACTGGTTTGCATCTTTCTTGGTGACTTTTGGGGTAGAGATTATTGAACCATCCATCGTCCTGGAAAAGAAAGTAGAAGATATTGGAGGTAACGACATTACCGGTTTGGGTGTAAATCTTGGGCAATACTTGGATTACGTACTCTCGTTCGTAAACACAGGAAATGACGATGCCACCAACTATACCATTAGGGACGTTTTACCTGCCAACGTAACACTGGACGAAACTACCGTAACCATGCCTGCGGGTGTTACCTATACCTATAATTCCGCAACCAGGGAAGTTGTTTTTAGCATTCCTGATAATTTGGTAGAAGAGGGCGACCCTGTTGCTGAGATCAGAATGCGCGTTCAGGTGGCGGAGAACTGTTTCGACTTTATTGACGCATGTACAGATATTATTGAAAACCTGGCCTATTCTACCTATGAGGGCTCTATCAATGCCAATCAAATTAGTGATGACCCCAGTGTATCTGATTTTGATGACTGCGGATTTACTACTCCTGGAGCCACCAACTTCTTGCTGGACGACCTTTCAGCCTGTAACTTCACAAGGACTGTTCAACTTTGTGGGGCTGACGTATTGTTGGATGCAGGAGATAATTTTGACGCCTATATCTGGTATCGGGATGAAAATGGAAACAGCCTTATTGATGCTGGAGACACCGTTTTAAATGACGGTGATCCAGATGGTGACCCCAGTACGTTCTTGGTTAGCGAAACAGGAACTTTCATGGTGGACAAGCAAGTGGCAGATCCCTGTAAGGATTTCACCGAAATCATTATTGTTGAGCTTTTTGGTACTACACAAACCAACCCCATAACGGCCTTGATCAATGACACCACAAACACTGTGGATGGTGAGATTGTTATCTGTCCCAATGACGGAAGTGAACTTCCTCAAATTTTCCTTTGTGGTTTGAACGATACTGAATTGGTGCAAGTCAACATCCCCGATGCTGATAGCATTGAATGGGAACAATTGGACGAAACCAGTTGTGGTGCCGCCACAGCAGATTGTGCAAATACGGACAATTCCTGTACTTGGAATGTGATAGATACCGGAAACGACTTTTTGGCTTCAGATGCTGGCCAGTATAGAATGGTAATCAATTATCAAAACGGTTGTTTTAGCCGATTCTATTTCAACATTTTCAAAAACCCATTAGACCCACAATATACATCTAGGGACATCATCTGTAATTCCGACGGGAACATTACAGTGACCAATATGCCCATCGACTATGAGTTTAGGTTAATTGACCAAACTACGGGAACCGTTTTGGTGCCTTATAATGCCAACCCAAGTTTTGATATCACTACCAATGGTGCATACATGGTTGAAATGAGACAACAAGGCGTTGTTGACGGCTGTGTGTTCGTATTGGACAACATAGGTATTCTGGAAAGGGATTTTCAGGTAGACGTTGTTCCCCAGGACACTGACTGTAACGGTTTGGGTGAGATCGCCATTTCCGTTCTGAACGTAGAGCCACAATACTATTACGAAATTTCACAAGGAGGTACCGTAGTGGACACTTTTGGTCCTTCTGCAGACAACAATTACACCTTCGAGAACCTCAATGATGGCGTTTATGACGTGAACGTATCTACTGACGATGGGTGTACCTATACCGAACAAGTAACCATCAACGATCTTACAGACCTAGACTTAACTGCCCGGGTTTCCCAACATATAACTTGTAGGGAAGGAAATATACAAATGGACTCTTCCGGTGGGCAAACACCCCACACCTACGCCATTTGGTCCTATGTTAATGAGTCTGGAACCACAATTACCTCATATCCCACAGTTGGTGACATCCCAGCAAGCGCTTATCAGACGAGTGTTATTTTTGACATTCTTGATCCGGGTGATTACACATTTGTAGTTGTTGACAGGAACAACTGTCATGCCATTTCCAATACGGTAACCATTTACTTTGAGCCCTCAGTGGACTATACCACTGCCGCTACAGATGAAACTTGTTTTGGTGCCGAAGACGGAACCATTGCGTTCAACTTGATCAGCACTAATGGATATCAAGTGGAGTTCTTCTTGATTGACGATGCAACTGGATTAGAGATTGCTTCCAACACCTCTGGATTGTTCACCAACCTTCCACAAGGAAATTATACGGTTCGGGTCAACCAAAGAAAAGGAAGTGCTTCTTGTGATTATTTTGAAAATTATACGATCAGCGGCCCTACTTCTGGAGTATCCGGAGATGCTGTTCTCATTCAGGATTATACCTGCCTTCAGGACGGCATAATAGAAGCACAAAATGTAGTGGGGGGAACTGCTCCCTATGAATATAGTGTTGATGGTGTAAACTTTGTAAGTGGTGCCGGAGCAGAACGTTTTTCCAATCTAACAGATGGAAGCTACGCTATTACTATCCGTGATGCCAACAATTGTACTTTCGTTACAAACACCATAACTTTTGACCCATTAAATCCTCCCTCGGACTTAACCTTTTCTGCTAGCACTCCCAACTGTCCTGCACTAACCTCTGATGTGACTGTGACCGTTGTTGACGGAAATACACCTTTCGTTTTTGAGATTACTGCGCCCGCACCTATTGCGGCCACTTCCATCTCTGGGAACACCGCAGATTTTGATGGCCTTGCTCCTGGAACCTATACTTTCCGGGTAACAGACAATAAAGGATGTGTTTATGACGAATCCTTTACCATTAATCCCGTTTCACAAATTAGTGTGGTTGGTAACTTGGTCAGCAACATAACTTGTTTCACAGATACAGATGGAGAAGTTGATTTCATCGTTTCCGACTTCAACACGGACTATGACTATTCCGTAACTGGGCCAGCCAATTTCTCTGGAAACAACCAAACGGGAGGAACTATTTCCTTAACTGGATTGGATGATGGTACATATACAATAGTTGTAACCGACAACCTGACCAATTGTATCGCAACAACCGATGTCACGGTGAACGCTCCTGCTGCTGCATTGACACTAAGTGCTGCAGAAACCCAACCCACCTGTATCACGGATGGAAGTGTAACACTTACTTCAACCGGTGGCTGGGGAGGAAATACCTTTGTCCTTACTAACCCTGACGCTACTCCTTTTGGAACAAATAGCACTGGGGCATTTAACAATCTAACCCAAACTGGAACGTACAGCGCAACAGTAACTGATGCCAATGGCTGTGTGGTCAATACCACATTTACATTGAATGCTGCCGTTCCGCCGGTTCTTGCAGTTGTGCCGAACGACACCTGCTATGACGATGCCGTTGGATTAACCTTAACGGCCAACGTAACTTCTGGTGGCGATGGTAATTATCAGTATAGCTTAAACGGAGGGGCTGCCCAGGCAAGCAATGTTTTTGCCGGATTGACCTCGGGAACTTATACCATTGAGGTTAGGGACGGGAATAACTGTACCGACACAGCATCCATAACTATTGACCCAGAACTGAGTGTAACTGCAACAGCAAGCAATATTACGGCCTGTGCAACAGATACGGATGTAAACATTGTTGCTGCTGGTGGAGATGGGAATTATGTATATGCTGTGGTTGCCGATGGGGTAGTTCCAACAGCGGGTGATTTTGCAGCTACCAATCCTGTTTCAGTTACTGGAGCAGGAGATTACGATGTATACGTTCGCGATAATAACGGAGCCGCTGGATTTTGTGAAGCTTCTTTTGATATTAATATTGTTCAAGATGCGCCATTGGCAATTACACCGAGTTTTACTTCGGTAAGTTGTTTTGGCGGATCAGATGGAACTATCACTTTAGTAGCGTCTGGCGGAGAAGCTCCTTACCAGTACAGCATTGACAACGGAACAAACTATCAAGTTTCTGGGAACTTCATCAACCTAACCCAAGGAACCTACAACCTAAGAATTAGGGATGCCAATAACTGCGAGGCCACGGGGACGGTAACTGTTACCGAGCCCAATCAATTGGTGGCCGAGGCGCAACAGACCCAAAACTATACTTGTTTACAATTAGGACAAATTTCCGTAGGAAGTGTTACGCCCACCACTGGTGGCTCAGGAAATTTCCAATACAACATTAATGGAGGGCCATGGACAGCTTCTACCACCGGTGGTCATGTCTTTACTGGCTTAACCGACGGAACCTACACGATTCAGGTACGGGATGCCAATGAAATTGGCTGCTTTATTACCCTTCCAGATGTAATTATAGCTCCACTTCCTGTTGAGCCAACATTGACCACTTCTGTGGCTTACAACTGTGATGGCACGGGGGATATTACCATATTGCCCAACGACCCCTCCTATACTTACAGCTTAAATGGAGGTGCTGCCCAAGCAAGCAATGTGTTTACTAGTGTAGCTGTGGGAACACATACCATTGATGTAAATTATGGTAGTGATTGTGTTACTCAAACCACGGTAACCGTGGAACCAGGAAACGCCTTTGCCGCAAACATAACTGCATTCTCGGACATCAGCTGTAATGCAGGAACTGACGGTTCCATCACTTTTGAAATAGAAAATTTTGATGCTGTCAATGGCTTTGAGTACCAGATAAATGGAGGAGGTTTTTCTGCTCCACAAACTACAAGTCCGATTACAATTAACGGACTTGCTGCTGGCGCCTACACTATTGATGTAAGGGATGTGCTGGATAACACCTGTTTGATTACCCTAAATCAGACCTTGTCCGAACCAGCTGCCGTGGTAACTACGGCATCAATCACCTCAGTGTTGACCTGTACCAATGGTGGGGCTACTATTACGGCCTCCGCTACGGGTGGAACGCCGGCTTACGAATATCAACTTGAAGATAATATTGGAACAATCCTAACGGCTTACCAAAGCTCCAATGTGTTTACTGGACTTGCCGCCGGAGATTACATTGTAAGGGCTAGGGATACTAATCTTTGTGAAGATCCCATCGATGCCGCTTTGACTGTGGTTACTCCAACACCAATCACCTTTACCTCAACACCAACCGCATGCTACAGCGGAAGCAACGATGGAACCATTCAAGTAGATGTTACAGCTGGAAATGGGGATTACCAGTTTAGCCTAAATGGCGGGCCTTGGATTACCCCAACACCAGCCAATGCAACATCGCACACATTCACGGCTTTGGCCGCTGGCAACTATACAATCAATGTAAGAGACGGGTTCGGTTGTACGGGAACCTTGCAAAATATTACCATAAACGATGCCCTGGTAGCCACCGTTGATGTGGTTGATATCAGTACGTGCGCAAATGGTAGCATCACCGTAACTGCATCTGGTGGAGTTCCCAATTTGGAGTACGCATTCGTGCCAACCACCACCAGTCCGACAGGTCTGTTCACCACAACCAACACCTTTACCGTTACAGCTGGTAATGATGGTGACTACGATGTTTATGTTAGGGATAATTCGGCTACAGTACCGTTCTGTGAATTCATGGAAACGGTGACCGTTAATCCAGCAACTCCACTTACCATTACAAGTACCCCGACCGACCCAGAATGTCATGACGGCTTTGGTTCCATTCAAGTTGATATAACCTCGGGAATTGCACCTTATACGATCCAAATTATTGATTTGGACAATGGGGGTGTGGGCAACGTAACGGATACCAATGTGTTGGTAACCAGCAGAACATATTTCAATTTACTATCTGGTGACTATACCATCAATGTAACAGATGCTACTGGCTGTTTGGTAACAGATACACCTGTAAATATTGCCAATCCTGATGAATTGACTGCTACCATTTCAGGTGTAACCCCAGCCACATGTACTGGAGACCCCAATGATTTTGGCTTTCAATTTACTGGATACCCAACTACTTTGGGCACAATTCAATTTAGTGATGATGGAGGTGCCACGTGGACTGCTGGTGACAACTCTGTTCCCGGAACCACAGATGTGATTACTGGATATAATTCTGGAGATATTGTTAATCCTTCCATGAGAACCGTGGATGGTTTGGGCAATACGGTTTGTCAAACCGATTTCCCTCCATTTTTGATTCCTTATCCTTTGGATGATCTGGATATTACCATTTCGGCCTTGGTCGTAAACTGTAATGAGCTACAGGTCACCGTTCAAGGGTCTGAGGGTGCTCCGGGCTATGAGTATACCTATTCTGACGATCCTAACAATTTCAATCCTGGAACCGCTACATGGTTCCCTGGTGACAGTGTGGACAATCTTGGAAATCCTGTGACAGCAGGTCATGGTAGATACATTTGGACAGGTTTGGTGCCTGGTAGAACATATCTTTTCTACGTAAGGGATAGTGGTGGATGCGTTAGACAAAGTAATGTGAACGTTAATGACCTGATCACAGTTCCCTTGGAAATTACTTCCGCGATTACTCCATCTTGTAGTGGGGCCAATAATGGAAGTATTACGTATACAGTAACTGATAACCAAGCTCCATTTGGAACAGAATTTAGATGGACGGTTTATGATATGACCACAGGTGTTCCTGTTGCAGTGGCCAATAGTGGTGGAAATGTTCCCTATACATCGCCACAAAATGTAACCGTTACTGGTTTGGGCGCTGGAAACTACTTCATTGAGGTAGTTGAGGTTGATGGAGGTTTGGACAGTTGTGTGGGCGCAACCGAAAATGAACTTTTGGACGAGCTTGATCCTTTGACTGGAACCCCAGTTGTACTACAGAACATTAGTTGTGACAACCCTGGTCTAATTCAGGTTCAAAACCCTCTTGGTGGTGGTGGAACTTACACTTATACGGTAACAGGTCCGGTTCCTTTTGTTACAATTACATCTACTTCAGATAATCCAATCGAGATACCTGCCAACTCTCCTGCTGGAAACTATCATGTTACCATCGAAGATCAATATGGCTGTTCTACTCCTTTGGGTAATGTTGCCTTGACCTTGACCCCGGACCCAACCATTGATTCCACTAATGTGGATAACTGTTCTGACCCAGCAACGGTCACTATAAATGCGACAAGTGGTGCTGCGCAGATATTCTATTCTTTGGATGGAGGAACCACATACCTGGATAATGGAGGTGTTTTCAACAACGTTGCTGCTGGAACGTACAATATTTCCATTCTTGACAGTAACGGATGTACCGATACGGATGTAGTGACCGTGCATCCTGTTTTGGAAGTTGATGTTGCCTTGACCAAGCTCTTGGATTGTTCTGTAAGTCCAGATGCTGAAATAACCATTGAGGTCCTTGCAGGATCTGGCGATTATGACTATCAAATTACGGATGGTACTGGAACGGTAGTTGCAAGAACGGCACTTCCATCGAATCCGTTTGTTTTTAGCACAACCACTGTTGAAAACTACACTATCACTGTCTTTGACAACCTGACTTCCACACCTTGTACAAGAGTGTTCAATATCCCGGTTGCCCCAGCCTTAACTCCATCTTTCAACATTACTTCAACTGCAGATGTTACTTGTAATGGAAATGATGATGGAACCATAGATGTTGCGGCTGTTGATAACGGAACTGGTCCGTTCACTTTTGAAATTATTTCTGGGCCTGGAAGTTCGGCTACTTTCCCGTTGGCGCCAACAAGCAGTAATGCTACTACAGCATCTTTCACAGGGCTTGAGGGAACTGCAGCTGGAATCACCTATACCATAGAAATCACAGCGGCCAATGGATGTACTTCAACACAGACACAGACCATTACCCAACCAGATGTGCTGTCTAACATAAACACAACTGTGGTAGAGTTCGGTTGTACAACAGGCAATAACATGGACAATGCCACTATTACGGTGGATACAGCATCTATAACCGGTGGAAGTGGAAACTATGTGACCTATGAGTTCATTGACGATCAGGGAACTGTTCCTACAGGGGACGATGTTGTGGTTCAGGTGGGCCCAAGCAATGTGTACACCGAAACCGATACGGCTGGTGGCAGCTATATCATCAATGTTTATGACGACAATGGTTGTGTGGGTACTGTTACTGAATCCATTGCGCCTTTTGATGAGCTTGTTTCGGCCAGTATTGCCATCGACGCTGCTGCAACTTGTTTAGCTGGCGAAGATATTACCATCACCGCCAACGGATCGATAACCAATTCTGGAACAACTCCTGCCAATTATGAGTTCAGGTTGTTGCCTGCTGGAATTTTCCAAGCTTCTGGAAGTTTCACAGGTTTGGCCGTGGGCACACACAATTTCGAAGTTAGAAATGTGGTTACTGGATGTGTCTTGGCCACTTCGCATACGGTAGCCGATCCTGAGATATTGGATTTGGTTGTGGTAAGCACCACTAACATTACCTGCTTTGGTGATACCAATGGAGCGGTGGAACTTGATCTACAGGATGCATTGACGGTGACCTACGCAAGTGCGACCACCTACACCCTATACTACGACATCAACAATACTCCTGGTAATTTGGCAGATGATGTTGTTACTGCTGGCGGCGATGCCGATGGTAATTTCAACCTTACAGGTTTGGCCGCAGGTAATTACTATATTGAAGTTACGGACACCAATCCTCCCGGTTCTGCCTGTATTTATACAGAGTCTTTCACAATAGCCGGGCCAAGCGTGGGCATTTCGGCCAACACCCAGGTCACAGATGTTACTTGTGCACTTAACGACGGTATAATTGAAGTTATAAATCCAGCTGGAGGTTGGGGAGGCTACACCTATTTCGTTGATTTGGCTTCAAACCCTGCACCTACCTTCCCTGGAAGTTATCAGGTTTCTCCACAGTTCTCCGGTTTGGCCGGTGGAGCTGGAGCAGGAACGGATTATCAGGTTTGGGTGGCCGATGTAAATGGATGTGAATTCCAATTGCCCAATGTAAATCTGGTAGACCCGACCCCAATAACGGCAACCCTACAAATCAACCAAGAAAACTGTACTGCGCTTCAAGGTGAAATTGAAGTAGTTGGAACAGCTGGAGGACAAGGAAGCAACTACACTTACCAGCTAATCAGAAATGGTAGCAATGTTGGTTCCCCTCAAACAAGTCCAATTTTCTCTGGTCTTGGAGAAGGTTCATATGAAGTACTTATTGCGGATCAATGGTCCTGTACTACCACAATTGGTCCAGAGGTCTTAATCGAATCCATGTCTGCTACGGCAACAGTGGTTAAACCAATAGATTGTACGGTAGATCCAGGTGGTCATATCACCATAAATGTAACAGGCGGTTCCGCCAACCTTTCTTATGATGTGTTATTCCCTGATGGATTGACCACAGCAAACAATGCTACTGGTGTTTTTACCGGTTTAACACAAGCAGGAACATACACCTTCACCATTACTGATGGAGATACGGTAACCCCTTGTACTGTGGTATTGACCCAGGATCTGGATGCACCGGTAACCCCAGTGATCGATGATGTGGTTATGGCTCCGGTAAGCTGTAATGGAGGTTCCGATGGTAGCTTGACCGTGGTTTTGGATCCTGCTACGGTACCAAATCCGGTATATACCTATGAGCTTTACGAAGTCACAAACTTGGCAGTGCCATACAGAGTAGCGCAAACAAGCAATGTCTTTGACAATCTGCCTCAAGGCGATTATAGGGCCCGAGTTATTTCTGGAAGGTCTTGTGATGATTTCTTTGATCAGACTGTTACCGAGCCTACGGTATTAAATGTTTCTGCTTCGGCTACAGCATTTGTATGTAACGCGAGCAACGCAGTTAACACCTCAACAATTACCGTAACAGCTTCAGGAGGAACAGGTCCATATCTGTATAGCATTGACAATGTAAATTTCCAAGCGTCCAATACTTTTGATATAGTGGATACAGGAGTTGTTCAAAACATTACAGCTTATGTGACCGATGCCAACTCTTGCGCCCAAACAGCAGTTGTGGCTCCAATTCAGCCAATCAATGTATTCACGGTTGCGGTTACACAAAACATCGGTATCACTTGTGCCAATCCTGAAGAGGTTTTGGTTACTATTACGGATGATGGAAACCCAGCCAACACCTATACATTTGAGTTGTTGCCTGTCGGAAACCCTGCAGGGACTCTAACGGCAACCCCAACCAATGTAACAGCAACCTTTGAGTTGACACAACCTGGAAGCTATACGTTCAGGATTACGGACAACGCCACTGGTTGTTATGTGGATACGGCTCCTTATGATATCGCTCCATACGATACTATCGATGTGGTGGCTACGCCAACAGCTCCTGCTGTTTGTTTTGGAGACACCAACGGTGCATTGGAAATCAATGTCACTGGATATACAGGAGCTTATGACTACGAAGTTTTCAACTCCGACGGAACCACAACGGGGGTAACAGGATCAGCAAATACAAGCACCAATCCATTGCCAATAGCAGGATTCCCAGGAGGCAACTATTATGTGCGTGTTACCCAAACAGCCAATCCATTATGTGTTGAGGATTCCAATACCATAACCATAGCATCTCCGGATATGGCCTTGGCCGCAACGCCAATTGAGGTGGCCAATGTGACCTGTGCCAATAATTTAGGAGAAATAGAAGTCTCGCCTACAGGAGGTTTCGCTCCATATGATATCCAATTGACCAACACTACTACCGCTCAGGTTTACAATGTGTCCAATGTAGTAAGCTTTGTGTTCCAGGGCTTGTCTGCCGGTCTTTTCGATGTAGAAATTACGGATACTGCAGGTTGTACTATCAATGAGCCAATTACATTGACTCAACCAACGCCGATTACGGCCGATATTGATGCCACACCAACCACCTTAGTGTGTTACGGTGACACCAACGCAACAGTAACCGCCATAAACGTATTGAATGGTAGAGGTGTTTACTTGTACGAATTAAACACCTACGACCCAACAGGAACGACCATTGTGTCAACTACTGGGGCTCAAGGAAATCCAGCCTTCAACAATCTTGGAGCCGGAATCTACAGCATTACTGTTTCTGATGGATGGAGTTGCGATGTAGAGACCGTTCAGGTTACCATTTCTGAGCCTGTTGAAGTTATGGCCAGTTTAGTTCAGCTTTCACAACTAACTTGCACCGCTCAAGCACAAATTGAGCTTACGGCTGCTGGAGGAACAGGGCCTTACGAGTTCAGTTCAGACGGCGTGCTTTATACCAATATGTCTGGTGGAAACACCCATACATTTACTGTTCCAGCTGGGGCCTACCAATACTATGTTAGGGACGCCTTTGGCTGTGAGGCCATGATTTCCAATCAAGTGACTATTGAACCAATAGTTCCTTTGGATGTTATTATTGACGATAGTGCGGCAACCATCAATTGTACGGGTGAAGCTTCCGCAACCATCAGCGCAACAGCTATTGGTGGTCTTGGAAACTACACCTACGAACTGTTTACTGACGCAGGTCTCACCAACTCCGTTGCTGGACCACAAAATGACGGTGAATTCACTGGATTGATTGCTGGAACATACTTTGTGAACGTCATCAGCATGGATTGCCAGATAACTAGTCCCGCTATCAACATTACTGATCCTGCACCTCTACAGATTGACCGACAAGAATCCACGGATGTAACATGTTCCGGTTTGGACGATGGTACCATCACCGTAGAAGTATCTGGTGGAACTGGTGAAATTTTCTATGCCATCACTCCTAACTTGGATCAGTTTGACACGGTAGGAACTTTCGAAGATTTGGCACCTGGTATTTATGATGTAATTGCTCAAGATAGAAACGGATGTTTTGAAACCTTCCAATTTGAGATTTTGCAACCAGAACCTATCCAAGCTCAGGCCATCAATGTGATGCACGAAGTTTGTTTCAATAGTGCGGATGGTTCCTTTGAATTAGATATCACAGGTGGTACTGCACCTTATTTCTCCAGTTTGAACTCGAATGCCGATACAGATTTTGTTCAAGATCAAATCTTGTTCCAGAACCTTCCTGCAGGAATGCATGTTGTATTCGTAAGGGATGCACAGGGTTGTGAAACCAATATTATTGTAGAAATCAACGCTGGTGTTAATCTTGCAGCGGAAGTTACCCCGATCTATGAGTGCGATGGAAATCTACCCACAAACCGTTTGGATATTGTCTTTGAAGACACCTCGGTTATATCAGATGTGATGTATGCCATTGATTCCACGGATCCTGCAGATCTTCAGCTGACATCCGACTTTGTGAACATAGCGCCTGGAGATCATTATTTGACCATTGCGCACGCGAACGGGTGTATCAATACCATCGATTTCAGCATAACTGGATTTGAGCCATTGACCCTGGTGTTGGAGAACAACAACATCAATGAAATTACAGCCGTGGCAGAAGGAGGTCTGGAAGACTACACCTTCATCTTTGATGGCGTGGACAACGGAACGGACAACACTTACATAATCAACAGAACCGACACCTACACCGTTACGGTTATTGACCAAAACGGATGTGAGGTTACCATGGAAATCTTTATGGAATTCATTGATATTGAGGTACCTGACTTCTTTACTCCAGATGGCGATGGAATGAATGACAACTGGTTGCCAGACAATCTTGAAGCCTTCCCTAACGTACTAATGATCATTTTTGATCGTTATGGTAGAGAGCTCTATCGTATGCGTTATGGCGATGCCGGATGGAACGGAATCTACAATAACAGTGAGCTCCCAACTGGAGATTACTGGTACATCATCAAGCTCCAAGGCGAGAATGATGACCGTGAGTTGGTTGGACACTTTACCCTATATCGAAATTGATCCTTTAACCTACTGCATCATGTTAAGAAAAAGCATAACCTCAATCTTTATCCTACTGCTCTCCCTCGGGGCAGTGGCACAGGAACTGACCATTCCGCAGCTTTCGCAATATATTGCGGACAACCCTTTTCTAATGTCCCCAACCTATGCGGGAATTGGCGATCACATCAAGGTTAGACTTAACGGTCTTACCCAATGGGTGGGTATTGAGGATGCCCCGGACACCCAAACTTTGGCTGCAGATGCTAGAATAGGAAATAGATCAGGCCTTGGCATGCTGATGTACAACGATAGTAACGGGGAAACCAAGCAGCGAGGAGCCAGGGTTTCCTTTGCACACCACTTGACCTTGGATAGGTATGAGGATATCTTCCTGTCCTTCGGTATTTCCTACAACTTCAACCAGTTCAGGATCGATGTGGAAAACTTTACCGATTTTGGAGGTCAAAGACCAACTGATGACAAGGCTACCACCAACCACAATTTTGATTTGGGCGTCTTATATCGATTCAGCAAGTTCTATATAAGCTTGAATGCATCCAATATTTTGCCCAAGGATTTGGCTCAGTTCAATCCTGTTTTTGAACCCAACACCTTGAGAAACTACTACGCCTATGCGGGCTATAGTATTTCCAAAAACAAAAACAGCAAACTGGAGATAGAACCTTCGGTTTTCTATCAATATTTTGAAAGTGATGGTCGATCGGTGACAGATTTAAATGCCAAATTCCGTTTTCACGATTTTGAAGATTATTATTATGTGGGTGTTACCTATCGCTTCTTGAACGATCAGTTGGGTAAACCTTTGTATATAGCCCCTATTGCAGGATTGAAAAAAAACAATTTCTACTTTGGCTATTCCTATCAGGTCATCACCAACGAGATTTTGGGATATAGTACAGGTACCCATGTTGTAACGGTGGGTATGGATCTCTTCCAGGGTATCAGTAATTGTAGGTGTATGTACTAATTACTGGGTTTCACTTATTTTTGTCCCACCAAAGCAACAATTGTGGGGAAAATAAGGCTCAACAATATTAGAGTGCACTCCAACCATGGGTGTTTAAAGGAAGAGATGCTCATTGGAAGTGATTATCGGGTAGATTTGGAAGTATATACCAACTTATCCAAACCCTCTGTTTCCGACAAACTCAGTGAAACAGTTGATTACGTTCATCTTAACAACATTGTCAAGGAAGAAATGGCCATTCGTTCCAATCTTTTGGAACACGTTGCCAAACGCATTCTAGATCGTGTTTTTATAGAATTGACCACCGTTTCCAAAGCTGAAATAGAGGTCGCAAAAATCAATCCTCCAATAGGAGGGGATGTGCAAAGTGTAAGCGTAGTTTTAAAGGCCGAAAGACCTGTTTAAAGGTTTGGGTAAGCTAAAAAAAGTAGTACATTTGCACCCTGAAATGGCATCGTGGCCGAGTGGCTAGGCACAGCTCTGCAAAAGCTTGTACAGCGGTTCGAATCCGCTCGATGCCTCAAGAACCCAACCAAATGGTTGGGTTTTTTATTCGCTAATGCGTTCTATGCCTTCTTTGATATCAAACTTTTCCTTGGGTAAAAAACCTTTGATAATCAAGACTATTCCACAAACAATGATCACCAACCCAAGTACTTTCTTAATCAACACGATTCTTTCCGCAGTCAAATACTTTTTCAATTGTTTGGCCAAAAGGATCTTAAAGACGTCCGTGATAAAATAAACAACGATCATGGTGCTGAAGAAGACCAAAATCCTGTTTGGATCGTTGTCCAAGCTAGGACCCACGATCACAATCAATCCCAACCAAAAGGCCAGTACCCCAATGTTGATAAAATTCAAAAGAAATCCTTTTATCATCAGCCCAGCGTAGGTGCCTTTGGAGGCTTTCAGGTTTTCTTTTTTGGATGCCTTTTTCGCAAAAATAACAATGCCGTATACCAGCAGAATCATGCCCCCAAAGACAAAGAGACCTGGTTGGTTGCTTAAATTTTCCAAAAGCTGAAAACTACTGAAATAGGCTATCAACAAAAAGACAACATCAGCCACAATCACCCCAAAATCAAAACTAATACCGGCCCTAAAACCTTTGGTTGCGCTGGTTTCCAAAAGCACAAAAAAAACAGGGCCTATCATAAAGGCCAATAAAAACCCCAAAGGTATTGCCGCTTGAATGTCTTCTATCATACTAATCCATCCGAATTACTTTCCCGCCAAAAACCGTTTTTTCATCCATCTTTAAAGGGTCTCCGTACACCAGAACCTCTCCTCCAGCTTTAACGTTGGCCTTCACGTAGTCCGTAGCATAAATTGCCCCATTTCCGCCAGCATTCACGGTAATTGTGGAAAATTTGGTCTTGAATTCCTTACCATTATATTCTCCCCCAGTGTTGATAATAACATCCTGCGTATCCGCAAAGCCCTTTACTTCTATTTGCCCACCTGTGATTGCTTTGACCAAAAGTTGTTCTGTTTGACAGTTGATTTCCAGTTCCCCTCCTTCTTGAGCCCTTAAATCCAATACACTTTGAACCATGGTTTCTTGCGAGCTTATCTTGGCATCTTCGTTGACATCTATAACCACAAGTTCATCCGCATGGAATAAATCAACAAAAGTTCTATAACCACTAAAAATTTTGTTAATTTCCATTCTAATTTTTAGCACACCATCGTTATTCACAATGGCCACTTTTTGTGTATGGGCCCCTTTGATCACGGCTTTGTTTTCATCCGATTTTATCAGATTGATGGAGATTCCATCAAAACCCTTAACCTCCGAAAAAGATTCCAGTTCTTTTGTAAGCTGCTCTTCTTGTGCCTGCATCAGCTGAAACGAAATGAACAGCATCAGTATTCTTAAAGCTTTCATGTTTCAAAGTATTATGCGCAATTGGTTCACAAAATGTATTCCAAAAAAATCACTTTTTCCTGCCCACAAGGGAAAAATCCAAATGTCTTTTTATTAAATCCGTTTCCTTTACCATCACATAGACCTCGTCCCCTAATTGGTACATTCGTTTGGTACGCTCTCCCACAATGGCAAAATTACGTTCATCAAACACATAATAATCATCTTTGATATCCCGTATACGCACCATTCCTTCGCATTTGTTCTCAATTATCTCTACGTAGATGCCCCATTCGGTAACACCTGAAATCACCCCAAGGAACTTTTGATCCCTGTGGTCCTCCATAAATTTAATCTGCATGTACTTAATGGAATCCCGTTCAGCATTGGCAGCCAATAACTCCATATCCGAAGAATGCTTGCATTTATCCTCATACAAAGTATCCTTGGGAGGTTTGCCCTTATCTAGGTAATGCTGCAGCAATCGGTGCACCATTACATCCGGATACCTTCGGATTGGTGATGTAAAATGGGTGTAGTATTCAAAGCCCAAACCGTAATGGCCAATGTTTTCCGTGGTGTAAATGGCCTTGCTCATACTCCTGATTGTCAAAGTGTCCACCAGGTTCTGTTCTTTCTTCCCCTTTACATCCCTTAAGAGCTGGTTTAGAGAGCTGTTCAGGCTCTTTTTGTCCCTAAGGTTAATAGAGTGTCCAAATCTTGAAATAACCCCGTTCAAGGCCATTAATTTTTCCTCATCCGGTTCGTCATGAATCCTATAAACAAAGGTCTTTTTTTGTTTGCCAATAAACTCCGCAACCTTCCTGTTGGCCAACAACATAAACTCTTCTATAAGTTTGTTGGCATCCTTGGATTCCTTAAAATAAACTCCTTTGGGTTCATTCTTCGCATTCAGGTTAAATCGCACCTCGATTTTATCAAAGGAAATGGCCCCGGCATCCATCCGTTGTTTACGCATGATCTTGGCCAATTTATCAAAGGTCAAAATCGCCTCAACAACATCCTCGGAAATGGTATAGGCATCCTCCCGAATGGATACTTCCTTTGGAATCTTGGCTTGTTTGGTTTCAATCACATGCTGCGCCTCCTCATAAGCAAAACGCTCATTGGAATTAATGGCAGTACGTCCAAACCATTGATTGATCAACTTGGCATTTTCATCCATTTCAAAAATGGCCGAAAACGTATATTTTTCTTCATTGGGCCTCAAGGAACAGGCTAAATTGGAAAGTACCTCAGGTAACATGGGAACCACCCTATCCACCAAATAGACCGAAGTAGCCCGTTCATATGCCTCGTCCTCCAAAACCGTATCGGGCTGCACATAGTGCGATACATCTGCAATATGAATCCCAATTTCATAGTTGCCGTTTTCCAGTTTTTTGAAAGAAAGGGCATCATCAAAATCCTTGGCATCCTTGGGATCGATGGTAAAGGTCAACACATCCCGCATATCCCTTCGTTTGGCAATCTCGGATTCTTTGATGGAGGTATCCAAGGTCTTGGCAAACTGCTCCACTTCATACGGAAATTCATACGGCAGACCATATTCTGCCAAAATCGAATGGATTTCGGTATTGTGCTCTCCAGGTTTTCCCAAAATTTCCAAGACTTCTCCATAAGGTGATTCGGCATCATCAGGCCAATTTCCGAGTGCAACCACAACCTTGTCCCCGTCCTTTGCCTTTTTAAGTTTGTCCAGGGGAATAAAAATATCAGTATACATTTTGGGATCGGTAGGCCTAACAAAAGCAAAGGTCTTTTGCTTGTCCACAATACCCACATAGCTGCTTTTTCTTCGTTCCAGTACTTTGGAAATTTCCCCTTCTGGTTTCTTTCCATTGCGTCTGGGTCTTAGAAATATCTCAACCATATCGCCATGAAAGGCCTTGTTGAGTTTGTTGTATGGAACAAATATGTCATTATCAAAATCTTCCGTAATAATGTACGCATTCCCACTGGTGGTCAAATCCACTTTACCGGTATAATATGTATGCAACGAAGGTTTTTTCTTGAACTTGCCCCGTTCCACTTCCAAAATCCTATCCGTGGCCTTTAGCTGCCCCAATCGTTTGATCAAGGCATTCCTGTCACGGGTATCCGTAATACCCATTTTTGAGGCTATTTGTTTGTAATTGAAGCTTTTAGAAGGTTCTTTCTCCAGTACTGTAAAAATGCCCTTGGTAATCTCGTTCTTGCGTTGACTCCTGGCTCTCTTCTTTTTCTTTGACATCTACAGTTTAATTTTTTGAAAATTACGAATTATAATAAGGCAGCATCATTTTATGGCAAACAATCGTTTCACAAGAGCTGCTTTATCAACATATATTAATATTCTTTTTTCTTTCTTTTTTAAAATTTATAAAAATGATGATTATGATAGTTTGTTGAAATGTGGAATAAATTATTTACGAAAAAATTGACTTCAACAGATAAGAAAGTTTGTGAACAAACTATCAATGGAAAAGAAAATTAAAAATCAACGGATTAGATTTTTAATGAACATAATTTGATAAGTGTTTTCAACATGGATTTTTTGAAAACTAAAATCAAATTTATTGTTGATTAAGGGAAATAATTGTTGCTTAAAAGTTAATTACTTTCTGATGGATTAAACGCACAATTTTGGATTTTAATATGTAATGCCAATATTTTTTGAATAATAAAAATTTAATTCCCTCAAGTTTTCTACGAACGATCAACAAATCCCAATTTTTTTCAATGTTCTGAATATGAAGCCAATGGAAATAATAGATGATTTTTATCAACATCCCAACTTTAAAAGAATCGTACCTTTGTATTTACCAATCTAAATCTTGAACAATGAAAATAGCTATAGGAAATGACCATGCCGGTACAGACTACAAACTGGCAATTATTGGCTTGTTGAAATCAAAAGGAATTGAAATAATCAATTATGGTACCGATGGTACTGACAGTGTGGATTATCCGGATTTTGTGCACCCTGTTGCGGATGATGTTGAAGCGGGTAAAGCAGACTTGGGCATTGTCATCTGCGGCAGCGGAAATGGGGCTAGCATGACCATCAACAAACATCAAAATGTAAGAGGGGCCTTGTGTTGGAGCAAGGAAATTACCGCTTTGGCCCGTGAACACAACGATGCCAACATTCTAAGCCTTCCAGCCCGCTTTATAGCACTCCCACAAGCTCTGGAAATGGTGGAAACTTTCTTGAATACAGAATTTGAAGGCGGTCGACACGAGCGACGCATTGAAAAAATTCCCTGCAGATAAGATGGATTAATGGGGCACCACCACTATCATGGACATTCGCATTCCCACAATGATTTAAAGGGAAGGAATCTTCTCATATCCATAGTTCTCAATATTGCCATTACCGTTTCACAGGTAATAGGTGGTCTTATTTCCGGTAGTCTTGCGCTCTTGTCGGATGCCCTGCACAATTTCAGTGATGTCCTCTCCTTGGTCATCAGCTATGTTGCTGCTTTGTTGGGGCGAAAAAAGGCCTCAAAAAACAAGACTTTTGGTTATAAACGAGCCGAAATCCTGGCTGCCTTCATAAACGCGGCAACCTTGATGGTGGTAGCCGTTATTTTGATGATTGAAGCCGTGGATCGCTTTTTTGAACCCCAGGAAATAGAGTCAAATCTGGTTATTTGGTTATCGATTATTGCGATTTTAGGTAATGGATTTAGCGTGTTGTTACTTAAAAAGGATTCCGAGGACAATATGAACATGAAATCGGCCTATTTGCATTTGCTTACGGACATGATGGCTTCCGTTGCGGTCTTGGTAGGAGGTGTATTGATGAAATTTTACCAAATTTTCTGGGTAGATGCCGTACTTACGATGGCCATTGCCCTGTATCTAATTTATATGGGATACGATTTGTTAAAGGAATCCACCAAGGTGCTGATGCTGTTTACCCCTTCAACAATTGAAGTGAAGGAAATTGTGGAATCCATTTGTACCTTGGAACCAGTTAAAAATGTACACCACGTACATATTTGGCAGCTCAACGAAGAGGAAATTCATCTAGAGGCGCATATCGATTTTAAGGAAGACATCAAACTATCAGAATTTGATAAGATTTTGGTTGATATTGAAGAGCATGTATATCATAAACATGGTATCAACCATGTAAACATTCAGCCCGAGTTTGATAAATGTGATTCCAAAAGCGTAATTGTTCAGGATTGATGGAAATACAGATAAAAACCTTTGATCAATTAACTACCAAAGAGCTCTACCAGCTTTTGCAATTGCGAAGCGCCGTTTTTGTGGTGGAACAAGATTGCGTGTACCAAGATGTGGACGGAAAGGATCAAAAGGCAATCCATGTTTTGGGAACAAAAGAAGGCAAACTTGTAGCTTACACCCGAATGTTTGGCCCTGGGGATTACTTTGATAATCCAAGCATTGGAAGAGTAGTGGTAGCCCAGGACGAAAGGCAATATGGCTATGGCAAAGTGATTATGGAAGCCTCCATCCAAGATTTGGAATCCAGATTTCCAGAGATGGCCCTAGAACTTTCCGCACAGACCTATTTGTTAAGATTCTACAACAGTTTAGGTTTTAAGGAAACGGGTGCGGAATATTTAGAGGATGGAATTCCGCATGTGAGGATGGTGAAGCAGTAAACTTTTCGCAATACATTTTTCATTTGGATTTTGAACAATGTAACTTTTAAGTTACCTTTATGATAATGAAGAGGGTTAGGGAGGTAGTCCAGTATAAAAATTATTTCGAGGAGTTTTTGCTAAAGCAACCCAAAAAGGTTCAAGACAAAATATTCAAGGTTATCGAAATTATTGAAACCTACGAATGAGTGCCTTCTAACTACCTTAAAGCCATTTCAGGGGCAAAGGGTCTCTATGAAGCAAGGATAAAATTGGGCTCCAACATTTGGCGGGTGTTCTGCTTTTTCGATAGCGGAAAATTGGTAATCCTGTTGAACGGATTCACAAAGAAAACGCAAAAAACCCCACAGAAAGAAATAGACAAAGCTGTTACACTAATGCATATGTGCTATGAAGAGAAAAGGAAATAAAATGGACACTAAAAGCTGGAAAGACATCAAAGATTCTGTTTACGGAAAAAAAGGAACAGAACGGAGAGATGAACTGGAACGGGATTTTGAATCATTTAAGATTGGGCTTTTGTTGCGCAAGGCCAGAGAAGAAAAAAACCTTACCCAAGCGCAGTTGGGCGAATTAGTGGATAAAAAACGCACCTATATTTCACGGGTAGAAAACAACGGGAGCAACCTTACCCTAAAAACCCTTTATGACATTGTTGAAAAAGGGCTTGGGGGCAAGGTGAATATTTCCATTGAATTATAGGGCTATGAGAGTAACTTTAATAAGCATTCCCGTATTGGACCAGGAAAAAGCGCTAAAATTCTACACAGAAAAACTTGGTTTTATCAAAAAACGGGATATTCCCCTGGAAGGTGGCAATAGATGGTTGACCTTGGTTTCGGCAGAGAATCAAGATGGCCCCGAACTTTTACTGGAGCCTGCCCCCCTTCATTTTGAACCCTCAAAAGTATACCAAGAAGAGCTTATGAAAGCTGGAATTCCCTATACCCAGTTTGATGTGGACGATGTGCAAAAAGAACACGACCGACTTGTGGATCTCGGGGTAGAGTTTAGCGTAAAACCCACCGCAATGGGCACTGTAAAAGTTGCAGTTTTGAATGATACCTGTGGGAATAATATTCAGTTGGTGGAGGAATTATAAAAGTATCTTTCTAACTTTTATCGATTACTCAACCAATCACCCACTTCACTCATTCTTGATTTCATAAACCGACTCGAACAGGTACTTTTGGTTTGAACAATTAGCCAAACCGCTGTGAAAAAACTCACATTGCTCACATGCTCATTCATTTTTAATCTTGCCTTTGGACAAACAACAGACTATTTGGGTATAGTCCTAGCTAAAAGCGACAAAGGCCCATTGCCCGCGGCAATAGTAATTGTAAAAGGCACAAAAATTGGGACACAAACAGACTTTGATGGAAATTTTAAGATTGCAGTTCCAGATTCGTTGAGCGTGCTGACCATTTCATACATTGGCTTCAAAACACAGGAAATAAAATTGGATGAACCACGGCTACTGGAAATTGTCCTCAAAGAAGATTGTAACATATGTTATTTTGATTATCAAGATATAGGTATTCATGCCATGAGTGGTGTATTTAACAACCCTGTTGGCGGGCAATTGTATTTTTCAACACCAGCCATGTTTGGCGGTACCACTTTAAAAGCAAATTTGGCTTACCAAACCAACTTTGGAGAAAATAGGTTTTTAAGTTCTTCCGTTAGTTTAGTCCATTTGTTCATGGATTGTGGGTTTGATTTGGATTTAAAAGCATCCCTCAAAAACTTAAACCACAACAATAATGTAGACTCACAGAGCTATAGCTTAGAAAGCAGTATAAATATTAGAGGAATAAACCTACTGGCTGGATTCAGTACTATAGATTATGTGGAATCGGATAAAAACAAAATGGTTAATTCAAGCGGACCGTTAGTTGGTTTTGGCAAGTGGCTAGGTGAGCCTTTCTATGCTGAATTTAATGCAACAATGAGCGTTTACAGAAATTTGAGCGAATATCAAGTGGAGGTAAAACGTAATTTTAAACGAATATCAACTTTTATCCGATATAACAAAATAGGCGCGTTTAATGAAATAAGCTTGGGAGTAGGATATCAATTTAACTACTATTTGAAAAAAAGAGAAAAGTGATAGGAAACAAAGATTTTATGAAGGTAAAATGCTTTTTCCTTTTGGTCTTGATTTTACCCATGTTCAATTTTGCTTTTGGCCAACAGAAACTTACAGGATATTATGCAGAAAGCAGGGAAAAAGCAGATTTGGTTTTTGATAAGATCATTCTAAATCAAGTTAATCAAAGTTGCCCATACTTGCTTTTCTCTTCAGGAAATAAACATTACCTGATTATCCTAGATAGAGGAACCCATTATACAATAGTTCGTGCTAATCTTGATTTGATTGATAAAGTTGAAATCAAGAAAGTAAAAAATGAAATCAAACCAAACGAATTGCTTGCAAAGGCATTTGACTTCTCAGTTTATAAGAGTGAATTTATCTCCTTTGAATCTGATTTTTTCAAGGAAGGTTATGAAATTGCTAGGGGAAATCCTACCTATTTTGTGGTCAAGGATAAAAACAAAAAAAGATACGGAGAGTACGTTTTATCTTTTTTCGTCTCGCCAGTTCCTTATAATAAAAAGGTATATGGCTATATAACCTCTACCCTTATCAACATGACTGAATGATTTAACTCTCCTAATATCAAAAATTTCTTACTTTCCCCTTGTGAACCATCTGCCCAAATCCAAACAAGAAGAATTGCAACTGCTTACCCAGCAGCTTTCCGCCTTTAAAGAAGTGGAAATGGTGATTCTCTTTGGCAGCCACGCCCGCGGTAATTGGGTAGAGGACAAATACGTGGAAAAAGGCATCACCTACGAATACCGCAGCGATTTTGACCTCCTTGTAGTGTTCACCCATGAAGATTTAAAGCAAAAATTCCGGATAGAGGGCAGGATAAAACAAGAATTGGTGGATTCCGGAAAAGTGACCACACCCGTAAGCCCGATCTTCCACGGCATAAAACAACTTAACGCCTCCTTGGCCCAGGGCAATTACTTTTTTAAGGACATTAAAGAAGAGGGGATTGTACTCTACGATTCCGAAAAGTTTAAGCTCGCCAATCCCAAAAAACTCACCCCAGAAGAGTACCGCCAAAAAGCCCAAGACCATTTTGACCAATGGTTTAAAAGCGCGAACAGTTTTCTTATCGATTTTCAACATGGAATGGATAGAGAGGATTTTCATAAAGCCGCATTCTATCTCCATCAGGCAGTCGAGCAATTCTACACTACTATTTTGCTCGTCTTTACGGACTACCGCCCCAAAGACCATAATCTGGAGACCTTGGGCATAAAAGTGGAAATGTGCGATGCCGGTTTTGCTGTCTTCCCCAAAACAACTGACCAAGAAAAAAATCTGTTTGAACTCCTTAAACGCGCCTACATAGATGCTCGCTATAAAATGGATGAGTACACTATCAGCAAAGCTGAATTGGAGCATCTGGCTGGGAAGGTAGATGAGCTAAAACAACTAACAGAGAGTATTTGTAAATCTAAAATCAATAAAATTGGCACAACGTAATTTTGGTAAAAGAGTTAAAACATGGGCCGCCTTGCTTGGCTTTATGGCATTGGTGGGGTGCAGTAAAGATGCAGAAATATCTCCAGATGCTATACTTGGAGAGTGGCTAACTGTGGGGCGTGAGACAAAATCCGGTGTTCCGGATGAGATATCATTTTGCGAAGCGCGTATTTACAGGGAGTTTAACACGGATGGCAGTATGGTCGCCAAATGGACAACAGGTGATGCCCCAACGGAATGTGCTGATTTGAGTCTCTCGACCTTAAAATGGAAAAATATTGGAAACAATAGATGGGAGCTGGGTACCGGGGTACTTGTTTTGGGAATTTTACGGTTAGAAGGAAACCGAATGGTAGAAGAGAACCAGGATAACGATTGGGTTTATTTCTACGAAAGAAGATAAGTAATAGTTTTACCCGCTCGGATAAATGAACTCAAACAGCTTACGGAGGAGATTTGTATGGTGAAGATCGGGGAAATAAGAGAGAAATGATTTATTCGCAAAGTGTCCATAAAATCAAATGAAACCAACCTCAATCACCAGCCTAGCATTTATAATTACCTTTTGTTTTTCATGTAGCACTCCAAAATTTGTTACTAGGGATGACAGTTATCAAAGAATCAATCTTGATTTGAATCCTGCGGCAATAATAATTGAGGACAAAAGGGAAAATGTTGCTGTTTCTGACGATTTGAAAATTCCTTTTTTTTCTAAAGGGGGACAATATGATATGGTGGCCCCACCACTCGATAACAACCATGAAAATATTATAAGGCAAACCATTTTGGACAACCTAAGCTCTCAATCGACTAAATCCGTAATATTAAAGGCCCAGGTTCTTGAGGCAAGAAAAGAATTTTCTGCGACGTTTTGGTATGAAAAAGAAACTTCGTACGTGGAACTGAAAATAACCATAAATATTAATGGGAAAGAGATTGAAGTTATTGAAGCAGGAGAGTTTTATAAGAAATCAGCTGATGCAACGTATAAAAGATCTGATCGGATATTTGATAACGCTTTAAAAGAAGTAACGTATAGAGCATTAAAAAGACTTGAAAAGAGTGCTGGGATTCCGAAAAGGGCTGCACTATGAACGAAAACGAAAAATACTTCAAAATTTCCAAAAGCGGCCATGTCCACACTTTAAGCAGCCGCACTCCATTTAAATGGAAAGAATTAATGATTTGGACTTCGGCTTCGTTCGTTTTCTTGCTCATTTGGACAGGTTGGCTGGCCGTTCTTTTAATCACTATTCTTACATCAGTTGGATATATGCTTTACAGGTTTGCGGCTTGGGTGTTCTATGCAGAGTTAAAAATCGATGAGAAAAGCGGCAAAATCATTCGTTTAAAAAAATTTCTGGACAGTGTCCAAAAAGAGGAGTTGATCGCCGAAAATTTTGACCCAAACCGATTTGAATTCACGGAATTGATCCGAAGTGGGAAAACAAAATACCTAATGTCTTATCGGACACATAAAAACAATGAACTTTTGATTTTAAGAAGCCGAGCGGACAAAGAATCCGTTCAAAAATATATTTTGGAAAAAATCAGCGGAACCTAAAATCATTTAAAAGGTAAGCACAATGACAACACCAGATCACATTACCCTCAACGGCTATAAACATGTTTTATATGAAGGAGAGAGGTATTCAATAGATGAATCTAAAGAGCGCAGTCAAGAATTTCATAAATGGTTGGATAAACGCAGGTCGGTTAGGGAGTTTTCAAACCAAGATGTACCCAAGGAAATCATAGATAATTTAATTTTAAGTGCGTCCACAGCACCTTCAGGCGCCCACAAGCAACCCTGGACCTTTTGCGCAGTATCCAATCCAGTTTTGAAGACAGAAATCCGCAAAGCTGCCGAAGCTGAAGAAAAGGAAAGCTATGAACACCGAATGAGCGAGCGTTGGAAAAAGGATTTGGAACCCTTGGGAACGGACATGCACAAACCTTTTTTGGAAATCGCGCCTTGGTTGATCATAGCCTTTAAAAAGGTATATGAGTTTGACGAAAATGGAGAAAAACACAACAATTACTACGTAAATGAATCCATTGGGATTGCTTGTGGCATGCTGATTTCGGCCATTCACAATGCTGGGCTGGTTACCCTGACCCACACCCCAAGCCCCATGAATTTTCTAACCAAAATATTGGATAGGCCGAGCAATGAACGAGCCTTTTTATTACTTCCAGTAGGCTATCCAAAAAGTCCGGCTTATGTGCCGGATATCCATAGAAAGGGACTGGATGAAATCGCCATTTTTTATGAATAGTTCTTCGTTCTTTGAGAATTTTACCAATTTTTGGTAATTTTATACAAAGAACAAAAATGAGCAAAAACACATCCATATCACTAGGGAATTATTTTGATGAATTTGTGCAAAATCAAGTTTCCGCAGGGCGATATAAAAATGTTAGTGAGGTGATTCGCGCCGGACTTCGGCTTTTGGAAAACGAAGAGAGCAAGGCATTAGCTTTAAAAAAGGCTATTCAAGCAGGCTTGAATAGCCCAAGGATGGAGAATTTTGACTTGGACGAGAACCTTCAAAACCTAAAGGCGGCAAAAGAAAAGAATGGCTAGGATTATCTGGAGACAAAGAGCCATTGAAGACTTGAATGCCATCTGGGAATATACCTTAATAGCGTGGTCAGAAAACCAAGCTGACACCTATTATAATGCAATAAAATTTGCAAGTAATGAAATTGCCGCAAATCCTCTCCTTGGAAAAACGTATTCCGGTATTAGTAATGATCTGCTAGGCCTAAAATCAGGTAAGCACATCATATTCTATCATGTTGTTTCAGAAAATGAAATTGAGATTATCAGAATATTGCACGAAAGAATGGACCTTAAAAACAGAATATCATAAGCACATTATATTAATCTCTTTCCTACCCCGATACTGTACAATAACTCTAGCTTTAAAATGAGGTTAACGGGCTTTTCTATCTTATTTCTTCTCGAGAAAAAAAGATAACCTTCCGAAAACGAATCGAGGTTTTCCAATTGCATTTTGCCATGATAATGCGGTTGGGAGTGGGTCAGTCTCATCATTTTTTCGCGGGTTATGCCCTTGGAATTCAAGAAATCCAGCAGCTTTTTACGGTTTACAAAGGTGATATTGCAAGTGGTGAAACAGTCCTTTTCATCTGCATAAATTCCGGTAATCAAGGAATAGAAATCGGTTTTTTTGTTGACGTCCAAAAACCAGCCTATTTTCTGTTCTCCGTCTTTTTCATAGCACAATTCAAACGCAAAAGTGGGGAGGTTGGTGTTGAGATAATCTAGTTGCGCCTTTTCGTCAATATGGTATACGGAACCCGTTTGTTTGTGGGTGAATGTCAAGTCAACACCTAAAAGCTGTTCTTCTATATTGGAAGTACGTTTAAAAGAATAGTACTTCAAACACTTTTGATACTGGCCATCAAGAAAATGGGAAAATAGCCGCTCCCTGGATAAATCGTCTTTAAAATTACTCTTCAAATTCCCGGATTTTCCGGAACAGGGCCGAGCCTATTTCTTTAACCACACCTATCACTAAAGCATTGCCCATAAAAAAAGCACGCTTGGCATCGGAAATGCCCTCAAGTTGGGTGTGATTGTCCGGAAACATGTTCAACCGTTCCAATTCTACTGGGGAAAGCCTACGCAATCCCTTGGGTGTTTGCACCACATGTTTAAACCGGGATGGGGACTTTCCGCCCTCTCCGGTAATAATGGTTCTGGAAGGTTGATCAAGGGCATCTGGGAAAACCATACTGCCCTCACTATAATTATATTCAAAACCAGCTTTGGTTCTTCGAATTTCTTTTTTCGCCCCTTTTAAATACTCCCATTTTGGGAGCTCCTCTTCGGAGATAAACAGGCTTTCATCTGCACTTCCGTTTTCCAAAATATCGGCAAGCACCTGTCCCTTTTTTTGGGGAAGCGGTTCCGTTTTTAAGGTGGACACCCGTCCGTCAATGCACACTCCTGAATTTAAAAAGGGGGAAAGCCCTTTTTCAGCATTGAACCCCTCTGAAAGTTCTACCAAACTTTGGTCTATGGAAAAGCGCTGGACTTGTTGCGAGCTAGCTTTAACGGCAAATGCCGAGGCTAGCGTTCCTTGCTCCAATATCCAATCTTTGGCTGGAGCTTTTCGCAGAGACTCGAAAAGGGGTGAGGACTTGTGGTAGCCCAGGAAAAACACCCGCCTTCGGCGTTGGGGCATTCCATACTCAGCAGCATTGATCACACGCCATTCCACCGCGTAGCCCAAGTCGTTGAGACTTTTCAACATAATGGCAAAATCCCTTCCGCGTTGCGAAGATGGAGATTTTAAGAGCCGATCTACATTTTCAAAAAAGAGGTATTTGGGCTTGTTTTTCTTCTCGGACAAAATACGGTGGATGGACCACCAAAGCACACCCTTTTTTCCAATAAGCCCCTTGGAATTTTTTAGAGTTGTAGCCACGGAATAATCCTGGCAGGGAAACCCACCGACCAACATATCATGGTCAGGAATTGCATCCGTGGACACTTCTTCAATATTTTGGTTGGAATGGTTTTCGGCCCCAAAACGGGCTTCATAAACCAAGGAAGCATGTTGCATCTTGGTGGAGGGCTCCCATTGGTTGCTCCAGACCACCTTAAAGTGCTCGGTGTCCTCCAATCCCAATCGGAACCCCCCAACTCCGGCAAAAAGCTCACAAACCGTCAACTGCATTCCCAAAAATAGGATTTTCTATAAGTCCTTCAGGATTCTGATGTATTTTTTCCAAGGGCCTACATCCTTGGCGTAGTGTTTAACCATTGCACGGCTAAATTGATTGATATGCGCCAGATCATGAACCGTCCAAGTGGAGAGCAATTGACTTAGTGTAACTTCTCCCAAGTCGGGATGTACGCCGGTTTTATCCAAATCTTCTTCGCTCAAATTCCAGGATTTAAGCTGGTTCAATGACGATTCCCGAAGGCTGGCAAATTCTTCCAACAGATCTTCCATGGTTTTCCCTTGGGAAAGTTTTTCCTGGGCAAAACGGTCAAATGGCGCAAAAGTCCTATCCGGACCATCGCTTAAAATTATTTCAGCCCGGGGAATCCAATCGGTTTGTTCCCCATGAATAAGGTGCCCTACAATATCATAGGCGCTCCAGGTACGGGGGCCTTCATTGATAGTGGCCCAGTCCGCATCCAATTCGTAAAAAAGGGCCTTAAGAACTGCGGGAGTCCGTTCCAGTATTTTGATGGATTTGTTCAATTCGAAATTCATGATCGTTGTTTTTTAGCTTTTGACAATGATTGATTAAATGAAGCTACGGCCTTGGAAATATCATCTTTGGTAGTTGCCCAAGAGCAAATGCTCACACGGATAACCTTTCTGTTTTTCCACTGCGAACCTCCAACCCAACAGACTCGTTCTTGTTGAATGTTGAACATGGTGTTCTGGGTCAGTTCATCTGTTTCACATTGCACCAAAACTTGGTTGAAAACGACATCATTAAGCACTTCAAAACCTGCTATTTTTGAAATTTCATTTTTAAACTTGGTTGCCCTGTGGTGCATGGTTTCAACCAGTTCGGATACCCCTTCCCTGCCCAAATATTTTAAGGCTGCCCAGAGCTCAATAATACGGGCGCGTCTAGACATTTCTGGGGTATAGAACATCCCATCGCGTTCTTCTCCTTTTACAATATAACTACCTGTCATGTGCAAGGCTGATTTTAGCGCTTCAGGATGTTTACAAAGAATGATTCCGCTATCGTAGGGAGTGTTCAGGGTCTTGTGGGCGTCCACGGCCCAGGAATGGGCATGCTCCATACCATGGGTAAGGTGGGAGAGGTTTTTTGTCGCTCTGGCCCAAAGCCCAAAAGCCCCATCAATATGGATCCAAGCCCCTTTTTCAGCCGCCTTTTTGCAAATTACCTCAAAATCATCAAAAGAGCCGGAATTTACATTCCCCGCCTGAAGAATTAGAATGCAGCTATCATCAAGTTCCGAGATTTGGGAGGGGATGATTCGGCCTTGGTCATCCGTGTCCACCCATTCAATATTTTTATAGCCAAAACCCAGCAAAGAAATAGCCTTGATCACTGTGGAATGCGCTTGATTGCCTGTAATGACTCGCAGTTTTGGACTGCCGTTCAGACCATTTTCGTTCACGTTCCATCCCAATTTTTCAAGTTGGTGGAATCGACCAGCCGCCAAACCGCAAAAATTGGCCAAGGAGGTTCCGCTGACAAAGCCCGCGGCGGTATTGTCGGCCAGATTAAATAGCTGCCGTAGCCACTGCTCAACAACGGACTCCAGCTTGCTTCCAATAGGCGATAATACTTGCATGGCTGGAGCTTGGTCCCAAACCGTTGACAGGGATTTTGCCGCAAGGGTAATGGGGAGTGAGCTGCCATTTACAAACCCGAAATAACGGCCACCAAGAGTAGCAACTGTGGCAGAACCTCCATGAGTGTTCAATTGTTCCAAAATTTGGGAGGAATCCCCGCTATGTTCGGGTAGGTCCTCTTCAAAATGTTTCAAGTTTTCCAGGGCTTCCTCGGAGGGGTATACATTTCTGTCGAATACGGTATCAATATATGATTTGGCATAGTCGTGAGCTGCTGTCAAGTCGGATTTGGTTTCCAACTCGTGAAGCATTTGTTCTTGCAGATTTTTCATATTGATATATTGAAAATTATCGATTTAAAAACATAAAATTTTTAGAGCTCTTTGCTCATTTCCTTTAAATAGGCTTTAATGTTTTTCTCATTGCGTTGAAAGTAGGTCCATTTTCCAATTCGGGTAGGGGTGATAAGCCCAACATTTTGAAGCTGCGACAAATAGTTGGAGATGGTGGACTGTGAGAGGCCGGATTTCTCAAAAATATATTGCCCACAGACCCCAAATCTAAAATGCCCCAATTCCTTATGTGGTGGAAATTCCTTGGAGGGCTCCTTCAACCATTTAAGGATATCCACTCGGGTTTTGTTGGAGAGTACTTTATTTATTTCAACGACATTCACTTTTCAAATATAGTAAATATCGAAATATGTCGATATAACATTTGCGGCAATCTAACATTATAGGGATTATTCGCCCAAGCGCTTTTGGACAACTCCCTTTTTGATCACGGTGTTAATTTCCAATGTATTGTTGATGGAAACCAATGGGTTTTTATTGAGCAAAACCATATTTGCGATTTTCCCAACCTCGATGGAACCTAAGCTATCTTGGGCATTCACCATTTTGGCCGCGTTCAACGTTCCCATTTTAAGGATTTCCAGTGGTTCCATACCCCCAAGTTCAAAAAGCTGCATTTCTTCATGAAGACTATACCCATGAAAATTAAATTTATTGCCTGCGTCAGTTCCTAGAACCATATTGATGCCAAAATCCTGTAAAAACTTGATATCCTCCACTTGGGGAACCATAAATGCACTAAGGCTGTTTTCGGTTAAACCATATTCCTCCATTAAAATTGATACATACATGTTGCTCATTTTAATCCGTGTCGGAGTTAACTCTAGTACCTTATCCCTATAGGTGGGGAGCATGGCCTCAACTTCGAACCATTCAGGATGCAAAGGATAAAGGAAAGATTTATCAATCATTAATGTCGTGACCCAATTGGGTTCTCTTTGTTTGAACTGTTCCAAAAGTTCCATTTGACGTTCATCCTGTTGCTCAATGTTTACCCCTGTAAAATGCACCAGATTTTGAACACCGCCCATAATGGCCATTTCCAACTCTTGATTGTCACTTACATGCGCAAATACTTCCAAGCCGTTTTTTGAGGCTTCTTTGGTTACCTTGTTTATGAATTCTTGCGGGATGCGCTCCACAAAGGGTGGGGCGGGGCCATCTTCTATGGTCAACTTTATACCTTGAATGGGATATTGCGCTACTTGCTTAACCAGTTTTTCAATCTGCAGGGTGTCCTTTAAATAGAAAATAGTTTCCCCATCTCTCCAATCGGGGGAAGGATACGTCTTGGAAGGATGGCGGCCTTCCATGGAAAAATGTTGACTGGTATGAAACACATAGGGAGCTGGAATGCTATCTTGATTTCCCCTATCTCGCATGGCCTTAAAATACTGGTTGGTGCAGCCCCCGCCTCCAGGAACAAATATGGAAGTTACCCCGTAGTGCATCAGTCTTGGAAAATCCGTTTCAAAATCTTTAGTGTGCACGTGGCAATCAAACAATCCTGGAATCAGAAATTTTCCAGAGCCGTCAATGGTATTTGTGCTTGGTTGGGATATGGAACGCTCAATTGCACATATTTTCCCATTCTTTATTCCAATGCTTACGGTTTGTGCGGGGTTTGCAGTGCCATCAATCAGGGTTACATCGGAAATAACTAGATCGAGTGAATCTATAGGGTTGGAATTGCAGCCCAGCAGAATGGCCAATAGAACCCACCTAAGTAAAATTTTCATTGTCTTGATTTTTATAAAGGGGAAACTTTATTCAATCAAATTCTTGTCCTCATCATAGAGGCCTATCAATAGGCTATTACCATTTCCATCCACTTTGACCCCACCATATTTGGCATTTTCATACTTCTCTCCTTCACCTTCCTGGAAAAAATAGGATTCGGCTCCAATGTTGATGTTGTTCCAGCTCTTTTTGGTGTAGTTGATTAAAAATTCACCGGGGTGCAATGGCAATTTTTCACGCTGTACCCTAAATTGATCAAGGGTGTTGTCCGAATGGAGAGTAACTACGCAAAAACCGGTTTTGGAGATTTTATCATAATCAATATCACCGGATATACCATAACGTAACCGCATATAATCCCCCTGAATTAGAGAGCGGGGATCCACTGGGGCGAGCTCCAGAAGGATGAGCTGCCCATCCTCCAACAGTTTCTCCTTTTGAACAACAGAATTGCTGAACAGCACCAGTACCAAGACCAAATTTGCCAATATTACAATTTTCTGAATGTGGTTCATTTCTTGGTCATTTTAAGGGTGAACAAATAGAAAAGTAGAAATACCACTCCAGATGAAAACAGGATTATGGACTTTGTCAACAGGGTCAGGTTGAGGTCGTAGTAATATTGTGAAACAAAATAGGTGAGGGCAATGATTCCAATAGCCAGACCTGTTTTGTAATTTATTTTAAAACTCAATAATATGATCAGGATTGCACCTGAGATCGCGGGCGCCATGACAGCGGGCAACAAGACTGCCACGCTAAGGACATAAATCAAGATTTTGGTATTTACCGAGACCACACCAACTACCTTGATCAAATCCTTGACCAAATAAAGCACGGCCAAAAAAGATACCACTGAGGAGAGCCAGATATAGCTTTGATCAATGGGAAACAAATCTCGCTTGCCCAAGGCAATCGATCCAATTAAAAAGGAAAACAGCAATCCAATTCTTAGGGGAGCGTACAGTTTGGAAAGCTTATTGCCAGATGTAAGGAACTTGGCCTCGTTGAGAAAACAATATACCAACAGCAGTGCATAAACCGCTAGGTACAGGTGAATCAAATTATACTGGTCATTGGAAATGATCAAAATCAGCAAGCAGCCACCAACACCAAGAATGGAGAGAAAGGACAGCATATAGGTCTGTGTAACAAACAAACTGCCCAAGGCCGTAATCAAGACCAAAAGAGTAACCATATCCTCATTTACTTCCAAGTTCAATAAACTTATGATGACCAAGGCAAAGCCTATAAGGTAAATGGAGATGCTAAAAGTGTCGATGATGAGCCGATCGAACATTTTGTTCAAGATCAAAGCTCCAGATATTAAAACTACACCCAGCACCAGCATTCCCACTTCGGATTCGTAGACGCCTAAAATGAACAGAAAGCCCAAAAATGCCAAGGAAGCCAAAAAGCCACCAAAAATGGAAAGCACCTTTATGGCCAAACTGGAAGTTTCGCTCTTATCCCGGACAAGGGCTTCCAAAATGGCGCTTTCATCAGATTGAAAGTGCTCCCCTTCCTTTTTTTGGATGGTTTCTAGAAATGTCTTTACCCGATTTGTGCGTTCCATTTTCTGTGAAGTTTTATGAGCCACATGATTAACAAGGTCACACTGCTTATAATGAACAAGCTTATGATCAGAAACATTCCAGCATCATCCGACAGTTTGATCAGAAATGCAGAAAACATAATAATCGAGCTAAAGCCAATGATGGAAGGGTAAAAGGCGTTTTTGTTCTGTAAGCCATATAATACCCCTGCCACATAAAGCAGCAGCACAGTAAACAGGAGCATGTAAAATGCAGTCTCTGGCGGGTCAAAAATTCCGATACAGACACCCATGGTGGCATAAACAATGGCCGCCAACGCAATCAAATGAGTAAACCAGGACGGGGGATCTATATTTTTAGCCCATTCGGAACCCAATAGAAATACTACGAGAATAAAGCTATTGACCCCAAATAACAAGGCATGATGAAAGACATCTGACCACCCATGAGCGACCTGCTCTGCATAAAGAACAATTGTAATGTTTATCAAGGTGATGAAAACGGTCCATAAGGGTGCAAAATTTACAATGGCTACCCAAATGGCAATTAGCAAAGTCCAATTGAGAAATAGATCATAAGCATTAGCGCCTGTCTGGTACACTTGCCCAAAAACAGCCAGGAATACCCCAACCAGAACAGCGCTTGCCGTAAGCAGGGCTTTTTTAACCAAAGGATTCATCTGGGCCAATACCGCTGTTATTGTAGTGGCTACAAAAAGGCCGCTGATCAAGCCGAGTTTGGCAAACTTGTGAAGCGCATCCCAATTATAGGCAAAGAAAAAGATGATACCTGCCACTGTGAAGGAGACTCCGAGGCCCAAAAAAAAGACTTTCAGGAATTTCAGCCAGTCCCCGGAAGCATTGTAAATATAATCATGTAAAGCCCTGGACACTGAAGAAGTAGACCAGTTGCTATTTTTTGCAATGATTCGAATTTCCTCCCTGCGGATTTTTTCCATATCCAGAAAGATAACAAAATAGTGGGTCTGTTTATCACTAAATTGATGGATGACTCCTTCAAATTGATAGATTGCTCATTTTGCTTTATAACTTGGAAAGGAGAAAACCTAATTTGCCGTTCTTCGTTGCCGTAAGACCAAAAGGGTTATTAGATAAATCAATACAATCCCAAAAGGGATGGCAACAAACCGATGTTCAGGCAAAGCATACCAGAGACCTAGAACCAGAAGGGTTCGGGTAGCCGCATGAAAGATCCCAACCCAATGTTTAATGATCCAAGAGAAGGGAATCCACATTCCCCCCAAAAGGATTCCAACCGTTAGGGGAAGGGAAGTGTAGTCCACTAGAAAAAAGGGGATGGCAATGGCGTATACCATTACTGCCTGGCCAACGGTATAAAAAAACAAAGCATCAAACTCGTTTTTGGCCTTATTCCTCGCTAAAAAATTCTCGCCCGTAAACTTGGAAATGAACATGGCCAAATACACAATACTCCCTGTTCCAATGAAAAGCACCCAAACGGTGGCCTTAGCGGAAAGGAAAAGGGAAGCAATGCCCACCAAGGCCCATATAATAGCACCTGCCAAAGGAGTTGCCAAGAATTTACTGCTTGCAAAAGCGATGCGTTGTTTTTCCAAAGAAGCTCCCTCGTTTTCCATAGTAGAAATGTATTTGCTTAGACACTAAAACTGACTAATGAACCGTGGGTTTCAAAACCCAGTTTTGCATAGATGGGTTCTCCCAATTTGGAAGCGACCAGAAAGACCTTTTTGGTTCTTGATGCCTCAGCTTTGGACAATAAAGCCTGTGTCAATCTTTTGCCCAGTCCCAATCCTCTGTAAATGGGAAGCACCCCGATCATATGGATACCTGAATTTCCATCACCATCAAAATAAACCATGCCGCAACTGGCATATATTCCTAAATGCACGCCCAAATATAAATGAAACTGTTGATGTCCAAGCAATGCATTTATGGTACCTGGATGAATGGTATAACCAAAAGCCTTGGAAGCCACTGTGGCAAATTCAAGAGCATGTTTTGAGCTACTAACGACAACGATATCATCAGGTAACCCATGGGGATGATCTTGATCTGATGAAAGGCACATGGCCTTGACCCGGGAGGTTTCTTTAAAGCCGTTGAGCTTCAATTTTTCGATTTGTTTTTCGTCCTCCCCTATGGAAAGAGAATTGGGAAGAATACCAATCTGCATACTTCGTTGGATGTATTCAAAGTCCGTTATGGAGGAATCGGTTATAAAAACTTTGCTTGGCCAAGAATTGGAAGGGGCAAGGGTGGAGGTATATCCCTGCCCCGTCTTGGTAAACCCTCCTTGGTTCCCAATTTCGGACCAAAACTCAAACAGATGGCCCACTATCTCTTGGTTAAAAGTATTCATAGCACTAGACACTTGAAGCTTCAACGAAAGCCGCAGAGTCCTCATAAAACCTGTACTCCTTGATTTTGTCATCTTCAATAATGCTCAATTGGACCCAATCGCTGACGAACATTTTCCCTGTTGCTTTTAGTTCGTGGCTAAAAGAACCATTGGCAAATACCACGTTATCCTGTGCCACAATTCGTTCCACTTCAAAACTTTTGGTGTTGAATACGGCGAGTATGTTGGCAATAAATTGTTTGGCTTCCTTTTTAGTTCTGTACATGCCGTGCAATTGTTCTTTGGGTCTTTGCTGCTCTTTTACACTTACAATAAGGCAGTCTTCGTGAAAGGAATCCAGCACCTGAGTTGTATTTCCATTTTGAAAGGCGGTAAAGTAGTCGTTAACTACCTGAATGTTTCGATTTGATTTTTCCATGATTTGATTTTTCTATGAATGAAGTATTTGTAAAAAGTTCTGGATGACCCCGTCAAACTTGGCAGCCTCTTCCTTATTTGTAATTTTATGATTGACAGGGTCAAAGTTGTGATTGAAGCTACCAAGGGAATACGAATCCGTAAGATTCCCGCCCCAAATAGGCAGGAGTTTTTCCAAAACTTTTAGATTGGAACCCCCGCCATTGTATCCTGGAGATGTGCTTAGGAGCAACACTGGCTTATCGCCAAAGAATTTTTGATCTATTCTCGAAACCCAGTCAATAAGGTTCTTCAAAAAAGCTGTGGGGAGCCCATTGTGTTCTGGAGATGCAACAATAAAACCATCTGCTAGCGCAAATTCCTTGAAAAGCAATTTAATGGGTTTTGGTAATCCCTTTTCCTCCTCTTGAAGGCTATAAAGGGGCACATCCAATGTGGTTGAGCTTATCCTAGTGATTTGGGACGAGTGAAGCGCCCCCAAAGCAGCCGTCATTAATTTTTCATTGATGGAATTTGGGCTGTTACTGCCCGTTAAAGCGAGTATCTTTTTCATTGTACCGTGATTTATGGTACAAAGTTTCCAAACTCTCGGGGCCTGAATCTTAAGGTATCTTAAGAAAGAGGGATTAAGGAGAATTTTTTCGCAATGAGCTTAAAAATTCGGGGGTAATCCCCAGATAAGAGGCAACCATGTATTGAGGGACACGTTGTTCTATGGCACGGTATTTAGAACGGAATTCCTGATATCGCTGCTCGGCCGTTTTGCTCATGGTATCCATGGTACGTTCTTGAAAAGCCACATAAGCTTTTTCAAACTTCAACCGAAAAAAACGCTCAAGTGAAGGGATATCATGAAACAATTGGTCAAGGGTGTTTTTTGATATTTGAACCACGGTGCTGGGCTCAAGAGCCTGAACAAATTGCCTGGCAGGGGATTGGGTAAGGTAACTGTATAAGTCATTGATCCACCAACCCTCTATTCCAAATTGGACCACATGTTCTTTAGCCTCGGAATCCATATAGTAGGCCCGCAAACATCCTTTGGATATAAACCTCATGTGCTTGGAAGTATCTCCTGCAAAAAGTAAAACATCTTTTCTTCCAAGTTCAATAACCTTACAGTGTTGTTTTATAAGATGTTCCTCTTCCAAAGAAATGGCAACTGAGGTTTTAAAATGATTTAAAAGATGTTCAACAGGATTCACCTAGGCGCTAATTAAGAAGGAGACTTCCAAGATAGGGAATTTGAAGCCAGCTTACACTACCACATCCAATGCTGCAGGGAAGCGTCTCTCCATTTGGCCTTATAATCCGAGTCCACTACATAAATGATTAGATCAGCCTTATAATCGGCATCCACGAAATAGACTTTTTTGTCAGCTTTGTAATCTGCATCAGTGAAAAACCATAGCCCCTTGTTGTCTTGTGCTTTATAATCCCTGTCAACTTTATAAACCAAGAGATCTGCCTTGTAATCCCGATCGGCAACAAAGACTTTTATATCAGCTTTATAGTCCCGGTCCACAGCAAAAACTTTTTGGCCGTGCATGAAGTGCGTGCAAAATAGAAATACTAGAAAAGAAAATAGCGCTTTCACGGTTTTTGGTTTATTCTTAGGGAACCAAAACCATGCCAAGCCGCCTAATTGGATTTTAACAGGTCAATAAACTCATCTATAAATGTAGACTGGGCACTGGATTGTGCATGAATCAACTCGTTTTTCCTCGAATACAATCGGACAAACAAATCAAAGCGGACACGATAGACCATATTTTGGACTTCTGCATTTTCGGTATCTTTGAGTTTATCCAGTTTTCCCAGTTCTTTTTTCCACCATTCCCAATTCACTTTTTGCGGTTGTGCGAAGTCCTCCCGTAGTTGTTTGTCCCAAGCCATCACCCATTTTCGTTCCCGTTCCAATGTTTTTCCCAACTGGGCCAATTTCTTTTTGAGCGGCTTGGATTTCAGAAGCGCTGTATATTGGGTTTCTATACTGTCGATGTCCCAAATTCCTTTGTAGTCTTTTATGATGCGTTCCAGTTGTTCTGCTTCAAACAAAAGCCGTTGTTCCGCTCTGAAACGCTTTACCAGCGCATAGTCTTTTACATATTGAGCCCGTAATTTATCTGTTGGAATGGGCTTTTCCTTTTTGAGCTTTTGAAGATTTAACCAATCAAAAGCGCGCAGGATTTGTTCTTTTGGTGGCCATCGATGCTCCTCATCAAAAGTAATTAGGGTGCTGTTGAAATTGATGAGGTTTAGGAAGCCTTTGTTCTCTACCATTTCCTTATAGTTCATGTCCCTGTTCCCGCAGAGACCCACATAAGAATAGTCATGGGCCGCGGGCATATGCTCCTTGATTCCTGAGAACCCTGCCCCACAACCGATGACACCGGCAAACTTATTGGTCAGCGATGCGATGGCACTTGCCAAACGTGAACCCCCGGAAAAACCGGAAGCATACATCTCATCCTCTTTAATATTGAAATGGGAAAAAACATGGTTGAACAAGTTGTTGGCCAGGGCAAAGTTTCTTTCGTAGGGGGCGTTTCTGGAGTTGTTGGAACAGATGAGGATATGACCATACTTTTCCGAAGCGGGAATAAAAGGTTGAATACCGGAAGCTCCCCTAGCGGCAGGATCAAAAATAAAGACAATGGAACTCAGTTCCTGATTGGAAAAATTCTGGGGCAAATAGAGCGCAAAGGTCTCTTTTTGGGCTCCATTGACTGGGATAGAATCGTGTATTTCCCCTTTTTCATAGTGTTGTTGACCAAATAGGGGAATGTTGAAAACCAGTATCAGAAATAGGCATGGGCTACACCTTTTCATGACCTACCGAAGAATGCCATTGTATTTGGAATCATCTCCGAGCAAGGCCGTGGCACTGAGAATGGCATCATCATGCTTTAGGTAATATTGATAAAGACCTTCTCTATAGAAGTATCGTTTGATGATCTCGTCTTCAAGATTTTTCCTGATTTCCCTTTGATAGGTATCCAAAGCGGAAATTTTACCGTTGTTGATGGCCAATAACAGATCCTTGTACTTTTCTTGGACATTGGATCCCAACAAGTGATCCTCGGAGTTCATGGTTTGTTCCAATAACTCTTCTGTTTCGGTCTGGAATGAAAAATCCTGTGTTTGCGCATATTTTTTGAATGCCCCAAAATCCGAATCCGTAAAAGTGAAATCACCCACCGAGGCAAAGGAGTGGTCAAAATAGAAATCCGTGGCAAAGTCAAAGATGATGTTGTTTTGCTGCAATGCATCAATAAGGCTGTTGGTTTTGATGGATGCAATTTCCACATCTGGCATTACCCCTCCACCGTCCTGTACCTTGCGGCCATTTCTTGTGGTGAACTCCTGAAATTGGGTGTTCCTGACGGCGTTTCCTTCCTCATCCCTGTTCCAATAATCCAAGGACTGGATACACCTTCCTGAGGGGGTATAATATCGTGAAATGGTTACCTTAAGTTGGGTGCCATACGTAAGCTTGAGCGGTCGCTGTACCAAGCCTTTTCCAAAACTACGGGCGCCCATGACCACGGCTCGGTCCAGATCCTGCAATCCCCCGGAAACAATTTCACTGGCCGAGGCACTTCTACCGTCCACCAACACCACGAGCGGGATATCCAAATCTTCTGGCTGATTTTTGGTCTTGTACTCTTGATTGAATTTTTTGACCTTGGATTTTGTGGTTACGATCAGCTCTCCTTTGGGAACGAACAAATTGGTCACATTGATGGCTTCTGTAAGAAGTCCCCCAGGATTTCCCCTTAAATCGAGAATCATCCGCTCCGCGCCTTTACCCTTTAGATCTTGTAGTGCCGATTTGGTTTGGCTGGAAGCTTTTCTATTGAAACGGGAAAGAACGATATAACCCGTTTTTTCGTCGATCATGTCATAAAAAGGAACCGCATCCACTTCCACTCCTTCGCGGTTTAGAGTGGCGGTCTTGGTTTCTCCCTGTCTTACAAAAGTGACATTTACGGAAGTGTTGTTGGCCCCTTTGAGCAATTCGCTGGCGTTATCGTCAAAATCGGCAACCGTGATGTCGCCAATCTTTATGATTTCATCCCCAGCCTTCAATCCAGCCTTATCAGCGGGATACCCTTTATAGGGTTCAACAATGAGTAATTTGCTCTCATAGGATCTGACCAAGGCCCCAATACCTGAATATTCGCCTGCGTTGTTGATTTTATAGGCCTCCACATCCTGTTCATTCAGAAAACGGGTATAGGGATCCAATTCTTCCAACATGTTCTTAATGGCTGAATCCATCAATTCCGCAGGATTCGTCTCATCCACATAATTCATGTTGAGTTCCTTGAAAAGCGTGGTGAAGATTTCGATTTGTTTCGCTATCTCGAAGAAATCGCTTTTAAATCCGGAAGTGGCAACCAAAATGGTGAGCGCTACAACTGGAACCCAAATTCTTTTATTGATCAGATTTTTCATGGGATTCTTTTTTTATGAATGCTTCCAAAAGCTGAGTCATGGCTTTGTCCACCTCCTTGGCGTTGGGCATCGTATTACCAAGGTATAAAAATAGAAACGCAAAGTTTCCCTCTACATTGTTAAAAAGAAGGTGCTTGTTCAACCGATAAGATTCGCGAAGCAGGCGCTTTACCCGATTCCGATCAACGGCATTTTTAAACTTTTTCTTTGGAGCTGCTACACCAGCCTTGAACTGAACATCATCGAATTCACTTTTGATGTAAAGCAGCCTAATTGGAAAGGCCTTGACACTTTTTCCCTCAACAAAAAGTTGCTCAATCAGCTTTTTGCTCTTGAGTTTTTCTTTTTTGCTGAAGGAGGCCATTTTAGTGCTACTTAAATTATCTCGCTAAGAATGAACTTCGGCCTAAAACGAAGGCCGCTCTGATCTTAAGGCTGCCAAACGTTGTTTTCTCCATTTACATCGGCCATGAGCTGTGATGGATCAATGACCAAAGCTTGGATATCGCCCAAGGGCTTGTCTATGATCAACTCATAGGTGGGATGCGCCCAAGTCCAATCTTTTGCCACGGTTCTTTTTAGATTGGGATAGGGGTTATCCTTTTCACCTCTCATCATTTGAAGAGGGATGTAATAAGTTTCCTGGGAGCCATCCGTATTGGCTACCAACAAATCAATGGGCATGGGCATATCTCCAATTCTTTCCAAGATCACCTTGGTCTGGTTTCCGGAAGCCTCAACACTTTTGATGGCATAGTCAATCGTGTTGGTTGTTTGGGTCCAATCCACCAGATACCATTCGAGCTCCATTCCTGATATTTTTTCCGCTGTGCGCTTTATATCGTTGGGAACAGGATGTTTGAACTTGAAATCTTCATAGTATTTACGCACCGATTCCATGAGCTTATCCTGTCCTATTACATAACCCAATTGGGAAAGGAAAATAGAACCTTTGCTATAGGCGGCAATGCCATAGGCAAAGTTGGTGCTATAGCGATCGGCATGGGTGGCCTGTGGTTTTTCCAAACCAGAATTGACGAGTGCATAGTATCCTTTGTAGGAACCCTCAAACGGATTTTCCTTGCCCTGTTCCATAATCTCATTCATACATAGACTGCTGATGAAAGTAGTAAAGCCTTCATCCATCCACTCATGCTTGGATTCGTTGGTGGCCAGCACATGTTGAAACCAGGAATGTGCCATTTCATGCACCATAACACCAACCAAACTTCCGAAAGAACGGTTACCTGTGATCAAGGTACTCATAGCATACTCCATTCCGCCATCTCCACCTTGAACCACCGAATATTGCTCATAGGGATATTTGCCAATATTCTTGCTAAAGAACCGCATGGCATCAGCCGTTTTGGGCTGCAGATTTTTCCAGTTTTCTATGATTTCCGGATTGTTTTTGTAATAGAAATGGAGGGTGGGTCCATCTTCCATTTGCAGGGTATCATGAATGTATTCAGGGTCCGCTCCCCACATAAAATCATGGACATTTGGCGCCTTAAAATGCCATGTCAAGGTTTTGCCCCTGGTCTTAACCTTGGTGCCGGGGGCCTCATATCCATGTCCCACCTCTTGCGGGTTTTGAAGATAACCTGAACCGCCAACCACATAGTCTTTATCCAACGTCAATTTTACATCAAAATCCCCCCAAACCCCGTGAAACTCTCTTGCGATGTAAGGGTTGGCATGCCAACCTTCAAAATCGTATTCGGATAATTTGGGATACCACTGGCTCATGGAAAGGGCCACGCCTTCGGATGTGTTTCTGCCCGACCGTCTAATTTGGGCAGGCACTTGTCCTTTAAACGCCATATCCAAGGTAGTTTTGCCTCCTGAGGGAATGGGTTGTGCCAAATCCACCACCAAAATGGTTCCTTCTTCGGTAAAAGATACAGCTTGACCATCCTGGGTAAGGGTTTCTACATGCAAATAACCCATTTCAGATTCAGATAGGGAAGCAATCCTGCTTTTCCCATTTTCCATCATCCTGCCATCGGGATCTTTAATGCTTTGCAAGCGGGCATCCATCTGGCTACCAGGCTGAAAGGCATTAAAAAATAAATGATAGTACACCCGATTCAATGCATCGGGAGAGTTGTTGGTATAAATTAGTTTTTGTGTACCCGTATATTGAAATGTCTTTACATCCATCTCAACATCCATGGTATAATCTACATGCTGCTGCCAATATGAAGTGTTCTGCGCAGGCAATGAAAACACAGCGGCTAAAGCAATTGAAAAGAAAAACCAGGCCTTCTTCATATTATTTGGTGTTGTTGCTAAGGGTTGCTTTTCCTTTAGTGATGCTTTCTGCCAGCAGTAAGGCGTTGTAAGCATTCACCATTTTCCCAGATTTGGAAATCTTGTCAAAAGTTGAGGCGTTGGCCGGATCTCCCGAAACAATTACGGAAGCTTTGGTGCCCAACCCTGATTGGATAATAATCTGCTTTACTTGTACCGCTGACAACTGCGGGTAGTATGATCGTACCAATGCCGCAACGCCTGCCACAGCCGGGGCGGCCATGGAAGTACCTCCCATAAAATCATATTTATTGTTTGGCAAGGTGGAATAAATGGCATCTCCAGGCGCAAAAACATCCACGTTTTGGCTGCCGTAATTGGAGAAAGTTGCCACCATTTTGGAACCATAACTGCTGGTTAATGCCCCAACTGTGATTACGTTGTTGGCAATTTCCATGGCTCCAAACATGTGATCATTAGGGTAGTTTGGATTTTCAGGACTATCCAAATCATTTCCATCGTTTCCTGCGGCATGTACAATTAAAACATCTTTTGAAGCGGCATATTTTATGGCATCATACACCCATTGCGCGTTGGGGGAAAAGGATTTTCCAAAACTACAGTTGATGATTTTGGCACCATTGTCCGCGGCATATCTAATGGCCAAGGCGACATCTTTGTCATATTCATCACCATTGGGTACGGCGCGCACACTCATGATTTTCACATTTTTGGCAACTCCGTTCACCCCTTTTCCATTATTCCGTTCCGCAGCTATAATTCCGGCAACATGGGTTCCGTGGCTTTCCGTATCCACCCTATTTTTTGGGTTTCCGTTCCCATACTTTTTGTCACTAAAGTCATAAGGATTGTCCCCAACGGTCTGTCTTCCGTCAAAATCCTTGTTGAGGTTGTAGTTGACCTGATCCGTGAAATAGGTAATACCCTCGTTGAGTTCTTCCATTACACTGGGAATATTCTCGCCATAGGAGAACATTTGGGTGAGTACGGCAACATGCTGCTGCATTTCCTCCGTTTTTGGCTCAATGGACAACAACTCTTTTTTGGTGTATGAACTTTTGCCCAACTCTTTTTTCACTGCCTCATCGGCGCCCTTAACCACTTGGAAAATCTGCTCGTACTGTTGTTTATTCTGCAATGCTTTTGGATAAGCTTCGTCCAGTTTTAAGCGAGCCTTGGCTCTTGCAGAGGCATCCCCAACACCTACTCGGAGCATGCGCACATACTCCAATTGTTCGTTATAGGCCTCGCCAAGGAAATTATAGCCATGGATGTCATCTATGTAGCCATTTCCGTCATCGTCCCTGCCATTATTGGGTCGCTCACCTTTGTTGGTCCACAGCACCCCGTCCAAATCTTCGTGTTCAATATCGATTCCCGAATCAACTACGGCCACAATAACGGTTTTCCCGTTTTTGTTCTTGATAATTTCCCGGTAGGCCTTGTCCACGCTCATGCCTGGTATGGTATCCGTAATGAGGTCTGCATGCCCCCAGGTTTTTTTCTGATATTCTGACAATTCCGATACCTTAAGAGGAATGGTATCTATATTTTCAACGGGTGTTGAAACAAGAGTAGTGGCACCGCACCCCATTAGGAAAATGGAGGCGGAGACCATGGAGAAAGAAAGATTGAAATAACTGCGATTCATATAGATGATTTTAATTGAAATGTAAAACTTTATTGTGAATTGAATACTTCATCAAAGGAAAACAATTGATCCAGGCGCACGCCTTTTTCCGTTTTTTTGAGGGTGCATAATTGGTTGTGTGCATCGTGCTCAAAAAAGAGGAGGTAATTGTTTTCCGCAACTGTATTCAAAAAATTAGCCTTTTCCTTCAAGGTTAGTAGAGGTCTAGTATCATAACCCATAACGTAAGGTAAGGGAATATGCCCAACTGTTGGAATCAAATCTGCAACAAAAACCAAGGTCTTGCCCTTATAGGTAACATGGGGCAACATTTGTTTTTCCGTATGTCCATCTGCAAAAAGAATGCCGAACCCCAACTCTGAACGCTCTTGAAATGCAACTTCTTTCCGATCTACAAAATGAAGTTGGCCACTTTCTTCCATGGGCAAAAGGTTTTCTTTTAGAAAAGAGGCTTTTTCCCTAGCATTTGGATGGGTTGCCCATTCCCAATGCTCTTTGTTGGACCAAAACCGTGCATTTTTAAAAGCAGGCTCATACCCCGTTCTATCGGTATTCCATTGGATACTTCCCCCACAATGGTCAAAATGGAGATGGGTCAAAAAAACGTCCGTGATATCATCCCTATGAAACCCCAATGTTTCCAATGAAGCATCCAAACTGTGGTTTCCCCAACGATAATAGTAACTGAAGAATTTTTCTGATTGCTTGTTTCCCAGACCATTGTCAACCAAAATGAGCCTATTGCCATCTTCAATGAGAAGACAGCGCGCGGCCAAATCGATCATATTGTTGTTATCTGCCGGGTTGGTTCTGCTCCAAATAGATTTGGGCACCACTCCAAACATGGCCCCCCCATCCAATTTAAAATTTCCGGTCTCAACGGGATAAATAGTCATTCAGAAAAGCAAATGGCGTGCAAAATAAGAAAAGCAAGCCTTAAATAGTTAAAAAACATGGGTTTATTGGCCGTATTTTAACAAAAATCAAACAGGCACGGATGGCCTCAAAAGTTTGGTGAGCTGCCGCCCAAAATAGATCATGGCCTTGGTTTCTTGAACACGCAACAATCGTTCTTTTTTAGGAATGGGGCCTCAAAATATCACAATATGAAGAAAGAAGTACCCAATGTCATAAGTTTGACAAAATTCTAAAAGAAAAACGTTAAATTTCAAGAAAACTAACTCATGGTAGAGCTTGCGGGCATTATAATTTTGGGAATCATTGCACAATGGGTGGCATGGCGCTTTAAACTTCCCGCTATTTTACCGTTGATTCTGATCGGGCTTTTGGTAGGTCCAATTGCCACGTTGTACACGGAGGATGGAGGCAAACTAATTGAGCCCATTTGGAATGGGAAAAAGGGACTTTTTCCTGGAGAGGGCCTCTACTATTTTGTATCCTTGGCCATCAGCATCATTCTGTTTGAGGGAGGACTTACCCTTAAACGAGCCGAAATAAAGAATGTGGGTCCGGTAATCACCAAACTGATTACTGTGGGGACCGTGGTTACTTTTTTTGGAGCTGGAGTAGCTGCGCATTACATATTTGAACTTACTTGGCAAATTTCATTCCTGTTTTCTGCATTGATCATTGTCACAGGACCAACCGTAATAACACCAATTCTGAGAAACATCCCATTAAAAAAAGATGTTTCAGCAGTGCTTAAATGGGAAGGCATTTTGATAGACCCCATCGGAGCCTTGGTGGCGGTATTGGTTTTTGAATTTATTAGTGTGGGAGAAGGCCAGGCGTTTACCAAAACCGCATTGATCGAGTTTGGCAAAATCCTATTGTTCGGGACCACCTTTGGTTTCACTTTTGCCCATGCCCTGGGGTTTGTCATCAAAAAAAACCTGGTGCCACATTATTTGCTGAATGTGGTATCGCTTTCTGTGGTGCTGTTGGTGTACGTGGAATCAGATGTGTTTGCCCATGAATCGGGATTATTGGCCGTGGTGGTCATGGGAATGGTCATGGGAAATATGAATTTGCCCAATTTGAAAGAGCTCCTATATTTTAAGGAATCGCTAAGTGTTTTGCTGATTTCCATTTTATTTATCCTTTTGGCGGCCAACATTAATATTAGTGACTTGGAGCTCATTTTTAATTGGAACACGGCCATTCTGTTTGCCGTGGTTGTTTTTGTGATACGGCCGTTGGGTGTTTTTCTAAGTTCTATGGGTTCCGATTTGAAACTCAATGAAAAGCTTTTTATTGGTTGGGTTGGCCCTAGGGGTATTGTTGCGGCGGGAATAGCTTCGCTATTTGGCTCCAAGCTGTTGAGCAAAGGGGAACCAGGAGCTGAATACATTACGCCTTTGGTGTTCATGATTGTGTTGGGAACGGTACTTTTGAATGCGACTACAGCCCGTTTTGTGGCCAAAATTGTGGGGGTGTTCTTAAAGAAATCCGAAGGAGTGTTGATCATTGGCGCTTCCAAAGTGTCCCGTCTTATTGGGAGCTACCTCAAAAAGAACAATAGGCATGTGGTATTGATAGATAACAACCAAGCCAATATTGAAAAAGCACAACGTTTGGGACTTGAAGCTATGACAGCCGATATTTTTTCGGACTCGCTGACGGACAACATTGAACTGAACGACATGGGTTTTTTGTTGGCCTTAACCGGAAACTCGGACATTAATGAATTTGCTATTGAAAAATTCCAACGGCAATTTGGGGAAAACGGGGCGTTCAGATTGGTAAACTCAGATGAGATGAACGATCCTGACAACAACCCACAAGAAGGGCTGTTCTCCCATACGGACGACTTCATCAAATTGATTGAGGTGGTGCGGAAATACCCTGCCATTCAAGAAATAGACCTAAAGGACAAACAACATTATGATGATCTGATCGATCTGGCCCAAAAGGACAGCGAGATCATCCCTGTTTTCACAAAAGCCCCAACTGGGGTCATAGACGTTATCCCTGCCAACAGCAAGGACTTTTCTCCAAACGGGAATGGTTACAAGCTGGTGTATATGGGAAAAACCATTAATATTGACTAGAATCCCAGTCTTAGGATTCCTCTCAAAACTACATTTTTAGCAAAAATCCCTTCATCCGTCAATTGAAAACGGCCATCCGTCAATTTGGAGCATGATTTAGGTTGTATCTGTTGGTACTTTACCCCAGTTATGAGTTACCTAAATCTTTCAAAAATGAAAAAGTCTACACTTGTATGGTTATGGTTGATTACCTTAACAATTGGTTGTTCAGTTGATGCGATTAAGATGGCTGAGACTTTGGAATCAACAAAGGATTCCCCTGAAGTAGTCAAATCATCTGAATGTTTTTCGTGTATAGCACAAAATGGTTACAAGCTTGAAATTTGTGATAATATGGACGACACTTATACTTTGTTTTTAGCAGGAGAAAACATGAAGACTATTGGACCAGAAGAATTAGAAGGTAAAACTCCTAAGGAATTTGTTGCCGAGGGATGCCAATTGGACAGGTTGGATTTTGCAGAGTAATTTCCTAGTCGTTCAGTTTAAGGACTGCCATAAACGCTTGTTGTGGAATCTCCACATTCCCCACTTGGCGCATGCGTTTTTTCCCCTTTTTCTGTTTTTCCAAGAGTTTACGCTTTCTGGAAATATCACCCCCGTAACATTTGGCGGTAACATCTTTCCGAAGCGCTTTTATGGTTTCCCTGGAAATGATTTTGGAACCTATGGCCGCTTGGATGGGAATATCAAACTGTTGCCTTGGGATAAGCTCCTTTAATTTTTCGCACATCTTCTTCCCAATACTATGGGCGTTATCAAAATGAACCAATGCAGATAAGGCATCAACAGGCTGCGCATTCAACAAGATATCCACGCGGACCAATTTGGAAGTTCGCATTCCTATTGGGGTATAATCGAAAGAGGCATAGCCTTTTGAAACGGTTTTCAATCGGTCGTAAAAATCAAAAACGATTTCAGCTAGGGGCATATCAAAAGTGAGCTCCACCCGCTCGGTGGTCAAATAGGTTTGATTGGTGATTTGACCCCGCTTTTCAATGCATAAAGACATCACGTTGCCCACAAAATCCGACTTGGTGATAATGGTGGCCTTTATATAAGGCTCCTCAACACGATCTACTGTGGAAGGATCGGGCAAGTCCGAAGGATTATTAACAATGATTGCTGTTTCCCTGTCCTTGGTAGAGTATGCGTGATAGCTAACATTGGGCACCGTAGTAATAACGGTCATGTTGAACTCCCGCTCCAATCGCTCTTGGATAATCTCCATGTGCAACATGCCCAAAAATCCACATCTAAAGCCAAAACCAAGTGCGGCACTACTTTCAGGAGTAAATACCAAGGAAGCATCGTTCAACTGCAATTTTTCCATGGAGGAGCGAAGCTCCTCAAAATCTTCCGTGTCCACAGGATAAATTCCAGCAAAAACCATGGGCTTAACGTCCTCAAAACCTTCAATGGCGTTTTGGGTGGGTTTATTGGCATCTGTTATGGTGTCCCCAACCTTGACCTCCCTAGCGTCCTTGATCCCCGTAATAAGATACCCCACATCTCCAGAGGAAACAACGGGCTTGGGAACCTGATTTAATTTTAAGGTGCCAATTTCGTCGGCAAAATAGTCCTTGTTGGTGGCCACAAACTTGATTTTCTGCCCTTTCCTTATTTCTCCATTGATGACCCTGAAATAGGTTTCCACGCCTCGAAAAGGATTGTAAACGGAATCAAACACCAAGGCCTGTAGGGATTCATTTGGGTTTCCCTCAGGAGCGGGAACCCGCTCTATGATAGCAGTGAGGATATCCTCTATTCCAATACCGGTTTTGGCACTGGCTGGAATCACTTCCTCTGGGGTGCACCCCAAAAGGTCAACAATATCATCCGTAACTTCCTCTGGGTTGGCACTGGGTAAATCCACTTTGTTGAGCACGGGAATGATTTCCAAATCGTTTTCCAGGGCCAAGTATAAGTTTGATATGGTTTGGGCTTGGATACTTTGGGCCGCATCAACTACCAAAAGGGCGCCTTCGCAGGCTGCGATGGATCGCGAAACCTCATAGGAGAAATCCACATGCCCAGGGGTGTCAATAAGGTTGAGGATATAAGTTTCTCCCTCATGAACGTATTCCATTTGAATAGCATGGCTCTTGATGGTAATTCCACGCTCCCGCTCCAGATCCATATTGTCCAACAGCTGATCCTGTTTTTCCCGATCGGTAACAGAGCCTGTAAAGTCCAATAAGCGGTCTGCCAAGGTACTTTTACCATGGTCTATATGTGCAATGATGCAAAAATTCCTAATCCTCTCCATATCAATAATTGCCCGTAAAATCTTAGGCTTTAAAGCAACTGCAAATATAGCTCTTTTAGCTACCCGACTACTGGTTTTTTGTAAATATGACGTAAGGACGACGTATATGGCTCTAAAATATTTTCTTAGATTTGATATCCAACCCCAAGACTAAATGAGACACCTTGCCTTTATTTTTTTATTGGCGTTTTTCCCCTGCACGCACTTGCTTGCACAGACTTACCAGATTACGGGAAAGGTTGTAGATCAAGAAAATAATTTAATTCCATATGCCAACATTCTTTTGTTACAGGCAGTTGATTCCACTTTTGTTATGGGAACATCGGCAGATGAGTTGGGCTACTTTTCTTTGAACGAGGTTGAACCTGACCTATATTTATTACAGGCCAGTTATGTGGGTAGGGGCTCCGAACCAAGAGCATTGGATATTGCCGGCAACGTTTCCTTGGGAGCTTTGATTATTCCTCTGGAAACTAATACCCTGGACGAGGTTGTGGTGACCGCAAAGCGACCAACGCTGCAAAGACTGCCAGACAGACTGGTCTTTTCCGTTGAGAACACCATTGTTTCACAGGGAAGTTCTTGGGACATATTGAGAAGCACTCCAGGGGTTATTGTAAATCAGGAAGATTTACAGATAAAGGGGCAAAGTGCCACTGTTTATCTGAATGACCGAAAGGTGCAGCTCTCTGGTCAAGAAGTAAAGGAATTGTTGGAAGGCTTTTCAGGGAACAATATAAAATCAGTGGAAGTAATTGCCAATCCCCCAGCGCGCTACGACGCTGAAGGCGGTCCCATATTGAACATTGTTACCTCCAAAAACATTACGCCAGGGTATAAAGGCAGTATCAACGGGAGTTATACCCAGGCCTCGTTCCCAAAATTTGCCACAGGGATGAGCCACTATTTCAAGACGGACAAACTCAACCTGTTTGCCAACTATTCCATAAGCCAAAAAAAAGAATTGCAGAAGACAAGAAAGGGAACAAATTATATGGATGACACCAATTCGATTTTTTCGAGATGGACCACCTTATACAATGAAACCCTGTCTTCCCAGGCTCAGAATGCCAGCTTTATACTGGACTACGATTTTGATGAAAGAAACAGCCTTAACCTTACTTCCAATTTGGCCTTTAATTTTGGACAGGAAAGGGAAATAGACTTGAATGCGGAAATTAGGGATGGACAGCAGCAGTTGGATTCAACTTTTGTGACCAGGAATATTGCCGATTTGGACAATTCCAACTTGGCCTTTGACCTTTCATATGTCCATAAACTGAAGAAACCAGGAGCCAGGCTCACTTTTAATGGACACTTTACCAACTATAATGGGGAATCGTTTCAAAATTTGAACTCCAATTATTTTGACGACAATGCCATGTTCATACGAAATTTTGGCTTTGACACGGATTCCAAACAGGACATACAAATTTTTACGGGACAGGCAGATTTCTCAACGCCCTTGGGATCCAGCTCATTTGAAACAGGGCTTAAGATGTCCTCCATTACTTCCGAAAGCAGGGTAGACTTCCGGAATTTTATTGGGTCGGATGACACTGTTAGTCCATCCTTGTCCGATGTTTTTTCCTATGATGAGAAGGTTTATGCAGGATATTTGAGTTGGGTCAAGAGCTGGGATAAATGGTCTATGAAATTAGGCGTTAGAGGGGAACTAACCGAAGCCGATGGAACATCACAAACTCTTGATGAGACCAATACCGTGGATTTTTTTGAACCCTTTCCTTCCGTTTATATACTATACTCTCCATCTGACAAACATAGCTTTGCCTTTGACTATGGAAGAAACGTGGACAGACCTAAATACAATGACCTAAACCCCTTTCGGGTCTTTTTCAACGAAAATGACTTTGAAGAGGGCAATCCTGGTTTAAGGCCAAGTTTCAGCAATAATTTCAACTTCAATTACTCCCTGAACAGCGAGTTCTTTGTTGATATTTATTACAGAGACAACGGACGCAATATTGGGTATTTGGTGTTTCAGGACAATGATGAGCAAACCTTGGTGGAGTTGAAACAAAACATGTTGGCAAGTAAGTCCTATGGTCTGGATTTCACAGTTAGCAAGGGGATAACCCCATTTTGGTTTATGTATGCGTACACTTCCTTTTTTCATGAAGAAGAGACGTTTCTCGCAGTGGAAAGCAACAATCAGGAATACACCAACGAAGTGGATGGGGTTTATGGCTATTTGGCCAATTACCTGACCCTCTCCAAAGATGGCACTTTTACTGGAGAACTTACCATGACTTATATATCCCAATTTTTATTCGGTTCGTATATCTCAGATGAGCAGTTGAATCTGACCCTGGGATTGCGTAAATCCCTCTGGAACAATCGAGCAAGTATTTCTGTTGCCGCAGAAGACCTGCTTGAACGATACCTTACCACATACACCTCAAGATACCTTAATCAGTACAATTTTTACAGACGCAGACCGGAGGCCCAGTTTATCCGATTTGGGTTCACCTATAATTTCGGAAACTTTAAGCTACAGGATAATGAGCGGGCCATCGAGAAAAAAGAGCGTGACCGATTGGAGAGCGAGTAACTCCCTGATTTTCCTGTATTTTGTATTTTTGCAATCCTAAAAAAGAAGGATTTGCCAAAGATTGGAAACATAGAACTCCCGGATTTCCCGTTGCTGCTTGCTCCCATGGAGGACGTTAGTGACCCACCTTTTAGGGCCCTGTGCAAAGAACAGGGTGCAGATGTGGTCTACACCGAATTCATTTCGTCGGAAGGGCTTATCAGGGATGCAGCCAAAAGTGTGATCAAGCTGGATATTTACGAAAAGGAACGCCCAGTGGGAATCCAAATATTTGGTGCTGAACTGGATTCTATGCTGAAGGCTGTTGATATTGTTGAAAAATCCAAACCTGACATAATCGACATTAATTTTGGATGCCCCGTGAAGAAGGTGGTATCCAAAAATGCTGGTGCCGGAATTCTTAGGGACATTCCCTTGATGGTGAAACTAACCGAGGAAATGGTAAAGCGGACGCATTTACCCGTTACGGTTAAGACCAGATTGGGATGGGATTCGGATTCCATCAAGATTATAGAAGTCGCGGAACGATTACAAGATGTGGGAATTCAAGCTATCGCCATTCACGGTCGAACCCGGGTGCAGATGTACAAGGGCGACGCCAATTGGGCACCAATTGCAGAAGTAAAGAATAACTCCAGAATGCATATCCCAGTATTCGGAAATGGGGATGTGGACACTCCTGAGGCCGCCGTGAGAATGCGGGATGAATTTGGACTTGACGGAGCAATGATCGGAAGGGCAAGCATTGGCAATCCATGGTTCTTTAAGGAGGTGAAGCACTACTTTAAGACAGGAACACATTTGGCACCTCCCACCATGGAAGAACGCGTGGATGCTGCTCGAAGACACCTACAAATGGCCATTGATTGGAAAGGTGAAAAGTTAGGGGTTTTTGAAACCCGTAGACATTATACCAATTACTTCAAAGGTATTCCCCATTTCAAGGAGTACCGCATGAAAATGGTAACCAGCGACGATTCCTCAGATGTTTTTGCTGCATTCGATGAGGTTTTGGAAAAATTCGGAGATTTTCAGTTTGTTTAGGAAGCAATCAAACGCCTGCTAATCCTACTACTGGCTATTTTGGAAGAAATAAACCCAAGCACTACAATGGTGCCCACCACCACCACAACATTCATCAAATTATATTCTACTGGATAGGCCAAGGAAGGTGTAATTTTTAACCAACCGAAAGCAAGTTGCGACCCAATCAAAAGTGACCCAATTAGCACCCCGATAAGTCCACCCAATGTGGTAACAAGAAGACCTTGGGTAAAATAAATGGAGCGCAGCTCTTTAATGGTGGCGCCAAGGCTAAAAAGGGTTTTGGAGTTTTGTTGTTTGTCCAAGATCATCATTATGATGGCCCCAACCACATTGAACAAAGCAATGATCAGAACCAGGGTAAAGATTAAATAAGTTGCAAGATTTTCGGTGTTGAGCATGCGATAAAGGGTACTGTTCTGCTCCTGTCTGTTGAGCACCAACACCTTATTGCCCAAAATTGTTTTGAGTTCGTTTCGAACGTCTTCCAAAGGAAGTTGCCCATTCAATTTAAAGTTGATTCCAGAGATTTGAGTACTATCCTTTTCCAAAAAAGTCTGCACAAGGGGCAGCTGGGCAAACACATATTTTTTATCCAGATTTTCCTCAACCGCATAGACCCCGCTCACAACCAACGGCAATTCATTATAAGGTTTGGAGCTGAAACTCTGCTGAGAAATGGAACCCTTTCCTGGCTTTGGTACCAAGGCGGTCAAAGGAGTTTGGTAATTGTCCAAAGGAACATTCAGCAAATTGTAAATACCGATTCCCACCACTCCGTTATATTCTGTAATTCCCCAATTGCCAAAATACAGGGTGCTGTCCACGCCGGTTACAGATCTGTAATTTCCATCAATGCCTTTGATGTAGGCAAAATGGCTTTTGTCCCTAAAGGTGAGATAGACCCGTTCCTCCAGTTCCTTGGAGTAGTTGGCCAGACCCTGTACCTGCTGTAGCTTGTTTTCTTCCTCTGGAGCAATGGAAAAGTGCTTCCCATAGGCTGGAAGTGCCTTAAGATCTGGATCAAAAGTATTGGTAAAGGAAAGACTAAAGGTTTTTAGCCCAGCGAAGGCCGAAAGCACAATGAATAGCGCAGCGGATCCAATAACGATCACTAAAAATGTGATGAAATTGATAATGTTTACCGCATTTTGACTGCTTTTTGACCGTAAATAGCGCTTCGCGATATAAAATGGAAAGTTCAAAATCAGGATTTCTTTCGTTTGGCAAGCAAGTCCCTGTTCTCAATGGGGTTTTCTTCTCCCTTTAATGATTTTTCAATTTGATCGATGTATTCCAAGGAATCATCATGATAGAAACTAAGTTCTGGAACCCGGCGCAATTGATTTTTGGTTCGTTGCGCCAACTCGTGCTTGATCAGGGGTTGATTGGACTTGACCCCATCCAACAATTCGTTGGCCTTATCATTTGGGAATATGCTAAGGTAGACCTTGGCAATGGAAAGATCGGTGGTAACATAGACCTTTGAAACTGAAATCAATGTTCCTTTTAAACCTCCATCTGTTGCGGCCCGTTGAAGGATATCCGCAATATCCTTTTGAATGATCCCCGCAATTTTCTTCTGCCGCTGTGTTTCCATACTGCAAAATAACGGAATAAATGACGAACCTCATGATATCATAAGAAGACAGTGCTTAATTTTGGAGAGAAATACCTGCAAACGATTCAAAAAAGCAAGAAATATGGATAAAATAGAACATATTGGGATAGCCGTTAAAAATATTGGGGAGTCAAACAAATTGTTTGCAAAACTGTTGGGTGTTGAACCTTATAAAATGGAAGAAGTTGCTTTGGAAGGGGTAAGGACTTCCTTTTTTCAATCGGGGCCCAATAAAGTGGAACTGTTGGAAGCGACTACCTTGGATAGCCCCATTGCCAAATTTTTGGATAGGAAAGGCGAGGGGATTCATCACATTGCCTTTGCCGTGGAAGACATTGAATCGGAACTACAACGGTTAAAGAAAGAAGGCTTTAGAATATTGAACGAAACACCCAAAAAGGGGGCTGATAACAAGCTGGTGGCGTTTTTACACCCCAAGGGAACCAATGGGGTTTTGGTGGAACTTTGTCAGGAGATAAAGGAAGAGTAGCGGTTTAAAACCTTGCGACGAAGAAAAATAAGTAGTAATATTGCATCCGCAATTTGCGGGTCCTATAGCTCAGTTGGTTAGAGCACCTGACTCATAATCAGGGGGTCCCTGGTTCGAGCCCAGGTGGGACCACAGGAAGATTTCAAAATTTACCTAAAAGCCTGAAAATGAACTGTTTTCAGGCTTTTTCATTTTCATTGATTTCATATAAAACCATTTGAAATCAACCGTTCTGGTGAGTAAATCGGTGAGTACTTTTTTATTCGCAAAAATGCCACCCAAACTATGTTAAAGAGTTGATATTCAATTCTTTGTTCGGATTTGTAATCGATATTAAAATCCAAAAAGCACGGTTATGGAGGCAAAAAACACATTTTCCATCCTTTTTTACCCAAAGACCAGTGACTCCGATAAGAACGGAATGTCCCCTCTTTTCCTTCGAATCACGGTCGATTCCAAGAGGGCCGAACTCAGCCTAAAAAGAAAAGTGAACCCCGAGGACTGGTGCCCAAATTCGGGCAAGGTCAAAGGAAGGGGACGGATACCAGAAGAGATCAACGGCTACCTTGATGAACTGAGAACACGTATACGTCGTATACAGGGGGAATTTGTGGCACAGGCAAGGCCCTATACGGCATCGATGTTAAAAGGATGCCTGTTGAACAAGGGCAATGAACTCAAAACGGTACTATCCATTTATGATGGCCACAATGCTAAGGTGAAAAGCTTAATGGGGAAGGATTATACCTATAGCACCTATAGAAGGCATGTACGGACACGAAACCATTTGGAAGGATTCATCCTAAAAGAGTATGGACAGAGAGATTTTTTTATCAAGGATGTAGATTTAGGGTTTATTACCCGGTTTGAGCATTATCTTCATATGGTCAGCGCGGGAGGCCATAATACGATTACCAAATATGTGACCAATTTCAAGAAGATAGTGCGAATGGCGTTTGCCAATAATTGGGTTGTCTCTGACCCTTTCTTCCATTGGAAGGCCAAATGGCAGAAAACCGAACGGGAGGTACTGACCGAGGCCGAACTACAAACATTGATGGAGAAGGTATTCAAATCGGAGCGTTTAGCGCGAGCGAGGGATGTCTTCATTTTTTGCTGCTTTACAGGTCTGTCCTATGTTGATGTCAAAAAATTGACAAGAGACGATATTGCATTAGGAATAGATGGTAGGCGATGGATAAAGATCTTGCGAACAAAGACCAAGGTCAAGAGCACTGTCCCACTTTTGCCAATGGCGGAAAGAATATTGGAGAAGTATAAAAAGAGCTCACAGAAAGCTGAAAATGTACCCTTACTTCCTGTATTGAGCAACCAAAAGTCAAACCAGTACCTAAAGGAAATATCGTCATTGTGCGGGATAAACAAACGGATAACCTTCCACCTTTCCCGGCACACTTTTGCCACTACTGTTACCTTGGCCAATGGAGTACCCATCGAATCGGTCAGTAAGATGCTTGGGCACCAGTCCATAAAGACCACACAGATATACGCCAAGGTGCTTGACAAAAAACTTATGGAGGACATGGAATTGGTCAGGAGTAAATATGCGGGTATTTAACACGGTTTTTGTTAAGTTTTTTATAAACACATTGGAGCTGGAGAATGGTTTTAGTTCCTTTAATTGCCATTGAGGTAAGTAAACTTGTTTAAAAAATGTGGCATCAAAAGTGAGAATTGTTTCCAGCATTAGGGCAAGGGTAATTATTGTTTGTATTCTACTACTCGGATGTGGTCTTGCTTTTGGACAACAAAAGAAAACACTTATCGGTAAAGTTGTCCCTGATACTTCCGAGAATAGCTCTGTGAATGTTCAGAACATTTCTGCAAGAACGGGAACCATCACAGATTCCATTGGGAATTTTCAAATATTGGTTAGACCAAATGATACTTTGGTCTTTTCGGCCGTACATCTAAAAAGAAAAACAGTGATAATTAATGACTCCATCTATTATGGGACTTCCTATATCGTCGTGCCTATGGAAGTTTTTGTCAACAAGCTACGAGAAGTGGTAGTACAGCCATATAATCTTTCTGGTAAATTGACTCAGGATTTGAATACCCTAAAGCTACAAAAAGATGTCAGTGCCGAGGCACTTAAATTACCCAACGCGGATGTAAAAATCATCTCGCAAAGTGAGAACAAGCTCCATGATGCAGATCATGGTAAGTTTTTCTATTACTATATTATTGGTGCGGCAATAAACGTCAATAAAATATTGAATAGATTAAGCGGTAGAACCAAAATGCTCAAGGAAAGGGTTGAAATAGATAAGAAATATCAACAAACCCAGGATATAAGAACTTCCATTGTTGATTCTCTTTTCTTGAATGAACTGAAAATTCCGCATGAAAGAATTTCAGATTTCATGTATTTCTGTGAGGTTGATAAACAATTTCAAAAATTGGTCAGTGAGGGCAACCAACTGTTGCTTTGGGAATATCTATTGGCCAGGGGAGAGCTATATAGAAAAAATAACGGATTGGAATAAACCTTGTCGACTTTAAAATAATATCTTATTTCATTTTATCCACTCAAAAAGCTTAAAAATGTTCTTCCCTTAATACGCCTCTTATAAAAAGATTGACGGATTGATGGGGAAAATAGTTAGCATAAAATCCATAGAATATTCACATGGTTAACAATATAGAGCGCAGGTAACGAATTTAACTTTTTAAATATCCTCGGCTCACTAAATCATCCTCATTCAGAATATCAAATGTTTTTGAGTCCTTGATCAAGATCTTCTTATCGGCCACGGCCAAGACATCTCTATAGTAGTGGTCAGTTAGGATAATCCCTTTTTCCTTTTTCAAGTCGATAAGAAAATCCCGTATAAGATCCTTATAAAGAGGTTCAATCATTGAAAACGGCTCATCCAAAAAAAGAAAGTCGTGATCTAAGAAAGAAACCAATACCAATTCAAAATAGCGAAGTTCCCCCAAGGACAAATCCTTGATTCTTCTATTCTCAATTCCATGAATTCCCGGGGCATAAAATACATTATCCTGCCGTTCACTGTCAGGAAAATACATGGGGATTACCTTATTGACCTTTATGTTTTTTGGAAGAAAACTTTCCTGTGGAAGGTACCCTATTCTACGATTTGGTATTATCTGCTTTGGATTTGTTTTGATACCATCGATTTCCATGTTTATGCAGTCTGCCTTAAGAGTTCCAAAAACACACTTGAGCATGGTTGATTTGCCAGTACCATTGCGACCAAAAACGCCCACTATTTCATTTGTCCTGCAACCAATGCCTATATTATCAAGGACTTGATTGTCCCCAAAACTTTTTGATAAATTTTCAACTTTCAACTCAGCCATCAACGAAACATAGAATAGAACACTGCACAAACCAATAGTGAGACAAAGGGGTTAATTAGGAATGCATTGAACATCAATTTTCTTTTGGTAATACCCAAATTGTAGAAAAAGTAGTACTGGTTTTTATGGATGATATTATATATAATGATGCCCAAAACCAAGCCAAAAGTGGCAAAAACCAAACCCCCCAACAATGGCCCCAGTACAAGGGCAATGGCAGTAGAAAAAGTAAGGTTATAGATTAGTACGTACTTGTAATAATTAAAATATACTTCCAAATTTTATAATTGATGGTCTTGTCAGTATTATCAAAAATATGGTATGGGTCTGCTCCTAAGGACGAATTTAACCCAATTTTAGCTATTCCCGATTTTAGGAGCGTAGCGGAGAAAATGGGATAGCGAGAGGGTAGCACGCTAAAGCGGTGCTACGTTATCCAATTTATGGCCAAAAGGCCAATGAAATTAGGGCTTTTGCTAGCTCATTCTCATGAATGAATTTTTATTTTTTTACTGTAAAAACACTAGGAACCCCTATAAACATTGAAAAAATTTACAGTAAAAACACAAAAACCATGAATAAAGAAATGATACTTTTTTGGTTGGTTCAGGAATACAGGGGACCAGTCGTTTTCCAATCAATGTTTTTTGTGAATTGGGTCAAATCCTTTGGGAGGCCTAATAAACACAGTAAAAAATTGACCCAATTTGCTTCCAATTATATGCTTTACCTCGCTCAGTAGTATTAGTATTCTATGAGTTTTCCAAATAAAAAATGATATAATAAGTGCATTATTTTTCCCATTCAATACACCCCTTGTTTTGTGGGGGGCGATATTGAAGGAAAAAATAATGTGTTAGGTGGCATGTCCATAAACGCTCACGTATGGTGTCCCACGATTGACGGCCGCGAATATCCTGGCGATCAGTTTGTTCCTTATGATGTTCAGTGTGCTCATCTTGTTCTTTCCCTCTTGCGTTCTCCTTTCGTAATAACGTTTCATTTCCGGGTTGTACTGTATGGCGGCGGTCGCGCACATGTTCAGGATGCCCTTCAGTTGCTTATTGGCGATATGGGACACTCTGGAACGCCCCTTTATGCTGGTTCCCGATTGGTTTGGAAAGGGTGCCACACCACAATAGGATGCGAATTTTCTCCAAGTTTTGAACTTCGTGAACCTGTTGGTGTGGACGATCACCAATAGGGCGGTGATGGGACCCACTCCCTTGACACTGGTCACCAGTTCGAACAGTTCCTTGAGTTCTTTGTCCCCATTGACCACTTCCATCATCTGGCCCTCAAGTTTGAGCATCTTTCCAGAAAGGACCTCCACAATGCTCTTCTGCATATCGAATAGCACCTTGTAATCCTTGGCTCCTAAAACGCTTTTCTGCTCTTTAAGGGTTGTCCTGTACCCGGCCCTTTGCCTGGCCATCTTGGCCCTTAATGAGAACATTGCGCTCAATCGCCTGATTTTGACATCTGAGATTTTGGAAGGTTGGATCTCGTCCCTCAGACGGTACGCATAGAGCGCAATCCTCTGGGCATCCACCCAATCGCTCTTTCCCCTGGCAATTCCCAGAGATCGTTTCACCTCTAGACCGGGCACGATATGGCATGGAAGGTTCTCGGAGACAAAAAAATCGGATAGGGCATGGGAATATAGTCCGGTGTGTTCAAAAACGAATAGGGTTCCTTCTTTGGCTACCGAACTCTCCTTAAAAGCCCAATCCACCAGTTTCTTAAACCCCTTGGGATCGTTCCTGAACTTGCCCTTGCTCCCGGTTGAATGGATGCATACATCCAATGTCACTTTGCTGACATCAATGCCAACGGTCTCCTTGATTTCCATAACTTTATAGTGTTTAAAAATGGTTACTTTGACTAAAACCTTTAACAGGTAATTCCTAAAATTCTATTTGGTCCTTGTAACCGGGTTATAAAGAACGGAGACTAATACTAATCATGGTCCGGATGGACTATTTGTGTAAAGAGTTCACTCCGTTCTTTTTCCATTAAAAACCAAAGTTATCCACAAAAAAGGAAGTTGTGAGTCTCCCCCGGACCCCCTCTTTTCAACATCATCAACATGGTTCTTATATGGAATCCAATCTAAGGGTATTTGGGACGCTTGCAGCGCGAAACCTTGTTTCGCTCGCTAAAACACGTATTAGTATTATAGAGTACACTGAATAGAAAAAACGCTTCCCAGCTAAGCATCTAGTGTATTTCGGATGATAAGATTACTGTATCTTTAAGAATTGTATTACAACAAAATCAAAACACCTATGGCCATACAGCCACACGTGAAACTTAAATCCGATACACAAAAAGAAAATCCAGTCACCATGGAATTCAATTATGGATTTGGAAGTGATAAGGAGGAAGCGAAACCAGAACCTAATTATGAACCCATGGTCAAGCGTTTTCGAGGTTCTTTGGTACAGCTTAGTTCTGATATCGAAAATAGGCATGAACAAAGAAATGAAGATTTAGAAATTCCCGCACATTACGATTTTATTCGTATTAGGTTCCAGGATCAATTCAATCTTAAAGAATACCAAAGATGGTATAACGACTTTGGTCTGGCAGGGGTCCATTTTTCAGAGTTCAATAGGGAAGGCTTATTTGCCGTGGCGGATGAGAAACTGTTTCAAACCTTTGTAAAAGGAATTGAACAATTTATAGCCAAGGAATCAGGTGAAGTGAACAATGCAGAATATCCTGCAAGAATCCGTTTTGTTCGTGACTTTCGATTACTGACCACATCGGAAATATTAAGTTATGAAGAGCGAACACCTTTGATGTTTTTTCAGTTAATTGAATTTCCGGTTGGCTCTCCAGAATCAGTCGCGATTTATCAGAAACTAGAAGAATATCTCCAAGAAAATGCTTATGAATTTCGATTGGTGGAGGAAGGAAGTGTTTTGGAAATCCACGGGGCATCTCAAGAACGAATTGAGGAGATTGCCAGCAACTTTGATATTGTGTTGAGCATAACCTCTTCCTTGGCTACCACGGTGCGACCTTCGGAACTGAATACTGTAGAAAGGTCTTACGGTTTCGAAATAAACAATGCGGATGAAGAACTTCCTATTATAGGCATTCTGGATACTGGGATTAGCAGTGAAACACCATTAGCAAGTATTTTGTTGAAAGATGACAGATTCAATTTGACAACAACCAGTGTCTTTGTTGATAATGCCAACGACGGCTATGGACATGGCACATCGGTAGCTGCATTGGCTTCATTGGGTCGGGAACCGTATTTGACTAATTTCGAAGGGGAATATCCTGCACATGCCAAATTACTGTCTATGAAGATATTGGACGCAAATAGTGGTTTTTTATCTATTGCGGAGGTCATTAGCCTACTAAAGGGAGCCAAGCAGGAATACCCTGAAATCAAAATTTTCGTACTGACCACTTGTTTCCCAGCCCCTAAGCCAACCAATGAGGGCTTTTCATCATACGCCTACAAATTGGATAAATTTACACATGAAAATGATTGTCTCATTTTTATCTGTACTGCAAACAATAATAATGCTTCCGCCCAACTAGGGTATGACCTTAATTACTTTTCTGAAGAGGACACCAATCTATGTACTCCTGCAGAAAGCATGAATAATGTAGTCGTGGGTGCTGCAGCTGATAATTTGAGTACTGGTGTTTTTGAAGGCATTTCCAAGGGCAGAGAGTTTCCTGCTCTTTATTCTAGGAAAAGCCATTTGGATTTAAGCGGATTGTTACCCAGCAATAAACAGAACAAACAATTGTTTAGACCTGATGTCATCGATGCTGGAGGGGATTATGAACAGTCTGGTTTTTTCATTGGAGTAGGAGAGAATGCCTCAATCGAGGTGCTTTCCGCTAATCCAGCATTTGGCTTTTACAAGGATTCTGGTACAAGCTTCTCTACCCCTTTGGTTGCGAATACTGCCGTACAAATTCAAAAAAAATATCCTGCTATTAGTGCTCAGACTATCAAGGCTTTGATTGTTAACGGTGCGTCTTTGGAAAATATTAGGTTTGATGATAACCTTAGACCTTTCCAAAATAAAACAGTGGGAAATGGACTAGTCAAACCTTTAAGAAGCCTTAATTCCTCTGATAACGAAATAACATTTGTAATTGAAGATAAAATAACTCCAGATCAAATGAAAGTTTTTCCTTTGAACTTCCCCACCTATCTTACAGCCGGAAACCTTGGAAAAAGCATTGGTCTACTTAAGTGTACTGCAACACTATGTTTTAGTTTTGAACCTGTAATGAACAATCACCTTGGATATTGTCCACTTCAAATGGCCTTTTCGATTTTCAGAAATCATTCTGGAACCCAAATCTTAGAAAAAGAGGAAGATATAAAATCCAAGCTGAAATCAAGTTGGTCGCAAAACAATCGGTGGAAACAGAAACCCATCCCTGCTTCTAATACTCAAAAAATTAGTTTCTCGATTAGTGAGAAGGACCTAAAAGATGAAGAGCTTACATTTAAATTAGCTGTACACTGTCTCGTGAATTCTCAACTTTTGGGAGACACAAAAAAGTACGCAAAGGAACACCCTTTTTCTATGGCCATTACCATTGAGGAAACCCTTCGAGATGCTAAAAAGACAGGAAAACTTTATGCCGAAATGAGTGCTATTAATGAAGTCGAGAATATAACTGAGTTAGAAAGCGATGCGGGAATTGATATCGAACTGGAAAATGAGTGAGCCGGGCACCGATGACTAATCCTTACTGAGCGTCTGCTTTTCTTCTAAAAGCAGTTCCTTCCATATATCAATATGAATTGTTGGTTTTATATCTCTGACTTTTTCTTGTTGATCAAACAAACTTCTTTTTATAGCGGTTACTAATGCTTTTTGAATGCTGTAGTAGGAAAGACCTTCAGCAATTGAGATGGCCTTTTTTATAGCCCTAGGTTTGTCGAATTTGAAATTGCCATTTTTTAAGGTTAGTCTGATAAGCTCCCTTATATTTTCCGTGTCGGGTAACGGAAACTCGATATTGGTATCGAATCTTCTTAACAGAGCATCATCAATCATATCTTTTTGGTTAGTGGCAGCGATAACAATACTGCTTTGTGGTAAATAATCAAAAAGTTGTAAAATGGTATTCACCACGCGTTTCATTTCTCCATGATCTTGATTGTAATCCCTTACTTTTCCCAACGAATCGAACTCATCAATAAATATGATGCAGTCTTCTGTGGCCGCTTTCCTGAAGATTTTTGCCAAGTTTTTACTCGTTTCCCCAAGCTTGGATGAAACAATGGCACCCAAATTCACCACAATCATAAGCTTCTTCAATTCCCCTGCGATGACATAAGAAGCCAAAGTCTTACCGCATCCTGACGGACCATGGAGCAAAACCTTATTAGAAACTGGTAGATTGTACTTCTGCAACAATTTTAGGGATTCATGTTCCTTAACAAAGAAATCCAATTGTTTTCTCACCTGGTCACCACAAACCAGATTTTCAAAACTATATTCCGAAGTCAACTTTTCCAAAATTAGGTCGCCGACTTCCCTATCCACAACACGGTCATAATATGTATCGGAACCTACTTTGCTTAATCCACTAGTGCGCTGCTCTTTAATGGCATCCTTCAATATGGATTGCAACTGAATGGCAAAGTTTACTTTTTTGGTTTTTTTAGAGTATTCTATGAGCTCATTCAATGAAGACAAAAGACCATCCTGATCATTCTCAAGACCATATTTTGCAATTTCTTTTATGTAATCAAACTGACTCACAAGGCAATTCTGCGGATTAGGTTGTAGCTAAGCATACCAAGAATATAATCTAAGTATAACTGTAGTATAATTAAAATAGAACAAATTACTATACAAAGTAAAGGAATTTTTGGGTTAAATTTTTTATGCCGTTTTTATATGGGTTAATCCCATACTACATAGAACTGCATAGAATTTTAATCAAACTTAAAGCAACCTGCGCAAATGACTAACCCGATAATGGATTGTAAGAATTTGTTATTTTGCTATATTGATTTAGTAAATTGGGTAAGCTAACAAATTGGTTTTGTTAGCATTGATCAAAGATTAAAATGACAAAAGAATTAAACATAAAATCATCTACAATTGAGAAGGGATTAGAGCTGGTGAAAGACTTTGTGGAAACACTCATTGGACCAACTATAGAGGAAGTTGGACTGTTAATGTCTGATAAGATAAAGTATTTTCGATTTAAAAATCAAGTGAAAATCTTAACAAAAGCAAAGGAGTATGTAAAGGATAAAAATATGGATATTAAGGAAATCCCAACCAAAATCCTTGTTCCCCTACTAGAAAGCGCCTCCCTCGAAGAAGATGAGAAGATGCAAGATAAGTGGGCTTTCATGATAGGTAACCTTGCTGATTCCGAACAGAATTTGCAAAATCAAATATTTCCGTACCTCTTGACCCAGATATCATCAAATGAATATGATAGATTATTTGAATTTGGGCAAAAAGAAAGATCTTATATGATTGACCATATTAAACTGCTTGATTTGAAGAAGGAACACAAATATTATTACAAGTGGAAGAATCGCGAATTATACACTAGAGTAAACAAAGTACAACAGGAAGGATTTGTAGTGGATGGCCTTGAGAATTATGAATATTCTAATCTACAAAGGTTGGGGCTTTTAAAGCAAATGCCCCCTAGAATTATTATCGATGAGCTTGAAATAGAACATAAGGGGGTTGAAGAAAGTGAATACTATCCGATTGAAGCCGAATACGACACTGATGATTATGGATACCGGATAACGTCGTTAGGCATAAGGTTTCTTTCGGTATGCAAGGAGAAAAAAGATAAAAGTTGATACTAAAATTAAAAATGGGTAAGTCAAAAGATATTTCAGAATCAATTTAACTAGTTGAAGCAAAACAAACCTGTTAAGGGTAGCATTTTGATAAATAATAATTACATTTAACCATAAACAAGTTCATTTAAAATCCGATACAGTTTTGGTGAGTTTTTTGGTGAGTAATCAAACTTATTCATTTGCAAGTCACTGAAAATGAGACCAATATAAAAATAGTTCAGTCCCAGGTGGGACCACAAAACATTACTTTAAGTTACTAACAGATATAAACCTTGTTCATTTGGACAAGGTTTTTCTTTTCCTGAAGAATTCCCAGCTAAATGTAGAAATTAAAAAAGGGATAAAAAGTCCAAACAACTTATTATCCCTTTAGTGGAGAATACCGGATTCGAACCGGTGGCCTCTTGCCTGCCAGCAAGAGGATTAGCATGCCAAGCTGAATCAAAATTATATATAACTAATTATTAATAAATGTTTTAATTAAATTTATATTTATTTTACAACAAACAAATCCATCTATTTGCGTGCAAATTGCGTGCAAATTTTTTTTACCTTTGATTAGGATGAACACTAATGTAAAACTTTCTTTGGATACGCGCAGGCAGAAAAAGGATGCCTCCTACCCAGTTATTTTACGATTGACTCATTTTCGCAAAACAACGTCAATAAGTTTAGGCCAATCTGTGCAAAAGGAGTTTTGGGACAATAAAAACGAGAAGATAAGGAGAGCGTTCAAAGGTACTTCATCAGTTAGTAAATTGAATAATCAGCTTTTGAAGGAAAAGACTAGAGCGGTGGACATAATTAATGACCTGCACGAGAAAGATGAACTTAATTTTTTATCCATTCTACAACTCAAAAGCAAAATCATAAAAACCGCCTCATTCGAATCATTTTTTGAATATAGTAAGGAAATAGTTAACGAGTTGAAGGCTGCAGAACGCTTTGGAAATGCGAACACATACTATGCTGTAATCAAAGTATTGGAAAAATTTACCTCTGGGAATGATATCAAATTCAACGAAGTTAATTACGACTTTCTAAAAAGGTTTGAGAGTTGGCATTTTTCTAGAGGGAACTCTGTAAACGGTCTTTCAGCGTATATGAGAACAATAAAGGCTATTTTTAATAAAGCTATAAAATCTGATTTAGTTTCAAGAGATGTTTACCCCTTTACACATTATAGAATTAAAACAACTCCTACTGAAAAAAGAGCCCTTGATATCAAGAGTATTAAGTCAATCATGCTTTTAAAGCTTGAAGAAACAGACTCTTTGTTTCATTATAGAAACTATTTTTTATCGTCTTATATGCTTTATGGAATTTCGTTTATGGATTTGGCATTTTTGAAGGTTCAAAATATCGTAGATAATCGTATTAAATTCCAAAGAAGAAAAACTTCTAAACCCTATGATATAAATGTAACACCTCAATTAAAAGAGATTCTTTCCTTTTATCTTCGGGATAAAGACAAATCAGACTTCATATTTCCAATAGTTAAAAGAGAGGTTTTTGAACTTCAATACAAAGATGTATTGTGGGCACGAAAGAGATACAATAAAGGGTTAAAAGAAATTGCAAAAAAGTGTAATATCGAACAACGATTGACTTCATATGTGTCTCGTCATAGTTTTGCTACACAAGCCATGTTGCAAGATGTTCCCTTACAAGCCATTTCAGCCATGCTAGGACACAATCGCCTATCAACTACTCAAATATACCTTAAGTCTTTGCCAAGCGAGGTATTAGATGGTTACAATAAAAAATTAGTGGAAATATAGGTTTGTAACTATAAAGTTCCTTATCTATAAATTTTGTTGACGGAAGCTGTAAAATTTTATAGTTTTCAGCTTGATCAAGCTTAAAGCACAAAACGATCTGAGCTATATCTAGAAAACTTATTTAATCTTTTCTTCTATATGTTTTACCATGTTACAAGCATCTTGGCTGCCGTTTTTACAAGCAGATTTGTAAAACGATAGGGCTCTGTCTAAATTTTTTGGCAGTTCTTTACCGTTAAAATATAGATTCCCCAATTGTACTTGTGCATTTGTATAATTTTGATCAGATGCCAACATAAAATAGGATATTGCGGTTTGAACATTCTTTTCTACCCCTTGATTGTTCAAATACATGATTCCCAAATTATATTGTGCTGGAGCAAAACCTGTATCGGCCGACTTTTTGAAATAATTCTTGGCCTTCCCATAGTTAACAGGAACGTTTTTACCAAAATAATACTTACACCCTATTTCAAAAGGAGTTCCTCTATTCGGAAAATACCAAATGATTGCAAGAACCAATAGTAAAATCCATAATGCAAACCCCCAAAGCCAATCTGTAAGTGGTATCTTATTGGATAGGGCGGTCAATGTATACCACCTGCGGCGGATGAAAGTGAGCAGTGCAAATCAAGTGCACGAGATCGACTC
>NZ_JBODQE010000006.1:0-286747 GCF_050617915.1 Flagellimonas flava
ACCAACACTGACGCACAGGACATAAGCACGGACAACAATCCAGGGAACATTACCATCCAAAACGGGAGCACCCTTAACTTGAACGTGGACGATGCCGATGCCAATGCTACCAATGAGATACAGGATTTGGACCTGACCGGGGACATCCTGACAATAACAAACAACGCCGCACCCACCAACATTGACCTTTCCGGCTACACCAACACTGACGCACAGGACATAAGCACGGACAACAATCCAGGGAACATTACCATCCAAAACGGGAGCACCCTTAACTTGAACGTGGACGATGCCGATGCCAATGCTACCAATGAGATACAGGATTTGGACCTGACCGGGGACATCCTGACAATAACAAACAACGCCGCACCCACCAACATTGACCTTTCCGGCTACACCAACACTGACGCACAAGATTTAAGCATTACCCAAAATACTTTAAGTATTAGTGGCGGTGCCACTACAATTGACTTGGCAATAAAACCAATTACCCCTTTATCAGTAGATGATACTTTAGATAATACGCATTACACGGTTATTCTAAACGCGGGGATAAGCAATTTAGCATTTCCTGCTGCGGGTGCTAATTTGGGCAGAATTTATATTATAAAAAATATTTCAGGAGGTCCTGTAAGCACAGACAACTATCAAGATCTTTTCAACGCCACTTTAAATAGCATCGCTAACAACACGACCATTACTATTCAAAGTGACGGAACGTCTTGGCAACAAATCAACTAATGAAACAATTCATTGCCATATCCATTGGGCTATTTACCAGCCTTACCTATGCCCAAAATGCCCTATATAACGGCGGTGATATCAAGATACACCCCAATGGCAGCATAGGATTTCATACCAACTTTATCAACGATGCCTCCTTTGATCAAAATATTGGACTGGCTGGTTTCTATGGTAACGGCTCTATTGAGGTTTCAGGCAATGTAGCCCCAAGTTTTTGGGATGCGGAGTTTTTTGTTCCCAATAATGTCATGATAAGAATCCCGGTGCATGTACAAAACAATACCAACTTTGTGGACGGTAATGTGGACTCACCCTTGGATGACCAAACGGTGTATCTCAATTTTATACAAAACGGTTTTTTTACCGGGGAAAGGGATGGTGCAAAAATAAAGGGCTTTGCTGCTATAAATAACAGGGATTTTTTCTCATTTCCAATCGGTGATGAAAATCAATTACGACCACTAACCATGATTTCACAGGGAAGTACACCCTTGGCACGCTGTGCCTATTTATTTGAAAACCCTTCCAGTCCAACATCTCTTTCATCCACTTTTGATGTAAACAGCAAAGTTCCGGAAATTGGCACTGTGACGGACCAGGAGTTCTGGATTTTCAATAGTGGTGTCCCTGCAGCAGTTACCATTAGCTGGAATCCGCGAAGTGATTTAGCATCTATTCCAAATGCCAGTTTTGAGTCCATTATTGTGGTGGGTTGGAGTATAGCTTCAAATCGATGGGTTGTCATCGGAAATTCAGCTAAAGGCGGTGATATTACAAACGGTTTCATCACCTCCGAAGTCTTTAATCCTAACGATTTTGGGGCCATTACCTTTGGGACCATTCCATTACCTACAGATACATTCGCCGTGAACAATCCCACCTTGGGCAATTATTTCCTGAGTCCAAATGGGGATGGTATAAACGAATTTCTAGTGATTGACAATATGTCTGAATCACCAAACAATAGCCTTAGAATTTTCAATCGGTTTGGACAGAAAGTGTATGAAAAAATCAACTACGTGGACGAATTCGTGGGAGAGTCCAATACCGGAAATTTTTATCTAAGCCAGGACATTGGCCTTCCCGAAGGTGTTTACTTTTATTTGGTCACCTTGGATGATTTAGGTTTGGAATACCAGGGCTTTTTGTTTTTGGACCGCTAGCCTGTAAGAATTATACTTCGCATCACCTAGCCTAACAAGCTATCTTTTAAGGGATTGTCCATTCAATTCCCATTTACAACAATCTTATCCACCTACACAACATTTTGTGGTTCTTCTCTACCGCCGACCTTATTTTTAGCGCGCTATCAAACAAGTTGTAATGGAATTGAGAAGAAGTTTACCCTTTTTTGCCCTATTTTTTTCTATCGTCGCATTCGGCCAAGTCAAGGTGGGAGATAATCCCAATGCCATAAACCCAGCATCCATCATGGAACTGGAGAGCAGCGACAAGGCTCTGGTACTTACCAGGTTGACTTCGGCCCAAATGCAAAGCATTACTCCGCTTAACGGTGCTGTAATTTATAACATTGATACCTCCTGCGTGCATTATTTCAATGGTGAGCAGTGGATAAACCTTTGCAATTCATCCAATACCACAGGTTTTTCTTTTGTTGACAACGGAGATGGAACCATTACGCTGTCTGATGGTCTTGGAAATGATCTAACGTTCAACGGAGCGCCTGAAACCATTACTACCTTAGTTAACAACTTGGATGGGACGTATACATTTACCAACGAATCTGGGGCACAAACCGTCATCAGTACAACAAATACAGATAGCCAAAACTTAAATACCGATGGAAATCCAGGCAATATAAGTATTGATAACGGAAATACCATTGCTATTAATGTTGATGATGCTGATGCGGACAATCAAAATGAAATCCAAGATTTGCAATTTAATGCTGGAGTAATTTCATTAACCAATGATCCTGATTCCACCACTATTGATCTTAGTGGTTACGATACTGATTCGTCTGATGACTTTTCTGGCAGCTTCAACGATTTGACCAATGTTCCCGCCAATCTCGACACGGACTCAACGGACGACTTCAGTGGAAGTTTTAACGACCTAACGGACGTACCGACCAACCTCGATACGGATTCCACCGACGACTTTGATGGGGATTTCAACGATTTGACCAACGTTCCGGCCAACCTTGATACGGACTCAACGGACGATTTCAGTGGAAGTTTCAATGACCTCACGGACGTACCGACCAACCTCGATACGGACTCCACCGACGACTTTGATGGGGAATGGTCCTCTTTGAACAATGTTCCAGCGGGATTTGCCGACGATATCGACAACGACACACAATTGACCGATGCACAGGTGGCAACGGCGGTCAACAACGAGTTCCCCAACCTCGATACAGATGTGACCGATGACTTTTCGGGGGATTTCAATGATTTGACCAATGTCCCCGCTAACCTCGATACGGACTCAACGGACGATTTCAGTGGAAGCTTCAACGACCTTACCGATGTGCCCGCCAATCTGGACACGGACTCCACGGACGACTTCGACGGGGAGTGGTCCTCCCTCAACAATGTGCCCGCAGGATTTGCCGATGACATCGACAACGACACACAACTGACAGATGCACAGGTGGCCACGGCGGTCAACAACGAGTTCCCCAACCTGGACACCGATGTGACGGATGACTTTTCAGGAGATTTCAACGATTTGACCAATGTGCCGGCCAACCTTGATACCGACTCAACGGACGACTTCAGTGGCAGTTTCAACGACCTTACCGATGTTCCCGCCAATCTGGACACGGACTCAACGGACGACTTTGATGGGGAATGGTCCTCTTTGAACAATGTGCCGGCAGGATTTGCCGACGACATCGACAACGATACACAGCTGACCGACGCGCAGGTGGCAACCGCGGTCAACAACGAGTTCCCCAACCTCGATACAGATGTGACCGATGACTTTTCCGGCAGCTTTAATGACCTGACGGACGTACCTGCCAATCTGGACACGGACTCCACGGATGACTTTGATGGGGAGTGGTCCTCGCTCAACAATGTGCCAGCAGGATTTGCCGACGATATTGACAATGATACACAGCTGACCGATGCACAGGTGGCAACCGCCGTCAACAATGAGTTCCCCAACCTGGACACCGATGTGACGGACGATTTCAGTGGAAGCTTCAACGACCTTACCGATGTGCCCGCCAACCTGGACACGGATTCAACGGACGACTTTGATGGGGAGTGGGCCTCGCTCAACAACGTGCCCGCAGGCTTTGCCGACGACATAGACAACGATACACAGCTCACGGATGCCCAGGTGGCAACGGCAGTGAACAACGAGTTCCCGAACCTGGACACCGATGTGACAGATGACTTTTCAGGCAGCTTCAACGACCTTACGGATGTTCCCGCGAACCTGGATACGGATTCAACCGACGACTTTGACGGGGAGTGGGCCTCGCTCAACAACGTGCCCGCAGGCTTTGCCGACGACATAGACAACGATACACAGCTGACAGATGCACAGGTGGCAACGGCGGTCAACAACGAGTTCCCCAACCTGGACACCGATGTGACGGACGATTTCAGTGGAAGCTTCAACGACCTTACCGATGTGCCCGCCAACCTTGATACGGATTCAACGGACGACTTTGATGGGGAGTGGGCCTCGCTCAACAACGTGCCCGCCGGCTTTGCCGACGACATCGACAACGATACCCAGCTGACCGATGCACAGGTCGCCACGGCAGTGAACAACGAGTTCCCGAACCTGGACACCGATGTGACAGATGACTTTTCAGGGGATTTCAATGATTTGACCAACGTACCTGCCAACCTCGATACAGATTCCACTGATGATTTCAGTGGTAGCTTCAACGACCTTACGGACGTACCGGCCAACTTGGACACTGATTCCACGGACGACTTTGACGGGGAGTGGAGTTCGCTCAACAATGTTCCAGCGGGATTTGCCGATGACATCGACAACGATACACAACTGACCGATGCCCAGGTGGCAACGGCAGTGAACAACGAGTTCCCCAACCTGGACACGGACGTGACGGATGACTTTGACGGGGAATGGAGTTCCCTCAACAACGTGCCCGCAGGATTTGCCGACGACATCGACAACGATACACAGCTGACCGATGCACAGGTGGCAACGGCCGTCAACAACGAGTTTCCCAATCTGGATACCGATGTGACCGATGATTTCTCTGGAAGTTTCAACGACCTCACGGACGTACCGGCCAATCTCGACACGGACTCAACGGACGACTTCAGTGGAAGCTTCAATGACCTTACTGATGTGCCCGCAAACCTGGACACTGATTCCACGGACGACTTTGACGGGGAGTGGGGTTCCCTCAACAACGTGCCCGCAGGCTTTGCCGATGACATCGACAACGATACCCAGCTGACCGATGCACAGGTGGCAACGGCCGTCAACAACGAGTTCCCCAATCTGGACACCGATGTGACGGATGATTTCTCCGGGGACTTCAACGATTTGACCAATGTGCCGGCCAATCTTGATACGGACTCCACCGACGACTTTTCCGGTAGCTTTAACGACCTTACCGACGTGCCGGCCAACCTTGACACGGACTCAACCGACGACTTTGACGGGGAGTGGGCCTCGCTCAACAACGTGCCCGCTGGGTTTGCGGATGACATCGACAACGATACGCAGCTGACCGATGCACAGGTAGCGACTGCAGTGAACAACGAGTTTCCCAACCTGGACACCGATGTGACCGATGACTTTTCAGGGGATTTCAACGATTTGACCAATGTTCCGGCCAATCTGGACACCGACTCGACCGATGACTTTTCCGGCAGCTTCAATGACCTCACCGACGTGCCGGCCAATTTGGACACCGACGTGACGGACGATTTCAGTGGAAGTTTCAATGACCTCACGGACGTACCGGCCAACCTGGACACGGACTCCACCGACGACTTTGACGGGGAATGGAGTTCGCTCAACAATGTGCCCGCAGGCTTTGCCGATGATATAGACAACGATACACAATTGACCGATGCACAGGTGGCAACGGCCGTCAACAACGAGTTCCCCAACCTCGATACCGATGCGACCGATGACTTTTCAGGGGATTTCAATGATTTGACCAATGTACCTGCCAATCTGGACACGGACTCAACCGATGATTTCAGTGGAAGTTTCAATGACCTTACGGATGTTCCCGCCAATCTCGACACGGACTCAACGGACGACTTTGACGGGGAGTGGAGTTCCTTGAACAATGTGCCAGCGGGATTTGCCGATGACATCGACAACGATACACAATTGACCGATGCACAGGTGGCAACCGCCGTCAACAACGAGTTCCCGAACCTGGACACGGACGTGACGGATGACTTTTCGGGGGATTTCAATGATTTGACCAACGTACCGGCCAACTTGGACACTGATTCCACCGACGACTTTGACGGGGAATGGGCATCCCTGAACAATGTTCCAACGGGATTTGCCGATGACATCGACAACGATACGCAGCTGACCGACGCACAGGTGGCAACGGCCGTCAACAACGAGTTCCCGAACCTGGACACGGACGTGACGGATGACTTTTCGGGGGATTTCAATGATTTGACCAACGTACCGGCCAACTTGGACACTGATTCCACCGACGACTTTGACGGGGAATGGGCATCCCTGAACAATGTTCCAACGGGATTTGCCGATGACATCGACAACGATACGCAGCTGACCGACGCACAGGTGGCAACGGCAGTGAACAACGAGTTCCCGAACCTCGATACCGATGTGACCGATGACTTTTCGGGGGATTTCAATGATTTGACCAATGTGCCGGCCAACCTGGACACTGATTCCACCGACGACTTTGACGGGGAGTGGTCCTCTCTCAACAACGTGCCCGCCGGCTTTGCCGATGACATCGACAACGATACACAATTGACGGATGCACAGGTGGCAACGGCCGTCAACAACGAGTTCCCCAACCTCGATACCGATGTGACCGATGATTTCTCTGGAAGTTTCAACGACCTTACGGACGTGCCGGCCAATTTGGACACGGACTCAACTGACGATTTCAGTGGAAGTTTCAATGACCTTACCGACGTACCGGCCAACCTTGATACCGACTCCACCGACGACTTTGACGGGGAGTGGTCCTCTCTCAACAACGTGCCCGTAGGCTTTGCCGATGACATCGACAACGATACACAATTGACCGATGCGCAGGTGGCAACGGCCGTCAACAACGAGTTTCCCAACCTCGATACCGACGTGACCGATGACTTTGATGGGGAATGGTCATCACTTTCCAACATTCCAGCAGATATAGCAGATGGAGACGATGACACCGTTACCACCCTTTCCCAAAACACAACAACGGGTGTTATAACATACACCAACGAAGCTACAGCGAACCAAACAGCCAATGTTGTTGGCGCTGAGGCTGACAATAGCATTACTGTGGGAGCCAATGGGGGCGCATATTACGAGAGTCCTATAAAAGCTTTCGGCAAAATAGCTGCAAATGGAAGCGTCACTCGGGCCACATCGGGAATTACGGTTACCAAACTCACAGGAAATGGATATTACAGGGTTAACCTACCTTCTGGACTGGTAAGCGACGCCAACTATATTATTCAATTGGCACAGCCAAGTCGGGATGGGTCCGGAAATGACGACCCTGGAATTTCTTATCGTGCACAGACCAGTTCCAGCTTTGAAGTAATTATAGGGGATAATGACAACGGGGGTACGGATAGAAATAGATTCAATTCAGAATTTATGTTTACCATTTTAGATCTGTAAAAAAAGAACAATGAAAGGCATTTTAACCATCATATTGTTGTTCTCCCTCTTGGGTCTAAGTGCTCAAACACCAACCGCTGGGGACCTGGTAGCCATCCATAATGTTACCACTTTGGAGATGAACAGTATTTCCAATCCCGAGGAAGGTTCCATGGTCTATAATACCACAACGAGTAGTATGCATTTTTACAGCAATTCGGCCTGGGTGGAAGTTCCGAATGTGGCCAATAGCTATGTGGGTGCTTTTCAAATTACGGGAGCGGGTAACCAAACCATAACCGGAATTCCGTTTCATCCCAGTAGCCTAACTTTTTCAGCCCATGCGAATGTGGAAAGCTTTAACCTAAATTCCGACAACGGAGTTGGAAACAATAACCGGACCCTTGCCAATGCCTATGGTTCCATGAACGGTTTTGCCAGAAATGATGGTGGGGCCATAGCCGAACAAGTCATTTATGTTGGCGGAAGTGGGAATTCCATAAACGACATCTCAAGATATGCTTCCAATTCCCACTCAATAGCACTGCGCTATAGTGATCAAAACGGAAATAATCTGGGAATTACATCAGCCACCGTAACAAGTTTTAACACGGACGGATTCACCCTAAACACAGACAGTTTTGCTGACGGAATCGTTGTCATATTTCAAGCATTTAGATAATCCATGATCATCTTAAGTCAACATATAAAACGATTACTTTCAAGTTCCCTAATGGTAGTTCCAACCCTTTTTTGGGGACAGACGGCCTTTCATAATTTCGGCAATCTTCAGTTTCACGGTACCTCCTCAGTCGGTTTTCATTTGGATGTAATCAACGATGGCGCTTTTGATAACAATACAGGACTTACTGGGTTTTATAGCGGAAACTTGCTGACCGTTTCGGGCTCAAGCAGTCCAATTTTTCAAGATATAGAAATTGTTGCTGACAACGGGTTGCTATTGGAGACCTGGCTAGGCGTAACAGGAAATGTCAATTTTGTGGTAGGAGATGTTTTAACCTCCAAATCCAACTCTGCAAGCTATCTGAATTTTATCGATAATTCCTTTTATATGGGATCTGGTAATATGGCCCACATCAATGGTTATGCCGGGGCAACCGATAAGGAAACCATAACTTTTCCCGTTGGAGACGGAGAATTTTTTCGCTATTTGACCCTATCGTCAGACACAGTCAACACTTTGGCCAAATGCGCTTATTATCCTGAAGACCCGAATGATTCTGCATCATTGTCCCAGCAATTCCCAACAGATAGTAAAGCCACTGAAGATCTTCAGGTCAGCAACTTGGAATTTTGGCGATTGGAAGGTGATCAACCTTCGGTAGTGACCCTTACCTGGGATCCCAATAGTGCCGTGGAGCTTTTGGCCGAAACGGTTGAAAGTTTGTTGGTGGTGGGATGGAACAAAACATCCAACCAATGGGAACGATTGGGTAATACTACCGTATCTGGAAATATGCAAACAGGAAATATCTCTTCAGAGACTTTTGTACCGAACGATTATGAAATCATTACGCTAGGTGGAACTGATGACCTTTTGGAGCCCTTTACGGTTCTAGAACTTGACAATTACTTTATGACTCCAAATGATGATGGGGTAAACGATTTTCTATTGATTGATGGTATCGAAAATGTTCCCAACAATGTCCTTAACATCTATAACCGTTACGGTGTGTTGGTATATTCCAAACTCAACTACGCCAACGAATTTGATGGCAAATCCAATCGGAACGGAGTAATTAGCAAGGCCTCAGGGCTTTCCGCTGGAGTTTACTTTTATGTCCTTACGGTAACCGATAATAAAGAGAAATACCAGGGTTATCTCTATATTTCCCAATAATGAAACCGAAAACAGAATTGGGATATTTTGGCTTAAAAATACTTCTTAACTTGGTCAACAAATCAAATCCATGAAGCGAAGGACTTTTATTAAAAAAGCTTCCATTACAAGCTTGGCGTGCGCCCTACCTCCTATGGTTCCCGTTTACTCCGATCCCGATTATTCCCTTGATGAACTAATTGGCAAAGCGGACATTGATCTATATGGCGAGGGCATCAATTTAAGGGAAGAGGCCTATCATGCGTTCGTAGCAATGAAAAAAGCCGCCCTTAAGGCAGGATTTGATATTCAGATGGTTTCCAGCTATCGGGATTATTTTAGGCAGGAAAGTATATGGGAACGGAAATTTCTCCGCTACACAGAAGATGATGGAATGCAACCTATGGATGCTATCGAGAAAATCATTGAGTATTCCACTATCCCTGGAACCAGTAGGCACCATTGGGGTACCGATATCGACATAATTGATGGCAGTGTAAAATCTTCTGGTGATGTTTTGGTTCCCCAAAAATTTGAAGCAGGGGGCCCATTTGAAGGGCTTAAACATTGGCTGGATGAAAATTCCGAGGAGTTTGGTTTTTATCTTGTTTATACGGACGAACCCAAAAGACCTGGATTCAAGTACGAGCCTTGGCATTATAGCTATGCCCCCATTTCAATTCCCATGTTGGAGGCCTATAGAAGAATCAACATTGTAAAAATGCTGTTAAGTCAGGATTTTTTAGGCTGTGATTATTTTACTACTGGATTCTTGAGAAGTTATATTCAGGATAACATATTGGGAATCAACCCAGAGCTTTTGTAAGCTATTTTTTGTACTTTCATTTATCTAGAACACTAACACCATGAGAAGAGGAAGTTGGAAAATCCGAATCTTTATAGGATTGGCCATTGTTGCCTTTGCCTTTATACAGCGTTGTAACAACAAACAAGAAAATCCCTATACCGGAAGGGTACAGAATATAAACATGACCCCAGACCAGGAAATTGCGATTGGTCTTCAGAGCGCACCCGAAATGGCACAACAACACGGCGGTCTGTATCCTGATCAACGGATGCAAGCTTTGGTTGATGCCGTGGGCAATAACTTGGTTCAAAATAGCATTGCCAGGGAAACACCATATCAATATGAATTTCATTTGTTGGCAGATGACCGCACTATTAATGCATTTGCACTACCTGGCGGCCAATGCTTTATAACCTATGCCCTATTTTCTCAATTAACGGAGGCACAACTTGCCGGGGTTTTGGGGCATGAAATTGCTCATGTAATAGGAAGGCATTCAGCAGAGCGTATTGCTGAAAGCAGTTTTTGGCAAACTTTGACCATGGGTGCCACCGTAGGTGCAGATATGGGAAATGTTGTGGGAAGTATTGGCCAGAATACCTTGCTTAAAAATGGAAGGGGCGATGAGTTGGAAAGTGATGAGTTGGGTGTCCTGTTTATGATTCAGGCGGGCTATGACCCCTATGAAATGATCAGGGTCATGGAGATCCTGAAAGCGGCGGCCGGTCCCAACCGTGTTCCTGAATTTCAAAGTACCCATCCAGATCCTGAAAATCGGATTGAAAAGATTAAAGAAGCCATAAAAAAGTATTCAGGTCGATAGATTTACCTCATTTGTCGATTAAAAATGGGTGTTTCCAAGATTTGAATACCTTTGTAGTACCCAAATCAAACATGCTTTTCTTTAACCCATTTGTGCTATTAAACGAGAGGACATATGGGAACACTATTGCATTTTAAGCAGCTTTATTTTGAAGCATTCGATGACTGTAAGCCTAGTTATCTGGTATTATTTTTAAAAGGCTACGCGATTTTTTGCGCCATTTTGTTGTCAATGGCTCTATACGCATTCATGTTTAGGGTACTGACCGGCTTTGATTTTTAAGAACTTTCTCTTTTACAAGAACACTATAAGTAAATGAGCAAAAAGGCCCGTCCAAATGGACGGGCCTTTTTTTGGATGAATAAACCCCTCTCTTTTATTTCTTCATAGCATCTTTCAGAACTCTTAAGGCATCCACAGCATTGGAAAGCTCGGCATATTTCTTTGCCGTATATCCTTTGTCACATTTTTTTCTGACATTGGCTCCATTAGCAATGAGTACTTCCAAAATTTCCGTTTGATTGTAACGGGCCGCAAAATGGATAGGTGCCATTCCAAGTGATTTCTTGTTCACATCCTCACCCAATTCAATAAGCTTCTTTACCGTATCCACATCTCCCTGAACAATGGCCTTGCAAAAGGAGTTGATTTCAGCTGTGATCACCGTGTTGTACAAATGATCTTCATTGGTTGTTGAATTTTCATTGGCGCTAACGCCCGCAACCATGACCATACAGGCCGCAGCTACGCTTAGGATTGTTTTTTTCATGATGAATAATTTTTGATTAATGAAATAATTGATATAAAAATAGACTGCCTCTAGAATCAAATGTTACAGGATTAACACTTAAATAACTAAACTTTAACAACAGCTCTTTTTTTAACATAAATAATTAACAAATCCTCGGGGAGAAAACTCTGAAAAGGCTAGGGCATCCAGCACTTTCACACTATTTTTGATGCTTAATACAGTAGCATGAACAAGAAGGTAATCCTAATGATTTTGGATGGATGGGGAAAATCCCCAGACCCTAAGGTCTCCGCAATTGAACAAGCCCAAACTCCATTTATAGACTCCCTTTACGGTAAATACCCCAATGCCAATCTTCTCACGGATGGCATGAATGTAGGTCTTCCGGAAGGTCAAATGGGTAACAGCGAGGTGGGCCACATGAATTTGGGTGCGGGGCGGATCGTGTATCAAGATCTTGCCAAAATCAATAAGGCGGTTGCTGAGGACACCTTAAAGAACGAGGCGGTTTTGAATGCTGCCTTTTCCTATGCCAAATCCAATAGTAAGCCTGTTCACTTCCTTGGTTTGGTCAGTGATGGAGGAGTTCATAGCCATATCGATCATTTGAAGGCCTTGATCAAAGCTGCAGACGACAGTGGCGTTGGAAATTCCTATGTACATGCATTCATGGATGGAAGGGATGTTGACCCCAAAAGTGGTAAAGGATTTCTAGAGGATCTTCGTCAGTTTTGTTCGGATAAAAAATCCGAATTGGCTACCGTCATTGGAAGATATTATGCCATGGATCGGGATAAAAGATGGGAACGTGTTAAGCTGGCTTATGATGTCATGGTCAACAATGAAGGAGAAAAAGTCCAGGACATTTCCGCGGCTATGCAAAAAAGTTATGATGCAGGCGTTACCGATGAATTCATTAAACCGTTGGTTTTGACCGATTCCAATAACAAGCCCGTGACCCAAATATCGGAAGGGGACGTTATTGTTTTTTTCAACTTTAGGACGGATAGAGGACGTGAACTTACCCAAGTTTTAAGCCAGCAGGATTTTCATGAACACAACATGCACAAATTGAACCTGCACTATGTAACCCTAACCAATTATGATGATTCGTTCCAGGGAATCCATGTAGTGTACGACAAGGAAAATATCAAGGATACCCTTGGAGAGGTACTGGCTAACAACGGTAAAAAACAGATTCGAATTGCCGAGACCGAAAAGTATCCCCACGTAACTTTCTTTTTCAACGGTGGACGCGAAGAACCTTTTGATGGCGAAAACAGGATTTTATGTCCTTCGCCAAAAGTGGCCACTTACGACCTTCAGCCCGAGATGAGTGCCTATGATATTAGGGATGCCATAATTCCTGAACTGAAAAAAGGGGAAACCGATTTTGTTTGCCTGAACTTTGCCAATCCAGATATGGTTGGCCATACTGGAATCATGGAGGCTGCGGTAAAAGCCTGTGAAACGGTGGATGAATGCGCAAGGGATGTGGTAACCGCAGGTCTGGAAAACGGGTATTCTTCCATTGTTATTGCGGATCACGGAAACTGCGACACCATGATCAATCCTGACGGTAGTCCAAATACAGCCCATACGACCAATCCCGTACCATTAATTTTGGTCGATTCGGATATTACGTCCATCAAAGATGGAGTGTTGGGTGATATTGCACCTACCATCTTGCACATGTTGGGTATCCCTAAACCGGATTTAATGACCCAGAATTCTCTGGTATAAACCCTCTTTTTTATGCTCTAAGGACGTAAAACCCTTGTGTTTATTGATTTCCGATTATCTTTGCACCCATGGTAAAAATTAAGACTGCAGAGGAAATTGAGTTGATGCGCGAGAGTGCATTGGTCGTTTCCAGGACTTTGGGCATGTTGGCCGTGGAAATCAAACCTGGAGCCAATCCTTTGGCTTTGGATAAAATGGCCGAGGAGTATATTAGGGAACAAGGGGCAGAACCAGGATTTTTAGGGATGTACGACTTCCCCAATACCTTGAATTGGAGCCCAAATGCCCAAGTGGTTCATGGTATTCCCAACAACGAACCCCTAAAAGAAGGTGATGTTATATCTGTGGATTGTGGTGCCCTTAAAAATGGGTATTATGGTGACCATGCCTACACTTTTGAGGTGGGTGAGGTTGCCGAGGCTACCAAAAAACTGCTGAAGGTTACCAAGGAGTCTCTATATGTTGGAATCCGGGAATTTAAGGAAGGAAACCGGGTAGGTGATGTTGGCTTTGCTATCCAAAAGTACTGTGAAAGTCATGGGTACGGTGTAGTACGTGAGTTGGTAGGACATGGTCTGGGTACAGAACTTCATGAAGATCCCCAAATGCCCAACTATGGCAAACGTGGAAGAGGCAAGAAATTTGTCAATGGTATGGTCGTGGCCATTGAACCCATGATCAATATGGGTACCCGAAGAATAAAACAATTAAAGGACGGCTGGACCATCTTGACCGCAGATGGAAAACCTAGTGCCCACTTTGAGCACGATGTGGCTTTGGTGGATGGTAAACCTGAGCTTTTATCCACTTTTCAATACATCTACAAAGCATTGGGAATCGAAAGTGACGAAGAAGAAGAATTCAGACATCAGAACCTCGTACTATAAAAGAAGGGTTGGTTTAACCGCCTTCCCCATTCCATAAAAATCAACCTCTTTAACATCAATAAACTGTATTGATATGACAGAGGTATTATACAAACATGAATCCTATTTCATTATCGGACTATGTATGGACGTTCATAATGAACTGGGCAAAGGATTTAGCGAAAAAGTTTACGGGGACGCATTGGAATTTGAATTGAATGAAAACGGTGTTCCCTATACCAGAGAGACTAAGTTCCACATCAATTATAAGGGTAAGATGCTACGGCATCAATATTTTGCTGACTTTGTTGTTGACAACAAGATAATTCTTGAGATAAAAGCAATAAACTCGTTGACCCAAAGCCACGTAAAACAAACTTTGAACTATTTAGCCGTTTCAAAAATGAAACTTGGTTTGTTGGTCAACTTTGGAGAAGATAGTTTAATCTATCGAAGAGTTATCCTTTAATTATTCGTGTAAATTTGCGGAATTCGTGTCCAATAACGTTAAGTTTGACACGAATTCCACAAATTTGCACCGATGGTTTTACCTACCTGAAGGTCGATAAATAAAGCTACCATTGTCTAAAATATTTAAGTTCTTTCTTAACCTCATCCCAAGACCATGGCTCATTAAACTGAGCTATTGGGTGCGACCACTTATTGCACTTTTTTTAAGAGGAAGCACCTATACCGACCCCATTGATGGCAAAAGTTTTAGGAAGTTTCTACCTTACGGTTACGAGAGTCCGCGGGAAAATGTGCTCTCCCCCTCTACCCTTTCCTTGGAAAGGCATCGTCTGTTATGGTTATTTTTGAAAAACCGCACGGACTTTTTTAGCAAAGATTTGAGCTTGTTGCATTTTGCTCCTGAACAAGCTTTTTATAAACGGTTTAAAAAGCTTACCAACATCACTTACACGACCACCGATTTAAATTCTCCTTTGGCAGATGTAAAAGCCGATATCTGCAAGCTCCCGTTTGAAAACGACACTTTTGACGTCATTCTTTGCAATCATGTGCTAGAACATATTCCTGACGACACCAAAGCCATGCAGGAACTGTATCGCATTTTGAAACCAGGAGGTTGGGGTGTTTTTCAAATTCCTCAGGATTTAGGCAGGGAACATACTTTTGAAGACAATTCCATAACAGATAAAAAAGAACGTGCCCGGATTTTTGGTCAGTACGATCATGTCCGCATCTATGGAAGGGATTATTTTGATAAACTTCGAAAAATTGGTTTTAAGGTAGAAGAAGTTGACCTCGCAGATAAATTAAGTGAAGAAGAAATTGATAAGTACAGGTTGGCAAAGGGAGAAATCATTCCCTATGTGAGGAAATGATTCTTCCTTTTATTTAGCTCCAGTTTAATTCAACTCCCCAAGTTGCTGTTCAAGTTGTTCTGCGGTAATATTCTTTGCAACAATCCCACCTTCTTTGTCCAACAAAAAATTAGCAGGCAAGGAGGATAACAAATATTGCTTGTAGATAATCTGGTCTGTATCCAAAATTTGAGGCCATTCAATCCCATCCTTTTCAATAGCTTTCTCCCATGTTTTTTCGTCCGAATCTATACTGATCCCGATGATTTCAAAATTCATGGTTTTCATAGTTTTATAGAGCTTCATAAGTTTTGGGTTTTCTACCCTGCAAGGTCTGCACCATGAAGCCCAAAAATCGACCAGAACGTAAGAACCCTTGTAATCTGCAAGATTAAGTTGATCCCCTTTCCGAGTAGTGGCCTTAAAATTCTCCAGTTTGCTGCCAACAGTTAGCCGATCTGCCTTGGAGATTCTTAAATCCAAAGAACGGGTCATCCCGGTTGAAGGAAATTCCTTCTCAAATTTCTGAAGCATCTCCTTAAAAAATGAATTGTTTTTGTATAAATCCAAATAAGACAATGCATCATAAGCCTTGGCAGTTGGGCCCATCTTCCGAATCAATTGTTCCATTGCTGCAACAAAGTCCACCAAGAGCTCATCCTTCTCCCTTTCCAGTTCTGCTATTCGCTCTTGATCATTTTCCGCCATAGCGTGGTCAAACTCGCCAATCATATCCGCAAAAAACTGTTGGTTGAGTTTTTCTATACTTTTATTAAAATTAAGTTTGGAAGCAACTTTAGATTCCAAAACCATTTTACCATTCAGGTGAACAATTACAGGACCGTTTTGCTCCACAGCAACTCGCATTTCCTCTCCCGTATTTAGTTTTATGCCATAAATGACAGGTTCCAAAAAGTCGTCTGTTACTTCCCAAATGATACCTGGCACAGGATCCTCTATGGACTTCAACGGTACCATTTCTTCTTTATCGTAATCATATTTGGAAATGTCAATAACAGATATTTCTTGGGAATTCACCTTGAAGTAAAAGGCTACTTCGGCTTGGTCTGTTGACTTGCATCCGCATACCAGTAGACTTAGGACTACTAAAATCTTGATTGTTTTCATGATTGATGTATTTAAAATTTGGGCAAAAGTACCTTCACATTAAACACAGGTCGTCTGAATACGCGAATCCGAACGGATTTTAATAACCGTTACACTTTTATTTATACTTGGATTTGAATTCGGAAGGTGTAATTCCTGTTTTCTTTTTAAATGCAGTATTGAATGAGGATTTGGAATTAAATCCCACATCATATAAAACTTCCAAGATAGTTTCATTGGAATCCTTAGGGTTCATCAACCGCTCCTTGGCTTTGTTGATCCTATAGGTGTTAATGAAGTCCACAAAATTTTGATCATAGTGGTCGTTGATCAATTCTGAAAGTTTGCGTTTCGGAATTCCTATTTCTTCCGCTAGGGAAGCAATAGTAAGGTTATAGTTTTTAAAGGATTCGTTCTGCAACAAATGTTTTTCCAGTCTTCCAATGAGGGTTTGATGCTCCTCTGAAGTAGTGTTTATACGCTTGCGGGAGGTTAGGGAGGCCGAAAACTCTAAATCGTCCTTACTGTACCCAAAGGGCTTTCTGGACGTGGTAAATCCATAGAAGTATAGCAGATTGATAGCAATCAGCATCAATAGAAAAACGGCATTTTCCAACAGAAAGGTATTTATTCCAATCATGAATCCCACAAACTGGGTAATATCCACCAACACAATCAAACAAAAAACAACAAAGACCCAATGTAACCAACCCAAATTGAGCCATTCCAAGCGGGAATAATTGTCCTTGATCACTTTTTTGTACTTTCTCACCTCCAAAAAGCACAGCAAAACATAAATAAGAATATGTGCTACATATCCCATGTAAATTTGCGATTGGCAAATGCTTCCCTGAGTTGCTAAAATTCCAGCACACATGCACACAAAAGGGAGCAAATGAAGTAAATGAATCTTTTTAAGAACAAAGTTTCGCTGTGTTATGAATTTGTTGTAAAACAACAGAAAAGGGCCATATAAAAACCCATATGCACAATTCAAACTTTGGAAAAAGTCTCGACCTATATCCCGATTTGCCAAAAACAACCCCAGAACCTGCAACGCCAAAGTGCCAATGATCAAGGCTAGAAAAAAATCACTTTTTCTTTTTTTGGGATTCGAAACAAGAATATACAGCGTAAGCAAAGCACCCTGAAAAATAATGATGATATGGATTACATTGGTAAAGGAAAACATCCGGAATAGTCCTGGTCAATTGATTGATGTTGCTAAATATACGAATGGGCCTTCATAAATCCCTTCCCGTATTGTTCTGAATCAAAACCTAGGGCTTCACAACCAATTCCTCAAACCCCTTCGTCATAAATTCCTTGGTTTCTCCATTGTCATCCAAGTATATAACATAGGCCTCTAGATCATCCTCAGTTTCCAATAGTTTTTTTGTATCCACTAAATCCATGGCCATAAACGCTGTGGCATAGGCATCAGCTGCTGCACAATTATTAGTCACCACGCTAGCCGCCAATACACTGGAGTTTTTGGTAAATCCAGTTTTTGGGTTGATGGTATGAACGTACTTTTCCCCTGTTATGGGATCCACACGGAATTTGCGGTAATTTCCAGAGGAAGCCATAGCCCTATTTTCCAATGAAACAATTAGCTTCAATTGCCGCCCCACCTCTACTTGGGGGTCGTCTATACCTACGGACCATTTTTTACCAGAAATCACATTGATTCCCTTGGTCAGTACTTCTCCCCCAACTTCAACCAAGTAATTTTCTATTCCTTTGGTATCTAGCAACGCCCCTAAACGGTCTATGGCATATCCTTTGGCCACCGCGTTGAAATCAAAGCGGATGGAAGGATGCATTTTGGAAATGGTTCCATCCTTATTCAGCTGCACCTTTTCCCAACCCACATAAGCCAGAAGACTGTCCACCTTTAGGCTGTCCAAATCCATTTGTTCCCCAGGACCAAAACCCCAGGCATTGGCCAACACCCCTACCGTGGGATCAAAATATCCATCAGACGCTTTATGAACGGCACTGGATGTTTTAAAAACCTCTTGAAACATCTCATCCACGATAATTGTGGAATCTCCCTCATTGATTCTGGAAATGTCCGAAGATGGAATATAAGTGGACATGGACTGATTCAACACTTGGAAAACCGAATCAATTTCTTTTTGATAATCCAATTCCCCATCCGATATATATAGAATTGAATAAGAGGTTCCCAACGCGGCTCCCGCGGCCTGATTTTTCACCCAGGATTTGGGAGTGCATCCGACCAAAAACAATATAGCAATACCAACAACGAATTGTTTCATCTCTTAAATCTCTATTAAACCTTGATAATCCACTACGTATTCCTCATTCAAATACACCGGAAGTTCTTGATTTGCAGCATTGGAAAGGCCAACCCCTGCAAAATAGCACCTAGCCTCAAACTTAGTGGCCTGATCTTTTACTTTGCGCATCAACTCCTGATCATACTCCCTAGGGTTCTTCGGATATTCCGTATTGCGAACCACAATAAAATGCAGAATCTTGTTCTTCAAACATACGTACTGAGGATTTTTCTTGGGTTTGCTGTTTATAGCCATAAATTCAAACCCATCTGCCTCCAATTCCCTGCCTACAATATTCATGGCCAAATTGTGCAGTTCCTGTTCTGTAAGTCTTCTCCTTTCTCCCATATAAAAAAACCGATGCTTATCGCATCGGTTAGGTTAAAATTACTTCTCGACTGCCTGTCCTCCGTGCGAAACTTCGTAAGGCGGGCGCTCGAGGTGACATTGTTTTATACGTGATTATCCACCGAAGTCATCGAATCTGATGTTCTCATCAGGAATTCCGAAATCCTCTCCCATTTTCTGAACGGCTTTGTTCATCAATGGGGGACCACAGAAGTATAGTTCAATATCTTCTGGAGCATCGTGGTGATCCAAGTAATTATCGATTACACAGTTGTGGATAAATCCAACAAAACCATCACCTTCCTCATCATTGATATCTTTTTTGACTTTCCAGTTGTCCTCTTCCAAAGGTTCCGAAAGCGCCATATAGAACTTAAAGTTCGGGAAGTTTCGCTCCAAATCCTTAAAATGCTCTATATAGAAAAGCTCTCTTTTGGAACGACCACCGTACCAGTAAGTAACTTTTCTATTCGTTTTCAATGTTCTGAACAAATGGTACAAATGTGAACGCATGGGTGCCATACCAGCTCCACCTCCAACGTAAAGCATCTCAGCTTCTGACTCATTGATGAAGAACTCACCGAATGGACCTGAAATAGTCACGGGATCACCTGGTTTTAGGTTGAAAATATAAGACGACGCCACACCAGGGTTAACATCCATCCAACCGTTTTTGGAACGATCCCATGGCGGTGTTGCAATACGCACATTCAACATGATTTCACGTCCCTCAGCAGGGTAAGAGGCCATAGAATAGGCACGCTCCACGGTCTCCGGGTTTTTCATGACCAAGGGCCACAAATTAAACTTATCCCATTCGTTTTGGAACTTATCCGGAGTTTCGTGCTCCTCTGGGTGAGCCGTAATATCAATATCGGCATATTTTACTTCACATGGTGGAATTTCAATTTGGATGTATCCACCAGCTTTGTAATTCATATCCTCTGGAATTTCCACCACAAACTCTTTGATAAAGGATGCCACGTTGTAGTTACGTACCACTTTAGCGGGCCATTTCTTGATACCAAAAACTTCTTCCGGAATGGTGATTTCCATATCCTGCTTCACCTTCACCTGACAGGCCAAACGAGCCCCATGGTTCAGCTCTTTCTTAGAGAAATGAGGTGTTTCCGTAGGTAGTGCTTCACCTCCACCAGAAAGTACATGGCACTCACATTGGATACATGTACCTCCACCTCCGCATGCGGATGGTAAAAACACCTTTTGATTTCCCAAGGTGGTCAACAATGAACTTCCCGAAGCTACTTCTATTTGCTTCTCTCCATTGATGGTAATCGTTACTGGCCCAGAGGGAGACAATTTCTCTTTGGTGAACAGCAAAAGGGCCACCAAGAGCAACAATAAAATTAGAAATGCTACAACCGTGATTAGAATGGTACCTCCTGTGCTTGTGGCTAAAATCATCTTTATTTGTTTACAAGGTCATTATAGGAGACTGCTTTTTCTTCGTTTTCAATCTCTTTTTCAATTTCTTTTTCTTCAATACTTTCAACGGTGGTATTTTCCGTTGGTTCCGGAGCTTCGTTATCCCCGGTCAACATGCCACCAAAGCTTTGGAATCCAATACCCATCAATCCCGTAATGATAAAGGTTATACCCAGACCACGAAGCGGTGCAGGTACATTGGAATATCTGATTTTCTCACGGATAGCGGCAATGGCCAAAATAGCCAAGAACCAACCTATTCCTGAACTAACCCCATAATTGAAGGCCAATCCCAAGCTTGGAATCTCTCTGGCCTGCATGAAAAGGGAACCTCCCAAGATGGCACAGTTTACCGCAATCAAAGGCAAGAAAATACCCAAGGAATTATATAGGGCCGGTGAAAACTTTTCCACTACGATCTCCACCAATTGCACCATGGTTGCGATGGTAGCAATAAAGAGGATGAATGACAAAAAGCTCAAGTTGTAGTCCGCATACTCCGGGCCCAACCAAACCAATGCCCCATCCCGAAGTAAATACTGATCCAACAGCCAGTTCAAGGGAACGGTTACGGCCAATACAAAGATGACAGCTGCACCCAATCCTACCGCGGTGGATACTTTTTTGGATACGGCCAAATAGGAACACATTCCCAAAAAGACCGCAAACACCATATTATCTATGAAGATTGACTTAAAAAAAAGTTCTAAATGCTCTAACATGTTATCCTATTTATGCTTCTTCAATTAATGCTTTGTTTCTGGAACGTTGTGCCCAGATAATGATTCCAACCACAATCAATGCGGCAGGTGGTATGATCATGAATCCGTTGTTTTCATAACCAGTGGCGTACAATCCTGTTTTTGCAATGGGATCTCCCAAAACTGGAATCCCAAAAAGTGTTCCTGAACCCAATAATTCACGGAAAAACCCAACGATAATCAGAATTACACCGTATCCCAAAGCATTTCCTATTCCATCTAGAAAAGACTTCCAAGGTCCGTTACCCAGGGCAAAGGCCTCAAAACGACCCATGATGATACAGTTGGTAATAATCAATCCCACAAATACAGCCAAAGTCTTGCTCAGTTCATAAGCGAAAGCCTTCAGCACTTGATCCACTACGATTACCAAGGTGGCCACAACAATCAACTGTACTATAATCCTAATTTTGGACGGGATTATGTTTCTGAGCAAAGAGATGACCACGTTTCCTACCCCCAGTACAAACAGTACTGAGATGGCCATCACCACAGACGCCTTCAACTCTGCCGTAATTGCCAATGCGGAACATATACCCAATACCTGAATGGTGATGGGGTTGTTATCCGCCAAAGGGTCTAAAATTAGATTTGCATCTTTTTTTGAAAGTAGCGCCATATTACTTGGTTCTAATTGTTTCTAAATAAGGTTTGTACAATTTCAAGGTCTCCTTGATCATTGCAGTCACGCCGTTACCCGTAATGGTTGCTCCGGCCAGTGCATCCACTTCATTATCCTCTTTATCATTGTTCAGGGGATCGTTGTTTCCTTTGACCACGGAAATACCCGCGTATCGGTTTCCGTCCAAAACGGACTCACCCACAAAGTCATCCATGAAATAGCGAAGCTTAATATTGGCTCCCAATCCAGGCGTTTCACCTTTATGATCGAAAACAACACCTTGCACCACCATATTTTCGTCCAAGGAAATAAAGCCCCAGATGGCATCCCACAGTCCTTTACCGTACATGGGGATGATGTAATATTGTTTTCCGTCTTTTTCACCAATGAACAGCGGTAATTCAGCTTCATCACCATTTTTAATGATGTTGAGCTGCTTCTTCATATCTATAAGATAGGATTCCTCCTTCTCTTTAGCTTCAGAACCCACAACCACCAATTGTTGTTTGATGTATTTGGAAAACTCATCCTCCACAATATTGGTTGGAATGAAATTCACGCTTCCTTCGCCTTCATTTTGGTTGACACCCATGGCATACAGGATGTTCTGCTGCTTTTCAAAGCGTTCGTTCTCATCTATCCTAGGGCGTAGACCAGAGGCCAAAAATGCCAACAGGGATCCCACGATGACCACCATTACGGCGGCAAAAATTACAGTATAGGTGTTTTTTTCTGTATTGATTGCCATAATTAAACTGTTTCCGTTTTTAATGCTTCAACCTCTCCTGATACTTTGGGATAAATGGTTGCGTTCTTCAATCTTTTCAATCTTCTCTTGACGTTTCCTCTTACCACATAGTGATCAATGGTAGGAGCAAATACGTTCATTAATAGGATGGCCAAGAAAACGCCTTCCGGATATCCAGGGTTGAAAACCCGAATCATAACGGACATAAATCCAATAAGGAATCCATAGATCCATTTTCCCCTGTTGGTCTGTGAACCAGTAACCGGATCTGTTGCCATAAAGACAATTCCAAAGGCCAGACCTCCTACCAACAGATGTTGCCAGAATTCAAAGCTCATTAAACTATAGAACTTGCTGTATTCCGGAATCCACTCCGCAGCAACAATTCCATTGAAGATCAATCCCATTGCCAAGGAACCGATCACAGCACTCAACATAATTCTCCAAGAGGCTATTTTTGAGAATACCAAGAACAATCCGCCCAAAAGAATAAGCAAGGTGGATGTTTCACCAACCGAACCAGGAATAAATCCGAAGAACATATCCGCTAAATCGTATTTCTGGGATAAATCTGTTGTATTGCCCTGAGCAAGGAATCCAAGTACGGTTTCCCCAGAAATGGCGTCCGCTGTACCAGCACTATCCACGGCACCATGCACCCAAACCTTATCCCCACTCATCCAGGTTGGATAGGCGAAGAACAAAAAGGCTCTGATGGTCAAGGCCGGATTCAAAATATTCATTCCGGTACCTCCAAAAACTTCTTTCCCAATGACCACACCAAAAACAACGGCAACAGCCAACATCCAAAGCGGTAAGTCCACAGGAACGATCAATGGTACCAACATACCGGTAACCAAATAACCTTCCTCAATTTCGTGTCCCTTGATGACGCAGAAAATGAATTCAACGGTAAGTCCCACTACATAGGAGACCACAACCAAGGGCAATATTTTCCAGAATCCCAAAATGAAGTTGTCCCAAGTCCAAAAACCTGAACCAAAAAAGCCACCTGTAACGGCATCAATCTCCCCAAGGGCCAAGTAATGTTGGTATCCTGTATTGAACATCCCAAAAATCAAACAAGGGATTAGGGACATCACCACCGTATTCATGGTACGTTTTAAATCGTCCGCACCTTTTACATGGGTTCCATGATGTGTAATTTCATTTGGTGTAAACAAGAACGTGTGAAATCCGCTAAAAACAGGAAACCACTTTTTATCCTGATTTTTTACTCTGAACGTATGTAATTTTTCTTTCAATCCCATTTTTATCCGATTTCTTGATGTAATAAATCCAATCCTTCCCTAATTATTTGCTGGTGTGGTTGCTTGGAGATACAGATGAACTCCGTCAAGGCAAAATCTTCAGGGGCTACCTCATACAATCCCAATTGCTCCATTTCATCCAAATCCTTTACCATACAAGCTTTTAAAAGCTGTAGGGGATAGATATCCATTGGAAAAACTTCTTCATACTGCCCAGTTACCACAAAGGCCCTGTGCTCTCCATTGGTATTGGTATTGAGGTCGTATTTCTTTTTGGGCTGCATCCAAGAGAAGGTCAATGCCCTTGTTGTAGATACTTTATTGAATACGGGTTTGTTCCATCCAAAGAATTCATAATCATCGCCTTCAGGAATTGCCGTAACAGTGTTATTGTAAAAACCAAGATGGCCTTCCGGATGGGTTTTAGATCCTGTCAACACATCTCCGTTGATCAACCTGTATTTATCTTGAATCACCCCACTTGCGTATAAGAAGGTCGAAATCTCCGCTCCTATTTTAGTGGTGTAGTATTTAGGCGCCTTTATGATGGAACCGGCCAAAGCTACGGTTCGCTCTGCATTAAATTTTCCGGTCAACAACAATTCCCCAATGATGATCAAATCCTGAGGGGATACCGTCCAAACCACTTCTCCTTTATTAATTGGATCTATCTTATTGATTTGCGTCCCAACAAGACCAGCTGGGTGTGGGCCAGAAATTTTATGAACGCTTACCCCATCCAATTGCGCCAACGGGGAATTCCCCAATTTTCCTACGGAAACATGAATCTTTCCAGGAGTCAATTTCCCTAAAGCGGTAATGGCCGCTTTAAGCTGCTCTTCCTTGCCTGCCAAAACATAGTCCGCCTCTGCCGCCAATGGCGCTGTGGTATATCCTGATATAAAAATGGCTTTGGGTGTAGCATCTGGATCGGCAATGATATCATATGGACGCTGCTTCACAAAAGGCCAAGCACCCGATTGCAACAAAAATGCCTTGATGGTTTCTGCATCGGCACCCGCCAAATCCAACGGCTTATGCTGTACGAATTCCTGGGTTTTGTCAGCCAAAATCTTTAGGCTCAAAATCCTTCTCCTTGCTCCACGGACAATTTCTACCAATTCCCCACTAACAGGAGAGACAAATTGCATTTCCTCCTTGTTCTTATTATAGAAAAGAGGTTCCCCTGCCTTGATCTCAGCACCTTGCTTGATATGCATCTTAGGGGTTATTCCGTGAAAATCATCTAGGTTTAGGGCGTAAACGTTGCTTAAAACGGCTTTGGAAGTAGTCTGTTCTGCTGCCCCGACAAGGTTGATGTCCAACCCTTTCTTAATCCGGATGTCTTTAGACATATTGTTGTAGACCTTAGTGTTATGAAAAATCGCAGGCAAATTTAGCATTAAAAGGATAGTTTTCATAATAATTGACCATAAAAATGGGATTACATCGAGCTAAATTTGCTAGGCACACTTTTTGTTTACCTTTACCCAAAATTTGGGCCTAATATGCGCTTATTGATCAAACAATTGTGCTGTTGTTTTTTTGTTACTGGAGTTTTTGCACAGGTGCAAGAAGAAGTAAATCCACCTTCCCACATAAAATCGGTTGTCTTTACAGGCCCAACGGAGGATCAATTCCCCGTTATTCAGCTTGGTGAAAAAATGACATTGGAATTTGACGACCTTACAGCCAGTGAACAAGATTACTACTATAAGATCGTTCACTGTGATTACGACTGGACACCTTCCCAATTGTTAAAATCGCAATTCCTCAACGGAACAGACAACCAGCGCATTATTGATTACGAGAACAGTTACAACACCCTACAACCGTATTCCAATTATAGACTGACCATACCCAACCAAAATGTTGGGCTCAAAGTCAGTGGCAACTACCTACTAGAGATTTACAATATGTATGGAGAGCTCCAATTTTCCCGCAGATTTGTGGTTTACAAGGATCTAGTGAGGGTTGGAGGTACTGTAAAACGTTCCCGGGATTTCCAGTTTTTGAATACGAAGCAAGTAGTTCAGTTTCGCATCAACACCGCAGGATTCCCAGTTGTCAATCCCAAAAAAGAGGTCAAGGTTGCCATAATCCAAAATCATTTTTGGCCCACGGCGATTTACAATATTCAACCCCAATTTACCTTAGGAACGGAATTGGTTTATAAATACGACCAAGAAACGAGTTTTTACGGGGGCAACGAATTTTTGAATTTTGACACCAAAGATTTAAGATCTCCCACTTTTGCCATTTCCAAGGTAGAATTTAAAGACCTGTACCACCATTATCTTTTCACCAACGAGTTCAGACATGATCAGCCGTACACCTATTTTCCCGATATCAATGGGGATTTTGTGATCCGTACGCTTCAGGGCGATGATGTTTCCAGAGAGGCGGAATACTCCAAAGTCCATTTTAGCCTTCCCTACACCAACGACATAGGTTTGGACAAGGTATACGTGTTTGGGAAGTTCAACAACTATGCCTTGGAAGGGGAAAATTTGATGACCTTCAACTCCGAAAATGGAAAAATGGAACTAACCCTACCCATAAAGCAAGGATTTTACAATTATAAATATGTGGTGGAACGGGAGGACGGGGTTGTGGACCTTAACTACGTGGGAGGCAACTTTCATTTCACAGAAAACAATTACCTCATTTTAGTCTATTACCGCGATTTTGGTGACATGCACGACAGCATCATTGGAATAGGCTCCGTAAATTCCAGAACAATCAGCAATTAATTATCTTTAGCCCATAACCTCCATCAGGAAATGGGAAACAAACCAAGCTTAATTTCCAAAGGCCGGTACGAACTGAAGTTTAGGGGTACGGAATGTAAAAATTGCGGTCATCCATTGGATATCAGTGATAAATATTGCCCCAACTGCTCACAGGCCAATAGCACTAAAAAACTGGTTCTAAGGGACTTTTGGGATGAATTTTTCTCCAGTTTGATAAATTACGATTCCAAACTAATCAAAACTCTTTATGCGATGTTGCTAAAACCAGGCACCATCACCAAAGATTATGTCAACGGGAAACGAATTACCTACACCAATCCCTTTAGATTTCTTTTAAGCTTGGCCTTTCTGTACTTCCTGATGTTCACTTACAACAATAGGTTTTCCAGTTGGGACAAGGCTGCGGAAAATTTTAATGGCAAAATTATGAATCCCAGCGCCGTTTCTTTTGATGTGGGTACGGGACAGCTCACTGCGGACAGCACAGAAATGCGTAAACAAACTGAAAAAGCGCTCCAACGGATGGATTCCCTTGGCATGAGTGATGTTCCTGCTACAGCACAATTGAAGTATCTGGATAGCATAGGGGTCTTTAGTGAAAAATTAGCGCAGAACCAAGCTAACAAAGACTCCATGATGCTGGCCAACCCAAGAGCATATTTTGATAGCATCAAAGGCAATTCTGGATTTATTGGATTTGCCGAGAAGATGGAGTTTTTCTCTAAAGTGATTCGGCACGACACCTTGAGCAATTTTGGAGAAGCAAGGGATAGGTATGGGATACAGGAAAATTTCTCATCGAGATTGGCATTTAATTCAACCGCTAGCCTATTACGGGTTATTCGTGAACCGGGAAGTTTTGTAAATACCACCATCTCCAAGCTCCCTTTTGTCATTTTCTTCTTTCTTCCGGTGTTCACTCTTTTCATTTCGATGGTGTACATCAGAAAAAAATATACCTACACCGATCATCTGATCTTTAGTTTTCACAACCAATCATTATTATTTATCTTGCTCATCCTTAGCCTAATAATTGATACTATTTTCAATACGGCCAGTGCAGGAATCTTTTTGTTGATTTTCGGATTTTACCTGTACAAAGCCATGAGACGGTTCTATGGCCAAGGAAGGATAAAGACAATTATTAAATACGTATTTCTGAACACTATTTTTGCCTTTTTGGCACTGTTTGTGTTGTTAGGTTTGTTGACAGGAAGCGTCTTTACATATTAGAATTATGTTCACTCAGATTACCAAAGGAATTAAAGTATCGGTGCAAACCACCTTCGAAGGCACATTTTTTAAGAACTATAAAATGCATTACGCCTTTGGATATACCATTACCATTGAAAATCAAAGTCAGGATACCGTACAGCTTACAGCCAGGCATTGGGATATTTTTGATGCCTTAAAGGAAATGGAGACCGTGGACGGTGAAGGGGTAGTTGGCAAAAAACCTGTCATTAAGCCCGGCAAGTCCCATACCTATAGTTCCGGTTGTCTTTTGGCCTCACCCATTGGCGCCATGCGTGGGTATTATCATATGGTAAATTTCACTTCTACGGAAGAATTTGAAGTGGAGATACCTACCTTCAAATTTTCTGCTCCTTTTGCAATCAATTAATTAAATTGCACATTATCGATTATTAATTATTTCTTTTCCATGTTCCCAAATCTTATTGATAATGCCAAGCTATACTTCCTTTGAACAATTGGAGTGTTGGCAAAAGTGCAGAAAGGTCAGAATATGGGTTGATTCGTTCCTTAAAGCCAAAATTGACAAAAAGGATTACGATTTAGTCCAAAATCTTAGAAGAGCAGCACGTTCCACCACTAGAAACATTGCAGAAGGTTTCGGAAGATTCCATTATAAAGAGAATATTCAATTTTGCAGAATAAGTAGAGGTTCTTTGTTCGAAATCAAGGAAGATTTAATTATTTGTATGGATGAAAATAAAGTGACGAAACAGGAAATCCAACAGGGAATGATTCTTATATCACAGGCCATTTACTCTCTAAATGGATATATCAAATACCTCAACTTGCAATCCAACAATCAATAATTTATAATCCAATAATCATCTATTCTTTTACTACCTTTGGTGGAATTTTTAAATCGTAAAAATACCACTATGGGAAAAGGTTTTTTTCAAGTTCCAACAGCATATAACGAACCTATAAAAAGTTATGCTCCGGGCACTCCGGAAAGAGAGGAAGTGCTACAACAGTATGATGCCTATTATAGCGGAAACGTTGATGTTCCCTTATATATAGGTGCCGAAGAAATCAGGACCGGAAACACCCAAACCATGTCTCCGCCACATGAGCACGCACATCTTGTGGGTCAATACCACATTGCTGATAAAAAACATGTGGAGCAAGCCATCTCCAACGTTTTGGAAGCCAGAGAAAAATGGGCCAACTTAACATGGGAGCAACGTGCCGCCATTTTCTTGAAAGCGGCCGATTTGGTTGCTGGACCTTACCGTGCAAAAATCAATGCGGCCACCATGATGGCACAATCCAAAACCATCCATCAGGCGGAGATTGATGCTGCCTGTGAGTTCATCGATTTCCTGCGCTTCAATGTGGAATACATGTCTCAAATTTATGCGGAGCAACCAGAGTCCGCAGATGGTATCTGGAACCGTGTTGAATATAGACCTTTGGAAGGATTTGTATACGCCATTACCCCCTTCAATTTTACAGCCATTGCAGGGAACCTGCCTGCCAGTGCTGCCATGATGGGAAATGTTGTGCTTTGGAAACCAAGTGACAGTCAAGTGTTCTCCGCCAAAGTAATCATGGATGTATTCAAGGAGGCCGGGCTTCCGGATGGGGTTATAAATATGGTCATGGGAGACCCCATTATGGTGACCGAAACCGTACTTTCCAACCCAGATTTTTCTGGACTCCATTTTACAGGTTCCACTTTTGTTTTCAAGGAATTGTGGAAACAAATTGGGAATAACATCCATACCTATAAAACCTACCCAAGAATAGTTGGGGAAACGGGTGGAAAGGATTTCATATTGGCACACCCAACGGCCAAACCGGAACAGGTTGCTACCGCTATCATCAGAGGTGCTTTTGAATTCCAGGGTCAAAAATGTAGTGCTGCGTCCAGGGTATATCTCCCAAAATCTACTGCCAATGAGATACTGGAATTGGTAAAAACAGATATAGCATCCTTTAACAAACCAGGTTCACCCGCAGATATGAGCAATTTTATCACCGCTGTGATCCATGAAGGTTCATTTGACAAGTTGGCCAAATACATTGATCAAGCCAAAGCGGATAAGGATGCCGAGATCATTGCAGGTGGTGGATATGACAAATCCAAGGGATATTTTGTGGAACCTACCGTCATCTTGACCCAGGACCCAAAATATACGACCATGTGCACTGAACTGTTTGGCCCTGTTGTGACCATATACATTTATGAGGATGCGGATTGGAGTGAAACTTTGAAGTTGGTAGACAGTACTTCGGAATATGCATTGACCGGAGCTGTTTTGTCAACTGATCGTTATGCCATTGAAGAAGCCACCAAAGCATTGCAAAATTGCGCTGGAAACTTCTACATCAATGACAAGCCTACAGGGGCAGTTGTAGGACAACAACCTTTTGGTGGAGCAAGAGCTTCGGGAACCAATGACAAAGCTGGTTCTGCACAGAACTTATTACGTTGGGTTTCTCCAAGATTGATCAAGGAAACCTTTGTAACCCCCGAGGATTACAGATATCCTTTTTTAGGGTAGTACAAGTAAACTTATGGACGTTTCAGCCTATTTGAATAGAATCAACTATACAGCTAGTGTTGGAACCGACAAACAAACCCTCTTTGGACTTCAAAAGGCACACTTACTCAGTGTGCCTTTTGAAAATCTAGACATTCATTACAAAGTCCCGATTACTTTAGAGACAGCATCTTTCTTTAATAAGATAGTGCTTCAAAATCGCGGTGGTTTTTGTTATGAGCTCAATGGTCTTTTTTATGAACTTCTCCACGCAATTGGGTTTGATGTACATAGGGTTTCAGCCAGGGTCCATGATAAAAATGGTGTCTATAGTCCAGAATATGATCACATGGCTCTTTTGGTAACCCTAGATGGCATGAAGTACCTGGTAGATGTAGGTTTCGGAAAATTTATCCTGGAACCGCTGACCATATACCTAAATGTCCTCCAAAATGACCCCTACGGCACTTTTGTTCTAGATCCATACGAAACGGATCTCGCTTACATAAAGGTTAGTGAACTATCCAATGGAAATCGGGTACCTCAGTATATTTTCAATCCCAAACCCAGGAGTTTGGATGAATTTGAGGGCATGTGCAACTATCATCAGACCAGCCCCGATTCCCATTTTACAAGAAAAAAGGTAATTTCCTTAAGCAACAAAAAAGGTCGTATCACCCTCAATAACAATAGTTTAAAAATCACAGAAGGATCAAAGACCAAAGAAGTCCAATTTAATGAAAATCAGTTCGAGGAATACCTGAAAAAGTATTTTGCCATAGATTTGAATAGTGCAAGCTGATACCACATATAGAGCCTTTTTTCTTATCCCTCCAGAGGTACAACTTCTGGATTTTGCAGGCCCCGCCCACCTATTTTATGAGGCCACTTTGTATGGAGCCAACATTCAAAACCATTTTTTAAGCATGTCATCCACGCGGGAAGAGGTGACTTGTGCTGGGGTATCCTTAGGTAAACTACAACCCTATGATGCATTTGAATTGGGACCAAATGACCTTCTTTTTATTCCTGGGTTGGAAGGGTGGATTTTTGCAGAGCCGGGCTATGCGGCCAAAAACCAAGAATTCATCCTTTGGTTAAAAAATCAATATGGTACTGGGGCTCAAATATGCTCGGTTTGTACGGGAGCGTATATTGTGGCTTATGCTGGACTTTTCAATGGCAAGAATTGCACCACCCATTGGAAGTATTTGGAAGATTTTCAAAAACGATTTCCACAATCCAAACTACTTGTTGATCGATTAATCGTAAAAGATGGGAATTTATATTCCAGCGCTGGCGTGTCATCCGGAATAGATTTGGCCCTTTTTATCTTGGAAGAACTATTTGGGCCGGTCTTTGCCACCAAAATTGCCAAAGCGGTGGTCATTTACCTCCGCAGAACGGATAGTGACCCCCAATTGAGTGTATTTCTTCAGTATAGAAACCATTTGGACAACCGAATCCACCAAGTACAGGATTATTTGGCTCAGAATTTGGCCAAAAAGACCAATTTGGAAACCCTGGCGTCACATGTCCACATGAGTCCGCGAAATCTAAGTCGCTTGTTTAAAAAAGTCACTGGAATCACCGTTGGAAGCTATTTGGAAAAGCTTCGGGTGGAGCGCGCTGTCCAGCTATTATCGGATGGCTCTAAAGTGAGTGCCGCCTCCTTGGCCTGCGGCCTTCGGAGCAGCAATCAGCTTAGGACATTACTAAAAAAACATACGCATTCCCTTCCTTCAGAATGGCAAGGATAATTGTCCGTATACTGCGCCTAGTTGTCCTTTCTTTAGTTCTTATATCGGTATAATTTTGTTTCATCATCAAACAAGAAACAATGAAACAGTCTTTTTTTATTATCACACTACTTTTTATGATTTCCAACGGCCTTGCCCAAGATTCGCATATTCCATCCACCAAATACATTTGTCCACCTTGCAACATGTCCTGTGACCAAGTGGAACACGACGGCCCTGGTATCTGTACGGATTGCAACATGGTCCTGATTCGAAAGGATTTGTCCAAGACCATAGCCTTTTACCTCCAGGACGGTGTGGAAGTCCTTGATTTTGCGGGCCCTATGGAGGTTTTTGTATATTCAGGATACAAAGTATTCACCGTTTCGGCCACCCAGGAGCCTATCATTTCCCAAGGCACGTTAAAGGTCATCCCAGATTACAGTATTGAGAATGCCCCTAAGGCGGATATTTTAGCCTTTTTTGGAGGCAATTCGGGAGCCGCATCCCAGAACAAGGATGTTATCCAGTGGGTTCAAAAACAGGAGGATGTACAATACCACTTTTCAGTATGCACAGGGGCATTTGTCCTTGCAGAGGCAGGCCTTTTGGACGGCAAAAGCGCAACCACTTTTCATAGTGCGTTGAATAGTCTGGAAAAGGACTATCCAAAGATTGACGTAAAAAAGGACGCTCGTTTTGTGGATAATGGCAAAGTTATCACTACCGCAGGGGTATCTGCTGGAATAGATGGCGCCTTGCACTTAGTAGCCAAACTTCAAGGACTAAATGCAGCCAAACGTACGGCCTACTATATGGAATACGACAATTGGAAACCAGGTGACGGATTGATTTTGTCCAACGACAGTCCTTATAACCAGTTGGCAAATGCAAGCTTTTACCGTGAATTTGAGGGGAAATACGAATATGAGGATGGAAGTCAGATTATAGTTGCCTACAACGGCGAAAAGGAAAGTCTGCAAGCGCTGATCAATGGAATTCCTTATCCAGTGTATCACGAAAGTGAAGATATGTTCTCCAATGTAAATAGTGAGCCCATATACTTTAAAAGAAACGATGCCAACCAAATTATTGGTTACTCCCTCACCCAAAAAGGGGCTGTGTACAAGAAGTTGTAATTACAGAATCCAATCAAATTAACATACCAAACAATCCTTGGAAAGGCCATGGTTATTACCCATGGCCTTTGGCTATTTAATAGGTGAAACTTCAGATGGTATGCTAAAAATACCCCATCCATAGATCCAAAAAGGGCAACCGTCAGATCAGCAGCAGTTTAGCAGAACCCAATACCTACATTTCCCTTTTAAACGGGGTACAGGCATAAAATTTCAATTATTCATCATTGAACGATGCCGTGCAAGACCCCATTATATTAGGGTTGTTATGATGAGAATACTACCTATTGTACTCCTGTGTATTTTATTTAGTCCAACCGCTTATGGGCAATGTCAGAATTGTGGGGATCCTTCCAATTCAATTTCTTATAACGGAGACGGAACCTTTAGTGCAACCGATGCCCAGGCCTATTACTGGGAAATTTGTAGCGGTGACGCCAGCATTATGGGTTCAAACACTGACCAAAAAGTGGCAGTAAGCTGTGGAAATGGAGTTTTTCAACTCAAACTGGTTCGTTTTACAAATGGGAGCTGTGTTGAAACCTGTGTATCCCACGAGTGTGAAAATGGCATGATCGGAGAAGGTGGTGGCAGTGAAGGTGGAGGGGGCATGGGTTCATCTGGAGATTGTCCTTCCGTGGATGATATCATATTCTCCAATGAGGCCGGAAATGGATTGTGCGCCACGGGAATGGCTACCATAGAAAATTTGGAGAACATCAAATCCATAAAATGGACGTGGGCCTTGGCAGGACACACCGGAACAGTTGTGACCACAGGCAATACGGCATCTTTCTACTATCCACCAGGAAACTGGACCAACTACTATATGGCTGTTTGTGCCGAAGTAACTCTTGAAAATGGAACAGATTGCATTAAAAAATGCAATAGTTTTCTGTTGGATTGTGGTGGAAATGGAGGAAACAATGCAAAATCAATCATGTATCCCAATCCAGCCAAAACACAACTTACTATTCAATCCAATAATCAGAATTCCAAAATAGCTCAGGTTAATATCCACAATAGCTACGGTGTCCTAGTCCAGTCCATCGGTAATCCAGACATGGAAAATCCCATACATCTATTGGAAAAGGGGAATGGAATCTATTTTGTGACCGTACATTTTGGTGATGGTTCTACCGAGTCCAAAAAACTGGTAATAAATAATTAGAGACAGCTAAAAATCGTCATCAAGACAATTTATATGTAAATTTAACGTTAAGTAATTGTAAAGTAAACGTAATCCATTTATCTTTAGGAACTAAACCATCAAATTATGACTTCACGGATGCGTATTTGGGGAAAAATGGTGGCTGATAGGTACGAAAGCATATGGCAATACTTAAAGGCCTATGCCAAAAAATGCAGGCTGTTGTATTATGACACCTTGAGCATTTAATGGGGTACCTTGTATTTTTGAGGTAAATACACCACCTTTTTGGTTTCAAAAAAATCTTCGGAAAAATAATCCTTCAAATCAAAAACTTGGGCGTTTTGATAGGGCTGTAATTCCTCTGACAGGTCGCCACCTTTCAAGTAGAGAATCCCATTTTTTCTACTATGCATCGAGTCTTTTTTGATTTTCCCCTTCGTCCAACGAACAAAAGTGGGCATGGCGGCAACTGCCCTGCTGACAATAAAATCAAATTGTTCCTCCAAGTCCTCAACCCTTGCGTGCAAAGCTTTCACATTGTCTAACTGAAGTCCATCCACCACTTCCTGTACCACACGTATTTTTTTGCCAATGGCGTCCACCAAAGTGAATTGGACTTCGGGAAAAAGGATGGCCAACGGTATTCCTGGAAAACCTCCTCCGGTGCCCACATCAAGGACCGCAGACCCTGAATTGAAAGTTTGAATTTTGGCTATCCCCAGTGAATGCAGTACATGGCGCAAATACAACTCGTCAATATCTTTTCTGGACACTACATTTATTTTCTTGTTCCAATCCTGATATAATGCCTCCAAAGCCCGAAAATGCTCCTTCTGTTTTTCGGTGAGTGTCGTAAAATAGTTAAAGATCAAATCTGAGCCCATTTGTTAACTGTTAATTTCGGCAAAATTAATACTTTTGGGCACCTAATTTTCGTTTAGAAATGGAAGTGGCTATTGCAAGACATTAATAGCTATTTTTATAAAAAGATATTTTATGGAAAATACCATACGGTTTTCAAGAAAAGATTCCGCACAATTTTTTAGAACACTGAACAAACGGGTTAACCAGTACTTTAGTGAAAACCAAATCAAGAAAACCGGTAATTGGAAACTTCACTTGAAAACTATAGTGATGTTCGCCGTCTTTTTGACTCCCTATTTTTTAATGCTGACCTTAAACTTACCTTTTTGGGGCTATATTTTGTTGTCCATAACCATGGGTGTGGGTATGGCCGGAGTTGGGATGAACGTTATGCACGATGGTAACCACGGCTCTTATTCCACCAAAAAATGGGTGAACAAGTTAATGGGGGGCAGTATCTACATTTTGGCAGGTAATGTATACAATTGGCAGGTACAGCATAATGTGTTGCACCACACCTATACCAATATCCATGAGCACGATGAAGACATGGAAGCAGGGCGAATCCTTCGTTTTTCCAAACACGCAGCTTGGCAGAAACACCATAAATTTCAGCATTACTATTCCATTTTCTTGTATGGACTTTTGACTTTCAACTGGGCCATCACCACAGATTTTCAGCAAATGTATCGGTACATGAAACGAAAGCTGTCCTATGGAAAATTACCCAATCCGGTTATCAATTGGAGCACCTTGGTCATTACTAAGGCCATATATATCACTATTTGGATAGTGCTTCCATTGATTTTTGTTGAAATTCCTTGGTGGCAAGTACTATTGGGCTTCTTTATTATGCACTATGTGGCGGGAGTGATTCTAAGTGTGGTTTTCCAGCTGGCTCATATTGTCCATGACGCAGAAACTCCGCTTCCAGAGAAAGATGGTACAATGAAAAATACTTGGGCCATCCATCAGCTTGCTACAACTGTAAATTTTGGAACCAAAAACAGGATTGTCAATTGGTTTACCGGTGGATTGAACCACCAAGTGGAGCACCATATATTTCCTAACATCAGCCATATTCACTACACAAAAATTTCCAAAATTGTGAAACAGACGGCAAGGGAATTTAATTTGCCCTACAACGAATATAAAACTACACGAAAAGCCATAATTTCGCACTTCAAACATCTAAAGGAGTTGGGGAAAAACCCAGCCCTTCAATTTCAGTAAAATAGCAAGGTCCATGAGCAACCAACTTTCTGAAAGAATTAATAGTTTAGTTCCTTCGGCAACCCTTGAAATGGCGGCAAAAGCCCGTGAGCTGAGAGCTTCAGGAAAAGATATTATTGGTTTAAGTCTGGGAGAACCGGATTTCAATACACCAGATTACATTAAGGAAGCGGCCATTCAGGCCATTAATGATGGATACAACTCCTACACTCCGGTTGACGGTTATGTAGAACTTAAGGATGCCATCATCACCAAATTTCAGCGGGATAACGGCATTGGTTATGACCGCTCACAAATTGTGGTTTCCACAGGGGCCAAACAAGCTCTTTACAATGTGGCGCAAGCCTGTTTGGACAAAGGCGATGAAGTTATCCTACCTTGTCCATATTGGGTAAGCTATAGCGATATTGTAAAATTGGCCGATGGAGTTCCCGTAGAGGTTACCACTTCCATAGAAAACGATTTTAAAATGACCCCTGAGCAATTGGAGGCGGCGATTACGCCAAAGACCAAAATGCTTTGGTATTCCTCTCCTTGCAACCCAAGTGGTTCCATTTATAGCAAGGAAGAACTAAGGGGGTTGGCCGATGTGCTTCAAAAACATCCCCAAATTGTTGTGGTCAGCGATGAAATATACGAACACATCAACTATGGGGTAACCCAGCATGCATCTATGGCCGGTTTTGAAGACATGTATGATCGCACCGTTACGGTAAATGGGGTAGCCAAGGCTTTTGCTATGACTGGCTGGAGAATCGGGTATATTGGAGCCCCCACCTATATTGCCAGGGCTTGCAACAAATTGCAAGGTCAGGTGACCAGTGGTGCCAACTGTATTGCGCAGCGTGCGGTAATCACCGCTCTTTTGGAACCACCAAGCAGGGTTCAATACATGGTTGACGAGTTTAAAAACAGGCGAAAGCTCATTTTGGGACTCCTGAATAATATTCCAGGTTTTAAATGCAATGAGCCACAAGGTGCTTTTTATGTTTATCCAGATGTATCAGCCTATTTTGGAAAGACATTGAACGGCAAGAAAATTAACAATGCTTCGGATTTTGCGATGTATTTGTTGGAAGAAGCCAATGTGGCCACTGTTACAGGTGATGCCTTTGGAAATGGAAATTCCATCCGTATTTCCTACGCGGCCAGTGTGGAAGAAATCAAAGAAGCCATTGCGCGAATTAAGGCCGTTGTCTAACTCACATCCGTAAAAAGAATATAAGGGGTTTATCTTAAGATAAACCCTTTTTTCATGGGGTCTTTGGGATCCAAAACAAAGGTATGCATCCCTGTTATGTGAGCCGTGCCCTCAACCTGGGGAATAACCGCGGTAAATGGACCATAGTCCACTTCCTTCACCACACTTCCAACAAATGTGGAATCAGTGATGCTTTCTATGACCATTGCTTGGCCAGATTTTATCTCATTCCTTGCATAATGAATGGCCATTCTACCAGAAACACCGGAACCTGTGGGACAACGATCCACTTCTCCCTCGGCGAAAATGCAGACATTTCTACTATCCACCCCTTGAGTTTCGGAACCATCAATAAAGATAGTGCCGTAAAGAAAACTCAAATCCCCTTCAAAAGGATGCAAGATCTCTTGGTCTTGCTCCATCACGGCATGTTTGATATCCATTCCCTTTCTTATCAAATCCTGATATGAATTTGAATCCAGAGCCATTTGCAACTTGTTTTTCCTAAGATCCACATAGGTATAAAAAGCGCCGCCGTATGCCAAATCGTAGGTCACCTCTCCCAATCCTTTCACCGTTACTTTTCTATCCAATCCCACTACAAAGCTGGGCACACAATGAAATCGAACTCCTTTTACTTCTTTCCCCTCTATTTCAACATAGGAGTAAATTCGTCCGCAAGGAGCGTCAATTTTCAACTCAGTCACTCCTTCTTTTTCATCAACCCACCCCATCTGAACAGCCAGGGTGGAAATGGCTATGATGGCATGCCCACACATGGTACTATATCCCTCGTTGTGCAGGAAAATAATCCCAAAATCGCCTTCCTCGTCATTAGGAGGTAGCAGTATACAGCCATACATATCCGCATGCCCTCTGGGCTCAAACATCAAAGCTGTTCGCAGTTCATCATAGTGCTCCTTGCAATACCTTCGGTATTCCAGCACGTTGTTCCCTTTCAATTCTGGAAAACCGCCCACTATCACGCGAAGGGGTTCACCTCCCGTATGCATATCTATGGTCTTGATTTGCAACCAATCCTTGGGTGGATCAAATGTGCTGTTCTCTAAAATCCTATCGTACGTTTGTCCCATTCTTAAAATTTGGAATAATAATAGCTTGCGGCAATTAAATCTTCCAAGGCATGTCCCACGGATTTAAAAAGGGTTATTTCATTTTCAGAAGTCCTACCAGGAACAGCCTCCGCACACAAGTCAAACAAATCCGCTTTGATATCCGACTCCTTCAAAAGTCCATTTTTTAACGGGATGGCGATATCGCCGCTTTCCTTTAGCCCACCTTCGCGAGTATCCAAAAAAACCGACGCCCTCCGAATGGTCTCATCATCCGATTCCCTCATATTGGGCTTGTAGGCTCCCACCAAATCAATATGCTGTCCAGGAACAAGGTCGCTTCCAAGCACCAAAGGTGTTTCTGAAAGGGTCGCACAAGACACCAAATCCACATCCCTAATACAAGCTGCTACACTGGGCACACTGCAAACTTCAAAAGGTTCTTGGGAAAGTTCCTGACATATCGCCTCCGCTTTTGCCTGGTTTCTACCCCATACATATACCTTTTTTATGGGACGAACCGATGCATGCGCCCTGATCAGATTGACGGATAAGGCTCCGGTACCAATCATAAGCATGGTCTCCGTATTTTTCCTGGATAGAAAAGACGAAGCCAAAGCAGATGTCGCGGCAGTGCGCTTGGCAGTTAAATTCTTTGCCTCCATGATGGCCTTTAACACCCCTGTACTGGCATCCAAGTACAAATAACTCCCCTGAATGGACGGTAGGTCGAATTTGTCATTTCCCGGGTTCACCGTTACCACTTTAACTCCTGCTTCATTGCCTGGATTCCACGCAGGCATTAATAGCAATGTGGTATCTTTTTGGGTCTCTGGATTTGGAAAATCGTGATGATGACGCTTGGGAACCAGTATCTGGTTGTTTGCAAATCCTTCTTGCAGCGCCTGGGTCAATTCCAAAAAATTGGTGTGCTTTTCAATAAATTCCGAGCTGATCTGTAGTGGTTGCATGTCTAAAAAATTAGAACTAAAATGAACTTCAACAGGACATATCCGCTACAATTTTCCACTCGCCGTCAATTTTTCGAAGAATAATCAAAAACACCCCATTGGCATCTCCAGCTTTTCTTTTTAAATGGTACTGCCCCATAACATGATAAGAATTGGACTCTATTTGGGTCATGTCATCAATAATGAAATTCAAGGTTCCCGTTTCATCCTTGGTCGGATATCTTTTTTGGTAACCTTCCAATGTTTTTTGCCAGCCCAAGGTCAAGCCATTGGCTCCATAAAACTTCAGGGAATCGCTCTTCCAATAGGTTTGCATAAACCCCTCAAGATCGTGATTGGACCACGCTTTTTCTTGATTTCTTAGCAAGCTAATTATTTCATCTTTATCGGTTTCTTCGGAAGTATTGCAAGCCGTGCATAGGAGCAACGTCCCAATAAGGAAAGTAAATATTTTATTCATGATGTCCAGTTAATTTACTTCGGAATGGAAAACTACGTTTTTTTCCAGAAATATGGGGTCATCAGGATAAGAACCGTAAAAAGCTCCAATCTACCCAAAAGCATAAGAAAGCCACACCACCATTTGCCCGCTGCTGGAAGACTGGCATAGTTGCTTACAGGATTTAGGTCACCCAAAGCAGGCCCTACATTACCCAATGATGAGGCTGCACCACCTATGGCAGAAACAAAATCCAGCCCCATAAAGCCCAACACCAGGGATCCTATGATAAATAGCAACATGTAAAGCACAAAAAAGGCGATAATATTGTAAACAATATGCTCGGTAACTGTCTTTTCGTTATATCGAACAGGAATTACGGCATTGGTGTGCAAGGTGCGCTTAAACTCCAAAATTCCATTTTTAATGATCAACAAGTGTCGCATCACCTTGATTCCCCCGGCTGTAGATCCGGCGGATCCTCCCAAGAACATCAAACCAAAAAAGAAAACGGTCAAAAAAGAGGTCCAACTCGTAAAATCCGCCGTTACAAAACCTGTAGTGGTCACTATGGCCACCACTTGAAACAAGGCATGCCTAAAGGCACTTTCCGTAGCTCCCCACACCATGGGATGGAAATCGGAAACCGGAACCTCCACCTTATAATTCACCACCAAAAAAGCAGCCAAGGCAAACAGCACTATAAAAATGGAGTAGTATTTAAACTCCTCATCTTTAAGAATTCGTTGGACTTTTCCAGTAAACGCGAAATAGCTCAACACAAAATTGCTCCCTGCCAAGAACATGAACAAAATGGTAATGTATTGAATGATAGGTTGATGGTTCCAGTAGGCCAAACTGGCATTTTTGGTAGAAAATCCACCTGTGGAAAGCGTTGCCAAAGCGTGGTTCATGGCATCAAAAAGAGACATCCCTGCCAAATTCAACAGTACCGTTTCTGCCACGGTATAACCGAAGTAAATGAGCCACAATCGCTTTGCTGTATCCGTTATACGTGGGTGCAACTTGTCTCCGGCGGGGCCTGGAGCCTCCGCTGCAAAAAGCTGCATTCCCCCTATTCCTAAAAGTGGTAAAATGGCTATGGCAAGTACAATGATACCCATCCCTCCTATCCAATGCGTGAGGCTGCGCCAAAACAAAATGCCTTTGGGCAATGCCTCTATATCATTCAAAATGGATGCCCCAGTGGTAGTATACCCTGAGATGGTTTCAAAAAAAGCGTCAGTAATACTTGGGATGGCTCCGGAAAAAAGGTAGGGCAGCGTCCCGGAAATGGACATGATGATCCAGCCGAAGGTCACTACAATATATCCTTCCTTACGTTTAACTTCCTTCCTATGACCGCGGGTATAGAACATGGCCATGACCCCAAACAGCATGGTTACAATGGCCGCCAAACTGATATCTAGGGTAACACCATCCTTGTACAGTCCGCTGACAAATGCCGCCACCAACATAAAGGAACCATTGCAGAGTAGCAATAATCCCATTATATGAACAATTATTCGCGTATTAAGGCCCATTATAAGAAGAGCTTTTCAATCCTTGGGATGGCCTTGGGCAAGCAACAGACCACAACACGGTCCCCTTCCAAAATCTTGAAATCCCCAAGAGCAATAATTCCCTTTCCATCACGGATTACACCCCCAATGCTTGCTTCGCGAGGGAAATTCAATTCCTTGATAATCTCCCCGTTGACCAAGGAAGTCGGTTTAACCTCAAACTCGAGAATCTCTGCGTTAAGGTTATTCAAGCGGGTAAGGGCCAAGACTTCCCCTCTTCGGATATATCTAAAGATATTGTTGGCCGCAAGCAGTTTTTTGTTGATAAGTGTATCCACCCCGATGGACTGGGAAAGCTGGAAATAGTCCATATTTTCCACCATGGCGATGGTCTTCTTTATCTTTTTTGATTTTGCAACCAAGCAGGACATGATGTTGGTTTCCGAATTTCCTGTTACCGCAATGAACGCATCCATGGAATCCAAACTCTCCTCGTCCAATAGCTCAACATTCCTTCCATCCCCATTGATGACCAGGGCATGCGGAAGATCATCCGCTATATCAAAGGCCTTTTCCTTGTCCTTTTCTATCAACTTTACATTGAACTTTTTGGTACAAAGGTCCCTGGCTGTCTTGAAGCCCACCTTGCTCCCACCCAAGATCATCACATTTTTAATCTCCTTTTTTTGCATTCCAGTTAGTTTGTAGAGTTCCTCTACCCCTTCACTGGTGGTTATAAAGTATACCTGATCGCCTTCCTTAAAAACGGTATCACCTCTTGGAATCAAGGTGAATTGGGTGCCCATGCGTTGCAATGCAATGGGCATAAAGTGCAGTTCGGGAAAAATTTTGGCGGCTTCTTTTACCATCTTGCCTACAAACGGGGCTGCTTTAGGAAGAAAAACACCGATCATGGTCAACAGCCCGCCCTCAAATTCATAGGTGTCGTTAAAAGCGGACTGATTCAATAATAACTGAATCTCAGTAGCGGCCAATTCCTCCGGGGATATCAATTCATCGATTCCCAACTCATCAAACTTGATGAGTTCCCTATTATCCATGAACTCGGTATTGGAGATTCTGGCGATGGTACGTTTGCACCCCAATTGTTTGGCCAACATACAAAGGGTCAAATTGGTGGTTTCCGAAGCCGTAACCCCTATCACCAATTCGGAGCTCTGCACCTTGGCATCCCGTAAAACTTCTATGGAGGTGGCGTCACCGCGAAGGACGCGAATATCCAAATGATTGTCCGCATAGGTAAGGCTTTCCTTGTCCGTATCGATCAATGTGATATCCTGTGCTTCATAAGACAAGAGTTTTGCCAAATGAAAACCTACTTCACCAGCTCCGGCTATAATAATCTTCATCGATTAAAATAAGATGTTCTTAATAAATTCAATTCGTGCTACAAATGGTAAAAAAAGAATAGAGATTTGGTCCAAAAAGACACATACGTAACATGATACGGAAAAGCTTTCCTTTGTTGTACGGCAAAATTACACAATTATTTTTGTACGCCTTCCATATACCGAAGTTGTATATTTGCCCCCAAATTCAGTGAATGTCAAAAAAAGTCACCCCATACAAGGATTCCGAGCTCGGAAAAAAGGAACAGGTCACCCAGATGTTCGATACAATTTCCAAGGATTACGACGGGCTAAATCGGGTTATTTCCTTTGGTATTGATGTTAAATGGCGTAAACGGGTTGTGGAAATTCTTAAAGGGAAAAAACCAGGTTCCATCTTGGATATTGCCACAGGCACTGGGGATTTGGCCATTGCAATGACAGCAACGGGCGCCGAACATATAGTGGGATTGGACATTTCCCCCGGAATGTTGGAGGTTGGAAAAACCAAAATCACCAACAAAAAGCTTGAAGACACCATTGAAATGGTAGTAGGTGACAGCGAAAACCTATCTTTTGAAGACCAGTCCTTTGATGCCGTTACGGTAGCTTTTGGGGTTCGAAATTTTGAAAATCTTGAAAAAGGGCTTCAGGAAATACATAGGGTTTTGAAGCCAGGGGGCAGTTTGGTCATCCTTGAAACCTCGGTACCCACTAAATTCCCCTTTAAACAGGGTTACGGGTTGTACTGCGGCTACATCTTGCCCGTTATAGGTAAAATTTTCTCCAAAGACCGGTCTGCTTACGCTTATTTGAGCGAATCCGCTTCCAAGTTTCCACACGGTAAAGCTTTCAACAATATTTTGGCCAAAATTGGGTTTATAGGTATAGAGAACAAACCCCAGACATTTGGGGTGGCATCTATATATGTCGCGACAAAATAATTTGATGAAAAACCTCTTATCGTTCCTTGGCCTGCTCTTGGTATGCCAAAGTGCCTTGTCCCAATTCAAAAAAGATCCCATTCTAAATCTTCAGACAGAGGATCAGAAGTTGTTGAACTGGGGTTATTATCTCGGGTTTAATCAATACGATTTCCAGTTTGATTATAAAAATAATGTAGGCCAAGACATTTTGGTGGATAAGAGCATGGGCTTTAATGTCGGTCTGATTGGCGAGCTGCGGATCAACGAATTTTTGGATGCCCGTTTTGAACCTGGACTTTTGTACACCCAAAGAGTCCTTGGATTTCCAGGGTTCACTTCCGAAAACGATGCCCTTAGGGAGGTACGTTCCACCTATATCCGTTTTCCCTTGCTGATCAAGGCCAGTGCCAAACGTTTTGGCAACTGGAAGCCTTTTGTCACTGGAGGCGTTTACACGGCCATGAATCTAGGAAGCAAGGAGGACAGCTTGGATGACAACAATACGGGTGAATTCCGTATGAAAAAGAATGTCTATGGGTACGAATTGGGTTTTGGAATAGATATTTACACAGAGTATTTTAAATTTTCACCTTCCATAAGAGGGGTATTTGCCCTAACGGACGAATTGGTACCTGACAACGACCCCAACAGCCCTTGGACGGGCAACATCAATGCCATGCGCACCAGAGGGTTCTTTATCAATTTTACTTTTGAGTAATTGGATAGTTGGATAGTTGGATAGTTGGATAGTTGGATAGTTGGATAGTTGGATAGTTGGATAGTGAAACTATAAAATCCAATTCGCAAATTCCAAAACTCAAAACTCAAAACTCAAAATTCAAAATTCAGAATTCAGAATTCAGAATTCAAGAATTCCTCCTAATCTCATTAAGAAGTATAGCAGTTGCGGTGGCCACATTCAAGCTTTCTGCTGATTTTACGCCAAATTGGGGTATGGACACTCGTTTTGCAATAGCCTGTTCCACTTCTTTGGAAATTCCGTTCGCCTCATTACCCATGACCAGTATCCCTTTTTTGGGAATATCCTCCTTATAGACCGTTTCCCCATCCATAAAGGCTCCATAAACCGGAAGATTTGTGGTTTTCAGGAAATTCAGCAATTCCATATAGTCTATTTGTACACGCGCTATGGATCCCATAGTGGCTTGTAATACTTTTGGATTATAGCAATCCACAGTATCAGGGGAACAAACCAAATGCTTGATTCCAAACCAATCGCACAATCGGATGATAGTGCCCAAATTTCCTGGGTCCCTGACAGCATCCAAAGCCACAATCCAATCTGCTTCTTTGGACTCCTTGGGTTCTGGCATATGAAAAACACCCAAAACGCCACTGGGCGTGGTTTGCCCGCTCATTTGCTTCAAATCTCGGGTTGTCGCGCTTACTACATCTCCAAAATCCATCCCTTTCATGCCTGGATCAACAAATATTTTAAAGGGAACCAATCCCTCTGCCAACAACTCACCTACCGACTTTTTACCTTCCACAACAAACAGCCTATGTTGACTTCGGTACTTTTTTTGCTGTAAGCTTGTAACTAGCTTAATTTGGTTTTTGGTAACCATCTAAATCGTGTATTTTTGGCGTCTATGAGGGGTTCTTTTGGTCTAATGCATTACTGGGCAAAAATAGGGCTATTGTTGCTTATGCTGACCATGCTTGGTTGCAATACCCTAAAAAAGGTGGAGGACAACGAATTACTGCTCACCAAGAACTCCATTTATGCCGATGATGAGAAAATAACGGATGAAGACATCCGAAGCCTAATCGCCCAAAAACCCAATAGCAGTGTTTTGGGGTATCCGCTTCGGCTAAATCTTTACAATTTGGCCAAGGACAATCCAGATTCTTCATTTACCGATTGGCTTCATCGAAAAGAAAAAAGAGAAAAACGCCTTAACAACCTGCTTTCCCAAAAACAGGTAAACCGTCTTAGGGAGTCCTTTGTGGTTAAGGGTGCCAGTGAATTTCTAAAGAGAATTGGCGAACCTCCATCGGTAATCGATACCAGCTTAACCCAAAAAACGGTGGATCGTTTGCAGGCTTACTACAACAGTAAGGGCTATTTTAACAATACAGGGAGCTTTGATATTGTAGAGAGCAAAAGAAAAAAACGGGCGGGAATTGAATACAAAATCAATCTGGAAAAGCCATTTATGGTAGACACCGTGGTCACCAACATTACTTCTCCTGAATTGGATTCCATTTACAATAAAACGGCCGAGCAATCCTTTGTTAAGGAGGGAGATCAATTTGATTTACTCAACTTCAACAATGAACGTGAACGGTTGACCATCCTCTTCAGGAATTCCGGAGTGTACAACTTTCAGGAAAGTTCCATCAACTACGATATTTTAAGGGATACAACCCTGGCCGCTGATGATCAATTGATGGATGTACAATTGAATATTCAAAAACCGCGAAGCACCAACGATAGTACTGCCCAAAGTCCTTATCGCATCCATCGGTTCAAAAAAATCAATGTATTTGCAGATTATCAGATAACCGGAAGTCAAGATTCCCTCAACACTTTGGAATACGGCAACTACACCATTTATTACAACAACAAGCTCAGATATAGACCTAAAGCGCTTACGGATGCCATTTTCTTTCAAAAAGATAGTATCTACCGCGATTTGGACCGAATCAGGACCTATAGGCAAATCACCAACCTAAATACCTTTAAGTATCCGAATATTGAGTTTATACCTGACTCTACACAGGCCCAGCTCATTACCAATATTTATCTGGCACCAAGACCCAAGTTTTCCTTGAACCTTGATTTTGATGTAACCCACTCCAACATTCAACAAGTGGGAACGGTGTTCGGTGCCACGGTGATCACCAGAAACGTTTTTGGGGGAGCGGAAACCTTGAATATATCGGCTAGAGGTTCCATTGGCTTGTTAAAGAACCCTTCCCTCTCTGATGAAACATTTACATCTGAGCTGGGGGGAGATATCAATATCACTTTTCCACGCATTTGGTTTCCGTTGAACACAGAGCGCATTATACCGTATTATATGTTACCCCAGAGTCGGTTTTTGGTGGGTACCAATTTTCAACGTAACCTTGGTTTGGACAGGCAAACGTTCAACACGGTATTGTCCTATAATTGGACACCTTCACTGAGTTTGAAGAACAATATTGAACTTATGAATGTGGAGTTTGTCCGTAATGTAAATCCAGATAATTTTTATAACGAATATCGAAATACCTTCAACAATCTTGACGGTATCGCAGATCAGTTTGACACAGACCCACAATATGCGGACTTTTTTGAAAGTGTTGATGATGCTACCGACCCATTCCGCCTAAGTATTCCAAATGGGGCAAACGGATTTGTACAAGCAGTTTTGAACAATGAAATTCCAGTATCCCAAGATGATTTTGATGAGGTGAACAGCATAGAGGAGCGCCGACAGCGGCTCACCGAAAACAATCTAATTTTTGCCAGTAACTACACCTTCACCAAAAATAGTAGAACGGATATCAACGACAATGACTTTTACCAGCTTCGGGTCAAGCTAGAAAGTGCGGGAAACCTGCTATCTGCTTTGGAAGATGTGGTTCCCTATAACAAAAATGATGATGGACAGCTCTTGGTTTTTGGGGTTCCTTTCTCCCAATATATCAAAACCGAGCTTGACTACATTCGACATTGGGAGCTTTCAGATACAGATGTGTTGGCCTTCCGGAGCTTCTTTGGGCTTGCGGTGCCCTATGGGAACTCTAAAAGTGTGCCATTTGTCCGAAGTTATTTTGCAGGTGGTTCCAATGACAACCGTGCTTGGAATCCCTATGAATTGGGCCCGGGAAGCACGGACAACATCAACGATTTTAATGAGGCCAACCTAAAAATTGCCATGAACTTGGAATATCGGTTTCCGATTGCGGGTGATGTAAAGGGTGCGTTGTTTGCGGACGCGGGTAACATTTGGAATGTCTTTGACAATGAGGATAATCCCGATGCGGTATTCAATGATTTCAACTCCTTGGCAGACATTGCCTTGGGAACAGGATTGGGGTTACGATACGATTTCACCTACTTCGTATTTCGACTGGATGTGGGCTTTAAAACATACAATCCAGCCGAGGAATGGTCCAAACGTTGGTTCAGGAATTACAACCTCAGCGATGCCGTATTCAATATCGGAATCAATTATCCTTTCTAGACTAATTATTTTATTACTTTTGTTCCCTAAATCAACAAATAACTAACTAAAATTATGTCCCACAATATCAAGCCGGGAGTAGCCACTGGAGATGAAGTTCAAGCTATTTTCAATCATGCAAAGGAACACGGTTATGCCCTGCCTGCCGTAAATGTAATTGGTTCAAATACCATCAACTCAGTTTTGGAAACTGCGGCTGCGTTAAACTCACCCGTAATTGTCCAATTCTCTAACGGAGGTGCCCAGTTCAATGCTGGAAAAGGACTGTCCAATGACAACCAGAGAGCGGCTGTTCTTGGAGCCGTGGCAGGTGCCAAGCACGTTCACCAATTGGCTGAGGCTTATGGAGCAACCGTTATTCTTCATACCGACCACTGCGCAAAAAAATTATTGCCTTGGATTGATGGGATGTTGGAAGCCAGCGAGGAGCACTATGCTGCCACTGGCAAATCGTTGTTCAGCTCGCATATGATCGATTTATCCGAAGAGCCCATTGAAGAGAACATCGAAATCTGTAAAAAGTACTTGGAGCGCATGAGCAAAATGGACATGACATTGGAAATTGAGCTTGGTGTTACCGGTGGTGAGGAAGATGGTGTGGACAATACCGATGTAGACAGCTCCAAATTATATACCCAACCAGAGGAAGTGGCCTATGCTTATGAGGAATTGTCCAAGGTAAGTCCAAAATTCACCATAGCAGCAGCTTTTGGAAATGTGCATGGAGTTTACAAGCCAGGTAATGTTACCTTGACTCCGAAAATATTGAAAAATTCACAAGAGTTTGTTGCTGAAAAATTTGGTGTAGAGCACAATCACATCGATTTTGTTTTTCATGGAGGTTCTGGTTCCTCCATTGAGGAAATAAGAGAATCCATAGGTTATGGTGTGGTAAAAATGAACATCGATACGGATTTACAGTATGCATTCCTATCTGGTGTACGTGATTATGTTCAGGATAAATCGGGCTATCTTCAAGCCCAAATTGGAAATCCCGATGGGGATGATCAACCCAATAAGAAATTTTACGACCCAAGGGTTTGGCTTAGAGAAGGAGAAAAAGCATTTGTTGAGCGCTTGAAAAAAGCTTTTGAAGACCTAAATAACGTAAACACGTTGTAATTGACCATAAATAGCCGTTTAATTTAATACTGATTGCATGTCGTCCTGGTTTAAGAGAAAGGAAAAAGGAATTCAAACCGCTACTGAAGAGAAAAAAGACACCCCCAAAGGCCTGTGGTACAAATCACCCACAGGTAAAATTGTGGAGTCAGAGGATTTGGCCAAAAACTTTTACGTAAGTCCAGAGGACGATTATCACGTAAGAATTGGTAGCAAAGAGTATTTTGAAATCCTTTTTGATGACAACAATTTCAAGGAATTGGATGAGAAGCTGTCTGCCAAGGATCCGTTGAAGTTCGTGGATACCAAAAAATATTCGGACAGACTAAAGGCTGCCCAACAAAAAACAGGATTGAAGGATGCTGTTCGAACAGCGGTTGGAAAATCCAATGGGAAGGAATTGGTCATAGCTTGTATGGATTTCAGCTTTATTGGCGGATCTATGGGAAGTGTGGTTGGCGAGAAAATTTCCAGGGCCATAGATGTGGCCAAAAAGAAAAAAATCCCATTTGTGATGATTTCGAAATCGGGAGGTGCACGAATGATGGAAGCTGCACTTTCTTTGATGCAGTTGGCCAAAACATCCGCCAAATTGGCCCAATTGGCAGAGGCAAAGATTCCCTATATCTCCTTGTGTACGGATCCAACCACGGGCGGAACAACCGCTTCGTACGCCATGCTGGGTGATATTAACATTGCGGAACCTGGAGCTTTGATTGGTTTTGCAGGCCCAAGAGTGGTTAAGGATACTGTTGGAAAGGATTTACCGGAAGGTTTTCAGACTGCTGAATTTGTGAAGGAGCATGGTTTCTTGGACTTTATAGCACACCGAAAAGAACTGAAAAGGAAAATTAATCTATACATCGACCTGATAATGAATCAGCCGATACGAGCATAAAAAAAGCCCCGATGAATCGGGGCTTTTTTATTTAGCCTATTCTTTTTACTTCTTCCAAAAACGTCTTAGGAATATCTCTACCTCCGTACCATCAGGTTGGGTCAAAATTCCTTTGGCATCACAGGTACCGTCTCCAAAATCCAAGTTAGCGGTACTGTCATTTCTGGAAATCTCCAGAACACCACTCACAATAAATCTACAGGCCATTTCCCTACGTAGCGGTGTAATCACTTCCTTTACAAACTCATTGCCTTCGCGACCAATATAGGTACGCTTGCCCGTAATCAAGAAAACATTGTCGCCCCAAAAGCCAGAGCCATATCCCTCGATCCATTCCCGCGTGCGGGTACCTTCAAATGATGCGGTATCCCCTTCGGGCCATGTAGCATTGAAAGAGGCGTTTGCCGTACCCTGTGGGTTCCCATTTTCGTTGGCACGTACCCTAAGGATATCTGCCGAACCTTCAACAGCCACGCCATTAAAGGTGAAATTTTCCAAAGACAGGGCTATGGATTTGGAAGCGGCTTCCATGTCCTTTTCATAGCTCAAATGAATAATCCCGGAAAGTACATTTCCATTGGGCAATTCGCAGCCATCACCAAAATCAATGGTTTTTTCCCTGGTAGTGTCCGTCACCACTGTAGTAACAATAACACAATCGGGCAAATGATCCGAAACATAATCAAATTTTGAAGTAAGGGAGATTTCATCCGTGGCATAAACATCTTCCGCAATGGTAGTAACCTCCTCAGAAATCATTTCTGTTTCATCACTATATTGTAATTCGGTAGCAGAGATTACCTCTGTATCCGTGTCCGTTCCATCTTCCATGGACTCCGTTTCCTCAGAACATGAGGCAATAAACAATAACACGGTTCCAAAAAATAGTGGGGCAATTCTTTTCAAGTTCATTTGTTTGAGACTCTTTTTCATAATGATTGTATTTAATGGTTTGCCTCTTTGACCTCCCACAAAGCAAAAGGTTTAATCTTCTGTTAAAATTTTTCGTTCCAAAAAAAGGGGTTATCTTTGCACGCTGATTGAAAGACAATCGCATACATAAAAATCATTTAACTAAATATTGGAATGTATTTAACTAAAGAAGTAAAGGCCGACATTTTTAAGAAACACGGCGGCTCTGAGAGCAACACTGGTTCTACGGAAGGGCAAATTGCATTGTTCACACACCGTATCAACCACTTGACACAACACCTAAAAAAGAACCACAAGGATTACAACACTGAGCGTTCTTTGGTAAAATTGGTAGGTAAAAGACGTAGTCTTTTGGATTACCTAAAGAAAAAGGATATTGAAAAATACCGTGTCCTAATTAAGGAATTGGGTATTAGAAAATAAAAATTGAAGGGGAGGTCACGGCTTCCCCTTTTGTTTTACAGTCAAAGTCCCATTTGTATTTTTGGGCAACACAAAAAGCTACCTATAGTTTTTCATTGGTCAGTGCCCTAGGCACACACAACAACAACACAACCCGACCGTCCGGCAGACGGTAGACCAAATGTTTAACGACCCGTATTATTTTGGCGGGTAAGATATTATTTATGATTCCAAAAACTTTTAAAGAGGTCATAGACCTTGGTGACGGTAGAGAGATTTCTATTGAAACCGGAAAACTGGCAAAACAGGCCCATGGTTCTGTTGTTGTCCAATCAGGCAAATGTATGTTGCTATGTACCGTTGTCTCCAACTACAAGCAAAGTGATGTGGATTTTCTTCCACTTACCGTGGATTATCGCGAAAAATTTGCGGCTGCGGGACGTTACCCCGGAGGTTTCTTCAAGCGTGAGGCCAGACCCAGCGATGGGGAAGTATTGACCATGCGTTTGGTGGACAGGGTTCTACGACCTTTGTTCCCGAAAGATTATCATGCTGAAACCCAGGTGATGATCCAATTGATGTCTCATGACGAGAATGTAATGCCAGATGCCATGGCAGGACTTGCGGCTTCAGCGGCTATCCAACTTTCGGATTTTCCGTTCGAATGTGCCATTTCCGAGGTTCGTGTAGGTCGTGTAAATGGTGAATTGATTATTAACCCAACCCGTGCACAACTTAAAGAATCCGACATTGATATGGTTATCGGTGCTTCCGCTGATTCCGTAATGATGGTGGAAGGGGAAATGGATGAGATTTCCGAAGAAGAAATGGTGGAAGCCATCAAATTTGCCCATGAGGCCATCAAGGTACAATGTGAGGCACAATTAAGATTGGCTGAAGCTTTCGGAAAGAAAGAAACCAGAGAGTATGAGCCTGAAGTGGAAGATGAAGACCTTCAAAAGAAGGTTCACGACCTTACTTATGACAAGGTATACGCCATTGCAAAAGCAGGTTCCGCCAAGCACGAGCGAAGCGAAGCTTTTCAGGCCATTAAAGAAGAGGTGGAAGCTACTTTTTCCGAAGAAGAATTGGAAGAAATTGGTGGCTTGGTGTCCAAATATTTCTATAAGGCAGAAAAAGAAGCCGTTCGTAACCTTACTTTGGACGAAGGATTGCGTTTGGATGGCCGTAAAACCGATGAAATTCGTCCAATTTGGTGCGAAATAGACTATTTGCCGTCTGTTCATGGTTCTTCCATCTTTACCAGAGGGGAAACACAAGCCTTGGCAACTGTAACGCTTGGAACTTCAAGAGAGGCCAATCAAATAGACATGCCATCTTATGAAGGCGAAGAAACTTTCTATTTGCACTACAACTTCCCTCCTTTCTCAACTGGAGAGGCAAGACCAATTCGTGGTACTTCCCGAAGAGAGGTAGGACACGGAAACTTGGCTCAACGTGCGCTAAAAGGAATGGTTCCTGAGGATTGTCCGTACACTGTACGTGTGGTATCCGAGGTATTGGAATCCAATGGTTCCTCTTCCATGGCCACCGTTTGTTCAGGTACAATGGCGTTGATGGATGCTGGGGTTCAACTTAAAAAGCCTGTATCCGGAATTGCCATGGGATTGATCACCGATACCGAAACTGGAAAATATGCTGTTCTTTCTGATATTTTGGGAGATGAGGATCATTTAGGGGATATGGACTTTAAAGTCACAGGTACTTCTGATGGTATTACTGCCTGCCAAATGGATATCAAAGTAAAAGGATTGTCTTACGAGATTTTGGTAAAAGCTTTGATGCAAGCCAAAGATGGTAGACTGCACATTCTTGAAAAACTAACGGATACTATTGCAGAGCCCAAACCAGAGGTCAAGTCCTACGCGCCAAAAATCGTTACCAAAATCATTCCTGGAGAATATATTGGTGCAGTTATTGGTTCAGGAGGAAAAGTAATCCAAGAATTGCAGAAAGAAACCAACACCACCATTGTTATCAACGAAGATCCAGAAACCGAGGAAGGTATTGTGGAGATCTTGGGTACCGATCAAGCTGGTATCGATGCGGTAATCGCCAAAATTGATGCGGTAATGTTCAAACCTGAGGTTGGTAGCGTTTACGAAGTAAAAGTGATCAAGATGCTAGACTTTGGAGCCGTGGTTGAATACATGGAAGCCCCGGGCAACGAAGTATTGCTTCACGTTTCCGAATTGGCTTGGGAACGTACCGAAAATGTTTCCGACGTGGTTAACATGGGAGATGTATTTGATGTGAAATATTTTGGTCTGGATCCTAGAACCAGAAAAGAAAAGGTTTCCAGAAAAGCCCTTTTGCCAAAACCTGAAGGTTACAAAGAGCGTCCGCCAAGAAATGATCGTGGTGGAGATCGCAGAAACAATGACCGCAGGGGAGGCAATCGTGATAGAAAGCCTAGAAGAGACTAATCTTTAGTCAAATAGCAGAATTTAAAGGCTCCAAGTACCGCTTGGGGCCTTTTTTACAACAAAAATCCAAATAAACTTTACCAAATTGTAACTTTTTGCAATTTCCTACGTATAACTTAATGAGCTTCGGTTCTAAAATTATAAAAGAAGGGAAAATTAGATGAGACAGTTAAAGATTACAAAACAGGTTACCAATAGGGAAACCGCGTCGTTGGACAAGTATTTGCAGGAAATCGGTAAGGTAGATTTGATCACCGCCGATGAAGAAGTGGAATTGGCACAACGAATCAAAGCGGGAGACCAGATAGCCTTGGAAAAATTAACTAAAGCCAACCTCAGGTTCGTGGTTTCGGTAGCAAAACAGTACCAAAACCAAGGATTGACCCTTCCTGATTTGATCAATGAAGGAAACCTCGGACTCATCAAGGCTGCACAACGTTTTGATGAAACCCGTGGATTTAAGTTTATTTCGTACGCCGTTTGGTGGATTCGTCAGTCCATTCTACAGGCATTGGCAGAGCAGTCCCGTATTGTTCGTTTGCCTTTGAACAAGATTGGCTCCATCAACAAAATCAATAAGACTTTTGCCTTTTTGGAGCAAGCGCATGAGCGTGTTCCTTCCGCTGAGGAAATTGCCAAGGAGTTGGACATGACCGTGGAAGACGTAAAGCAATCCTTGAAAAATTCAGGACGACACGTATCCATGGATGCCCCTTTGATTGACGGGGAAGATTCCAATCTTTATGATGTGTTGCGAAGTGGGGAATCCCCAAATCCAGATAAAGAATTGTTGCACGAGTCCCTGCGCACCGAGATTGAGCGTGCATTGGAGACTTTGACGCCAAGAGAGGCTGATGTTATCCGCCTTTACTTTGGTTTGGCCGGGCAACATTCCATGACATTGGAAGAAATTGGTGAAACATTTGACCTTACCAGGGAAAGGGTTCGCCAGATTAAGGAAAAAGCTATTAGAAGGTTAAAACATACCTCTAGAAGTAAAATTTTAAAGACTTATTTGGGATAACTATAAGATTATCCGCACAAATTACAGTTAAATAAAGCCCAAATTGTTTTTTTGGCAAGAAAGTTGTAATTTGTAATCCTACAACAGTTTATCATGACTGTTCGTTTTTTGATTGATGAATAAACTCCGGCTGATTACCGGAGTTTTTTCATTTTATCCCATTCCGTTCCCGTTAAGAATTGAACATATAGCGCTACAAACGGGTTATCTACGGCTCAAATTCCCAAAAAATGGGCGCTTATTTGTAATTTTCGCACCGTTTATGATATTTAAAAAGTATTGTCCAAACACATGATAGACAAGGTACTGTACACAAAAAACCGAATTTACTACCACCTGTTGTTTTGGTTGGGGTACATTCTGTTTTTTACCGTTTTTTGGGGCAGTTATGAAGACAATTACTTTGATCAGTTTCTTCAGGTATTGTTCCTGCTCCCATGGAAAATCATTCCCACTTATATTACGCTGTACTATTTAATGCCCAAATATCTGTATCACAAGAAAATGGGCATGTACATCTTGCTTACCGTAATCCTAGCTATCAGTATGGCCATGATAGATAGATACATGACCTGGCGATACATATACCAATGGTTCTATTACGATGAGGGCCATTGGAAAGATCCGGTTTGGTATTTCCCCAAGATCCTAAATTCCCTGATTAGGGTATATACGCCCGTTTTTGTGGCCATGTCCATTAAACTGCAACGTTTTTTTTATCAAAAGGATCAAATTAACAAAGCCCTTGAAAAGGAAAAAGTGGAAACGGAACTCAAGTTTCTCAAAGCACAAATCCATCCCCATTTTCTTTTTAATACACTCAACAGCATTTATTCCCTATCCCTTGCAAAATCTACCAAAACCCCAGATGCTGTACTAGGATTGTCCAAGTTTCTGGATTATATGCTATACGATTGCAATGATAAGTTTATTACTGTGGACAAAGAGTGGGAGCAACTAATGAATCTGGTGGAACTGGAGCGATTGCGCTACGGCGACCAGCTTTCCATTTCAGCCACCATTAAGGATGACAACAAAGAAAGCTTGATTCCTCCCCTACTACTGTTGCCCTTTGTGGAAAATGCCTTTAAACATGGGGCCGATAGCCTCCTCACCGATTCTTGGATCAAGATTGATCTTAAGCTGGAAAACCAACAAATGCAGTTTATGGTAGAAAATAGTAAGGCCACTACAGATTTGGAAGAAAACTTGGATAGCGATAAGAACATTGGCCTTAAAAATGTGAGGAGACGCTTGGATCTTTTCTTTCCTGAAAAACACGAGCTTAAAATCTTGGAGGAACCCGATAGTTTTTTGGTCAAACTGGAAATTGACCTAAGCGATATTAGTTCCTAACTTCGTAACAAGCTATGACTGTAAAGATCAAATGTATTATTGTTGATGACGAGCCTTTGGCGAGGGATGTATTGGAAGGGTATGCCGACCAAATTGACCAGTTGGAGGTGGTGGCGGTGTGCGCCAATGCCGTTGAAGCTTTCGGTTACCTTCAAAAAGAGCAAATTGATTTGGTTTTTTTGGACATAAAAATGCCCAAAATCAACGGATTGGAGCTGTTGGAATCGCTGAATCCAGTTCCACTGGTAGTATTTACTACTGCATATAGGGAGTTTGCCATTAAGGCATTTGAACTGGATGCCATAGATTACCTGCTAAAACCCATATCCCTTAGCAGGTTTATGAAAACGGTTGCCAAGGCCAATAAATACCTCAATGGCGGAAATGGGCAGGGATCCAACGAACCTATTCAAGAAACCTCCGCCTCCAACCCTACTCCAGAAGAACCCGAATTGCTGTACATCAAAGCCCAGCGTAAAATTATAAAGCTGGACTTAGCGGACATCAGCTATTTGGAAAGTTTGAATGACAAAGTCATTATTCATACCTCAAAATCCCAGATTCAGACCACCCAACGCATTGGTTATCTGGCAGAAAAATTGCCGAAAAACCATTTCATAAGAACCCACAGATCCTTTATTGTTGCCTTGGATAAAGTCACGGCTTTCAACAGTATCATGGTAGAGGTGAATGGAAAAGAACTTCCCATTGGTAGAAATTACCGATCCCACGTGCTTGACGTTTTGCAGAAAAAATCCAGCTAACATACCTTTAACTTTTAAGGCATTTTACTGTTAAGCATTCCTTAATTCCGCCCCAAACAGCTCTTCTTTTACATTTTCAGCCTCATTTCGATCGTTTTCGGCACCAAACAGCCCTTGAGTGTCATTCGCAAGCACCCACCCTACATTCCCAAGGAGCATTTGTTATTGCCTTTTTGACTACGGTTCTTTGATGTCATCATCATCATCAATCAAAAAACGAACGGTTCATGAAAACCATTTGGCCACACCTGCTTTTATTGATTCCAATACTTGGTTTTTCCCAAAACGGCAGTGTCGACACAAGGGCGCAGTACCAATACCACATCAAAAAAACTACGCATCCTATTACCTTGGATGCTGCCGTGGGGGAAAACGAATGGGACAACCATATGCCGGTGAGTCAATTTTTCAATCATTGGCCCTCTGATATAGGTCAGGCCCAAAACCAAACCGAAGTAAAACTGACCTACGATGATCAGAACCTATACCTTTTGGCCAAGTGTTTTGACAATGGGGAACGGATTGTACAATCATTGGTAAGGGATAGTGATGAGGACTACTGGGGCAGTGATAATTTCTCCCTGGTGCTGGATCCCGTGAATACCAAACAAAGTGGATTCTTTTTTGGGGTAACCGCTGGTGGCGCCGAAACGGAAGGTAGCCTAACCATTGAGGGATCCTTGACCTGGCTTTCGGAAAATTGGGACAACAAATGGGCCTCTAAAACCGCCCAGTATCCAGGATACTGGCTCGTTGAAATGGCCATTCCCTTTAAAACCTTGCGATACAACCCAAACCAAAGTACTTGGGGCATCAATTTTGTTCGTGGTGACAAACAAAACAACGCCTATACCACATGGACACAGTTTCCTGTAAATTTTAATGGCATAAGCATGAACTATATGGGCTCCCTGCAATGGGACCGAAGTCCCGAAAAGGCAAAAGGTACTTTTATTTTTAATCCATATGTGACCTCCTCATCCATTCGCGACTTTGAAGATGGTGAAGAATTGGAAGCGCAATTGAACAGCGATTTGGGTGGGGAAGTCAAAATTGCACTGACTAGCAACCTAAACTTGGATTTGACCCTATTTCCAGACTTTTCCAATGCCGATGTGGACCAACAGGTGACCAATATTACCCGTTTCAATATATTCCTACCAGAGCAGCGGAACTTCTTTCTGGAAAACAATGACGTATTCTCCAATTTTGGAACCTATGACGTAAAACCCTTCTTCTCCAGAAGAATTGGTATTATGGACGGGGAAGCCATTCCAATCGATTTTGGTGGACGCTTAACGGGTAACATCTCCCCCAATCTTCGTATTGGGGTAATGAACGTTCAAACCCGACAAACCGAGGAGTTTGCTGCCCAAAACTACAGTGTTGGTGCGTTTCAACAGAAAGTTTTGAAACGGTCCGTGATCAAAGGGATATTTATAAATCGGCAGGCAACCAGCAATACCCAAGAATTGGAGTACTCCAGAAATGCTGGATTGGAGTTTAGTTATGTGTCCGAAAGTGGGAAACTGAACACTACTTTTTTGTACCACACTTCCATTACCCCAGAAAACTACAAAGACACCCACTTCTATGGTTTTGATGGTTACTACAGCTCCAAACGGTTACGGACCGGATGGACCTTAAATGTTGTTGGGGATAATTACATCACAGAATTGGGAATCAATCCGCGATTGGAGAACTACAATGCGGAGACCGAGGAAACTGTGCGATTGGGTTACACCTTGATCAACCCATGGCTACGGTATTTGACTTTTATAGAAGATGAAAACAAAAAGTTGAACTACCACGGGCTAAGGACCTGGCACAACCTCTATCTCAATTCTGATGGAACTTTTAATGAGAGCCAGAATAATGTGGGCTGGGACTTTGAATACCGGAATACCGCCCGTATGATCGTACTTACACGCTTTAGAAAAGTGGATCTGATGTTTCCCACCTCCCTACTGGGGGATGATTTTACTCCTATTCCTATTGGGGAATATAATTTTCCATGGGGAGAACTTCGTTATAGCTCGGATGTGCGCAAGAAGTTTGTCTGGAAAGCCAATCTTGCGTACGGGCAATTCTTCAATGGAACGCGCAACGGAGCCATGGTGGAAGGCTCATACCGACTAAGACCTTGGGGTAGTTTCGGGATTACCTACGATTACAACGACATCCGTCTGGCAGAAGGCTATGGGGAGGATAAGATTCATCTTATGCGATTCAACGGGGATATTAGTTTTTCCAACAAACTCTTTATGAGGAATGTGGTACAATACAATACGCAAGGTGATAATGTAAGCGTATTCTCCCGTCTGCAATGGCGTTACAGTCCCATGTCCGACATTTTTCTGATCTATAATGAAAACCACGATACTGCTGGATTTGGAATCAAAAACAGATCTGTGGTGTTGAAGGTCACCTATTGGTTATAGTAAACTTTCTCCCTAGGGTTTAAAGCCGGATCATTTCGCTATTTTTGTGTAAGTTTTATTCCGATGCATAAAAAATTAGTTGCACCTTCCCTTTTGGCAGCCGACTTTGCCAACTTACAACGAGATATTGAAATGGTAAACCAAAGTGAGGCCGATTGGTTTCATTTGGATGTAATGGATGGGGTTTTTGTCCCGAACATTTCGTTTGGGATGCCCGTGATCAAGGCCATGGCCCAACACACCCAAAAAACCTTGGATGTACATCTAATGATCGTTGACCCTGATCGATATATCAAAACCTTTGCGGATTTAGGTTCCCATAATTTGACGGTTCACTACGAAGCCTGCAATCATTTGCATCGAACGCTTCAGTCCATTAAGGCCGAAGGTATGAAAGCTGGGGTGGCTTTGAATCCCCACACTTCCATAAAATTATTGGAAGACACTATCCAAGATATTGATTTGGTTTGCCTGATGAGTGTAAACCCCGGATTTGGAGGACAATCCTTTATTGAGAACACCTATCAAAAAGTTGCAGACCTAAAAAATCTGATCGAACAAAAGAATTCCAACACCCTAATTGAAATTGATGGAGGGGTAAATGCGACCAATGCCAGGAAGCTAGTGGAAGTTGGGGCAGATGTACTAGTGGCTGGAAGCTTTGTTTTTAAGAGTGATGATCCAACCACGACCATAAAAGCTTTAAAAGAACAGATTGCATAATGCAGGAGAAGTTTGATATCATTATTGTTGGTGGCGGCCCCATTGGCATCGCTTGTGGGCTGGAGGCAAAAAAGCAAGGCTTAACGTATTTAATCATCGAGAAAGGACCCATCGTCAATTCGCTGTTCAATTACCCCATCAACATGCAATTTTTTTCTTCTTCGGAAAAATTGGAGATTGATGAAATCCCCTTTATCAGTAAGGAAGCCAAGCCCAAACGCAATGAAGCCCTGGAATACTATCGCAGAATTGTCACTTCCAACCAATTGAACATCCATCTTTTCGAAAAAGTGCTTCAGGTCAAAAAGGAAGTGGATGAATTTTGGGTTCAAACAGATAAATCCGAATACAGAGGGAAACACATTATTGTGGCCACAGGGTTTTACGATCTCCCCAACAAGATCAATGTTCCTGGAGAAAAGCTGCCCAAAGTATCCCATTATTACAAGGATCCCCATTTTTACGCAAGTCAAAAACTTGCCATTGTGGGAGCAAGCAATTCAGCCATAGACGCCGCACTTGAATGCTGGCGGAAAGGAGCCGAAGTAACCCTGATCATCCGTGGTCCTGAGGTGGGGCAACGGGTTAAATACTGGGTGAGACCAGATATCATCAATCGGATTAAGGAAGGGAGTATAAAGGCCTATTACAATTCCATCATCAAGGAAATAAAAGATACCGAAATCATTATTAATACCCCAGAAGGAGATCTTAATCTCCAAAACGACTTTGTGCTGGCCTTGACAGGTTACATGCCCAATTTTGAGTTTTTGGAACAATTGGGGATTGAATTATCCGATGACGATAAAAAACTTCCCAAGTACAATCCCGATACCATGGAAACCAATGTTGAAGGTTTGTTTTTGGCAGGGGTAATCTGCGGGGGTATGGAAACCCATAAATGGTTTATTGAGAATTCAAGAATTCACGCTCCCATCATCATTAACAGCATTGTAGAAAAAATGCAATTGGTGCAGAAATCCTAAGTCAGACCAAAGTCCGACAACCGCTTCAAACGCATCCCAAAATTCCGTATTTTTAAGGGAGTACCTATAAAATATCGCCATGGAAATGCTTCAACAATTGCATCTTGCTGCCCAATACCTAGCCACTTCCGGTATCAGTTTTTTGGAGAAAAAAGCGGATGATAGCCATACCAACCTTGGTTTTTCAATAGACAAAGCGCGCTTGGAAACCTGGCCACTGGATTCAACTGGAACACAATTATTTCTAAATTATAGAGAGTTTGCTTTGGCGTGGTCTTCCGCAGAAGAACTTACCATGGATTTAAGAGGGAAGGGTCATGAGGAAGTTGTAACATGGTTGAAGAAAACGTCAGAACAATTGGGTTTACCGTCATATCACTTTGATTTGCACTATTCACTACCCTATAGTATGGATGACAATTTCAAATTTGAGTTGTCCAATGCAGATCAAGTAGAACATTTAATTCAATCCAGAACCTTGGCACAACAGGCTTTGGCTTCTTTTCTGGAAAAGGAAGAATTGGTTTCGGAAATCCGAATCTGGCCACACCATTTTGATACGGGGGCCTTTACGGCCTTAAATGACGGTTCTGGAAAGTCGATTGGTTTGGGCATGGCCATCCCCGACACTCTTGTTGATGACCTTTACCTGTACATTAGCGGGTATCGTGGCCACGATGCCCTCCGAACCTGGGCCTTCAAATCCTTGACTCGTGGGAAATGGGTAAATGATGCATTCAAGGGTGCAGTATTGCCCGTATCCGGTTTAACCAAGGATATGGCGGTGCAATTTTTCCAAGAGGCCTTGGCGCGTTATAAAAATCTAGAGTAAAATCAAATACTGAAGGGAAATACTTGCAATAAAGCCTTGTTCCACTTCTTCACCACTGGTAATGGCATTGATTTCCCTACCTAATCCCAACGTAAGTCCAATCTCCGAATTCGACTTTTTAAAAGGCAAAAAGTACCCTCCTTCCAACCAAGGCTGTACTACCAGAATATAGGTACTTCCCGAAATGATTCTATCTGCAGGGCCCATATCTGTCCAATCGATATGCATGCTCCAAACATCCAAGTTTAGGCCCGCAATAAACTTTCCGTTACCAGAGGGAAAGTGTTTCCTAAGCCCCACAGTTCCCCCAAAACCATCTCCTTCTTCGGATATGTTGACATCACTGAAATCCTTTCTATCGGTGAAGTTTGCACCTGCCCTAAACAGCAGGGAAGTATTTTCGTTTACCTCGTGTTCAAAATTCAAGGTTGGGATAAAACCGGCCGGATATACTTGAAAAGAAACACCTACTGCTGTCTCCTGTGCATGTGAATACCATATACCTACCACTAGAAACAAACCTAAAAGTGCTCTTTTGTCCATTTAAATCACTCTTAATTGGGCCTCCAGGGCGCCATTGGCCCGCAGCATTTCCCTTCCATCCCTAAAACTCAAATAAGAGTGACCCATTTGGTGGTTCAGAATGCTGATCTTGTTCATATAATTCCAATGCTTGGTAATTTCCCTCCAAGCAAAAAACAGGGAATGTTTTGGGTCATAAATATGCGTGGCTTCTCCCCCTGCCCCGTTAATTTCAATAATGCTGAAATTCTTGCCTTCCGCAAGGTCCTCCAAAGAATGGTAAAGGACATCCAAACGACCATAGTAAAAGCCGTTCATTCTGGAGCATATACCATCAATGGTTTTGGATAGCCCCTCATTCAATTTATGGGTAATATCCACAAATTTGGCTCCGCGGGTATGACTTCCGAAAGGCACCAAGATAAATTCTTCGTCCGGGCCCAACACTTGCTTTAACCCAGCTCCAAACTTTTTCTGCAGTGCTTTTAGCTGCAAATGACTTCTTGGATTTTTCTTGATAAGCTGCTCAATGGAACTTTTGCCATCACCAATCACGGACAAAAACTCTTTGGATACTATTCCAGTGATTTTACCATTTTCATCCCCAGGAATACGGACATAAAAAATACCCACCTCCTTGGTGTGTGGAATAAGTTCTTGCACTAAAAAATTCTCGGGTGTCTTTGCAAAATACCCCTGAAATTCATCCTTGTTGTGAATTTTTTCGACCCCGAAAGCCTTCATTCCAATATCCGGCTTTGCAATAAATGGGAACGAAATACCGCTATCCAGAATGTTCTCCAACATCATTGCTGGATTGGCTTCCTTGGAAACAAACAGGGTTTGAGGGATATGTTCTTGGGGAATCAGCTTGTAAATATCCATTTTGGACTCCATGGCCATACCCCCATTTTTCATAGAGGGATTGGCTGCATTGAAAAAGAAAAAGGAACGGGCTTTCAATGAAAAATAAAGCCATACCGGGAACAGGGGATAATATATGGCCCATAGGGGCCAATATTCCCAGTGTGTTAGTTTATGCCATTTTAATTTCCACGTATCCATTATGTCGTTGCCGGTGTTTTGGGTGAAAATGGGATATGGTATGCTTTATCGTTCAATAAATCAAAATGTGCCATAGACGCTTTGTCTTGATCCAAAACCATTTGGGTTACGCTAAAGGTTTTGAGACCCGTATTTCTGTCGATAATAAAGCCGTTTTCAAAATCCTGATGGTTATTGGAATGAAAATCAACAATTTTAGACTCCGTAATTTCTTTGGTAGTGGCAATGAAATCTTCAAACAAGGATTCGCGCAGAGCAATGGCCTTCTCATCATACAAAGTTACAGAGGACCAGATATGGTCTTTTCCAGCATCCAACTGCTTTAGATGTTTCTTTTCTCCGTCCCATCGAAGTTCCAATAAATCTGCACCGACATACAAAACCAAGGTAAAGGGTTCAACCTGTTTCAACTCCATGGTCTGTAAAGCTACCTGTGGTTCCGGGTTGGCTATTACGTCCAACAAAATCAGGCCCCTACTCCGAGCATAGGGCAATTTGCGTTCATGGTTTTCAAAGGCACCATTCAACAATACGGCTACCGCTCCAAATTCATTGATGGCAAACCAGGTACCGCCTGCTTGTGGATCTTTTGGAAACAACAGTTTAACCGAATTGACAACTTGTTCCTGTGGTTCCAAAGCTATCGGACGGGAGATATGCTCATCCCTATTGGATGTAATAAAGCAACGTCCCTGTCTTGATATATAGCTTACTGTACACATGCTTGTCTGTATTGAAGCGTGGATGGAGCCACTCCAAACGATTCCGGAAGCTCCATTTGGGTGAAATGCTGTATACCTACTTTGATTAAGGCGTGGTGGTGAATGGTATGTTCCAGATTGTACATTACCTCACGAAAGTAATTGGATTCCAGACAAGTTTTCTCCCCACAGAGTTCATAGGTGACCTTAACGGCCTTGTTAGGTTTCTCCAAATGTTCCTGTATCAATTCAAGTTGCTCAATGGCAAATGGGAGTTCCTGTTCTATGCGCTTGTTCCTTTCCCTATTGTCGTAGGACACATCCGCATTCTGATATCCTTTGAGAAGACATAGATACAGCTCAATGATATGTCGGGTATGTTGACCAATACTGCTGTTGGAAAGCACAGCGCAAGAATGTGTATAGCATCCTTCTGGCAATTGCAGCAGAATTTCCTTGAATTGTTCCAATGTGTTAATGGAAGACCTGAACATATGGTTTATTGAATTTTTAGTTTAAGACGTTTTTTAAGCAACAAATACCCGAGATAAATAGCGAAGCCCAAATAGAGCAATCCCATAAATATGTTGGTAATCATGGTATAGTTACCGTAGTTGGCAAAAATGAATTTTCCTGCTGCAATAAAAACTCCAAGACCCAATAAGGATCCAAATCCTATCCCAGCAAGATAAAAATTGTAGTGACCTTTGGTACTTTTAAGCACTCCTTTGTTGGAGAGCACCTTGTTCCATGTCATCCAAAAGGGAACTTGTAAAGGATTGAGGGCGCTTAACAACAATCCTAGCACAAAGGCCGAACTTATCTTGGGCAAAGCCGTGATTTGTTGCTCCATATTTGCTAAACGCATCGAAGCTTGAAAACTGGAAATTGACAGATACAACAACAACGCAATTCCCAATAGTATTAGGTATGATGAAAACTTCTCCCCAAATTGCAAATGTTCATTTCCCAGTAATGTAAGTCTAACCACGGTCAACTCTACAAGCACTACGGCCAGTGCGAACCAAATAGCAGCAGTTAAACCTTGGGAAGCTGCAATATCAAAGGCAGTGAGGTTAAGCGTTCCCAAGGGCAATGCTCCCAAAAAGCTAACCAATACACCATAAAAACCAACCTTTGCGTGCTTATTCATTTGACAACAAGTGTTCGCTAAAACATTGTTTATTATAGTCTCTAAAATAGGGATACCTAACAGCCTAAACCAAATTTGAAGCGAAGAATTGCAAATTTAACCTAAGCTTAAGATTAATCGGCAATGAGATTGCTCCAGTTCTGATCCGCCTTGGTTCTTAATTTTTCCGGGGATTCCTTCAACCAAAGCTCCAAAGTGTTTGTGTTTCCGGAATTATAGAATAAATAGAGTTTATCATCCCGAATTTCATAGGTTTCGGGATTAACGTTGACCCTTTTTCCTGAGACTGCAACGGCATATGCACAATATCCGCCATACTGGGGAACAAATTTATCCGGATTGGCCTTGAACGTATTCAAGTTTTCCTCGGATGAAAACTTATAGTCAATCCCAGCATGGTTTGCCTTATATTTTTTACTTCCTTCCTCTGCCTTGCCATTAAAGTATGCAACTACGTCATACCCATTGGCCGCATACCCTTTTTTGGTGTTTACATGCTTGGATTGCCCATACATTAGGGCTCCCGTAAAGAAAAATGCTAAAATCAGTATTCTTTTCATATTAATAGATTGAAGATTTTTTATCTAGTGTTTGACTGGTGTTGATATCAATACCTATCTGGTACCAGTCCCTCGTTTTTTCCATCCCACTAACCCGTTCAAGGAGTTGGACTACATATGATATTATGTCTTTATGCCAAGGGATTCCTTTCATTCCCACCGACAAATGGGAATGGAAAGATGCCACTTAAATCAGATTCACATCAGTGATCACTTCCAAAACAGCTGGGCCGTTTTCTTCAAAAAGTTCTTCCATTGCAGCCTTCAAATGTTCTTGATTTTCCACACGCTTACCCCAGGCACCGCAGGACTGGGCAAATTCGGCAAAATTAGGATTGGAGAGGGAGGTTTGCCATACATCAAATTCCCCAGCACGTTGTTCTTTGGATATTTTACCCAGTTCATGATTGTTCAACACAATCAATTTTATGGGCATTTTATACTTGACCAAGGTGGTGATTTCAGCCAAGTACTGACAGAGACCGCCATCCCCTGCAACAGCAACAACAGGTCTCTCATCCCCAACAGCCGTCCATGCCCCCATGGCCGCAGGCAAGGCAAAACCAATGGAACCCAAATAGCCTGACATTAGAAAATCCTGCTCCTTGGATTCAAAATAACGTCCAAAAGAATAGGCATTATTCCCCACATCAACACACATTACAGCGTTTTCAGGGGTTAGCTTATTCATAGCATCAAAGACCGCAATGGAACTCACCCCGTTATCTGAAGTTTCCAAAAGGCGCTTGGCCTTCTCCTCTTTCCATATTTTCCAGCGCTCGGCCACTTCCTTGGTTTGATCCAGAGCATTTATGCCTGATTTTAGTTCTTCCCCAAAAATTTCCAAAGTTCTGGAGATTTCACCCCATACGGCCACTTCAACTTTATGGAATTTACTTAGTGCCAAGGGATCAAAGTCCACTTGGATAATCGGTTTTTTAGGGGTAATCCCCGTGTGATTTGAAAAGGAGGCACCAAAGACAATCAACAAATCTGATTCGTTCATAAACCATGATGCAATAGGCGTTCCGCTCCTGCCCAAAACCCCTCCTCCCAAGGGATGATGATCTGAAATAAGGCCCTTCCCTTTAAAGGTGGTCACCACTGGAGCATTCAATTGTTCAGCGAAAGCAGCCAGTTGTTTTTTATGTGCCCTGGCTCCATGACCCAAAATAATCACGGGTCTCTTGGCCTTTTTGATCAAATCCACTGCCTCTTTCACCGCCTCTTTTGGTGGAGCAATTTCCAGAGTGGTCATTCTATTTTCAGGAGTTTTTGCCTTGGCATAAGGCTTGGCTTTTCGTTCCTGAACCTCATCGGGAAAGGTCAAATGGGAAACATCCCGCTTAAGAATGGCGTGTTTGACAGCTAATGACATCAATTCCGCATGTCTACTGTCACTTTGCACTCTATGGTTAAATTCAGCCACACTTCCAAAAGCCTGAACCAGGTCAACTTCTTGAAAATTTCCGGTTCCCACCACTTGGGTAGCCACCTGACCTGACAATGCCAATAAAGGGGCTCTATCCACCTTGGCGTCCCACATTCCAGTAAACATATTGGTAGCACCAGGGCCTGCTATGGAGAAACATGCGGCTGGCTTCCCTGTCAATTTGCCATAAGCTGAAGCCGCGAACGCAGCTGCCCCTTCATGTCTAATTCCATAAAAATTCAATTTGCCCTTTTGCTCCATACGCTTCATGGCGTCTGCAAAACCCAAATTGGAATGGCCCACCATTCCAAAAACCTTGGTCACTCCCCAGTTGACCATGGTCTCTACCATGATGTCCGAAACCGTGGTTTCATGGGGCACTTCCTCCTCCACTCCCACATAAATGGCATTGTTTTCCTCTTTGACTTCAAAGGTTTCAATGCCATCATCATATCCCCCCGGCGGAACCCCGGTTTGTGGATTAAAATCCCACCCATGCCAAGGACAACGCAGCATCCCATTTTCAATGGATCCTTCTCCCAACGGGCCTCCCTGATGGGGACATTTGTTATCCAAGGCTGAAAATTTACCCTTGAAATGGGTAAGACATATTCCCTTGTGCGCAGCAGTAACGGTTTTCACCCGTCCTTCGGGCAACTCATTCTTATTATCCAGTACCTTGTACCATACCTTTTTCTTTGAAGTAGCCATAGATTGATTCGTTTATTTTATTCCTGCATAGTTAATTCCCGTAAGTTCATGCATTTCCTTATTAAAAGTTGACAAATCATCATGGTTGAACTTGGCAATGTCGTCATAACCGCATGAACGCGCCACTACCTTAATCAAATCGTTGGTGGCGGAGAAAAAATTATACAATTGTTTGGCCGATGCATCCACAATCAATCGGCTTCTCAGATGTTCTTTTTGGGTAGCAATTCCCACAGGGCAGTTGTTACTCCCGCAGGCTCGCATTCCCAAGCATCCAACGGCCTGGATAGCGGAATTGGATACCGCAATGGCATCTGCACCCAACATCATCGCCTTTGAAAAATCTTCAGCAATACGAAGTCCTCCCGTAATTACCAAAGAAACATCTGTTGCTCCAACCTTGTCCAGATATTTTCTAGCTCTGGCCAGTGCGGGAATCGTAGGGACATTGATATTATCCCTTAAGATGGTTGGTGCCGAGCCTGTTCCACCTCCCCTTCCATCCAAAATAATATAATCCACTCCCACATCCAGGGCAAACTGGATGTCTTTTTCGATATGGCTGGCCGCAATCTTAAAACCGATGGGAATTCCTCCCGTGCGCTCCCTCACTTTTTGGGCAAAGGCCTTAAAATCTTCCACTCCATGAAAATCAGGAAAAGTGGCTGGGCTAATAGCAGTTTCTCCTTCTTTTAGACCTCGAACCTCAGCTATTTCCTTGCTCACTTTATTTCCGGGCAAATGACCCCCGGTTCCCGTCTTGGCTCCCTGGCCTCCTTTAAAATGAAAGGCTTGGACCTTGTCCAATTTGTCCCAGCTAAAACCAAACTGGGCCGAAGCCAACTCGTAAAAATATCTGGAATTGTTCTTTTGTTCGTCCGGCAGCATGCCCCCTTCCCCAGAGCAAATACCCGTACCGGCCATCTCTGCTCCTTTGGACAGGGCAATTTTTGCTTCCCTGCTCAATGCCCCAAAACTCATGTCACTAACAAAAAGGGGAATGTCCAAAACCAACGGTTTTTTTGCTTTTGGGCCAATGGTCACCTTGGTGGAAACTTCCTCGTGATCCAGCAAAGGTCGTGTGGCCAACTGGGCAGGTAAAAATTGAATATCGCTCCATTTGGGCAGCGTATTCCTATCCACGCCCATAGAGGCGGAAAAACCATGATGTCCTAGATTTTTTAAACCATTTCTGGCCAATTCCTTGATATAACCCGTATAAGGTTCCGTATCTTCCGGGTGGGTGTCCGCATAAGTTCCGAGATAAGCCTCCCTGTCAAAAGGTTGCGGATGCTGCTGTTCAAACTGTGCTACTTCATTTTCGTCAATTTGCAGTGAATCCCCCTCAATGTATTCCTGGAACTTGTGCAGTTGTTCATCGTTATTGTATTCACTAATCCCAGTATCGTATCGGTAGTCCCAACCGTGTACCCCACAAATCAAGTTTTTCCCATCTATATGCCCATCTGCCAACAAGGCCCCTCTGTGGTGACATCTTCCATATAGCACCGATATCCCTGTTTCGTGCTTAACAATGACCAAATCTGTGTTTTTAACGAGGGCATAGGAAGGTTCTTTAGCTTTCAGTTGTGACACCTTGGCTATTTCAATCAATTTCTGAGACATATTTGTTGGGTATTTAGGTTAGATATAAAACTTAGGTCGAGCCCAAATAAAACTCATTACATCAGAGCGTTTTAAGCCGAGCCCAATTCCTACTTAAGATAGCACAAAATGGTCAGATTTCCATTTTAGGGGTATGCCCAAACAAAAACGCCCAAAGATTTCACAATCCCTGGACGTTTGCTAACCAAAAATCTACAACCACACTGGTAATTAAACCCAAGTAGTTCAATACAGAAAAGGTTTAGATGCAAACGTGGTGCTAAACTTGCGCTTGATCATACAAATCCTTTGAAAGACTATTTTTTAATGCTCTCTAGGAGGTGGAGGACCCATATGTCCTTCGGGCGGGCCTTTTCTTCCCGGGCCTCTTCTAAGCGTCTCACTTAATATGCTTTCCAAAACTTTCCGTTGTTCTGGGGTACATAGATCTCCAATACGCTTAAAATGGTTGAACACCTCCAAATCCTTTTGCTGATGGAGCCAACCCATAAGCTCAACAATGGAATCTCTTTTTCTTTCCAAAAAATCCTCATTTTGGGTATTGGAAAAAAGCATATGCCTCATTTCCCGAAGTTGGCCATCCATTGTTTTCATACGTATGCGATGTTCCCCCTCCAACATTCTGAATTCTTGGGTTTGGTCCGCTGTCAAATTCAACTCATTGATGATAAAATCATGCGGCGGTCTTTTCCGAGGTCCAGGTTCTGATAGCACAAGGTAAAGCAATACCCCGTTCATGATCATCAAGAAAAATAGTATGGCTGCAATTAACTTATTTTTCATCGGTGTCTAATTTAGGAAAGAGGTATTATCCGAGCCAGACAAATTATAGGATTCTGCAAAAGTCTGAAGCTCATCCTGTTTATTGGAACTGTTATAAAGGTACAACGCGGCAAAATTTAGCGCAGCAAAAAGTAATAAAACGGCAATTTGATATTTGGGAACAAACCAGGCCAAAACATCCAATTGCGGCTTAACTTCTTCCAAGTCCATCAGTTTTCTGAGCACCTTATCCTTAAAAAATGGCGGGGTATTGACAGCCTCAATGCCATCTGCGGACTCCAGTATTTTATCTATCTCTTGTTGTGTAGTTTTTTTAGCATCCATTGTTTTTATGTTATTTCTTTAGATGTTATTTCTTATTGAAACTTGCGCTTATTTTTCACTTTTATAAAAATGGGCCAATATTTTCTGCAAGTTCTTTTTAGCTCGAAACAAAAGCGATTCAACTGAGGAAACACTTTTGTTGGTAATGGCGGCCACTTCCTTATAACTCAATCCATCAATTTTGTGCAGCGTAAAAACCACACGCTGGGCTTCCGGTAATCTGTTTATGGCCTGAAACAAAGTTTCATTTCGTTCCTTGTTTTCCAGCTGTATCCCAGGATGGTCAAATTCGGTAAAATAGGTGGATTTATCCATGGGAACCATGTTCCCTGTAATGGACTGCATAAAACCAAACCGTTTTTTTGCATTCTTTTTCCGAATGAATTCCAAGCTTTTGTTCACTGAAATCCTATAGATCCATGTAGACAATCTGGCTTCTCCCTTGAATTTGGAAATGGCATGGTACACCTCCACAAATACTTCCTGGGCTATATCTTCCGCATCCTCCCTATTGGGCACAAAGGAAAGACAGGTATTGAAAACCTTTGCCTGATATTCATCCAACAGTCTGCTATAGGCAGATTGTTTTTTGTCCTTCAGATCTTGTAAAAACTGATTGTCTTCCAATGAATTAGCGCTTGTTCCTATCGCAATTTATAAGCTTTTTTGGAACCATCATCCAAAAAAAATCACCTAAGCCCACAAGTTTTTTTACGGGTTCACATCTAAACTAGAAATGTAAAACAATTGAACAATGATTAAAAAGAAGACAACATTTGGAATTCTAGCAGTGACTGCAGCTGCACTTTTTTCCTGTCAGTTAACTGCCCAAGAAGGATCAAATAGAGGAGAAAGAAAAGGACCGCCCTCTTTTGAAATGCTTTTGGAAAAAATGGACGCCAACGAAGATGGAAAGCTTTCTGAGGAAGAAGTAAAGGGACCATTGAAAAAGGACTTTGCCAAAGTGGACCTGAACGAAGATGGTTATATCTCAGAAGAGGAATTCGATAAAGCTCCAAAACCCAAAAGAAGGGAGAAAAACCAATAATAGCATTAAGGTCTAATATTTCAAATCCCAATACAATGAAAAAGAAATCGATTATACAACAATTAATCAGTGGATCTACTTTAATGTCCATGATACTGGCCGGGTTTATTGCATGCAGCTCGGATGCGGAAGATGGCGATGATGGAGAAATTACAACTACTGGAGAATTGCATGCCGCATTTTCAGAGTTTGATGAGGCTAATACGGATATTTATCTTGAGGGTACCAATGTAGTCATAGAGACCAACGGACTTCCAAATCACTCCACCGTATATTGGGGAGTGGGTCAAGATTTATATTTGGACGAACCAGATGTAGAAACCACCCCAAGTATCATCCCGAATTTTAACGGAGAAGCTACCCTAAGGGTTCCCCAAAGTCCGGAACTGGCATCCAGCAGTTCCTCCACCAATATGGGTGCTATAGGAATTGCCATAAGTGGGGCAGCTATATTTAACGATCAGGAAGGAAGTGGTCCGCTTAACGAAGCAGCTGCATCTTTGGACTATACAGGAGGGCACATTGGCCCTGCCGAATACCACTACCATTTGGAACCCACTGCTTGGTCCGAGGACGATGACAACCTTATTGGAATTATGGCAGACGGTTTCTTCATTTATGGTAGAAAATGTAATTCCACCGGAGACTATCCTACCGATTTGGACGCTTCTGGAGGACACACCTCCACCACACAACATACGGATGAGGCCGAATATCACTATCATATTGAGAACGAACTTTACTTGAATGAGTATTATGTCATTTTTCCAGGTGATTATCAAGGTAGTCCCAATGCAATTAACTAAATGTGCCTTTGTTGGACTGTTATCCATTTTATCCATGGATAGCGGTCCATCTTTCCCTTTGGGAAAAAGTATCCTAATGGAAGGGCAAGAAGTTTTTAAGGAAGAACTAGTCCTCAACCCTTTGAAAGGGGTTTGGTATTATGAAGGCCAACCTTTTACGGGATACGCCTTAAACTACCATCCAAATGGCGTATTGGCAGAACAAATTGGGTATTTCCAAGGAAAGAAAGAGGGAATGGCCAGAAAGTGGTTCAGTTCAGGAATGCTTCGCAGCCAAGGGAATTATGTTCGAAATAGGCTTAACGGGGAATATAAGTCCTGGTGGCCAAATGGCATCCTAAGCACCACTTCACAATATAGGATGGGAGTCAAACATGGGGAGCAGTGCAAATGGTATCCCACTGGACAACTTGCTAGGGTCACCCGTTTGAATTTGGGAAAAGAAGAAGGTCTTCAACAGGCTTGGCTTGCGTCCGGGAAGATCTATGCCAACTACGAGGCCAAAAATGGTCGCTTTTTTGGATTGAAACGCTCAAATCTATGCTATGAACTTAAGGATGAAATCGTTCAGAAATAGCCAAATTTTTATCTTGTTATGTTTGATAGCTATGCTAAGTTATCAATGCAAGGAAAACCATCCGACCAAAAAGGAAAGCAGGGTCGCTATGTTGCCCTATTATGATGACCCTTCATTTACCCCTAAATGGGTCAATCCCAAAAGTGATTCCATATACGGCCTGCATAGGATTCCCAATTTCAAATTGATAAATCAATTGGGTGATACGATTACGGAAAAGACTTTTGACAACAAAATCTACGTCACCGACTTTTTCTTTACTTCTTGTCCAGGAATATGCCCCAAGATGACCGAGAACATGAACCTTATCCAACAAGCGTTTAAGGACGACGAGGAGATTCTTTTGTTGTCCCATTCTGTTACTCCCCAGCTTGACTCTGTTCCCATCCTAAGACATTATGCAGAGACCAAAGGCGTTTTGGAAAACAAATGGCATTTGGTCACCGGAGAGCGCAGAGATATCTATAACCTTGGGCGATTCGCCTATTTTGTTGAGGAAGATTTAGGCTTTCAAAAATCCATGGACGAATTTCTCCACACGGAAAACTTTGTTCTCATTGATAAAAAGAGACATATCCGTGGAATCTATAACGGGCTCAACAAAACAGCAATCCATCAGCTTATAGCCGATATCAAGACACTGCAAGAAGAGGAGTAAGCTTACCCTTTAGGATCTTGGCAATTGATAGGTACCGTCTTCCAGCCTCAAAATATTAAGTGGGTTCCCATCTTTTAATTCATCAGGTAGCAGGGAATCCGGGAAACCTTGGTAACAAATAGGTCTTGTAAAGCGTGTTATGGCTTCTGTTCCCACAGAGGTCATCCTAGCATCCGATGTTGCTGGGAAAGGCCCTCCATGAACCATGGAATGGCATACTTCCACTCCCGTAGGAAAAGAATTGATGAGCAATCGACCCACTTTTCTTTCCAACAACTTGAGTAGATCTGCATATTCCTTTAGATCTTCATCGGTACCATGCACGGTTGCTGTGAGATGCCCATTGAGATTCTTGGCAATTTCAAGCATCTCTTCCTTATTTTCGGATTTGACCAAAAGCGTGGAAGGTCCAAAAATCTCCTCTTCCATTTCCTTGTCGGCAATAAAATCCGTTGCAGTAGCAGTAAGTACTTCCGCGGTACCCTGAGCGCCCCCATCCGTTTGGCTCCCTTTTCCAAGTGATGTCACCTCGCTTTTCGATTTTAAGGTCTCCAAACCGGAAACATAGTTTTTTTGAATAGCCTCGGTCAACATGGTAGCCGACTCTGAAGTTGTAATTTGCTTCTCTAATTCTTTTTCAAAATTGGCTGCATCTTCTGATTTGGGTACAATGGTAATTCCAGGATTGGTACAGAATTGTCCCACGCCTAATTGCACCGAGCCAGCAAGACCTGCGGCCAAACTTCCAAAATTCTCTTTCAATGCTCCAGGTAACATAAAAACTGGATTGGAACTTCCCATTTCGGCATATACGGGAATGGGTTCCTCGCGTCTGGCGGCTTCGTCAAAAAGTGCCTTTCCGCCTCTAAAAGATCCTGTAAAACCAATGGCTTTTATCAAAGGATGTCTCACAATGGCCTGACCCACGGCAATGGATGCCCCATGTACCAATGAAAAGACCCCATTGGGCATGTTGCATAGGTGAGCTGCATTGGCAATGGCTTGTCCCACCAATTCCGAAGTTCCAGGATGCGCGGGATGCGCTTTTACGACTACTGGGCAGCCCGCAGCAAGTGCAGAAGCTGTGTCTCCTCCAGCCACGGAAAAAGCCAAGGGAAAATTACTGGCGCCAAAGACCCCTACAGGCCCAAGTGCTATTTGCATTTGACGGGTATCCGGTTTGGGCACCGGGGTTCTATCGGGATTGGCACGATCTATCCTGGCATCAACCCATGAACCTTCGCGCAATAAACTCGCAAACAATCTCAATTGTCCCGTGGTTCTTCCCAATTCGCCCTTTAACCTACCTTCTGGGAGTCCAGTTTCCAACGTACACCTTTCAACAAGGGAGGTCACAATTTTGGCAAGCTCAGAGGCTATGGTCTCCAAAAATTCCGCACGTTCCATTCCAGACTTTTGTCTGTAAACGTCAAAGGCGGATTCAGCCAATTCAACAGCCTTGTCCACTTCGGCTTGGGTAGCTTCGGTAAATGCAACCTCCAATGCATCACCTGTTGCAGGATTATTGGCGTAAAAAGTAGTTGCACCTTCCGCCGATTGATCATTTCCAAGGATATTTTTCCCACTCAAATGCATAATTGTCCAGATTATAATTAGTGGCTAAAGGTAGTAGGATCCAAACAAAGGAAAAAGGAAAATAATGGATGGATTAGGGATGACTTTTTTGCACCGATGAACTTCCATCAAACGGATTGGATATCCTCACAAAGCTCCGCTTTGAAAATAGTTCAAACAAAAAACGCTCAAGCAAGGACCTCCTTTAATTCGGTGAACTTCGATGCGACGGATTGGATATCCTCACAAAGCTCCGCTTTGAAAATAGTTCAAACAAAAAAACGCTCAAGCAAGCTTGGCGTTTTTTCTAATCGAACTATTTATTCGTGACCCAGGGAGGATTCGAACCCCCAACCCTCAGAGCCGAAATCTGATATTCTATCCAGTTGAACTACTGGGCCAATTAAATTTGTTATCAATATGTCATTCCTGCGAAGGCAGGAATCCAGCACTTAGCTACTCAATTTTGCCTTAACAATACTTGAAATGGTCTTTCCGTCTGCCTGACCAGCCAATTCCTTGGAAACCATTCCCATCACCTTTCCCATATCTTTCATCCCTTCTGCACCTACTGCATCAATGGTCTGAACAACCACCTTTTCAATTTCCTCTTCAGTCAATTGTTCTGGCAAAAACTTTTCAATAACTGCAACCTGGGCAAGCTCAGGAGCAGCTAAATCATCTCTTCCCTGCTCGGTAAAGATGGTAGCACTGTCCTTGCGTTGTTTTACCAACTTCTGTACCAATTTAATCTCATCTTCCTCAGAAAGTTCTCCTCCCGCACCTTTATCTGTTTTAGCCAACAAAATGGCAGATTTTATAGCACGTAATGACTCAAGGGCAACAGCATCTTTTGCCTTCATTGCCGCTTTCATTTCCGTCATAACTTTTTCCTGCAAACCCATTTGAAATTATTTTGGGCTGCGAAGATAAAAAAATAAACCCGAAAGTCTCTTAACCATCGGGCTTATCATTTCCATTTAAAATGGATACAATTTAAACACTACTAATCAACATTATCGTGCAAAAAGGAGTTGTTGGAACGCAACTGCATTTCGTCATTGCTATCCTCACTCAATGTGGTGCGGGAAACCTTTTGCTCTTTGGGCGTATCTGATATATCAACCCCCTGCCTTTTATAGGCTGGCTGCTTCTCTATTTCATCTATGCTGTTTCTGTTATTCTGAAACTTATAATTGAAATTTTTCAGTTTTTTTCTACGTTCATCAGCTCTGTCCTTCAGCATATCACTGATGGAGCTATTGAACGGGTCTTGGTCCCCAGAGGCCTTATCTCCTGTGGAAGCTTGCGGTTTTATGGTCTTTTTCTCAAAAACCAACTCATTTTCCACCAATTTAGGCTCATGGGTCTCGGCAACTGATTTTGCTCCCGTCAGTTGTGTCTCCAATTCCATATATTCCTCCAAATCATATCGAGTTTCACCTTGCTTGTTGTATTCCAACACTGGCTTTACTTCTACATACTCCTCTACATCAATTTCTTTAATGGTATCGTCATCCAAATCGAAAGTGATGGTATGCTGGGTTTCATCTTCCTCCGGCTCGATGGCATTCAATGGCATGTCAAAGGTCAAAGCAAACTGATCTTCCTCGGCTTTTGGTGCCAGAATTTCGGGATCAACAACCTCAATATCATTTAGGATACTTTTAGCTTCAATGATCACAAAGTCGTCCTCTACATTTTCTGGAACAACTTCCTCATAGAAAACATTGAAGTTTCTGATGTAGTTGGTGGTCGGAATCAAATCTGACTCAACCTCTTGGGGAACAAGTTCAGGTTCGCTCACTTCTTCCTCCATGTCCAACGTATGTCGCACCACCTCAGGTTCCTCCTTGACTGGAGGTTTCTCCAATTTAATTTCTTGTACGGATGTTGCTTCAGGGGTCAACTCTTGCTCAGCGGTTTGCTCATCTTCCAAAGTGTAAAACACTTTTTTGCTCTCCGTGTTTACAATATGGTCTTGTTGATCCACATTAAATCCCGTTGCAATAACAGTTACCGCAATGGCATCTCCCAAATTCTCATCTTCCCCAACACCCATGATAATATTGGCGCTATGACCTGCTTCTATCTGGATATAATCATTGATTTCCCCAATTTCATCAATGGTAATTTCTTGGGTTCCCGAAACTATCAGCAATAGCACATTTTTGGCGCCATTGATCTTGTTATCGTTCAACAATGGAGAATCCAAGGCTTTCATTATTGCCTCACTGGCCCTTGCCGACCCAGATGCCGTGGAAGAGCCCATTATGGCCGTACCACTATTGGAAAGCACTGTTTTAGCATCCCTGAGGTCAATGTTTTGGGTGTAATGGTGTGTAATAACTTCGGCAATACCCCTTGCTGCCGTTGCCAATACTTCATCCGCTTTGGAAAAACCTGCCTTGAACCCTAAATTTCCATAAACTTCGCGAAGCTTGTTGTTGTTGATCACAATCAGTGAATCCACATTGGCCCTTAATTTTTCTATCCCAGCCTGCGCTTGTTTGTTACGCATGGCTCCTTCAAACTGAAAAGGTATGGTCACGATCCCCACGGTAAGCACATCCATCTCCCTCGCTACCTTGGCTATGATCGGGGCAGCACCTGTCCCCGTTCCACCACCCATTCCTGCGGTGATAAATGCCATTTTGGTATTGCTCTCCAGCATACCCTTAACCTCTTCCATGCTTTCCAAGGCTGCTTGCTCGCCAATTTCGGGATTGGCTCCAGCTCCCAATCCTTCCGTTAGGGAAACCCCCAACTGGATTTTATTGGGAATTGGGCTGTTTTGCAGGGCTTGCGCATCTGTGTTGCAGATGACAAAGTCCACTCCGTTGATTCCGGCTTGGAACATGTGATTGATGGCGTTTCCACCACCTCCACCAACGCCGATTACCTTAATTACGTTGCTTTTGTTTTTGGGGAGATCAAAAGCGATGTTGTCAAATTCGGTGCTCTTACTCATGACAGTTGTGTTTCGTTTTAATGGGGTTATTATTCTGCGTTATCCAAAAAGTCCTTCAATTTCTCGGACCATTTGTCAAATATCGATTTGCGTTCTTTATGGGAAGTGCTTCCCGCGTGCTCTTGGCCAACAAGTACCTTTTCCTCTTCAACAATTGCTTCCTCCTCAACCGCATGCTGCCTGTTCGTTGTTTCCAAAGCGTTCATCAACAGCCCTACGGCCGTAGCATACAATGGGCTGGCAATTTCCTCATCAGAATCGCCGGCCAAATGTTCGTTTGGATACCCAATACGGGTGTCCATTCCTGTGATATATTCCACCAATTGCTTCAAATGTTTCAATTGGCTTCCACCACCGGTCAAAACTATTCCGGCAATAAGTTTTTTCTTTTGCTCTTCGTGGCCGTAATTTTTTATCTCCACATAAACCTGCTCCACAATTTCCACTACTCTGGCATGGATAATCTTGGAAAGGTTTTTCAGGGTGATTTCCTTAGGTTCGCGCCCTCTTAGTCCAGGAATGGAAACAATTTCGTTGTCCTTGTTCTCTCCTGGCCATGCGGATCCAAATTTGATTTTCAAAAGCTCCGCCTGTTTCTCAATAATGGAACAACCTTCCTTGATATCTTCAGTGATAACGTTTCCTCCGAAAGGGATAACAGAGGTGTGTCGAATGATACCATCCTTAAAAATGGCCAAATCCGTGGTTCCACCTCCTATATCGATCAAGGCAACTCCCGCTTCCTTTTCTTCTTGACTTAAAACTGCTTCTGCCGAGGCCAAAGGCTCTAAGGTGATGTTGCCCAGATCAAGTCCTGCACTTTTGATGCATCGACCAATATTCTTGATGGACGAAACTTGCCCTACTACCACATGGAAATTAGCTTCCAATCGGCCGCCATACATTCCTTTGGGCTCCTTAATCTCCGATTGACCGTCCACCTTATATTCCTGTGGCAAAACATGGATGATCTCTTCCCCGGGAAGCATGACCAATTTGTACACTTGGTTACACAGTTTTTCCAAATCATCATCATCTATGACTTCCTCGGAATTGGGACGGGTGATATAGTCGCTATGTTGAAGGCTTCTTATATGCTGCCCAGCAATGCCTACAACAACCGATCCAATCTTCAGACCCGAATTCAACTCTGCCTGTTCCACCGCTTGCTGGATGGAAGAAATGGTTTGGGTAATGTTATTGACCACCCCACGGTGCACACCCAAACTCTTGGATCTACCGGTTCCTAAAATTTCAATTTTTCCGTAATCATTTTCCCTTCCAATGATCGCTACGATCTTGGTAGTTCCAATGTCCAATCCAACTGAATAATTCCCCTGTTCCATATTTTAAATTTTGGTACAAACCACTTGATTGCTGAATTCTAAACTTACTACTGCATATTTCTCCAAGGATTTATCCTTGGCAGCTTTTGCATAAAAGGCCATAAAATTTTTGAACTTCTCATCGAGATTCTCAACCCCGCCCAAATTCACCACAAAATTCTCTAGACGGAATTTGAGTTGATATTTCCCTTCTTCCTCGATATGTATTCCGATGACATTTTTTCTTAGAAAATCGTCTTCGTTGATATAATTCAAAATGACATAGGCATCCTCCAAGGTTTTCCCCGTAATCTTCCCTGTAATTATGGGCACCCTTGCGGAATGATGCTTGGACAACGGCATGCGTTCTCCCAAATCATCCAAATAAAATTTGGAGATTCCCTCTACCCTTCCAATTGGTTTTCGCTGAACAATCTTGGATATAAGTTCTCCGTTTACAGTAAGATAGACTTGGGCATTTTTCACCATATCATTGGACCGTAATACCTCCTCTATGGTATTCAAAACTAATTGTTCTTTAGGCCTATTTTTTACGGTGCCATAATTTTGTATTAACAATTTATTAACTGAGGCTTCTGTGAGATATAAATTGTTGTCTCCCAAAAATTTAATGGAAATATCGTCTATTGTTTTTTGGTCACTCCTATAATCGGCAAACCCATAAAGGGCGATAACCATCATACCCAAAAATCCCAGTTTTATGTTGTTCCAGTTAACTCGCATAGGCCAATTCTTTTCTGATTTTGGGAACTTCCAATCCAATGTCACCTGCTCCCATGGTCACCAAAACCCCTGTTTTACTTTGTTTTATCTCATCAATCAAGTTGGATTTTGAAATCAATTTTTTTCGAGGGTTTTGAATCTTGTCCAATAGCCATTCCGAATTGATTCCAGTAATTGGTTCTTCCCTTGCCGGATAGATTTCCAATAAGAAAATGATATCGAACTGTGCAAGGCTTTTGGCAAAGTCATCCCCAAAATCCTGGGTCCTTGAAAATAAATGGGGCTGGAATATGGCCGTCACTTCTTCCTCCGGATGCATTTCCCGAATGGCATCATAAACCGCGTTGATTTCTGTGGGATGATGTGCATAATCATCAATAAAGACAAAATCCTTTTCCTTAATTTGATACGAAAAGCGTCGCTGCACGCCTTTAAAGGTCCCTAAAGCTTCAGCAAGACGATGCGGAGGGGAACCGGCCTGCATCGCCATTGCAAAAGCAGCTAATCCATTGAGCAAGTTGTGTCTGCCCGGTTTATTGAAACGTACTTGCTTTACCACTTCAGACGGGGTAATCAAGTCAAAAATGTAGGTGCCTCGTTCAATTGAAATATTTTCTATTCTATAGTCCGAATGGTCATCAATGCCATAAGTAAATCCATTCAGGGGCAGGCCGTTTTTAACAAACAAATGCCCTCCAGGTTTTATTTTGTCCACAAAATCCTGAAAGGATTTATGTAGTTCCTCCCTGGTTCCGTAGATATCCAAATGATCCGCATCCATAGAGGTTACACAGGCCACATTGGGTGATAACTGCAAAAATGACCGGTCAAACTCATCAGCCTCTACCACTGCATGGGAGGTACCCTCCAACACAAAATTGCTGTTGAAATCCTCCGAAATCCCACCTAAAAACGCTACAAAAGGAGTTCCGGTCTCTTTGAGCAAGTGGGCCAATATACAGGAGGTGGTGGTTTTTCCATGTGTTCCTGCCACTGCAAAGCAAAAAGTATCCTTGGTGATTATTCCCAGTACCTCTGATCTCTTTTTAACCTCAAAACCGTTTCTTTTGAAATACTGCAATTGCCTATGCGAATTAGGAACGGCAGGAGTATATACCACTAAGGTGTTTTCAGGATTCTTAAAGAGGTCTGGAATTAAATACACCTCATCCCTGAAATGGACAAAAATTTCGCTTTCAATCAGCTCTTCCGTGATGGGGGATTGTGTTTTGTCATAGCCCATTACTTTTTTGTCAACATACTTGAAATAGCGGGCCAAAGCAGACATTCCAATGCCTCCAATACCAATAAAAAAGACGTTATGTATATCTTTTAAGTTCAAAATCAAGAATCAATTCCAAAGTTCATTAGTATCATTTGTGTCAAGCAAAAATTTCAAATCCAAATCCCAAAAATTCCCTTCAACTTTTAACTTTTAACAACTTATCAATCTCGTCAGCAATATGTTCAGTGGCCTTTGGCAAAGCCAGTTTTTTAATATTCGAGCTTAGTTCGACCTGTTTCTCCTCTGATTCCTTTATTTCCCCAAATACGGTTTCAAACTTGGATTCCAATTCGGATTCTCTCAATAACACGGCCGCGTTTTTGGATGTCAATGCATGTGCGTTTTTGGTTTGGTGATCTTCAGCCACGTTTGGCGAGGGGATAAAAATCACCGGTTTACCCACCAGACACAGTTCAGAAACGGAACTGGCCCCTGATCTGGAAATAATAAAATCCGCTGCGGCATAGGCATGATCCATTTTGTTGATGAAGGCCATAACCTTTACTGTATCAGAATCGTGTTTTTTGTATTCATCGTGGTACAGTTTCCCACATTGCCACAACAGCTGCACGTTTTGTTGTTTGAAAAAATCGAGTTTTTGTTCTATTAACTGATTGATGCGTCTAGCACCTAAGCTCCCGCCAAGAATCAATACCGTTTTCCTTTCTCCGTCCAAACCAAAGGTCTCCAGTGCCTGTTTTTGTCCAACTTGCAAATTCACCAAATCCTGCCGCACCGGATTTCCCGTTTTTACAATCTTTTCCTTCGGGAAAAACTTTTCCATTCCATCATAGGCCACACAAATACTTTGGGCCTTCCCAGCTAAAATCTTGTTGGTTATTCCTGCATAGGAATTCTGTTCTTGAAGCACACATGGCACCCGGGAACCTGCCGCTACTCGCAATAGCGGTCCGCTTGCAAATCCCCCGGTGCCGATAGCTACATCGGGTTGAAACCTTTTTACTATGTTGCGCGCTCTCAACAAACTACTTATCAGTTTAATGGGAAACATGAGATTTTTCAATGTCAGTTTCCGTTGTAATCCGCTTATCCACAGCCCTTCTATTTTATAGCCCGCCTGCGGTACTTTTTCCATTTCCATTTTATCCTTGGCCCCAACAAAAAGGAACTCCGCGTTTGGATGCCTCCTTTTAAGCTCACCAGCTATGGCAATGGCCGGATAAATATGTCCTCCCGTACCTCCTCCAGAAAGTATAAACCTATAGTTGCCCACTTAATACTTCTAAAGGATTGGTTTCATCTATATCATAGGATTCCTCCTCCAAATTTTCTTTTTTATTGCTGGCACTCAACACAATTCCGATGGCCATACAGGTCATCCAAATGGAGGTTCCTCCCATGCTTATAAGCGGCAAGGGCTGTCCAGTTACGGGAAACAATTGAACCACCACCGCCATATTGATAAAGGCCTGAAAAACGATGGGCAGGCCCACGCCTATGACCAAAAGCTTGGAAAAGATGGTCTTGGCCGAATTGGCAACCACCACTATCCGAAACAGCAATAGCAAATAGAAAAACAACAATGCACCTCCGCCCAACAATCCATACTCCTCAATGATGATTGCAAAAATGAAATCCGAGGTGCTTTGGGACAACATGTTCTTGATCACACTTTTTCCAGCTCCTTTTCCAACCACTCCACCTTCCGCAATGGCAATTTTGGCTAAGGTCAATTGGTGCAAATCATCTTTGTCCGCTTTTTCGGGACTCCAAAAGGTCTCTATTCTGGATTTCCATGTTGTGGCCCGCTGTCCAGGAATCACTTCTGGTGTTTTGAAGACCACGAACATAAACATGGCTCCCAAAATCAATCCTGCTCCCAAAATTGAAAAGAGGTACTTTAAAGGATATCCCCCTAAAAAGCACAAAATCAAAACCAAAAAAGATATAATCGCTGCCGTAGAGAAGTTCTCAGGTAAAATCAGTAAAACCACCAATGCCGTTGGTAGCCAAAGTGGCAATATGCTTTCCTTAAATGTTATGACCGTATCCTTGATCTTGGTAAGATATCTGGCCACCCAGATCATCAATACCACAGATGCCAATGTGGAGGTCTGAAAGTTGACTCCAACAAAGGGAATCTTGATCCATCTATTGGCCGTGACACCACCAATTTTGGTTTCCACAGTTAAGGTATATGCCAATAGAATGAGAACGATGGGTAAAGCTATTATCGACAGCCCCTTGAAGTAGTGGGTGGGTATGCGATGCACCGCATAGATAATTCCAAATCCCAAAAACAACAACACTCCATGTTTTACCAAATGTCCAATAGTGGTTCCATCATCATTGACATAGACCAAGTTGGTACTGGCGCTGTAAACTGGCAAAAATGAGAAAAGGGCCAGCAGGGCCACGAGTCCCCAGATGGCTTTATCCCCTTTCAAATTTTTAAAAATTGCCAACACTTTACCTCTTTTTAAATATCTGTTTTATGTCTTAGCTACATTCGTCACCCTTAATTTATTTCAGGGTCTCCCTACCAGATTTTGTTTATCCTCAAATGCGATTCTGAAACAAGTTCAGAATGACGATTCCCCTTTATAAATTTTTAATCGCTTTTTTAAATTGATTTCCCCTGTCCTCATAGTTTTCAAAAAGGTCGAAGCTGGCACAGGCTGGCGACAGTAATACGGAATCCCCGCGTTCTGAAATTTTATAGGCCACCTTGACCGCTTCTTCCATGGAATAGGTCTCGACCATCAAATCAATGACATTACCAAAGGCTTCCTTGAGTTTGGAATTGTCCATCCCCAAACACACAATGGCCTTTACCTTCTCCCTTACCAAAGGCATTAATTCCGAATAATCGTTGCCTTTATCCACGCCACCCACAATCCAGACAATAGGCTTCTTTATACCATCCAGGGCGTAATAGGTAGCATTCACGTTTGTTGCTTTGGAATCGTTTACATATTCCACATGATTGATTTTCAATACTTTTTCCAATCTATGCGGTACCCCCTGGAAAGACTGGATACTCTTACGGATAGTTTCCTTTCTCACATTCACCAATAGGGCTGCCAAACCCGCTGCCATGGTGTTTTTTACGTTGTGCTGACCATCCAAGGCCAAAATATCTGTGCTCATTTCCAAGGTTTTATGTTCTACATTCATCTTTATAATATTCTTATCGAGCCAAGCTCCACTTTCCTGTTTTGCCTTTAATGAAAAGGGCAACAATTTGGATTGAACTGGGTTTTGCAAAAGCCATTCACCAATCACTGGATCATCAGCATCATAAATCAGATAATCATTGTAATCTTGATTCATGGCAATTCTAAATTTGGAGGCGATATAGTTTTCAAACTTGTAATCGTACCTATCCAAATGATCGGGGGTAATGTTGGTGATGATGGCTATGTTCGGTTTAAAATCCATAATGCCATCCAATTGGAAACTGCTAATCTCCAACACATAAGAATCCAAATCCTCCTGCGCCACCATTTTAGCATAGCTATCGCCAATGTTTCCTGCCATTCCCACATGCAAACCTTCTTCCTTTAGCAGGTGATAGGTCAACATGGTGGTTGTGGTTTTTCCATTACTTCCCGTAATTCCAATGAGCTTGGCATCGGTATAGTTGGATGCAAACTCAATTTCAGAAATGACCGGAATCCCTTTATTCACCAATTGCTGAACCAAGGGAACCTTATCCGGAATCCCCGGGCTTTTCATCACCAGATCAGCATTCAGAATCTTAGCTTCCGTATGCTGTCCCGACTCCCATTCAATCTCAAAATGTTCAAGAACTTTTTTGTAATCTTCTTGGATTTCACCTTTGTCCGAAACAAAGACCTCAAATCCTTTTTTTAATCCCAATATGGCGGTTCCCACACCGCTTTCTCCCCCACCAAGTACCACCAAGCGTGCCATCTACCGAATCTTCAAGGTGACGATGCTCACGATGGCCAGAAATATTCCAATAATCCAAAAGCGTGTTACTATCTTGCTTTCATGGTACATTTTCTTCTGAAAATGATGATGCAACGGAGCCATTAAAAACAACCGTTTGCCTTCACCGTATTTCTTCTTGGTTCTTTTGAAATAACTCACCTGCAACATTACCGACAAGGTCTCTGCAAAGAAGATTCCACACAAAATGGGAATCAACAATTCCTTTCTTACAATTATGGCAATCACCGCAATAACCCCACCTATGGTCAAACTACCAGTATCGCCCATAAAGACTTGGGCTGGATATGCGTTATACCATAAAAATCCTATCAGCGCTCCTACAAAAGCAGCAATAAAAATCAAAAGCTCACTCACCCTTGGGATATAAAAAATGTCCAAATAATCCGAAAATTGGATGTTCCCTGACACCCAGGCAAATATCCCAAGTGCCAATGCTATTATTGCCGAAGAACCCGCTGCCAGACCATCAATCCCATCCGTGAGGTTGGCCCCATTGGAAACTGCGGTAACAATCAAAATCACTACCGGAATAAATATGAGCCAGGCATAACTTTCCATACCCTCCCCGGTCCAAGAAATCCACTCGGCATAGTCCAGCTCATTGTTCTTAAAAAAGGGCACATTGGTCATAACGGATTTGGTTTCCTGACCAAAAACGGTTTCAACCTTAAAATTTTCCGTAATTCGGGTGCTGTCCTTTTCCTTAATGGTCACTTCGGGATGGAAATACATGATAGAGCCAACAATAAGACCCAATACCACCTGCCCCATAATCTTGAAGCGCCCTTTCAGTCCTTTTTTGTCTTTTTTGAAAATCTTGATATAGTCATCCACAAAGCCAATGATGCCCATCCATATGGTGGTTATAACCAATAGGATGACATAGATGTTCTTTATATCGGCAAACAACAAGACCGGTATAAGGGTGGACATAATGATGATCAGTCCTCCCATGGTGGGTGTACCCGCCTTTTGTTGCTGTCCTTCCAATCCCAAATCACGAATGCTTTCCCCTATCTGCTTTTTTTGAAGGAAGAGAATGATTCTTTTACCGTAGACCATGGCAATTAAAAGCGATAAAAGCACGGACATGGCTGCTCGGAAGGTAAGGAACCCAAAGAGTCCTGCTCCCGGTAGCTGGTATTGTTTCTCTAAATAATCAAATAAGTAGTACAGCATTCGCTAGACGTTAGGCAATAGACATGAGACAAAAGACATTAGACATAAGACGGTACCATGGCAGGTCTTGAATCCTGAATCTTGCCTCTTGTTTCTTGGTTCATCTTTCTTTTCAATATTACTTTCCTAGACCCTCAAGGGCCTCCTTTACTTCTTTAAAATCATCAAAATCCACCCGGACCCCATCCGTTTCCTGATAGGTTTCATGGCCTTTGCCCGCCACCAGAATGATATCGTTGGCCAAAGCCAGTTTGCAAGCTGTCTTAATGGCTTGCTTCCTGTTTTCAATGGACAAGACCTTCTTGGTGTTTTGGGGTTCTACCCCGGCTTCCATTTCCTCAATTATTGTTGTTGGGGACTCGGTTCTGGGATTGTCCGATGTAAATATGGCCTGATTGCTCATTTCGGAGGCGATATGACCCATAACCGGACGCTTAGACTTGTCACGATCACCACCACACCCCACTACGGTGATGACGTTTTCATTTCCAGTCCTCAATGCGTTGATGGTAACCAACACATTTTTTAATGCATCCGGCGTATGGGCATAATCAACAATAGCCGTAATTTTCTCTTTCGATATAAAATATTGGAACCTACCGTCAACGTTTTCCAGCTCACTGATAAGTTTCAAGGTTTCCATTTTTTCGAGACCCAAAAGGTCTGCTGTGGCATAAATTGCCAGTAGGTTATAGGCATTGAAATCGCCTATTAGCTTTGACCACAGTTCATTATCATCAATCTTCAACAACTGCCCATTGAACTGCTTTTCCAAAATTTGCGCCCTATAATCCGCATAGGTTTTTAGGGCATAGGTTTGCTTTCTGGCCTTGGTGTTCTGCAACATTACCTTCCCATTCTTATCATCAAGATTGGTTAAGGCAAAAGCAGATTTGGGGAGGGCATCAAACAACTTCTTCTTGGTATCCCTGTATTCCGCAAAACTCTTGTGGTAGTCCAAATGATCATGGGAAAGATTGGTGAAAATGGCCCCTGCAAAGTGCAGTCCTTCTGACCGTTTTTGATGTATCCCGTGGGAACTCACTTCCATAAAACAAAACTCAACCCCTTCCTCATTCATTTGGGCAAGTCGTTGATTAATGGTCAACACATCTGGAGTAGTATGGCTTGTTTTGTATTCCTGGTTATCCACCATAATCTTGATGGTAGAAATCAACCCAACTTTGTAGCCCGCCTTTTTGAACAAATTGTACAACAAGGTGCTTACCGTTGTTTTTCCATTGGTACCCGTAATCCCGACCAGTTTCAGGTTTTTGGAAGGCTTGTCATAAAAATTGGAGGCCAAAACAGCAAGTGCGCTGTTACTATCAGCTACTTTTAAATAGGTAACGCCGTTGACCAAAATATCCGGAAGTTCTTCACAAACCACAGCTTTTGCACCCAACTCCACCGCTTTCTGAATGTACTTGTGGCCGTCGGTCAGAGTGCCCCTTACAGCTACAAAGACATCATCCATTTCTACCTCCCTGGAATCAAAATGCACGTTATTGATCATAACATTTGTATCCCCACTTACGGCAGATAGACTTACTCCATATAATATGTCCTTCAACAATTTCATGAAAGTTCCAACACAATTTTTGTAACCTGGTTGATATCCGTTCCTTGATTGACCGATTGTTTTTTCACCTTACCATTACCTCTTACCTCCACTTCCAATCCCAAATTTTCCAGCAGGGATACGGCATCCATACCGCACATGCCTTTTACATTGGGCACTATTGGGTGCTCTTTTTGCACATGGGCATAGTATTGCTGGTATCTTTCATCCAAAAGTTCTCCGTTGAATGCTTTACCCTTTACTTCATCCGTAATGGGGGATGTGGCATATATTTTTTGGGCCATGGACTTGAATACAGGTCCAGATACGTCAGCACCGTAGTAGCCCACACTCTTGTCAGGTTCATGAATGACCACAATGCAGGAATACTTGGGGTTATCCGCTGGAAAATAACCTGCAAAGGACGAGATATAGGCCAATTTATCCGGATCCTTGGCCACATAGTTCTTTTGTGTGGTTCCTGTTTTACCAGCCATGGAAAAGCTTTTGGAATACAGTTTATGACCTGTTCCATAATCCTTTTCCACCACTTCCTTCATCAAGTGTTTTACCTTTTTAACTGTTTCCTCCGAACAAATGGACGCATTGGCCACTTCCTTATCAAACCTTTTCAATACTTTATTTCCTTCCTTAACCGCCTTGATCAGTCTTGGCTTTACCATCTCACCATCATTGGCAATGGCATTGTAAAAGGCCAGGGTTTGCATGGGCGTAAGTGAAACTTCATAACCATGCGACATCCACCCCAAGGAAATACCTGACCAACCTTCATCACCAGGGTAGCGGATCACAGGTTTTCCTTCTCCGATTATGGGTAAATCCAGTTTTTTATGCAGCCCCATGTTCATTAAGCGGTTCACAAATTTTCCCGGAGTTTCCTTGTAGTTTTCATGAATCATTTTGGCAAATGCCGTATTTGAGGAAACTGCAAATGCTTCTGAAACGGAAATCTTTCCGTAGCCGCCCCATTTTGAGTCCTTGACCACCCTATCATAGATTCGATACCTTCCTTTTTCCGTATCGATTACTGAACTGGTGTCTACTACTTGATCTTCCAAAGCGGCCACAAGTGACATCAACTTAAATGTGGAACCAGGCTCATGGGATTCCCCAACAGCGTAGTTGAGTTTTTCATAGTATTTTCCTTCCGATGTCCTCCCCAAATTGGAGATGGCCTTCACCTCTCCAGTATTTGTTTCCATGACCACCACGCAGCCGTGGTCTGCTTGATACTTTTCCAATTGGGCCAGCAATTCATGGTGCGCTATGTCCTGAATGCTGATATCAATGGTGGACACCACGTCCAAACCATCCTGAGGCTCCACAATGTTATCCAAGCCTACGGGTTTCCATTGTCCCTTGGCTATTTTTTGCTTAAGGCGCTTACCCTCCTTACCTCGTAAATATTGCTCCCCAAAGGCCCCGTCCAAGCCAACTCGGGTATAATATCCATTTTCATCCACGCGCTCATAACCAATACTCCGGGCCGCCATTTTACCCAATGGATATTCCCGAACCACTCGATGGGTTTCTATAAAACCACCTTTATAGGGTCCTTTTTCAAAAAGAGGGAATTGTTTGATGCGGACATAATCCAGGTAATCCACGTTGCGGGCCACCAATTTGTAGCGATTGCCATTGGCCCTGGCTTTTCTGAACAACGTCCGATAATACGAAGATGGCCTATTGAACATATTGCCCAAGGAATCGGATAGGGCAGCCACGTTTTGGGTGAAATTTTCTTCGGATACCGTTTTGGCATCAAACCGAATCTCATATTTGGGCACTGAAGCAGCCAACAAACTTCCGTCATCTGAATACAGATTGCCCCGGTTTGGTTCTATGGTGAACATTTTCTCGGTCTTACTAAGGGCCAGCTCCTTATATTCTTCCCCCTTGACCATTTGGATATCCACCAAACGCACCACCACGGCAATAGCGAATACCAGCAGACATCCTGCGACAAGGTATAGGCGATTCATGATATTTTTTTCGGTGATGGCCATTAATCTTCAGACTTTACTTTGATTTTTTGCGGTGGATTTTTTGATGGCGCCAAACCTTCAACCGCAACGGTCTCCCTTAATGTGGACTCCAGTTTGAGCTGTTGTACGGAGGAACGGTGCTTGAAGAATTCGCTTTTAAGCTTTCTCACCTCTTCGTTCAAGGCCGCGATTTCATGTACCTTTTTATCGGCGTTGTGACTACTGGAGATCATCATGGCCGCCAAGAAAGAGGCGAACAACAAAAACATCCAGTTTTTGGGAGCATCCCCACTCACCAAAAACTTTCCTTTTAGTATGTCCAGTAATCCTTTTTTCATTTCTATGTTCCTTTTGTCATTTCCGCAAAGGCGGCAATCCAAATGTCTTATTCTTAAACAGTTCTCTGTGCAAACTCCCAAAATCCATCATGGGCTTGACACGAATTTCACAGATACCCTCTATTGGACATACATCTTATATCCGTTCCGCTATGCGGAGTTTTGCACTTCTTGCACGGTTATTCCTAGCTATTTCTTCGGTTGTCGGAACTATGAGACCACCCACTTTTTTTAAGGGAACGCTGATATTGCCATAAAAATCCTTTTCCGGCTCCCCTTCAAACTTGCCGGCTCGGATAAATCGCTTTACCAAACGATCCTCCAAAGAATGGTAACTGATCAGGCTTAATCTCCCTCCTGCCTCCAATAGATCTGGCGCTTGCTGCAAAAATGCCTTCAAGACCTCAATTTCCTGGTTGACCTCAATCCTTATAGCCTGATAGATTTGTGCCAAAATCTTGTTCTCCTTCATCTTGGGCAGAAACCTTTGCAAAACCGCTTTCAACTGATCCGTGGTCTTAATGGGTTGTTCAGTCCTATAATCCGCTATGGTTTTTGCCAATGCTTTGGCATTTCGCAATTCGCCATACTGAAATAAAACTGCTGCTAAATCTTCTTGGGAATAGGTATTGACCACTTCATATGCGGACAATTCCCTGTTTCTGTTCATCCGCATATCCAATTCGGCATCATACCGAATGGAGAAACCACGTTCAGCTTCATCAAATTGGTGAGAAGACACCCCAAAATCTGCCAAGATTCCGTCAACTTTCCGAATGCCATAGAACTTTAAATACTGCTTTAGAAATTGAAAGTTTTGGTTGATCAATTGAAATCTATCGTCATCAATGGCGTTGGCCAGTGCATCCTCATCTTGATCAAAGGCAAACAACTTACCTTCCTTACCCAGCCGTTTCAAAATCTCCTTGGAATGCCCTCCGCCACCAAAGGTGACATCCACATACACTCCACTTTCTTTTATATTCAACCCGTCAACTGATTCTTGCAGCAAAACGGGATCATGGTATTGATTACTCATCGTCAGCAAAAATCTCTTCTGCCAAATCCGCGTAGTCTTTTTCGCTTTCCGCCAGGACTTTTTCATATTTGTCCTTGCTCCAGATCTCTATCTTGTCAAACACCGCATTAAGGACCACTTCTTTTTCAATGCCCGCATATTCCACCAGGTTTCTTGGAATCTGAATCCTCCCGGTATCCCCGTCAATGGACAACTCTTTCATTCCCGCCACAAAGTTTCGGACAAAGGCATCGTACTTGCGATTGATCTTGCTTTTCTTCATCACTTTCTGCATCAAAACATCAAATTCCTGTTTGGGATACAGCTCCAAACACTGCTGAAAAACAGACCGTTTGATCACAAACCCATCGTTTAAAACAGGCAACAACTGATTCTTAAGGGATATGGGCAAAATCACCCTACCTTTGGTGTCAGCTTTACAATCATGTTGTCCTATGATATGGGTCACTCGAAATCAATTAGTTATAAACTATAACTCAAATATATAGATTTTATTTCCACATTTCTCCACTTAAAAACACTTTTGTTAATAAATTCTCCACTTTTTAGATGAAAAGCGGAATTAGGGGTATGAAATCATCCCAAGAATCCATTTGGTCTATCCAGCGGTCAAAACCCATCTATAAATTCCCCATTTTGAGGACGTGTTCAAAGTCAAGTTTTGTGTAGTCTGAATTGTCTATATTTGCCTACCAAGGACCAACTGATCGTAGATGGAAGACCAAATCATTAAGGAAGGTAAATTCAGGTATATTGAAATAGGTGAAGGAACCACAATGATCATCCTACATGGCTTGATGGGGGGATTGAGCAACTTCCAGGGCGTATCCGAGTACTTTCCTTCCAAGGGGTACCAGGTACTCATCCCCGAACTTCCCATCTATGACATGCCCATGCTTAAGACCACAGTAAAGAATTTTGCCAAATTCTTGGAGGAGTTCATAGAATTTAAGGGATTAAAGGATGTGATTCTTTTGGGTAACTCGCTTGGCGGACATATTGGTCTTTTGCACACCAAAATGTTCCCGGAAATGGTCAAGGCCTTGGTGATAACCGGAAGTTCAGGCCTGTACGAAAGCGCTATGGGAGACGGATATCCCAAACGTGGCGATTACGAGTTCATCAAAAAGAAGGCACAGGACGTGTTCTACGACCCTGAAGTAGCCACGAAAGAAATTGTGGACGAGGTGTTTGCCACCGTAAACGATCGCATGAAGTTGGTCAAAACTTTGGCTATAGCCAAAAGTGCTATCCGTCATAATATGTCCAAGGACCTGCCACACATGAATACCCCTACCTGTATCATCTGGGGAGAAAACGATTCTGTTACCCCACCCAACGTTGCCGAGGAATTCCACGAACTGCTTCCTGATTCCGATTTGTTCTGGATTGAAAAATGCGGTCATGCCCCTATGATGGAACATCCTGACGAATTCAACAAAGTATTGGAAGCTTGGTTGGAGAAGCGAGAGTTTTAATGAGGTGATTGGTGCTGGATGTCAGATGTTCTTAGCCCAAATACCCCCTTATCTTTCAATTACAAAGAAAAGCACAAGTTCAAGTTCAAACTTGATTATCCGATTGTTGGATTGTTGGACAAGTTGACGGCATAAAGTCCAGTTTTCCATTTTCAATTTTCCATTTATAGCGTTCAAATTTGGAAGACCTAACTCCAATCATCCAAGTGGCCAAAAATCCAATGTCCATTCCGACTAGTCTTGTATCTTTGCCCCTGATTCTTAATTCCTGCAATGAAAATCACTTCCGCCGAATTTGTAATGAGTAATTCCAACGTGGCCAAATGCCCCAATGAGCCCCTGCCGGAATATGCTTTTATTGGACGGTCCAATGTGGGAAAGTCCTCATTGATCAATATGCTGATGGATCAGAAAAATTTGGCCAAAACCTCTGGAAGACCAGGTAAGACCCAACTCATCAATCATTTTAAGATCAATAAGAACTGGTTTTTGGTGGATTTGCCTGGCTACGGCTACGCCCGGGTTTCCAAAAAGGACAAAAAAGTATTTCAAAAGTACATTCGGGAGTACTTTCAAAAAAGGAAGCAGTTGGTATGCGGTTTTGTCTTGGTGGATATAAGACATGAACCCCAACCGGTGGATACGGAATTTATGGAATGGCTGGGTACCAATGCCATCCCTTTTGCTATTGTTTTTACCAAAGCAGACAAGTTAAAACCTGGAGCCGTCGAAACCCATGTTTCCAACTACCTGAAAAAACTTTTGGAAGGGGTTTGGGAAGAAGCTCCTCCCTACTTCATCACCTCCTCATCCAAACATATAGGCAAGGACGAGCTATTGGGCTACATTGACGACATCAACAAAGAATTCTTTGCCAATCAATAAATCGGGTGCCAAATGCTAGGTACGTTTGTGTATGAGGTCAATGAGATTTTTTGCCGACCCCAGTTGATTAAGCTCCCCGGTTTCAACCAAAACTCTCAATCCTTCATTTTCCTTAACCAAAACTATAGGCAGGGTATACTTTTCGGCTACTTCATTACCTATTTGCTGGGCAAATTCGTCCTTGTGCAAAAAAACCATTTGTAGATTGCTTTCCTCCCGAAACTTCTTCCATTCCTTGTTTTCAGAGATTAGGCCAAAGGTGATATCGCACAAGCTGCATTGATAGGTCGAAGGACTAAATACTTTGTGCATACTGTCCAAAATGGCATTTCGACCACCTGAATTGGCGTTGTATACAAATACGAGTTCGGCACTTTTATTTTTCATGGATAGCTAAAATTAAAAGTATTTGTCGCAATACCAGAATAGTCATTTCAGTTGGCGTCAATTTCAATTAATTATATGTTTGGACAGCTAATACCGATGTTGTTTGCTATCTTAACCCCATGACTTTTGCACTGATCTTGGTAGCTCATTGGTTGGGGGACTATTTGTTTCAGACAAGCAATATGGCGGTCAAAAAAAGTTCCAGTCTTAAGTGGTTAACCGCACATGTATTAACCTATTCCTTGGTTCTTGGAGTTTTTGCCATCTTTCTTTTCCCATTGGAATCGGCCTTGATTTATGTGGCACTAAACGCACTGCTGCATTTTGTGACCGATTTTTTCACCAGCAAACTGGCTTCGAAATATCAAGACAATCCCCGGGTATTTTATCCCGTTCTAGGTTTTGACCAAATGGTGCATGGCCTTTGTTTGTACCTTACTTATATCAATATAGACAGCTTCTTTTAATTATTATGGACCAATCCAGCACACCACTTACGCCGAATTCTTATGTAAAAACCTTGTCCATCATTCATCTGGGGTTATTGGCCGGGCCTTTTATTCTGGGGGTCGTTGCCTATTTACAAACAGAGCATCCCTTTTTGGATTACACGAATACCGAAGATGTTTTTCTATACGTGGTTCCCATTTTTGCCCTAAGCGGAATTTTTGTTGGAAACTTACTCTTTAAACAGATGATGACCTCCGCAATGAAGACCGATGGATTACGGACAAAACTCGTCCGTTTCCAAACTGCTTCCCTGATTAAATATGCATTGATAGAGGGTCCTGCCTTCCTGGGAGCCGTAGCCTTTTTAAATACAGGAAACCTTACCTATTTATATATAGCAGGGGTACTGATCCTGTTCTTGTATCTACTGAGACCCACTAAAGAGAAGATTGAACTTGGCTTGCAGCTCAAAGGGGAAGAGAAATCCCAATTCAACAAATCCAATCAACCCATCCCGTAGCCGGAACCGTTATTTCTTCAACTCCAGCTTTTCGGCAAAATAGTCGCAAAAATCCCTCATCGTTGCCGTCATCTTTTCATCTTGTGTAGCCTTCATAAAAGTATCCGACATGGTCACCAAAGTCTGATGAAAGAATACCTTCATTTCATCCACCGGCATGTCCTTGGTCCAAAGATCTATCTTTAGGGATTCTTGATTTTTGCTATCCCAAACAGAAAGCATCATGGCCTTTGCTTCTTCGTGCTGTACACCACCGTCCTCGGCCGACCAATGCAATTCTTCTGGAACCCTATTTTCATCCAGGCCAACCGTTAATTTTATTTCTGAAGTATGTGCTATCGCCATCTATTTTCTTGGTTTGTAATTTGATTTCTTAAAAATTTCGTCCGCAGACAAGGCCAACATTTGCTGTAAGTTCACCTCGTTCTTGTCCATAAAGGCCCTTACTATTTGCCAACCCATATACCTTCCCAACTTCCCAGGCGACTCACTGTCCAACTCCAATTGAAACTTGGAGAACGGGGCAGGATCCAAAAAGCGCCTATCAAGTTTAGCATCTGTACTATATAGCAGTTCCCGCTCCACAAAGTATCGCCATATTTGCTCCTCGTTGTCTTGGGCCCACGTAATCTCTTCTTCGGAATAACCCATTTTTTGCCCATTTGAGGCATTGGGCAACAACTTGTCCTTTATATATAACTCTTTTCCGTAATATATCATTCGGGATAAAAAGGAACGGTTTTTTGGATAATTCACCACCTTCTTTGCTATTGCGCTGGCCACATCAGAAGTAAGATACCTCTTGTCCAGGCCAGCTGCCAGATATTTTTGAATGCCTCTATAGAAGTGATGATCTGGTCCCAGATAATTATCCAGTCCCAATAACAAAAGCGTATCGGTTAGAATCACGCGTTGGTCATATCTTACATCCGAAGTAACGGTCACCACCGCTGGTGGCTTCACCTCAGGAAAATAATATTTCACATGCCTAAAAAGGGATTCCAGATCTTCCTCCTCGGTTTTAAAATCCCCAAAAGCATTATGTACTTCTTCTGACAATTCTATTTGAATGGTATCCGTAAGCTTTGCTTCCCAAATACTATCTGGAAACTGGGCAGGGAATAGATAAGGGTATTTGGATTTTAGCTCAGGTAAATCCTGCGGATTGGCATTGGCGAACTCCCGATCAAAACGCGAGATGGAGAGCTCAATGGGTATTTTGGCCACCTCCTCCGCGGTTTTGTCCTCATTTTTGCAGCCAACAACCAACAGAAGAAACGAAAGCCACAAAACAGGCAATCCAAAGTAATCAGGCAAGCTCTTTATTTTTAGCACTACAGCGTTTAAATTTACAGGGCACAAAGGTAATTTATTGAATCTAAAAAAATAAGGTATGCAAACTGAAAAGGTAATCGAACATATTGTTGACTGGTTAAAGGACTACGCCACCAAGGCCAATTGCAAAGGATTTGTCATTGGAGTTTCCGGAGGGATAGACTCAGCCGTCACATCAACTTTATGTGCTAAAACGGGATTGGACCTCTTATGTGTGGAGATGCCCATACATCAAGGTGAAAATCAGGTTACCCGGGCAGATAGGCATATCAATTGGTTAATTTCAAACTATCCCAACGTCAAACGGCAACCTGTAAATTTGACTCCCGTGTTCGATGGCTTGGTTGCCGCGCTTCCTAAAGTTGAAAATGAAGAAGAGCGATTTATGTCCTTGGCCAATACCCGAGCCCGACTTCGCATGACCACCCTGTATTACTTTGCGGCCTTAAAAGGTTATTTGGTGGCCGGAACTGGGAACAAAGTAGAGGATTTTGGCATTGGTTTCTATACCAAATACGGGGATGGCGGTGTAGATCTTAGTCCTATTGCCGATCTACTCAAAACCGAAGTGTATGCCCTTGGAAATGTTCTTGGCGTTAACCAAGATATTATGGACGCAGCGCCTACAGACGGGCTTTGGGGAGATAGCAGAACGGATGAAGATCAGATTGGCGCCAGCTATCCAGAGTTGGAGTGGGCCATGCAAATGGACGATGAAGGAAAGACAATTGACGATTTTTCCGACAGAAAACGGGAAGTATTCGCAATTTTTAAAAAGTTTAATACTTCCAACAAGCATAAGATGATTCCGATACCAATTTGTGAAATTCCTGCAAGCCTAAAATGACCTTTTGACCGAAAAAACCCAGCTTAAGACGAAAAAAACCCCAGAAATTCTAAGGTTTTAAGAAAAAAATTACAGTTTTACGTTCTCAATTTGTTAACTTGCCTGCTACGCCACGTAAGGAATTAAGTACTAAACAACGTAAAACTCAAACCAAATGATTAAAGTATTAATAGCTGACAACCATCCCATTGTTCGCTTGGGCCTTAAACAAGTCCTGGAACATAGTTCAGATATTGAGGTCATTGCTGATGTTTCCACAACCTCGGAACTATTCGGAACATTGGAAGAAGTTTCCCCTGATGTAGTCATGTTGGAAATGGACATTCCCGAAATTAACGGGATTGCCACCCTAAGGAAGTTAAAACAAGATTTCCCCGCAGTAAAAACCTTAATGTATAGCGGACAATCGGAAGATGTGTACGCCCTGAGCACCATTCGGGCCGGAGCCTTTGGATATTTATCCAAAAGTGCCGACTTGGATTACATCATGACCGCCGTTAGAAAAGTAAGTGAAGGAAACATGTTCATCACCAATGAACTGGCCCAACGACTTGCTTTTGACGAAGGAACACAAAAACCAAGAAGGTTCTTTAGAAAACTCTCTTCGAGAGAAGTGGAGGTTTTGAAGCTCTTGGCCAGCGGAAAGCGAAACAAAGAGGTAGCCGAAGGCTTAAATCTCAACGAAAAAACGGTAAGTACGTACAAAGCACGTTTGATGAAAAAATTGAACGTGGACAACTTGGTAGACCTTTTGCAACAGGCAAAGGCCTTGGAATTGTACTAGTACCCCAAGCATAAAATTTGAAATCCCGGGCAATTGTTCGGGATTTTTTTTATGAAAGTACTCGATTCAATTTGGCATTGAGAAGCTTGTTTAACTGCAGGTAGTTCACAATTTCCTCCAACACTTCAGAATTGTCACCATTACTACCTTCGGTGTCCTTTTGAAGTTTTTTTATCCGGTTTTTTATAAGGTTGCAGCGAAGGGTAAGAATAGTTTCGGCCACCAACTGGGCCACCCCCATTTTTTTGGCTTTGGGATAAATATCCTTGCGCTCCCAATCATGTAAGGTATAGCGCTCCTCTTCCATCAAAATGGAAGACACCTCATTGACCATTTCTTGATCCAAATTGGATAAAAACGCATTTACCGTGAACTCCTCACGCTCATTCAAATCCTCAATTAGCTTGTAGTAAATACTTCTAAATTGATCATTGGTCAGTTCAATTTCGTCTTCCTGAAGATCCAGGTACACTTTTTCATAGACTTTGGCTTCTACAATTTCCGGTTCCAAAACCAAATCACCCTCATCATTTTCTTTCAACACCAAATCCTCAAATTCCTGTTTTTCACCTCCGTACAACAACAGCAATTCAATAATCTGCTTTTCCAGTTCGTACTGAACATCCACCTTCTCAACGGTCTGCTGGGACTTCACCACTTCAAAGGCTTTTTGCTCCTGCTTAAGCTTTTTGGAAGCATCCGCTACCCCTTTTTTATCGATTTGGGCCAAGGTATTGTACAGTACCTCTTCTGAAATATGCATTATTTTTGCACATTCCTGAATGTAGATCTCTTTTTTGATTCGGTCGGGAATTTTACTAATGCTATTTACAATGTCCCTTACCGTATCTGCCCTTTTTATGGGATCGTTGGCAGCTTCTTCGGCTAAAAGTGATGTTTTGAATTGGATAAAATCCTTGGCATTTTCCTCTAAGTACAGCACCAAATCTTCATAGGAATTGTTTTTGGCGAAACTATCGGGGTCTTCCCCTTCGGGGAAGGTGCAGACTTTTACGTTCATTCCCTGTTCCAAAATCAGGTCTATTCCACGCAGGGAAGCCCGTAAACCAGCAGCATCCCCATCAAAAAGTACGGTGATGTTCTTGGTAAGCCTATTGATGAGTCTAATTTGCTCGGGTGTAAGAGCGGTACCACTGGAAGAAACCACATTCTTTACCCCGCTTTGGTAGAGTTGTATCACGTCGGTATAACCCTCAACCAGGTAACAATTATCCTCTTTGGCTATAGATTGCTTGGCAAAGTAAATCCCATAAAGCACTTTGCTTTTATGGTAAATCTCGCTTTCTGGAGAGTTCAGATATTTGGCAGCTTTCTTATCATTCGTTAAAATACGTCCTCCAAAACCCAGCACACGACCACTCATGGAATGGATGGGAAACATGACCCTGCCCTTAAAGCGGTCAAATTTTCTGGATTCGCCCCCAGCCTGCTCTTTAACGATTGTGAGGCCCGTTTTTTCCAAAAACTCTAGCTGGTATCCTTTGTCCAAGGCGGTATTGGTAAAGGCGTCCCAATTGTCTAGACAATATCCGAGTCCAAATTTTTTAATGGTTTCATCAGAAAACCCTCGTTCCTTAAAATATGTAAGTCCAATGGCCTTGCCCGATTCACGTTCCCACAAGGATTCGGAAAAATAGGTTTGGGCATACTCCGAAACCAGGTACATACTTTCCCGTTCGTTGGCCTGCTCGTTTTGTTCGTTGGTCTGTTCGGTCTCCTCTACCTCAATATTGTATTTTTTGGCCAAATACTTAATGGCTTCCGGATAACTGAAGTGCTCATGTTCCATTAAAAAAGCCACCACATTCCCTCCTTTGCCACTACTGAAATCCTTCCAAATCTGCTTTACGGGAGACACCATAAAACTAGGAGTCCGTTCATCCGTGAATGGGCTTAAGCCCTTAAAGTTGGAACCGGATTTCTTCAATTGGACAAAATCCCCAATGACCTCTTCCAGTCTGGCGGTCTCATAAACTTGATCTATGGTGGTCTTGGAAATCAATGCTTGAATTTAAATAGCCTTTAAAGGTAGCGAAAAAACAAAATTTTAGCTGAAAAGCATCATCCATCAACTGAAAAGGGGCATCCATCAAACCAACCCCTTGAATTTGACTTGATTGGGCTACTTTTTCCATGAAAAATGGAGTCCAGAAACCAAAAACGGGGCGAAACCGAAAAGCCATATGAGTAGGACAACCAACCAAAAACACAAAGATGAATTGGTATTTAAAAGTTTTGAAACAGTATGCGGATTTTAAAGGAAGGGCCAGACGCTCGGAATATTGGATGTTTACCTTGTTCAATATCATTTTTAGTGGGATAGCCGTTTCCTTGGACAATGCTATAGGCCTAGCTCAAATGGGTGTTGGCCCCATTTATGGGCTCTATGCCCTTGCGATGTTGATTCCCGGACTTGCTGTTGCTGTTAGAAGATTACATGACGTTGGAAAGAAAGGAGCAATGCTCTTTGTGGTATTGATTCCTGTTATCGGATCGCTTTGGCTGCTTTTCTTATTGGTCAAGGACAGCGACCCTAATGAAAATGCCTATGGGGCAAATCCCAAACTGATACCGGTGTAATTACCGCACAATTCAACCTCCATTTCCTTTAACAACATAACCCTAAAGCAATAGAACATGGAATGGTATTTACAAGTCATAAAAAACTACGCAAATTTTAAGGGAAGAGCCCGTAGGGCTGAATATTGGATGTTTACTTTATTTTGTTTGTTCTTTAGCTTATTTGCCATTGCCTTGGATAACGTTTTTGAAATCGCCATAGCTAATATAGGTTTTGGTCCACTCTATATATTGTACGTATTAGCCGTTTTTCTCCCTTCACTTTCAGCCACGGTAAGACGATTACATGATGTTGGTAAAAGTGGTTGGACCCTTCTAATTCTGTTTATTCCCATTGTTGGGGCGCTTTGGGTTTTTATTCAGCTCGTAAAAAATGGTATAATGGAAGAAAACCAATATGGCCCATGCCCAAAATCCCCATCCGTCAATTGAAAACGGGCATTCGTCAATTCAGAATGGGCAAAAGAATATCTTTTCCTTCCTTTTACAGGTGTTAAAATTCCAAATAACAGCCAACCCCGTCAAACATGAACATTTTAATCTAAAAAGTAAACTATGAAAAAAGTACTATTATGTCTTGCCTTAGTTGTTGTGTTGACTGGGTGCGAAAAAGAAAACAGTGGTGATGACTTAATTTCAAAAAGTAGCTTGTCTGGTGCGGTACAAAAGGGTCCCTTTGTAAATGGAACCAGTATTTCCATCAATGAACTGGAAGAAAATTTATCGCAAACCGGTAAAACTTTTAATACCCAGATTACCAACAGTCAAGGAAGTTTTGAAATCAACAACGTGGAATTAATCTCAAACTTTGTGCATCTGCAGGCCAATGGTTTTTACTTCAATGAGATATTGGGTGAACAATCCTCCGCGCAATTGACCTTGAACGCCATTTCGGATGTATCAAACAAAACCACTATTAATGTCAATATTTTATCCCATCTGGAGAAAGAGCGCGTGGAATATCTAATTGGAGAAGGGTCAACCTTTAAGGACGCCAAGTCACAAGCGCAAAATGAGGTGTTGGATATCTTTGGGTTTAGTTCGGAAGCCACACAGTCCTCAGAATTGCTTGACATTTCACAAAGTGGAGAAAACAACGCAATGTTGTTGGCGGCTTCACTTATATTAAATGGATATCGAACGGAGGGAGAACTTACTGAACTCTTGTCCAATATTAGTGAGGACTTAAAGGAGGATGGAACATTGGATGACTTAAGCCTTGGTTCCGACTTGGTAAACCATGTTGGTTATTTGGATGTTGCTGGAATTCGTGAAAATCTGGAGACACGTTACGAAGAATTGGATATTGATGCCGAAATCCCAAATTTTGAGAAGTACATAAAAGAATTTGTTGAAGGTACCGATTTTGAAATTACTGAAAAACTTATTGAATATCCAGAAAATGGAGAGTATGGGCCAAACATATTGGATTTGGACAAATTGCAATATTCTGGAGGTCATAACAATGGGAATGATCTTAGTTTGGCAGTTAAGCTCAAAAAAAGTGCAACTCTTATGATCAAAATCACCTCGCTTGGAGAAGGACTACCATGGCACTGGTCGGGTTCCGATGTAAACTGGAACATATTCAAATACGACTTTGAGACTAATTCTCAGATATTCAATTCAATTGATGATGGCAAGTCATGTGATTTAAACATGGTCTTCGATGTAGGACAGTACAGAATAGAGTATTTTGAGATGAACTCTGACTCTCCTACATTTTCAAAGGAAATAACAGTTACCGAGTAGCATTCAAAAATTTTGGCCGGCATTCATTATACCTCTATTTTTATAGGGGTATAATTTTTCCATATGATTCTCTTCTTCGGAACCAGACCGAGTAAAAAAGAAACTAAAAACCTAATGGGGGTAAGCTGTCCTCATTGTGGTCAACACGGAACCTTGACCTCTATTTCCCAAGCCAACTACTTCCACTTGTTCTGGCTTCCTTTATTTAAAATTGGCTCATCAAGTTTTGCGGAATGTTCCCATTGCAAAAGAGGGTTTTATAAAGAAGAGTTTTCCGCAGAAATGGAACGGGCTATTAACAAATGAAAAAAGAGCGCAACCCGAATTAAGAATTCTCGACTGTGCTCGAATTGACAGTTGGTTATAAATCAAACCTTAGGCCCAGGGAAATATTATGTTGTTCCACATCCGCATCCTTAAAAATGGGATTCAAGTCATATTTTACATAAAGAAGAATCTCATCGAAGCCAACATACCCGCTAATTCCGTATATCAAATCGCTGGTATTGTAATCCCGTTTAAATTTGTCCTTTACATTTTCCCCATCGCGTGAATATTTGAGCTTCTGCCGAGTTCCCAAATTAAATCCACCATAGCCACCAACGCCCATCCTGAATTGGTTTTGAATGGAGTATCTAATGCTTTTTTCAGTTTCCCGAAAACGGGAAGGACCAAATTCAAAATGTACGGGAAAGACAAGATTATCCATCCGAAGCTTGGATTTGTCTAATTCAAATTCAAATTCCTCCAAAACCGTTTGGTCTCCATTTTGGACAAAAATTTGGTTGTCATCTGGTTTTAAACCATTGAACTGAAATGAAAAACCATAATTGAAGCGCAGCCAATTGGAGTTTTTGAATACCCGCGTCCGCCATTGCCAACCCATTTCAAAAAATCGACTACCACCTACCTTATATGGGGAATCATCCAGGGATTGGCCATCAATTAAGGCATTGTTGAGTCCAATGGCAAATACCGGGTCAGAATAGGTTCTTCGGTCATATTTAATATCATCTTTCCATCTTCTGGAATTGGTAAAGAAAATAGGTTCCCCATCTATCCGAATTGAAAAGCCGTCTTCATCGTCCCATCGGTCCCGTTCATCCGCAATGCTCAAGGTTTCCCCTTGATTTCGCTCCAAAAGTGAAATTTGATGGTCTATTATGGCTACTCTGTTTTCAATGTTCAGCGCTCTCTTTTTTGCGGCCTCGGACTTTAGCACTTTAGCTTCTTCCGCACTCAAATCTCCCCGTTCCAATCTCCTATTGATGCTTTCGACCTCCTCTTTTAGCGCATCTTTTTCCTGTTGGGTTATTTTTTCCTTTTTTCCCCTTAAATCTTCGATTTTTTGCTGATAAGGTTCTTGTGCCATCAGGTTTTGCGATAGCAACAACAATACAAATGCTGCCAAGTAAAAGGTAATTGTTCTCATGATTGTTTTTGATTTGCCCCTCCTAATCTCCCCTCCCGGACTATTCCAGGAGCGGGAAACTAAAAAGGTATTTTTGATTGATGAATAAGTTCTAGTTGTTTCTGTCTGCCACAGCGGTTCTTAATTTGAAATACCCATCCTTAAGTGCATCAAATATCTGATCTCTAAAAGAGGCATCCAGTTCGTCTTCAACTTCGGTTAGGAGGGCCATGGCATCTACCGAGCCACTTTCGTCAAACAATTTTTCGGTTAGAATTTCTTTCTGGGCAGCACGTAGCAACGAGTCCACTTCAGCGTCGGTCACTTGAGCGTTAACTGATTCCAAGAGCTGAACCTGAGCCATTACTTCATTTACTTTTTTGGCGATTAGCGGGTCGGTTTCTTGTATTAGATTACTTTGAATGGATTGTTTGGAAGCTACTTCCGTTTCATTCAAGGGCATGGATTTCAAAGTTTGATTTTCCATTCCTTGGTCTTGCAAGTTTTTGGTGCCATTTTCAGTAACCATCAGCACGGATTTCGTCCCGTTCTCATCCACAATTTCCGTTTGCCCTTCCAAAGCAGGGATTACAGGGTTCACATGCAAGTTTTCATCAACCACTCGAGCGGGCTCACCTTTTTCACCAGATGCGAAAAAGAAAACGGATGCCAAAAGTAAACCCACAAACCCAGCAGCAATGGCATATACATATTTTCTCTTGGGTTTCGTGGCGACAGTCGCATCCAACTGGCTTGAAATTTTCTCCCAAGCTCCTGCAGATGGCGCAATCTCCCGATTCCCCAGTTTGTCCTTGATATGTTTTTCCAGTTTCTCCATAACTCCTACTATTTTTGTCTAGACTGTGCTCGACTTATCATTCCCTGTAACTTTAAATTTTCTTGTAGCATCTTTCGAGCCTTGAACAATTGTGATTTTGAAGTGCCCTCCGATATTTGCAACATTTCTGCTATTTCGTGGTGCTTGTAGCCTTCAATGGCATTTAACAAAAACACCATTTTATACCCCTCAGGCAAATTATCTATCAACTGCTGTACATATTCCACATCCAAAATGGAGGATTGTTCTTCCGATTTTTCTGCCTGCTGATAGGCTTCATCATCATAAACCACAAATTGCTTTTTCCGTAAAAAGGAAATACTCTCCCTCACCATTATTTTCCGAATCCATCCTTCAAAACTTCCCCTGTGCTCAAAGGAAGCCAGATTGCGGAATACCTTCACGAACGCACTGACCATAACATCCTCTGCAAACTGCACATCCTTTATGTATTGGCGACATACGCCCAACATTTTGGGAGCAAATTTTTCATAAAGCAACTTCTGACAATTGGAATCGCCAGAAATGGACTTTTTGATCAGTTGCTTCTCGTTCGTATATAATGACACGATTTTCAACAGTGGTTCTCGTTTAGTTTGTTATAAAGATAGACGAGGCATTTTTCAAAATGGTTGCCTCTTTGGAAATTTTAATGTGATATAGTTACAGAATGAGCGCTTTAAACCTTCTGACATCTAGCATCTAGCATCTAGCATCTAGCATCTAGCAAAATCTATTTTTTACGATCCACAACGTAGTTGACCATCAAAGTAAGCGCACTCTTGTATTCGGAATCTGGGTAGTTGTCCAGTAAGGCCAGCGCCTCGTCCTTAAAAGCAAGCATTTTGGTAACGGCGTAATCCAGTCCGCCCATTTCTTTAACATAGGCTATAACTTCCTTTACCCGTTTCTTGTTCTTGTTGTGTTTTTTGATGGAATTTATAAGCCAACGCTTCTTGTCTTTATCACTTTGGTTCAAGACATAAATTAGCGGAAGGGTCATTTTTTGTTCCTTAATATCGATTCCGGTTGGCTTTCCGATTTTCTCCTCACCATAGTCGAACAGGTCATCCTTAATCTGAAAGGCCATTCCGCAAAGTTCCCCAAACCGTCTAAAAGTTTCCACTTCCTCTGAATCGGGTTTAACCGAGCATGCCCCCATACTGCAGCAAGCAGCAATCAGAGTCGCAGTTTTTTGTCTGATGATATCATAATAGACCTCTTCCGTAATATCCAAAAGTCGCGCTTTTTCAATCTGAAGCAGCTCTCCCTCGCTCATGTCCCGAACTGCGTTGGATATAATATGTAAAAGGTCGTAATTCTTGTTCTCCAGAGCCACCAAAACTCCTTTGGAAAATAGAAAATCCCCAACCAGGACGGCAATCTTGTTTTTCCACAGGGCATTTATAGAGAAGAAACCTCTACGTTTATGGCTGTCATCCACAACATCATCGTGTACCAAACTTGCGGTATGGATCAATTCTATTATGGAGGCACCGGTATAGGTTCTTTCGTTGACATTTCCCCCATTGATCAACTTGGCGGTCAAGAAAACGAACATGGGTCGCATCTGCTTCCCTTTTCGATTCACAATGTAAAAGGTAATTCTATTGAACAATGCCACCTTAGAGGACATGGATTTGAGAAACTTCTCCTCAAATAGTTGCATCTCCCGTTCAATAGGTTCCCTAATTTGTGAAACTACCTTCAAAACTTAGACGTTAGCAAATTTGGTTTTGGACGCTAAAAGTAGGGAAAATGGAAGAGTTCAGCACTGGATGCCCAAAGTTTTAAGATGGGCGGTTTAAAGCGTCGACAAAATACAGTTGACAATTATCAACAAACTACTATTTAAAGGTGTTGGATGCTTGGTGCTTGGTGCTTGGTGTTTGGTGTTTGGTGTTTGGTGTTTGGTATTTGGTGTTTGGTTAAAACCAACTGTTAACTGCTAATTGCCAACTGTTCACTATTAACCACTTATTGCTTATTGGCTAACTGTCCACATGCAGCATCAATGTCCTTACCCCTAGAGCGACGAACAGTCACTGTAATCCCATTTCGTTCCAAAGTCTTTTTATACATTTCCACAGCGGCTTCCGATGCTTGTTGGAACTCCCCATCATCAATGGGATTATACTCGATAAGGTTTACCTTGGAAGGCGCAAAACGGCAAAACTTGACCAAGGCATCCACAGCCTCTTGCGTATCATTGATTCCCTTCCAGACCACATATTCGTACGTAATACGGTTTTTGGTTTTTTGATACCAATACTCCAAGGCCTCCCTAAGATCTTTCAAAGGAAAAGTGGCATTAAACGGCATAATGGATGTTCGCACTTCATCTATGGCTGAATGCAAGGATACCGCCAAGCTGAATTTGACCTCTTCATCCGCCATTTTTTTGATCATTTTGGGCACCCCTGAAGTTGACACCACAATTCTTTTTGGCGACATGCCCAGTCCTTCCGGGGAAGTTATTTTTTCAATGGCCTTGAGCACATTGTTATAGTTCATCAAAGGTTCTCCCATGCCCATAAAAACAATATTGCTCAATGGGCGATCAAAATACAATCGACTTTCATTGTCAATGGCTACCACCTGATCGTAGATTTCATCCGGATTCAGATTCCGCATTCGTTTAAGTCTGGCGGTTGCACAAAATCTACAATCCAAGCTACAACCTACCTGACTGGAAACACAAGCTGTTGTCCTAGTTTGGGTAGGTATCAACACGGACTCCACTACCAATCCATCATGTAGTCGGACTGCATTTTTTATGGTCCCATCCGAACTACGCTGCATTTGATCCACCCTGATGTGATTGATTACAAAGTGGTCCTCCAACATTTGCCTTGTTTCCTTGGAAATGTTGGTCATGGCATCAAAAGAATGCGCAGATTTTTGCCAAAGCCATTCGTACACCTGATTCCCACGGAAAGCCTTATCCCCTTGGGAAACAAAGAAATCCCGCAGTTGTTCCTTGGTCAATGCCCGTATGTCCTTTTTTTTGGTTTCCACCGTTTAAAGATAGTCAAGAAAAATCCCGAGAAGCAATCTACTACTCGGGATCAATTACTTAAGGTTCCTTTACATAAGGAACTATTTTATTTTAGATGACCAACATAGCGTCTCCATAAGAGTAGAACCTGTACTGCTCCAAGATGGCCTGCTTGTACGCTTTTTTCATCAAATCGTGACCAATAAATGCCGAAACCATCATCAAAAGAGTGGATTTTGGCAAATGGAAATTGGTAATCATACAGTTGGCAATGCTGAAGTCATAAGGAGGGAAAATAAACTTGTTTGTCCACCCTTCAAAAGTGTTCAATGAATGTTCTGATGAAACCGCACTTTCCAAACCACGCATCACCGTAGTTCCAACAGCACATACCTTTCTTTTATTTGCCTTGGCGTTGTTAACCACTTCCGTTGCCTTTTCGTCAATGACCAATTCCTCACTGTCCATTTTGTGCTTGGACAAATCTTCTACTTCAACGGGATTGAAAGTTCCCAGTCCAACGTGTAGGGTCACCTCGGCAAAATCGATACCTTTTATCTCCAATCTTTTCAACAAATGCTTGGAGAAGTGCAAACCTGCCGTAGGAGCAGCCACAGCACCTTCGTACTTTGCATAAATTGTTTGGTAGCGCTCTTCATCCTCTGGCTCCACATCCCTCTTTATGTACTTGGGAAGTGGGGTTTCTCCCAACTCCCGAAGCTTCCTTCTAAAGTCAGTATAGGATCCATCATAAAGGAAACGCAATGTCCTCCCCCTTGAGGTAGTATTGTCGATAACCTCAGCCACCAAGCTTTCATCATCTCCAAAATATAATTTGTTTCCAATTCTGATCTTCCTCGCGGGATCAACCAAAACATCCCAAAGTCTTTGCTCTTGATTTAATTCGCGCAGCAAAAACACTTCAATTCTTGCACCGGTCTTTTCTTTGTTTCCATAAAGTCTTGCCGGAAAAACCTTGGTGTTGTTCAAAACCATTACATCTCCCTCGTCAAAATAATCGATAAGGTCTTTGAACATTTTGTGCTCAATTTTACCGGTTTCCCTATGAATCACCATGAGTTTGGACTCATCCCGATTTTCAGCAGGGTATTCGGCCAATAGTTCCTTAGGTAATTCAAAGTTGAAGTTTGATAATTTCATGTAGACTTTTTTTGGAAATTTTTAAAGAGCGCAAATATACAATCTCGACATAGGGGATGTCAAGTAATTTGGTGATTAAATGTTAATTACAGCGTGTCCACGCTAAAACCAAGGGTTGCGAGATCCTTCCAATAATCTGGATAGGACTTGGATACCACCTCCGCTTCATTGACCAACAATGTGGTTTTCATGCCCAAAGGACCAAAGGCCATCGCCATTCTGTGGTCGTGGTAAGTATCTATGGCAACATCGGAAATGATGTTTTGGGAAGGTTCTAGAGTTAAACTTTCATGATCTATGGCCACTTTTGCCCCTACTTTTTCCAATTCGGTTTTCATGGCTCCCAACCTATCGGTTTCTTTAATGGGTAAGGTGTGCAAGCCGGTCAAATGACATCCCATGCCCAATCCAAAACAGGTCACTGAAATGGTCTGGGCAATGTCCGGGGCATTGGCCAAATCGTAGTTAACGGTTTCCAAATTACATTCCTGAACTTTCTCCAGGGTTATTCTGGTGTCAGAGTAGCTTGTTTTAACGCCAAAATCCTGATAAATCTGAGCAAGTACACTGTCACCCTGCAAGGAGTTCTCCATATAAGCTGAAAGCTGGATTTTGGTTCCCACATCGCACAATGCAGCTATGCTATAGAAGTAACTGGCAGAGCTCCAATCGGATTCCACGACCAAAGTAGTGTCTTCAACATTTTCCTTAGGTGCAATCTGGATATGGTTGCCTTCAAACTTAGTCTCCACCCCTATTTGCTCCAACAATCCCAATGTCATTTTTATGTAAGGCACCGAAGTGATTTTACCAACAAGCTCCAATTCCAATCCATTGGCCAAACTTGGGGCTATCAAAAGAAGGGCCGAAATATACTGGCTACTAATATTGGCAGGTAAGGAAACCCGACTTTTGGTCAAAGTCTTTCCCGTTATTTTAATGGGTGGGTATCCTTCATTTTTTTCATAGGTTATTTCGGCGCCCAAATCGCGTAATGCATCCACCAAAACCTTAATGGGACGCTCCTGCATACGTTGGGAACCCGTTAGCACTACCTCCTTTCCTTCTTGCGAAGCAAAATAGGCGGTTAAAAACCGCATAGCCGTACCGGCATGATGGATATCCACCACTCCGTGAGAAGTGGCCAAACCCTTTTGCATAACTTGGCCATCGTCAGAGTTGGATAAATTTTTTATAGTCACATTGGGAAACAATGCCTGCAAGAGCAATGACCGGTTGGTCTCGCTCTTGGAACCTGTAACTGCAATGGATTTATCAATTTTTTTACTTTGGGAAAAGGACAGTTTAAGTTTCAAAGCCTAGCTGTTTGGTTGAAAGACCAAAACTAGAAAAAACACCCCTAAAGTCCCTGTACAGGGCTAACTTTATTTGAGCTTTTTGTTATTCTGATGACGATCATGGTCACGCTTGGCCTTTAAGTCCAACTTTTTGTCGAAGGCCTCCTGCAGGTCCACCCCAGTTTGATTGGCCAAACAGAGCACCACAAACAGGACATCTGCCAGTTCCTCACCTAGATCTTTATCCTTATCAGACTCCTTTTCGCTTTGTTCGCCATAGCGCCTGGCGATGATACGGGCCACCTCCCCAACTTCCTCGGTGAGTTGGGCCATATTGGTAAGCTCGTTGAAGTAGCGAACCCCGTGATTTTGGATCCATTCATCAACCGCTTGTTGGGCATTTTGGATATTCATAATCTAGATTTTGGACAAAACTAGTTGTTCTTCTTCTTTTGCAATTACCTGTTTAAAAAATTCCCTTAGATAAGGATAGGTTACAGCCGCAATCATGGCCCTATTTATTTCAAAATTAACCCTAACAGTTATTTTATTCCCTTCTTGCGCCACAATATATTTAAAGGAACCCATTTTATCTGGCATGTTCATTACCGTAGGAGCCGGTATAAAGTCTACTTTATATCCTTCCGGTATCCCAATATTCACCATGTAAACATCCTTAAACGGGTATCCAAAATCCACTGGATACTCACGGGTCTCTGTTTTGAATGGATTTTCTTCCAAACAAAGAAAGCCTAGGGGTTTAAGGTATAGTTTGTCATCAATCACATCCGCTCCGTAATCGTTAAAAAAGTTAAAAGATTCGCTTACTGCACCTTTATAGGTGTCCACTTTTTTTGCTTCATAGTCATTGATTTCAATATCAGAGAGCTTTTTTTCCTTTTCCGTCAAAAATGATTCCAATTCTTGCTCTTTATAAGCCTTTCGAAATCTAAGGGCGCTATGTCTGTCAAATCTTGCCTTGCATGTGCCCTCACAACTTCCATCCTCGTTTACATTTAGATCCAATGCATACATATTGGAAGATGATCCTGGGGACATAATATCAATCTGCTTCCAAACCATATCGTGGTTATCAATTAGAATGCCTTTCCAATTGTAATCTTTTATGGGAAGTACATTCAAATCGCTAAATTCCTCTGTTGCATCCATAAAATACTTTTGCTCATCGATAATGGCATAGGCCAAGACATAATTCAATCGATCAATAGTTGGAAAAATTGGAACAAGATTGTCCTTGGTACTTATGATTACCGGATTGGCATCAATCCCTGCATACCTAAGCATGGCCACCAAAAGTAAATTGATATCCGCAACATTGCCTTTTTTCTCCTTCAACGTTTTTTTAATACCATTGAAAAAGTATTTGCCATCCATTCCATTCCAAGTTATTTCGTCTTTGACATACTTGAAAATGGCATTCATCTTATCAATCTTTGTAGGGTTTTGGCTGATTAAGGAATCAATTTCATCATCGAAGGATTTGGTCTTATCCAATTTGTTTTTATAATCATCCGAATTTCCAATGGTTTTGGCCACGTCTGCCCAGGATTTGGAATAGCTTCTATAAAAACCTGGTAATTCAATGGAAACCAACTCAAAAATCACCCCAGAGCGATAATTGTCGATGTTATCAACATAGTTTTCCTCCTCAAGTGCTGGCATTTTCTCAAGATTATACGTGTTAATAACCACATCCATTCCGATTCTATTATCCCTTTTTGTTGTTGTCTTTGGGAAAACATTGTAGTAGCCTTTAGGGGTTTGTTTAAACCTGAATCCCTTTGGAGTTCTAATCTCGGCCCGAAGTCTTTTTACGGGAATGTCATATTGAAACTGAAATTCATCAATGTTCCAAATGAACGGTGAGACCACTTTATAGGAATATTCGATTACCGACCCCTCTTTAACATTGGGCAGTGTAAACTTTACCTGATTGTAATTATAACTTGCTTCGGTCTTAAATATCTCATCCTTCCGTAGCTCAGCCTCAACAATTTTACCGTTTTCAAGATTATAGGTAACCGCCTTAATATTCTTTATCATTTCATCTTCATGTCTCTGCTTAAACAGATTTACCTCCTTGGTGGCATAATCAAAACCTTGTTGATCATATATTTTGATACGCTCATGTATCTCCGTAATTAAGTGATTGGTTCCACCTGAGGATTGAATGTAGGTATCCCTATTCTTATACAGAATAACGGCGTGAGCCGATTTGTCATGTTCATACTCCTTTTCCATCAATTCTTCATTGGAAATTTCTCCAAATTTCAACTTTTGGGAATTTCCTTGTGTAATACACAAAAGAAATAGCAAGGCAACACAAAACAATCTATTCATTCTAGGACTTTTTTATTATTACTATTTTGGAATTATCCATTTTGGAAACATTCCTTTTAAAACTTCTATATTCGTTATAATCGGAACTCAAATAGGTTCCTTTTTTGATCAATATCCTTCGTTTCACGAGTATCTGATCACCCACCGATTCAAAACCTAGGGAATAACTACCAAATTTTGTTTCCAAATCAATGGAATTGGGCAATGACTCAATTTTATAGTTCTCAGGAATGGATATCTTAAATTCATCTTCATCCAAATAACCTCTGGAAATCTCCAAGGGAAACTTCCTGTTTCTATAGCGTCTGGGCACATTTTGAGGATTGTTCAGGGCATTGGCAACAAAAACCAATCTATTGTCAGACCTTGAAGCGTATTTGACAGAATTAAGGATTACTTTTTCCTTAAAGGTCACCTTCTCCTTATCATTGTTGAATTCAAATTGCTCAATGGTTAGATTGTCAATATTTGACCAATAGTGCTTATAGTATTTTTCAATATCTGTCTTGGTGCTCTGCTGCAATCCAAAATGTTGATCATATTGAATGCCCTTGGTTTCTATTTGAACATTACCATAAAAATCTCCTTGCTCGTTCAATTGAATGTAACCTGTGGTCCGCTGCAAATTTTCTTCATTGATATATGATACTGTACGAGCAATTTCCCCGCCATCCGGTTTCATGACCAAAACAGTTCGGTCATCCGTGAAATCTCCCAAAAAACCAAAGGGATGAACTTGGGATGTACAATCTATCCAATAATAATTACCGTCATAGGGTATGGCCAATATTACATGGTTCCCCTGGCTTAGGGAGGCCACGTCCGACTCGAAATCTACTTTTTCCGATCCAGCTTCAACATGAACATAGTAAGATCGGACCCCTGCAGCGCTTAAAAGTGCTTTTGTATAATTTGCCAATCCTTTGCAATCCCCGTATTTCAACCTATCCACCTCTATGGCACTTATTGGTTTAAGTCCCCCGATTCCTATTTGTACACTTATATATCTTGTATTCTGCTGAACATATTCATAAACCTTTTTTGCTCTCTCCAAAACATTATCGGAACCCTTCACTAAATTTTTGATTTTAGCAATCGTTGAGGGATCTAGCTCATCTTGGTCTTTCAACAAGTTATTGTTCATCCAATTGCCCAAATCAGTCCAGTTATTGATGAATGCATTGTAGCCCTCGTAGTGAAAATTAATTGGACTTACGACAAGTTGGGGGAAAATCTTATGCCCGGAAGGCCTTAGGCTTTCATCTTTAAAGGCTTTAATGTTTTTGGCTTCGTAGGAAATGCCATTTTCCAATTTGCTTACATTAACCGGAAAATTATCCAGGTTCTTTTCTAGTATATTAGGTTTTAATGCTGCGTCTGCATATTCAATGGTGTAGTTGGAAGTTTCAGTACTTACCAAAAAATTATCAACGAATGACCAGGAAGGAACGGTACCGGTGTTACCTGTTTTTATTTGATATTGGAATTTTATGGTATATGGGTATTCCACAGGTAAATATCCTGTATATAGAACCCTGGAATCTGAATACAAAGTTCCACCATCTACGGCGCTGACATCCAAAAAATCCTTCTTTTTGATTTTTTTAATAAGCTCCCCAGACTTATCATAAACTTCTGCGTATGCGTTTTTTACATGTATGCCGTTATTATAGCTTACAAATAAATTGGTGTGGATATTCCCATTCTCATTTAGTACGGTAATGGTACGTTCATAATCTACTTCCATGTCCTTTAAGGAAATCAGCCTAACATGCATTTGATGGTTTCTAACAACTGCATTTGAACCTTCAAGCAAGTCCTGATTTATAGAGGACATGGACAAGTCCGATTCTTGGGTAAATGAAATATAAAAACTAAGGAAGGCAAGTAGGAAAGTAAGAATTCGCATCAAAAGACGGTAGGTTGATTTAGTCGCTGCTAAGATGCCAATTTTCCTACAAACTGAAAAACACTAATCGATAAAAGCACACTATTCTTTGTTCTTTGTATCGATTATGATGGTAACAGGGCCATCATTCCGCAAGTTTACTTTCATGTCAGCTCCAAATATCCCTGTCCCAACTTTCCTGCCCAGTTCCAGTTCTATACGCTGCACGAATTTTTCGTACAGAGGAACGGCGATATCAGGCTTGGAGGCTTTAATATAAGAGGGTCTGTTCCCTTTTTTGGTCATGGCATGCAGTGTAAACTGACTCACCACAATAGCCTCTCCTTTTTCGTCTAGCACGGAGCGGTTCATAACTCCGTTGGCATCGTTAAAGATTCGGAGATTGGCAATCTTTTTGGCCAACCATTGTATATCCGAGTCGTTATCCGCATCCTCAATTCCCAGCAGCACCAAAAGCCCATGATCAATTTTGGATACCACTTTACCTTCAACCGTTACACTGGCCTCTGAGACCCTTTGGATTACTGCTCTCAATTATCGCTCTTTATAGATATCGGTTCTGTAATTCTCTTCCTCGCCCGTAATCATTTGCACATAACTTCTATACCTGCTCCAGGCCAATTCATTGTTTTCCAGGGCATTTTTTATGGCACATTTGGGTTCGTCCAGATGGAGGCAATTATTGAACTTGCATTCCGACTTTAGTTTGAAAAACTCAGGAAAATAATCCCCAATCTCATCCTCCTCCATATCCACAATACCAAACCCTTTTATTCCAGGGGTATCAATAATTCTTGCCCCAAATGACAAATCGTACATCTCTGCAAAGGTGGTGGTGTGCTGCCCCTGAAGATGTTGCTCCGAAATCTCTGCCGTTTTTAGCTTCAATCCTGGTTCCAGCGCATTCACCAAAGTTGATTTTCCCACCCCGGAATGACCTGCGAACATACTGGTCTTATCCAACATCAAATCCCTGACTTGTTCAACATTGGTGCCTTCTTTAGCTGCGATTTCCAGACATGGGTACCCAATGCTTCTGTAAAGCTGTACCAGATAATTCACTTCCACCATCTCGTCCTCATCATAGTCGTCCATTTTATTGAAAAGCAATACCACGGGAATATCATAAGCTTCCGCAGTGACCAAAAATCGATCTATAAAACTTGTAAATGTTGGGGGATTGTTGAGGGTAATCAACAAAAAAACCTGATCCAGATTTGTGGCAATAATATGCGTTTGTTTGGAGAGGTTTACCGATTTACGAATAATGTAATTCTTTCGTTCCTTAATTTCGGAAATCACTGCAACCGTCTCATCCCCAATTTTTTGCAAATCAAAGACAACTTCATCCCCTACGGCAACAGGATTTGTGCTCTTAATCCCTTTGATTCGGAACTTCCCTTTTATCCTACACTCATAAAAATCAGCATTTTCCGATTTCACGGTGTACCAACTACCTGTGGATTTATAAACAGTTCCTTGCACTTATTTGTTCATATTTTCACTACAAAGAAACAATAATCCTCCTTTTACGGCGTATATGTTTGTGTACAGTATTAACTATAATCAATCCAATTATGAAAAAAATCTTATTTATCGCTTTTGTGGTGCTTGCCACAACCTTTGAAATGAATGCACAACAGTACAAGGTAATTACCAGTGTGGAATCCATTGTTCCCAACGGTCTTGGGCGTTCACGAATTGTAAATGCCCTTGAAGACAAGGATTACAGGGAGTACACCAGTGTTCAGACCGAAGAGGATAATACCAGAAACAAATCCAAGCGTGGAGAGATCCGTGTAAAGAACTTTGAGGAAACCAAATTGTTGAACTTCTACAACTTGGGTGGTATCCGTTTTCAGAACATTGCAGCCAACGATGCGCTAATTACTTCCATGATCAATAGCATGATTGCTGATGGATGGGAACTGGCCTTTGTGAACAGTGCAGTGGAAAGTGAAGGTGGTAAAGGAGATGGACAGGGTATTTTTATTACTCGATATATTTTTAGAAAATAAAACACCTACGGTGTATTTGAAAGCCCTTGGAAATCCAAGGGCTTTTTTTATGCATGCAACCCTTGGTTATTTCATATTGTCTTTAGAGTAGAATAAATTAAGACATTATGAAAAAAGCATTCATCATTATCGGGATGGCCTTAGGAGTAAATTTTGGCCTTACCGCCCAGGAATACAAGGTAATTACCAGTGTGGAATCCATAATCCCCAGTGGACTAGGTCGCTCGCGGATTATCAACGCATTGGAAGACAAGGATTACAAGGAATATACCAGCGTACAAACTGCCGAGGACAACACTCGAAACAAATCAAAAAGAGCCAACATTCGTGTTAAAAATTTTGAGGAAACCAAACTACTTAACTTCTTTAACCTCGGTGGCATCCGATTTCAGAACATTGCTGCCAATGACGCCATGTTAACCTCCATGATGAACGATATGGTGGCCAACGGTTGGGAATTGGCCTTTGTAAGCAGTGCCGTGGAGAGCAACGCAGGGGAAGATGACCAACAAGGTATCTTTATTACGCGTTACATCTTCAAAAAATAGAAAGTTCAATCCAAAAGAAAAGCCCAGTGTATTCTCACTGGGCTTTTCTTTTTATAACGATCTAGCTAATCCACAACATGAATTCTCCCACCGGCAAAAGTATTCTTATATACCCTTTTGGGTTTTCCGTAGACATTTACATCCCCCCCGGCCCGTACATTGATATCCACAACCTCCGAAGCAAAAACATCAGCTTCACCTCCAGCAGAAATCTTGATGTCCGTATTGGAAGTGCGTAGATCTCTACCATCAAAAATACCTCCTGTATTCAAGACAATGGACTGATTATTTGCCAATCCTGTTGCTTCCACAATACCACCGGTCACCGCTCTGATGTCCACATTTTCTACATCCATTCCAATTCGTATCCTCGCGCCTTCCTGAGCCCTTAATTCCAGATTGTTCTTTGTAACAAGTTCGTTGCAGGTGATTTGGGCTCCTTCATTCGCATCTATGACATCCAAATTGGTATAGTACACCTCAATGAAGGTATCCTCGCCCGTGAATTTCATATCCAACTGCATTCTAAGTTTTAGGACACCTTTCTTGTTCATCCATTTGATGTCGTCTACGTTTCTTCCCTTAATCACAATTCTATTCTCATCGGATTGGATCAAATTGACTTCGATAAGGTCAAAAACCTTGATTTCATTGAACTCCCCAACTTCGGTATCAATGGTACGTTGCGCAAAAAGAACTGAAGATGTAAGGATAAGGCTGAGTAGTAGCAGTTTTTTCATGACTATTGGTGTTAACTTTCTAAAAGATAATCCATTTTGGAGTTTGTTACAGTTAACGCATAAAAAAATGCCATTTGCCCAAGGTGGTATCCCTGGTTCAAATGGCACTTTATCCGATTGGTTTTAAACGCTATGCGTTGATAATCTTCTCTTGGTGGTTGATGGATTCTTGGTGGATGGCCTTGAACATTCTCAAAACAAATTCCTCACTAAGTCCTTGCGACTCGCCTTCCAAAATCATCTTGCCCAAAATAGCGTTCCATCTGTTGGACTGTAGTACAGCTACATTCCTTTGCTTCTTAAGTTCTCCGATTCCGTCAGAAACTTTCATACGCTTGCCAAGGATATCGATCAATTGATTGTCAATCACATCGATTTGGGCCCTTAAATTGCTCAATTTGCTGTTGTATTCAGCTTCTTGGTCAGTCTCTTTTCTAATGCGAAGGTCTTTCATAATCTGTACCAAAGCAGCTGGTGTTACTTGCTGCGCTGCATCACTCCACGCACTATCAGGATCATGATGTGTCTCGATCATCAAGCCATCAAAATTAAGGTCAAGGGCGGTTTGGGATACGTCAAAAATCATATCGCGTTTCCCAGTGATATGGCTTGGGTCATTGATGATGGGCAAATCCGGAAACTTGGACTGCAGTTCAATGGCCATTTGCCATTCCGGGATATTTCTGTACTTCGTTTTTTCATAGGTTGAGAATCCTCTGTGGATGACTCCCAATTTCTTGATATCCGCAGAATACAATCTTTCCACCGCTCCCAACCACAAGGATAAATCGGGGTTAACCGGGTTTTTGACCAACACAACCTTGTCTGTTCCTTCCAGAGCGTCTGCAATTTCCTGTACGATGAACGGGCTTACGGTTGATCTTGCCCCAATCCAAAGCAAATCCACATCGTGTTCCAATGCAAGGTCCACATGAGCCCTATTGGCCACTTCGGTGGCTGTTTTCAAACCAGTTTCTTCCTTGACTTTCTGAAGCCACTTTAGGCCTATGGCCCCCACCCCTTCAAAATTTCCTGGGCGCGTCCTGGGCTTCCAGATACCTGCTCTATAGTAGTTGACATCTGTATCCTTCAAATCGTGGGCAATTTTTAACACCTGCTCTTCCGTTTCAGCACTGCAGGGTCCGGCAATTACCAATGGATGTGGTAAATCCAGGTCATCCAGCCATTTTCTCATTTCTTTATTGTTTTCCATAATCAGTTCTAACTTTTTGTGAGGGGTATTCCTTTTAATATTTGTTTTATTCTATTGGTGTTGTTCATTTCTTGATGGACATCCTCAAACTCGTTGTCCAAGAGCAACTGCTTAAAGTTTTCCAAATTTTGGATATACTCTTCAAGCGATTCCACCACATTCTCTTTATTCTGTTCAAAGATGGGGGTCCACATGTCTGGCGAACTCTTGGCCAAGCGCACGGTACTCTCAAATCCACTACCCGCGAGGTCAAAAATATCACGCTCATTTTTTTCTTTCTCAATAACCGTTTTTCCCAACATAAACGAGCTTATATGTGATAAATGGGAGACGTAAGCTATGTGTTTATCATGCGCCTGAGGATTCATGTACCGAATGCGCATTTTCATCTCCTGAAAAAGTTCCAATGCTCGTTCTTGAAGCTTAAAAGCGGTTTTTTCCACTTCGCAAATAATGTTGGTCTTTCCTTCATACAAACCGTTTATTGCAGCTGAAGGTCCAGAAAACTCCGTACCCGCAATTGGGTGACAAGCCAAGAAATTCCTTCTTTTAAGATGGTCTTTTACTGCTTCACAGATTAGTCCTTTGGTTGATCCGGCATCTATGACCACGGTATCGTCATCCACGGCATCCAAAATCTTTGGCAGTTCTTCCGTTAATGCGTTTACCGGGATACTCACATAGACCACATCGGCTGAGGCCAAAGTATCGTACCCCCCTTTTTGATCTATGATTCCCAATTCCAGAGCTTCATCCAAATGGGATTCGTTTTTATCAATTCCAACAATATGGGTATCTGGATGCATTTTTTTGACATCCTTGGCAAAAGAGCCCCCAATCAACCCTATTCCGATGACAACTAGTTGCATACCACTGATTTTGGGATTTGAAAGTTGGGATGTGAGTTTGTTGACTTCATCTTCTGTTTAAAATCTATTGATAGCTTCTTTAATTTTTTCTTCTTTCACGCAAAGGGAAAAACGAATGTACCCCTCCCCATTGCTCCCAAAAATGGTTCCTGGGGCAATAAAGATGTGTTTGTCATTCAACACCTGGTCTATAAATTCTTCCGAAGGAATAGAACCTTGCGGTAATTTGGCCCAAACAAACATTCCTACCGCATTTCTATCATAGGAACATCCCAGTTTTTCCACCAATTGGAACATCAGTTCCCTTCTTTTTGTATACACCTCATCCAAAGCCTTGAACCATTCTTGCCCACTTTGTAAAGCGGCTATGGCTCCCTTTTGGATGCCGTAGAACATTCCTGAATCCATATTGCTCTTCACTTTTAGCACCGCATTGATATGCTCTTGGTTTCCCAATACCATACCCACACGCCAACCGGCCATGTTGAAGGTTTTGCTTAAACTGTTCAGTTCCAAAGCGCAGTCCTTGGCTCCTGGAATGGACAAAATACTGGTTGGGTTCTTGGACAATACAAAACTGTACGGATTGTCATTCACCAATAGTATTTCATGCTCCTTTGCAAAATTCACCAAGGCCAAAAGTTCCTCAAGACTGGCTGTTGCCCCTGTGGGCATATGCGGATAGCTTACCCACATTAATTTCACCTTGGATAAATCCCTTTGGGCCAAAGCCTCCAAATCTGGAAACCATCCATTTTCTTCCTTTAGGTCATACGATTTGGGCACTGCACCAATCAGCTTGGTAACCGAGGTATAGGTAGGATATCCAGGGTTGGGCAATAAAACTTCATCCCCTTCATTCAAAAAGGCAAGACCTATGTGCATAATGCCTTCCTTAGATCCCATCAAAGGAAGAATTTCATTGGCCTCATCTACTTGCACCCCAAATTTTTCTTGATAGAAATCAGCAATGGCCATCCGAAGTTCGGGCAACCCTTGATAGCTCTGATACTGATGTGCCCCAGTATCCGTGATGGCATCCTTAAGTGTTTCCAAAACCTCAGGGGACGGAGCCAGATCAGGACTTCCTATACCCATATTTATAATGGGTTTCCCTTCCTTGATCATCCCTCTTACTTCCCTAAGCTTTCTAGAAAAGTAGTATTCCTGGACTGTTTGCAACCTATCTGCTGTAATCATGGCAACAATGCATTTTTATATTCTCCCAACAACCTGAAATCTTCGGACATGATCTCCAACAAAGATTTGGCCTTGGCAAAATGATCATAGGTCTCAAAAGTGACATCCACAAAAAAGGCATATTTCCAAGGCGTTTCTATCACGGGCAAGGATTGTATCTTGGTCAGGTTAAGGTTGCAATCGCTCATTACGTTCAACACCGTAGCCAAACTTCCGCGTTTATGATCGGTGATAAATCTCAAAGAAGCTTTGTTGATTGCTTCCTTAGGCAACACTTTATTCTTTTTCTTAAGGATGATAAAACGGGTGGCATTGTTTTTAATGGTCTGGATTTCTGGGGCTATGATATCCAAATCATATAAATCTGCAGCTACTTTTGGAGCAATGGCCGCAACCTTGGTCAATTGATTATCCCTGATACGTTTTGCGGTTTCAGCCGTGTCCACGTCTTCCACCAATTTGATATGTGGGTACTGTTTTAAAAAGGTCTTGCACTGAAGCAAAGCCATGGGATGCGATCGGACTTCCTCCACATCCTCAATGGCCGTGCCCTTAAGTGCCATTAGATTGTGGTGGATACTTAAATAATGCTCCCCTATAATGTGGATGTTATTGTGGTACACCAAATTGTAGTTGGGGATAATGGATCCCGCAATGGAATTTTCAATGGCCATAATCCCTTTGTCCGCAGTGCCTTGGCATAGGTGGTCGATCATGGCATCAAATGAAAGACATTCCACCAGCTCAATTTGCTCCCCGAAATACTCCTTGGCCACTTGATGATGGTTAGATCCCTTAATTCCCTGAATAGCTACTTTTAAATTCATGGTAAAAAAAAAGTCCCGCTAAAACGGGACTTTATCTATTTTATATACTTTTCGTACACCTAGAACAGTCCCATGCTTCTCTTAAAAAAGAAGTAGAAATAAAAACCGTTCCAGAAATACGTCTTTGTCATTTTTCAAAAATCTTGGGCTAAGATAGGTATTCATATGAAAATCGATAGCAGATCATAAATTTTTTTTGATTTTTTGTTTAACTCCTTCTTTTTTTGAATTTTGCTCGCTCAAATCCCCCTTTCTTTATGAATATTCAATATTTGGAATTATCAAATAAGCGTTTATCGGAATCTAACTAAAGCTGTATTTTTGATTCAAATTCGCATTCATGTCCATCATCGTAAAGAATGTTTCCAAACACTTTGGAAAGCAAAAAGCCCTGAAAGATGTATCCTTTTCCATAGCAAAAGGGGAGATTGTGGGTTTCCTTGGGCCCAATGGGGCTGGAAAATCCACCATGATGCGCATTTTGACCACCTATTATAAAGCGGATAATGGTAATGCCGAGGTCAACGGGTTTGATGTCCAGCATGCGGAAAGTGAGGTTAAAAAAAGTATAGGATACCTACCGGAGCACAACCCGCTTTATTTGGATATGTATGTAAAGGAATACTTGGCGTTCAACGCAGATGTCTACAAAGTTTCTAAAAACCGTGTTGATGAAGTCATAGAACAAACAGGCCTGACCCCGGAATCACACAAAAAAATAGGTCAGCTTTCCAAGGGTTATCGACAACGTGTTGGATTGGCGGCCGCCTTACTCCATAATCCGGAGGTGTTGATTTTGGATGAACCTACCACCGGCCTTGACCCCAACCAATTGGTGGAAATCCGAAAATTGATTCGGGAAATTGGAAAGGAAAAGACCATTTTACTCTCTACCCACATCATGAAGGAAGTGGAGGCGGTCTGCGACCGTGTTATTCTTATTCATAAAGGAAAGTTGGTGGCCGACAAAAAAATGGAAGAGCTTAGGGAGGTCAATGAGCAGATTATTGAAGTTGAATTTGATTATCGGGTGGAAGAGGTCTTGCTCAACCAATTGCCTAATGTTTCCAAGGTAAAAAACACGGGTGGTTTTGTCTACGAGCTTACTTTTTCCACGGATAAAGATATGCGTCCTGTCGTGTTTGATTTTGCGCATGACAACGAACTCAAAACCTTGCAGCTGAGCAGAAAGAACAAAAACCTGGAGAGCTTGTTCGCTGAATTGACTTCTTAGTTAGGATTGGATTTACTCAGCCTGTTGGCGTTTGTGAATTAAGTGATTCAAAAACCGGTCAGTTCGAGTTTTTTCCAAAGGAAAAAGTATTGAGAACAGATTCTTACAAACAGCAGTTACGGATTTTAAGCTACTGATACAAAACATATCTAGGTGGTTTAAGTCCATTCAATCGTAAATAAACGAGCATTTGTCCTCTGTGATGAGTTATATGGTCGGCAAGTAATAACAAAATCTGTCTTTTAGTTCTATCCGCTCCAAAATAATCCAATCTCACCTTAAGTCTATTTGGGTCAAAATTTGTGATGAATGTTATTGTCTTGTCAAAGGTTTCGCTGATTTTGTCAATCATCTCTTTTTTTGATTTGTTGGCCACTTTGAGTTCCTCGTCTATATTCCAATCTCGGGCTTCACGTTCGCCCATTAGTGATTGACTGTGCCAATCCATTGCCCAACCGATATGCATTAAATTCTCAGCAAAACTCATTGATTCGGTCGTTGCTTTAAAATTGTATTTGTCCTCTGGCATAGTTTCCGCGACAAGAATTAAGTACTTTTTTGAATTTTCTAGCCGTTCTAAGTATTCCTTGATAAAGCTATTTTCCTGAGCGTAAATTGGTAGCATCAATGAGGAGAACAATATTATCGAGGTCAAGATTGATATAAGTTTCATATTTTTCGTTTTATTCAGTTTCCTTATGCGATTGAGTTGGTTCACATTGAACAACAGCAAGGGTTGTATTTTCAATTTATCCGCTCCAAATTGGAGTCCACATCCCGATTCTTAAAGTCGGCACTTTTCTTATTTCCAAATCGATATTTTAATGACAGTGCCACTTCCCTCCCATCAGCATAATACACCCCATCGGCATTAACGCCATTTATGGCATAGCGCTCCTCAAAGTTCATGGCTCGAGTAATATCATTGAATCGTAATGTACAATCCCAATTGGTGAAAAGGGTTTTGGATACGGACGCCTCAAAAACTGCCAGGCCATTTCTTTTAAAAATACCCTCTTGCCGTCTGCCCATACCCCAGGCTCCCAAAACCAAAGTGGTGTCTTTTGCGATCTTCAGCTGGTGATTGGTATAGGCATAAACAAAGGGTTTAACGGTGGAAAAACCAGCGTCATCATCCTTTAGCTTGTTATAATTCAAGGAAATGGTGTTGTTTGAAGTCCATATCCCTTTGGAAAAAGGGAGGGTCACACCCGCATACACCCCAATTTCCTTGTCCAAATTTACCTGGGAAAGAACCGCCCTATCATTGGTTTCGTCATAGGAAATGGTAAAATTCATGGGGTCGGCACTTTGGTAATAAGTCATAAATAAAGTCTTGTTCTTTTTTTGATAGTTAAGCGAAACTTCATTGGTACGGGTGGGAATTAGGTTCACGTTACCCGCCCCTTCCAAAAATGGATTGATAAAAACCGTAATGGAGCTGGCCCTTGAAAAATCAGGTCGCCGGATGCTCCTCCCATAATTTAGGTTCAGGGTTTGGCTGGAATCCAAAGCAATGGCAACATTGGCCTTTGGAAACAGATTGGTCTGCGCTCTGGAAACTATGGGCGAACCGTCATTTACCGTGGCGCCATCAACCTTATTATATTCTATGCGCATACCCAACTCAAAATCGATTTTATTGCTAAGCTTACCAGAGACGGAACTATATGCGGCATACAATTTCTCTTCGTATGAAAAATCGATAATAGTTTCTTCGGCATTTGCCAAATCTTGGATTTCGGTAAACGCATCGGCCTTGGCTTTACTCAGATTTATCCCCGATTCCCATTTATGATCTTGTGATAACTCTTTTTCAATATCCAGTCGGAAGGCCAAGGAATGAATATCGTACTCCTGCTCCCGCTTTTGGTCCATTACAAACTCTGAATTGTCAATATTGTTTGCAATCTCCGTGGACAAGGTTTGGCTAAAGCCAGTACTTTGTACCCCCGAAAAAAGGTTCCACGAATCACTTAACTTTTTGTTGAAATTGAACGAGGCACTATAATAGTTCTTCGTTTGGTCATTCCCCGTATCTGTCTGGATAAATTGCTCTGCCCCATCCCGTAAAAAAGTATCCGTAACTATGGGGGCATCATCGGTCTGCAACCGTAAGGTCGTATTTAACGACACATAATCGGTTTCGTTCCATTGAAAGTAGGTGCCAAATCCAGCGTTGACCTGCAATCTGTCATTTCTTGGCACCAAAACAGTGTAATCCACGGCGACGTCCCTTGCCGGTATTTCGAACAGAAAACTATTGCTTTCCCACTGCAGCAGCTGGTTGTAGGCCAAATTGCCCCGAAATGTCCAATCATTGCTGGCGTAACTTGAGTTAAAATCCAGATAGTTGTTAAAATTCTGTTTTGAAGATGCCGTCTCGGATACACTTCCACGAAAACCTAGTTGGGCATTCTTTTTCAAGCTTATCAATAAGACTGCCCGACCTTCAGCTTCATATTTTGCAGATGGATTGTTGATCAGTTCAATCGTAGCTATCCCGTCAATCGGTAGCCCAACAAACTCTTCAATTGAAATGCGTTGATTGCCTAGATAAATCAAGGGATTGCCTTTGCCCAAAATGGAAATGGATTCCCTATCCGGTGCCACTTGTACATTGGGAAGTCTGGACAACAAATCAATGGGATTGGGTATGGATGAAAAATAGGGATTCTGGACATCCACCTTTAAATTACCTGATATGTATTCTATGGGATTCTTAGCTGCCACCACCTCAACTTCACTTAACTGGGTCGTTGCTTCTTTCAGGCTTATGGAGAACTGATGATCACCGGTAAGGGAAAAAGTTTCCTTATAGGTTTCAAACCCCAGAGCAGATACCTGTAATTGGTATTCCCCGATTGGGACATCTTCCAAGGTAAAATGACCTTCCAATATTGTGGCGTACTTCACCAATGTTTCGCTCCCTTCTATAAACAAAAGTGCATCCCCTACCGTCACTACGGTGCCGTTTTCATCGAAAACCTGTCCTGTGATTTGATGGGTATTTTGTGCGTTGGAATGGGAAACAACAAAAAAAAGTAAAGCAATTATTCGTCTCAAAACTGTCGTGTTTAAAGACAAATTAAGATTGGAAACACGCTTATTGAAGCATTTTAGCGGTCTGAATTAGGTACTAGCACCCGTATTTTTTTGCAGTAACTCTTGCCTCCCCTTTACATTGAGCTTGCTGTAAATACTCGTAATATGGGTTTTAACGGTACTCAGGCTTATGAAAAGCTCATTGGCAATTTCCTTATTGGTTTTACCCTCCAAAATCAAAGCCTTGACATTTTTTTCCTGTCTACTCAAGTGGGCATTGGGCAGGGTACGTCTACCCAGTTTAAAGCTGAGAATGCCCAAACCGGCGACCAATACAAGCAGAATCAGATTAAGCCATCTACTGGTTTTTAATTCCTGCTCTGTTGCCAGCTGGGTCAAATAGGCCAATCTTTTCTCCAAAAACCAGTATTCAGAGGCCTCAATGGGACTTTCTTTTAATTCGGACAACAATTCAAGATAGTAGGTTGGGTTTTCAGAAATGTCCTTATCCAATAATTTTTTATCCGCCAATTGTTTTATTCCAATTAGCTTCACCATCAAAATCTGTAATGAATCCTTTACAAAACCCTTTCTTGGGTCGATTTTGTTTTCTTGAGCCAGATATTGTTTTACCAACTTTGATTCAAAGGTTTTCAATTTTTGCCATTCCCTATCCCCTTGATTGGTATTGGTATACGCTCCAAAAACCTGAGGACCTTTCTTAAATTCGATTTTATCCTTCGCAGAGAACATAAAACGAACCTCCTTGTTCACGGAATCGTTTACAATTTTTCTGATCCGTTCCACATGGAGGCGATAAATCTTATTGCTATCCGAAAAGTGCTTTTTGTCAAACTTAAAAAATCCATCTTTTTGAACATCCGCTATAGCAATTGGTTTAGCCTCGTTTTGGTTTGCAGTATTCGAAACGGATAAGTGGCTCAAATAAATTTGTGGTTTCCAATTGGCGGAACTGTCAAAATTCACAAAACCCGAAACCGCCTGCTGCGCATTGAGTTGCAAACTGGATAAAACAAAAACAAGAAGCAGAATAAGGTTCTTCATCGCTTAAATTTACTGTATTTGTATTGCAGAAGCAATATTATTCCCAGTTTCATCTTTTTTGGTGCATGGACAACAATTTAGATCAAAAATCATATTATCACGATGTCCAAATCGGTATTTTTGCGCTTCAGTTTAAATAGAGTTCATGAAAAAGAACACAGCACAGCTCGAATTATCCAAAGAGGCCATGCAAGAATATGGATATCAGGTTGTTGATGCCATTGTAAACCACCATTGCACCCAGGGTGACCAGCAACCCGTTGCTCTTGGATCTAGGGAGGAAATGGACTCCCTGTTTTTGGAGGAAGCTCCCGAAAAGGGAACAAATCCAGATCAGGTGCTTCAATTTGTCTTGAAAGAGGTTATGACCAATAGCACCAATATGTCCCACCCCAAATCCTATTCCTTTGTTCCTGGCCCGAGCAACTATGTAAGCGTCATGGCAGATACGCTCGCCACAGGATACAATATTTTTTCGGGTGGGTGGGCAGCTTCACCAGCAGCAGCCGAATTGGAGATCATTACCATCCAATGGTTGCTCAAAATCTTTGGATTTCCAGCTAAAAAAGGCGGTGGAATATTCACCAGTGGAGGTTCCATGGCCAATTTAACGGCGCTTACCACGGCCAGAAAAGTAAAATGTGGTCAAGATTTCTCCAAAGCCGTGATTTACTTGTCGGACCAAGCCCATTCTTCCAATATTAAGGCCATCCGCGTTCTCGGATTTAAAAAAGAACAGATTCGGATTATCCCTACCGATATTGAATTTAAGTTTGCCGTAAACAAACTCAAAAACTGCATTGCCAAAGACCGATTGGAAGGGTTGCAGCCCTTTTGTTTGATAGCCACCTCGGGTACGACCAACACCGGGACAGTGGATCCATTGGTGGATTTGTCCAAAATCTGCAAAAAAGAAAATATTTGGTTCCATATTGATGGTGCCTACGGAGCCGCGGCCATTTTATCCAAAAAAGGCAAGTCGCTATTGAAAGGAATTGAGAAAGCGGATTCCTTGACCGTAGATCCTCACAAGTGGTTTTTCCAACCTTATGAAATGGGCTGTCTGTTAGTACGAAATCATAAACACCTCAGCCAAACCTTCACCGAAAAGCCAGAATATCTCAGGGACATTGAAGGTAATACCTCCGAAATCAACTTTTATGATCATGGAATCCAGCTGACCCGAAGGTTTAGGGCGCTTAAGTTCTATATGTCAATTAAGACATTCGGGCTTAAGGAATTTAGAAAGGCCATTACCTATAACATAGAACTTGCCGAAGAAGTTGAGAACCATCTGCGGAGCAGTCAGCATTGGGAGGTGATTTTTCCAGCGACCTTGGCGGTCATTAACTTTAGGTATCATCCTATTGGAAAAAAGTACTCGCCAAAACAACTAGATCAAATCAACCAGTACATATCAGAACAGGTGGTAACCTCACGAAAAGCCCTATTGGTGACCACTTTGCTGCACGGACAAGTGGTACTTCGCATGTGCTTGATCAATCCTAGAACAAGCTTTTCCGACGTGATGGAGACTTTGGAGCTTTGTGAACATTATGCCAGGGAATACACGCAAAAAATCCAAACAAAGCACTAGCGATACGATTCTGTTTTGCGTTTTTGTTGTTCAAAAATGGTGATGAACATGCGAACGCTAATATTTCTGGCGCGCTGTTTGGCCTTTTCAGCATTGGCTCCCACAAAATAGGTGTCTATGGTCTCAATCCAATGCCGTAGCCAAATCCCAAAGTGGTAATTGGTTATGGTATTGCCCATATTTTCATCCACTTCCGCATGCACCTTTAACGGGTTGCCTTTATATTTTTGGACAAAGAACAAATTGGTCTCCCAAAAATTGACCAGTTTTTCTATATGTTCTGGCCAATCCTTGATGGTTTCATTAAAAAAATGACCTATTTCCTTGTCCGCCCTTACTTTCTCATAAAAGCGGGTGACCAATAGGGTCACATCTTCCCGGGATTCAATTTCTACTCTGGACATCTCACAACAAATTTAAAATTAATGCCACGGTACTCACCACTAAACTAAGAATAAACAAGTTTATTACGATTTTGGGTTTTTGTTGCGACAAAACTGCGGCGTTGAATCCCATACAAGCTATAGTGACCAAAAAAAGTTGGACCATCTGCCATGCCTGCACGCCATTGATCAAGATGTACATGGCCGCTACAGAACCCAAACAGCTTTGGGCAATGATAAAAATTGTGGAATAGCCCCTTGCGTCCTTTTCAAATGCTTTTAAACTTTTAAGATATAGTTCCATAATCCTGTCATTTGTCATTGTATGGAACAAATTTATTTCCGATTGACCGGGCATTTTTATGACCGAAATCATATCCAAGCCTCTCTGGGAAGTTACCGCAGGATTTTATGCGATTGTAATTGTAAAAATCCCTTTTTTTCTAGGGATTTTACCGCCCTAATCACGGTTTCAACCCTTAACCCGGTCAAGTCGGCCATTTGTTGTCTGGACAATTCCACCAAATACAGCTCGGATTCGGGAATATGATGAATATGGGATTTGAAGTAATCGATGAGCTTCAGTAAGCGGTGCTCTGGATTTTCTGTGGAAATTTCGGCAACCATGGTTGCCTTATAATGCAACCTACTGGCCAAAACCTTGGTTAGTTCAAGGTGTACTTCGGGATGTTCTTTAAGCAATTGTAAGAATTTGGACTTTTCCAATTTCCAGACCACTGCATCCTCAACGGCCTCTGCTTGTGCTGGATAGTCCAAATCCTGAAACAAGGGCGGTTCACCAAAACTGGAACCTGGCGGAAAAATACCTTGAATATATTCTTTACCATCCTCGCTGTAGTTGTTCATTTTGATCTTACCGGACAAAACTTGAAAATAATACCGAGGTTGGGTGTCTATATGAAAAAGAACCTCCTTCTTCTTTAAGGCTATTTTTTGTGCTCCATATTGATCTAATAGCTCGTCTGGAATCATAGTTTTTCCTCAAATTCAATGCAATCCAAGCGAATGTCTTCGTGCTTCAACTGCTTTTCCAACAAGTGACAATAATGATTGGCCCTTGTTTTCTCATAAAATTTACAGGCAAAACAAGTACGCTGCACCGTTAATATACCTTCCCTGTTCAACTTGCTGATCAGTTGGGTCAAGACCTTAAAAAAGCCTTCTTTCTCCTCGGGCATAACATCGTCAAAAAAGTCAGTTAGGCCTCCCGCAAAATGTTGGGTGCTTTTTACTATTTCACTTCCCAAACTCGACAATAAAATGGTATAGCTACGGTTATCCTCTGAGGAGTAATCCTTGATAATCAAAGATTTTTTATCCAGAACCCGAATGGCGTCACTGATCGTGGGTTTGGTCACATTGAATTCCTGGGCCAGGGCACTAACGTTATTGTGTTCACTTTTGTGATAGGCCACAAAAAGCAAGATTTGAATCTGAATCGGACTCAATGCCAATTCCTTGGCCTTGTTCCAAAGCAGTACTTTAAAGGCCTGGGAAATACGCTCCAGACCTATAACAATCTTACTGGAAAGGTCTTCTTGCTGTCGAGTGGGGTCAAATGTACTTTTGTTTTCCATAAAAAAGTGCCTGCCGGGTGTACCGACAGGCAAAGTTAGCTATCCTAATTAAATTAGGAACAATTTTCCATTTCGACAATAAAGTACCCTTTGGTTCTAATCTCATCTTCCACTTCAGTTTGTACTGATTGGATATGGCAAAATCTGCATTCGTTGGAGGTAAGCGTACCTGTTTTAAATGTTTTGGTTTCTAAATACTGTTGCCCGTATAAAAAAATACGGCCCTCATCAGTTAATTCCTTGGGAACCAAAATATCGAAATGCATCGTTATGCCATCTTCCCTTTCCACGTAGGTATCCCATACTGCGATTTTCATAGTATCTACTTTACGGTATAAGGTAAGGATAGGTCTCCACTACTAACACTGTAAACCTCATAAACGCCCAACATAGGTAGTTCTTCGTTGCTCGTGTTTACTTTCATGAATGCGGACACTCCATCGTAATTAAATTCCGTTTGATGCTGAATCCGATAGTCCGGAACCACCACCTTAATATGATGAGAAGACGTTACGACAGGGTATCCAGGAGAGTCCATATACATGGGCATCCCAGGATTTGTTGGTGGCAACACCACAGTCTCATCCGCCTTTTTAAACTGTTTTACCGATAATCCACCCGCCACTCTTTTGTCTTCTACGAGCACCACCCAATGTGGGTGCCAAACTACTCCATCGTTGTTAAAATTGGCATCGCCATTTTCATCCCATAAGGGCGTATCATCAAAATCCGGATGGGAAGTCAGTGCCAAAGCCAAGATTCCCTCGGTTTTGCCAAATCCAACAAACTCCGGTTTAAGGGTGGTGGGAAACACATACCCTAGTACTGGGGCACCATCCAATTGACCCAATTTTTGTGGCACGGTGTTTCCTGCGCTTCCCTCCACCTTAATTTTCCAAACAGTGACCCCCAACTCTTCCTGATGGGTCACCTGAACGTCTTGTATCTTAAAATCCTCATTGTTGTAAGGACTTTGCTGGCCACACGAGGTCAACATATTTCCCATTAAGAGCAGTCCCAACAGGTATAAAGTTTTTGCTTTCATTTTATTTATTTAGGATTCCTAACTATGCAATATAAAATTAACCTTTCACGTCTACAATGGAAGCTCCAAAATTGATGTGAAGCACATTTCCATTAGGTGTAACCAATGCAGGAACCGACTTTACTCCATGTTGTTCCGCCTCGGGAATTCTAGCTTGGTCCTCCCCTAAATGAACGATGGAGACCTTTTCGGCTCCAATAAGGTTAACCAAATCTTGTTCGGCACTTACACATACTGGACATCCAGCATGATAAAAAACTGATCTACTCATTTGTCTTAAAATTTAAGTTATCGCACTATTGCGCTGCAAATATAGTAAGGATTCCTTATTATTAATTATTTTTCAGTAAATATTTAACTATTGCGTTTAGTTCCTCTTGCACTTTGGGGTCTGTGCTGTTGATCAGGATAGTGATCACCATCTCTTCTGTGGGATAGATAAAAAAATTGGAATACGCGCCTACGCTATTGCCTACATGCCCTACAAAGGGTATGCCTTGTTCATCTTGGCTCACCTGAAAACCCAATCCGTAGTAAGTAGCATCTCCATCCACCTTTTGCGAAGTGAGGATTTCTTGCATCAGCTCAGACCGTACCAATTTGCCCTCCAAAATGGCCACGCCCAACTTTCCAATATCCGAAGCTGTGGATAGGTATCCCCCGCCAGCTAATTTGTATTGGTTGTTAACCGAAACTGCCTTCTTAAAACCTCCTCTTGTTTTGGTATAGAACCCAGCTTTTTGCAAGCCTGTGGTCGTCAAAACACTTGGGTTTTGCTCAACCTGATTGGGTGAAAGGGTATGATGCATCCCCAATGGCCCCAATACTTTGTTCTGGACATATTGTTCAAAAGAAACTCCACTAGCTTCTTGCATGGCCAGGGAAAGTAGAACAAAATCAAAGCTATTGTACAAATACCCCTTCCCTGGTTGAAACTGCAAGGGGGTGCCCTTAAATACCTCAATGCTGTCCTTAATGGAATAAGGTAGGTTCAACGCATATTCCTTTCCGCGATATGATCTGATTCCAGCGGTATGGCCCGCCAATTGCCTCAAGCTAAAATCAAACTCTTTTTGGGGAAAATAGGGTACATGTTTATAAAAGGAATCGTCCAGGTCTAAGAGCCCCTCCTCTACCATCCTCGCCAAAGCAAGACCCGTAATGCATTTGGATACACTTGCTATTCTAAACAAGGTAGTTTGCGGATCAACCTCTGTTTTTTCTTCCAAATTGGCATAGCCATAGCCTTTTTGCAGCAATGGTCGACCTTGTTTTATCAAACCCACCGACATTCCGGGAATTCGAGTTTCGGTCGCCAAATCAGTGAACATGGCGTCTACCTTTTCAAGGCCCTGTAAATCCTCAATTGACCTTGCCCCAGGGTTGGAAAACCAACTTTTAATGTTTGAGAAAAATGCCTTCACCTTATATGCTTAAGTCTCCTAACATAGTGAGAATTCCAAAGAACAAAAAACGGGTTTTATCCCAAATGAGCAAGAACGGAAAAGTTACCCGTTCAAATTCCGTATACATTTGTGTCAAACAAAACATAAAATGCAATCCACGGACAATAGACAACTTTATCATCAAAAATTGAATCGTGTTGTGGAATACATACATAACCATCTGGACGAAAAAATTGACGTAAGGGCTTTGGCAGAACTCTCCCACTTTTCCCCTTTTCATTTTCATCGGATAACACGGGCCATGCTCGGTGAACCTATCGGAGCTTACATCAATAGGGTACGGTTGGAAGCTGCAGCCAAAATGATTCGATATACCACATTGTCCATGGAAGAGATCGGGTATAATATTGGATATGAAACCCCTTCTTCCCTAACCAAGGCCTTCAAGCATCATTTTGGGGTAACGCCCTCGGCCTACAGAAAAAACAAAACATTGAACTTAAATAGCGTAAATAAGATGGAAACAACATCCCTGAACATTAAAAAACCCAAAATCCTGACCGTTGAGGATAAAAATTGTATCTACATTACCCTCAAAGGGGCTTATCAAAAATTGGACTACCCTTCTGCTTGGGCTGCCCTCTGGGGAGAGGTCAAGAGCCAAAAACTGTTCACCGCCGGTATTGAACATATTGGTCTCCCATTTGACGACCCCAAGGTAACCGAAGAAAGCAATATTCGCTATGATGCCTGCCTAATCATTCATAAGGAAGCCAAGCCCAGTGGAAAGGTGGGGGTTAAAACCATAGCTGGCGGAAAATTTGCCGTGTTCCACTATCAAGGTAGTTATACCAAATTTGAGCAAGTTTACAACTACATCTTTAATACTTGGCTTATAGGGAGTGAATATGAACTCCGGGATGAGCCAGTTCGCGAGAAGTACTTGAACAATGCTGAAAAAACTGAGGAAAGCAAGCTTAAAACCGAGATTTACATCCCAATCAAATAATTAATCCCTAAAAATCAATCGCCCATTAAAGATTTCTTCCACATCAATTTCTGGAGGGCGATTGATGCTGACAACATCCCCTGTACTTCGGATTGTCCCTGAAATCCGTTGCTGGGGGTTTACCAGAATATCGTTGGTACCCCTATGGCTGACATTCACATTTTCAGCTACCAAATCTTCTGCCTCTATCCGGGAGTCCCCAGCGGCTATGTTCACATTGAGATTGGTAGTTGCACCACGCAACTTGAAGTATGCGATTCCGTTGACCACAACACTAACCGAAGTTGAGTTCAAGTTTAAATCGAAAGACCCATCGGTGGTTTCCGTTTCCGGATTGATAAAACTTTCGGATATTAAACTAAGGTTAGGGTATGAAAGTACACCATCACTGGAAATCAATAGCCCCGTGCTGCTCCTAATTTCTTCAATATTTGGCGAGGTTACATGGATGGTGGTTAGGCCGTAATCCCGAATAAAATTACACCCATTCGCATTCTCGAGGATGAGCCTGTCCCCTGACACCCTTGCCGATACTTCATTCTGGAGAAATTCCCCAGTTTCTATTTCCACCCTTTGGGTGTCACCCTCGGACAACACCAGGTTGATATTCTCAAAAACAGTGATTTTTGTAAAGTTGGACAGCTCGACAGTCCTTCGGGTCAAATCCCCGGCATTTTGAAAGCAATCGGGGACGTTGTCGCCGTTGCACGCGGCCAAAAGAAAAGCCAAAAACAAATAAAAAGACCTCACGACTGCCTGCCGGCCGGCAGACACGGCGCTCGGGGTGACATTCGCCCTGTTTTTTGGTTTTTTCAATGCTTTCATCATATATCTATAATCTGACCCCAATTCCAAATTCAACGGTTTCTGCTTTAGCTCCATGAGATTTTAGGGTGATGGCTCCGAAGAGCTTGTCCCCAAAATAGCGCTTCAATCCAATTCTATTATACATACGGCCTTCAAAATCGAATGGATAGTACACATAATACCCCAATTGGGTTTCAATACTCATTTTATTGATGAAAAGCTCGTGACCTGCAAAAATCCCAACCCTTTTAAAATCGGTGTCCGGTGCCACACCCAACTCAGGAAAGGAGGTGGCCTGAAGCCGAATCAGCTCCTTCAGAAAATTGGAGAAAAAAGCATCCACCCCAAACTGAATGGCACTTTTTCTCCCCAAACGCTTGTCCGCATAAGCAGAAAATATCCAAAAACCGTACCTGCCAGAATTGATCACATCACTTTCATTTACCCCGCCCCGTAACGCTAAATTATACTGGATTGGGTAGTTCTTTTTCTCTACTTTTTCCGTTGGAATGTAATCATAAGTCTGACCGCCACTTAAATCGTATGTCAATCCCAGATTTAAGGCAAAGGTATTGGTTGATGTATTGGGTGCTTTAAAATTGGCATTGGAATAGTGAATTAGGGAAATTCCGGCCTTGACACCCAAATTATGCCATAGATTATCCTTTTGATAATTGACCATGGCCATAGTGGAACTCAACAAATGTGTTCCGTAGGCATTGTTCCTGAAATTGGTGTCCTTGTCGTATGGATTGGTGTTGTAGGCAACACCCTGCCCCACTCTTAATTGTAGCTTCCGTTTAAAGAAATAGAAATTATAATGGGCATACAGACCCAAATGCTCTCCCAAGGTGGGATTGTTCATGCTCTGATAGATAAATGTAAATCCAGTATCTGGATACCCATACAGGCCTTCCCAAGCTTCCTGTCCATAACGTTTTCTGTTAATTCCCAGAATAAATCCGCTTGGATGTTCGGTGATCAAATGGGAAATATCCGGATTGTGCAAAAGGATGGAGCCATAGAAGTAATTCGCATCTATGACGTACTTTTTAAGTGGTTGGTCTTCCTGGCTGAATCCGCGGGTCACAGATAAACCCAATAGAACGCATAAAAGAAGTAGGTGCTTCATGAGGGGCAAAAATAGACATAATTGATTGAATCCAATGACTTACAAAACCACCTTGTCCCTTTGCTCCCGATCAGACAAATCTTAGAAAACAGCCTTAGCTATAGCCTTAATATTGTCAGATTTTCCCATGGAATAATAGTGAAGTACAGGTACCCCTGCATCCTTTAACTCCTTGGATTGCTGAATGCACCATTCTACGCCTACTTGACGTACTTCTTTGTTATTCTTGCAGGATTCCACAGCTTCTATCAGGTCCTCTGGAATATCCACTCGGAAAACTTGGGGCAATAGTTGCAAATGCCTTTTTACGGCAATGGGCTTAATTCCAGGGATTATGGGCACATCAATACCAATTTTTCGGGCTTCCTCAACAAATTCAAAGAATTTCTGGTTATCGAAAAACATCTGTGTCACCACATAATCAGCTCCCAATTCCACTTTTTGTTTCAGTCTTTTTAGATCCGATTTCAGGGAAGGTGCCTCCATATGCTTCTCTGGATATCCCGCTACGCCAATACAGAAATCGGCGCAATTATCGGTTTCAATCACCTCATGTAGATAATTGCCCTTGTTCAATTCTCGGATTTGGCCCACAAGGTCTGAAGCGTACTTATGCCCGCCAGAGGTCGGAGCAAAATATTTTTCCTCTTTCATGGCATCGCCCCTTAGCGCCATGACGTTGTCAATACCCAAATAGTGACAGTCCACCAACAAATATTCAGTCTCCTCCCTGGTAAACCCGCCGCATAGCACATGTGGAACGGTATCAACATCGTACTTGTGCTTGATTGAGGCACAGATTCCCAAAGTTCCGGGTCGCATGCGGGTGAGCTTTTTGTCCAAAAGCCCATCGCGGTCAATATAGACAAACTCCTCCCTAGAGGTGGTCACATCAATAAATGGGGGCTTAAACTCCATCAAAGGGTCTATGTTATTATATAGTTCCTGGATGCTCCTGCCTTTTACCGGGGGAATAATTTCGAAACTAAAAAGGGTTTCTCCTTTAGCTTGTTTTATGTGGTCTGTTACTTTCATTCAATTTATGTTGATGTAGGTTTTGTGGTTATTGGTTATTGGTTATTGGTTATTGAAAAAAATCAATTCTCCACGATGTTAGGGGCCAGCCATTTTTCAGCCTCCTCAATTGGCATTCCTTTTCGTTCCGCAAAATCCGCTACTTGATCCGGTTTAATTTTTCCCAATCCAAAATACTTTGTTTCGGGATGTCCAAAATAGTAGCCGCTCACACTGGCTGCTGGCCACATAGCCAAGCTGTCGGTCAATTGAACACCGATTTTTTCTTCCACTTTGAGCAATTCCCAGATAGTCAACTTCTCCAAGTGGTCAGGACATGCGGGATAGCCTGGAGCAGGGCGTATTCCTTGGTACTTCTCCTCGATCAGTTCATCGTTGGACAGGGTCTCTGATGTTGCATAACCCCAATGTTTGGTCCGCACTTCCTTATGTAGGTATTCCGCAAAGGCTTCTGCCAAACGATCTGCGAGTGCTTTAACCATGATGGAACCATAATCATCCAAGTTTTTTTCATATTCCTGCGCCAATTCTTGGGTGCCGAATCCTGTGGTCACACAAAAACAGCCCATATAATCCTGGATTCCTGTTGTCTTTGGAGCGATGAAATCTGCCAAAGCAATATTGGGAACGCCTTCACGCTTTTTTAACTGTTGTCTTAAGGTTCGGAAGGTGAATTTCTTGGAGTCTTGGTTCTCTACTGCAAGTGCAATGTCATCGTCATTGACCTGATGGGCTGGAAACAATCCAAAAATCGCCTTGGCTTTCAGCAGTTTTTCTTCCATAATCTGATTCAACATCTTTTGTGCATCCTGAAAAAGTTCTTGGGCTTGTTCGCCCACCACTTCATCCTTGAGAATATTGGGATACTTTCCATGCAGATCCCAACTTCGAAAGAAGGGGCTCCAATCAATGAAATCTTTCAGTTTTTTCAAATCGAAATCCTCCCAAACCTGAATTCCCAATGCTTTGGGTTCAGTGATATCCGAAGCCTTCCATGCAATCTGCAATTTATTTTGACGTGCTTCTTCCAGCGTCAAATACTCCTTCTGCTTGGTCCGGTTTAAAAATCGATCCCTAAAGCTCTCATAATCCAGCTTGATGGATTTCTTATACCCATCCGAAGTATCTTTTTGCAAAAGGTCACCCACCACGGTTACTGCCCTTGAGGCATCATTTACATGCACCACGGATTGACTATACACTGGGTCAATTTTTACAGCTGTATGGGCCTTACTGGTCGTTGCTCCCCCAATGAGCAAGGGAACCGTAAACTGTTGCCGTTCCATTTCCTTGGCCAAAAAGACCATCTCATCCAAGGAGGGGGTGATCAATCCGCTCAACCCAATAACATCTACCTGTTCTTCCCTTGCTTTCTGAATAATCACCTCTGGCGGCACCATCACACCGAGGTCAACAATTTCATAGTTGTTGCAGGCCAGTACCACACTTACGATGTTCTTTCCTATATCATGGACATCTCCCTTCACCGTGGCCATCAATATTTTACCGGCCGCGGCAGTACTGGCATCTTTGGATTCTTCAATATATGGTGTCAAATAAGCAACGGCCTTTTTCATAACCCTGGCCGATTTTACCACCTGTGGCAAAAACATCTTTCCACTTCCAAAAAGGTCGCCGACCACATTCATCCCGGTCATTAAATTCCCTTCAATCACCTCCAAAGGTCTTGAGGCTTGCTGACGAGCTTCTTCAATATCCTCCACAATGAATTGATCAATCCCCTTTACCAAAGCTCTGGTAATCCGATTTTGCAAGGGTTCCTCCCGCCAAGATAAGTCCACTTTGTTTTCCTTGGCCTTGCCCACAACGGTTTCGGCAAATTCCAATAGACGTTCCGTAGCATCATCCCGTCTATCCAGAATCACATCCTCTACATGTTCCAAAAGATCCTTGGGAATGTCATCATAGACTTCCAACAAAGCGGGATTTACAATTCCCATGTTCATCCCAGCCTCAATGGCGTGGTACAAAAACACGGAATGCATGGCCTCCCTTACGGGATTATTCCCCCTAAAAGAGAAAGAGACATTACTCACTCCCCCGCTAACGCTGCAATGGGGCAAATTTTCACGTACCCAGCGGGTTCCCTCAATAAAATCGATGGCATTATTACGGTGCTCTTCCATTCCTGTGGCCACCGGGAAAATGTTTAAATCGAAAATGATGTCTTCTGGAGGGAATTTTACCTGATTCACCAAAACATCATAAGAACGTTTGGCAATCTCTATCCTGCGCTCGTAGTTATCTGCCTGACCTACCTCATCAAATGCCATGACAATTACGGCAGCGCCATATCTTTTGATCAAAGTAGCCTGCCTAATGAATTCCGCCTCGCCTTCCTTTAAGCTGATGGAATTCACCACGCACTTTCCCTGGACTACCTGTAATCCCGCCTCAATAATTTCCCATTTGGAACTATCAATCATGATAGGAACACGGGCAATATCTGGTTCCGAGCCGATAAGGTTCAAAAAGTTGACCATGGCCTCTTTTCCATCTATAAGGCCATCATCCATGTTAATGTCGATAATTTGGGCACCACCCTCTACCTGATGACGCGCCACATCCAAGGCTTCCTCAAATTTCCGCTCCTTGATCAAGCGAAGGAACTTTTTGGATCCAGCCACATTGGTCCGCTCCCCCACATTGACAAAATTGCTTTCCGGGGTGATGATCAGGGGTTCCAGACCACTAAGTTTCAGGTATTTTGTGTTTTTATCTATCATTTAGCTATAATGCAATACTTCAGGAAAAGGTTCATAAAAATGGTGCAACAGCTTTTTCCAGTTTTGATATTCCTTGGATTTTCGAAATCCTTCTTCATGGTCTTCCAAGGTTTCCCATTTGACCAATAAAATGTATTGGTCTGGATTTTCAATACACTTTTTGAGTTCATGATGAATGTAACCTTTCATCGTTTCAATAATTAAAGAAGCTTCCTTGAAACTTGCTTCAAATTCCGACGTAAGGCCATTCTTTATGTTCAATATTGCCACCTCCAGTACCATATCACGTTAAATCAATACTTGAGACTTGCGAGGTTCATATTTCTTAACCAAATCTGCAATTTCCTTAATATGTTCGGGGGTGGTCCCACAACATCCTCCCACAATATTTACCAGGCTCTTTTCCAAATATTCCTTGATTTGCGCTGCCATTTGCTCGGGGGTCTCGTCATATTCTCCAAAGGCGTTGGGCAATCCAGCATTGGGGTGCGCAGAAATTGCAAATTCCGATTTGGCAGAAACTACCTCTAAATGGGGTACCAATTGATTTGCCCCTAAAGCACAGTTGAATCCAACGGATAAAATGGGCAAATGGGAAATGGATATCAAAAATGCCTCTGCAGTTTGGCCAGATAAGGTTCTCCCAGAGGCGTCGGTAATGGTACCACTTACCATAATAGGCACATGGATGTTCCGTTCTTCCTTTACCTCTTCAATCGCGAACAAGGCTGCCTTGGCATTCAGGGTATCAAAAATGGTCTCAACCAACAGAATATCTGCTCCCCCATCCAACAGGGCCTCTACCTGCTGCTTATAGGCTATTCGCAACTCATCAAAAGAAATGGCCCTAAAACCAGGGTCATTTACATCGGGCGACATGCTGGCCGTTTTATTGGTAGGCCCTATACTTCCAGCCACAAACCTGGGTTTATGCGGTTCTTTGGCCGTAAACTCATCTGCCACTTTTTTGGCAATCCTGGCCGACTCATAGTTAAGTTCGTACACCAGTTCTTCCATGTGGTAATCTGCCATAGCAATAGTAGTCCCAGAAAAGGTGTTGGTTTCCACGATATCCGCACCCGCCTCAAAGTACTTGGCGTGAACCTCCGCAATAGCTTCTGGCTGTGTCAGTGACAAGAGATCGTTATTCCCCACCAAGGGATGTTCCCAATCCTTGAAGCGTTCCCCGCGGAAATCTTCTTCGGTAAATTTGTATCGCTGCAGCATGGTACCCATGGCACCGTCCAATACCAGAATGCGTTTTTGTAAAATATCTTCAATTGCTTCCATAACAACATAGTCCCGTAAAGGGATTTAGATGTATCAAGAAAGTTGCGGAAACGACGTTGAGAAGTATTCTTTGCGTTATCCATCCCAGAACCACCATATTTTGATGTTTGAGGGTAGAATGTAGCACCTTCTTAGATCCAAGAAATGGAATTCCTAAGGGTTGCTAAGGCTTCATCGGGTCTATTCCCTCCACCTTTCTTGATAACCAATTCAATTTTTTAATGAACTGAGGACAAAATAACCACGTTTTGTCCTCAAAAACAACAGAAATCTACATTTTGTTGGTCAATACCCTCCTAAGCGTTGCATAAGAGGGCGTTGACTAACTCAAAATAATCTAAAAAAAGCTCTAGACTATACTTTGCACCACCTCTTTTTTGGCTTCTTTTTTGGATCCGTCAAATCCTTGCACTCCGCCAACGGTGGTATATTTCATTACAAATCGTTTATCTGGATTGATAATTTGATACGCATACTGACACATTACAGCTGCCTCATGGAATCCGGATAGAATCAATTTTAATTTGCCTTCATAGGTGTTTACATCGCCAATGGCAAATACACCTGGAATATTGGTCTGGTAATCCTTGGCATTGTTCACTTTGATAGCGTTCTTCTGAATTTCCAAGCCCCAATTTCCAATGGGTCCCAATTTTGGTGACAAACCAAACAATGGAATAAAGTAGTCTGTTTCCACATAGGTCTGGCCCTTGGCTTCATCGTTATGTTTGATGACCACCGCTTTTAGCTCATTTTCTCCGTGGATTTCCTTCACTTCAGCCTCGGTATACAATTGGATTTTCCCCAATTTGGCCAATTCAGAAGCTTTTTCAACAGAGTCCAAGGCGCCTCTAAACTCATTTCTTCGGTGTACCAAGGCCACTTCGGAAGCTACATCTGCTAAATAAATGGCCCAATCCAAGGCGGAATCACCTCCCCCTGCGATCACTACTTTTTTATCCCGATATACTTCAGGGTCCTTGATCATATAGACCACTCCTTTGTCCTCGTAGTTCGCAATATTGGAAATCAAGGGTTTTCTAGGCTCAAATGACCCTAATCCTCCAGCGATTACGACTACAGGAGCATGGTGTTGGGTTCCTTTGTTTGTAGTGACAATGAAAGAGCCATCCTCTTGTTTCTCCAAGGTTTCGGCCCGTTCTCCCAAAGTAAATCCAGGCTCAAAGGGCTTTATCTGCTCCATCAGCCTGTCTACTAAATCTCCTGCCAAAATCTCTGGATAAGCAGGGATATCATAAATCGGTTTTTTGGGATAAATCTCTGAACATTGGCCACCTGGTTGCGGAAGTGCATCAATCAAATGGGTCTTCAATTTTAAAAGTCCAGCTTCAAACACGGTAAATAAACCTGTTGGCCCAGCGCCAATTATAAGTATATCTGTCTTTATCATCTTATTCCTTTTTCTACTAACTCCAATTCTTTGTTTCTGTTTTCTCTTTGAATTTCCAATAATCGCTGTCGATGGTTCACCACCTCACCAATTAGTATAATGGCAGGATTGGATAACTGCTGCTCCTTTGCCTTGTACTCAATGGAAGCAACAGTACCAATTCCTATTTTTTCGTTTTCCATGGTGCCATTTTGAATAATGGCCACCGGTGTATTTTCTTTTCCTTCATTTTTGAACAGCTCCATGATTTCCCCCAACTTGGACATCCCCATCAAAATCAGGACCGTTGCGTTTGATTTGGCCGCCAATTCCACATCCTTTGACAGTTTGTGCTCTTTGGTAGTTCCCGTAATCACCCAGAAACTCTCGGTTGCACCTCTCTTGGTAACCGGAATATTTTGAGCTGCTGGGACAGAAACTGCGGAAGAAATCCCTGGTACAACGGCCACCTCAACACCAAATTGGGCTGCGTATTCCATTTCCTCAGCTCCACGGCCAAAAACGAATGGATCTCCGCCTTTAAGACGAACCACATGACCTTTGGTCTGTGCCCTTTGAACAATCAACTCATTGATTTGGTCCTGTTGATAGGAATAACATCCCTTTCGCTTTCCTACGAAAATCTTCTCCGCGTCCTGCGCATAATCCAAGAGTTGGGTATCTACCAAGGCATCATAAAGAACCACATCGGCAGCTCCCAAGGCTTTGATTCCCTTGAGTGTTATTAGATCCACATCACCGGGACCTGCTCCAACTACTGTTAATTTGCCGTTATACATGGGCTAATTCCAATTTTCTAAAGGCTTCCAATTTTTCCAACACTGATTTGGCGTCATCCAAAAAGCTTTCTGCAAATGCCTGACTTGGCTTGTTCTTGTTCAACTGTAGGGCCAAATCCGCAAAACTTCCTGTAAAGCCAATTTTATCCGTTTCCACGTAGAGTCTGTCAAAATCCTTGATAATCCCTGCATGGGTGTTCACTTTTACTTTTTCCGAAGTCAACAGGGCCTTGGCCGAGTTTACTATGGATTGATAGGAATAATAGATACTTGCCGCCCATTTTTCCTCGTTCACAGCTTCTTGGGCGCTGTCTATTTTTTCCTGACTTTCAAAGAATAGCGTAGCTACAAGATCCACAATGACCCCAGCACATTCACCAATACCTATCTCCTTTTTATACTTTTCCTCTGTTCCCCAATCAATAAAATCGTCTTGGGTAAGGTTTTCGATATCTGCCAAAGGTTTTAGGAAATCATAGAAGTAGTGCTCTCCTTTTTCCCAATAGTAATCGGCAAATGAGGCACCGTTTCCGTTACTGTTGAAATCGTCCAAAATCAACCTTAATGCTTGCGGCCCCCTTTTACTTGGAATCTTAATCACTTTGTCCGCAAATCTGGCTTTTCCATTTCCGAAATTTCCACCACCCAATAGCACTTGAAGTGCTGGGGCCACCAATTTATCCTTGGTGCGTATGGACATTCCCTGAAAACCAATGTTGGCCATATTGTGCTGCCCACAGGCATTCATACAACCACTAATTTTGATGACCACATCGGGGTTGCTTATATATTGTGGATACTCTGCTTTGATAACGCGTTCCAACTCTTCTGCAATACCGGTACTACTTGAAATTCCAAGGTTACAGGTATCTGTTCCCGGGCAGGCGGTAATGTCCAAGGCTTTATTGTACCCTGCTTCCGCAAATCCCAATTTTTGCAATTCGGTGTAAAAGAATGGTACCAACGCTTCCTTCACATGGGGAATCATTATATTTTGTCGCAGTGAAAGACGAATTTCCCCTGCTGCATAATCCTGGACCAATCGGGCCAGTTTTCTAGCTTTATCCGTATAGAAATCTCCCAATAGCACCTTGATTCCGATAGCCACATAGCCTTTTTGCTTTTGGGGAACCAAGTTGGTGGACTTCCAATTATTGAAAGCCTCCACATCCTCAATTTCCACTTGAGGCGCTTCCACATTGGCCACTACAGGCCTTGGATAACTTTCAAAGTTAATAGGATAGGTTTTATGTGGAATGGCCAATTGCTCCTCTTCCAATAGCGCCTTAAATCCATCAAGTCCAATGTCTTTGAGCAAGAATTTCAATCTAGCTTTGGCCCTACTCCTTCTCTCCCCATGACGGTCAAAGATGCGGATAACCCCTTCCATTAGTGGAATTATTTTATCTGTAGGTAAAAAGCTATACAATTCATCCGCATGACGCGGTTGCGAGCCCAAACCACCAGCAAGCATCACTTTGAATCCTCTTTCTCCATTTTTAACCTTGGCGATAAAGCCGAGATCGTGCATGTAGGAAAGCCCGGTATCTGCATCACTGGCAGAGAAGGAAACCTTGAACTTACGCCCCATTTCCTGACCAATGGGGTTTCTCAAAAAATATTGGAATACCGCATGGGCATACGGAGAAACATCAAAGGGTTCATCGACATCTATTCCAGCGGTTTCACTGGCGGTCACGTTCCGAACCGTATTGCCACAAGCTTCACGAAGGGTAACGTCATCCCGCTCCAATTCTGCCCATAGTTCAGGGGTTCGTTCCAAGTCCACGTAGTGGATTTGGATATCCTGTCTCGTGGTAATGTGCAATCTCCCTCTGGAATATTCATCAGAAACATCACAAATACGAAGTAGTTGTTTGGAGGACACCTTTCCATAAGGCAATTTGATCCTCACCATTTGAACACCTTGCTGACGCTGGCCATAGACTCCGCGAGCCAGACGCAGGCTTCTGAACTTTTCCTCGTCCACCTCGCCGCCCTTGAACTGTCTGATCTTGCGTTCCAGCTCAATGATGTCCTTTTCTACTACAGGATTTTCTATTTCTGTTCTAAAGCTTTGCATAATCGAATTATTGTAAATGAATTCCGCACTCCCTTGTTTCCAAGGCTTTTACAGGGTCAAAATAGGTACTGTTCTTTGGTAAATCGTAGGCTTCCAGGTAGCTGTCCAAGTCATCATCTGTCCAATAGTAAAAAGGACTCACTTTTAAAATACCGTCTTTTGAATAGCTCAAAATATCTTTCTCACTTCTGAGTGCAGTCTGACGAATGCGAATATTGGTAAACCAAATGTCAGGTTGGTGTTCTTCCAAGGCTCTTCGAAAAGGTTCAAGTTTTATGATTTCCGAAAACTCCAAATGTTCAGGTTGGTCTGCCGTGGGAAAACCCAAACGATGTTCTATAAATGCGCGAGTTTCTCTAGGTACATACGTATTTAAATTGAGCTCAAATCGCTCGGTCAACATACGTGCATGTTCATACGTTTCGGGCAGATTGTATCCAGTATCACACCATACCACATCGATTTTCGGGTCGATTCGTTGAAAAGTACTCAACAAAACTGCAGAGTACTTACCAAAACTTGTGGTTACAATGCGCTTATTGGACAACCGCATTGCCCATTCAATGATTTCTTCAGGCGGAATGCCCCTGAACTGCTTGTTGTAATATTCGGTATCGATATTTAATTTCATATTACCCTATGGATTTAATAGGAATATCAAAGATAGCCCTTCAAACGTAACAAATGGTTAAAAACTTTATAAATTTAGATTTACCCTATCGTTTTTATAGATTTTAATAAAATTGATGCTAAATTTTGAGGATTTCCTACCCGCTCCCTATGTAAACAACATATTTTTTGGCCTTAAGCAAATAGACGAAGGTGGCATTTCAATTGGGTTGAAAAGCGCTTTCCTTAACGCAATGCTTTTGCTTGCACATGCAAAGCTTGTTAAACAGAGACTAGGTATGTAATCCGCATTCGCGGTTTTCCAACACCTTGGTCGGGTCAAAGTACTTATGTTCGTTGGGAAGTTTGTATTCTGCCAAATAGAAATCCAACTGGGTATCGCTCCAATAGTAAAACGGGCTTACTTTTAGCACACCGTCACTACTTAGACTTAACACATCCAACGAATCCCTATGGGCTGTTTGTCCCTTTCTTAGGTTAGTAAACCAAATGTCCGGTTTATGCTCTTTCATGGCCCTTCTAAATGGTTCGAGTTTTACTTGTTCCGTAAAAATTGCATGCATGGGATCATCAATCTGTGGGATTCCCATGACGGCATCCCTATGGGCCGAGGTTTGCAATGGTACATAATGCTTAACGTTCAACCCCAAACGAGAAATCAGTTCTTCAGCATGCTTGTAGGTTTGGGGCGTATTGTAGCCTGTATCACACCAAATAACAGGTATATCGGCATCCACATCGGAAACCGCATGCAAAATAGCTACCTCATAAGGCCTAAAATTGGTGGTAACCACCGGATTTTTTCCATTATTGATGGCCCAAGAAATTATTTCATGAGGAGGTATTCCCCTAAACTGCTTGTTTAAACTTTCAATGTCTTCTGCTGTAAATGCCATAATCAAATATTTTTATTTGCCCCAGGAAATCGTGTTCCAAATTCTCTCATGAAAAAAATACAACACCATTTTAGTGACCAACTCTACCAAACCAATTGAAAAAGCAAGGGTCAACGTGCCCGTGATAATCCAAGAAATTATAATGGTATCAAGAGTTCCCACAATCCTCCAACTGATGGATTTAACGATGCTGCGCTTAGGGTTTTCAGAACTTTTATCTTTAGAGAAGGAAGCTTTTTGACCTTCTTTGTTTAGTACTAACTGATCTGCTATCATCTCCTTTTCTAATTTCCTATGGGATTAATAGGATAATTAAAAGTACTGTAATTTTTGAGAACTGATCGTTAATTCCAACACAAAATTGCCATTACCCCATAGTTTTTATAGATTTTAACAAAATTGAAACTGGATTTTATGGATTTTCCACCTGCATCCCATGCAAGCAGCATATATTTCAAGCTTAAGAAATTAAATCGGCCAAGGTGGTATTTCGGTACACTTCCAATGCACTGTCCCTTACTTGAAGCATTAACTTGTGGACAGAACATTTATTTTCATCGGGACAATCGTCGCATTTTTCATAGAAATTGAGGCTCACACAAGGAACCATGGCAATAGGACCTTCCAATACCCGAATAACCGAGGTCATTAAAATTTCATGGGGTTCCCTAATGAGATAGTACCCCCCTCCCTTTCCCTTTTTGGAGCCCAAAAATCCATTGCGGCGAAGCGTAAGAAGTATGCTTTCCAGAAATTTTTGGGAAATGTTCTCATGCTTCGCAATTTCAGCTATTTGCATGGGTTCCTTTCTATCTATGGAAGCTAAATAAGTAAGTGCTTTTAAGCCGTATTTTGTCTTCTTGGAGAGCATCTCACGAATATAGCCAAAAAAGACTTTCCCCGCCCACTATTTTAAGTGAACTGTGCAGCTCCTAACCAAGTGCCTGTTCTATATCTTGAACAATATCGTCAATATGCTCCAATCCCACCGAAACACGCACCATTCCATCTGAAATTCCAACTGCCTTTCGCTCCTCGGTAGTCAGTTTGCTATGTGTGGTGGACGCGGGATGAGTAACAATACTTCTAGAATCCCCAAGATTGGCAGATAGAGATAACATTTTTATCGAATCAAAGAATCTTTTGCCCGCTTCCAAACCTCCCTTTACCTCAAAAGCAACTACACATCCCCCTGCTTTCATTTGTTTTTTGGCAATTTCGTACTTGGGATGGGACTTTAAAAAAGGATATTTCACCCATTCCACTTTGGGATGATCTTCCAAAAAAGTGGCCAATGCCAAAGCATTGGAACAATGCCTATCTACCCGAAGTGCCAAAGTTTCCAGACTTTTGGACAGCACCCACGCGTTAAAAGGAGATAGTGCTGGCCCGGTAATTCGGGCAAAACGGTAAATTTTGTCCATCAGTTCATGACTCCCAACGGTAATACCGGCAAGTACCCTACCCTGACCATCCATTAACTTGGTTCCGGAATGAATGATCAAATCTGCTCCAAACTTTATGGGTTGTTGCAAGTAAGGCGAGGCAAAGCAGTTATCAATAATAAAGATTAACCCATGCTTTTTGGCTATGTTTCCAAGAACTTCCAAATCCAGGACATCAACACCGGGATTGGTAGGTGTTTCCGCATAAATTATCTTGGTCTTGGAGGTAATGAGACCCTCCAAGGCATCCAGGTCATTCACATCAAAATAGCTGGTGGAAATGTCCCACTTTGGAAAAAACTGGGTAAACAAGGTATGTGTGGATCCAAAGACGCTCTTACAGGATACAATATGATCTCCGCATTCAAGCAAAGCTACAAAGGTGGAATACACCGCAGCCATCCCTGATGCAAATGCAAAACCGGCTTCCGCCCCTTCCATTTTACAAACCTTGTCGATGAACTCTGTGGAAGTGGGATTGGAATACCGAGAATAGATATTCCTGTCCTTTTCTTCCGCAAAAGAAGCCCTCATGTCCTCCGCATCCTCAAATACAAAGCTCGATGTGAGGTACATTGGTGTGGAATGCTCCAGAAATTGTGATCGCTCTGTTTGCGTTCTAACCGCTTCTGTTTCAAATTTGCGGGTATTATTATTTGATTCCTTTGTCATATTCTTCTATTCAGTGACTAAGCGTCGATGAGGGCATACTATTCCTTCTCTTTAAAATATCTATAATGTGTTTCATTCTTGCATTCAGCTAAATTGGGAAAGGTTTCAAATGCTCCATTAATCAGAGCTTCTTTTTTAATCCTGGACCAACCTTGAATTTGTTTTTCACGGCTAAATGCAGTATCAATTCTCAAATATTCTTCAACGTATACTAATTGTACTGGTAATCTTTTTTTGGTATGATTCGCTCCTCTTCCGTCTTTATGCTCATTAAGCCTTTTATCCAAATCTATAGTGCTGCCCGTGTAATAGCTTCCATCTGCACATTCCAATATATAAACATACCCCTTCATAATCTATTTCATTGTGGCTTCGACTTCGCTCAGCCACCAAAATCAAACCTTTAAAGGTAGCTGAGCGTAGCCGAAGCTATATCTTTTCTGCTATTCTAAGTATGTCGCCAAATACGCCTCTGGCCGTTACCGCTGAACCGGCCCCGGCACCCTGAATCACCAAAGGATTCTCACCATAGGACTCCGTATAAATTTCTATAATTGAATCTGAACCACTCACCTGTCCCAATGCACTCCCTTTGGGAACGGAAACCAGCTTTACGTCCAAAATTCCCTTATCCTTTTGCAGGTCACCATGCAAATCCCCAATATATCGAAGTACATGCCCCTCTTCTTGTTGTCCTTTAATGACTTCATAGATATCATCCATCTTTTCAATTTGGGAAATGAAGTTGTCAAAATCCAATGATCGTAATTCCTCTGGAATAAGATTTTCAACCGAGATATCCGAAAATTCGTTTTGAAGATCCAATTCCCGAGCCAAAATCAACAATTTTCTACCCACATCATTCCCTGATAAGTCCTCCCTAGGGTCGGGTTCTGTAAATCCCTGTGCCATGGCCTCTTTCACTATGGATGAAAATGGAGCTTTCTTTTCGGAAAATGTATTGAAAATATAGCTCAACGAGCCCGAAAAAACACCCTTTATTCTGGTGATATTCTCCCCGGAAAGGTGTAACAATTTGATGGTATCTATTAAGGGAAGTCCAGCACCAACATTGGTCTCATACAGGTATTGCTTTTGATTCTTTTCCAATTTCCTTCTTACGGATTTATAGTAATCAAAACCAAGGGTATTGGCAATTTTATTGGAGGACACCAAGTCAAAACCGCCCTCAATCAATTTATCATAGTTAGCAACAAAAGCCTCGCTAGCTGTATTGTCCACGGCGATCAAGTTTTCCAAATGGTGCTCCCTGGCATAATCTATTACGTCTTCCACCGTGTAAGGCTCACCCCTGGAATCCAACTCATCCCTCCATTTTTTTGAAATACCTCTATTGTTCAGCAAAACTTTTTTGGAATTGGAGACTGAAAAAATCCTTAAATCCAATCCTTTTCGGTTTTCTATACTCTTTTGGGAATCCAATATCTGGTCAATCAAGGTTGCGCCCACATTGCCGTGCCCAAAAATAGCAAGGTTTACCTTTTTGGCAATACCGAAAATCTGCCCGTGAACTACATTGATGGCCTTGTGCAAATCGGATCTATTAACTACTAAACTCACATTTTTACCTGTGACCGTATTGTTAAAAAGCAAAGGCACCACTTGGTTCTTAACCAAGGCATTAAAAGGTTTGTGGAAGGTGCTTAAATCCATCCCAACAATAGAGATTACAGAAACGTCGTGCTGTACGGTAATCTGGTTCACATCCTGTGCGGAATAGTCGGTTTCAAATTCTTGGTCCAACACTTTTTTGGCCTTTTGGGCTTTTTTGGCATCAACCACCAGTCCTATTCCCCTTTCGGAGGAACCCTGGGAAATAATTCCAACATTAATATTGTTTTGCCCCAGTGTCTTAAAAATCCGGGCATCTATCCCCACTTTTCCCAACAACCCACGCCCTGATAGGTTTACCAGAGCCACATCTTCCAAAACCGACAGGGATTTAATGCCCCCATTGTCCGTTTTTGGGCCAATCAAGGTTCCATCACTTTCGGCATTGAAGGTGTTCTTTATACGAAGTGGAATATTCTTCTCTATTAGGGGAATTATTGTCTTTGCATGCAGGATATTGGCCCCAAAATTGGCCAATTCATTGGCTTCTGCGTACGAAATGGAGTCAATCAGCTTGGCTTCTGACACCAAATCTGGGTTGGCGGTAAAAATTCCGTCAACATGGGTATAATTTACCAGAACCTGGGCATCCAAAAAGTTGGCTAAAAGCGCAGCGGAATAGTTACTCCCATTCCGTCCCAAAGTGGTTGTTTCCCCTTCATGGGTGGACGCAATGAATCCAGTAGTAATGGCAACCGCTCCAGCCTCCAACTCCCGAAAACATCGTATTACATTTTCTTTGGAAACGGCCTCATCCACCTCAGCATTATTAAAGGTGTCGTCCGTTTTGATTAGGGATCGCGAATCGACAAATTTTGCATTTACGCCCCTTTCCAACAGCAAAGCGGTAACTACTTTCGCCGATATCAATTCGCCATAAGCCAGAAGTTCATCCTTGGTTTTTAGACTATAATCCCCTGTAAGGGAAACCCCTTTCAGCAACTTTTCAATAGTTTGGAGTTCCTCCGCTAAATCCACTTTTGGTAAGGCCGCTTTTTGGTAAGTGGAAAACTCCTTAAACGACGTTAAAAAATCCTCTCCCCGAGCTGCGTTTTTGAGTAGAGCCTCCAGTTGGTCCGTGGCCTTACCTCGAGCAGACAATACTACTCCAAAGTGCTCCTTTTCTTGGGCTCGCTTGGTAATTATGGACAGTACATTTTCAAGACCATCCCCATTGGCCAGCGACTTACCTCCAAACTTTAGGATTTTAATTCGCTCCTTAACAGTTTGCTCGTGAAAAATTGGTTTTAACAGGTTTTCCAGCTGTTGGAATTCTATTAAAAAAGCATCGTGTCCATGTAGCGATTGCACTTCACCATAGGTGACATTGGCATTGGCCTGGGCCAAATGTCTAAAGGTTTCCTTGTTCTCTTCAGCCGTAAAAAACAAATCCGAATTAACCCCAATAATATGAATCCTTGTTTCACTAGCCTGTAATTCTTGAAAGGCTTTATCACCGGCTCTTGTAATATCAATGGTTTTTAGCAGCTGGTTCATCAATTTGTATGCTGAGAGCTGAAAACGCTCCTGAAGCTTCTTGCCATGGTGCATAAGCCAGCTTTCCACATTGAACACCTTAAGTTCTTCGTTGGTACTTCTCTTGAACCTTTCCTTAAAGGATTCCGGGGTTCTATAGCAGAGCATGGCGTGCATACGTGCATCATGTACAGGCTGCTTGGAATTGACCAAAAATTGCTCTTGGATCTGGCAGTTGGCAATCAACCAATCTGTGGACTTCCAATCCGAAGCAACGGGAATAAGATGCTTGGTGATTTTTGGATTCAATGCTGCCATTTCCCAAGCAACTCCTCCTCCCAAAGATCCACCAATGATTGCAAAAAGCTGTTCCACCTTAAGTTTCTCCAGACCTTGTAAAAAGATTCTGGCAATGTCACCGGCCACAAAATCCTTATAGTTGTCAATCACAAAACCATCATATCCGTTTCCAGGAACATTAAATGCCAGAATGGTGTAAGTTTCCGTATCAATGCACTTATCCTTCCCAATAATATCTGACCACCATCCATTTTCACCCGTAACATTGGAGTTGCCAGTTAACGCATGATTGACCAAAACAATGGGAGCGGTGTGCAATTTCTGACCAAAAACCTGATAGGACAATTGCAAGTCTTTGGAAATTCCACTTAGGGTCTTGTATTCTTTTATGTCAATTTTATGGAGCATTCCAAGAAAATCAGTTGAGAATTATAGCGTTGCGAAAGCACTTTCCAAATCGGCCTTTAAATCTTCAAGATTCTCCAAGCCAACGGACAATCGGATTAAATCCTTGGTCACCCCCGTGGATTCCTGTGCAGCTTCATCCAATTGTTGGTGCGTGGTACTGGCCGGGTGAATGATCAAGGATTTGGTGTCTCCAATATTCGCAAGAAGCGAGAATATCTTGGTTTCATCGGCAATTTTTTTGGAGGATTCAAATCCACCTTTAACCCCAAAGGTTAAAATACTGCTCTGCCCCTTTGGCAAATATTCATCCGATAGCTTTTTGTATTTGCTGGATTCCAAGCCAGGATAATTTACCCAGGTAACTTCTTCTTTGGATTCCAACCATTTGGCCAAGGCCAAAGCATTTTCGCTATGTTTTTTCATACGTACTTCCAAGGTTTCGAGTCCTTGAATTATCTGGAAGGCATTGAACGGACTCAAACATGCCCCGTGATCCCGAAGACCTTCTATCCTAACCTTCGCAATAAACGCAGCTGGCCCCAAGGCATCATGATATACCAATCCATGATAGCCCGGGGAAGGTTCCGTAAACTCTGGGAATTTTCCATTGGCCCAATCAAAGGTTCCTGCATCGATTATGGCTCCACCCAATGCAGTACCATTTCCATTGATGTATTTGGTCAAGGAGTGGATTACAATATTTGCTCCGTGCTCTATTGGATTTAATAGTGCAGGGGATGCCACAGTGTTGTCCACAATAAATGGAACTTTCGCTGCTTTGGCTTCTTTTGAAATAGCTTTTAGATCCAATACGTCGAGTTTCGGATTCCCTAAGGACTCCACAAAAAAGGCTCGAGTGTTCTCCTGTACTGCCTTTCCAAAATTGGCAGGATCGGATGGATCCACAAAAGTTGTGGTGATTCCCAACCTAGGAAGGGTAACACTAAAAAGATTATAGGTTCCCCCATACAAACTGTTGGATGCCACAATGTGATCTCCTGCCTTTAACAACACCAAAAGAGCAGTATTGATTGCTCCTGTTCCGGAAGAGCAAACCACGGAAGCAATTCCACCTTCCAAAGCCGCCAAACGTTGCTCCAAAATATCGTTGGTAGGGTTGTTTATACGAGTATAAATATTTCCGAATTCCGCTAAGGAGAATAGATTGGCCGCATGATCCGAATTGTTGAACACATAGGCGGTACTTTGGTAGATGGGCACAGCCCTGGTTCCGCCGTTAGTGGTTACATCGTGCCCAGCGTGTAGGGCGTTGGTTGCAAAGTTTTGATCACTCATGATTTTTTCGTTTTAATTAATACTTTTCCGTTTTAGATTCCCACTAAAGTGGGAATGACATTTTTTTAAATTCCATTTAAAAACGCAAAAAAGCCAAACCCCTATAGAAAAACGCAGCCTACGGGTAAAATCAAAAAGTTATAAGAAAGAGAAATCGAAGATTTTCGATTGTTGTTATCTATTCCTGTCTCAATTATGGTTTTATCCAGTTTGAGATCCTGAAACGAGTCCAGGACGAGGATAGAATTTAGCACCTTCTTGGACTAGGGCCAAGGGTTGCTAAGGCTTCATAGGGTCTATTCCCTCCACCTTTCTTGATAACTATTCAATACGTGTTTGAACTTACAGGACAAAGATAAGGGTAGATTATTTTAATATCCTAATCTTTTTTAAAATTTCAGAATTCAATACGGATTAAAATTCCCTAAAAGGGCTTATGAAACTATTTTGAAGTTAAAAATCAGCGATTTCCTTTCATTTTCTTTGCTTGTCCAAAGAAAACGAAACAAAAGAAACCACACTTTCTTCGCAAGAATTTTCAGTTGCTTCCAACAGAAACCGATTTTGAAACCTCGCCATCCAGCTTAAGCTGGATGGGTACCATCGAGGGTTTCCAAATCTATTCTCGAAGAAAGAATGTTACCTCAATACAGAAAACTCAATTTGTGAGTCCGTGAAAACCGTATGTGTTTGGGTTTTGAAATCGCTTTCTTCTGCCTTAAAGATATTGTCCACATAGGTTTGCGGATTTAAATCGATGAGCGGAAACCAGGTACTTTGTACCTGAACTTGAAGCTTATGTCCTTTTTTGATGGTATGGAATACATCCTGCAATTTGATGTTCACCTCGGTTTTTTGATTGGGCACAAAGGGTTCTGGCTTGGAGAAACTGTTTCTGAACCTGCCCCGTAAAACCTCACTCCTTACCATTAAATGGTAGTTGGCCAATTTTAGATGGTCTTGCATTTCTTCATTGGTCTCCACATTCGTAGGATGCACATCAATGATCTTGACTATCCAATCCGCGGCGGTCCCCGTTGTGGCCACTTTCAATTTGGCCATGATATCCCCAGCTAAGGTGAGGTCTTCTTCCAAAACTTCGGTTTCAAACACTAGCACATCTGACCTCCTTGCGGCAAAACGTTGGTCATCCGTCATATATTTTCTTGGCGTGAAAACAGATTCGATGTCTTCCGAATAGGGAACAGGTTTCTTAACATCACTAATAAATTTAAGCGGGACGGTACTTTCTGCCGTTTGAGTCAATTCTTGGTTTTCTGAAAGAAAAAATGTCTGTTTTTCAGCTTCTTTTGGAGGCCAAGCATCCAAAGTACTCCATTCTTTTTTCCCGGAATCGAACACATAGGCTTCAGGAAGACCACTATTTTGGTCTCCTTCTGCTTTTAAGAAATGATTGAAAAACTTGGTTTCGATATTCTTCTGATAAAATAAGGAAATGGAATCGCCGAAATAGTAGTTCCCAACTGCGTTTCTGGCTTTTTTTCTAGCCCATCCCCCATGGTCCCATGGTCCAAATACCATGGTATTGTAGTTTCCAGTATTATGTTTTTCAATGTTTTTATAGGTTTCCAATGGCCCGTAAAGGTCTTCTGCATCAAACCAACCACCCACAATCATGGTGGCCACATGGGATTTTACATTTTTTAAATGTTGGATAATGCCCCTACTTTGCCAGAGTTCGTCATAGTTGGGATGTTCCTTCAGCTCATTCCAGAAATAATCATCGGTTACACCATCAGGCCTTAAGGTTGGGGTATCCACCGTTTCATACTCAAAAAAGGAATTTAGGTTTTTAAGGGGGCCATTGTCCAAAAAGAACTGGTATTGGTCTTCCGTCTGAATATCCGGTAAAACATACCATGCGGTGTCAATGGGTTGGTCATTGTTGGGTCTTGGCGTACCAAATAGGGAAGTTGCCCTGAAATAGCTCAATAAATAGGCTCCGTTATGGTGAAAATCGTCAAAAAAGAAATCCCCAATACAAGCTTGTGGCGAGGCTGCTTTTAGTGCTGGATGCGCATCCACTGTGGCATAAGTGGCGTAAAAACCTGGATATGAAATCCCCCAAACACCCACTTTTCCATTGTTATGTTCCACATTGTTCACGAGCCATTCAATGGTGTCATAGGTATCCGAACTTTCGTCCACCTGTTCATTGGAAGTCTTGTTAGGTATGTAAGCCCGCATATTTTCATAATGCCCTTCGCTCAACCATCTCCCACGAACATCCTGGTATACGATAATGTTACCTTCTTTCATCAAATGTTCATTTGGACCAATTTGAGACCGATAGTTCCCTGCTCCATACGGTCTGGAACTATAGGGTGTTCGTTGCATCAAAATGGGATATTCCTTTGAAGTGTCCTTTGGTGTATAGATTGTGGTATGTAATTTTACCCCGTCCCGCATTTCAATATCCACCTCTTGCTTGGTATAATTCTCTTGGACAAAATTGACCTCTGCCGCTGTTTCAGTTTTGACTGTTTTTTTACAGCTTGAAATGGCCAACAATAGACCAATAATCACTACCAAAGTCTGGATGGGAAATCTCATGTGGAAAATTTTAATTGCTAAAGCTACTAAAGTTCAAAAGAGTATGCCAATAAAAAAGGGAACCAAAAGGTTCCCTTTTCCTGTCTATGATGAACACGGGGGATTTTAAATTCCAAATTCTCTTTTTACATCATCCAGCATGTTCAATTTCTCCCAAGTAAAAAGCTCCACTTCTTTTTCTACACGACCATTGTATGGTGACTCAAACACCTTGGTTAAAGTCTGGGGTTGTTTGCCCATATGGCCATAGGCCGCTGTTTCCAAGTAAATGGGGTTTCGCAACTTAAGTCGGTCTTCAATGGCTGAAGGCCGCATATCGAACAATTTTGCTGTCTTTTCCGCTATTTCCCCATCTGAAAAATCAACGTTGGACGTGCCGTAGGTATCCACAAAAATGGAGGTAGGCTCCACCACCCCAATGGCATAGCTCACCTGTACCAAAATCTCATCTGCAACTCCTGCTGCCACCAAATTTTTTGCTGCATGTCTGGCAGCGTAGGCGGCACTGCGGTCCACCTTACTTGGGTCTTTACCGCTAAAGGCTCCCCCACCATGGGCTCCCTTTCCCCCATAGGTGTCTACAATGATTTTTCGTCCGGTTAGTCCCGCATCCCCATGTGGGCCTCCAATCACAAATTTTCCTGTTGGGTTGATGTGGTATTTGATATCATTGTTGAACAAGGCTTGGATATTGCTCGGCAATAACTCCTTCACCTTGGGAATCAAAATAGCTATGATGTCCTTTTTGATCTTGTCCAACATCTTTTGATCTGAGTCAAACTCATCATGCTGGGTAGAGACCACAATGGTATCGATCCGTTGAGGAACGTTCTCATCCGAATATTCTATGGTTACCTGGGCCTTGGCATCTGGGCGCAAATACCCAATTTGAGATCCCTCACGTCTTAACTCTGCCAAAACCTGAAGGATTTTATGGGAAATATCCAGTGCCAAGGGCATATAGTTTTCCGTTTCCTTGGTGGCATAACCAAACATCATTCCCTGATCTCCAGCTCCCTGCTCTTCCTTGCTGCCTCTATCAACACCTTGATTGATATCTTGGGACTGTTCGTGAATCAACGAAATCACTCCACAGGAATCTCCACTGAATTGATATTCCCCCTTGGTATATCCAATTTTATTGATCACCTCCCGGGCAATATTTTGCACATCTAAATAGGTGTTGCTCTTTACCTCACCTGCCAATACCACTTGACCAGTAGTGACCAAAGTTTCGCATGCTACTTTGCTTTCGGGGTCAAAGGCTAGAAAATTATCCAATAAGGCATCACTGATTTGATCCGCAATTTTATCTGGATGTCCTTCACTTACCGATTCAGAAGTAAACAAATATGCCATAGTCCTTTTTTAGTTGGATAGGATTTGACGGAAAAGTATAAAGGAGTTTACAAATCTCTTATGAGAAGCCCGAAAGCCTGTCCGGGTAAACTGCTTTAGCATTTTTTGCTGCTGAATTTGAATCAGTCTATGAGGTTGCAATCAGTCAAATCTATCCTCATTTTGAAGCGCTAAAATACATCTTTGGAAGTAATTTTTAAAACTTTGTTGAAATCATCTTTTAGCCCCATTTATATCTGTTTTTTTTCTTCAACTGGATATACTTTGTATATTGCGCTAAGGGTTTCCCCATAGTACAAACACCAATCTAAAAAACACTACTACCCCATGCACATTGCTGTAGCCGGAAACATTGGCGCTGGAAAAACCACACTAACCAATTTACTAGCAAAACATTACAAATGGGAGGCCCATTTTGAGGACGTGGTGGACAACCCATATCTGGATGATTTTTATACCCAGATGGAACGGTGGAGTTTTAACCTTCAAATTTACTTCCTGAACAGTCGTTACAGACAGATTCTCAGAATCAGGGAAAGTGGAAAGAACGTGATACAGGATCGGACCATATATGAGGATGCCCATATTTTTGCGCCGAACCTGCATGCCATGGGACTGATGACCAATAGGGATTTTGAGAATTACTCCAGTCTGTTTGAGCTCATGGAAAGTTTGGTGCAGCCCCCAGACCTTCTTATTTATTTAAGAAGCTCCATTCCCAATTTGGTGAACCAAATTCATAAACGGGGACGGGATTACGAAAACAGTATTTCCATTGACTATCTAAGTCGATTGAACGAACGATATGAAGCCTGGGTCAACACTTACGAAAAAGGCAAATTACTTGTTTTTGATGTGGACAACATCAACTTTGTTGATGACCCTGAGGATTTGGGCAAGGTCATTAACCGTATTGATGCAGAACTGCACGGGTTGTTCTGATGATTCACCCCGCCAACATTTCTAGATTATACCGATCCATTTCCGATATTACCGGAACATAAAAGCAAAACCATGAGAAGCATTATTCCCATTCTGCTCGCCATTTTTATGGCTTCTTGCGCCCAAAAAGAGGTTAAAAAGGAATACGCCATCGTTTCAGGCAAATTATCGAACTCCGATATTGAGTCGGTCAGATTGATTTCAATTAATGGCGACTTCAATAAGGAAATTCCCGTGAGCGATGAAGGTCAATTTTTGGACACTCTTTTTTTAACGGCAGATATGCCGCACAGATTGACTGACGGCATCAACCACATTGTACTTTATCTTGAAAAAGGGTATGCTGTCCATCTTGATTACAACCCTAGGGATTTTGCCAATACAATTCAATTTGAGGGGGATGGGGCCGACCTGAACCGTTACTATCTCCAAAAACAGGATAAAAACCGGGAAATAGAAGGAATGGATTTTAAAACTTTTTATGGCCTTAAAGAACCAGCGTTCGTCAAAAAAGTTGAAGAATTAAACTTAGCTATCAATGGTTTGCTCGATTCTACAGTTAACATTCCAGAATATGTTAGGGAAAAAGAGAAAAGAGCCATTGACCATTACAGTATAATTCAACTTGCGCAGTATAAGGATTTTGCTCATGCCGATGTTACGGCAAATCCAAATTTCACGGTTTCAGAGAACTTTGAGGACGAAAGATCCAGCATGCCTTTTTTAAACAAGGAGGATTTTGACTATTCAGTATTTTACAATTCCCTGGTACATCTGCATTACAAGGAACAAATAAAACAACGTGCGCAGAAAGACAGTTTGGTGGATCCCAATGAAGTCTTTTTTCAAGTGGTTGGGGAAATTCCAGTGGAAAATATCAAAAATTCAGTTCTTTATAGAACCGTTTGGGGTAGCATGCCCTATATCCAAAATGTGGATTCTTACTATGAAAAGTTTATGTCCCTTTCCACCAATGAGACCCACAAACAGGAAATCACGGATGCGTACAACCGAATCAAAAAAATAAAGCCCGGTGCTAATTCACCTACTTTTGAAGCTTATGAAAACCATGCTGGCGGGCATTCATCCTTGGAAGACTTTCAAGGCAAGTACGTGTATATTGATGTATGGGCATCCTGGTGCGCTCCCTGTATCCAGGAGATTCCCGACTTAAAGGAAGTGGAAAAGAAATACCGAGGTAAAAACATAGAATTTCTAAGTATCTCTGTTGATACCGACCGTAGCTATGACGATTGGAAAAAAATGGTGGTTGACAAAGAATTGACAGGGGTTCAATTGATTGCGGACAAGGCTTGGGATTCGGAATTTATAAAAGATTACCAAATCAAGGGCATTCCTAGGTATATTTTAATTGATCCCGAGGGTAAAATAGTAAATGCCATGGCGCCAAGTCCTTCCACCGACGCGTTGGAGACTACTTTAGAAGGCTTAGGACTCTAACATTTTTCCTGCTCCCTCAACCAAAAGGAGCGTTCCCTCATTCTTGGTTTTTTCAGGTTGATTTTCAAGCTAGCTTGGTTCTAGTTAATAACTCCCTTTTACTTCCAAAAGGAAAAAATTTGAAAATTATGGAACTCAAAAAGAATCAAGAATTGGAATTGAAACGAAATAGTCTGCTCTATTTCAGCATTGGATTGGCCGCTGTTCTACTGCTGACCTATGTTGCTTTAGAATGGAAATCATTCCACAAAACACCCTATAAGGATATAGCCCATTTAAAATCGGACGATGATCTAAGGGAAAACGTTCCTGTAACCATTCAAAAGCTTCCACCACCTCCTCCTCCAAAAATTCAGACACCTCCAGTCATAGAAATCATAGATGATGACGATGACAAACCAGAAACTTTTATTGAACCAATTGAGCCAAATCAAACAACGGTAATAGCCAGCATAGGCGAAATTGAAGTTGCCAAAGAAGAAGAACCTGAAATTGTTCCCTGGAAAACGGTGGAAGAAGCCCCAATGTTCCCAGGCTGTGAAAATGCATCTGACCAAAGAGAATGTTTTCAAAATATGATCCAGAAACACATCCGTAAAAACTTCCGCTATCCAGAACCTGCCCAAGAAATGGGCTTACAAGGACGGGTCAACGTGGTTTTTACCATTCAAAAGGATGGAAGCATCGGCGATGTAAGAATGCGTGGCCCCCACAAAATATTGGAATCCGAAGCCTCTAGGATCATATCCAAACTTCCCAAAATGGAACCTGGAAAGCAAAGAGGAACGCCAGTTAAAGTTCCTTTTTCCATTCCCATAACATTTAGATTGAATTAGCCCAATCTCAAAGTATCGGGAACAAAAAACCACGCCTTTGGCGTGGTTTTTATTTGTTGTATGACAAAAGGTTTATCCTTTGCTTGCCGTTTTGTAGTCGTCCACTAATTTTTGAACTTCTTCCTTGGTAGCCGCAACAAACTCTTCTACTTCTTCTTTTTGTTCTCCAGCAACTTCATAAGTGGAAGTAACCACAGCCTTAAACTCTCCTTCAGCGGTGTTGCTCATTTCCACTTTGATTTGCTTTTCCACAGGAACGGTTTCCTTAATCCCGTCCTCAGTAATGGAAATAGTTGTTCCATCTTTCTTAAGCATGCTCACCTCATCAGAAGACAAACTAACCAAGCTAGGAGCAATAACCAAGGCCACAACGGACATCAACTTCAACAAGATGTTCAAGGAAGGGCCGGAAGTATCCTTGAATGGATCTCCTACTGTATCACCTACAACCGCAGCTTTATGGGCATCGGAACCTTTACGTCCTTCACTTTCTATGGTTTTCTTGGCGTTATCCCAGGCACCACCTGCATTGGACTGGAAAATAGCCATCAAAACACCGGCAGTGGTTACACCAGCTAACAAACCGCCCAACATATTTGCACCACCCAAGAACCCAACAGCAACAGGTACAGCAATGGCCAAAAGACCTGGCAATACCATCTCCTTAATAGAAGCCGTGGTGGAAATTTCAACACACTTATCGTATTCCGCTACACCATCTGCAGCATCAAATATCTTTCTATCTTCTTCGGAAGCTTTGGAAATATCAGAATCGTATTTCACCATTACTTCCAAAGCGGCTTTCAATTGAGGAATATCCCTAAACTGTCGTCTAACTTCCTCAATCATTGCCATCGCAGCTCTACCAACGGCATTCATGGACAGGGCTGAGAAAACAAAGGGAAGCATTCCCCCGATCAACAAACCAGCCATAATCTTTGGTTGGGAAACATCGATGGATTGGATACCTGCAGTTTGCATAAAGGCAGCAAAAAGTGCCAAAGCGGTCAAGGCAGCGGAAGCAATCGCAAATCCTTTACCAATAGCAGCAGTAGTGTTACCTACAGCATCCAATTTATCTGTTCTTTCACGCACTTCACTTGGCAATTCGGCCATCTCTGCAATACCACCGGCATTGTCGGAAATAGGTCCGTAAGCATCAACCGCCAATTGGATACCTGTATTGGCCAACATCCCTACAGCAGCAATGGCAATTCCATACAATCCAGCGAAGTGGTGGGACACGATAATCGCAGCGGCAATCAAAATAATTGGAATCATAGTCGACATCATTCCGACACCCAATCCTGCAATAATGTTGGTAGCAGAACCTGTTTCGGACTGACGAACAATAGAGTTAACAGGTTTGGTACCTGTTCCCGTATAATATTCGGTAACCTTTCCTACCAACAAACCGGCAACCAAACCAGAAATTGTTGCCCAGAAAACACCCATGGCTCCAAATGGAAGCCCTTCAATAGATTCTGGAATAAAGGCATTGATCAAAAAGTATGAAGCTACCAACATCAAGGCAGCAGAACCGAATTCACCAATATTCAAAGCGGTCTGTGGGTTACCTCCATCCTTAACACGAACAAAGAAAGTACCAATGATGGACATTATAATACCAACCGCGGCCAAAGCCAAGGGTAAATAAACGGCACCAAGTCCATCAAAACCAGGAGTAACAATAATAGCTCCCAAAACCATGGTACCAATAATGGAACCTACGTACGATTCAAAGAGGTCAGCACCCATACCGGCTACATCACCAACGTTATCACCAACGTTATCTGCAATGGTAGCAGGGTTCAATGGGTGATCTTCAGGAATACCAGCCTCTACCTTTCCTACAAGGTCAGCACCAACGTCCGCAGCTTTGGTATAAATACCACCACCAACACGGGCAAAAAGTGCAATAGAGGAAGCACCCAAGGAGAAACCGGAAAGTACATTCAATACTTCACCTAACGCCCATCCTTGTCCGCTATATACCATAAATAGGCCACTTAATCCAAGTACACCCAAGCCAACAACACCAAGACCCATTACAGCACCACCGGCAAAAGCAACCTCTAGGGCTTTCCCCAAAGAAGTTCTTGCAGCATTGGTTGTTCTTACATTGGCTTTGGTGGCTACCTTCATTCCGATAAAACCAGCCAAAGCAGAACAGATAGCACCCACAATAAAGGATACGGCTACCATGCCATTGGAACCTGCCTCGTTACTTCCCTTAAAATAAAGAAGTACGGCAACGGTGATTACGAATATGCTGAGTATTTTATATTCTGCCTTCAAAAATGACATTGCCCCATCGGCAATATTTTTGGCGATCCTCGCCATCTTAGCATCCCCTACTTCCTGTTTTGAGACCCATACGTTTTTGATCAACACGTACAACAAGCCCAAAACACCGAATGCGGGCAGAAATTTTACGATTAGTTCCATAATTATGTAGTTATTTATGAGTTTTTAAGTGGCAGCAAAAGTAGTAAAATACAGACTAATAAAAAAAATGCGCTTTTGTTGTTCAAAAGCGCATTTTTTTCGGGTAAATTCTTCCTAAATAGTAAAGGTGCGTTTCTTTTTATGGTCGCTCTCATTGTAGCGATCCACACATTTCTTATAGATCTCCGCAGCGGCTTTGGCATCTCCCCATCCACCAGTATCTACTTTCTTTTTTTCCAGATCCTTATATACGGCAAAAAAGTGCTCTATTTCCTTTAAACGGTGTGGATTTATATCGCTGATATCACTTCTCTTGCTCCAAACCGGATCATTGACCGGAACGCATATGATCTTTTCATCCGGGCCTTTTTCATCGGTCATGTGGAAAACCCCAATGGGTTTCACCTCCATTACCACCATGGGATACGTAGGTTCCGTTCCCAATACCAGAACATCCAAGGGATCTTTATCCAAAGCCAAGGTTTCAGGAACAAATCCATAATCACCTGGATACATCATAGAAGAAAAAAGGGTTCTATCAAATCGGATTTTATGCAGGGTAAAATCGTATTCGTATTTGTTACGACTTCCCTTTGGAATTTCTATCAGTACATCAAAGGTAACTTCTTCATTTTTCGCCATGGGTGTGGTATTTAATTTTTTGCAAAAATAGCCACAAACCAAGGATTTGCGTCAACAAATTGCACACATTATGTTGATTAAAAGTTAAATCCGAAGGTTCCGGTCACCCCAAAACGCCGTGCATCCGGATTATCGAGATAATTGCCACGGAAATTGAAGTCAATCCGGAAGATTTTGAAGATGTTTCCGATCCCAAAGGAGTATTCCCAATAAATCTGATCTTCAGGTGCCATTAAAGGAATATTGGCTGGTGCACTCAAGGCCCGGTTTTCGTCTGAAAGTTGTCCCCAAGCTCCCCGAAGTCCTACGATTTCACGGAGATTCCAATTTCTAAGTACCGGTATTCTTGAGAACAAACGCCCATTGAAGTTATGCTCCAAATGAAGGGTGGCATAGGTATCCGTAACGAATTCATAAAAATCGAGGTTGGGAAAGGTATTATACAAAGAAAACAAGGTCTGGTTCCCTGGCACTACGCTCAATAAGCTTAAAGGCACCTCTCCAAATGTCTTCCCAAGTTCCACACTACTGGTCAATCTACCAAAACCTCCTATTTGCCAAGGTTGGCGGTAGGAGAATTGGATTCGTTCATAGTCAAAATCGCTCTCCAAAAACCCACTAATCCCTTTGGTATAGTTAAGGAGAATGGTGCTGTAATCATCGTTCACCGAAACTGGCTCCACCCCATATCCAATAATCCGCCTTCCCGGGGTATAGATTAAGGTGGTGTTGATATCAAATTGTTTGACCTCTGATGAAATTCCGCCAGGCGCTTCAGTATCAATATAATCCAAGTTGAAATCATCTGGCAAGGCAGAGCTTAGGGTGCGCATGGAACTCCCAAACCGAACCCTAAAATTCTTCACAGGCTCCAGTTCCACATTGACCGTGGAGAGGTCAATATTGGTCAGTCGGTTGTTGTTCCCAACCGTGACCAGGGAGGACGAAGCTATACTTCTACCCAATACATCATTGGTACTGGTTAGGCTCAATCCCAGCTGTTCAATATCCCTTCGATGACCCCCGGACAAAATCAATCGTGAATTCCTATCCAACAAGAACTTGGCAGAAAGTCCATGTTTGAACTTCTTATCCGTAAAGCCATAGGCCATATACCCTTCCAATCGCCAGGTATCATTTTGACCAAAATAAGTCCGCGCACCAGCCCTTAATCGGGTTCCCTCAGCGTCATTGAACCCGAAGGTGCTGTATATGTCGCCGATATCAATATTCCATTTGTCAATCTCCACATAGCCAGAGCCGAGAATACTGACAATGTCATAATAGGTGCGGAACTTGGGCACTGTTTTTAAGGTGTCCAGAAGTTTGAAAATCCCAGATTCGTCCTCATTCAGCCTCTCTAAACGGGCATTGCTCCAAAACGTGCTATCCCTTGCAAACACCCTAGGGTCATACGGGTCTGAAACGGCCTTATAAAAGTCCTCAGGTCTACTGGTATCAAACTGGTAGTTATCGTAAACGGATGTCCGCTTTCCATAAATTCCCCGGGATTTCTCCTTTTTGGAAAAACTGAAATCGCTTAACATATAATCCCGTTTTAGCAAAAAGACAGAATCGTTGACCACATCAAATTCCTGTTCAATATAAATTTCCTTGACCCAGTTGATGTTGGCACTCTTGGTGACCTGAAGGTTTATTTTTTTGATGGCATAGGTAGTATCCGCAACCCAAAAATCCCCTTTAAAGGTCAACTCGTTCTTTCGTCTTGGGTAATAGATGATGTTATAACACCACTTATCATCTATATACGTACTATCCGAGAGTACATAATTATAGGTATCCACCCCAGTTTTGGATAGCGGGCTTGTAAAACTCTTATCGAAAAACTTCAGATAGTTCTCGTATACATCATAATCGGAGTACAGGTCTTCCACAAAAGCGGTAATGGATTGATGTCCATCAAAACCAGAGCTTTTATTCCCCAATACATCCTCTTTTTCTTCACCCAAAAGGTTATCACCATAAACTTTGGAAAAGGTCTCGTTCAAAAACATGGGGAGATAGGTCTTTCCAGTAACCCGAGAGGTATCCAGGTTTTCGAACATAAACTCCAGTCCTTTAAAGAGCTTACTTTTAATCAGGGCGCTGTCAATGGTGTTAAGATCAAACTCTACTTTTTCATACTTGTCATATTGGTATTGCTTGAACTTGCGCACCCCATTCTCCCGTTTTTTGGCCCAAATTTTCTTGAGGATATCAATGGCGGGATTATTTTTTTTGGATTGCTTCCCTGTATATACAATAACTTCCTTTAATTGCTCCGTGGACTCCTCCAATACCACCTCCATGTTGTAGTTGACTCGTTGGGCCAGCTCAATAACCATAGATTCATAGCCAATGAAAGAAACTTCCACTGACGAATAGGTATTATCCGATTCCAGATAAAAACGACCATTATCGTTGGTTATGGTTCCTTCTGTAGAATTAGGGAACACAATATTGGCAAAGGCTATGGGAGAGCCATCAGCGTCCACCACAATACCACTGACTTTGGTTTGCGAGAAAAGGGAACAAAAGGATAACAGAAAAATAGGGACAAGGAATCTTCTCATGTTCTGATACATACGCACTGCAAAACCGAGATGGTTTTTCAAAAGTGCTTGGTCATTTTTGTTTAAAAGTAATTTTCTATCAAAAACTATTCCTTAAAAAAAGCCTCATCAACTTTTTGTTGACGAGGCTAATATACCGTACAAATATACGTAACTTATTTATATAACACTTTCTTAACAGCCTTGATCACATCGTTATGATTGGGCAACCATTCGGCTAACAATACGGGAGAGTAAGGTGCAGGGGTATCAGCTGTGTTAATTTTTACAACAGGGGCATCCAGGTAATCAAAAGCTTTGTCCTGAACATGATATGTAATTTCCGTGGCTACATTGCCAAAAGGCCAGGCTTCTTCCAAAATTACCAAGCGGTTGGTCTTCTTCACAGAATTTAGAATGGCGTCGTGATCCATTGGTCTTACTGTACGCAAGTCGATAATCTCGCAGCTTATGCCTTCTATCTCCAATTCATCCGCAGCCTTATAAGCCTCTTTGATGATCTTTCCGAAGGAAACAATGGTCACATCGGTTCCCTCTCTCTTGATATCAGCAACACCCAACGGAATGGTATACTCACCTTCCGGTACTTCACCTTTATCGCCATACATCTGTTCGGATTCCATAAAAATCACGGGGTCATCATCACGGATAGCGGATTTCAACAAACCTTTGGCATCAGCTGGGTTGGATGGCACCACCACTTTCAATCCCGGGCAATTGGCATACCAGCTTTCAAAAGCTTGTGAGTGTGTGGCCGCCAACTGGCCTGCGGAAGCAGTAGGCCCCCTAAAAACGATAGGGCATGGAAATTGACCTGCAGACATCTGTCTGATCTTGGCCGCATTGTTTATAATTTGATCTATTCCCACCAAGGAGAAATTGAAAGTCATGAATTCTATGATAGGACGGTTCCCGATCATGGCAGAACCTACACCTATACCTGCAAATCCCAATTCCGAAATCGGGGTATCCAGCACGCGTTCCGGGCCAAATTCATCCAACATTCCCTTGGAAGCTTTGTAGGCTCCGTTGTATTCGGCAACCTCCTCACCCATCAAATAAATAGTATCGTCCCTTCGCATTTCCTCGGACATGGCCTCGGCTATGGCTTGCCTAAATTGTAATGTTTTCATTAAGTAGTACTACTAAGATTAGTTGTGTGCTTAAAAATGCAAGCAAAAATAGCAAAATCCAAACGAACAAAGGAAGTAGGAAAAACAAAAAAAAGTACAAAATTTATTATGCATGCATAATAAATTTATGATTTTTATAGCTATCTTTGAAGCGATAAACATATACAAGATATGAAGATTTTAGTTTGCATTAGCAACGTACCGGATACCACTTCCAAAATCAATTTTACGGATGGGGATACCAAGTTTGATACAAACGGAGTTCAATTTGTTATTAATCCCAATGATGAGTTTGGATTGACCCGTGCCATGTGGTTCAAGGAAAAACAAGGAGCTGCGGTACATGTTGCCACTGTAGGAGGCGCACAAACCGAGCCTACCATTAGAAAAGCACTGGCCATTGGGGCCGATGAGGCTATCAGAATCAATGCGGAACCTACAGACGGTTTCTTTGTGGCCCGTCAGTTGGCCGAAGTAATCAAAAATGGAGGGTATGACCTAATCATAGCCGGACGTGAATCCATCGACTACAACGGAGGCATGGTTCCAGGTATCTTGGCCACCCTGTTGGATATGAACTTTGTAAACACTTGTATAGGATTGGAAGTGGATGGTACCTCAGCCACAGCCATTAGGGAAATAGACGGCGGAAAGGAAACCATAAGTACCTCCTTGCCACTTGTTATCGGTGGACAAAAAGGGTTGGTAGCCGAAAGTGATCTCCGAATTCCCAATATGCGCGGAATCATGATGGCACGGAAAAAGGCGTTGAATGTGGTGGAACCCGTAGATGCCCCAAAGCCTACACAAGACCAAAAATTTGAAAAACCCGCTGCCAAAGGCCCTGTAAAGTTGGTGGATGCAGGAAATGTGGGCGAATTGGTCAATCTTTTACACACCGAAGCCAAAGTAATCTAAATCTCAAACAACAATTTCCAAATTCCAAGGTATTGGTGCTTGGAGCTTGTGATTTTTAATTTTAAAAAACATGTCAATACTAGTATATACAGAATCCGATAAGGGAACATTTAAAAAGAACGCTTTGGAGGTTGCATCCTACGCTTACAAAGTGGCCCAAGATATGGGTGAATCCGTTACCGCGGTGGCCATCAACGCTGGAGATGAGGCCTCTTTGGGAAATTATGGTGTTTCCAAGGTGTTAAAGGTCAGCAATGGGGATTTGGATACCTTCAATGCCAAGGCTTATGCCCATGTGTTGGCCCAAGCGGCCGAAGCGGAAGGTGCAAAGGTCATTATTGTAAGTTCCAGCGCCGATGCCAAATTTTTGGCGCCTATTCTTTCCGCAAAACTAAATGCCGGATATGTACCCAATGTGGTAGCCGCTCCAGAAAGCACCTCTCCTTTTGTGGTAAAAAGAACAGCTTTCAGTAATAAAGGTTTCGCGCATACCGAAATCAATTCGGACACCAAGTTAATTGGGGTATCCAACAACGCTTACGGCGTTCATGAAAACAACGTTTCCGCTACAGTGGAAGATTTTACTCCTTCGCTGGGCGATGGCGATTTCACTGCAAAATCTGTGGAAGTGGACAAAGTGGTTGGAAAAGCGACCATTGCGGATGCAGATATTGTAGTTTCTGGCGGTAGAGGGCTTAAAGGGCCTGAGAATTGGGGTATGATCGAGGAATTGGCCGATGTGCTGGGTGCAGCTACAGCTTGTTCCAAACCTGTATCCGATTTGGGTTGGAGACCCCATGGCGAACACGTAGGACAAACAGGAAAACCCGTGGCCAGCAACCTGTACATAGCCGTGGGCATTTCAGGAGCCATCCAGCATTTGGCAGGGGTGAGCGCCTCCAAAACCAAAGTAGTGATCAACAACGACCCAGAGGCACCTTTCTTTAAAGCTGCGGATTACGGAATCGTTGGAGATGCCTTTGAAGTGGTACCGGAACTCATCGAAAAATTAAAGGAATTTAAAGCCCAGAACACTTAATTTTTGTTAATTTGCCTTTAGCAAGGGGCTGTTCAGATAATGGTAGTGCCACTTATTTGAACAGCCTTTTTTCGTTTTAGGAAGAATATATGAGCTTAGTACGTTTGAAAATAAAGGGGATATCCTACAGCCAAACCCAAAATGGCGCGTATGCCCTTATTTTGAATGAAGTTGAAGGGGATAGAAAGCTCCCCATTGTCATTGGTGCCTTTGAAGCCCAGTCCATAGCCATTGCGTTGGAAAAGGAAATAAAACCTCCACGACCCCTCACACACGATTTGTTCAAGAATTTTGCGGACAGATTTGAGATCGTGGTCAAGCAGGTCATCATTCATAAATTGGTGGATGGGGTGTTCTATTCCAGTATCATCTGCGAGCGCGATAAAGTAGAGGAAATTGTGGATGCCCGCACCAGTGATGCCATAGCGTTGGCCCTTCGGTTTGATGCTCCCATTTTTACGTACAAGACCATTTTGGACAAGGCTGGAATCTATTTGAAATTCTCTTCCAAGGAAAGTGAGGAAAACGAGGAGGACGACAGCATTGTGGTAGACGAGATATTGCAGGAGGGCGAAACCGTGGAAATCGAATCCGGTGCATCTTCCCAAGGCTATCGCGAAATGACCTTGGAAGAACTCCATAAAGAACTGGACAAGGCAGTGGCCAATGAAGACTACGAAAAGGCTGCCAAACTTCGGGACGAAATCTCCAAACGTAAATAAAACACTGCATGCCAAAATCCATCAAGATTTTCCTTGCCCTATTATGTTTTACAAGTACCGTTGCTTTGGGCCAGGATTTGCTTCCTGCGGATTCCATCAATGCGGCCATTGATACCACCATAATTGACGACATTAGCCCAAAGGAGACTCCTCAATTGGTACCCAACCAAGGGTTTTCTATCAACACGCTCTGGCGTGGGGCATTGGGAATGGCAGTCTTGATATTGATTTCCTTTTTGTTCAGTGCCAACAGAAGGGCCATTAATTGGAGAACAGTGGGTATAGGCCTTGTGCTTCAACTGATTATTGCTATTGGGGTTCTAAAAGTTCCAGCAGTTCAATTTGTTTTTGAGGTAATTGGTGAAATTTTTGTCGAAATTCTGAATTTCACACGTGCCGGAAGCCAATTCCTTTTTGAAGGATTGGTAGTGGACATGGATACCTTTGGGTTCATTTTCGCTTTTCAGGTATTACCGACCATCATATTCTTTTCCGCCTTGACTTCAGTACTCTTCTATTTAGGAGTGATTCAAAAAGTGGTGCGGGCATTGGCATGGTTGTTATCCAAATCGTTGGGCATTTCGGGAGCGGAAAGTCTTTCCATTGCCGGAAACATTTTTTTAGGTCAGACGGAAGCGCCTTTGCTGATCAAGGCCTATTTGGAAAAAATGAACAAATCCGAAATCCTGCTGGTTATGATCGGCGGAATGGCCACTGTAGCTGGTGCGGTATTGGCAGCTTACATCGGATTCTTAGGTGGAGATGACCCAGCCTTACGTCTGATTTTTGCAAAGCATCTTTTGGCTGCTTCTGTGATGGCTGCGCCTGGAGCTATCGTGGTTTCCAAAATTTTATATCCGCAAACGGAGAAAGTCAATACGGATGTACATGTTTCCTCGGAAAAAATTGGCGCCAATATTTTGGACGCCATCTCCAATGGGACCACCGAAGGTTTAAAACTAGCCATGAACGTAGGGGCCATGCTTTTGGTCTTCGTAGCCTTCATTGCCATGATCAATTGGATTTTAGGTGGAATTGGTCATATTGGCTCATTTAATGAATGGATTGCGGCTAACTCACCTTATGACAGCTTCTCTTTGGAAGCCATTCTAGGGACCATATTCGCTCCCCTAATGTGGCTGATTGGCGTAGCCAACGAGGATATTATGCTCATGGGGCAACTGTTAGGGATTAAATTGGCAGCAAGTGAGTTTGTGGGTTATATCCAACTTGCCGAACTCAAAACTATGACCAACAATTTACATTTCACCTATAATAAATCCGTGATTATGGCCACCTACATGCTATGCGGATTTGCCAATTTTGCCTCTATCGGAATCCAAATTGGGGGTATCGGTTCCTTAGCGCCTGGTCAACGTAAAACCCTTTCCGAATTTGGAATGCGTGCCGTTTTGGGCGGTTCTTTGGCCTCATTGCTTTCAGCAACTATTGCTGGGATGATTTTGGGGTAGCAAGTTCAAAGCCGTCAGTTTGAGTGTCCCGAACCCGCTTCGGGATATATCGAAAACAAGGCCTGCCCACAACCATTTCTCGATACGTCCCGAGCTTCACGTCGGGACACTCGAAATGACGTTAATAAAATCTTTATAAGTCCAACTTCATTAACTTTATAAGACCTAAGACTTGAAGTAAATTAGATGGGTTAAAAGAAAGCCGTCAGTTGGAGTGAAATCCCAAAAGGTTTCGTATCGAAAACAAGGCTTTCCCAATAAAGATTTCTCGATACATCCCGAGTTTTTTCTTGGGACACTCGAAATGACGAATTAGTAGCATGTAGCATGAAACAATACCACGACTTACTCAAACACGTACTTACCGAAGGAAATGCCAAAGGAGACCGCACAGGAACAGGAACCGTCAGCGTTTTTGGCTATCAAATGCGGTTTGATCTTTCCGAAGGCTTTCCCATGGTAACCACCAAAAAATTGCACCTAAAATCCATTATCCATGAATTGTTATGGTTTTTAAAGGGTGATACCAATGTGGGCTACCTTCAGGAAAATGGAGTACGCATCTGGAATGAGTGGGCGGATGATAATGGCAATTTGGGTCCGGTCTACGGACACCAATGGCGGAACTGGAACAGCGAGGAAATCGACCAGATAAAAGAGGTAATTGAAACCTTGAAAACCAACCCGAACAGCCGCAGAATGCTGGTATCGGCTTGGAACCCCAGTGTATTGCCGGACACATCCGTGTCGTTTGGTGAGAATGTGGCCAACGGTAAGGCTGCCCTCCCTCCCTGCCATGCTTTTTTCCAGTTTTATGTGGCGGATGGCAAATTATCGTGTCAATTGTACCAGCGTAGCGCAGATGTCTTTTTAGGGGTTCCCTTCAATATCGCCTCCTACGCCTTGTTTACCATGATGATGGCCCAAGTATGTGGTTATGAGCCCGGCGATTTTATCCACACCTTTGGTGACACCCATATTTACAACAACCACCGAGAGCAAGTGGAACTGCAACTAAGCCGTGAACCACGGCCGCTGCCTACCATGAAATTGAACCCAGCGGTTAAAAATATCTTCGATTTTACGTTTGATGATTTTGAACTGTTGAACTACGACCCGCATCCCCACATCAAAGGTGTTGTGGCGGTGTAGCAAAAGCTAGGACATCATATAAAAGCAAGTACCATCCAAACCAAACTTTAAAAATGAAAATCAACTTTAAAAAAGAACTTGGACTGGCACTCTGCTGTTTGTCCTTATCCGCTGTACCCCTGTTTGCCCAAAACCAAGAACGACCCAACGTTATCGTGATCATTACTGATGATCAAGGCTATGGCGATTTGGGCATTACCGGAAACCCGCATGTACAGACACCCGTCTTGGACCAATTGGCAACCGAAAGTGTCCGCTTCAACAATTTTTATGTGTCCCCGGTATGCGCCCCTACCCGCTCCAGCCTACTGACAGGCCGCTATTCCTTGCGTACAGGCGTGCGTGACACCTACAATGGCGGGGCCATTATGGCCTCCAACGAGGTGACCATTGCTGAAATGCTCAAACAGGGTGGCTATACCACTGGCGTATTTGGCAAATGGCATTTGGGCGACAACTACCCCAGCCGACCCAGCGACCAAGGTTTTGACGAATCCGTGATCCATCTTTCCGGCGGTATGGGACAGGTGGGCGACATCACTACCTATTTTAAAGGAGATACCAGCTATTTTGACCCCGTGCTTTGGCACAACAATAAACAAGAGGCCTACGAGGGCTATTGCTCGGATATCTTTACAGATCAAGCCATTCAATTTATTGAGAACAACAAGGCATCGCCCTTCTTTTGCTACCTCTCCTTTAACGCACCGCATACCCCCCTGCAAGTACCCGATGAATATTACCAAAAGTACAAGGACATAGACCCAGCCTCGGGATTTGACGGAGACGACCGCCCTTTCCCAGAAATGAGTGAAAAGGATAAGGAAGATGCCCGAAAGATATATGCCATGGTCACCAATATTGACGATAATCTGGGTAAGCTCCTTAAAAAATTGGACGAGCTGCAACTCTCCAAAAACACCCTTGTTGTCTTTATGACGGACAATGGCCCGCAGCAGCGTCGCTATGTGGCGGGGATGCGCGGCCGAAAGGGCAATGTGTACCAAGGTGGGGTGCGGGTGCCCTTTTATGTAAAATATCCAGCGGCATTTGCCCAAAACAAGGACATTGAGACCATGAGCGCCCATATTGATGTACTACCGACCTTAGCTGAGCTGTGTAAAGTGGACTTGCCCCAAGACCGAAAAATTGATGGCAAAAGTCTGTTGCCCCTGATTCAGGGCAAAAATGTGGACTGGGCAGACCGTTCCCTGTTTTTTTACTGGACGCGCCGCTATCCCGAACTGTACTACAATATGGCGTTGCAAAAAGATGGTTACAAATTGGTGGGAAAGACCAATTACAACGCCGCCCTTGAGGCTTTTGAACTGTTTAATCTTAAATCCGACCCTTATGAGCAAAACAACTTGGTTTTGGAAGACAAAGCGAAGGCCACAGCCCTTAAAAAAGAGCTTGACGGATTGTATAATGAACTGATAAACTCCGAAAATTTGGTAAACCAACCTCGAATTGTTGTGGGGAACAAAGCTGAAAATCCCATTTTCCTAAACCGCAACGATGCTGGAGGAGAACGTGGTATCTGGGATCAAGAAGAAATCTATGGCACATGGAAGGTGAGTATTGCAGAAGGGCAATATGATATTCGCATGAAGTTTGTAAAGCCCTTAAAAGCCGGTGGCCGACTCTATCTGGAAGCCAACACCTTGGTAAAACAGCAAGTAAATACCCAAGACAATGTAGATGTATTGGAATTAAAAAACGTGTACCTCCCAAACATGGACTGCGAATTATTGGCCCACTATGCGGTGGACCGCAAACATATTATGCCGTTTTGGGTGGAGCTTGAAAAAGTTGATTAACATATCGTAATTGCCTCACAAAATGTCCTGATTATTTACCTTTAACATGAAAATGAGTGTTATCCAATCCTATGGAGTCCAACTAAAAAAATGACAATTGACAACATTTGTAATTACATCGAATAGAGGTGAATTGAATCTCGCTATTTTGATGGGCGAATTAGAATGGGCGAGAAAAGCTCAATGGACTGAATCCATATGGCATTGTACACCTGCTTTGGTAGAATTAGATGGAAAATCATGCCGCCCATACGTCGGACAAAAGTTCAATGAAGAACATTTTAAAATTGTTGAAAACTTCTGGACTCATGAGCACTGTGGTTTATGTGTTGCCGGAATTGTAGAAAATGATAAAATTTTCACCTCTGACAACAACATAATTTGCTCCGATTGCTACAAGGAATTCATACTTCCTGAAGACATCGAGTCTATAATTCAAAATATGAAAAAAATAGAAATGTAATACCTTATAAAATATCTCTTTCTTGACTCAAAAACTATCCGAGCACCACATCTAATCCCTTACCAATCCCATGAATTCCAACAAAGCCCTACTCGTCATCGATATGCAAAAAGGCTCTTTTACGCCCAAAACCCCACGTTTTGACACCGAGGGTGTGGTAGCCCGTATCAATACATTGGCAGCACTGTTTCGCCAGAACGGTTGGCCCGTGGTGATCATACAGCACGATGGCACGGGAACCGGCGAGTTTGAAAAAAACAACTGGGATTGGGAGCTGTTGGACGAACTCCAAACCGAACCCACAGACACCTTACTGGACAAATACGCCAACGATGTCTTCTATAGATCCCAACTACGGGAATTGTTGACGGCTTGGGGAACCCAAGAATTGCTGATCACAGGCTGTGCCACCGACTTTTGTGTGGAGGCCACCATACAATCTGCTTTGGCCAAGGATTATAACATTACCGTGGTGGCAGACGGGCATACCACGGGAGACCAACCCCATTTACCCGCGCAAAAGGTGATAGAACACTACAATTGGGTATGGCAAAACATGATTCCCACCAAAGGGAACATTCGGGTGGAGGATTTTGAGACGATTACCAAGAATATCGATAGCAAGGAAAATGAAAATACAACTATAAGCTAGTCGTAAATTGACACCGACCTCACTATGACCAACACCTTTTCATTTGACTCCGAAGCCTACGATTTTTGGCCCTTGTACCAGGCCATTCAAAAATATTACCCCATTGGTATCCCAAAAAATTACGACGAGGGGATTCACCGAGAATACCAAGGATATAAGGCGTTAGAGCGTTTGCTTGTGGAAAACATTCACGATGAAAAGACCTGGAAAAGCAATTGGGTCTCCTTTACCAAAAAAATGGGTTTGGAACTTGGAAAAAAGGCTTTTGGAACCACCTACGGGCAGGCGCCCAGCTACAGTGCATATCTGCTACTGGATTGGAAAAATAACGGCAATCGTTCCAACTCCAAGGAACTCCATTTTTCGGTGAGCTTGTTGGGCAACTATTTTCAGATCTATGGGGTTGAAAAGACCCAATTGTCTTATGACGATGGCCCAATACCCTATCAAGTGGAGAATGTTAAGGAGATCATTGTTTCCCCTATTGATGATTTTAAAACCTATTTTGAGGCGGTGGAAGAAAAAATAAAGGAACAATTCAAAGGATATCGTTTGGTGCCTTTTTCCATTGGGCAAACTATGATCAAGGGGCTTGAGGTATACCATTTGGATAAAGAAAACTGCACGGTTAACATGGCCATGTTCAACGATTTTGTGGGTTACGGAGACCAAATTATGGAAGTGGAACTACGGGGCGACCAAAATTATGGCATGGATGGTTGGAAAAAATAGGTTTACCAAATTCGGCTGAAACGCTAAATTCAAATTTCTCAATGAGCCCAAGGAGCTTTAGAATTTTTAAAAAGAAGAAGGGATTATACATTTATCCTGAGCAATGGGGAGCTATCATTTTAACCACTTTTGTTTTTTCCATCATTTATTTAGAACCATCATTTGGCTATGACCTTAAACACTGGAAAACCATTTTTGCCATTATTTGGGGCCTTTATATGATTGGTTATACCATCAGCTGTTTCTTCAGATATGAAAAAGAACTAGGTACATATTCAGGAAGTCTATCGCTGTTTGAAGAAAAAATAATCGTTGATGATAAAACATACGATTTATCTAAAATTAAAAAATTAAGTTTTCTCAACTCTACGGTAAGAGGTAAGCACATAAGTTCACGTTTTACATTTTCTCCCATGTTGTCCAATGGATTGAGTAGTGGATTTACGCTAACTTTAAAAAGTGGGCAAAAAATACAGGATAACTTTCTACAAACTGAATCAAATAGACTTAAACATTGCAAGGAAATCCTGGTTCACTACCATAAGAAAGGGATTGTTAGTTGGCACCAACTTCTGAGTTTATTGGAAATTGATGGATATCAGAAAATTCAAGAATTCAAAAAAGAAATAAATGAGAATGGGTAAGGCCACAGCTAGCTAATCCCAATCAGTCCTAAAATCCTCTATGCTGAACAAAAAAATTTACAGATACACCAATGTTGAACTGCTTGACCAAATAAAAAATGGTTCTTCCAAAGCCTTGGTAAACCAAGCCCAAGCAGAATTTGATAAACGTGATTTATCCGAATCAGACTTGAACAAGGTGGAAGAAGAGTATGTCAAATTCAAGGCATATCAAGAAAAGCGCAGAGATGAACCTTTGACCAAGGAGGAGTGGTTCAACTTTTTCTTTTGGTCTTTTTTACAACCAAATTCGCGGTGGATTAAGGATAGCTTCTCAGAATCTGAATATGAACGGTTCCAAACACATGGGTTTGATAAAAAAACCAAACAAGCAACAGAGGCGAAAATCTTCGGGTTTATCTTTTGGTTTATCATAGCAACTGTACTTATTTTCTTTGTTTTGCCCAAATTGGGTTTGTAAAGGCGTATTTTAAATTCGCATTTGCTATGGTTATTAAATTAAGGAATGGAAAATTTTGACAAGCTTAAATCTGATATAGTAAACGCTACCCTGAAAAAAATTTATCGGACTAAAAAACCGTTTCTGGAATCCCCGTTTGAAGGGTTGGGAGTCCTTTTGACCTATAAATTCATTATGGAGTTGGACAACGGCAAAAAATATGGCTTTAGTCGAGATTATATATGGGAATGGGATAACAGTGAGAAAATCGTTGAACTAAAAACCAAATTAAGAAAGGAGTATAAGAACAAAAGGATTTTGGACTTAATAAAAGTTGATGATATTTACTTCAAAATGGAAAATGACATGGTCTTGCATCATAAGCAAGCTTTTGGTTCTGAACTAGTGTTTGAAAAATACTCTGAGTATTTTGATGGGAAAGGAGAACTTATTTAACCTAACGAAGCCCAAGCCTTAACATAGAAAAAGTAGAGTACTTCAATGAAATCCAAAATCACTTCTGCCCTTATCTTATTTTTTGGTAATTATGGACTAATACTTGGTGGACTTTTTATGGTATTGATTGGCTTTATCGCGATGAACAAAGCCAGAACCCAAATGAACATGACCGAAGAAGGGCGAAGGGTTACCGTAGAAATTTTAAAATCACCTGCGGATTGTGATCGTATAGGAAGGCGTGGTGGATATTGCACGCTGAAATTTAACGGCAGGGAAATCATAAAAAGAACTGGGCACAAATTCTGTGAATTGGTCGAGGGAAAAAAGGAAATTGTTATGCTCACAAATGCAGAAAAAAGCAAGTTGATTTTCCTAAATGAATATGAAAAGGAACACAATTGGATAAGCGGAATTGGACTCTGTCTGTTTGGAATAGTCATCACCTATAAAGGATGGAAACAACGGAATTAGCTCAATTTTGGATAAAGTAAAAGACAGGACTAGTGAGCATGAAAACTATTTAGGGTTTGTAGATAAATCAGATGAAAATTGGTTTAATTACAGATTTCATTTAACAGGAGATGGAAACAGAGAGGTAAAACTTGCAGTACAATTGTACCATTTGCCAAAATAGAACTTGGCTGCTAATAATTCCTATTCAATAAAATTATAGCAAAGGTGTTAGTGGCATTAAACAGAAATATTAATGGAATTATCAGAAAGGAATGCAAAAATTTTGATGTTGGATATTCACCAAGATATAGAGGAATATGCCAATGCAACCGTTGAACAAATTTTGGATAACAAGGAATTCGATTTTCTACCTTATCCCCCAAATGGTGGTTTGACAGAGAATGAAATTTGCGCCTTAAAGAAGCTTGAAAACAATCCTGACCTAAAAAGTGGGTTGAGAAAAATTATTGCTGATAATACTGCAGGGGTTTTATTCAATTTATTCAACTTAATTGATGGCACGGGACACCCTAAAAACGATGATAAAAACGAATGGAATGATTTAAAGTTAGTTGATGAAGACTGGAATGAAAACGAGGAAGTCGTTGATGATTGGTTGCATGATAAATTTTTTGCCTCTTATTGGGACTGGAAAGACAAAAGAACAGAAACAGAATGGAAGTTGGACAATATATGAAGACAACTAAGTATTTCTAGCTCTTTTTCACCAAAAGACCCTCACCCCCTCAAAACCCCAATAACCCCACGAATGGCCGATACCACTTGTTGAATTTCCTGTTGGGTAAAGGCCTCCTCTTCAACATAGAATAACATTTCCACCCCAAAGTTGAGCACCTTGGCAAATTCCTCCGGAGATCCATAGCCCTCAATAACCAATTCCGTCAATTCCTCTACCATTTGAATTTTATCCGTAAGCTTCATCGTAATAATTGTTTGGAACCAAATATATTTACCTTCTTGGTTTTAAGGGTCATAACAAATTATGACTTTGCCTAATTTGCCCAGAAATTGAACTTAAAGAGCTTTTCAACTTTTAGACTTTCCTACCTTTAACCCCATCACCTAGCAACCCGTCCACATGCAAAACCTCTTACAGTCCATCTCCACCCGTGCCTATATAAGCGTGCCCCTTAAAGAGGCCATACAATCCTGTTTTGAGGTGGTGGAAACCCAAAAAGGCGATAAAATTCTACTGGAAAACAGCCGCGCCAGCCACCTTTGGTTTATAGAAAAAGGTGCCCTCCACACCTATTACCACCACAACGGTAAGCCCATTACCTCATGGTTCTATACCGAAAACCAATTTGTTACCGCCTGGTACAGTTTCTATGCCCAAAAGCCCAGTTTTGAGGAGGTGGAATGTCTGGAGGCCTGCGTGCTGTACCGCATCAGTTACTCCAACTACCAAAAACTTATTGCCGACTTTCCGGCCTTTGGCAACTTTGCCCGTTTGCTGGCCGAGGAAATGTTGGCCTTTTTGGACGAGTTCTCCAAGGGATGGTCTTTCCTATCCGCCAAGGAAAAGTACCAATTGCTAAAGCAGAGCTTCCCACAGTTGGAGCTTCGGGTAAAATTGGGGCTGATCGCCTCCTTTTTGGGCGTTACCCAAGAGACCTTGAGCCGTATTCGCGCCCAAAAGTGATTTTTTTGATCTAGGTCAAAAGAACCCAAAAAAAGCCCCCCTACTTTTGACCAAAATAGTTACACATGAAAAATTCGACCTTAGTTTTTAGGAGTTTGGGAATCCTAATTTTCCTGGCCGGACTGGCCCATTTGTTCTCCTTTGGCGTGGATGCAAGTGATGATACTCCTACCTCCCCTACTGAAACCAGTGCTGCTCTCGAACAACAGCCCAAAGCTGAAATTCCTATGGAAAAACCCGTAACCAAAACGGCCTATAACCCAGAGACCGACCACCTCATCGGTCAATGGAAGGTGGCCTACAATACCGAAGATTTTAAAGGGGCCATTATCTACAATATCAAAAAAGAGGGCAAGGTGTTCAATGCCTACAACCACCAATACGAAGATGAAAATGGCTATTCCCAAAAGGCCGAGGGCACCAAGACCCTGACCATAACCAAATTTAATGGCAGTAAGGGCAAGGGCATTTACAGCATTGCATACAAAGGGGAGCAATACGAAGTGGACTGCAAGATCGCCCTAGTGGACAAAAACAGCTTTACCCTAAGCTATGACTACTACGGTTATGGCGATGTGGAAACCTGGAAAAAACAATAATCATGATTGATTTTTTAGCCAAAAAACTGGAATGGTTGGATGTACAATATTGGTTTTACATCTTCAACGACCTGAGTCTGCTCTACATTATTATACCCTTTTTTGTACTGGAGCTGATACGCTACGCCTACCTAAAACGGCTGGACAAGGATTTGGTGCTGGACAGTATTGCCAATGTGATCACCTTTGGGGGCTTCTTTTTAATCGAGATCATTTTAGGCATCCTGGCCATTACCAAGGTGTACTATTGGGTCTATAACAACATTAGTCTGCCGCATTTGGAGCTCAATTGGGCCACGGTCATCTGCTGTGTGCTCCTTGCGGATTTTGCCTACTACTGGGAGCACCGCACCATGCACCGGATCGGCATTGGGTGGGCCACCCATACGGTGCACCACAGCTCGCCCCATTTTAATATGTCCGTTGCCTACCGTTTTGGGCCGTTGGATGCCATTATGCCCATTGTGTTTTCGCTTCCGATAGTAATGTTGGGCTTTGACCCCATCCTGGTATTGCTCTCCGAAGTTTTTGTGCAGGTCTTTCAGACCTTGTTGCACACGGAAATCATTGGCAAGCTCACCAAACCCATTGAGTTTATCTTTAATACGCCATCGCACCATCGCGTGCACCACGGCTCCAACAGGCAGTATTGGGATAAGAACTATGCCGGAATATTGATTATTTGGGATCGTATGCTGGGCACTTTTGAGCCAGAAAAGGAAAAGGTGGTCTATGGCATCTCGCAACCCATAAACAGCGTGAACCCCATTGTAGTGTTCTTCCACGGCATTAGTCGCTTTGTGAAAAAATTGGGGCAGATCAAGGGCTTTTCCAACAAGTTGCTGGCCTTTGTAAAACCCCCGGATTGGATGCCCAAACAATAAGTATTTTTAAGCACATGAAATCGAACAATTTTATATTCGCCGACCTTTCTACCTATACGCCCAAAGAGACCATGGGGTTCTACCAAACTGTTTTTGGGTGGACGTATTACGAAGCTGATGGGTATTATTCCGCCTATAAAGGCGATAAAGAGATCTGTGGTTTGTACGAAACCCCGGAAAAGTTTAAACAGATGCGGATGCCCCATTTTTGGATGTCCTACATTCAAGTAAACAGTGTGGCACAGACTGTGGAAAAGGCCCGGGAACTGGGCGGTATCATTGAAGTGGTGGACGATAGCGCCTTGGGTAAGGTAGCCTTGATACGCGACCCTCAAGGGTCAGGCTTTACGGTGTACGAAGGCGACCAACTCACCCACACCCGCACCCTGAACGAGCCCGGTACTCTTATCTGGAACGAACTCCATGTGTCCAACGTGGCCAAGGTGATTCCTTTTTATGAGGGTATTTTCAATTGGACATTTAAAGACCATGGGCATGGCACCTACAACATTCAAAACCATACAGGCGAACACATCGCAGACCTGATGGAATTCCCAAATGATTTTAAGGGGAAATACGAATATTGGGTCTGCTCCTTTGGGGTGCAAAATCTGGCCAAAACACGGGATAAAATCTTAAATCTGGGCGGTACTGTGGTCTCTGATGAAGGGGATAGAATTTTGATGACGGACAATTCTGGGGAGGCGTTTTTTTATGTGAAGGAAGTCTAGGTTTTAAAATCGAATTTCATTTTGTTTTTTTAATAGTGTACTTTCCCAGAGGCAAACTAAAATCTCGGCCTTTTACACATGAATTACACTACCATTTTGATCATTGTTGCCGTTGCTGTGATACTGAAAAACCTAGTACCAAAGCTGGTCAAATTTGGAGAACCGGATAAAGCTCCCAACAAAAGTGAATGGCATTATAAAGTAAGGTTTGCCAAGCTCAACAAGGAGCTGTATGATCAATCCAATTCGGAGGAAAGGGAGGAACTCCTCTATTACTATACCCAAAAACTAAGGCAAAAGGACAATTATGGCGAGGCTTCTTTCCAGGAAATGCCCAAACTGTTGCAAGTGGTCTACCTTATAGACGAATTGGAGATGGAGGTACAAAATGGAAGCTTGTTACAGTTCTTTACGAACTCTTCTGGCCAATACGCCCAAGAAACTTTGGAAGCACTGGAGCTGCTGGGCGATGCAGAGGCTAAACAGCTTTTGGAAGAAGCTGTGGAAATAATCAATGAGCATAGTGGACTGATGGAAATCACCAAAACAAAACTCGAAGGCATGCATCTCCATACAATTTTCAAAACTTCAGACTTGTACGACAATGAGTCTTTAATGGAAGCGATGAATGCCTTGGACAACAAGTTTTACGACCTCAAATCGAGTTACTCCAAGCTTAAAATGGTCTATTTTGAGAAGCACAAAGAGGAGCTTTGGAAAAAGTTAAATCAAAACTGAAATGGGAAGAAGTCAAGAACTCGCAAACAGGTTGCAAGAAGTATTGTTGGATGGCCGTTGGGTGGCCAACACCAATTGCAAGGCACAACTGGAAAATCTAAGCTGGGAAGTGGCCACGCAGAAGGTGGGAAACCTCAACACCATAGCGGCACTTACCTTCCACATCAACTACTATCTAGGAGGATTGATATCGGTATTACAAGGTGGACCACTCCAGATTCGCGACAAATACAGTTTTGACCTTCCACTCATCAATTCACAGACCGACTGGGAAAACTTGGTAAACGAATTTCTGGCGAATTCCGAGACCTTTGTCCGAGAGGTGGCCAAACTACCGGACAGCATTTTGGACCAGCCCTTTGTGGACGAAAAATATGGCCCCTACCACCGAAATATTAATGGCACCATAGAACACTGCTATTACCATCTTGGGCAAATCTCCATGCTTAAAAAGTTGATTACTGTAACAGATGCCTAAACTTCACTACTTATAAACAATAAAAAGTAGTAATATCATGCTCAACCTCAAGGAAGGCACCTATTTTGGCGAATACCTGGATGCACGGGAAAACGAGCTCTTTAAGCTCAGCTTAACCGCCTATTCCCCAGATAGTGTCTTGGAGGATCATTACCATGATAACAGCTATATCAGCGTGCTCACATCGGGCAGTTATTTGGAGAATATTAATGGTTCTACCAAATTGGTGAAGTCTTCGGATGTGCTGTTTCGGCCTACCTCCTGGTGCCATCAAAACACTTTTTTGGAAGATTCCGCTACTTGTTTCAATATCGAGTTTAAAAAAGGTTGGCAAAAAGGGTTGGACTGGGATGTGGAACTGCCGAATACCCATATCCATTTCAACAAAACGGCCTTTCCCTCTTTGTACAAACTGCTATTGAACTTTAAAATCGATTACAATGCCGACCTCAGCACGGAATTGATCTTGGATTGGCTGTGTACCATTAGCCCGAATCAAACTAGAGTTCATTCCAAAACTTGGGTTGACAAAGTAGAGCGTATTCTGAAACATGAACTCACTCAATTTCATTCTTTGGCTTCGCTGTCGGAACGTATTCATGTGCATCCCGTATATATGGCCCGCGCGTTTAAAGCGGAAAAAGGCATGACCATAGGAGAGTTCCAATTGAAATCGAAGTTGCACAATGCGGTGTATTTGTTGTCCAGTACCCAGCAGTCCATCTCGGACGTTTCTTTCGCCAATGGTTTTTTTGACGATGCGCATTTTATCCGGTCGTTTAAAATGGCCTATGGGATTTCACCCAACCGCTTCCGGAAAGTCTTAAATAGTTAATCTGGTACAATTTCTTGTTCTAATTGAGATTGATTTTTGTGTTATCAATCAAATCTCGAAACATGTTAAAAAGAAATAGCACCCTTTGTGCCCTTCTGGCGCTCCTGTTTACCGGAGCCATGGCGCAACAGAAAATGAACACGCTTCCTTACAAGGAAATCTATGCCTATGGCATGGATACTGATGTTACCCCTATTTTCCCTTTGTTGGAAGTAGACGGATTGAATGCCAAAGACCAAAAATTTAAATCGGATTTTGAAGGCAGATTCAAAGGGGAATCCGATTTGGGAGCATCAAGCCCAGAATCGGAAATAGAAACCTTGATTTCCCACTTCAAAAACTATTGGCGAAAATCCCTTCTGGACACCAAAGGGAACTTTGAGCGGGAATTGGGCGGCAAGGTAGTCCCCTTCCTAATGCAAAACTATCCGCCGGTTAAGGGCAAAAAAATTACCCGTGACAGTTTGGGTTATTTTCTGCGGGATTATATCCGCTCGAAAGGGCTATACACTACGGATGAAGTCACCTATCAAGGTCGGCTTATAGATTTATTGGTTTGGAAAGAACAAACCCAAAAAATCTACAATGTGGATTTGGGCAAGGGTGAAATGCAAGAAGTCACCGTCTTTTTTATGGAAGACTTTGCCACCTTGGGTTGGATGGAGTATGCCACTTTGGGAGCCCATCATCCTGGGGGATGGACGGAAGAGGAAGGTATTTATTGTGTAAAAAAAGCCTACGACATAAACAGTGAAAATTTCAAAATCAGCTACTTAACGCATGAGGCCCGACATTACGCGGACAAGAAATTATGGCCCCATTTAAAGTCCGCCGATTTGGAATATCGGGCAAAACTTACCGAGTTAAATTTGGCCCAAGACACCCTCTTCGGATTGATTGCCTTTTTTGTCAAAAATGCCAACAAGGAAAGCGAAAATGGTCACCAAGTCGCCAATTATTGTCTTATCCGGGACTTGTCCCAAAAACTGTTTAAATCCAATTTTGAGACCTCCCAGGAAAAATGGGAAAAAATAGACGTTAAGAAAATCAATGAGGCTGCGAGGAGATTGTTGAAGAAAAATACCAAGGAGTTAAAATCCAAAGGCATAAATGCTCAAACCGTTATCAAAGTTTAGGCAATCTATGGCCAGCCCTTCTGATTTCGCGAAATAGATCTGTATCTTCAACTATCTTAATTTCCAAAATGAAATCCTATACTATTGGGCTTGTTTTTATGATTTGCCTGGCTTTTTCCTGCAAGCATGGAGATAAAGAGGCTTATGTGCATCTCAATTCAACCTATGTCCTTGATTCCATTGTTATTTTGGACACGGCAACAGAGCGGACAATTGCTTCGGTAAACTCTGAAAATAAGAAGCAACAAATGAAACTGAAATGGACAACCGTAGCTTCGATTAATGGCAGATTGAAAAACAATCGGTATTTGACCATTTTGGAGCCCCAAAAAGACTTGAACGTTTTGGTTAAAGCGGATTCCAGTTTAACAACCCACATCAAGGCCGATTCTATTTTGAATTACTTATCGAAGAGCAATTTAGATTTTGCCAATAATAATCTGTCGTTCATTTTTGAAACCGAAGCGCTCGACTCCATTCCAATCTTTTTTGATGCTTTCCGAAAGCAAAGAGCGGAAGAAATCAATCTGTTTAGAAAGGAATTAAACCCTAAAGTTTTGACTCTCCTCCATTATCAAAATGAGGCAAGGATTTACTCCTTTTTGTTGTGGCTGGGAAGAGTTTCCAAGAATTTGGAGGCCAGCAATAGCTTTTTTGATTTTGTCCATAAAATTCCTCCACCAGATTGGACCTCAAGAACCTTCCCATCTATTTACTTATACAAGTATGAAATTGAGTATCTAAGAAAAAACCTAAATATTCAAAACATTTCGGATTTCTTAAGCTATTTGGATGAAATGGTTCCGGATAAAGAAACTTCGGATTTATTTAAGGCATTATATATCAAAGGTCTCATTAAAAGTCCATCATATTGGGGCAAGCATATAGAACATTTCAACACGGACGTGCTTAGTGACATCATGATGGACGAAAAAGACAACATTCATTATTCCCTAATGCAAGAGGCCGCGCAATCATTTTACAAATCTCAAAATAAAAGCTTTGCGTATAATTTTAAGGCTGTTGATCAACATAACAAATCACTCCATTTGGAAGATATAAAGGGTAAAGTAGTCTTTATTGATGTGTGGGCTACTTGGTGCGGGCCTTGCATACAACATAGACCAAAGGTCTTGGAACTTGCCAAAAAGTATGATGACAATGATAATGTTGAAATTGTAATGCTTTCTGTGGATTCCTCAAAGGAACTATGGCTTTCCTTCTTGGAGAAGGAAGGGAATCAACCTGGGCTTAACTTGTTTATTAAAGACGGTATGAAAACTGATTTTGGCCAACATTTTAATATTACGGAGATTCCTAGATATATTATGATTGGCAAGGACGGTCGAATTTTGAATTCCAGGATGGAAATGGAAATGGAGGTAATTGAAGCGGATATTGAAGCTGCCAGGAGTGCGAATTAGACTCGGCCCTCTTCTTCAATTTCCTTTCATAGTCCAAAGGTTTCAATTGGAAAGAATCCAATTTTCTATTACTTTGGTAATAATGCATTAAAAATTAGATTCTTTGTTCAAGAACAGGTCATGAAATATTCCGTAAATGGCGATATCAGTTTAGAACCAATTGCTTTGAATTTTGTTGAAGATATTTTTGATGCATTTGATTATGAGGTTATCCAATATCTGCCGTTGGATGAACCCCCAAGTCATATAGACGAGACCAGGGCCTTTGTGGAACATTCCATTACTCAAATGGATCAAGGTAAAGATTTGGTCTGGGTCATTCTGCACCAAGGTAAATTTGCAGGTTGCTGCGGAATCCATTCCATTCCTTCCAAGCAGCCCCATTTTGGTTTATGGATCAAAAAAGAGGCTCAAGGTCAAGGAATTGGGCGAAAAGTAGTTCAATTTGTTTTGAATTGGGGCATATCCAATTTGGAGGTAGATTATATAAAATATCCTGTGGACAACCGTAACGCCAAAAGCATTAAACTTATAGAAAACTTGGGCCTGCAATTGGCCGACCACTACCCTATTGGCACTGCCAAAAAATTGGAGGTGGATGAATACCGTTTGTACAAATCCTGATAATATTTCTTATGCATTTCGATATCCTACAGCAACCTTTTGAACTCTCCCAAGCACAAATTGACTTTTATCGTAAAAATGCCTTTATCAAAATCAAAGAGGTTTTACCTCCAGAAGTGCTAGCGCATTTCAATAGGGTCATTTCTGCGAAAGTGGATGAGCTCAATACCCAAACCAAGAATCTCCAAGACCGGGATACCTATGGCAAGGCCTTTTTACAAATTTTTAATTTATGGACGCAGGATGCGCAGATCAAGGAGTTGATGTTTAGCAAGCGACTTGCTCAATTAGCGGCAGACCTCATGGAAGTGGATGGGGTTCGCATGTATCACGATCAGGCCCTATTTAAAGAAGGCGGCGGGGGTATCACCCCATGGCACGCGGACCAATACTATTGGCCATTGTCCACCGACAGGGTCATTACCGTTTGGATTCCGCTTCAGGCCGTGCCTTCTGAAATGGGCCCTTTGGAATTTGCTGCGGGCAGTCAGGATATTTTAACCGGAAGGGATTTGTCCATTAGTGACGAAAGCGAAAGTTTGATTGGAGAAAAGCTCCGTGTTACAGATTGTCCCAAAATCTCCGAACCCTTTGATGTTGGGGAAGTCAGTTTTCATTCCGGATGGATTTTCCACCGGGCCGGACCCAACACCACCAACCAAACAAGAAAGGTGATGACCTCCATTTACATGGATAAGGACATGCTTCTCAAAAAACCGGAAAACGATGGCCAGGTCAACGATTGGGAAACCTGGTGTCCTGGGGTGGAAATCGGGAAGGTGATCGACTCCCACTTAAATCCGATATTGTTTGAACGGTAAAAAAGCTTAGTTTAGAGCAACCTCAATATTTTTTCAACCTCATTTGCATTTGTTAACCAATTAGTTAACTTTGAGGTGGAAAGAAGAATTCTCTTTTACAAGGATCATTTTATTGACTTTTATTCGGAGCAGGAGCCCAAAGTCCAGAAAAAAATTGAATTTGTCTTGGATTTGGTTCGGTTTGAACCACAAGTTCCTATCAAATTCTTTAAACGACTTAAAGGTTCCGAAGGGATATATGAAATTCGTATCATAACAACGTTTAGAAGCATCCGTATTTTATGTTTTTTGGAAGGAGCTGACTTAGTGATACTGGTCAACAGTTTTATTAAAAAGACCCAGAAAACTCCAAGAAAGGAAATAAAGTTAGCAGAGAAATTAAAAAAGGAGTACCTGCGAACAAAAAATGGTTAACATGAAAAAAGTATATCAATTTGAAGACCTTCTCACTGAGAAATATGGTAAGAAGGGAGGCTTGGAACGTGATAAATTTGATTCGGAATCCCTTGCCTTCCGTTTAGGGGTAATGCTTAAAAAAGCCCGTAAGGAGGCCAAGCTTACCCAAGAGGAATTGGCAGTGCGAACAGGAACCAAAAAAAGCTATATTTCCAGAATTGAGAGGGGCCAATCTGATATCCAAATTTCCACATACCATAAACTCATTGAAATTGGATTGGGAAGAACCTTGCATATTTCCATCGGAAGATAACCAACAATCCCACACTAGCTTTTCACACGATACAAATGCACAATTTTGAACATCAAGCCATGGCCACCCGCTTTCTTCTTACCATTTCTGGGGAAGCAGCAGATTACGCCCAACACGTTGCCCAACGTTGTTTCCAACGCTTGGATGAGTTGGAGGAAATCCTGAGCCGGTTTGTAGCTGGTAGTGACATCAGTCGCATCAACAAACTCAAAGCGGATGCCCAGTTGGCCTTGGAGCACGAGACCTGGGACGTGATCAAACAAGCCATCCAAGTACAGCAATGGACCCAAGGAACTTTTGATATCGGAGTGGCGGAACACATGAACATTTTCCGGGCGGCCAAGGAGGGTATCCTCAACGAGTTTGAAATGGCCAATGCATTGGAAAAAGCCCAGGAAGAAAAATTGAGGGCAAGCCTTTATGTGGATCCCGAAAAACCCTATTTCTATTGCATCCAACCAGGGATGTTTTTTGATCTTGGGGGAATAGGAAAAGGCTACGCTCTGGACCAGTTGGCCTTGTTACTTAGGGAAATGGATATTGAAAATTACAGCATCAGCGCTGGGGATAGCACACTGCTCACCCATGGTTCCCCTGAAGATGCGGATTACTGGAGTCATTCCATAGCCTCCTCGGAGGAACAAAAAGAACTGCAATTACAGAATATTGCGGTGAGTGCTTCGGGTACCTTTCATCAAGGCAACCACATTTTTGACCCCAGAACGGGCAAAAATACCAGGATTTCCGAGTTTGACCGTATCTGGGTGGCTTGCAAAAAGGCTGCATATTCCGATGCATTTTCCACTGGACTATATCTACATTCCGTTAACGAAATTGAAAATATTGTTAAAAATGTTCAAGAAATAGCATGGGTAATCTATAGTCAAAGAGGAAAGCTCTTTTCCATTGATTGAAATAATGTACATTTGGACAGCTAGCCACCATCGAACTGAACTAAACTAACTAAAATTGCATGAGTACTTCTAACAAAACGGACAGACGAAATTTTATTAAAACCTCTACCCTATTCGGAACCGGGCTGATGCTCGCCAATCCCTTTAGCATAACCGCCAACCCACTCAAAGTTGGTGATAAGGTAAATGTTGGTGTTGTTGGCTGTGGAGGCCGTGGGGGCGGTGTCATCTTCAGGAACATTCCCAAAATACCGAGTGCCAATTTGGTAGCGGTATGCGATATTGTGGAAAGTCGTCGTGAAAATGCCAAGAACCGGTTCAATGATCAATACGGAACCAAGGTAAAGGCGTACGAGAATTTCTATGAAATGTTGGAAAAGGAAAAATTGGATGCCGTAGTTTTAACCACTCCTGATTTCTGGCACATGCAACATGCGGTGGACGCCTTGGAAGCGGGAATTCATGTGTACTGTGAAAAAGCCATGTCCAACAATATGGAGGATGCCCGAAAAATGGCAGAAGCCATGAAAAGAACGGGGAAATTGCTTCAAATTGGACGTCAGCGACGAAGTGATGACCGTTACCGCTTTACCCACCAAATATTGCTCGAAAAAGAGCAAATGTTCGGTAGGCTGACCCACGCGGTTGGTCAATGGAACAGGTCCCAAATTTGGACCCAGCAACCCAATAAAAAAGACAACCTTGACCTCAACAAACTCAAGCAATACGGTTTTGACACCGTGGACCAGGTCTACAACTGGCGTAATTATAAAAAGTTGGGTGGTGGGGTTGTATCTGATTTGGGTTCCCACCAGATAGATATTTTTAACTGGTTCTTTGGTGCATATCCGCACACGGTATATGCAGCTGGGAACAACTCCTATTTCAATTTTGAACAAGCCGATACCATGGCCACTATTTTGGAGTACGATACCCCAAAAGGACCTGCCATAGGTATTTATGAGAACATCTCCAATTCCAGGGCCATTGGAGTTTATGAACGATTTATAGGGGATGACGGAGCCTTTATTATTTCCCAGGGAAAGGACAACAAGATTTTCCGTGAATCAAGAGTGGAAGCCAAACAGTGGCAGGAATATATTGATGCTGGGTACATCTCCAACCTGGCAGATATGCAGAAATACAAGGAAAAGGAATCTGGTGATTCGGGTATCAAGGAAACTGCACCACAAATCAGTTACGATATCAATGAAATGAAAGATATGGACAAGGTTTACAATTTGGCAAGTCATACGGCCCACTTGTACAACTTCATTGAATCTGTAAGGGAAGAAGAAAAATTGAACTATGATGCGATCACCTCATATAAATCCGAGGTTTGTATCTACAAAATCCATGAGGCTATTAACGCTGGAGGGAATCGTATTAAAATTGAAGCGGAGGAATACGAAGTATAAATAGTATTCCTGGAATCAAAGGTTCCCTGAATTTTTGCAAAGGAAAAACGCCCAGACGAAAGTCTGGGCGCCTTTTTGGAAACAAGTAAAGCAAATAATTTTCTTTTTCAAAAATCAGTTTCTTGTCACCGAAATACCGTTGGAAAGGGCATAAAACCCGTCCAGGTCAGCAACGTTCATTCCTGCTTCCAACCCTACAAGTCCATCTTCATAGGTTGCATGCCAGATGTAACAAACTCCAGTACCTGCAGCGTCAAAGTCAACACCTTCAACTGCTTCCAAGGTTGGTGGAAGTCCCAATATGTTGTTGGCATCATCCGTAATCACATAGGTTTGATTTGTTCCCGTGAGTTCTGAGTCATCCAAGGTAATTCCACTCACCATATCTGGGGTACCATCCACATCAAAAGTGAAGGGGCCGCCAGAAAGGGTTCCTGCATTGAGTCCGTTTCTCGTTACCGTAATGGAATTGGAAAGGGCATAGAATCCTTCCAAGTCAGACACATTATAACCTGTATCAAGGTTAACCAATCCAGCCTCATAGGTAATATGCCAGATCAAGCAAGTTCCCACGCCGGCACCATCAAAATCCACTCCTTCAACAGCCTCCAAGGTTGGTGGCAAGCCTAAAATGTTGTTGGCATCATCCGTGATCACCCAACCTTGCATAGAACCGGTCAATTCCGAATCATCCAAAGTAATTCCGTTGACCATATCCGGAGTTCCATCCACCAAAATGGTAAAAGGACCACCAGCAATGGAACCAGCATTCAGTCCATTTCTATTTACCGTGATAGAGTTGGATAGTGCATAGAATCCATCCAAATCGGCAACGTTCATTCCAGCTTCCAATCCAGTAAGGCCTTCTTCATAGGTAATGTGCCAGATGAAACAAGTTCCAACGCCCGCACCATCAAAATCTACACCTTCAACAGCTTCAATTGTAGGTGGCAAGCCCAAAATATTGTTGGCATCATCGGTAATTACCCAACCTTGCATGGAACCGGTCAGTTCTGAATCATCCAAGGTAATTCCACTTACCATATCCGGAGTTCCATCCACTAAGATGGTGAACGGCCCACCGTCAATAGAACCTGCATTCAAACCGTTACGGGTTACCATAATGGAATTGGAAAGGGCATAAGTTCCGCTAAAATCATCCAGGTTCATTCCAGCTTCCAATCCTGTAAGGCCATCCTCATAAGTTATGTGGTAGATAAAGCAAATACCTGCACCTGCGCCATCAAAATCCACACCTTCCACAGCTTCTATTGTAGGAGGCAATCCCAGGATATTTCTTTGATCATCGGTAATTACGTAGCCCTGGTTTGTGCCGGTCAATTCCGAGTCATCCAAACTGATACCTGAAATCATGTCCGGGGTTCCATCCACCAAAATGGTAAAAGGTCCTCCCGAAAGTGTCCCCGCATTAAGGCCGTTGCGCGTCACTGTAATGGCATTGGATAAATCGTGATCCCCAGAAAGACCATCCAAATTCATCCCGGGTTCCAATCCAGTAAGTCCCGCCTCATATACCAAATGGTAAACAAAGCAAGTGCCCACTCCAGCTGCGTCAAAATCCACACCTCCAAGGGCTGCCAAGTCTGGGGGTAGGCCCAAAATATTTCTCGAGTCGTCCGTAATGACATAGGTGCGGTTACTACCAACCACATTGCTGTCATCCAAAGTAATTCCGGAAATCATATCCGGAGTACCATCAACGGTGATGGTAAAAGGTCCGCCTGAAAGTGTTCCCGCTTCCAGTACAATAGGTTCATCGTCGGAATCATTGCTACATCCTGCGGCTAGAACCAGGATGACCACAAGAGTCCAAATAGATTTTAAGTTGCTCATTTTACGTGTTTTTTTTATTTGCAACACAAATGACGGGGGAAGATGTTGCAGAAGTATCACATAAAAATCAAAATTGCTTATACGCTGATTACGAGATGTTTACATTAAAAAATCGTATTTTTTGTAAAGAATTGGGCTTAAAAAGGACTTTTTAGAAGGTAATCCATCAAAATTTTAATGGAAAGGTGAACTTTCCGTGATACTTTACCCTTTAATTCGCCATATCATGAAAAAAGTGTTGATCGTAGAGGATGATATCGAAATCATTCGTTTGCTGGAAATACATCTTAAGGATTTAGGTTGTCAGGTGCTTTCCGCCATTCGGGGAGATATTGGATTGCAAAAAGCACTCAAAGAAAATCCAGACCTTATTATTTTGGATGTGATGCTTCCTGGTATGGATGGCGTTGAAATCTGTCAAAAAATCCGAGCCCACAACGTCACCACACCTATAATGATGCTCACCGCACGTTCCGAGGAAATAGATAAGGTATTGGGATTGGAAGTCGGAGCCGATGATTACCTCACTAAACCGTTCAGTGTTCGGGAGTTCATTGCTCGGGTTAAGGCCATTTTCAGGAGACAAAAAATGGATGTTGTGGAAACCGAGGGTGAAAAGAATCCCAAATTGATGCAATTTGATGTGCTTTCCATTGACATTGATATGCGAAAAGTGCTTTTGGATGGTAAAAAAGTAGAGCTTTCACCCAAAGAATTTGAGCTTTTGGTTTTGCTTTCCTCCAACCCAGGGAAAAGCTATGATCGAGGGAAGCTTCTTAATATGATATGGGGTTACGATTTTAAAGGCTACGAGCATACGGTGAACTCTCATATAAACAGACTCCGTTCCAAAATTGAACCGGATATGAGCAATCCCAAGTTCATCCTTACCACTTGGGGTGTGGGCTATAAATTCAACGAAGAACTTTTGGAAACCCAAGCCAACCACTGACCATGAAAAACAATATACTTTCCGTTCGATTTATTTTAAAACTGACGCTGTCCTTTTTGGCTATTTTGCTTTTGGCGGGAATTGGATATACCATTACTTCCATTTATCTCTCCAATAAGTATTTCTACGAAACCACCCAGCGTTTGCATGCTAACTTGGCCCAAGATCTTATTGAAGAAAAGTTTAGGGATACCCAACCCTTTGATTCCCTAGGCAATGTGAACAAAGCCCTGTTTGGGGATATTATGCACGATATGATGGCCGTAAATAGGGCTATTGAGGTCTATCTTTTGGACTTGGATGGACAAGTGAAGTATTCCGTGGTATTGGATCACGATGCTCCGGAAACCAAGGAGAAAAGGGTAAATCTGGCTCCCATTAAACAATTTATTACGGAGAGTGGAAGTAATTATGTACTGGGGGACGACCCTAAGGATTTAACGAAGCAGACCATTTTTTCGGCGGCCCAATTCAATAAAGATGGGCATGAAGGGTATATCTATATCATTTTGGCCGGAGAAGATTTTTTGGCTACCCGCAGCGACCTGTTCAACAGCTATTTTATGCGACTTGGGTTAGGTGGTTCTGTCCTTACCCTCATTTTTGCCACCCTTTTGGGGATTTTGGCCATTTGGTACCTGACCCGAAGTCTTCGCAAAATCATTTATGCCGCCAAACGCTTTCAGCAGGGAGATTTGGAATATCGCATTGAAAATGCCGAAAAAACCGATTTATCCAACGTAGCTACCACTTACAACAACATGGCAGATACCATTCTGTCCGATATTGAAAAAATAAAATCGGTGGAACAACTGCGTCAAGAACTGATCGCAAACATTTCCCACGATCTAAGAACACCACTTTCCATTATACAAGGCTATATTGAGACACTTCACATGAAAGATTCCGAGCTTTCATCTGAAGAACGGGCCGAATATTTGAGCATGGTCTCAAAAAGTAGCGAGAGACTCTCCAAATTGGTCTCGCAGCTCTTTGAATACTCCAAATTGGAGGCCAATCAGATCCAGCCTGAAAAAGAACCGTTCTTGATCAGTGAACTGGCCAATGACATCCACCGAAATTATTCCTTGCTTGCGCAGCAAAAGAATATCGATTTGAAATTGTCCATGGCTGATAATGTTCCCTTGGTTTTTGCTGATATCTCACTGGTAGAACGTGCCATTCAAAACTTGATGGACAATGCCTTGAAGTTCACTCCTGAAGGCGGAGAGGTTACCGTAAAACTGGAATCGGAAGAAGACCATGTAGAAGTCACCATTAAAGATTCTGGCCCAGGTATCAAAAAAGACAACCAAGCATTGATTTTTGAACGTTATAGACAAACCAAAGCGGGTCAGGAAAAGGAAGGTGCAGGTTTGGGCCTTGCCATTGTAAAGAAAATCATGGAAATCCATGACAGCAGCATCAAGGTCTTCAGCAAACCCAATGAGGGGACTTCCTTTAGTTTTAGCCTGCCTGTTTACGCTGTTGGCTAAGTCATTATTCCCTATCTTTAAGTAGAAAAAATCATTTATGATTCTTACCGATTCCCTCTTGGATTTCTTCCTGGAGACCAGAAAAGCTTCCGAAGCCATTTGTGAGCCTTTGGAAATTGAGGATTATGTGGTGCAACCTGTGGTGGATGTGAGTCCCCCCAAATGGCATTTGGGCCATACCACCTGGTTTTTTGAGGAGTTTATCCTAAAACCCCATACCAAAGGCTACCAAGAGTTTGATCCTGATTTTTCCTTTGTTTTCAATAGTTATTACGAAACCGTGGGGAAGCGGGTGGTGCGTTCCGAAAGGGGTAATTTATCCCGTCCCTCGGTAAAAAAGGTTTATGCCTACCGTGCTTATGTGACCGAGGGAATCAAGGAGTTTTTTGGCCATGCCCAAACCCAAGAACTGAACGATTTACTCGAAATAGGAATCCACCACGAGAAACAACATCAGGAATTATTGCTTACCGATATTAAGTACATTCTTGGGAACAACCCACTGCTGCCCGTATATTCCAATACGTTTGTGGATCATCCCGTTGAAACCCATGAGCAGGATTGGGTTTCCATGGAAGAAGGGATTTACGAAATTGGTCATGATTCCAACGCCTTTTGTTATGACAATGAGTTGGGAAGGCATAAGGTTTACCTGCAGCCCTACGAAATTTCCAATACGTTGGTTACCAATAGGGAATTCATGGCATTTATTGAAGCAGGGGCATATCAACGCTTTGACCTTTGGCATGCCGAAGGCTGGGACTGGGTGAACCAACAAGATGTAAAATCTCCCCTGTATTGGCATAAAATTGACGGCCAATGGTGGCACTATACGGCCACGGGGCTCCAAAAAGTGAATGAGGATGCGCCTGTAACCCATATTTCGTATTTCGAGGCTTTTGCCTATGCCCAATGGAAAGGGATGCGACTCCCCACCGAATTTGAATGGGAGGCAGCCCAAGCGTTTTTCCCTTGGGGCAAAAGATGGGAATGGACAGAAAGTGCCTATCTCCCCTACCCCAATTATCAAAAAGCCGAGGGTGCGCTAGGGGAATACAATGGTAAGTTCATGGTAAACCAAAAAGTACTGCGAGGTGGTTCCGTTGCTACCCCTTCCAAACACACCCGACATACATACCGCAACTTTTTCCATCCGCAATTGCGATGGCAATTTACTGGATTAAGGTTGGTCAAATAATTTCGACAAAGCTCCCATGCAAAATAACCAAACTAGGACTTTCACCTCAGCTTTTGAACAAGAGGTCTACGAGGGATTGACAAGTTTTCCCAAACATTTATCGTCCAAATATTTCTATGATGAGCTAGGCGATAAGCTTTTTCAGGATATAATGGCAATGCCGGAATATTATCTCACCAATTGTGAGTTTGATATTCTGGAAGCCAACAAAGCCGAAATTTCAGCGCTTTTCTCACAAGATGGGGAAGCCTTTAGTCTTTTTGAATTGGGTGCGGGTGATGGAAAAAAGACCAAAATATTGCTGCAATATCTTGTAGACAACAAGGTTCCTTTTGATTACCGTCCCATTGACATAAGCCAAAATGCCCTTGACCAACTGGAAACGGCATTAAAGCAGGAAATCCCAGAAGTGGAAATCAATACGCTTCAAGGCACCTATTTTGATACCTTAAGGGATATTGACAAGGTGAATGGCCGCAAGAAGGTTATTCTATTTTTAGGATCCAATATTGGCAATCTGCTCCATGAACCTGCCATAGAGTTTTTAAAAAACTTACGGGATTCTGTCAACGAAGGAGATCTGATCTTGATGGGATTTGACCAAAAAAAGAATCCGCAGACCATTTTGGATGCCTACAATGATAAGACGGGAATCACGGAAGCCTTCAACAAAAACATTTTAGCCCGAATCAATAGGGAATTGGGTGGGGATTTTGTTCTGGACAACTTCTTGCATTGGGAGGTTTATGACCCAGAGACAGGAACCGCAAAGAGTTATTTGGTATCCAAAGAGGCCCAAACCATCAATATTGAAAGTTTACAGCTTCAAATACGTCTTAAAAAATGGGAAACCATTCATACGGAGATTTCCCAAAAATATGATGACGCTACTGTGGAATGGTTGGCAGAGCAATCCGGCTTACAAATTGTAACCGAGTTTGCCGACAGCCAAAATCAGTACAAAAACTATGTATTTAAAAAATAAGACCATGAAAGCTATTTGGAACGATACCATTATTGCAGAAAGCGACGATACCGTTGTGATTGAGAACAATCATTACTTTCCTGCCGAAAGCATTAAAAAAGAATACTTTAAATCCAGTGAAACGCATAGCACCTGTCCTTGGAAAGGGGTTGCCTCCTACTATACCTTGGAGGTGGATGGAAAAGAAAATGTGGATGCTGCCTGGTACTACCCTGAAGTAAGTGAGTTGGCCAGGACCATTAAGGGAAGAGTGGCCTTTTGGAAAGGAGTATCCGTGGTGGAATAGCACTCCTAAACGCATAAGAATGTGGAGCCAAGAAACAAGACGAAGTCTTGCTTCTTGGTTCTTTTTTTGATTAAAGCTCTAGAACAGCATTTTCCGTCCCAGCGTAATCGTTCCATTGGTAACGATCAGCCTCTGCATCATTAATGTAGGTTCCGTCCACTAAATATCTAAACTCGAAGGTGTTCTCTTGTGGAAGGTCAAAGGTTCCTTTGAAAGTTCCGTTTTTCAACTTTTTCAAAGTACTTTCTTTTGGGTTCCAGTTGTTGAAATCTCCAACAACAGCTACTTTTTTAGCTTCTTCCGCAGGCACAGTAAATGTAACTTTACATACTGGCTTGCTTTTTAGGTATTGTTTCTTTATTGCCATGGTATTTTAATTTTCCTATTAAAATCTCCGCAAAACAAAAGATAAAACCGTTTACGTACAATAAGTTATAACCGATTTATCATATTGATAAAATGCTCCTAACAATAGGATTACCTTTACAAAATTAGGGTGTGAATTTTCACAAAATATGATATGCGTCAGCTAAGATTTTAAGATATCGACAATCGCATCAATCTCATTTTCCGTGTTATAGAAGTGAAAACTTAGGCGAATTCCGTTCCCACGGAGCACACAGACCACATCTTCTTGGCTTAGTTTTTCAAAAAGGGCCCGATCTCCCTTTATATTAAAAATGGTACTATGGATGTTTCTTTTGGCCACACTATCCTCCAATAAACCCAGGGAAGTGAATTCCTGCTTTGCTTTTTGGGATAGTAATTTAAGTTGATTTTGAATATTTTCCATACCTACAGTTTCCAAGAAGTTCAAGGAAAACTGAAGACTCCCAAAGCTCATAGATGATAAATGCCCGGGTTCCAATCGCTTGCAAAAAGGGCTGTTTTGAAAATCGTCCCCCATTCTATCCACAGACCAATTGCCCACAGCATTTAAATTGAACCTTTTCTTGGCTTCCTCCTTTACCAAAAAGAATCCATTGCCATAACCGGCCAGTAACCACTTGTAGGCGCTTGCCCCCAAGACATCAATTCCCGATTCCTCAAAATTGAAATCTTGTGTGCCACAAAATTGGGTAGCATCCGCAATAATCAAAAGTTTGGGAAACTCTTGCTTTAATTTCTTTAGAAACGCCAAATCGATTTTGATACCGTTGATCCATTGTACCAAACTAAGGGCCAATACATCAAAGTTTCCAGCACTGAGTTTCTCATAGATCTGCGCCTCCAAATTTGACTCAATGGATACATAATCTTTCTCAAATTTTCTGGTTTCGAAAGGCCAATTCAGGGATGGATAATCGTTGTGGACAAGGAGCACCCTCGAGTTCGTAGGTAATCCTTCCAGCAACAGATTAAGCCCCAAAGTGAAATTGGGCACCAGGGCAACGTTGGAGACCTTGCAGTCAAAAAATTGACCCACTGTGCTCCTCACCTCATTCATTTTGCCATACCATTTTTGCTTCATTTGGCTACCCCCTATGAGATAATCCAAATCATGCTCCTGGCGCCATTCCATCAAATCTTCGTACAACAGTCCAGTTGCCGCGGTGTTGGCATAGACACAGTGTTGCAGGGCAGGGAACTTTTTTCTGAGGTTTTGCATAAGGCTACTTTGGTCGTAATTCAGTTATATTTGTTGTTAAAGATAGCCATTCCATGTTCTCAAAAAAGAAACAAGAAAAATCTGTGGATATAGAACAACACGAGCTGCTGGAACATGCCCAAAAGAGGATAAAGCAGAAGAAAAGGTTGTTTACCCACTTTGTGATTTTTTTGATAGGAAGTATTTTTTTGGTCTTGATCAACAAAATACTCAAATACGGAGAAGCCTACGATTGGTTTGTTTGGGGTATTCTTTTATGGGCATTTTTATTCGTTTTTCATGCCTTCAATGTTTTTGTCACCCATAAATTCATGGGAAAGGATTGGGAACGCAAACAGCGTGAAAAATTGGTGAACCAGCAAAAACAACGCATTTCAGAAATTCAGAAGGAGATCGAGACTGAATTCCCGTTATCCAGCATCAATAAAAAAAAAGATCAATGAAGCAATTGATCATGATTGCCGCGGCAGCGGAGAACAATGCCCTTGGTATCAACAACGACCTTCCCTGGCATTTACCCGATGATTTTAAACGATTCAAGCAACTTACCTCGGGCCATAAAATAATTATGGGGCGCAAAACCCTGGAAAGCTTCCCCAGGGCCTTGCCCAATAGGGAACATATTGCCATAACCCGGGACAAAAATTACCAGCCCAAGTTTCCCTGCCAAATTGTACATTCTTTGGAAAGTGCCTTGGATCTTGTTGGCCCGGAAGAAACCGCATTTATAATTGGTGGAGGAGAAATCTACCGACAGGGGATGGATTTTGCCACGGACATTGAATTGACCCGAGTGCATGCTGAAGTGGAAGCCGATACCTTTTTCCCAGAAATTGATGATCAGGTTTGGGAATTGGTGCAAGAAGATTTTCACCCATCTGATGAAAAGCACAAACACAGTTTTACCTACTTGACTTACCGTAGAAAGTAGTTGCTAAAAGTCCAGATATTCTATATAGATACCTGGGCCAGACACCAAAAAAGATAAAGCACTTGTATCTGCATTGGTGTAAAACCTATGCGTGGCCTTATTTTTTGTTGGAGCTGCCAGCTGGTTCTTCTCCAATACCGCCTTTGTTTGTCTTGCAACAGCCTCACCTGAATCAATAATAGTTAGGCCAGGAGGCACTAATTCCATGATCAAAGGGATCAAATACGGATAGTGGGTACAACCAAGCACAAGACAGTCAATGTGCTCCTCCAACATGGGATCTAGATACTTTTTTAGTAGTATCCTGGTCTCCTCTGAATGTGCTTTGCCATCCTCTATCAGTTCTACCAATCCGGTTCCCTCCTGTTCCAATACCGTAATCCCTTGCGCAAACATTTTGGAAGTACTGTGGAACAAAGAGCTGGACAAGGTGCCCTTGGTGGCCAACACCCCCACTTTTTTAGTTTTGGTGTGTAATGCGGCTGGCTTAATTGCCGGTTCGATACCTATAAATGGAACGTCATAATTGGCGCGAAGAAAATCGATTGCGTTGGTGGTTGCGGTATTGCAGGCCACCACGATGAGTTTACAGTTCTTTTGAAGTAAAAGCTCTGTATTCTTGATGCTCAGTTCAAGGATTTGTTCTTTGGATTTAGCACCATATGGCGCATTTGCACTATCGGCGAGATATATGGTGTCCTCATAGGGAAGCAGTTTTTCAATCTCTCTCCAAATGGAAGTGCCCCCTATACCGGAATCAAAAATGCCTATGGGTTTAAGCATGTTTAAAAGTAACTACTATTGTTAAGTTTGGACATAAAAAAACCGCTTTTCAGAAGAAAAAGCGGTTTCAAATATCATAAAGTAAAACTTAGAAGCCCAATTCCTGTTTTACAGATGGAAGCAAGTCCTTTCCTTTGGCAACGATCAAGCTCAATCCTGGGCTAGCATCAATTACGTAATCAAAGCCTTCGGCTGCGGCAACTTTTTCAATGGCTGCTTTGGCCTTGTCAGAAATAGGTGCAAACAATTCTTGTTGCTTTTTCTGCATTTCCTGAATGGCGGCCTGCTCCGCTGCCTGAATGTTTTGTTCGTATCCTTGCAGTTCCAATGCTCTTTTCTCATTCTCTTCTCGAGACTTGGCACTGGACTCATTTTGATATTGGGTGGCCTTATTTCTAAATTCTGTCATGGAGCTTTCAATATCCGCTCTATAGGTTTCCTGCAATTTTTTAAGCTCCGCTTGGGCAGATTTCATCTCCGGCATATCAGATAGCAATTGCTGTACATTGATATGGGCAACTTTGCTCTGTGCGTTTACAAACCCCGTAGCTGCTACAAATAAGACTAGGGCTACAGCAATCTTCTTTACATTTCTCATGATTCTCTAAGTTATACTATTTTGAATGTTACTATTTAGTGTTTCAATATTATTGTTGTATTGAATCCTGTTGTTGTTCTTGCGCATTTTTGCGTTCCTCCAATTTGGCTTTCCGCTTGGCATCGCGCTCTTCCAATAATTTTTTCCTTCTAGCCTCGTAAGCTTTCTTCCGTTCTTCCCGAAGCTTTAACTGTTCAGCTCTTCTATCCTCCGCAGCCTTGGCCTTGGCAGCTTGTGCTTCCTCTGCTTTGGCTTGGCGGTCCTTAAGGGCTTCGCTAATCTCCTTTTCCTCTTCGGCCTGCTCCTCCCTAAACTGATCCAGCCTATTTTTTTCCTGGGCTTTTTTGTTGGATTTGCTCACCTTTCTGGTTCGGCCTATCTCCCTTAAAACCAAGTCACTGATATCGTGTCTTTTTTCGGAGTACAACATTACAACATCTGCGGATTTATCAAAAATAAAATCGTATCTTTTATTACCGCCTATTTTTTGTACTTCATTGAACACTTGGTCCTGAATGGGCTGAATCAACAGTTTTTTTTGTAACACCAAATCCCCTTGCGGTCCAAAACGATCCTGCTGATAATCCAACATTTCGGTTTCCAAAATTTGGATTTCCTCCTCTCGTTCAGCAATCAATTCATCCGTCAACAAGACTTTTTCTGCCATAAGATCCTTCTTCATCTGCTCAATCACACTTTGTTTGAGCTCAATTTCCTGTTTCCACTTTACGGCCTTGGCATCCAATTGTTCCGTGGCATCCCTATATTCCTCCACATTTTCCAGGATGTATTCCATATCTACATATCCGATACGTACACCCCGTTGTGAGAAGCCACTAATGGACACCAATACAACAGCTAATGTCAAAAGAACTTTGGTCTTCATTTTTTGATTCCGCTTTTTAAAAAGAAAATATCGTGCCAAAATAACTAATTAATTTAAAATGAGTTATTTACATCTGTTTTAAGACCCGATTATTCTTTGGTTAAAACTGCTGCCCGATAATGAAGTGCGTTTGCCAGCCGCTTGGTCCGCTTGAGGATGGATTGGCATCTGTGTCAAATCCATATCCAAAATCGATACCCAATAGACCGAATGCCGGCATAAAAATACGTAGCCCCACTCCGGCAGATCTTTTTAATTCAAACGGATTATACTCACTAAAATTGTTAAAGGCGTTACCTGCTTCCAAAAATGATAGGGCATAAATGGATGCAGAGGGTTTCAAGGTAAGTGGATAACGCAATTCCATAGAGAATTTATTGTAGATGGTTCCACCATCACGCTCTTGGTTTCCGGTCACCGGATTTGTACTAAATGGTGTAAGCGAGCTATTCTCATATCCCCGTAACTGAATAACGTCCCTACCATCCAAGGTAAAGTTTCCAAGACCATCTCCCCCAACGAAGAAACGCTCAAAGGGCACGGCTCCAATGTCATTGTTATAGCTTCCCAAGAATCCAAACTCGGCGTTGGTCCTAAGCACCAATTTATCCACTAGGTTGGTGTACCAATCTCCCTTGAACTTGATCTTATAGAATTCCAATAGTTTAAAGCGTTCTTCCTCCAATAGTTCCAACTGATTACTCAAATCGGCAAATTCGATTTGTTCTTCCGCGGTTGCAGGATTTGGGCCTATCTCAAAGAGCCTTGCCGTAATTTCATCTATATCGCTTCGAATCTGCTTGAAGTCCTTGCCACCAAATAAGGAATATGGAGGCGTAAACTTGGCTGTTAGCTCAAAATTGGAGCCCGTAAGCGGGAAAATTCTACTTGGACCTTGTGAGCTCCTGGAAATCCCCAAGGTATAACTCAAGGAATTGGAACTTCCATTTCCAAAATTGAAAAGCCCGTTGTTAAAATCATTGAAATCATACAATTGGTAGCTCGCCGAATGGGAAATCGTAAAGAAATCATCCGGCCATTGCACCCTTTTTGCCAATCCTGCGGAAATTCCCGTTATCGCAAACCCACGATCCTTGTCCACATCAATTCTACCTCTATTGGTAAAACTTGTAGCAAATTGCTGTGTCCTGGAAAGGGACAAATTAAATCGAACTGGTTTTTTACCACCCAACCAAGGTTCAGCAAAGTTTAGACTGTAAACCCTAAAAGTTCTACTTGCCTGCAGACGTAAGGCGAAGGTCTGACCATCTCCCATAGGCACCGGCTTATAGGCCTCGCCATTGAATATATTCTTTAGAGAAAAGTTACTGAATGAAAGTCCCAGGGTTCCAATGAAACCTCCACCACCAAATCCACCTTGCAGTTCAATTTGGCTGGAGCCGGACTCCACCAAGCTGTACTGAATATCCACAGTTCCCGCATTGGGATCAGGGTTTTGGATGTCCGGGGTAATCTGTTCTGCATCAAAGAACCCTAATTGACCCAATTCCCGAATACTACGTACAATATTGTCCTTGCTGTATTTTTGGCCCGGACGGGTACGCAATTCCCTAAAGATTACGTGGTCATTGGTTTTATCGTTACCCACAACGGTCACGTGATCCAAAAAGGTCTCTTTCCCTTCAATAATCCTGATTTCAAAATCTATGGTGTCATTTACCGCTGAAACTTCAACAGGGTTAATGCTGGAAAAAAGGTAGCCGTTGTTTTGGTATAGGTTCGTAAGATCTTGGCCATCCGGTTTTGAATCATCTGCAACGCGCTTTTTGAGCAATACTCCGTTGTACGTGGATCCTTTTCGGATTCCCAAGACCTGGCTCAACTGTCTGTCGGTATACACCGAGTTTCCAACAAAGTTGATGTCTCCAAAGTAATACTTGTCCCCTTCCTCAACTTTGATTTTTAAGTCGATGTTATTTTCATCCACCTTAACGAAGGTATCGGAAAGTATACGGGCGTCCCTATATCCTCTCTCCGCATAGGCATCTACCATATTGGAAAGGTCTTCCTGGTAATCAGCCTCTATATATTTTGACTTTTTCCAGAAACGGTAAATTTTCTTCTTCTTAGTCTTTTTCAAAGACTTCCGAAGACGCTTGTCCGTTAGCTTTTCATTGCCTTCAAAAACAATGTTCCTGATCTTTACCTTGTCACCTTTCTTTACGTTGATGACCATGTTTTCCGTATTGGTCCCGGTGGTATCCGAAGCGGTTACAATATGTACCTGAGCGTTCAGGAATCCTTGTTTTTTGTATTTGTTTTGAAGGTAATTTTTGGTATTGGCAATAAGGCTCTCCGTAATTTTCTTGCCTTTTTTGAGGTCTGTATCATTGATGATATCCTCAACCTTACGTTTTTTGACCCCGTAGACCGTTACATTGGAAAGAGTTGGACGTTCCAGAATGTTCAATTCCAAGAAAATCTGGTTGCCCTCAATTTTGGTATAATAAAAATTGACATCGCTAAACAACTCCAAACTCCAGAGTTTTTTAATGACAGCACTGATTTGGTCCCCAGGAACGGTTATGGGCTGCCCTACTCTAAGTCCAGTATACGTTTTAACCGTCTGCTCGTTATAGCTTTGGAGCCCTGTAACAGTCAACCCACCTAAAATGTATTCCTTCCCATCCTCAAAGGAGGTTTCTTGTGCAAAGCTCTGGGCGGTAAAAAGGAGTAGAAGGAGTAGTTTAAGGTATACTTGGGTGCTATTTTTTATTAGTTCAATTGAGTTGTTCGCTAGTTTTTCCAAATCGTCGTTCTCTATTTTGGTAACTTAATATTGCCTCTACCAAATGATGCTCACTAAAATCGGGCCAAAATACGTCAATAAAATATAATTCGGCGTATGCAATTTGCCAAAGTAAAAAATTACTGATTCTTTGTTCGCCACTTGTCCGAATTAGCAAGTCCACATCTGGCAAAAAATGCGTGTAAAGATGTGTATTTATAACGGCTTCGTCAATATTTTCGGGTGAAATTATATTATTTTTAACTTTGAACGCTATGTCCTTTACGGCGGATTTTATCTCCTCCCGCGACCCGTAACTCAAAGCTAAAGTAAGCGTCATTCCAGAGTTGTTTGCTGTTTTGGTAATGACCTCGGTAAGTTCTTTTTGCGCCTTTGCAGGCAAGGATTCAATATTACCAATGGTATTTAGGCGTATGTTGTTTTTGTTCAAGGTTTTAAGTTCCTTGCGAAGTGAAGCTACCAATAGTTTCATTAAGGTCTCCACTTCCACTTTTGGGCGATTCCAGTTTTCGGTGGAGAAGGCATACAGGGTTAGATAGGATATCTGCAGTTTAGCGCAGTTCTCCACTGTTCTTCTTACAGCTTCCACGCCATTCTCATGTCCAAAAACCCTTAATTTTCCGCGTTGTTTGGCCCAGCGGCCGTTGCCATCCATTATAACGGCAACATGTTGGGGAAGTTTATGCTTGTCTACGTCCTCTAAAGTGTGCATTTCTATTCAAAACAATCCTGGCAAGGTTTACGTCCAAAGGTATACGTCAAAGTAAAACCTGTAAAGACATACCAGTCATCGCTTAAAATGTTTCCAAACCTAAAAGGTTCAAAATTGGAACCTGCGGGATTACTGGCATCCAGATTGTCCGTAAAGGTATATCTGGCCCCAATTTCCGCACCAAGAATCAAAAACTGATTTAAGCGATACTTAGCCCCCACCGTCATTGGAATTGCAAAACTACCTTCTTTTTGGTTAATATCCTGCACCACAAGGGCATCAAAATAATTAAAATCGTACCTAAAGTAGGTGAAACCCGTGTAAAGATAGGGTGTGAAGGCTGGACCAAGCTTGTGCAGATTGTATTCAACAAAGTTGAATTCCAAGCCAACAGAAGCTTCCAATACCGAATTGTCCATGGAATAGCCCCGTTGTACCCTTGAACTTTTGCTGGATTTGGAATCGTCAAAAGACATGGACCCGTACAATACACTTGCCCGCCAGGCATATCTTTTACTTTTGTTCCATTTAAAGATTCCGCCGAAGGCAGGACCAGTAGGTGAAATGTAATTGGTGCGCCCCACATCCCCAATGCCATTGGCTCCGCCTGCAAATACACCTATTTCATAGGTCTGCGCATTGACCATGGACATACCGCTCAAAAAAATAGCAAACAAAACTATTCGCATACTATCCAGAAAATTATACATATTAGAGGTAGAGGAAGGTCAATAGAATACTGGGTTATAAACGTTCTCCTTTGTTAAACAGTTTTTGGCTTCTTTTATTGTTTTGAACGGGTTAATTGCGCTTATCTTGGCCCCAAAGCAATTTGTTGCGAAGTGTCTTCAAGAAGCTTTCCGATTTATATTCTATCATTTTTACAGTGAATTCCGATTTTCTTATTCGGATTTCCATGCCGTTGGCAATGCTCGCAATCCTAGAATCCAGGGAAACCAAATGGTTTTCCTCTCGACCAGAAACTTTTAATCTAATTTGGGTATCATCCGAAATAACCAATGGCCTTGCGTTAAGGTTATGCGGCGCAATGGGCGTAAGCACCAAGGATTTTGCCGAAGGCGCGATTACGGGTCCACCACAACTCAAGGAATATCCGGTGGATCCTGTGGGGGTAGACACAATTAAGCCATCCGCCCAGTAAGAGGTGAGATACTCTTCATTCAAATACGTTTCCACCGTAATCATAGAGGTGGTATCCTTTCGGCTTACGGTAATTTCGTTCAAAGCAAAGTTCAAATCCCCAAATTCTTCCAAATCTGGGCCTAGGGCCACTTCAACCAAGCTTCGCTCTACAATACTGTACTGCCCGGCCACAAATTCTGTGACCACTTTTCTAACATCTTCTTTTTTAAAGGTGGAAAGAAAACCCAATCTCCCTGTATTCACCCCAACAATGGGAATCCCCAAATCCTTGATATAGGTAACAGCCCTGAGCATGGTTCCATCCCCACCAAAGCTCACGAACATATCAAAGGAACTATCCAAGCCTGATGCTTGCGAAAATTTTCCATGGGGATATTGGGACAGACAGCCATCTATCTTTCTGCAAAAGTCTTCCTCAATAAAAACGGATGCTTTTATCCCCTGAAGTTCCTCCAACAGCTCCAAAACAAAAGCCTTGTCCTGCTCTTGAAAAGTCTGACCGTAAATTGCGACCTTCATGCTAAACGTTAAGGTATTTTTCCAAGTAATCGGATCGTTGCTTCAAATCCTCCAAGAATTGATCATCACTGTTGCCAAAAACGATGGTGTAGTTGTACCTCCTAAAGGTTTGGGCCACTTCGTTCAGGTTAAGGGTTCCGATTTTTAAGGTAATCTGAACCACATCGTTCTGTGAGTCCGTGATAAAAGCCCCAAGTAAGCGGGCGTTGTTACCCTCCACGATCTGTGCAATCTCGCTAAACGAATAATCCTTGATTCCAGTTGCCACTACTAATATGCCTCCTGGCTCCTTAAAAAAAGGAGTGTCGATGAAATCCGCCACCACATCTTCCAAATCGTAATAACCGATGATCACTTGATTTTCATCCAAAACAGGAAGAATATTGGCTTGGTTCCGTGAAAACATCTCCAGAACATCCAGCCACAAGGTCTCCTTGGTCACTGAAAAGAACTCCAAATCTATTCTGAAGTCTTCAATGGACTTATCCGCTTCAAAACAGGCCAGGTCGTTCTCGGAAAGGGAACCGATATAAATCCCATTCTCCGAAACCGCCACATGCGAAAAGGTCGTTTCCTCAAAAAAACGAATCACATCTGCCAGCGTTTCCGAAACCTCAAAAACTGGAACCGAGTTTATTATTCTATTTTGGATTTGCATAACAATTCTATTAGGCGCAAAATACTAATTTTAAATCGCAAAAGGCGTGCCTAATTCTTATTTTTGGCTTTCTAAACCAAGGAAGTTCATGACAAAACTCAGTGTCAATATCAATAAGCTGGCAACCTTAAGAAATTCAAGAGGTGGCAATGTCCCAAACCTTATCCAATCCGCAAAGGACATAGAATCTTTTGGCGCGCAGGGCATCACAGTTCATCCTAGGCCCGATGAGCGGCATATCCGCTATCAAGATGCGCGTGACCTTAAAGATGTAGTAACCACTGAATTCAACATCGAAGGAAATCCAATTCCCAAATTTGTGGATTTGGTGTTGGAGGTAAAGCCCACCCAGGTAACCCTTGTGCCCGATGCTGAAGATGCCATCACTTCCAATGCTGGATGGGACACAGTAAAACACAAGGACTTTCTCGTGGATGTCATCAAGACTTTTAAAAATCATGGAATCCGCACCTCCATTTTTGTTGACCCAGATGACAAGATGGTGCAAGGTGCAGCCCAAACAGGTACAGATAGAATAGAATTATACACCGAAAGTTTTGCGCATACCTTTTCACAAGGTAAAAAGGAAGAGAGCATAGCTGCATTTGCTAAAGCTGCGCATGTGGCCAACGACTTGGGGCTTGGAATAAATGCAGGCCACGATTTAAGTTTGGACAACATCCAATTCTTCAAGGAACATATTCCCAACCTTTTGGAGGTGTCCATTGGTCATGCACTGATTTGTGAATCCATTTACCTTGGACTTGAAAACGTGGTCAACATGTATTTACACCGATTGAAATAATGGAAATACTTCATTCAAAAATTATTGGAGAAGGTAAACCACTGGTCATACTACATGGCTTTTTGGGTATGTCAGACAATTGGAAAACCTTGGGAAACCAGTATGCCCAGAATGGATTTCAAGTGCATTTGGTTGATCAACGGAACCATGGCCGAAGTTTTCATTCAGAGGAATTTGATTATGAGGTAATGAGTCAGGATGTTCTTCGCTACTTGGATCTGCATCAAATTAAAAAAACCAGTATTATAGGTCACTCCATGGGAGGTAAAACTGCCATGCAAATAGCTACAGAGCAACCGCAACAGGTTGAAAAATTGCTGGCAGCCGATATTTCCCCAAAATACTACCCCCCGCACCACCAACCCATAATAAACGCCTTGGTGCAGTTGGACTTTGATCACATTAGCTCACGTAAAGAGGCGGATGAATCATTGGCGCAACACTTGAATGAAGTAGGGATTCGTCAATTTTTGCTAAAAAATCTGTACTGGGTGGAACCGGGCAAACTAGGCCTTCGATTCAATCTGGACATCCTCAAGGATAAAATGGACGAGATAGGGGAAAACATATCTTCCACCGCCACTTTTGATGGCCCTACCCTTTTTCTTAGGGGTGATCGTTCGGAATATATACTTCCCAATGACTTTCCAGGCATACACAGACATTTTCCCAATGCCGATATACAAACTGTTGAAAAAGCGGGACATTGGCTCCATGCCGAAAATCCAAGGCAGTTTTTTGAAAAGTCGCTCCATTTTTTAAATTCATAAAATTTGATGCATTTTATTATGCATGCATAATTTTTTTGCCCATTTTATTGTCTGGATAACAATTTTGATCTAGATTTGGTACCATTGGATTAACCCCTTGTTAACATAAACTAACTCAAACAGATAATAAGATGAAAAAGTTTTATGCCCTAATGCTCCCCCTTCTAGGGTTGATGGTTGCATGTGAAGATGATGAGGCACCAGTTGCCATGGATCCAGACCCAACACCGGTTGAATATACGTCCGGTTCGGCAGACTTTAGTAACTATGTGGCCGTGGGGAATTCCCTAACCGCTGGTTTTTCGGATAATGCACTCTTTGAATCAGGACAGGCAGCCTCTTTCCCCAATATGTTGGCCACGCAATTTGCCCTGGCTGGTGGAGGAAGCTTCAATATTCCTTTTATGGCAGATGATTTAGGCGGAGCTACCTTAGGTGGAAATCCTATACTTGGCAACCGATTGATTCTTCTGTTCACTCCGGATGGTCCTGCACCTACCCCTAAGAGTGGAACCGGTACCACCGAGATTTCCACTAAACTTTCAGGCTCATTCAACAATATGGGAGTGCCCGGTTCCAAGAGTTATGAACTGTTGGCTCCAGGATATGGAAGTGTAACAGGAGTTGCCCTAGGAACTGCGAATCCTTATTTCGCACGTTTTTCCTCGGCAGAGGATGCCACGGTCATTGGGGATGCTGCAGCGCAAAATCCCAGCTTTTTCACTCTGTGGACAGGCGCCAATGATATCCTATTGTATGCCACCAATGGTGGGTCGGGAACAGACCAAACAGGAAATTTTAATCCCGCAACTTACGAAAGAAATGATATTACAGATCCAAATGTTTTTGCAGGATCACTTGATGCAATTTTGCAAGCGATGACCGCAGGAAATGCTGATGGGGTAATTGCCAATATTCCAGATGTAAAGGACATTCCGTTTTTTACCACGGTTCCTTTTGCACCACTTGATCCGACCAATCCGGATTTTGGCCCACAAATACCGGTGCTAAACGCCCAGTTTGCAGGATTGAACTTGGTTTTCCAAGCCTTGGGAGTACCAGAAAGACAATTCGTTTTTTCTGAATCCGCTGCTAGTGCTGTTATTATCAAAGATGAGGATTTGACTGATTTATCGGCTCAAATAACTGGGGCTTTGGTCATGAACGGGGTAGATGCCGGAACGGCCGGAGTTACCGGTCTACTGTACGGTCAGGCTCGTCAGGCCAATGCGGATGACCTATTGGTATTGACCTCAAGTTCTGAGATTGCCACTTTGAACGAGGAAGCATTTGCCATGTTGACAGGTTTGGGAGTTGATCCAGCAACTGCGGGGCAGCTTTCCGTTAACGGAATAACCTATCCTTTGGAAGACCAATGGGTGTTAACCCCTGAAGAACAGACCGCTATTGAGACAGCCCAAACTGCGTATAACGCCACCATTGCTGCTTTGGCCACCCAATACGATCTTGGATTAGTTGACATGAATGCCAAGCTAGACGAGTTAAGGGAAACCGGGTTTCCACAGACCGATGGTAGCGTGGTTACCAATGTTTTTGCCACAGGTGGTGGTTTCTCCCTGGATGGGGTACATCCGGCTCCTCGAGGTTACGCCATTGTTGCCAACGCCTTTTTGGAAGTAATAAACGCGAAATTTGGCTCAAACCTTCCCCCTGTAGAGCCTCTAAATTTTACAGGACTCTATATTGACTAATTGAACAACACTTAATTTCATTATATTAAGGGCACCGTTTACACGGTGCTTTTTTTATGTTCAAAATCCAAACCTCATGAAACTGATTATTAGACTCCTTTTGAATGCCTTGGCGGTAATCATTCTAAGTTATGTTCTTCCCGGAGTGGACGTAGACACCTATCAAACTGCCATTATTGTGGCTCTTGTGATCAGTGTTCTCAACATATTGGTCAAACCCATTTTGATCATTCTCACCCTACCCATTACTATTTTAACATTAGGGCTCTTCCTATTGATCATCAATGCCATCATCATATTAACTGCGGCACATTTTATCTCAGGTTTTCAAGTTTCCGGTGTTTTATGGGCCATTATTTTTAGCCTTTTGCTCTCATTTTTGCAATCTATTTTGCATTCGTTACTGAAAGAAGACAAATAGAAAAGATTTCGTTTGAAATTCAACGCTTTAAAAAGTTGCCCCACTGATTAAAATGCCTTACTTTTGCCACCCATTTTTGAATAGCAAACAAGGTAGGAGATGAATATCACAAAAGAGCAGATTGATGAGCTAAATGCGGTGGTGAAAGTTGCCATTAGCAAGGATGATTATCAAGAAAAGGTTGATCAAATTCTTAAGGATTATAGAAAACAGGCCAATATTCCTGGTTTTCGCAAGGGACAGGTTCCCATGGGCCTTATCAAAAAACAATATGGTAAAGCCGTTTTGGTGGATGAAGTAAACAAATTACTTCAGGACAACCTCAACAAATATCTTACGGAAGAAAAATTGGACGTATTGGGGAATCCCCTTCCCAAGCAACAAGATAATTTTGACTGGGACAATGAAAACCTTGATTTTGAATTTGAATTAGGTCTTGCCCCAAGTTTCGAGGTTAAAGTAAAAACCAAAAAAGCCATTACCCAATACAAGATTGTTGCCGACAAGAAAATGATCGATGAGCAAGTGGATCGAATTCAAAAGCAGTATGGTAAACTGGTTTCCAAAACGGAAATTGGCAAAAAGGATGAAATCACCGGTACGTTTGTAAACGAAGCCGAGGAAATTGAGCACAAGACCACCATTGAGCTTGATAAAATAAAAAGCAAAAAGGCTATTGACGCCCTAGTTGGACAGAAGGTTGGTGAAAGTGTTGCGCTTAAGACCAAAGGATTGTTCAAGGAAGACTACCTGCTTTCAAGTGCCTTGGGAATTGACCGTCAAAAAGCCGAAAAACTGAACATCGAGGTTACTTTCACTATTGATGAAATCAATGAGCGTGAGCCTGCGGTACTTGATCAAGAGTTGTTTGACAAACTGTTTGGTAAGGATAATGTAAAATCTGAAAAGGAACTTCGTGAGCGAATCAAAGAAGATTCTGAAAAGCAGTTTGAGCAGCAGTCCGACCAAAAATTATTGAACGATGTTACTGAAAAACTGATTGAGGATACCAAATTTGAACTTCCTTCGGAATTCCTTAAAAAATGGATTCAGGTAAGTGGCGAAAATCCATTGACGGATGATGAGGCCAGTGAAGAATTTGAAAAGTCTGAAAAAGGCCTTCGCTATCAGTTAATCGAAGGAAAGATCATTAAGGAAAATGATCTTCAAGTACAGTTTGATGAGTTGAAGGAATTTGCCAAAGGATTCATCAAATCCCAAATGGCACAATACGGTCATTTGGATCCCCAAGAAGAGGAATTGGAAAATGTGGCCAATAGGGTTATGAGCAATCAGGATGAAGTAAAAAGGCTATCTGAGCAGTTGATGAGCCAGAAACTTCTGGATCTCTTCAAGGAAAAGGCTAACCTTAAGGTCAAGGAAGTGACCTATGAGGACTTTGTAAAGGAAGCCTATAGCTAGGATTCGGCTAAAAGAAAATTAAGTATCTTTACGGTGCCGGAAAGCTATTTTTTCGGCACCTTTTTTTTAAGCAAAATCGAAAGAAATCCTATGGATTACGGAAAAGAATTCAAAAAATATGCCACCCAGCATCACGGGATAAACAGCATGTACTATGATAAGATCATGAGCAGCATGTATCCAGTGAACATGACCCCAAATATTATCGAGGAAAGACAATTGAATGCCATTGCAATGGACGTTTTCTCTCGTTTGATGATGGATCGTATCATCTTTTTGGGTACGGGAATCAATGATCAGGTGGCCAATATTGTCCAAGCACAGTTGCTCTTTTTGGAGAGTGCCGATGCCTCCAAGGACATTCAAATTTATATCAACTCGCCCGGCGGTAGCGTTTATGCGGGACTGGGTATCTACGATACCATGCAGTTCATCAAACCGGATGTGGCCACTATCTGTACAGGAATTGCCGCTTCCATGGCCGCTGTACTGCTTTGTGCCGGGCACGAAGGCAAGCGTAGCGGATTGACCCACTCACGTGTTATGATCCACCAACCTATGGGTGGAGCCCAGGGACAGGCCAGCGATATTGAAATTACTGCACGGGAAATACTAAAGCTAAAAGAAGAGCTATATCATGTTATTGCCAAACACTCCGGTCAAAAATTTGAGAAAGTAAGCGAAGACAGTGACCGGGATTACTGGATGAAGGCAGATGAGGCCAAAAAATATGGTATGATAGATGAAATTTTAGTAAGGGATAAGTCCTAAAACCGAACAAAACGGTTAAAAACAGGCGTTTGGCACAAACCAAATCGAGTTTTTTTCCGTTATTGTGGTTGAACTTTATGAGTTAGTCTTATATGGCAAAGGAAAATTTGGAATGTTCATTTTGTGGGAGAAAGAAGCCGGAGACCAATCTTTTGATTGCCGGACTGGATGCACATATATGTGATAGATGTATTGAACAGGCCCATAGTATTGTAGCGGAAGAGTCCAAACAGTCCAAAAATCAAGACCTTTCTTCAGAATTGGTTTTGAAGAAACCTATGGAAATCCGTGATTTTTTGGACACTTTTGTGATTGGGCAGGAACGCACCAAAAAAGTAATGTCCGTTGCCGTTTACAACCACTATAAAAGATTGCTTCAGCCCAAAAACAAGGAGGACGAAGTAGAAATCCAAAAGAGCAACATTGTAATGGTGGGGCAGACCGGTACCGGTAAAACATTGATTGCCAAAACCATAGCCCGAATGCTAAATGTTCCTTTGGCCATTGTTGATGCAACGGTGCTTACAGAGGCAGGATATGTTGGGGAAGATGTGGAAAGCATTCTAACCCGCTTGCTTCAAGCGGCTGACTATAATCTGGAGAAAGCGGAGCGAGGGATAGTCTTTATTGATGAAATTGACAAAATTGCCCGTAAAAGCGACAATCCATCCATTACCCGTGATGTATCAGGGGAAGGTGTACAACAAGGACTGTTGAAATTATTGGAAGGTACTGTGGTCAACGTTCCCCCGAAAGGAGGGCGTAAGCATCCGGACCAAAAGTTCATTGAAGTAAATACTGAAAATATCCTATTTGTGGCCGGTGGAGCCTTTGACGGCATTGAAAGAATCATTACCAAACGCTTGAATATGCAGGCTGTTGGGTATAGTGCTTCCAAGGCTGAAGATCGCTTGGATAATGAAAACATATTGCAATACATCATTCCAAAGGACTTAAAGGAATTTGGTTTGATTCCGGAAATCATTGGTAGACTTCCTGTATTGACCCACATGAATCCATTGGATTCCAAAACGTTAAGAGCAATTCTTACCGAACCCAAGAATGCTATCATCAAACAATATGAGAAGCTTTTTTCCATGGATGGAATCACATTCAGCATCACGGAACAAGCACTTTCTTATATAGTGGAAAAGGCGGTGGAATACAAATTGGGTGCTCGTGGACTTCGTTCCTTATGCGAGGCCGTGTTTACCGATGCCATGTTTGAAATGCCCAGTACCGAAGAAAAGGAATTTAAGGTCACCAAGGCTTATGCCGAGGAAAAATTGTCCCACGAGACGATCAAAAAGTTAAAGGCCGTTTCTTAGATTGCTTTTTTGGTCACTTTTTCCAAAAGGTCCAAACAAACTTCAGAAATAATTTTTTCGTCAGAATAGAGCTGATGCCCAAAACTTGGGACTACGTTCAAATCGACCTCTACTTGCTTGGCCCATTTCATGCCAGGTTTGAATTTGTCACATTCCCCAAAAATAAGGTTCATGGGCACATTGGGGCTTTGCTCTTCGTATCGAACACGGGTTGGTGAGATGGCCGTCAAAGATTTCATGGGAAGTCCTTTAAGGGCCGCTTTCCATGCAATGGTCCCTCCTGTGCTAAACGCTAAGTAATGACTGGGCTCTGATTCCTTTTTCAACAAATGCGCAACAGCGGTATCAATACCGCCCTCAACAAAGGCCTTGTGGATGTTCTCCTCTGTAGAAACCGGAACGTCTATATCAGCCAACTGCTGACAGTCATAAAATTTAATATTGTAGTATTGCTGCAGGTACCCAAAGTACGAAGTTATCCAGAGTCCTTTTTTTACCCCCCACATATCGGAGATAACAACTAGTTTTTCAGCCATGCCAGTTATAATTTAGTTTAGTTTTAAGATGAGGGAACCTTGTTTGTTCATCCAAACTTCAAGCTTAAACGCCAAAAAACCGCATTTATTTGTCCAAAAGGAAAGATTGTTCGACGAATGGGGAAGTTTTACGAAAACGTTTTCGTAAATCCATTATTCACTAAATTACTCACTCTTTAGGTTCATTTCCAATAATTCGTCCACATAACAACGCTCATTGGATAATCTGGGAATCTTATGTTGCCCTCCAAGTTTGTTCTTGGATTTCAGCCAATCATGGAAGAGATTTTGGCGAGCCATATGCACCTTGGGCATTTTAAGGGTGATATTATTATACCGCTTCGCTTCGTAATCCGAATTCAACGATTTTAGTGCATTATCCAAAAATTCGGTGAAGTAGTCCACATCCTTTGGCGGCTTTCGAAACTCAATGATCCATTCATGGGCTCCTTTCTCCTGCCCATTCATAAAAATGGGTGCAGCGGTATAATCCATGATTTCCGAATCGGTCTTTTGACAGATCTGCTTCAGGGCCTCCTCTGCATTTTCTATGATCAACTCTTCTCCAAAGGCATTGATATGGTGTTTGGTTCTGCCAGTTATGCGAATTCGATAAGGGTCTATGGAAGTAAAACGTACCGTATCCCCAATTTTGTAGCGCCACAATCCAGCATTGGTGGTGATAACCATGGCATAGTTCACTCCTATTTTCACATCCCAAAGCGGTACTGCTTTATCTTCTTTGCCATAGGTGTCCATGGGAATAAACTCGTAAAAAATGCCATAATCCAACATCAACAGTAAATCATCTGCATTATTTCTATCCTGAATCCCAAAAAATCCCTCCGAGGCATTATAGGTCTCGTAAAAATTAAAACTCTTTCTAGGCAACAACTTTTTATACTGATCCCGGTAAGGAGCAAAGCTCACCCCGCCATGGAAGTACACCTCAAGATTTTCCCAAATTTCAAATAGGTGCCTTTTCCCAGTTTTTTGCAGGACATTGTTTAACAATACCAACATCCACGAGGGCACACCTGCCAAACTGGTTACATTTTCCTGGATACTCTCTTCAATAATGGCCTCCAATTTGGACTCCCATTCACTCATCAAAGAAACCCTATTACTGGGCGTACTGCTATATTCGGCCCAAAGCGGCATGTTATCAATTAAAATGGCAGAAAGATCCCCAAAAAAGGTACCGTTATCCTCATAGAGTTCCTTACTCCCCCCTAGCCTCAGACTTTTTCCCGTAAACAGCTGCGAATTCTCGTTGTTGTTCAAATAAAGGCATAAAAGATCCTTACTGGATTTGTAGTGACAGTCCTCCAACGCCTCTGTGCTCACAGGAATAAATTTGCTCTTGGCATTGGTGGTACCACTACTTTTGGCAAACCATTTAATGGTTGTGGGCCAAAACAGATTCTGTTCCCCCCTCCTTGAGCGCTCGATCATCTCAGCCACACCTTCATAATTTCGTATGGGTACCCTTTCTGCAAATTCCTCATACTGGTTGATGTTCCCAAACCCATACTTTTTACCCATTTGGGTATCCTTGGAAAAGTCAACTAAATGGAACAAAACCTCCTTTTGCACATCCAAAGGGTATTTTAAAAAAAGTTCTATTTGGTGATAGCGCTTTTTAAGCAACCAAGATGCTATGGAATTGAATAAAGGTATTGGCATTTTTGGGTATCTTTAACCGAGTTTGGGGTTTGGTCCTATAGCTAAAATAGCGCATATACCCCTTATTTTCAAATACGCTTAAAAACAGCCATTTTACCATGCTTTATCAAGGAGTGCTCAGAAAAATGAGAACCGAAAATGGGAATCCCATCCAGTATTTTCTGGTTTTTGAGAACGATTTTATCAATATCAACCAGCTTTTGGATAAGGAAATCCAAATCGACTTTATTAAATACCAGTGTCTTAACTGCGGAAGGGAACTTCCTATATATCGACAAGGATTTTGCAGATCCTGTTTTTTTGAAAGCCCGGCAGCTGGGGATTGGATCATGAAACCCGAACTGAGTACCGCCCATTTGGACAAGGAAGATCGGGATTTGGAGTACGAAAAAAAGGCCCAATTGCAGCCCCATATTGTGTACTTGGCCAATTCAAGCAATGTAAAAGTAGGTGTTACCCGAAAAAATCAGGTGCCGACTCGATGGATAGACCAGGGTGCCCATGAGGCCATAGAAATTGTGGAAGTCCCAAACCGCTATTTGGCAGGAATTACGGAAGTGGCCTTAAAAGCCCATGTCAGTGATAAGACCAGTTGGCAAAAAATGCTCAAAAATGATATTGAGGATGTGAATTTGGTAGAATGGCGGGATAAACTTAAAACCCACGTTCCAGAGGAAGTCGTGGACTACTTTATTGATTCCAACGCTGAGACGCACTTGGAATTTCCCGTATTGCAATACCCAGAAAAGGTAAAAAGCCTGAATTTGGATAAAACACCAAGTTATTCTGGCATTTTAAAAGGAGTAAAAGGACAATACCTCATATTTGAAGACCAAACCGTTTTTAATGTCCGGGCCAATGAGGGTTACTTTGTCGGTATTGGAATCAACTAAATGTGCTAATTAACTAATTGTTTAATGAAACAAATTACGCTTGTTTGTCTTTGTTTGGTAATTGCTGTGAGCATAAACGCCCAACAATCCATCATGACCTTTAATATTAGGTACAACAATCCCAAAGACGGTGAAAATTGGTGGGAAAAAAGAAAAGAGGATGTTGGTGCCTTGGTCAACTTTTACAAGCCAGAAATAATGGGCATTCAGGAGGGTTTACATGAGCAGGTGACTTTTTTGGATGGCTTTCTTACCCAATACGACTACGTTGGGGTTGGCAGGGACGACGGCAAGGAAAAGGGGGAATATGCAGCTATCTTTTACAACAAATCGTCTCTGGAGCTTCTGGACACCAAAACCTATTGGCTCTCTGAAACCCCAGAAAAGGTTTCCGTGGGTTGGGATGCCTCCATGGAACGAATTGTTACCTATGCAAAATTCAAGGATAAAGACAACCAAAAGATATTGCATGTTTTCAATTGCCATTATGATCATATAGGCCCTTTGGCCCGAGAAAATTCCTCCAAAGTGGTCCTTGATCTGATCAAAAAAATGGGAGTTGGCAACGAACGGGTTGCCGTGATCGGCGATTTGAATAGCCTTCCCGATAGCAAACCTATCCAGATATTGAAACAAGAATTCAAAGATGCTTTTGAGGCAAGTGAAACAACACCTTATGGCCCTATTGGCACTTCCAACAGCTTTAAAACCATGGACAATCTTAAGAATAGAATAGATTATATCCTGGTCAAGAACTTGACGGTGAAAAGTTATATTGCCATTGATGACAAAAGAAAAAATGGCTTTTTTGTTTCAGACCACTTACCAGTTATGGTTACGGTGGACTAATTGTTCACAGTATCCTTTTTCTTCTTGCCCAAAATACCGCCCAAAATCGATTTTGCGGCGTTCTCCACTGGGTCTGCCTTAGTTTCTGTGGAATCGGTGGTTTTCTCTTTGTCCCCTAGTAAATCCCCCAAAGTTTCCGTAACCCCTTTGGATTCCGTAGTCGTGGAGTCTTTTTCATCGGATTTGAACACATCGGCAATCAAGTCTTTGGCCTTGTCCTTGCCCTGATTGACCAGCTTTTGCTTCTGGATTTCCACCAATTGATTGGTCAATTTGGTAACTCCTGAACTTAAGTCCGTACTGACCGATGGGCTGGTATAATTACCCCCAATGCTTGCCACCACTGGAATGGTCAAGTTTTCCAAGTCCGAATCGTCAATTTTAGCGATCAAATTGTTCACCTCAGACCCCAAATACTTGGCGGGCACATCCAAGGTGGCGTTGTAGTTCAACTGTTGGTCAAAGGTATGGCTACCGTCCACATTCACCGCTATGTCCTTGTATTTTAGACTAAAGGGCTTCACCTTAACGGAGCCATTGTCAAAGCTCAAAGCGGTTTTTAAATCGCTCAAATCCAAATCCTCGGTATTCAAAAAGCTGAGTTGCCCGTTTAAGGATGAAAGTAAAGGTGCCTTTTGGGTATCCACTTTGGTGGACAACAACTCGGCCAGTACATTCCCGGAAATGGTCGCCAAATTAGGTGTAAAATCTTCTTTCAGATTTCCTGAAATCTTCACGTCAGAATTCAATTTACCTTGCAGCGCATTGGCCAAAGGTGCCAATACCTTAAACAGTTCCAGGGAAGCAAAGGAATCACCAATATTGAAATTGTCCATCCCCAAATCCATATCAAAAGTGGAAACTTCCTCCTTAGTTGACACAGAACCATTAAGACCTAGCGTACCCCCGAACAAATCGGATTGCAAGCCTTGAACAGTTGCTGTTTCATCCTTGATAATAAATTTTCCTTTGACATTCTTCAAATTCAAATTATCGTACAAGACAGTATTAGCTGATGCATCAATCGTACAATCCAAAAAGGATGGAATCTTGATTCGCTCCTCAACAGTTCCCGTACTTTCTCCTGCTTCCTCCCCAGATTCCTCCACCATAAAATCGGTTAGGGCAAATGTATTGGAGGCTAGGGTGAAGTTCCCTTCCACATTCTCCTTATTGAACATAAAGCCCAATAAATTGTTGAGGGTTCCCTGTGCATTAAAATCCGTATTCCCCGTTTTCCCCTTAAAATTGCTTAATGTCACCTTCTCTGGTGTAAAGTTGACGGACGCAGAACTGATTTCCACTGGATTTTTAAGCTCATCCGACGCATATTCAAAACCTTCCAAGGCCAAATCCCCCTGGGTTTGGGTGTTGGCGTACTGCTTATTATCCAAGGAAGCCATATCAAATGCCGTGGTCACATCCGTAGTTAAAATGCCCTTAAGTCCGTAATCCTCGGACACAGGATATGCCTGGGAAATATTAGCCAGATTGATTTTACCATCCATTTGGGCATTCACCTTGGTATTGCCCATCAAATCCCTAATCTTGGCATTTAGGTCAAATTTATCCTGATCAATGGTAAAAGATAGTTTGTTGATGTCCACATAGGTGTCTTCCGTAATTCCTGTTTTGTTATGGATCTCCGTATCAATATGGACGTTGCGTACCGATTTGGGTAAATCTGGATATTTGAAAGATGCATTTTCTGAATTAACGCTGATATGAAATGTTGGGATGTGTTCCTCATCCACAATTCCCTTAAACTGACCTGCTACCTCAAAATTCCCGGTGGTATTAACATCTTCAATGTTTTTTGAATACACCTCTGGAATCACCGCCAAGAAGTTCTTGAAATCTGATGACGGGGTCTTAAAACTAATATCCACCTCCTGATTTTCTTCATTCACCTGTACAAAGCCATCAAACACAAGAGATAATTGGTTCACCATAGCCTTGTTTTCCAAAAAGGAATACTTGTTTTCCTTTAGGTCGATGCCAATCAAGGCGTCCAGATAAATCTTATTGTTGTTCAGGTATTTGGTACTGTCCATTTCAAATGACACCAAGGCATCGGTCAAGGTCTTCAATTGGGATTGCTCCAAGGAAAGGTCTCCGGTTCCTGAATGATTCATTTCGGAAATGGCCAAGCGCATTCCGCTAGCTTTATCATGATATACAATTTCAGAATTGGTTATGGCATAGGAATCCATAGAAAGGGTAAAGCTGTCTGAAGTTGCTTCGGAGCTTCCCGCTTCTTCCCCTTCTTCCTTACCAATATCATAATTGGCATTTTCATTTTCATCCACAACAATGTGAAGCTGGGCTGCCTCTATATCCAAACTTTTGATGCCAATAGGTTCCTCAGCAGATTTAAAAAGCTCCGAAATTCCCATTTTAAGGACTATACTCTCAGATGCAAACAAGGTATCCCCTTCAAATGGGGCCTTATTGATCAAGGAAATATTGCGAAGTTCCACATGGGCGTTGGGAAAACTCTTGAGCAAGCTTAGGTTGGCCTCCTCAAAATCCAAGGTGGCGTTGATGTTTTGGTTTACCTTGTTTTTAATGATTTCGGCAACCTTCCCCTCCAGAAGCAAGGGCAAGGAAATGACCAAGGCAATAAGTACAAGCAGGCCAATGCCCACAATTTTTAGCAGCTTTCGTTTCATAATTTGGGATTTAATTACCACAAAATAAGGAAGAACTGCTCAATCCAGACTAATCTCTTCCCCTATTTTTAAGTTAAATCTTTTTCTAAAGAGATATACGAAAAGATAGAGCAAAGGGGTGTCCAACAGGGCAATAAAAATTTTAAAGAGGAATCCACTGATGACCAAACCGTAGAAAAGTTCCCATGGAATCTCTCCAAAAATACAGAGCAGAAGTACCACCGTAAAGGTGTCTATAAACTGGGATGAAAAGGTAGAAAAGTTGTTTCGCAGCCAAAGGTACTTGCCCTTGGTCATCCTTTTCCAAAAGTGGTACAGTTGGATATCTATAAATTGGGCCAACAGGTATGCCATCATGGAGGCAAAAACAGCCACAATAGTGTTCCCAAATACGGATTTGAACATTTCGTTGTTCACAGGTGACCAATCCGTGGCAGGAGCAATATTGGCCACAGTGACAATCAATAGGGAGAAAAATGAAGCGAAAATCCCAGCTATAACCACTTGGTTGGCCTTTTTCTTGCCGAAAATTTCTGAAATCAAATCTGTAATCAAAAAAGTAATGGGATAAGGTAAAATCCCCACAGAAATTTCAAATAAGGGAGCTCCAAAAACTTCAATTTTCCCAAAGGGATTCCAATAAAAGAACTTTTGAAAAATAAGATTGGAAACCACCAAGGAGGTGATAAACAAGGCCCCAAGATAGAGGTAGATGGAAAAGGCAGCTTTCTTGTCCCCTTGGGTCATTCTTATTTGATATTAAGGCTAAATGGCATTCTGGCCTGAATTCCTTTTTGTTCGGTAATATTTTTAAACTCCTTTAGTATACGGTAGGCCTCTCCCCCAATTTCCTCTTGGATTAGAACCTCTCCCATTTTGGACTTTGCTCCAGCCATATCATCCATAAATCGCTGGAAATCGGATTTATACTTGGGGTACTTCCGAATACCAAAGTCCCCCAAATCGGCCATTTCTGCAGCGGCTTCTATGGCATCGTCCAAACTTCCCAATTCATCCACCAATCCGTTTTCCACGGCATCCACGCCACTCCAAACCCGACCTTGGGCCAAGGCATCCACAGCTTCCAAACTCATATTTCTACCTGCTGCCACACGAGCCAAAAAAGTTTCGTAAGTATCTTCTATTCCCTCTTGGACCACATCCCTGAACTCTTTGCTCATGGGCTCGAACAAAGAATAGTCCACCGAGTTTTTGTTGGTACCCACCTGCTCCGCATTTATTCCAATATTCCCAGCCAGTTCGTGCGCATTGGGTATAGTACCAAAAACGCCAATGGAACCTGTAATGGTTGTGGGTTCCGCAAAAATTTTATCCGCAGCAACACCAATATAATAGCCTCCAGAGGCCGCCACGTTTCCAAAGGAAACGACCACAGGTTTTTCTTTCTTGGCCAATTCCACTTGGCGCCAAATGATATCAGATACCAAGGCACTACCCCCAGGAGAGTTCACGCGCAATACAATAGCCTTTATATCCTCGTTTTCCACCGCTTTCTGCAAGGCTCGGGTAATCAAACCTTGACCGATGAATTCCTTACCGCCTTCTCCGTAATAGATTTCCCCTTCTGCATAGATGACTGCGATCTTATCCCTTCCACTTCTTAACCTTTTGGATCCTGATACTTGCAAATAATCTTCAAACTTTACATAATTAAGGGATTCCGTTGGTTCCAGACCCATCTGAGCTTTCAGCAAGGTTTCGTATTCATCAAAATAGATTTCTCCATCAATCAACCCAGATTGTACCGCAAATTCTGGGGTTCTTCCACCCAAGGTATCCGCAATGATATTCAGACGGTCAGTGCCCATGTCACGGGATGCTCCAATATCTTCCAACATTTGCCCCCAGATAGAACCGATCAATTCCCCAATCTGTTCCCTGTTTTCCTCGCTCATGGTATTGGACAAATAAGGTTCCACGGCACTTTTGTACTTGCCATGGCGAATTACTTCCATCTTAACCCCAGCTTTCTCTTGTAAATCCTTGAAATAGAGCACTTCGGTAGCCAAACCTTTAAAATCCATGGCCCCCACTGGATTTAGGTAGAGTTCATCCGCCACACTGGCCAAGTAATAATCTTTTTGGGTAAAGAAATCGGAATGGGCATAAATGAATTTGCCAGTCGACTTAAAATCAGATAGCGCTTTTCGTATTTCTTGGGCTTGGGCCAGACCAGCCTGCAAGAAACTGGTGGTCAAACTTATTCCTTTGATGTTATCGTCGGTAGCGGCCACATTAATTCCGTGAATAATATCGTCCAATCCAACCTCATTACTCCAAAGCCCCGCAAAAGGGTCAGTATCATCCCGACCCACATAATCACGGATGGGTTCGGTAAAACTCAGTTCTAAAATCGAGTTTTGTTTCACCACAACGCCCTGATCGGCGCTTCCAATCAAGGTTATGAATATAAAGAACATGGCCATCAGGATTCCAAACGCCATCAAACACCCCAAAATAGCGGCCAATAGATTTCTCAAAAACTTCATGCAACAAATTTTATTCAAGGCCAAAGATAAACCATTGTGGATTGTTTTGTTATTTTGCCCTTCTGATTATGGCACTAAGACAGCAGGCATATTTATCCTTAGGAAGCAATTTGGGCGAACGCGCACTAAACTTGCAAAAGGCCGTGCTGGAAATTGCCAAAAAAGTAGGTGATGTTACTGCTGTTTCTTCCGTTTATGAAAATGCTGCCGTAGGATTTGAAGGAGGTGATTTTCTCAATGCGTGTATTGGTGTTCAAACTGAGCTTTCCCCCTCCCAATTACTCCAACAACTCTTGCAGTTGGAAAAGGATTTTGGACGGGAGAGAAAAAGTCAAACAGGATACCAATCCCGTACGTTGGATATCGACATTCTATTGTATGGTACAGAAATAGTTGAAGATGCTACCTTAAACATCCCGCATCCAAGCATGCAGGATCGTAATTTTGTGTTGAAACCTCTCGCTGACATTGCTCCCCAGTTGTACCATCCTGTTTTAAACAAGGATATTCGTAATCTGTTGCAGGAATGTAAGGACCGTAATCAACTTGAAAAAACCAAGCATAAACTCTATAAGTGCCGTTTGGATTTGTTTTCGCAATTGCAATTTATCGCCATTGAGGGGAATATTGGAGCAGGCAAGACCACACTATGTAAAATGATTGCGGAAGAATTCAATGCCAAGCTGGTTTTGGAACGTTTTGCGGACAACCCTTTTTTACCAAAGTTTTATAAGGACCAAGCCCGATATGCATTTCCTTTGGAAATGTCTTTTCTGGCGGACCGTTACCAGCAGTTTACGGATGACACCTCCCAATTTGATCTCTTCAAAAGTTTTATGGTCAGTGATTATGATATTTTCAAATCGCTGATTTTTGCCAAGATTACCTTGCAAGCCGAGGAGTTTAAGCTATACCGTAAGGTTTTTAACTTCATGTACCGCGAGGTGAAAAAACCGGATATTTATCTATATCTCTACCAAAATACGGAGCGATTATTGTCCAATATTAAAAAAAGAGGGAGGGATTATGAGCAAAGTATACCACCGGATTATCTCGCTAAAATAAACCAAGGGTATCTGGATTTTATAAAGGGCCACCCAGACCAGAACAGTATGATTTTGGATATGAGTGATTTGGATTTTGTAAACGATTCTTCGGATTACCAGCGGGTTTTGCAAGCCCTTGAGAACCAGATTTTAAGCCTCAATTTTTAGGAGAATTTTTGTAAAATGTTTGGATATAACGAATGGTTTTATTTTATTAGACCTCTCTAACCGAGAAACTAACTAACTCAAACTATATGTTTAGCCCTGATTTTTCAGGGCTTTTTTGTTTTTTGGGTGTTGATTTTGTTCCACACATCCCACACTACAACCCCGGCGCTTACCGAAATGTTCAAGGAATGCTTGGTACCAAACTGCGGAATCTCCAAAACAGCATCGCAGGCCGAAACCACCTCTTGGGAAACTCCTTTGACTTCGTGTCCAAAAATCAAGGCTAAAGGCACATCTAACTGGGGTTCAAATTCATTCAACATGATAGCAGCTTCCGCTTGCTCTACAGCTAGGGTCTTAACCCCAGATGCCTTGAGTTCCTCAACCAATTCCAAGGTTTCCTTTCGGTATTCCCACTCCACGCTTTCGGTAGCTCCCAGAGCCGTCTTTCGGATGTCTTTATGGGGCGGGGTCGCCGTAATTCCACACAAATAGATTTTTTGCACCAAAAAGGCATCTGCAGTCCTAAAGACGGAACCAATATTGTTCAGACTTCGGATGTTGTCCAGAATAAGAATGATCGGGGATTTTTGGGCTGACTTAAATCCCTCGAGGTCCAATCTATCCAATTCCCTGTTTTCCAGTTTCCGACTCATATTTTTCAACTATTGTGGCAAAAATATCAACAATTATTTTGGGGAATGCCTGAAAAAGCTACATTCGTTTCAACCTCTTCATTTTTAACCAAAATAACAGCGCTTTGGCAGCTTCTTCAAAATCAAAAAAGGTAACTCCTTTAATGCAGCAGTACAATACCATCAAGACCAAACATCCTGATGCGTTGTTGCTTTTTAGGGTAGGTGACTTTTATGAGACCTTCGGGGAGGACGCCATCAAGGCCTCCAAAATTTTGGGCATTATCCTTACCCATAGAAACAACGGGGGTGATAAAACCGAACTGGCCGGGTTCCCGCATCATTCCCTAAATACCTATTTACCCAAACTGGTAAAGGCTGGACAGCGTGTTGCCATTTGTGATCAGTTGGAGGATCCCAAAATGACGAAGAGCATTGTCAAGCGGGGGGTCACCGAATTGGTTACGCCCGGGGTAGCCCTAAATGACGATATTCTATCCGCCAAAAACAATAATTTTCTTTGTGCCGTTCATTTTGGAAGGCAAAAACTTGGGGTGTCTTTCTTGGATATTTCAACGGGCGAATTTCTGACTTCCGAGGGTTCCGTGGAGCAGGTGGACAAACTCCTGCAAAACTTTTCCCCAAACGAGGTATTGGTCTCAAAAAACCACAAAAAGGAGTTTTTGGAGGTATTTGGTAACCAATTGCACAGTTTTTTTCTGGAAGATTGGATTTTTCAAGACGACTATGCCCTAGAGAGTCTCAACTCCCATTTTAAGACCAAAACCCTTCAAGGTTTTGGCATAGATCATTTGGCCCATGGAATTGTGGCATCGGGGGCAGTGCTCCATTATTTGTCCGAAACCCAGCACAAGCAACTTCAGCACATCAACAGAATCCAGCGCATTGCGGAAGAGGAATACGTTTGGATGGATCGCTTTACCATTCGAAATCTGGAACTTTATCATTCCACCAACCTCAATGCGGTAACGCTGTTGGACATCATTGACAAAACCCTTTCACCCATGGGTGGTAGGTTATTGAAAAGATGGCTTGCCCTTCCCCTTAAAAATCAGGATAAAATCCAAAGAAGACATCAGGTGGTGGCCCATCTAAAAGCCGAGGAGCCCCAACTGGAAAAGCTACAGCATTGGATCAAGCAAATGGGAGATTTGGAACGCTTGATTTCCAAATTGGCCACTGGGAAAATCAACCCAAAAGAGGTGATCCAGTTAAAGAATTCTTTGGAAGCCTTGGTTCCCATCAAGCAATTGGCCCAAGAAAGTTCCAACCCCTCATTGAAACAAATTGGGGAGGACATGGATGCTTGCGAAGTACTTCGGACCAAAATAAAAGAAGTGGTGCACGAGGAGGCCCCGGTAAATCTTGCGAAGGGAAACACCATCGCTGAAGGCTATTCCATAGAGTTGGATGAACTGCGCAATCTTGCATTTTCCAGTAAGGATTATCTGGATAAAATGCTGGAACGGGAAACGGAACAAACGGGCATTACTTCCCTTAAAATTGCCTCCAACAACGTCTTCGGATATTATATTGAAGTTAGAAACACCCATAAGGACAAGGTTCCAGAAAGTTGGATCCGTAAACAGACCTTGGTCAATGCAGAGCGCTACATTACCGAAGAACTCAAGGAATATGAGGCCAAAATCCTTGGGGCGGAAGAACGCATCTACCATTTGGAGCAACAATTGTTTGATCAGTTGTTGGTCTGGATGCAGGAATACATCGCACCCGTACAGCAAAATGCGTACTTGGTGGCCCAGCTAGACTGCCTTTGCGGTTTTGCTCAATTGGCCTGTGAAAACGATTATGTGGAGCCAACGATTTCCGATTCCACCACTTTGGAAATTAAAGACGGTAGGCACCCGGTTATTGAAAAGCAATTGCCCTTAGGTGAAAGTTATGTGACCAATGACGTGCTATTGAATCGGGAAGAGCAACAAATTATCATGATCACAGGGCCCAATATGAGTGGTAAATCGGCTATTTTGAGACAGACCGCGCTGATTGTACTCCTGGCTCAAATGGGCAGCTTTGTTCCCGCTTCTGAAGCCCATATTGGTTTGGTGGACAAGATTTTTACACGAGTGGGAGCCAGTGACAATATTTCCATGGGCGAGTCCACTTTTATGGTGGAGATGAACGAAACAGCCTCTATCCTGAACAATTTATCGGAAAGAAGTTTGGTGCTCCTGGATGAGATTGGGCGTGGTACCAGCACCTATGATGGTATCTCCATTGCTTGGGCCATTTCGGAGTATTTGCACGAACATCCCGCCAAGGCCAAGACGCTCTTTGCCACGCATTACCACGAGCTTAATGAAATGACCACCACCTTTGAGCGTATCAAGAATTTCAACGTTTCGGTAAAGGAGTTAAAAGACAATGTGCTTTTTCTAAGAAAACTGGTTCCCGGGGGTAGTGAGCACAGCTTTGGAATCCATGTGGCCAAAATGGCGGGCATGCCGCAGCAGGTCATCCTAAAAGCCAATAAAATCCTGAAAAAACTGGAAAAATCCCATTCCAGTGAGGAAATCACTGATAAGCTCCAGGCTACACAAAATGAAATGCAATTGAGTTTCTTCAATCTGGATGATCCCCTTTTGGAGGAAATCAAGGAAGAAATTCTGCATTTGGACATTGATACCCTGACCCCTGTGGAGGCCTTAATGAAGTTAAATGAAATTAAACGGCTGTTAAGTAAAAAGAAAAAGGCAAGTTCGTAAACCGTTTTCCTTTAGTTGCAATGGATTTCAGTTGAGTACAATTTTCAAGTTCTTGAACTTATTAGTTCATTTCTTTGCTTGTCCAAAGAAACGAACCAAAGAAAGGACATTTTCTCCGCAGGAATTTTTGCAATCGCAAAACCGATATTGAAACTTTGCCATCCCGCAAAGGCGGGACGAGTCCCATCCAAAGCTTTCAATATCTATTCTCGGAGAAACAGATATTAGCTGGCTCTTTTGCTTAAAAATTCTTTTGGATTTAAAGAAATATATTAAATTTGCATCCGCACCAGCGAAAAGGGGTGCCTAGTTCTTTAAAATGCGAAAATAGCTCAGTTGGTAGAGCATCACCTTGCCAAGGTGGAGGTCGCGGGTTCGAATCCCGTTTTTCGCTCGACTTCAACTCCGCTCATTGCTTACGGGTGGAGTTTTTTTTTGGAGTCCAATGCCATGCCTTGGCATGCAAGCTCGAGTGGTGGAACCTGCCTGCCGGCAGGCAGGTTGGTAGACAAACATTGATAACAAGAATATGTTCTATACCTACGCTCTAAGTAGTTTGCAAAGAGGTTATATTTACGTCGGAATTACTTCCGGTCTTGAAAGAAGATTAAAGGAGCATAATTCGGGCAAAAACAAAACAACTAAGCCATATAGGCCATTTGTTTTAAGCTTTAAAAAAGAATTTAAAACAAGGTTGGAAGCCAGGGCTTATGAGAAGAAATTAAAATCTGGATTTGGAAAGGAGTTTTTAAAGACCTTGATTCAAGACAGAGATATTGAAAATACTGAAGATTAAGTCCAAATGCCGTCCTACGGCATGCAAGCTCGAGTGGTGGAATTGGTAGACACGTTGGACTTAAAATCCAATGGCCATTGTGGCCGTGCGGGTTCAAGTCCCGCCTCGAGTACAGCGAGGAAGCCCTTACTTTGTAAGGGCTTTTTTATGGAGCAAAGTGACATAAAAAGGACTTGTGTCCACTGCCGATGAAAATCGGTGCCCGCCTCGTGTACAAAACCCTTACTATGTAAGGTTTTTTTTGTACCATAAAGTGATCTAAAAGGATTTATGGGAAATCACAAAAGTTGGAACCGAGCTATAATAACATCACACATAACCTTGTTTTTTTCTTTTTACCAATATCCAGCAGCAAGACTTTGTAAACCATACACCACACTCCCAATCGAAGTTTTTCATACATTTAAAATGGCCTTTACTACCTAAAATGTCAAGGGTTAAAAGGACAAATTGCCGTTGAGAATGACAGAAATCATACCCTTATACTCGAATCAACTTCCAAAGGGGCATAGAAGAGTAAAAAAATATGTTCTCGTTTACTGTTCCAAGGGAAATGTGGAAATGGAAATTGATGGAATACAATTTGATATTCCCTCTAACAGCGTTATAACCATTACTTCAGGTCAATATCATAAATTCAAGAAAACTTCAGGAGCAAACGGTACCGTCCTGGAATTTACCTATGACTTTTTCTGTAAAGATGATAAGGACATTGAGCTCATTTTTCACAACGGACTTTTTTGCCACTTTGATCGCAACGAGATTATTGAAATATCCCAACACCCTTCCATACAAACCCAATTGGATCTTATTTCCAAAGAACTCAAGGAAAAACCCTATCAATTCACAAGCTCAATCCATTCAAGAATTGAACTCATTCTGATTGAACTCAACAGGGCCAAGGTTGGAAAAGGAAAGGAAATTTGGAAACCTGAAGCGCTTTTTCTTAAGTTCCTTGAATTGATTAGGGAAGATTTCCAACATAAGAGACCAGTGAAATACTATGCCCAGGTTTTGGGCACCACCGAAATTCGACTCAACGAACTTTCCAAGCTCCATGCTGGAAAGACAGCTCAGCAGATCATACACGGATTGATTATTTCAGAAGCTAAAAGACTGTTTTATTATGAAAATCTACACGTTAATGAAACAGCCTATGCCCTGGGGTTCAATGATCCTTTCTACTTTTCCAATTTTTTTAAGAAGCATACGAATTTGTCGCCCCAATCTTTTAAAAAAGGGGTAAAGGACTAAAAATTACATGCTTTTTGCAAAATCCTCTATTTCTTGGATGGATTGTGCCACTCATCTTTGTACTCAAAGTTTTTGTTCAGCATTAAAATCACTAAACAATATGAGCACAAATATTGAAGATTACATCGTCCGTACCGATTCAATGGCATGGAAACCTTTAAATGAGAATGGGGTGGATACCAAAGGTATTTACGTGAAACCATTGCGTTTGGAAAAAATTGGCAGGCCTTCCAGTTTTATACTCAAATTTGAACCAGAAACAAGTTACCCTTATCACAATCATCCGGCAGGGGAAGAACTGTTGGTTTTGGAAGGAACATGCATTATAGAAGGGGCTGTCCTTAAAAAGGGGGATTACCTTTATACCCCTCCTGGATTTAAACACAGTGTTAAAACCTCAACAGGTTGTGTACTATTTTTTATGGTTCCAGAAGAGGTTGAGATTTTGGATTAGATGTGGGAAACCAAAGGGAACTGACAAGGACCCAAGCCCAAGTCATAAAAAGAAAGCCGGCCATAAATGGCCGGCAATCCAACTAACATAACTCAAACAATATGCGTTGCGAACTCTGTTTCAATAACTGTTAGTTTTTTAAAACAAAGTAAGCCCGCTATTTCTGGTTCAAGGTGAGTACAACTTCCTTTGCAACTTCTCCACCTACATACACAATTTGGGGAGTATTACCAGTATCCCACACAACATCACCAACAGTAATGGTAGCACCCACATAATAATTGGCCGCATCCAAGCCCGTAAAGTTGAAGTTACCTTCTGCATCCGTTGTTGTTTGTTGGAGCAAGGCAGTATTCTCGGAATACAACTTTACGGTGATACCCGATAGTATGTTGCCATTATCTCCACTTGCATTTCCGAATATAGACCCTTCATCATCTTTGGTACAAGAAACTACCAAAAGCAATGTAAGGATGACATAAAAAACTCTCTTCATTTGTTTATTTTATTTATTGACCGTGACTAGAAGCAAAATTTTATTTACAACAGGAACTGTTTCAATCATTTTGGCTTCTTGATATCTATTCGATCATGTTTAGATTTTATTCAAGTACATTTTTCCATTTGGTATTCCGCCCGGTAAACCAAACTGGGATATCGGGATCGTCCGTTTGGCTAATGATAGCCCAAGCCGCTGGATCTGTCGCCTGAATATTAGGATTGTACAGAAAGCGCTCCTTCCATCGAAATGTTTCATAAGGTGATCCAGGGTTATCTCCTAGATAGCTTATCAATCGTCTGGCAGATGTCCATGGCACCTCAAAATTGAATAGGCCATAGTGCAACTGTAATTGATTGAAGATGGCTTGAACCTTCTCTTGATCTGTCATCGTATCGAATTGCTGGGCGGCGTATTCAGCAAAAACAGCAGCATCATATTCTTTTGAAGGTCTATCCCTTTCAATTCTGGAAGGATCCATATTGCTTGGGAATGCAGGCACCGTTTGCTGGCTATAGGTGTTGTCATTATTAATGTCGTACCAATAATCACAAGACAATTTAATGGCATTAGCATAATGTTCACGAGCGGATCCAGCATTTCCAAAGCCCCGCACTGCAGCCTCGGCCAATGAAAGCTCAGTTTCCACAGCATGCAACGTGGGGTATCTAATGTCAAAATTATACAAAGGGCGCACGTTGAATTCTGCAATCATGTTATTATCGGTACCAATTTGGAAATTAGTATCACTGGAACTTGTAAGGTACCCACGGAAAGCATCAAGTAAGAAGGCCTCGCGACCCATCAAGGTACCCTCCAATTCTGCACTTAGCGCAATAGTTTGCTCGTCCCCATCTTCAGAACCAAAAGAAATTTCAGTAACATTTACATCCGTCATAATGGGATCGTTGATGTAATAGGTTCGAATTATTTTGTTCAAATAACTATTGGGGTCGCTACCATTATCCCAGCTGGTTTCGGCACCAATATACCGGCCTAAGATATCCGAAGAGAAGACGTATTTGATTCTGGGATCCACCGTACCGTTCTCAAGTCCTTCAGCAGCATTATCACCACTAAAATAGTACAAGGTTTCTCCTTCCACTACCACACTTTCTTCGGTTGGGATACAAAACATGGTATCTTCCAAATAACGTTTTGGAGCGCGACATTCATCTGCTCTTTCCCGAAAAGCCCGGGTAATTCCCAATTCACGCTGCAAGCGGGAGGGATCAACAATAGCAATATCCGCTAATCCAGCCACATCATTGGCCTCATCAAAAAGTGGTTTTCCAGCCAATTCATTGATAGTTGCCGTGGTAAGGTCTGGAAGTCTTTCGCTAACCGTCATGGCCCATCTTAATCTTAGGGAATTGATGTACTTCCGCCATTGCATAATGCTACCATTAAAAATAACATCCTGATTTTGGAAAACACTTAGCTCGCTAGCATCCAATTCCAAAGTGGATAAATATTCCTCAATTTCACCCAGTTCGGCAATTATAATAGGGTACACTTCCTCTTGACCCAACCATTCAGCTCTTTCCCCATCCAAGGCTCCGGCAGACCCGGTCTGAAAATATGGAACATTGTCATAGCCATCAATTCCGCGTTGGTAGGCATATCCCTTTAAGGCATGTAGTAATCGCATAAAAAGTACATCCAACTTGGTACGATCCGCTTCGGCAATGTTATTGAACTCCTTTTGAGCCCAAAGGATACCCTTAACCCAATTACTGTTCAATTGATTAAAAACTGATCGGTTAAACCCATTCGATCCCCAATCGTTTTCAACATCACGTAAGGTGTATGAAACACCAAATGCTTCAGGTGCCATATAATACAATTGCACCCCGGTGCCCATTACACGGGATCCGCTTCGCATCTGATGGTATTGTGCACCATAATCACCCCTTAAATAAAATCCTTGGGTCAACTGGGAGGTAAAGTATCCAGCAATTATACTTACGCCGGCCGCATCTGCTTGGCTTTTGGAAAAACCGTCTGGATCTTGGTACAGCTCCTCTAGCTGATCTTGACAACTATAAGATGTGGCCAAAACCAGAACACATAAAGTCAATTTAGTTAATACATTTTTCATAATTAGCAATTTTATAGTTTAACTCTTAAGGACAATCCTAGCGATCTCTGCAAGGGTAATGCTGTGGTAGAAAAAGCACCAGCCGACCAACCTGTACCATTGCTAGCTTCGGGAATGGAGTTGGGTGCAGCTTTGTACAGATAAGCAACATTATTGGCAAAAACAGAGATTACTGCTTCCGATAACCCCATTTTCTGGGCAATAACGGGAAGCCTGTAATCCAACGACACGTTACGTAAGGCTATATAATCACTTTTAAAAATTCGATCTTCTGGGAAGAAGCCGTTGGAAAAGTAAGATGATCCATAATATTCCTCTGCGGATACAACTTGGGTATTTGGTGTCCCATCGCTACGTACACCATCCAATATAACCCCGTCATTAAAGGTTGCTCCTGTTCCTGGGTTTGTTCCCGCTACTCTGGTACCTTCATCGTTTATATAATAGGCTTGACCCCCTGTAGCAGCATCCCTAAAGGGTAAACTTTCCCGCAAGACTCCTGCGGCCAACATGTATGTCTCAGCTTCACTTACGAAGGTCGCACCAAAAGAATAGTCGATATTGGCCACTAAAGTGAAGTTCTTATAGCTAAATCTGTTGAACGCACCCCCGGTAACATCGGGAAGCAATTTTCCAACCTTTCTGTTACTGCTCCTGCTATATGCGTAGCGAGCTCCACCATTTTCAACAATGCGTGCGCCATTATTGGGATCGTTGTCATCGGATGGATTTATGTAGTTCCGGAATCCTTGTTGTTGGATGATCGTCCCGTATTCCCCGCCAACTTCAGCAACATAGTTAAGGCCGTTTCTCTCGAACAACAATTGGGAAGTAAGGTCATCCGTTAGACCATTTACCTTAGTCTGGGCCGAAGCAAAGGTCATATCCAATCCCCATTGGAAATTCTTGTTGAAGATCGGCTTGGTCCTAAGTCCCAATTCCCATCCTGTGTTCTGAACATCAGCTGCATTTACCCTAACCGTGTTCACCCCAAGTCCGGGTGGAGCGGTAATCGCCATAATTTGATCATAGGTATTTGCTCTGTATATGGAGAAGTCAATGCCTATTCTTTGGTTTTCGAATAAGAAGGCTTCAAGACCTGCTTCAAACTCACGTTTTCTCTCCGGCTTCAGGTTTTGTACAAACTGGGCATCGATTGGAGGTAGGGAATTTGGAGGGCTTAGAATGAATCCATTCCCAGATTGAGATACTCCAAGGTTTACATTACCAAAGTACAACGGCCCTGGTCTTCCAACATCTGCCCAAGATGTCCTTAGTTTTAAAAACTTAACAAAAGAAGGAAGATTCAAGGAGTTGGAAGCAATCCAAGTAGTACTTATACCTGGGTAAAAATAGCTGTTGTTGTTTGGAGGTAGGATAGAGGACCAGTCTTGACGAGCCTGCGCCTCTACAAAAATCTGATCTTTCCAATCTACCTGGACAGATCCTAAAACTCCATAAAGTATATCACGCCCATTATCATTAATATAGTTGGGCTGTTGACCAGAAGGCAAGTTGCTAAAAGAGAAGAAGTTAGGGATTACAAATCCACCAATACGCTCCGCTCCTTTGGTCTGAAAGCGGTTATCTCTATGTATGGCACCAACTAGACCGGAAATGCCCCAGTCATTGAAGGAGGTGTCAAAATTAAGTGTTCCTTGAATATAGGACCTTCTGATCTCACGATTTTCATCCCTAAACACTGAGCCACTATTTGGCCCAATTAAACTGGGGTCTTCCAACTTACCTCTATAAATACTTCTTTCATCAGTATTATCTATACCAGCAAGGATTTGTGCACTAAAGACTTTGCTCAAGGTTATGTCCATTGTTAAAGACTGTATACCATGAATACGTCTAAATTCACTTTCATTCTGGGTCCAATCCCATAGGGATCCTACCACAGTTTGTCTCCCTGTGGAGATAAATTCCCTTTGCTGATCTTCACCTCGGAAAAAGTTAAATCCATTTTCCGTAACCAGGAATCTCCTCAAGAGATCTACGTCAACATCACGTGTATACCCCCCCAAATTAGAGGTGGACCCTTGTGCGTCAGCAGACCCCTCAAAAGAGGCGTTTAAGTTATCGGTCACAAAATAGTTACCTACATATTTAAGGGAAATGGCATCATTAAGCTTATAAGAAGCATTTACGCTAAAGGTGTTTCGGTCGTAATCTCCACCTCTCGTAATAGGCTTGTAATCCATGTTGGTGTATGCAAAACGAACAGAACCCTTTTCTCCACCTGAACTTACGGCAACATTAAGAAGTCTTTGACTACCTGTTCTAAAAAGCTGTTCAAAAACATCTTTTCTTGTGGGTTGCCAAGGACGAAGAGAACCGTCCCACCAGCGAAGTTGTACACTGGGATCATATCTGGGGCCAAAGCCAGGGCCATTAACATCAAGTGCCCTTTCGCCCGCTTCATTGATATAAAAGCCTTGGTCGTCGTTTGCATCTATACTTGCGCTACGACCCGTTCCGTACTGATCTTGAAGGACAGGTGTAAATGCACTTTGTTCGATGGTCGTGGTCATGGAAGCGCTAATACCAAGTCCCCTGCTTCTGGATCCGGATTTAGTGGTAATCAATATTACCCCATTGGCTCCTTCACTACCATAAAGTACAGAGGCCTTTGCCCCTTTAAGGATTTCCATGGACTCAATGTCCTCCGCATTAATATCATTTATTCCCGTTCCATTGTCCCTTCCTGTTCTTGCATTTCGAGTAATCCCGGTATCTTGATCATAAATTGGGATCCCATCTACAACTATCAAAGGCCGTGTGGTAGAATTCTGGTCAAAGGATACGGCATTACGGATATTGATTTTAAAACCTCCCGTAGGTCCGCTAGCCGTACTGGCTACTTGCACCCCGGAAGCGGTTCCATAAAGTGATTGCAAAGCATTTACAGGAGATCCACTGGCAAGAACCCGCTCGGAATCCACCTTGGAAACCGCATAACCCAGTGCTTTAGCGTCTTTTCTAATACCCAACGCGGTGACCACTACTTCGTCCAACTGACTTGCGTCTTCTTTCATGGTCACATTGATTGTGGTCTGATTCTCAACAGGAACTTCTACGGTGACAAAACCTATATAGGAAAACACCAAAGTGGCAGAATCACTGGACACATTAAGGGTGTAATTCCCATCAAAATCGCTAGATGTTCCATTGCCTGTTCCTTTTTCAATAACATTAACACCCGGAAGCGGTTGCCCGTCTGCATCTACTGTGGTTCCGGATATGGATCTCTGGACAACTGGATTGTTGCCGTCAGTTTGCATCTGTGAGTTCCTTTTTAGCACGATCTGTTTGCCCAATATCGAATAAACGACATTGCCGTCAGTGAAAATTCTATCCAAGATTGTTTTAATCCTTTCATTTTTCACTTTGATGGAAACAATTCTTCCCAGATTGACTTCCTGGGTATCGGCCAAGAACTTAAAATCGGTATTTCGTTCAATCTCATCCAACACCTTCTCCACCCTCACCTGCGTTAGATCCAACGAAATTTTTGTGGTTTGAGAGTATGTACTGGCCTGAATTTGGAAAAACGAAACAATTACCAAAATTGTTGTCAGTTTCATTTTGAGGTCAAATTTCGGGATGCCCCATAAAGGCACACCCGAATTAGTTGTTTTTTTCATACTTTTAATAGCGTTATTGTGGTTTAACATTAGGTTGAATCACGTTTGACCATCGGAGGATGTTGGCCCATCCTCCGATTTTGTGATTTTTTGGTTCGTTAGTTTTTGGTCATGCAAGTTTGTTTTAGTTAATAATTATCTGATTGTTAGATATGGTGTAATCAATAGCATAATTCTCTTTAAAAGCTTCCATTACCTCCTCAATGGTCTCAATGTCAAATGAAGCGTTATAGTATTTTTCCTCCAGAGAGCTGTTATTGTTGATAATTGAAACATTGTATCGTCTTTCCAACTTTTTTCGGATATTCTTGAATGGACAGTTTTTAAAGACAATCCTGCCGTTGATCCAGGAGGTATAGATATCCGTATCTACTTCCGTCACGGTCATTTGAGCTGTTCTTTTGTTCAAGGATGCTTTTTGATTTGGCTTAATAACTAGGGAACCCCGAATTTCATCCGTATTCCTGGCCGATAATTTCACCGAGCCCTCTACCAACACTGTGCTGATATCCTCATCTTCAGGATAGGATGACACATTGAACTTGGTTCCCAACACTTCCACCTGTATATTGTTGGCATTGACTAAAAATGGATGGTTTACATCTTTGGTAACATCAAAATAAGCCTCTCCCCATACTTCAACTTCCCTAGGAATGCCCTCAATAAATTGAACAGGATATTTTATCGTACTTCCCGCATTGACTTTTACCGTGGTACCATCTGACAATACCAAATCAAATCTTTTACCCAAAGGAACCGTCAGTTCATTATAAACCAACCCCTTAGGGTTCGGTTTTTGCTCATAGGCAATGGTGTTTCCCTTTTGGTAACCAACCACGTTGCCCTTGGAATCGGTAATTTTCTTTTGATCGTTTTCGGAAATCAGGTCCACATTGCCATTATCCAATTTTAGCACTATGGCGCCGGAATTGTCCGTATTGGACGTAGCGGACAGTCCTGTCTCCTTATAACGCTGGAAAACGTAGAGCACCCCAAAAACGGCAGCCGCAGTGGCCGCATATTTCAGTAACCTTTTGGACCATAAGGGCTTTACCTTTATGTTCCTTTTGGATTTCTGTGCCATCCTCGTGGTCAAACGGGCCAACATTTTGTCCTTTAACTCTTGCCGATTTCCCAGTTCTTCGGGCCAGCTATCAGAATCGTCTTCCTGAAAACTATTAAAATAGTTAAGCAAAAATCTTTCTTCTTCCTTAGTGGTTTTTCCTTCCAGATGTTTTTCCAATAAGGCTAAAAAGCTCTTTTTATCCATACGAATCAATTGGCCTCTGATGGGCCTTTATTGTATAGTGTCAATTAAGGAAGGTATCCCCTATTTAAAAATGAATTTTTTTCATTTTTTTTATCAAAGGGCTAAATCCAAAGCGAAAGCTTAGATACAGAAAAAGAAATTAGAAGAGATGAAAACTGATGAGAACCAGAAAATTACCTACGGTGTTCCTAAGTATTTTAAGAGCCTTGGTCATGTGGTTTTCAACGGTTTTGGTTGAAATATCCAAGCGACTAGAAATTTCCGCATGTGTTAATTGCTCATGTCGGCTCAGCTTGTACACTTCTCGGCACTTCTTTGGCAATTGTTCCACGCTACTGTTCACTTGGGCTACCAACTCTTGATATAAATATTCGGATTCCGGGCAACCATAATGCACCCGAGGCCCAAGGTTTTCAAATACCTCAACCCGAACATTTTTGCTCTTTCTACGTATTTGGGCAAAAACCTGATAGCGTATACAGGAAAAGAAATAACTTTTGAACGTGGTACTAATTCTTATTTTTTTCCGACGGTTCCAAATATCAAGAAACACATCCTGAACAATATCTTCGCAAAGTTTCTTATCCTTCAAGATGTTATAAGCAGCCAAAAATGCAGCATCCCAATACCTATCATAAAAAGCGGTAAGGGCTCTTTCATCGTTGTTTTTTAAACGATTTAAAAGGGCCTCATCAGTGTGGAGGAGGAACGTTTTTGTTTGTTTGGTCATGGCGGAAATGCTACATAAAAAAATATCAGCAATAAAATCCTAAAGCCAAAGTAATAGAAAAAACCAAACACGCGCTTTACCATTTTTTAGCATTTTTATATACTTTTTTTGCATTTAACACATCTTGTTTACCAAAATTTAAAAATTTAACATTACTAAGATTACATAGACCTCGGTGAATTTTTTAAACCCATGTTGAGGGTGTACTGGACCAATCCAGCTTCAATTTTACCCTAAACCATCTAGATCTTATTCCATTTTATGCAAGGGATTTTTCCGATTTCCAAATTTGGTTCGCTTGCTTTATGTTCCCAATTACAAAAATTGGCTCAACCCCTTGATTTCAAAGGGAATTTCCCTGTTTTCACAACAAAATTCTGTTGTTTTTGTAGGCTATGAAACGTATATTTATATAAACAGTATTACATGGTAAATATTGGAATAATCGGGGTGGGTAGAATGGGAAAAATCCACCTCGAAAATCTCTCTAGAAAAATTGAAGGCGTGCATTTGATCGCCGCCGTCAACCCCGGGAAAGAAGGGCAAACATTCGCGCATGACTTAGGAATCCCCAATGTATCCAATGACATTGGCATCATTCTAAACAATCCCGAAATTGATGCTGTGCTTATCAGTTCCCCAAGTGACACCCACTCAACATATGCCGTCAAGGCAGCAGAAGCAGGAAAAGCTGTTTTCTGCGAAAAGCCCATTGACAAATCCTTGGACAAAGCAAGGGAAACCGTTGCGGCAATCTCCGCATTGAATGTGCCCTTGATGATTGGTTTCAACCAAAGGTTTGATACCAACTTTGCAAAAGTACGGGAAGCAATTTCAGATGGAAAAATTGGAGATTTACGTAATCTGCATATCATAAGTAGAGATCCCCAACCACCCCCCATTTCCTATATTAAACAATCCGGGGGCTTGTTCAAGGATATGACCATCCACGATTTTGATATGGCCCGGTTTATCATGGGATGCGAAGTAGTTGAAGTTTATGCTTCTGGCAACTGCCTGGTAGATCCCGCCATTGGCGAGGCAGGCGATATTGATTCTGCCACGGTGCTGCTTAAGTTTGAAAATGGAGCGATGGCTACCATAGAAAACAGTCGGGAAACCAAATACGGGTACGACCAACGTTTAGAGGTTTTTGGATCCAAAGGGGTCATAAAAGTGGACAATCCGCTAAAAAGCAATGTAAGCGTTGCCACCGAAACCGGTACTACCTTTGATCGTCATTTGAACTTTTTTATGGATCGTTATGAAAGCTCTTACCTTGAAGAGATTCGGGTTTTTGTGGATGCCCTTATCAATAATCGACCTATGCCCGTAACTGGGGAAGATGGCCTTAAAGCTATGGAAATTGCCGAGGCAGCGAACCAATCCTTAAAAGAAAATAGACCTGTGCGTTTGGGTAAGGTATAATTAGACTGTGGCAAGTCAATCAAATTCTATCCTTAGATTTTTATGCTGCTGTAATTGAGTTACCACGGTACTATCGACCATGGTTTCCGAAATGTACAGTCGTCTCAGGTTAGTGAGTTTTGGGATTACTTCCAACAAGCCATCAGAAATACCCGTTTTATACAGATTTAGCGATTCCAAATTTGTCAAATTGGAGAGATGGGTCAGGCCCTCATCAGAAATGTCATTTTTGCTCAGATTCAGTTTGATCAGATTTTCCAATTGACCAATTTTTGGCAAGTGCCCATCCTCAATCCCGGAGTTGCTCAAATTCAGCCAAATGATTTGATCTTTGAGCAGCAGTAGGGTTTCTGAGGCTTCATTGGTGAATTCTTGTTCGCTCAAGCTAAAATTGGCCTCCAAAAAATGATTGTCTATCATCAATGGATTCAAGATAAAACCAAGGTTGGTCAACGAATCCACAACATTCATATTGGGTGCTTCAACTTGTTGATTTAGTAGTTTGTTCTGATCCAATCCCAAATACTTTTCAACCAAATCCTGCATTTCCTGATCTTGGTTCAATGCTGTAAAATAACCTTCTGCTGGTGCTTGGGCGCTGATCCACCATCCTATCAGGGCCACCTCTTCTTCAGATAGTGGCGGTTTGCCCTCCGAGGGCATGAAATCGTCATGGGATTCTGGCAGGGTTATTCGTCTGTACAGATCGCTGGAATTGAGATCTCCAGGAATCAGGATTTCACCATTTTCCCCACCTGCCATGAGATGAGCAAAAGTGGTCAAATCCAAATCGCCTTTCTTTTTATCCTTGTTATGACAGCTTACACAACGGCTGTCCATTATTGGTGATATCAGGTCCAGGTAAACATCTGCGGAATCCAGGACGGTCACTTTTTTTCGCGGAACCGCTTTGTCAGGCATTCCCGCAATATTCCGGACAACGTTGGGGGCATATTCCAACAAGTACGTGGAACCGTGGGTTAAATTTCCTCCCAAATGGCCTGTATAAAACACCGCAATCACGACTAGTCCGATGAGCAAGGATTTACCAAAAAATGGAAGCTTCACTTGCTTTTTGGATGTGTAATAGCACCCAAGGGAAAACACAAAAACCGCAACGCCCACCCACTTATGCCAGAATAAGGTATTTTCATTGTAATCCCCAGATAAGGAAAGAAAGTATCCCAAGACAACCGCCACCAAAGCACTTAGACTTCCCAAGGCCCATAGATAATGGGTGAACTTTCCCAAAGGCTGGAATTTTGGTTTTTTTGCAACTACTTCCACCAAAGCAGCCAACAACAAAAATCCAATAGGTAAATGAACAACCAAGGGGTGTATCCTACCAAAAAAAATGAGAATGTCAGCGGGTGCTTCCCCAGCGCTGTTTAGTAAAATCGTTAGCAATCCTGTTTCTTATTTGAGTGGTGTTCCCTTTACGGGTTTACCATTTGTGGTTAATATTTGAAAATGATGGGCACGATGGGCTTCGTAAGTCCATACGATGTTCTTGTCCGGATCCACTTCAAACATCTTAATTCCTTTTTGGGCTCCATAACTTGCAATTACCGTGTTTCCATTGGGCAATCTTTGCGCACCGCAGGGGTCTACCAAAGGCTTTTCTGAAAACAGGGAATTATCAATTTCCCAGACAATATTTCCATTCGCGTCCAACTCAACCACCCTGTTTCCATGGGTCAAAGTGACCAAGGTATTGCCATTCTTCATCCGAATTGCTGTGAACGGCCAGGTCTCTGCCGAGCGGCCCCCAAATTGTTCGTAATCCGTACTGAATGTGTTCACCACTGTTCCGTCAGGTTGATACTCTTTTACTGCAAAGGCAAGCAAGTGTGGCACCAAATAATTTCCATTTTTGAGCTTTCTGGCCATTCTAGTTTGCATGTGTACATTATCCGTTTCCGGTTGCAACGGAACACTTTTTACCACTACTCCCTTCTTGTCGATTTCCACAATTCTAGGTTGTGTCCCTGATTCCGTTATCAAAGTATGTCCATTGGAAAGGCGCACAGCAGTTCCCAATTCCATAAGGTCTTCGGCCCGTTTATAGCTTAGGATCACTTCCTTTTTTTTATTAAATTCCTTTACCTCATCTGCCCAACAAACCAGGATATTTCCATTTTTTAGCACATAACCATCTCTCGCACCAGCTTTTTGGGAATCCCAAACAACCTCACCTGCTTCATCAATGATTCCTGTAAACTGAGGGCCTGCAATAAAAAAAGAATGGCTGATTCCTGAAGCGGATTTTTGCCCGATGACCATTACAGGTATCAAGCAAAATAGGGTTATAACAGTCTTTAGAATTGAATTTGTTTTCATCTGGCGTTTGTTTAGGCTAAAATATCTTTGATTACATGTCCATGCACGTCGGTCAACCGCATATCACGGCCACCAAAACGGAAGGTGAGGCGCTCATGGTCTATTCCCATCAAATGCATTATGGTGGCGTGCATGTCATGTATGGTAACTTCGTTTTCAATTACGCGGTAACCGTATTCATCTGTTTTCCCGAAAATGGTACCACCTTTTATACCGGCCCCCGCCATCCACATGCTAAATGCCGATGGATTGTGATCCCGTCCATTCAAGCCTTGGGCAAATGGGGTTCTACCAAATTCACCTGTCCAAACCACCAAGGTTTCCTCAAGCATACCCCTGGATTTCAAGTCTTTTAGCAATCCCGCAATAGGCTGATCTACCGCATGTGCATTTTTCTCATGCCCGTCTTTTAAATCCCCATGCTGATCCCAACGATCCGCACTGACCTTGGGACAGGTAAGTTCTATAAAGCGTACGCCTCTTTCCACCAATCTTCTAGCCAATAAACATTGAGCCGCATATCCGCGGGTATGGGGATCGTCCGAATCAAATCCGTAAAGCTTTTTGGTTGCTTCCGTTTCCTCTTTGAATTCGGTTAATTCTGGAATCGAGGACTGCATCTTATAGGCCAATTCATAGTTAGAAATAGCCGATTCTATGGCATCGGCTTCCCCTATGGCATTAAGTTGATTTTCATCCAGCTCTTTGATGAAATCCAATTTTTGTTCTTGAAGATTGGGAATTTGTTCTTTGGGTATGATATTGGCCACAGGTTGCGGCCCAGCCCTAAGAATAGAGGCTTGGTATGAAGCAGGTAAGAATCCATTCTTAAAGTTGTCAAGTCCTCCTGGGGGAATCAATCCTCCGTCCAAAACCACGTAGCCTGGAATATTCTTGTTTTCACTCCCCAAACCATAGGTCATCCAAGAGCCCATGCTAGGCCTCCCTTGCAGCCCACTTCCTGTATGCAGGAAATAATTGGCATTGGTATGCTCCGGAAATTGCGAGGTCATGGATCTGATCAAGGCAATATCGTCCACACAGGTGGCTATATGCGGAAACAGCTCACTGACCGGCATTCCACACTCCCCATATTGTTTAAACTCCCATGGACTCTTTAGAATCTTACCTACATTGTCAAACTGCGTGGCATCCACTTTGAATTTTTTTCGGGGATCTTGACCATTTTCTTTGGCAAGTCGGGGTTTGGGATCAAAGGAATCTACCTGGGAAACCCCACCGTCCATATATAGAAAAATAACATTCTTGGCTTTGGGCAGATAATGCGGCCCCAGCAGGATATCGGAACCTGAACCTAGGGCACCATACTTGGACCGATTGCAGGAAATGGTGGAAACCCCGAACAGGCTCATAAAAGCCAAAGAGCCAAATCCGCCCTTGCATATGGACAACATTTCACGGCGTGAAAGTGGCTTTTGCATAAAATTGTGGTACTTGCTCATCAGATCAGGTATATAAATTCTTTTAGGTTAAAAATGCTATGACAATACTCCTTCCAAACTTCTAAATCCAAATCGGTTTTATCCAATTCCGAATTTTTCATTGCTGCTATTTTATCCATGAATTGGGATGCATTGTCCACTTCCTTTTCAGTTGGTTTTCTAGAGAAGGTGCGCATATAAATCCATGCCACTTTCTGATCAAAGGACAAGTCTGTTTGAGCCAGTACGTTTTGGGCCAAAATTTCCGATTGCTGAATCACAAAGGGATCATTCATCAGAATAAGGGACTGCGCAGGAACATTGGTCACATCCCGCTTTCCAAAGGTTGTGAACGGAATGGGCCTATCAAAGGTGGTCATCATAGGTTCCAAAAAGTTCCGTCTTACCTCTTGGTAGATACTTCTTCTGCCAGCGCCATCCAGCGGCCCCGACTCCTCTGGTCTACCCCTACCTCCCATAAATTCCGTGAGGTAGGTTGGGATTGGAGGTCCAAAAAGGGTGGAATCCAAACTTTGGGATACCGCCAAAATACCATCGCGAATGGCCTCTGACTCCAGCCTCCTGATTGGAAAGGAGGCCAAATAGAGATTATTGGGGTCTTTGTCGGACATTTCCTCCTCCGTAATTGCACTTCTTTTAAAAGCCTCGGAAGTAACAATGTACCGAATCATTTTTTTAATGGACCAATCCTCTTTTTGAAAGGTAATGGCAAGATGATCCAACAGTTCGGGATGGGTTGGTAGTTTTCCCTGAAGTCCAAAGTTGTCAACCGTCTCCACAATACCCTTTCCAAACAGATGATGCCATATACGATTTACCATCACCCTGGCCGTAAGTGGGTTATCAGCCTGCAACATGGCTTCTGCCAGTTCCAGTCTCCCACTTCCTTTTGATTGGAATGGTTCATTGCCGTGCGGGAGCGCGGACAAAAATCTGCGCGGAACATTTTCCTCTGAGGGTTCTTGATACCTTCCGCGAATAAATACGGGACTATCGGTGGCAGATCCATCTGAAACTCCATAAATAAACGCGGTGTTCTCGATAGTTTTTGACAAGTTCTTGGTACTGTCCAAAGCGGTAGTCAACTTTGGGAAATGCAGGTTCAATTGACCCTTTTTTAGCATGCTATTGTACCTCTTCACTTGCTTTTCCGAGAATGCGGTAGAAGATTCGTTCTGATTTGATGTGACTTTTGAAGGCCAATCACCATTAAATGAAATGGCATATTGAGCCTCTACAAAGGCCTCTGGGGGGAGCTTATAATTGTGTTGCTGGTACTTGCCTGGGAGAATTTCTATATAAGCTTTATGTCCCTTCCACGGCTCTACATTAAACGTATAGTTTTCCCATTTTGAATTGTCGACTGCATGGGTAAGTCCTCCATAAATAGGCCATTGTATCAATTGAAAATTATCGACTATGATCCGAATAGTACTCTGCGCACCCCTAGCTCTAACCCCGATAAAATCCGTATCCAAAATGAAATCGGGAGATCTTAGGGTTCCCATTTTGCCCGAACCAAAGATCCTACTGGACGCCCTTCCTTCATCCAGGGCCATTAGCTTTCCAGTTGCTGGATGGATGTTGGGATTACCTAGCGTTGTTCTACTTCCGAAGGCCAAACCTGTGGTATTCCAACCATCCAAATTGGGGCCCCGAAAATCCCCTATAGTGACATAATCGGGAGTTTCGAAAGGCATCTTTTCGTTGTCAAAGGCTGTTTCAGAGTACTTTTCAGTTATTTTATCAGCCACCGTTTTTTGTACATAGGCCTCAATACCCATTATTTCTTTTGCCGTAATTTCCTTGGCAAGGGTTTGATCAGCATCCAAAGGGGTAAATCGAGTACTTTCCATAACCCCATAGAGGGCATAGTAATCCGCCGCAGTTATCGGGTCAAACTTATGATCGTGGCATTTTGCACAGGATACCGTTAACCCCTGAAAGGTTTTGGTAGTCACATCAATCATATTGTCAATCCGATTGGCCTCGTCTTGTTTGATGTCCACTGGGCTATGGGTTCCCTCCCCCATGGCGTAGAAAGCGGTAGCAATTTGTGATTCCAAAAGTCCACTTTCAGAATCATATCGTTTCTCTTCCAAAATATCACCCGCCAAATGCTCTTTTAAGAACTGATCATAAGGCAGATCGTTGTTGAATGCCCTAATCAGATAGTCACGGTACTTCCAAGCCCCTGTAATGGGATAGTCAAACTCATGGCCCTTGGTCTCGGCATATCTTACCAAATCCATCCAATGCCTTGCCCATCGCTCACCATAAGCCGGAGCGTTCAAATAACGATCCACCATTTTTTCATAGGCCTGTTCTGATGAATCCAAAGCAAATGCTTCAACATCTTCTGGAGCCGGAGGTAACCCGGTCAAAAGATAGGCTACCCTTCTAATCAAGGTATACTCGTTAGCTATTGGAGCTTTTTGCAGCCCTTTCTGTTCTATGGCCTTATCAATAAACTGATCAATTTTCGCATCACCATATTCCTCCGCTACTTTAGGTTGGATAAACGACCAGTGTGGTTTCCATTCCGCTCCCTGCCGTATCCATTTTTCCAGAAGATCCTTTTCACGTTGGGTCAATATGCTATTGGTCTCTGGGGGTGGCATGATTTTGTCTTCATGTTCATGGTTGATGCGAAACATAAGTTCGCTTTTAGCAGGTTTTCCCGGAACAATGGCAAAACCTCCCTCCTTCAATGCGGCTGTGGCGCCTTCATAGGTATCCAATCTTAAATCCGCTTTTCTACTGCTTGGATCTGGACCATGGCATAAGTAGCAATTCTGAACTAGTATGGGACGAATGTGAAAATTGAAATCTACATGCTTTGGCAAGGGTTCGCAGGAAGAGTCGGATGTGTTACAAGACAAAAGCAGAACACCGAAAAAACATAGTCCTCCCAATTTTCCAATCGCCCTTATCGTATGTGTACATCCAAACATCCTAATCAAGTTAAAAAAATCTTTTGATCGCGAAATTTCCTTTGTCATTGTCAATTGCAATTTTACATCTTATGCTCACGTGTGCGCATCTATTCAAAAAAATTACGCCGACCCTCTAAAAATTATTTTGGGTTCAATTATTTTTTTCTCATAACCCATAACCTTGTTATCCATATGGCCCAGCAGCAAATCAAAAGAACTGGAAACCATGGAGGGTATGCATTGTTGCACGGTGGTCAACTCTGGTTCGCACGCGATTCCCATGGGATCGTTGTCAAATCCAATAACAGCAACATCTTTCGGTACGCGCATTCCTGCTTTTTTCAAATATTTGATGACGCCAATTCCAATTTCATCCCTTACAGCCAAAATTCCATCTGGCTTTTCCTTCAATGTCATCAACTGTTTCGCCAGCTCAAAACCGTCTTTCATGAAAAAACCTCCTTCAGCCACCAAATTGGGATTATCGGATAAACCGAAGTCTTTTACTGCCTGTTTATATCCTGCCAACCGCTCTCCAAAAATCTGATGTTTATAATGAGTTGATATGTAGGCAATCCTGCTTTTTCCTGAATCGACCATGGCCTTTACGGCATCATAAGACCCTTGGTAATTATTGACCAACACTTGCGGGGCACTAGATGCTTCGGGGGCACGATCAAAGAAGACGTACGGTATGTTTTCGTCCTTTAGGGCATCATAATTGCCTTCATGAATCGTATCCTTGGTTACGGAAGCTACTACCCCGGAAACCCTATATCCTATTAAGGAATCAATTATCTCCTTTTCAACTCCAGGTTTTTCGCTGGATTGGAATATCATCACCGTGTACCCTGCTTCTTGGGCTGTCTCCATAAAGTCCGAAACAAACTTTGCAAAAAAGTAGGGTCGTATATCAGGAACCACCACTGCCAGTACATTGCTCCGTTTATTTCTAAAATCTTGGGCCAAGCGGTTTGGTTTGTATCCAAGTTCACTGGCCTTCTCCTTGATCAACTCCCTAGTTTCCTTCTTTACCGAGCCCGTATCACGCAATGCACGCGATACCGTCACATGATGAATCCCCAGTTCCCGAGCCACATCCTTAATGGTAATGTTGTTTTTCATAAAGCTTTGACTAGGGCGAATATAAAAAGCTCACGTGAGCTTTGCAACACTCAAAGTACATTTTAACTTTTAGCCTTAGTGTCTTCTGGGACAAAAGTCGCATCCAAATCCAAACGGTTCTCTATAATTAACATCTCCAGACCCCTCAATCTTAATCATTAAAAAAGGTCGATTAACTCGACCTTTTAAAACTCAACTAAATCAAACTATTAACTATTTATTATGTACTGCCTGACTCCTATAAGTTTATTCATTGCTATCGGAATCAAACTACAATGAAAACCATTACAATTAAGTTAAAAATCCAATGTGGTAACTGTAAAAATTCTACTGAATATTGTACTTTTTTTGCAATTGTTGATGTTTCTGTCTAAAAAACTCGTTATTTAGTCATACTTTTTAAACAATTTTATGAAACTTCAATTCTTGGATAGGAGCAGTTTAAGGGACAATTCCTTCTCTGCAAAACACAATTATTACCCTTATTTCCTACGATTGTGGCATTTCCATCCCGAGTTGGAACTGGTTTATATCCTTAAAAGCGAAGGCACACGATTTATTGGGGATAGCATAGAAAGATTTCGGGAAGATGAAGTTGTGCTTATAGGTGCCAATCTGCCACATATGTGGTTAAATGACGAACCCTATTTTGACGAAAGCTCGGATTTAATAGCAGAGGGGTACTCCGTACATTTCCGCAGGGATTTTTTGGGTAATGAGTTCTTAAATGCACCGGAGCTTAAAGCAATAAACAACCTTGTTGATACTGCTCAACAAGGCATTAAATTTGTTGATCTGGACATTTCCATTAGAAATGAAATAGGTCTTCTAGTGGATAAAGATCCCTTTGAAAGGATGATTAGCTTTATTAACATTCTCAACGGTCTTGCCAAGCATGAAAACAAGATTCTTCTGGCTAGCAAGGGATACTTAAATACATTGAAAGGACTTAAAGGACAGGGCATGGATAAGACCTATGAGTTTATCTTTAAGAATTTCAACAAGTCCATTACGCTAAATGAGGTGGCAGAGGTAGCCAGTATGAACCCATCCGCTTTTAGTAGATTTTTTAAGAAAGTGAATAGAAAGACTTTCAAGGAATATCTCAACGAACTAAGGGTCGGCTACGCCTGTAAACTGATTTCCGAGGACATGTACAACATTACCCGCATTTGCTTTGAGTCAGGCTACAACAACATCTCCAACTTCAACAGGCAGTTCAAGAGGATAACTGGAATGTCCCCTTCCCAATACAGAAAAAAGCACATTCAGGCCTAGACTTCCCAATTTGGCAAAAAAAGTACCATAAAAGGCGATAAAATGAAAAGTCGGGCGTATTGCCGAAGGTATCTTTGATCTATAATATTTGCTATGCCAACAACCAAAATAACCAACATTTTAGTCAAAGATGTACGCTTTCCCACCAGTAGGAATCTGGATGGTTCTGACGCCATGAACCCAGATCCGGACTATTCAGCTGCTTACGTGATTTTGGAAACTGATCATGCGGAAGGACTTCAAGGACATGGTTTGACTTTTACCATTGGGAGGGGGAATGAACTTTGCGTGGCGGCCATACAGTCCCTCTCCCATCTTGTTATTGGCAAGTCGTTGGAAAGTTTTACCAGTAATATGGCCCAGTTTTGGCGTATGATCACGGGAGACAGTCAGCTTCGGTGGTTAGGCCCGGAAAAAGGAGTCATACATTTGGCCACAGGAGCTTTGGTAAATGCAGTTTGGGACCTTTATGCCAAAGTTGAACAAAAACCATTATGGAAACTCTTGGCCGATATGACACCGGAAGAATTGGTTTCCTGTGTCGATTTCACCTATATCACCGATGCCATTACCCCGGAAGAAGCATTGGAATTGCTTAAAAAAAATGCTGCCACCAAACAGGAACGGATAGATTACCTTACGCAATATGGATATCCAGCTTATACCACCTCAGCCGGTTGGTTGGGATATTCTGATGAGAAAATGAGGACGCTGTGCAGACAGGCCAAGGATGCAGGCTTCAAACATATGAAAATGAAAGTAGGGTCGGATTTGGCGGATGATTTGCGTCGTGCAGCAATTATCCGGGAGGAAATTGGAGAAGAACTGAAGCTAATGATGGATGCCAACCAGAAATGGGATGTGGATGAAGCCATTGCCAATATGGAGCAACTAGCCCAATACAACCCATGGTGGATTGAGGAACCCACCAGCCCCGATGATGTGCTTGGTCATGCAAAAATTGCCCAAGCTATAGCACCCATAAAAGTGGCCACTGGGGAACACTGCCAAAACCGGGTTATCTTTAAACAATTAATGCAGGCCAATGCCATTGGTTTCTGCCAAATAGATAGCTGTAGAATTGGAGGTGTCAATGAAATTTTAGGGGTGCTGCTCATGGCTGCCAAATTCGGTGTGCCTGTTTGTCCCCATGCAGGAGGTGTTGGCCTTTGCGAATATGTTCAACATCTGTCTATGATTGATTTTATCGCCATCAGCGGTTCATTGGAAGACCGAATCATTGAATATGTAGATCACCTCCACGAACATTTTATAGATCCAGTGGAAATCAAGGATGGCTGCTATATGCCTCCCCAGTTACCCGGATATAGCATTGAAATGAAAGAAGATTCCTTGAGAGATCATGAATTTCCAAATGGAATTGTTTGGCAAGCCGAAGTATTGGATCATAACAACACTATTTGAATCTGACGGTTTTCTAGCTTGATTAAATGATTGTATTTCTTAAGTATGCAAGTTTGGAAAAATGAACCACTATAAATTATCCTGAAAAGGCATAAGCCTACCTTAAACAAAATATATGAAACTAATACGATTTGGAGCCGTAGGGCATGAGAAACCAGGGGTTCAACTCGAAGACGGTTCCCGTTTGGATATAAGCGGATTTGGTCGTGACTATGACGAGGAATTTTTTGGAGGAGACGGATTGGAAGAACTAAAGGAATGGCTTTCCCTGAATCAGGAAAACTGTCCAATTTTGGGACAAGATGTCCGGTTGGGAGCTCCATTGGTTCGTCCTTCCAAGATTATTTGTGTTGGTCTTAATTATGCCAAACATGCAGCTGAGAGCGGTATGGATATCCCAGAGGAACCCTTGTTGTTTTTTAAGGCAACTTCGTCCATTGTTGGTCCCAATGATGATGTAATCATCCCCAAAAACAGTCAAAAAACAGATTGGGAGGTTGAACTGGCGGTTGTTATTGGCAAAAAGGCCTCATACGTGAGTGAGGAATCGGCTATGGATCATGTTGCTGGTTACACCCTCCACAATGATTATAGTGAGCGTGAGTTTCAACTGGAACGCGGAGGACAATGGGTCAAAGGCAAGAGCTGTGATTCTTTTGCCCCGGTAGGGCCATTCATTGCGACCCAGGACGAAATTAAAGACCCTCATAATCTTGACCTGTGGCTCAAACTAAACGGAGAGGAACTTCAGAACAGCAACACTTCCGATTTTGTTTTTGATATGCCCACCTTGGTTAGTTACATCAGTTCATTTATGACCTTGCTTCCTGGAGATATCATATCCACAGGAACACCCGCCGGGGTAGGACTGGGGCTCAAGCCCCCAAGATACCTTAAACCAGGAGATGTTGTGGAATTGGGCATAGAAGGTCTGGGAAGTTCAAAACAACAGGCCAGGGCATTTGAGTAATATTTAAGGTTCCTTCAAAAAGTTTACCTTACCCTATGCGAAACCAAAAACAAATAGCATTCAACCCTAAATATCCTTCCGTTGATTTATTGAGGGAAAAAGCACGCAAACGTATTCCTCGATTTGCTTTTGAATATTTGGACGGAGGTTGCAACGAAGAGGTAAACATTAGAAAAAATACTAGGGAAATCAGGGATGTGGAATTGATTCCCCATTATCTGGACTCCTACACCAGCGCAGAACTGGAAACGGAACTTTTTGGCCATAGGTATTCAGCTCCATTTGGCATTGCCCCAGTAGGGCTACAAGGCCTGATGTGGCCCAACTCTGCAGAAATTTTGGCCAAAGCGGCAGTAGATCATAATATTCCTTTTGTTCTCAGTACCGTAAGTACCAGCAGCATTGAACGCATTAGCGAGATAACAGAGGGAAAAGCTTGGTACCAACTCTACCATCCTGCCGATTTAGCAGTTCGGGACGATATAATCAAACGAGCGCAGGCAGCAGAATGCCCTGTAATGGTATTGCTTTGCGATACCCCAACCTTTGGATTCAGGCCCAAGGAGATAAAAAACGGACTTTCCATGCCACCCAGAATGTCTATTCGAAACATACTGCAAATTTTGGGTAAACCGCAATGGGCTTTCGAGACCTTACGTCATGGACAACCAAACTTTGAAACCCTTAAGCCCTATATGCCAGGCAATTTAAACCTTAAGCAACTAGGTCAATTCATGGATCAAATGTTCAGCAAGCGAATGGATATGGAGAAAATTAAACCCATTCGTGATTTGTGGAAAGGCAAATTGGTACTAAAGGGCGTGGCCTGTGAACACGATGCCGAACTGGCGCTTCAAATGGGATTGGATGGGATTATTGTCTCAAACCATGGAGGGAGGCAGTTGGATGCAGGAGAATCAACCATTAAACCCATGACCCGTATTGCTCAGAAATTTGGGAATCAGATTACGGTAATGATGGACAGTGGACTCCGTTCCGGGCCAGATGTAGCCCGTTGCTTAGCCAGCGGGGCACAGTTTACCTTTATGGGGCGTTCCTTTATGTATGGGGCAGCTGCCTTAGGAAAAGCAGGTGGTGATCATACCATTTCCCTCCTCAAAACACAGTTAAAGCAAGTCATGGAGCAACTCGGTTGTACCAAAACCCATGAGCTTCAAAATTATTTATCAGATCATTAATTGGATTAGCATACCCATACTATGAAAAAAATCTTTCTTTTTGCCTTTGTGGCCATCGCCTTGTTTTCTTGTAAACAAGAAGAAGCGTCTCTTTTAGCCACGAGTTCTACAATTGCCATTGATAGTGATGACTCCAAAGATTCCATAATTCTAAAGGCCGCCCATGTGGTTCCCACTGAGAATCAGCTGCAGGCCTTGAAAAATGAGTTTATTGCCTTTATCCATTTTGGTCCCAATACCTTCACCAGAAAAGAATGGGGAAACGGATTTGAAGACCCCAAGATTTTCAATCTTCAAAATTTGGATACGGACCAATGGTGCAAAGCTATGAAAGCAGCAGGGATGAAGATGGTCATCATCACCGTTAAGCACCATGATGGTTTTGTGCTATGGCAAAGCAGGTATACCAAACATGGTATTATGTCCACTCCCTACCAAGATGGCAAGGGCGATATTTTGAAAGAACTCTCTAAATCCTGTCAAAAACACGGCCTAAAATTGGGGGTTTACCTCTCCCCTGCCGACTTGTATCAAATAGAAAACGCCGAAGGTCTTTATGGGAATTTAAGTGAATACTCCGATCGTGTTATCCCAAGACCCATTGAAGGTAGACCTTTTAAAAACAAGAAAACTTTCACCTTTAATGTGGATGATTACAACGAGTATTTTCTTAACCAGCTTTTTGAACTCTTGACCGAATACGGTCCTATTCATGAGGTATGGTTTGATGGAGCCCATCCCAAACGGAAAGGCGGGCAAAAATACAATTACCTGGCATGGAAAGAGCTCATTTCCGAATTGGCTCCCAAAGCCGTAATCTTCGGCAAACAGGATATAAGATGGTGCGGGAACGAGGCCGGAGCTACCCGGGACACGGAATGGAACGTAGTTCCATACGAGACCAATCCTCATGAGATGAATCGTTTTGCAGATATCATGGAAGAGGACATAGGAAGCAGGGAAAAATTGTACGATGCCAAGTATTTGCACTACCAACAAGCGGAGACCAACACTTCAATTCGCGAGGGTTGGTTCTATAGGGATGAGGACTCCCAAAAAGTTAGAAGTGCTGACGATGTTTTTGACATTTACGAAAGATCGGTAGGCGGAAATTCAACTTTCTTGTTGAACATCCCACCGAACCGTGATGGAAAATTCTCCCCAGAAGATGTTAGGGTTCTGGAAGAAGTGGGGCAACGTATTACAGAAACCTATCAGAGTAATTTGTTCCAAAGTGCCAAAGGACCCAAAAACGTCTTGGATGGAAACACAGCAAGTTATGAGTTGTTGACCCCTACCTCCAACGAAATAATCATTAATACCAAAACGCCTATAACAGTAAACAGACTAGTATTGCAAGAAGCCATACAAATTTATGGAGAACGAATTGAAAAACACCTGGTCCAAGCCCGAGTTGATGGGGAATGGGTAACCTTGGCACAAGCTACCAACGTGGGCTATAAAAGAATTTTGAGATTCCCGGAAGTCACATCGGACCAATTTAGAATCCAAATATTGGAATCACGGGCCAATCCAGCCGTGTCCAACATATCAGCCCATTATTACAACACCAAACCTCCGCAACTTGAAATTTCAAGATCTAAGGAAGGGCTATTAATGATAGCGCCCAAGCAACACGATTTTGGTTGGAAACCCCATGGTGAAAATGCAGTGGAAAATCTTAATTCGAAGACCGAAATCCGATATACTACGGATGGAAGCGTCCCAACCAAAAACTCCAAGTTATATTCAGAGCCCGTTCCAGTTGCTTCAGCTGAAGTCAAGGCCGTGGCCTTCGATAACGAGGAAATGGGAAGCGTGGCTGCCAAAAACTTTGGACTTCTAAAAAATCAATGGAAAATTGTCCAAGCAGACAGTGAAGCCGAAGATCATGGTGCCAATTTGGCGATTGATGAAGACCCTGACACTTATTGGCAATCCAATTCCGGGTCTCGCCAAAAACATCATTTGGAAATTGACCTGGGCAGCGAAAAAACGCTAAGCGGTTTTGCCTATACTCCTCAAACAGCACATGCTGATGGGATGATCGAAGTAGGTTCCATCAGTATTAGCAGCAATGGTACCGATTGGAAAAAAGTAGAAGATTTTGAGTTTGGTAACCTCATCAATGACCCCGTAACAAGGCGTCATAATTTCCAATCCCCGATAACGGCTAAATTCATCCGAATTGAATCAAAAACCATAGCGGGAGATCATACCGCTGCCGCCATTGCAGAGCTTGACTTTTTTGAATAGTCTAACCTGAAATAGAAATATTTTATGACTTCATCTAAAAAAAATGGGGCATAAAAGGTCTTTTTTGGAACTTTCCTTTGCATATTCGTGGAGACTTAGCTACTAATTCATGAGAGCTATTCTTTATTTAATTATAGCGACCTCCATATTGGGTCTCAATTTCCATTTGGCGAGGGTTGTACTTACTGAAGTAGGCTTCATTGAAGCGGGATTTTGGCGCTTTCTGTTTGGAGCGGGAACCTTGGCCATCGTTGGGATTCGGAGTCTTCCTAGTTTACTTTCCATAAAAAACAATCTTAAAGGTGTTGCACTTCCCGGTTTAATTGGGCTGTTTGGCTTTAATTTTTTCTTCTTTTTGGGTCTTAAATACAGTACGGCCATCAATGCGGCATTGATCATAAGTCTGAACCCGGCCATAACTTTGCTGTTATCCCGTCAAATCCTTAAAACCAAGATTGAGAAAATCCAGTTGTTGGGTATTTCCATTGCATTTGTAGGAGCCATTTATATCATCATCAAGGGGAATATTACCGACTTGGCGAACATCCAGTTCAATAAGGGAGATATTTTGATTTTTATTGCCAATGTTTTCTTTGCCCTTCACCATGTATGGGTAAAAAAGTTTGCCGGCCATTTTTCCAGCATCAATTTTACCATGCTCACGGGCGTGTGTTGTCTAATTGGATTTGCATTTCTGCTTCCTTTAACAGGAATGGAAAATATACTGGACCACAGTACCAAATTCTGGATGGCGGTGCTGGGTATTGGATGTTTGGGGACTGCCTTTGCCTACTTCCTTTGGCAAAAAGGAGTACATATTGTTGGAGCGGATAAAGCCGGTATTTATATGAACGTTGTTCCTCTTTCTGCTGCCGTATTAACCTTTTTCTTCAATGAAAACTTGTACTTCTACCACCTTATTGGGGGGCTTTTGATTATCACTGGATTATTGATAACAAATCGAGGTTCCTCCAAAGCCAACTAGCCAAAATTGCTCACTTTCCTTAAGATTTTCAAAGCTAAACACTACATCCGTCAATCGAAACAGGGTATCTGTCAATTGAACCGCCGATTTTTTTTGAATCCCATCTAGTTTAATGCAATCACATTAAACTGAAACGATATGAGATTTTTTAGATTACTTAGAAGTTCGATTCCGATATTTTTATTGGTATCGATAGCCTGTAGTCCTGAAGATGGGGCAAATGGAGCTGATGGATTAGCTGGCTTGAATTGCCATGATGCCAACGGAGACGGAATAAATCAAGATTCTGAGGACATTAATAATGATGGGCAGTGGAACTATTTGGATTGCCAGGGGATAACAGGTGATCAAGGAAATGATGGTAACAGCGGTACTAGTTGCTGGGACACCAATGGGAATGGACAAGTAGATCCGGGCGAAGATATCAACAATGATGGAAACCTTAACGGTTTGGACTGCCAAGGTATGGATGGTGAAAGTGGGGAAAGTCTAGAAATTATGACCCAATACGGATACATTACACTGAACTTAGATGGCACTCGACCTGATGATCAACCTTTTGAAAATGATGCTACATTTAAGTTTTTGCCAGTTAACGGAAACTTCCAGTTGTTCTACAATCATGTAGAAGCCATTGACACTCCTGATGGTACTGTTCATGACTTTGTATTAAGGCGCTATATCAGTACACCTGGGATAACACCACAAGACACCTTTGTTGAGATTAGCTTTAGTATTGTAGATCTTGGTGGTACCGATGAGTTGGTTCAATCTGGGACTTTTTGGTTGGATCATTACGCCGTAATTGGTGCAGACAACAAGTACTTCACGATAAGCGCTAATTTTGATATGGAAGACAATACGGTTTTAAATTTCCAAATCTCAAATGTGGATTATAACTTGGAAACCATGCATCTGACTTTCGATTATTCATTTACGTCCACTGATGGAGATCAAAACGACACCTTACATAATTTGGATATTTCCGGTTCGGCAAATGTTTGGCTTTTGGAAGACATCGGGTAACTTTTGACATATATCTCGAATGAAGTCCAATGGTTAAAACTGCCATTGGATTTTTTTCCTATTAGCTTAAAATTACGGGCATTTTTGTCGTTTCCCATCGTACCTTTAACCCTAATATCGAAACTCAAACCCCTCTCCCTAACTATGAACTTCAACAACTTGGATGGTATTGCTCCTTTGGATTTAGTTTCAAAAATTTTTGAAAGAATGGAACTAAACAACTATCCAAAAAATCATTTGCTACATGAAAAAGGCGCGGTTTGCGAACATATTTACCTTATCCAAAAAGGCTTGGCTAGGACGTTTTTCTATAAAGATGGGAAGGACATTACAGTCCATCTGGCCTCGGAAGGTGAAATCATTACTGCGGTAGATAGTATTATAAGCTTAAAAAAGAGTCGGTACAATGTGGAATTGTTGGAAGATAGTGAGGTGTTTTCCATTTCCTATGCTGACCTTCAGAGTTTGCTATCACAGCATCCAGAATACGAAAAGTACGTACGACTTGTTTTGGAACGCATGTACACCGAAGGTGCAGATCGTATTGAGGAATTCTTGTTCTTTTCTGCCAAAGAGCGTTATGACAATCTGGTCAAGACAAGGCCACAACTCATCCAACGGGTAAATTTAGGCCATATAGCTTCCTATATGGGCATGACTCAAGAAACTTTGAGCAGGATTAGAAAAGCCCCATAATTTTTTGACATTTATCAAAGAATGATGGACTGATGGATCATTAATTTTGTTGAAAACATCAATCTTATGCATTCAAAATTTGTCAAGTTATTTTTAAGGTTATCCTTATCCACAGCATTTTTATCAGCAGTTGCTGACCGTCTTGGTTTTTGGCCAGAAGGGCTTTATTCCTGGGGCAATTGGGACGTTTTTGTTCAAAGCACCCAAGCCATGAACCCCTGGTTTCCCGGAGGAATGATTCCTGTGGTCGCATTTTTGGCCACAGCTTTGGAGGTTATTTTTGCCCTCTTACTTCTACTAGGTCTAAAAACAGAATTGATAGCCAAACTGTCCGGTTATTTGTTGCTGGCTTTTGCTTTGGCCATTACTTTTTCCTCGAGCATTAAAGGCTCTTTTGACTATTCCGTCTTTACCGCTTCTGCAGCTGCCTTTGCCTTGGCCCTGATGAAAGATAAATATCTGGAATTGGACACTATATTGTTCCAAAGTCACAAGGAGCAGTAGTTGGCTTTCAACCTAAATAAGAAGCCCCGACCTACGGTCGGGGCTTTCTTGGATAGGAACTACCCTAGATGATTTGAGTTAGTCAACCCATCATCCAGATTCTTAAAAAAAACGCGAAATAGTGAAGCGTAAAAAACTGTCTTCCCTAAAATTGGACAGAATCAGCTCCGTATTATCAATCTTGCTAAAAATTCTGGCCTCTACCTCCGCTCGCCAATTGGAACCAAAACGTCTCGAGGCCTCCAAGCTAAAAATCTTGCTGCTCGACTCCAAATCCGTTATCCCTCCAATCAAAATAGAGGTATCCTGCACATCGTTAAAAGCGATTCGGCTTCCAAAAAATATATCATTTTGAAGTGCATTTAGGGACAATTCATCCCGTTCATCGTACAGATATTCTCCCAAAAGTCCAATATCCAGGCCATTACCATCAATATTGCTGAAAGTATATTCCAGTCCGGCCACTAATGCCGTAAAGTCCTGTGCATCTGCATTACGGTAAATGGCCTCCAATTTCCAAAGGAACGCACCATGGGTAATCTGCACATCCAACCCAGTCTGGTTAATTACAGGATAAAAAGCATTGATATTTCCTTGGTTGTCAAAGACAAATAGCGGTTCCCTTCCGTTCCCATAAAAATGGGAAATTCCCACATCAAAAATGCCGAAGTAATGTTTCCAACGTACAGCAAAATCCTGACGCCACTCTTCCGCTCCACTTTCATAACCCAAGTCGTCCTGATCAACAACAGTTCCAAACCTCAATCGACCTTTCTCACCTGGAAATGTTCGTTTTCTATGATAGGGCAAATAGAAAAAATCAAAAGTCCCGAGCTTATTGGTTATATAGCTGAACTGGGCCATGGGTTGCCCCAATTTTTCCTCCCCATCAAAGGTTTCCACCGCATCGGTCTGGTTAATGATATCCACCAAATGATTGCTCTCTGCAACACCCCAATAGATTTTTTTGAGACCAACGCTTAACTCCCAATTGCCCTTGGCCTTTTGGTAATAGAGTTCACGAATGTCCCAATGGGTACGCTCGTCATCCCTGTCCAGCCTAAAAAAACCAGTAAAATTGATACTTTCATAACCTTTATTCCACTCCAAGGAGTAATCGGGTCGCAAAGCAAAGGAGGGATAATGATCCAATTGTTCTGTAAATTGGGCATCATCCAAAAAGTAGCGGTATTCCGCCTCCAGTTCCAACTCCAGCTCATGGACGGGTTTTGGTTTTTCCTTTTCCTGGGCAAAACCAACAGTGGTTCCCATCAAACCCAAGGCTACCCAAAAAAGTAGCTTCTTATGCATGTTTATCTTCAAAATTCTTTGGATTTAAAATCAAAGCCAAGGTATTTACAAGCCTGTACCATCACACAACCACATTAACAAGCTTGTGGCGAACATACCTTGGCCTTAACATTCTGAATCAGACAAAAATGGAACGGGACTAGCTACCCGCTCTTTTCAAAGCCACTTCGGTAAAATCCTCCTCGGCCAATTCGGCGCCAAAGTTGTATTCTCCAAATTTCAACAGGGTTTCCTTATTGCTTTGATGGTTGACCATGTTGAAGGTGGCGGCTCTCCAGAATTTATTTTTATAGAGTTTGTAATCACTATAGACCAAGGTTTTCAACAAGGCATTTTTACGGTCGTAAAACTCTATTTTTTCCAAGCGATATCCTTTGCCTTTGTTGTAGGTGACCACTCTTCTCGTATACCCGGATTTTGGATCCACGGGATCCTGCTCCACCACTAACAAATCTCCATCCTCTTTTAGGAATTTGTAGGCATACTTCTCTACCTCCTGGGAAGACAAATCTTCATAGGCAAACTCACTGCCCACAAAAGGACCGGATTTATTGTTTGAAGAAATCCTTTTCACCCTTTTGATTGATGGCAGATATAGCCATTGATCGTCCGCTCCAACTTTATGGGTAAACGTCAAAGTTGCCGTTCCCTTCACATCTTTTGGGCTTTCAAATACGATCAAGGACTTATCACCGTCCTCCGTCAGTTCCAAGGTTCGGGTGGTCAAAAACCGCTCGCTGGTCTGACCATTTTTGTTCTTCAAGGTCATTTTAAGCTCCACAATAGAGCTTCCAAAGCCTTCATCGGCTTTCTCGGCGGCTTCGGCAATCTGCAATCCACGTTCTTCCGCAGACTGGGCATTTGTAGTTGCCACAGCTAGAACCGAGGCAATTATTGGTATAAAAATTCTACTCTTTTTCATGATTAAATTCGAATTGTGTGTTTTTAAATTATTTATCGAGTTGCATTTGCATTTTAGGTTCGGTCACCGTTTTCTCTTCTTTTTTGCTGACCAAAATCAGTAAGGACGGGAGGAGAATAAAGTCGATAACCAGAGCTGCAATAATGATGATTACGGTTATTCTTGCCATATAACTGTTCAAGGCGAAGGTGGAAGTGGACAAAACCACAAATCCAGCGAGCAGCACTATAGTAGTGGTCACCAAAGCCTTACCAACCGTTTCAAAGGCATATATAATGGCATCCTTGGCGTTATAGCCCAGCTCTCTTCGGGCACGAAGGAACTTGCTCATAAAGTGTACGGTGTCGTCCACTATGATTCCCAACGTCATTCCAAACACGATAACCATCCCCGTGTTAATTGTTCCTTTGAGTAAAAACCAAAGTCCAAAACCAACTAAAACAGGGGTCACATTGGGGATAATACTCAAGAACCCAAGCTTGACATTTCGCAGGGCAATCATCAACACCAACGAAATCAATATCAAGGCGATGATATTTCCCTTGAACATGCTCTCTGCTTGGCGAAAACCAAGTTTGGAGAACATCAAGGTAGGACTTACACCTAATGAGTGCATTGCGTCCGGAGCATTGTCCTCCAGCCATTTTTCCGATCGTTCCGCAAATGCAATCATCTCGGCGCTGGAGTTGTTTTCCAAGGTAACCGTCACCCTAGATTCCGATTTATCCACATTGATTTGGTTGTTCAGGTCCAAGCCAAAAGGAAGGGAAAGTTCATACAACAAAAGATATTGCGCTGCTTCCTCCCTATTCTCGGGCACCTTATAAAAACTTTGGTCATCGCCGTGCATGGAACGATTCACCCGTCGGGCTACCTCACTAAAGGCATTCACGTGTACTACCTCGGGTTGTTCTTCCAACCAGTCCTCAAAATCGTTCAGTTTTTGTAGGTATTCAGGATTGTTGATTCCTCCACTTTCCCCACTTCCCACGGAGAATTCCACATTGTAAAACCCTGTCAGATTCTCATTGATAAAATCACTGTCCTGTCTAAACTGAACCGTGGTATCAAAATACTCCACAAACTCATCGTTAAAGACATTTTTACTGGCCAAATAGGCAAGCATCCCAATAATTGCCAAGGATATGATGGTCAATCTTACCGGTTGTTTAATCACAAACTGACCCAATCGAGCATACATGCCTGTGTGCAGTTCTTTATCCTGTTTCTTGGCTGCCTTTTTGGATTTCCAAATTGGGAAAATGGCCATTAGCGCAGGAAGGGTGGTGGTTGAAAACAAGAAAGCCATTGCCATTCCGAAGGCCACAATATTGCCTAAATCCCAAAACGGTGGCACATCGCCATAATTTAGGGTAAGGAATCCGATTACTGTGGTTAAACTGGTAATGAAAACCGGCATAAAATTGAGACGCATTGACTCAACCAAAGCCGCTTTTTTGTCCAATCCATCCTTGCGTACCTTTTGCAGATAGGTTACCAGAATGTGTATACTGTCCGCAACGGCCAAGGTCAATATCATGGTTGGGAACACTGCTGACGGGGGCGTTAATTTGATTCCATTCAAGCCGATAAAGCCCACCGCACTCATGATTGAAAACAAAACCACTACGAGGGTGGCCAGGGTAGCAAAAAAGTTGCGGGTCAGGATCAAGGTTACGATGACCACGATCAACAACATGACCATGGTGAGCATCAGGTCCTTTTGGGATGATTCGAAAAAGGCGGTATTCAATGGTACCAGACCAGTGGTATACACATCAAAATTGGGATGATCCTCCTGAAATTTTGACATCATCTCGCGGGTGGCGATGGTCACTTCCGGGATCTCTGCTGCGCTATTTTCCCCTGGAAGGCGTACCGTGATATTAATTGCGGTCACACTTCCTTCCTCATTGATGATTCTATGGACGAGTAGCGGTTCCTTCAAGGCTTTTTCCCTGATTTCAGCGATTTCTGCATCCGTTTTGTTTGCAGAATCATAGGACAAGTCGTCCACATAAAGGTCATCGCCTTGAGCACTGGTGTGCTGAAAATTGGTCACGGCATCCACTCGTGAGGAGTAAGGCGTGTTCCAAGCTTCGGCGGTAAGTTCTTCGATGGCAACCAGGTTTTCCCTAGTAAAAATGTTACCGTCCTTCGGGGCAAGCACAACAATAATGTTGTCGTCCTTGGTGTATTTTTCCTGAAGGGCATCAAAGGCTTCCAGCTCTGGGTTGGATTCGCTAAAAAATACGTGATAGTCCCCATCGAACTCCATCTTGCCTTGGGAGGCAAGACCCATGGCGAGTAAAATAGTCAAAATGAGAACAGGCCATTTGAACTTGATTACAAAATTGGCCCAATTCTTCGCAAATGCATTGGCTGCATTTTTGGTTTTCTGAATTGCATTCATTGATTAGGATTGATTAAGGTTTATTATGATGTTTATTTTTTGACGTTCTGACTTATACGCTTTGGACATTTATTTATATTTATTTTGGTAATAACTGTCCGGTCAACTTTATCTTTTAATGTGACTATTTATAGATGAAAAACTATGATGCCAAATTAATAATTGACCAGTCATCTATAAAAAAGCCAAAAAAAATTTAACCAAACATGAACTTCCGCAGCATCGCCATATAATTATCCACCGGATAGGCACTTTTCATTTCTTTCATGGTGGTCATTGCTCCCTTTCCTGCGTCTTCAAAAAAGGCAACAATATCCATAGCATTTATTGCACTATTTATTTCCCCCTTTTGCTGCGCCTCCAGGACAACGGCCGCTATTTCATTTCTTATGGTTTCCTCCTTGGCCGCAATAGCTGATCTAATCTTCTCACTATGTTCGGCCATTTCATTGCCCAGATTACAAGCTAAGCAGCCCATTTTGCACTCCAATTCATTTTTGATCACAGAACATCGGAATTCATAAAAGTCCAACAGTCGTTGCTTGGGCGATTTGGATAGATCATCCAAAATCTCCTTGGCTGGTGTATAATTCAAATTGAAATAGGTGGTAATAGCTTTAACCGCAAAGTCCTCCTTGCTATCAAAATAAAAGTAAAAGGAACCTTTTGGTACTCCTGCTGCCTGTACTATATCGTTAACACTTGTGGCATTGTAGCCTTTGGACCAAAGGACCTCCATCCCTTTTTCCAAAAACTCATTGCATTTTAATTCGCCCTTAAGTGTTTTTGTCTCCATTGCGAGCACAAATATATGACCAGTCGTCTAGTAACCAAAAGATCTTTAAAAATTTTAACAATTCTATGGTGCCACTTCCTCTGAGAATATTTCAGTAATTGTGTCCAAAACCTTGACCTTTTCAAGCCCCAACACCTCCTCTAAGAAATTTTCGGTTTCTTGTTGCACCGATTCCAAATCCTTGGAAGTAATGTGACTGGTCATTACATGATCACCCACCTTGTCAAAAGCAACTTTTCGTTTTTGCTCTGCGGCCGTTCCCAGTTGGTCAAACATGCTTTGCATCGCAGGGACAGAAACCACGTTGTCCTGGATGGAATCGTTTTTATAGAAATAACCCAAAAATACAGGCTGGCCAACCTTGGCGAAAGTTTCAGGAATCATGGTATGGTCTACTAAGGATTGCAGATGGGTCAGCGCTTCCAATCTGTATTTGGTGGTCCAATATTTCATCTTGTCCTCTTTGGCCTCAAATTCATGATAATCGCTCTTTTTGACCGCCTTGGCCAACTGTAATCCCCAAGGCCCGGAAAGTAGTTTGGCATTGGGGTCATAAATCTCAACATTAGGGGAATATAAGAGCATTGCTGCTACATCTGGATCTCCACCCGCCAAATGTAATGCGAGCGTTCCCCCAGTAGAAGTAGCCATAATGATCACCTTGTCTCCCAACTGTTTTGCCACGGCAATGGCCTTTTTTGCCGACTCCAATACTTGATTGGCTGTAAGATCCAGCATGGCCTCTTCTTCTTGCAATCCGTGTCCTGCCAATCTGGGCAGGTACAAATTGCAGCCATAGGCCTTGGCTGTGTTTATGTGGATGGGATTCCCCTCTTCCCTACTCGCGGACCATCCATGAAGATACACAATGCTATACGGTGTTTTGCTGGGTATGCTATCAATCCACACGATACGGGCATCGTTATCCGGTTTTATATTGGGAATTGCTTTTTCTGCTTGTTTGATTTCCCGATCCAATGCCAATAAATTGGCATTTACTTCGGGCAATGTAGTGTCCAAATCCGGCTTTTCCACTTTTGGCCCCAGAAAGAAAGTCACAAGCAGCACAGCCAATACTACGAGCAGGCCTTTGAGGATTCTAAAAAATTGTTTCATTCAGCTATTGAAATGATTTCGGATTAGTCCCACAATCAACCCTCGGAAAATGTTCATCTAGGGTATGGACTGCAGCAATTGAATATAATCGGAATTTTTTACCACTACAATATATTCTTTTTCATCCATTTGGAGGGATTGCATGTCCTTAACATCCCCGGGCACATAAAAACCGCTGGTATGGCCTTCTATCGGAATGAATCCACCGGCACCATCGCCTTTTAAGAGGAGCCCGTTTCCAGCGTCATTTCTTGGGGTCTCTACCTCTGAGCTGTGCAGATTTCCGGCAATAAGCACATCCAAATGACCGTCATGGGTATAATCTTTTACCAGAATTTGGTTGATGGAGGACAACTGCGCCAGTTTGGGCAGCTCATGCCTTATAAATTTACCGTCCTTATTTTCCAAGTAGATACTTGCAAAGGATTTTACCTGATAGTGCAAGGATTCTTCCAGGCTTCTTTCCGTATACACATCCGTAAGGGTAGCTTGTGAAAAGGACTCATAATCCTTGAACTTATCCTTAATCCCTGGCATTTGCTGGGAGGAACATTCCCGACCTCTTAAAGGAAATTTTTCACCCTCATTGAAATAACTCAGCACAATATCATTGGTATTGTTGTTGTCAAAATCATTGAGGTAAATATCAAAGGTCTCGTCCTTGCTCGCTTTGTACTTATAATTCAATCCCAAATTCCCTACGATGTAGTCCTTGTCTCCATCCTGGTCAAAATCCCCTTCCTCTATACTGAACCACCAGCTTCGTGAATCCTCTAGTCCATATGCTTGGGAAACGTCTGAAAAATAGCCTTGATCGTTTTTAAGCAGGGTAATGGGCATCCACTCGCCCACAACAATCAAATCTGTCCACCCATCGCCATCAAAATCGGACCAGACTGCATCGGTAACCATTCCCAATTTTTCCAACATGGGAGCTACTTTTGGGGTCACATCCACAAATTTGGGTGTTCCTTTTTCGCTTACATTTTCCAGAATATAGCTGTTGGCCGGTAAAGGGTAGCTTGCTGGCACTAATCGGCCACCGACAAATAAATCCAAATCCCCATCCTTATCATAATCAAGACTATGCACCCGCGATCCGCTACTGCTCATTTGAGGTAATGCTGAAACTGATTTTTCAAAGTTTCCATTACCATCGTTTACATACAGCCTATCTTGAAGTAAATGGGAATCCGATGAAAATTCATTGCCTCCGCTTACCATATAAATGTCATTATCGCCATCACTGTCCGCATCAAAGATGTGAATCCCCATATCCTCATGAGCGCTATCCTCATTCAAAATATCCATCTCCTTTTTCTGGAATCCTTCTGAATTTTGGTAAAAAACGGCCGCTGGGCTTTGTGCCGCACCTCCAACAACAAAGTCGTCCAACTGATCACCATTAAGGTCGCCCACAGCTACATTGGGACCCAACATGGACATTTGGTGGGGCAATAAAATTTCCTTGTCAAAATCATTGTAGGGATTTTCCAGATGACGGTGATCTACGGCCATCGATGGATCCACCTGCTGAAACAGCTGAGCGGAATTGGACGGCTTTTGGCCTTCCCCCATGGCAACCGCCATACCGTAATCCATAATTAACGAAGAATTGACTTCGGGTCCCCTCACCAGCTGCACCTTATTATCTGGCCAAACAATCTTAATGGAATCTATTTTTTGTGTATTTCCAAGACCAAAGTGCAGCTGTGGGGCCACTGAGGATTGAAATCCCCTGGTCAGTGTCATTTCCTGGTATTGATGGCTACCATTGGCATATAAGGTAGCCTTTGTTCCTATCCCAAAGGGATTTTTGTCCGTGCCCTTAAATTTTAGGGTCAGATGGTTGCTGTTTTCTGAACTTTTGTTTTCAAAGACCGTGGCCACATCATCAATGTTGTTGGTGACAATTTCAAGATCTCCATCATTGTCCAAATCCACATAAACCGAGCCATTGGCAAAACCTAAATGTTCAATGCCCCATTCCTTGTTTTTCCGTTCAAAGGTCAAATCCCCTTTATTTTTAAAGACGAAGTTGTCTATTTTCTCAGATGGAATTGCAAGACTCTTGATCAGTGTACTGTCTTCGCTTACCCCTGTTTGCTCTATCTTTTTGAAAAAATCCCTGTTGTTTATTTCCCGTCTAGTTCCGTTGGAAATGAAGATGTCCTTCCATCCGTCATTGTCTAAATCAGCAAATAGTGGCCCCCAACTCCAGTCGGTTGAGGAAATCCCTGCCAAGCGGGACACATTGCTAAAATCAGGTAAGGAATCCAGAAGATTTCCATTGTTCATTTGAAGGCTATTCTGCATGTACTGATAGTGAAAACCGGCATTTACAGTGCTCCAAAACAAATCTGGATTCATGCTGGCCATGTTGGCCTTCGCCCTGCGGTTTATATTGGCCGTCATGTCCACCTGCAGTACGTCTAACAGTAAATCGTTGTTGAAATCGGCAATATCCACTCCCATTCCATAAAATGAGGTGTTCTTGGTCACCGCTCTTACCTGCTCCGAAAAGGTTCCATTTTTATTATTGATGAAAAGGTAATCCGGACTGCTAAAATCGTTGGACACATAAAGGTCTGGCCACCCATCTTGATTGAGGTCTCCTACGGTTGCACTTAAGGAAAGACCAAAGGTCTTTAAACCGGCTTCCTCAGTTACATCAATGAATATTCCATCCTCATTTTTGAATAATCTATCGGTTTCCAAAGGTTTTGGAAACTTTTGTTTGAATGCATAGTAAAAATTAGGGGCATTAAATCGTGTGGGGGGGTAATTGGCGACATACAAGTCCAAATCCCCGTCTAAATCATAATCAAAAAAAGTGCTTTGAACACTATTGCTGGGATCATCTATCCCAAATTCTTTGGCCTTTTCTGTAAATGTGTTATCACCATTGTTAATAAACAATTGATTTTCCTTGGGTCCAAATTTTCCACCGACCGAGCAGTAAATATCCAGAAAACCATCGTTGTTCACATCGGACATGGTGGTACCGGTATACCATCTATCATCACCTGAAACTCCAGCCGATTCCGAAATATCTTCAAATTTCAGATTCCCTTTGTTCAGGTATAATTTATTGGGAACCATATTCCCGGTGAAATATAGATCCACTAGGCCATCATTGTTGATGTCTCCTGCGGAAATTCCTCCTCCCATGTAGATATAGGCGTAGGTAAAGTAATTGAGGGAATCATTTTCAATTAAATTATTGGCAAAATCAATCCCTGATTCTTGGGAACCAATTTTTGAAAATAATCGAGGCTTTTGATCCTTGTTTTGTCTATTGCATGACAAAAACAATAAAATTGTCACGCCTACAATGAAAACTACCTTGCCTTTATACTTCATTGGAGATATATAATAAATTCGAAAACAGGGCTTTTACACCCTGTTTTCTTAGTCAACTTAAACTTAATTTAATTAACCATGTAAACTAACCAAACTACTAATTCTTAATATCCAGGGTTTTGTGTTAAACTTCCACCACTGAGGTCTATTGCCCCAATTGGAATTGGGAATAGATCATGCTTACTGTCATAAGGGTTGATCAAAGCCCCAAATCCAGGAATAGTACGTGCCTCATTGGTATAATATTCCGTTAGGATAGACTGGGAAGCACCCCATCTTCTAAGGTCAAACAAACGGTGACCTTCCATGCCCAATTCCAAACGACGCTCAAAACGAACTGCGTCTCTTGCAAAATTGGCATCAGCAAAAGATGCATATGGCTCAACCACATAATTGGCAGCATCGCCTGAACCATCTGTTGCTTGCATATAATTGGAATTTTTTGCCCTGTTCCTAACTAGATTCACATAGTTGAGAGCAGTGGGCAAGTCGCCTGTTTCTACTGCAGCTTCCGCAGCCATCAACAGCACGTCAGCATAACGCATCACATTATAGTTAACCCCTGAAAGTTGTTGTCCCCAAGCACCTGTTGCCTGCTGTGTTCCAGCATCATCTGCCCAGTAAACGTTCTTTTTGGGCAAATATGGGCCTGAAATATCGCCATTGGCAAATTTGGCCCTAATCCAGGCCTCGCCTATATGCTCACCATAACCGTTATAATCAATTCCTCTTCTTCCTACCGTATAATCGGCTCTTGGGTCCAGATTACCCGCAAATGGAGTAAAATCAGTCGGTTGTGGAGGGTCTGTATCTGGAACGAAAGAAAGAATGTCCCAATCGCTTGTTACATCGGTCTGGTTATACGTGTCAAGCAACGGAAGACCGCTGGCATCTGTTTGAAATGCATTCAATAAATCCTGTGTTGGTTGATAAAATCCGCAACAAGACCCAAAAGGACCTGGATTGGGGAAATTAAGTGCACCAACTACATTACCATTGTATGACTGACCGCTATCCGTGGTAAACTGAATTTGAAATATAGACTCGGAACCATTCTCTCCAGCCAGTCTAAAGTTTTCCACAAAATCTGCCAGAAGGGCATATGGGCCATTATTGATTACATCATTTAGCAACGTTAAGGCAGCAGCCCAATCAGATTGATGCAAATGCGTTTTTCCCAAAAATGCCTTAGCCGTCCAGGAAGTGGGTCTACCAACATTCCCGCTATCGCGAGTGTCAGGTAGATTGTCTATAGCAAATTGAAAATCAGCTTCAATTTGGTCCCATACTGGGCCCGGATTGGGTTGATTGAATTCAGATGCAGCATAATTCTCTTCTGAAATGAAGGGTACATTTCCATACATTACTTGAAGTTGAAAATATGCCAATCCTCTTAAGAACCTGGCTTGCGCGACTTGGTCTATAAAATCCCCAGGATTTTCCAAGGAACTTGATAGCGCCATCACGGCATTAGATCGATTTACCAAAGTAAACAGTTCGCCCCAACGTGCGTAAAAATACCCATTGGCTGATGACCAGTTCATAATTTCGATTTCTTTCAAATCTGCCTGGTCATCATTGGTACTCCCTTTATGTGCGTCATCAGACAATACATCCATCCACCAATTGTCCGCAGCTCTACCCCAGCCATTTCCATAGCTGGTTGAGCTTACAGCATTCAGTGAGGAATAAGCTCCTGTTAACAATAATGCAAGTCCATCTTCATTGGCCAAAGCTTCGTCAGATAATGCTCCAACCGCTGGAGTCTCTGTAAAATCATCGCTACATCCAATTACCAGGACTAGTAAAACCAGAAATAAATTGATAAAATTTTTCTTTTTCATTTTTTTAGAGTTTTAAGTTAATCCCTAAGGTGTAGATCTTAGGTTGAGGGTAAACCCTTCTATCTATACCTAAATTTAAATTTTGACCGACTCCATCAGCATCAATTGGAATCACTTCTGGGTCAAATCCTTCATAGTCAGTTATCGTGAAGATATTGGTTCCTTGAAGGTAAAGTCGTAAAGAGCTCAAACCAATCTTGTTGGTAATATCACTTGGTAGGGTATAGCCAATTTGCATGTTCTTTAACCTTAAGTAGGATCCATCCTCAACAAAGTATGTGTTGGCGGAGGCTTCTTCCAAAGGATAGGAAGCGGTCAAGGCCGGAACACTGGTATTGGTATTGGACGGCGTCCAAGCATTGAGTACCCTTGTACTTCTGTTACTATTAAAGAATAGTCCAAAGTCTGTAAATACCTTGCTATAGTTGTAGACATCGTTACCCTGAGAACCTGTGAAGAACAACTGCATATCGAATCCTTTGTAGGAAAGATTAGCATTGATACCATAGGTGAAATCTGGATGCGGAGAACCTATCTTAGTTCTGTCATCACCATCCACAAGGGACTCTCCATCCCCATCGATATCTTCATACATGAATCTACCGTTACTATCCAGACCAGTGATTCTTCTTCCATAGAAGAAAGAAAGCTCATCTCCTACCTCAGTACGGGTAACCGATCCATTTCTCAAATCACCCCTTCCAGGTACTGGTGCGTCATTGATCAACCTTGTCACCTCGTTCTTGTAATGCGACAAGTTCAACGCAATATCATAGGAGAAGCCACCAGCTGTTGTATTCCCATAACCAATAGAAAGGTCGAAACCTTTGTTTTCAACATCTCCCAAGTTTACCAAAGGTGCTTCTGCATCAATCGCTGTTGAGCTGATCAAACTAAAGTCCCTAGTGATTAAGTTTTCGGTTTTGATGTTAAAATATTCGGCAGAAATATTCAATCTGCTGTCAAACAATGATAGCTCAACCCCAAAGTTTGTGGTCTGCGAAGTTTCCCACTTCAAATCGGCATTACCCACTTGGGTCAATAAGGCTCCTGTGGTTATGCTTGATCCGTCAAAGGAATAGTTGGCAAATTGCTCACTCAAACTGGAAATATTAATGGTTGGGTTGTTGGCAGGTAAAGTTTGATTACCCAATTCTCCCCAAGAAGCTTTCAGTTTTAAGCGATTTACAATACCATCCGTAGGAAAAAAGTCCTCATCACTGATAAGCCATCCAGCACTTACTGCGGGGAATACCCCAGTTTGGTTATCTCCCAAAAATCTGGATGATTGATCCCTACGTATAGTACCTGTCAGGAAGTAACGACTTAGATAGGAATAATTTACGGAGCCAAATATGGAGTAAAGCGTATTTTGCCGATCAAAAGTAACATCTACGTTATCCACGGTAGTTGGAACATTGGGCGCACCCGATCCATTGCTTAACAAATAAAAATTGGGATCCTCAAATAGGAATCCAGTACGTGATACTTCCTTACTTTTTTGCCCCTCTTCCAAGGCTTCGATACCAGCAATGGCATTGATGGTGTGATCACCGAATGTTTTGTTGAAATTCAGGATGTTTGTCCAACTCCAGTTATAACGGGTTTGATCTCTTTCCGTCAAAGTATTGGTGGATATCGGCTCACCATTTTCAGGATCCAAGGACGTAAATCGTCTTGAATCGAAAATTTCGAAACCACCAGCTAGTGTAGACTTAAAGGAAAGACCATCGATAATCTGATAATCTAGATAAATGTCACCAATACCGGTGTAGCGCTTATCATAATCATTTCTTGTTCTGTACAATTGAGCAACTGGATTTCTTGGATTTCCAATTCCTGGAGGAGCTGATCCTGCAAAGAAACCATCATCATCTCGTACAGGTACCAATGGAGAAATACGATAAGCCATTTCTATGGCCTCCGAATTACCAGGTGAATTGTTGGAGAAGGAAAAGTTCACATGCTCCCCAATACGTAATTTTTCACCTATCTTGAATTCAGAGTTTAGCTTTGTTCCTCCACGCTTAAATCCTGTATGGTTTACAACACCTTCTCTGCTCAGATAAGAAGCCGACATAAAGTATTTACCATGCTCATTACCATTTGCAATAGAAATGGAAGCATTTGAAATAGGAGCTGTTTGGGTAATTTCATCCACCCAGTCGGTACCTCCTGGTTGTACAGTTGCATTCACTTGCCCAGCAGGGAAGAAAACAATGGGGTCATAAGACTGTACTCTAGTATATCCCACTATGGAAGAAGGAATAACAGGAGTAGCACCATCACCATACTGCGGATGGCTAGGAGCGATACCGTCGTTGATTCTACTCTGCCAGATCATATCAGCATGCTGCTGCACATTTAATAAGTCAATAGGGTTGCTAACCTTGGAAAAGCCCGTATAAAGATCAACGGAAACCTCGGCCTTTTCCATATTGTAACCACCACCTTTGGTAGTAATGATAACAACACCATTGGAGGCTCTTGCTCCATAAATAGATGCTGCACCATCCTTTAAGACGTTCATCTGCTCAATATCTGTTGGGTTGATATTGTTCAACACGTTTGGATCATCTGTTTGTACACCATCAATAATGTAAAGTGGATTTGTATTGTTGGTTGTACCAAAACCACGTACATTGATTTTTGGAGCAGTTCCTGGATCACCACTAGTGATTACCTGAACCCCAGTTACTCGTCCTTGAAGTACTTCCGCGGCATTTACCACTGGAGTTTTCACTGCCTCGTCAATATCAACAGAAGCAACCGAACCGGTAACATCACCTCGGGTTTGGGAAGCATATCCCAAAACAACCACTTCCGATAATTTGCTGGAATCCTCTTCCATACTTACATTGACGGTGGTTTGACCGTTCACTGGAACTTCCCGTGTAGCAAATCCGATGTAGCTAAATACCAAAGTGGCATCTGGCGCGGCAGAAATGGTATAGTTCCCATCAAAATCGGTTTGGGTACCGTTGGTAGTTCCCTTAACCACGATATTCGCTCCCGGCAGAGGTTGTCCATCCGCGTCGGTCACTGTACCACTGATGTCCGATTGTACGAACTTGGAATCATCATTCAATATTTTTTCGGGTTCTGGCAATTTTTTGATGATAACCACTTGACGATCGTCAATTTTATAACTTAAATCGGTGTTTCTAAAAGCCTTTCTAAGGATATCACCAAGCTTTGCATTCTTTAAGTTTAGGGACACCTTTTTGTTCTTGTCCAAGACATCATCTTTGTAAAAGAATACATACTCTGTCTTAGCTTGAATTTCTTTGAATAAATCTTCAAGCACAACATCGTTTACATCAATGTCTAATTTGGTCTGTGCATAGGAAGAATTGGCATATGCAGTACTGAGGCCAATTCCAATTAATAAAAGAAGAACTCTCATAATAGTCCAGAAATAAGACCTCAAAGGTATTATTGCACCTAAAGGACTGAGGTTAACAATTTTATTCATAATTTAGTTTTTTTTGTTAGTTGATGTTGCTGAACTTAAGTTTTCAGCAATGTTTGCTTTAAGCCAGAGGATGTTGGCGCATCTTCTGGTTTTTTTGTGGTCTTTTTTACGTCATATAGTGCACTTTAGTTGATTATTATTTGATTTTCATTTTGAGTGGTATATTCAAAATCGGTTGTTTCTTTTATTATTTTCACCACATTCTCCACATCTTCCTTTAAATCCAAATAACCGGAGAATGTTTGGTTTTCCAGCTCCACATTGTTTATCACAATATCCACATTGTAGTATCTGGAAAGTCTTTTCATGATATGTTTTAGGTCATCGCTCTTGAAGATAAATACACCCCTACGCCATGAAAAGTAATTTTCCACATCCACCTTTCTGGCTGAAATCCTTTTGGCATTTTTGGTATACACCGCCTGGGTGCCAGGTGCAATTTTCAAGGCTTGTTTTTGTCCAAAGAAGGAATCCTCTCCATAATGGATCTCAACACTTCCACTTTTTAGGGTTGTGCTAATGTTACCATCGTCCAGGTAGTTACTCACATTAAAGATGGTCCCCAATACTTCTATTTCATGGTTCTCCGCCTTTACAATAAAAGGTTGTTTTTCATTATGGGCCACCTCAAAAATACCTTCTCCTTCAAGGTAAACCTCTCTATTCTTGCCTTTGAAAATAACCGGGTATACCAGTTTAGAGCCTGAATTCAACCAAACCTTGCTCCCATCGGACAACTCTATTTGAGAGCGTCTACCGTAAGGAACCAGAAGGGTGTTGTAAACAATTTCATTATTTTTCTCCGTAACCTGGTCAACCTCTTTTAAGGAGCCTATCTGCACCTTGCTCCCAGTATTGGAATATTTGATGTTGGTGTTGTCCTGATCTACATTGATGTTTGTCTCGTTATCCAAGATCAACGTAACCTCCGTTGAGCTTCCTGCATCCACTTTGGAACTGGTGGTCTTTACGTAGGACTCAATGGAAGTGGGATTATATACGGAATTGTACAAATAAAAACCGGCGGATGCAATCAAAAGGACTGAAGCCGCAGTTCCAAATCCATACCTAACCCGTCTCTTAAAACGCTGGTACCTAAAAATGGAATGGGTGATTCTTTTCTTTAGGTGGTCCTTCTCCTCTTGATTAATTTGAGCAGAATGATTTTCTGTAGTTTCTTCTTTTCTCATTTTGTTCTCTGACACCTTTGAAATCTACATCCAAGCCAAATTCCAAAGGCTGTCCTTATTAATAAAAGCATTCAATACTTACTTTATAGACAATTTTTTTAGATTTTTTTTAAGAAATCTTTAATTCCAGTGCTTCAAAATTGAGATTTTGAATAAAATAGGGTTGTCAAATTCTAGTTACCCTACTAACTATCAAGACTTTATAAAAAGTAACTCACCAAAATCACTATGGGAAGAACAATGTTTTTTCTTAGTGATTTAATTGCCCTATAAATGATGGTTCTGGAAGTTTCCACAGAAGTATTCATTATTTCCGCGATTTCCTCATAGGATCTTTTCTCATAAAACCGCAAGGATAATCCTTTTTGCTGCCTTTTGGTAAGGAATTCTGTTGCTTTCAGCAAGCTGTGACTTCTCAACCATTCATTTTCCATCTCTATTAATTCCTCTTCTGGAGATGGTATATGGTTTCGTTGATTATTTGGAAGTGGAGTTTCGTTGGTATAATACGTAAGCTTGCTTTTGTGCCCACGGATTATTTTTCTTTTGAGGGACGTCAGTAGGTAATACTTAACATTGGTTGTTACCGCCAATCGGGATTGATACTTGTATAAATCCAAAAAGAGGTCGTGGATACAATCCATCACGTGGTTTCTATCCTCCGAAAACTGAATGCCATATGAAAATAGATCGTCAATGTAAATGTCGTATACTTCGCCCAGGGCCAGGACATTTCCTTTCCTTATCTCATTCCATAAAGCTATTTCGTTATTATTTTGGTTTTCCAACATAATCCGATCAACCTACTTGAATTGCACCCCTCTAAATGGGACACAACCAATACTGTATTAAATTGATACTATTCTTAGTACGGAGCCATAAAAGAACAGCTCCCCAAATTTCACCAAACATCGGTAAGGATAGGCTCGGTAAACACCTCTAATCCTGTTATTTGGTTAATGGAAGAAATTACATTCTTCCAAGCAGACCTTGATTAAGGGAAAAGAAGTCAATAGAAGTTTCCAGTCATAGTTTGAGTTAGTTTGAGTTAGATAGATTCATTGAGTCCCTGTATTTAAAGGTTTAATACCACAATAAATACATTGTTTTGAGTTAATTATTGATAAATATATAAAAATTGGCGAGATATTTTCTCACAAAAAAAACCAAAGCCCTATCTCTTTAGGAATTCCATACTCCTCAAGAATTTTTTAATCAAAACACTTAGAACAGACCTAAAAGACACATTTTCCAGCAGTTTACTCAAACTGAACCAATTAAGCCTTTTAAGGATTTATCCATCCTTAAGCCAGGGGTGTTTTCTAACAAAAAAAGAAATATTAAAAGGTTTCCTAAATATTGATATCGTCCTACAAAGCACTTTAAGCTTCCTAAAACCTATTAATTTATCTCAGATTCCTTAAATCATTTTCAATTTCCACAGGTTAATTAAGGCAGCTATTTTCCTTGTCTCAACAAAAAAGCTATTTTCGTTGCCAACACGTATTGATATTCATGTCAAAAATTAGGGTGCTTCTCAAAAATCTGGGGCCTGGATTGCTTTTTGCCAGTATGGCTATTGGTACCTCCCATTTGGTGTTGTCCACAAAGGCCGGTGCGCAGTATGGTTGGATCATGATCATACCCATTGTATTGGCCAATGTGCTTAAGTACCCCTTTTTTGAATTTGGCATTCGGTATACTTCCGTAACCGATCAAAGTCTTATCCAGGGCTATTTAAACATGGGCCGAAAGTACCTGTGGATTTACGCCTTGGTGACCGTAGTCTCCACATTTACCATTCTAGCTGCACTCTATGTGGTTACGGCAGGCCTGTTAATGAATTTGTTTGGCATTACTGAAGTTGGAGAGGGCTTTGTGGCACTCTGTCTCTTCATTTTTATTGGTTCGTTATTGATTATAGGAAAGTATCGGTTTCTTGAAAACTCCCTCAAAGCAGTGATTTCCATTTTATTTGTAGCCCTTTTAATCACCACAGTGATGGTTATCCATAAAGGCACTGTTCCAGGTTCGGAAACCTACCAAAGACCTGAAATATTCAATGAGGTTGGAGTCTTGTTCCTGATAAGTCTTGTGGGTTGGATGCCAACTGCAGTGGAGGCATCGGGATGGGTGAGCTTGTGGAGTATGGAGAACCAAAAGGGCATGAAGGAAAAGCCCACCTTAAAAGAGGCACTACAAGAGTTTAATGTGGGTTATATAATGACAGCAATCCTAGCAGTTTTCTTCTTGATCATCGGTTGGATGACCTTATATGGAACTGGAACCGAACTGAGTGGAAAAGCTGCGGTATTCGCCGATCAAGTTGTTAACTTGTTTACCACCCATATTGGAAATTGGGCCTACTTTCTCATCGCTGTTGCCGCTTTCGCTACTATGTTTAGTACCTGCATGACGGCCCACGATGCCGTTTCACGTGTCAGTTTGGACGTTTTACAAAAGCTATTTCCTAAAAGGCCGGTATTTCGCCACAAAAACTCCTTTGCCATCACCGTAATCCTTATGGCGGTAATCAATTGGATCGTTATTGCCGGTTTTGGAGCCAATATGGGCGACTTGGTAGCTTTGGCCACTTTCGTTTCCTTTGTAATGGCTCCATTAATTGGCTGGATGAACCTTAAAACGGTAATGGGAAAAGATGTTCCAGTTGCGCAAAGACCAAAAAGGGGGCTACGGTTCCTTACGTATCTGGGAATGATTTTTCTATTGGTATTTGCCCTGTACTATTGTTGGATGCTGATCCGCTGATCAATTGAACAACAAATTATCATTCAACACCACAATGAGCGACCGCTGGTTTCGTTTGTGCAGGACTTCCAAACAGTATACCCCGTTGGTACAGTTATTCAGAATATTATTTTCCCCATGTCCAATGGAGTATAAAACGTTGGTTTCCGGTACTCCATTTTGAATAAGATAGCTTTTAATGGCATCAGACCTCCCTTGCGTCAATCTAAAATTGGTACTGCTTCCCCCTCTACTATCCGTATAGGTTTCAATTCTTAGTTGGACAAACGGAAAATCCTTTACAAAGGCTACCACCTTGTCCAATTCGGTTTTGATTTCTGGCGTAAGTTGGGTTCTTCCCCGCCCAAAGTAGAAATCCTTCAGTTTTACAACAGTCTGCCCTTCCCTTTCCTCCACAAGATCATCATATGCTGCCAAGTGAACATCATGGCTATTGCCTTCTATAGCCTCCAATTCTTCCTCATTAAACTGTTGCGTAGTCTCAGAAAAACGATCCTTTACCGCTTTCAAAACCAGCTCCTTTGTCCAAGGAATTTCTAATCGATAGCTTCCATCCTCATCCGAATAGGTCTCTGCTAAGAGATTTCCAACCGTATCCACCAATTGAACCGCCGCCTTGCCCACCACTTCTGTTGGCTCGTTCGATTTTACAACCTTCCCCTTTACAATCAAGGTTCTAAGTCCTGGTTTTTCATCTACCTTAAACCCATAAAGGTCATCATTTCCTTTACCGCCAGGTCTGTTGGAAGAGAAATATCCCAAAAGGCCATCGCCATCGTTACGCATGATGAATCCAAAATCGTCTTTGGAAGAATTGATTCCCTTACCCAAATTGATGGGGATGCTAAAACCGCTGCCCTCCATATTGGATTTATAGATGTCCATTCCCCCTAAACCATAAAAAACATCAGAAGAAAAATAGAAACTGTTTTCAAAAATAAAAGGGGCTATTTCATTCCCTGGGGAATTTATTCTTGGACCAAGATTTATTGGAGCCGACATGATTTGCCCCCTATTGGTATGCACATAATAGATGTCCGTACCGCCATAACCGTCCTCAAAGTTTGCCGAAAAATAAAGTTTGTCATCTTTATCATCATAGAAGGGGTAATAAAAAGAGGTGCTTAAATCTTTTAATAAGAGGTAAAAAGGTCCTTCCTTGGACTGCATACCAATCGCCAATGCATTTTTCCCGTTCTCATCAAAACTTAATTCGCCATTTTGGGTGTTGGAGAGGACGTAAAACACACTTTCCAATTTTTCTGTATAGAAGGGCGTGGCCTTGTGATATTTTGAAGTGGGTATTCCTGTAAATGCAGTGGCTGTGGAAAACTGTCCGTTCGGTTGCAATGTTCCCTCATAAATATTCAAATACCCTTCCCCGGTGGGAACATATCTCCGCTTTTTGTCTTGGGACCTTGCACTTGAGAAAAGCAATTTATCACCATAAAATGTAGGCGAAAAATCAGATTGCGGACTGTTCCCTTCCAAATTAAATATTCGGAAATCCATAGTTTCCGAGAGGTCGGAGCCGCCCAACAGCTGAGAATTGAATTCCAAGTTTTGTAAAAACTCTTTTTCAAAATTTGTTGATTTTGTAGCCAAAAAAGCTTCGGTGCGTTCTTTGTTGGAAGTTCTGGCAAAACTTTGCAACATCTTATTAAAGTGATGGTTGCCCAACAACGTATCTTGCTTGTATAACTTCATATAGGCTTCGGAAGCCTTTTCAAAATTGTTGGTTTTATAGTAGGAATCCGCCAGGTTGAGATATTGTTCCAGGGATAAGGCTCCCTCAGCCAAATCCGCTTCGTAGGCGGTCACCGCTTTTTGGTATTCGTATTGAAAAAAGTAATCATCGCCCTTGGACTTTTTGGACTGGCCGCTACCTACAACCATACCCAACAAAAAGGTAAATAAAACGGGGAATATTTTTTTGATTTTAGACATAGCTAGAAAAATCTGGGAGAATCTATTTGTTTAGGTTTACCTTTTAATTTTCTGTCCTTGTTCTTTGTTCGTGGGCCTCTATTGTTTCCTTCACGACCAATATAAAACTTCAAAATAGCTTCATGCGACCCTCCTGTAAAATCTCCAAGACCATTGGTATTGTAATCATAGGAGTACCCAATAAAAAGCGAATTGGAAACCTGAAACCCGGCCAAACCACTTATTGCATTATCAAATCTATACGATGCGCCAACGGTCAGTGCATCGATGAACTGAAAGTTAGCGGATAAATTAACCGTAACGGGTGCTCCTTGAAGGTAATTTAATAAAAATGCCGGTTTAAACTTGGTTCTATCGGCAATCTGAAATACATACCCTCCAATAAAATGGTACTGCCAACTACCCTCTACCACAGTGGCAACCTCCTCATTATAAAGCCCTTCTGTTAAGAAATTGGGCACCGAAAGCCCCAGATACCAGTCTTCTTCATACATAAACAATCCAGCTCCCACGGTTGGATAAAAATTGCTGTAATTCTCCCCAAGAATGGTGGGATCGGAAGGATCAACAAAACTTCCCTCGGAATAATCCAAGCTCAAAAATGACCCCCCAGCAACCATTCCAAATGATAGTTTGGTGATATCCGAAAGGCTAATCTCATAACTATACGAAACATTGGCATAGGTCTGTTTGGACGGTCCCAACTCATCAAGTACCACATTAAGCCCCAATCCAGAGCGTTCATTGGCCAATGGAACATTGGCCCCAAACCTCATGGTGGTTGGTGCCCCTGGAATATCTACCCATTGGGCACGGTATAGGCCAGAAATCTCAGGAGTCTCAACGGAACCTACGTATCCAGGGTTGAAACTTCCAATATTATACATGTACTGGGTGTATTGCGGCTCCTTTTGTGCGTAACCCATGCCCACTACAACCATGAATGTTAGCGCGAAAAACCTATATGTCTTTGAACCAAATGTTTTGGGCATATTCAGCTTATCTTATTATTTGAATCCAACCTTTAACAATTTCTGTGCCATCTCCCTGAAGGTCCAGGACATAAAAATAGGTGCCATCGGGAACATCCCCACTACCTCTCGTACCATCCCATGAACTATCGTATCCGGTCATTTCAAAAACACTATTGCCATAGCGATCAAAAATTTGGAGATTGTTTTGAGGAAAATCCTGATGGTTGACTAGGACCAAAGTATTATTTATTCCATCACCATTGGGTGAAAATATGTTGCACAAGGTTCCCGGGGTTTCACATGGGCTTCGGTTAACCTGAACCGAAACGGATGCTGTGTTGTTGGATGCCACCCCATCCGTTGGAAAGGAACTTGTTATAGTTGCTGTATTTTGAAGGGTTCCTGCAACCAAAACCGTTACCGTGATTTCCAGGGTGATGACTTCCTCTGGACCCATTTCATCAATGGACCATACTCCTGTGATTTGATCATACGCTCCACTGGAGGCTGAATGGGAAACATACTGAAAGCCAGCGTCGGTAGAAATCAAATCATTGACCACAATATCCAAAACCCTATCCATGGTTGTATTCTCCAAGGTAAGTGTAAATGTTATGTTCGTTTGCAACAGTGGTGTAGCATTGTCTGCCTCTTTGCTTATCGCCAAATCAATATCTGCTGGATTACAATCAGGAGTAAGGAATGGATCACAGCTATCCAATGGATCCGATGCGTTTTCTGGAATTGCCGTTGTATTGGGGTCATCCACCACCAAAACTTCTTCCCCATCCGTTAATCCATCCCCATCGGTATCTGCGTTGTTGGGGTCCGTACCCAAACTGGCTTCCTCCCCATCTGTTAGTCCGTCACCATCCGAATCAATAATACAGTCACTTACCGCGATGGTTACCTGCACAGAAGTATTTACACAAGGGGCAACAGCACCTGTTGTAGTAAACTCAAATACGTAATCCCCTGCAGCTAGGCCTTCAAAGTCCACATTGTTTTCGGAATCAATAACAAGTGTCCCTCCAGAGGGATCGGTAACAATAGACCATGTTCCCTCTCCTTCGCCCGTCAAGGTATCATCCAAGTCGATAATTGTAGGTCCTCCATTTCCAGCAGTATTACAAGCAATGGTATTGGTAGGAGTCCCGGTGGCAGGGTTCGGGTTGATTGTGGCCACTACCTCCGTTCTCACGGAATTACAACCGTTGGCTGAAGCTTCCACAAAAAAGGAAGTGGTTTCCGTAATGGTAGGAGTTTCAAAAGTGTCACCATTACCTAGGAAAGTTCCTCCTGTTGCGCTATCATACCAATTTAACAGAGCATCATCTGTAGTTGAAGCTGTAAGGGTCAAAGTACCCTCCCCGCATCTTGAAGCTCCCGATGAACTTAAAACAACAGGGGTGTTGTTCAATACCAAGGTCACCGTTAAGGTTGGACTGGCACATCCATTTACTTCATCGTAAAAGAAACCAAAATAGGATCCAGGAGCAATAACAATGCTACTTCTGTGTGCGATGGTTTCCAAAGGATCAGGATTGGTACTCCAAGTGAGCACGCTTCCAGCAGGAGCTGTGTCAGTTACGTAATCATTTAAATCCGCAGAAACCACATCGCAGAAATCGGTGGGTTGCGATGTATCCAATACGGGCGCAGTATCTCCGGCATCACAAGGAGTGGAGCAATCAATAACGGTAACTGTCAAGGTTGAAACTTGGTTGACACATGGTGCAACCGCACCTGTTGTTGTATAACTAAACTCGTAATCTCCTTCAGGCTGACCATTAAAGTTTACTATGTTACTTGCGTTGATGGTTATTGAAGCACCTCCTGGAGCACTGGACAATGACCACGTTCCTGCATCCGCTCCAGTTAATTGATCGTCCAAATCCACAATACTATTGCCGTCTGCAGAATTGCTACAGGCTGAAATGTTGGTTGTTGTGCCCGCTGATGGGGTACTGTTTGAAACCAGGGTAACCGTTAAGGTAGGGCTGGCACAATCGTTAAGGGCATCATAGAAAAATCCAAAGTAAGTGTCCGCCGTACTAACTGTACTAGTAGGAAGATAGTCAGCAGTTACTGATGTATCCGAATTGGTACTCCATCTAAGATCCGATCCAGCCGGTGGAATGCTGATGACGTAGTCATCCAAATCCTGCACAAAAGCGTCACAAAAGGTAGTAATTACGGAAGGGTCAAGTACAGGAGCCGTTGTTCCTGCTGCACAGCTATCATCGTTGTTTATCGTGACAACACCAGTATCCGTTATATCCACTGGTAAGGTGGTACTTGTCAAGTTTTGCATGGAAATTGTAACGGTTTCATTTGGCTCGATGATAACATCAGCAATTGGGCTTAAGCTAAAAAATTCCTGTTCCCCTGCTGTTCCATCAAAATCCAAGGTTTGGAGAAGGCCGTTATAATCATTGTCTGCTGTAGTAGCAGTCCCATCATCGGAAAAAACCTGAACGGAAAAACCACCTGTTACTTGCAAATCCAAAGTGGCAGAAAGCTGAATAGCTCCATCATCCTCATTTCCAGACGCATTGGCGATGGTTACCGTAGCTGTGTCATCGCTCTCTATCGTAACGTCGGCACTGCTGGGGGTCCCGACAGTATAGCCCGTGCCCGCGTCAAGGGTCACCGTCAC
>NZ_JBODQE010000007.1:0-135290 GCF_050617915.1 Flagellimonas flava
TGTGCGTCTGTGTTCACATATCCACTTAAATCAACAGAGTTCCCATCGGCAATGGCAAGGGTGTTGCCCGTCAAACTCAAAGTTTGATCGTCAGTATCTACATATCCACTCAAATCGACAGAGTTACCATCGGCAATGGCGAGGGTGTTCCCCGTCAAGCTCAAGGTCTGGTCGTCCGTATCCGTGTCAATGCTGCTGATGTCAACTGTGTTCCCCCCACTGATGGAAAGGTCCGTCCCGGTTAAGGAAAGGGTTTGCGAATCGGTGTTCACACCGGAAATATCAATAGTGTTTCCATCAGCAATGGTCAAATCTGTTCCCGACAGACTCAAAGTTTGGTCATCGGTGTCCACATATCCACTCAAATCAACTGAGTTACCATCCGCAATGGCAAGGGTGTTCCCCGTCAAACTCAAGGTCTGGTCGTCCGTATCCGTGTCTATGCTGCTAATGTCCACTGTGTTCCCCCCACTGATGGAAAGGTCCGTCCCGGTCAAGGAAAGCGTTTGCGAATCAGTATTTACACCGGAGATGTCAATGGTATTTCCATCTACAATAGTAAGATCCGTTCCAGAAAGACTTAATGTCTGGTCATCGGTATCCACATATCCACTCAAATCAACGGAGTTACCATCCGCAATGGCAAGGGTGTTCCCCGTCAAGCTCAAGGTCTGATCATCCGTATCCGTATCAATGCTACTGATATCGATTGTGTTCCCCCCACTGATGGAAAGGTCCGTCCCGGTCAAGGAAAGCGTTTGCGAATCGGTGTTCACACCGGAGATGTCAATGGTGTTACCATCTACAATGGTAAGATCCGTTCCAGAAAGACTTAATGTCTGGTCATCAGTATCAGTGTCAATAGAACTGATATCAATTGTGTTACCGTCTGCTATTGTCAAATCTGTACCGGAAAGACTCAAAGTCTGATCATCCGTGTCCACATATCCGCTCAAATCAACGGAGTTACCATCGGCAATGGCAAGGGTATTACCCGTCAAACTCAAGGTCTGGTCGTCCGTATCCGTATCAATAGAACTGATGTCAATCGTATTACCGTCTGCTATCGTCAAATCAGTTCCGGATAGGCTCAAAGTCTGGTCATCGGTATCCACATATCCGCTCAAATCAACGGAGTTACCGTCCGCAATGGCAAGGGTGTTACCCGTCAAGCTCAAGGTCTGGTCATCCGTATCCGTGTCTATGCTACTGATATCTATGGTGTTCCCCCCACTGATGGAAAGGTCCGTCCCGGTCAAGGAAAGCGTTTGCGAATCGGTGTTCACACCGGAGATATCGATGGTGTTTCCATCTGCAATCGTCAAATCTGTACCGGAAAGGCTCAAAGTCTGGTCGTCTGTGTCCACATATCCACTCAAATCCACAGAGTTCCCATCCGCAATGGCAAGGGTGTTACCCGTCAAGCTCAAGGTCTGGTCATCCGTATCCGTGTCAATGCTGCTGATATCTATTGTGTTCCCCCCACTGATGGAAAGGTCCGTCCCGGTCAAGGAAAGCGTTTGCGAATCGGTGTTTACACCGGAAATATCAACAGTGTTACCATCCGCAATGGTCAAATCAGTTCCGGATAGGCTCAAAGTCTGATCATCCGTGTCCACATATCCACTCAAATCAACGGAGTTACCATCGGCAATGGCAAGGGTGTTCCCCGTCAAACTCAAGGTCTGGTCGTCGGTATCCGTGTCTATGCTACTGATGTCAATCGTGTTTCCATCCGCAATGGTCAAATCAGTTCCGGATAGGCTCAAAGTTTGATCGTCAGTATCTACATATCCACTCAAATCAACGGAGTTACCGTCCGCAATGGCAAGGGTGTTACCCGTCAAACTCAAGGTCTGGTCGTCGGTATCCGTGTCTATGCTACTGATGTCAATCGTGTTTCCATCCGCAATTGTAAGGTCAGTACCTGACAAGCTCAAAGTCTGGTCATCGGTATCCGTATCTATGCTACTGATGTCAATTGTGTTACCATCCGCAATGGTCAAATCTGTACCGGAAAGGCTCAAAGTCTGGTCATCCGTATCCGTGTCAATGCTGCTAATGTCCACTGTGTTCCCCCCACTGATGGAAAGGTCCGTCCCGGTCAAGGAAAGCGTTTGCGAATCAGTGTTCACACCAGAAATATCGATGGTATTTCCATCTACAATAGTAAGATCCGTTCCAGAAAGACTTAATGTCTGGTCATCTGTGTCTGTATCTATACTGCTGATATCTATGGTGTTTCCATCTGCTATTGTCAAATCTGTTCCTGATAAACTTAGAGTCTGATCATCCGTATCCACATATCCGCTCAGGTCAACAGAGTTCCCATCCGCAATTGCAAGGGTGTTACCCGTCAAACTCAAGGTCTGGTCATCCGTATCCGTATCTATGCTACTAATGTCAACCGTGTTCCCCCCACTGATGGAAAGGTCCGTCCCGGTCAAGGAAAGCGTTTGCGAATCGGTGTTCACACCGGAAATATCGATGGTGTTTCCATCTGCAATCGTCAAATCTGTACCGGAGAGGCTCAAAGTCTGGTCATCGGTATCCACATATCCGCTCAAATCAACGGAGTTGCCATCCGCAATGGCTAGGGTGTTCCCCGTCAAACTCAAGGTCTGGTCGTCCGTATCTGTATCAACAGAGCTGATGTCAATTGTATTACCGTCTGCAATCGTCAAATCAGTTCCGGATAGGCTCAAAGTCTGGTCATCGGTATCCACATATCCGCTCAAATCAACGGAGTTACCGTCCGCGATGGCAAGGGTGTTCCCCGTCAAACTCAAGGTCTGGTCATCCGTATCTATGCTACTAATGTCCACTGTGTTGCCTCCACTGATGGAAAGGTCCGTCCCGGTCAAGGAAAGGGTCTGTGCGTCTGTGTTCACATATCCACTTAAATCAACAGAGTTCCCATCTGCAATGGCAAGGGTGTTACCCGTCAAACTCAAGGTCTGATCATCCGTATCCGTATCTATGCTGCTGATGTCTATGGTGTTTCCATCTGCTATTGTCAAATCTGTTCCTGATAAACTTAGAGTCTGGTCGTCTGTGTCCACATATCCGCTCAAATCAACGGAGTTACCGTCCGCAATGGCAAGGGTGTTACCCGTCAAGCTCAAGGTCTGGTCGTCGGTATCCGTGTCAATGCTACTGATGTCAATTGTGTTCCCCCCACTGATGGAAAGGTCCGTCCCGGTCAAGGAAAGCGTTTGCGAATCGGTGTTCACACCGGAGATATCAATGGTGTTACCATCTACAATGGTAAGATCCGTTCCAGAAAGACTTAATGTCTGGTCATCCGTATCTGTATCAATAGAGCTGATGTCAATTGTATTACCGTCTGCAATAGTCAAATCTGTTCCGGAAAGGCTCAAGGTCTGGTCATCGGTATCCGTGTCTATGCTACTGATGTCAACAGTGTTCCCCCCACTGATGGAAAGGTCCGTCCCGGTCAAGGAAAGCGTTTGCGAATCGGTGTTCACACCGGAGATATCAATGGTGTTACCATCAGCAATGGTCAAATCAGTACCGGAAAGACTTAGTGTTTGGTCATCAGTTCCGGTAAACGTGGTCGGGGTACCATTTTCACTGGTATAAGTGTATGTCCCATCCAGATTGTCCGTCAAGGTGGTTATCGTTTCCGAAATACTGACGGAGGCAACGTTCAAATAAAGGCCTCCATCTGTTCCAAAAGAAATGTCATTATTGGCATTTGCACTTATCAAATCAACCGTTGAAGGCGCAACCCCATCATCCTGTAATGAAATGTTTAATTCACCGGCCACCATGGAAAGTCCGTCTATAGCCTGGTCATCCGTATCCGTGTCTATGCTACTGATGTCAACAGTGTTCCCCCCACTGATGGAAAGATCAGTCCCGGTCAAGGAAAGCGTTTGCGAATCGGTGTTCACACCGGAGATGTCAATGGTGTTACCATCTACAATGGTAAGATCCGTTCCAGAAAGACTTAATGTCTGGTCATCAGTATCAGTGTCAATAGAACTGATATCAATTGTGTTACCGTCTGCTATTGTCAAATCTGTACCGGAAAGACTCAAAGTCTGATCATCCGTGTCCACATATCCGCTCAAATCAACGGAGTTACCATCGGCAATGGCAAGGGTGTTCCCCGTCAAACTCAAGGTCTGGTCATCCGTATCCGTATCAATAGAACTGATGTCAATCGTATTACCGTCTGCTATCGTCAAATCTGTTCCGGAAAGGCTCAAAGTCTGGTCGTCTGTATCCGTGTCTATGCTGCTGATGTCAACCGTGTTCCCCCCACTGATGGAAAGGTCCGTCCCGGTCAAGGAAAGGGTCTGTGCGTCCGTGTTCACATATCCACTTAAATCAACGGAGTTACCGTCCGCAATGGCAAGGGTGTTACCCGTCAAACTCAAGGTCTGATCATCCGTATCCGTATCTATGCTGCTGATGTCTATGGTGTTTCCATCTGCTATTGTCAAATCTGTTCCGGATAGGCTCAAGGTCTGGTCGTCCGTGTCCACATATCCGCTCAAATCAACGGAGTTACCATCCGCAATCGCAAGGGTGTTACCCGTCAAACTCAAGGTCTGGTCATCCGTATCCGTGTCTATGCTGCTGATATCAATCGTGTTCCCCCCACTGATGGAAAGGTCCGTCCCGGTCAAGGAAAGCGTTTGCGAATCGGTGTTCACACCGGAGATATCAATGGTGTTACCATCAGCAATGGTCAAATCAGTACCGGAAAGACTTAGTGTTTGGTCATCAGTTCCGGTAAACGTGGTCGGGGTACCATTTTCACTGGTATAAGTGTATGTCCCATCCAGATTGTCCGTCAAGGTGGTTATCGTTTCCGAAATACTGACGGAGGCAACGTTCAAATAAAGGCCTCCATCTGTTCCAAAAGAAATGTCATTATTGGCATTTGCACTTATCAAATCAACCGTTGAAGGCGCAACCCCATCATCCTGTAATGAAATGTTCAACTCACCGGCCACCATGGAAAGTCCGTCTATAGCCTGGTCATCCGTATCCGTGTCTATGCTACTGATGTCGACCGTGTTCCCCCCACTGATGGAAAGGTCCGTCCCGGTCAAGGAAAGCGTTTGCGAATCGGTATTTACACCGGAGATATCAATGGTGTTACCATCCGCAATGGTCAAATCTGTACCGGAAAGGCTTAAAGTCTGATCATCCGTATCCACATATCCGCTCAAATCAACGGAGTTACCATCGGCAATGGCAAGGGTGTTACCCGTCAAGCTCAAGGTCTGGTCATCCGTATCCGTATCTATGCTACTGATGTCAACCGTGTTCCCCCCACTGATGGAAAGGTCCGTCCCGGTCAAGGAAAGCGTTTGCGAATCGGTGTTCACACCGGAGATGTCAATGGTGTTACCATCCGCAATGGTCAAATCTGTACCGAAAAGGCTTAAAGTCTGATCATCCGTATCCACATATCCGCTCAAATCAACGGAGTTACCGTCCGCGATGGCAAGGGTGTTCCCCGTCAAACTCAAGGTCTGGTCATCCGTATCCGTATCTATGCTGCTGATGTCTATGGTGTTTCCATCTGCTATTGTCAAATCTGTTCCGGATAGGCTCAAGGTCTGGTCGTCCGTATCTGTATCAATAGAGCTGATGTCAATTGTATTACCGTCTGCAATCGTCAAATCCGTGCCGGAAAGGCTCAAGGTCTGGTCATCCGTATCCGTGTCTATGCTGCTGATGTCCACTGTATTTCCTCCACTTATGGAAATGTCTGTTCCTGTCAAAGAAAGGGTCTGTGCGTCTGTGTTCACATATCCACTTAAATCAACGGAGTTACCGTCCGCAATGGCAAGGGTGTTCCCCATCAAACTCAAGGTCTGATCATCCGTATCTATGCTGCTGATGTCAACCGTGTTCCCCCCACTGATGGAAAGGTCCGTCCCGGTCAAGGAAAGTGTTTGCGAATCAGTATTTACACCGGAGATATCAATGGTGTTACCATCCGCAATGGTCAAATCAGTTCCGGATAGGCTTAAAGTCTGGTCATCTGTATCCACATATCCGCTCAGGTCAATGGAGTTACCGTCCGCAATGGCAAGGGTGTTCCCCGTCAAACTCAAGGTCTGGTCGTCCGTGTCCGTGTCTATGCTACTGATATCTATGGTGTTCCCCCCACTGATGGAAAGGTCAGTCCCGGTCAAGGAAAGCGTTTGCGAATCGGTGTTCACACCGGAGATGTCAATGGTGTTACCATCTACAATGGTCAAATCAGTTCCGGATAGGCTCAAGGTCTGGTCATCCGTATCCGTATCTATGCTACTGATGTCCACTGTGTTCCCCCCACTGATGGAAAGATCCGTCCCGGTCAAGGAAAGGGTCTGTGTGTCCGTGTTCACATATCCACTTAAATCAACGGAGTTACCATCGGCAATGGCAAGGGTGTTACCCGTCAAGCTCAAGGTCTGGTCATCCGTATCCGTGTCTATGCTACTGATGTCAACCGTGTTCCCCCCACTGATGGAAAGGTCCGTCCCGGTCAAGGAAAGCGTTTGCGAATCGGTGTTCACACCGGAGATGTCAATGGTGTTACCATCAGCAATGGTCAAATCTGTACCGGATAGGCTCAAAGTCTGGTCGTCTGTGTCCACATATCCGCTGAGGTCAACAGAGTTCCCATCCGCAATTGCAAGGGTGTTACCCGTCAAACTCAAGGTCTGGTCATCCGTATCCGTGTCTATGCTACTGATATCTATTGTGTTCCCCCCACTGATGGAAAGGTCCGTCCCGGTCAAGGAAAGGGTCTGTGCGTCCGTGTTCACATATCCACTTAAATCAACGGAGTTCCCATCCGCAATGGCAAGGGTGTTACCCGTCAAACTCAAGGTCTGGTCATCGGTATCAGTATCTATCAAAGCCGCCAATGCTGCCAGGGCAACTGAAAATGTATTCGCGTCGGAATCCGTAATTTCAAGGTTGGTATTGGTTCCATCAATTCCGAAAGAAGTAATCGTGGTATTGGTATCTGTAAGTGTATCGCTTAAACTGCTTAAATCGACACTTACATTACCCCCATTTTCCAATGTCAATGTTAATTCGTTTGTTGCTCCATCCAACGTAAACCCAGTTAACTGCTGATCATCTGTTGATGTCAATTCCCAAGAATCACCATCCCAAAAATAAATGGTTCCGGTATTGGTATTGACATAAACGTCTCCAGTATCTGCACCAGCAGGAGTTATTGCTCCGGCCGCGGTGACCGCAGTTCCGCTCAAGACCTCGCAGTTACATTGATCTTGTAGGGTTACTGTGGTTTGAGAAAATGCAATTCCTGTGAAAAGCATGAGGATTGCAACTAAGATGCTCTTTTTCATGGGGTTATGATTAGTAGACATCGGGTCTGGGTTGAATTATTGTAATTGTTAGAGCTTAATAAAGCTTTTAAATCTGTTGTTCTTTTTGCATAGTATTTCTACACCTTACAAAATTACCCTTACCTCTAGGGGGGGAAAATATTTGTTGTGTACGCTTGAAATCCGACGGTATAGGGTTTAAATTCTGAGGTTACCTTTTTATTTTGAGGTAAAAAATTCAAGGTAGTTGGTCGATTAAACCAACGCAGTAAAAGGCTAAAGCGCATAGCAAAATTGATTTTCAGGCCCTTAAATTGGATTAATTAGCTGTAAGAATTGGATGTAAAAAAAGGTCTAATCCCTATTTACCCGATACGTAATTCCTCGATTGGTTATTACCGTAGGAATGTTTAAAACGGACATTGGTGAGAACTCGGAAGTAGAGTTGCTCAAGGTAGCGGTAGCGGTTATCAAATCCCCACCAGAAGGAATTACAGACAAAGGAATGGAAAACTCAAATGCATTGGTGTTATCCGTATTTCCATCAGCATCCGAATAGGCTGAAACATTGCCATCTGTATCGGAACCGCCACCTTCAACAGCTGTACCCAGGAAGGTCTGACCTTCACCATAGTCTATGGATAGGCCTAATTGATTGTCACCACTTGTTGCGGTTCCTTCACTAACATCTGTTAAGAAAAACTCCAAAGTAGTTCCAGGTCGTGACCAACCCTTCACCACAAGATTCGAACCAGATAGATAGATTGATTCAATAATCGGGAAGTTCAACAAATTGTTGGGTCCGCTATCTGCGTCTCCATTATCATTAACGGTAACTCCATCCCCGACTCCTGCAGCAGCATCCAAATCAATTCCCAGAGCTGCGGCGGAAGTTCCATTGGCATATATGGAGTTTTGGCTGATCAGGTTGCCTGTACCACCTATGACAACTATTCCGGCACCACCGTTGCTATAAATTTGATTATTAGTCAGTTGCGAGTTGTCCCCAGCAACCAGCACACCCATGTTTTCCACATTTCCTGAGCAGTTGCCACCGTCTTGACCGGAGGCCGTAATGGCATTTTCGGTAATGGTCAAAGCACCAGTGCTTGCTGAGGCATCTATGCCCGATGCAGCGGCGTTTTCAATTAGGTTTTGTTGGATAGTTATTGCACTTCCTCCCAAAATCTCAATATTGTCATCACAGGCTTGATTGCCATTGGAGGTTATATGATTGTTCTGAATCAAACTACTGGTTCCGCCATTAATTAAAATTCCAACATCTAGATTGGTTGCAATATAATTGGCATCAATAGTTGGGTTGCCACCCAATATCTCAATCCCGTAATTTATGTTTCCAGCATTTGAACCCTGGGCATTGACCCCTACTAGATTGGAAACAATATTAGCCGTACCACTATTGATTTGTATTGCCGCATTGTTATTTGCGCTCACAGCCAAATTTCTAATAGTTACATTGGCTTGTACATCAAATACATCACCTTGATTTCTATACACTTGAATTTCTGGTCGGGAATATGTTGGCAAGCTAATTGCCGAGGTTCCCACAGTACTGCCTCCAGAACCAACAGTTCCTGAATTGGTGTCTCCAGAATAGGCTGTTTGCGTTCTACCATCAATAATTGTGTTATTGGCAGTAATTGCATTTAAAGGGGTGGCAGCTGAAATTGTAATATCAAAATAGCCGCTGGCGTAGTTGGAGTCCGCCGTTCTTCCCAATGCGTCTGAACTTGGAGGAATCATGAAGATAGAGGTATCTTCACCTGCGGCTGGGTCAAAAATGGAATTTGCCCCAATATCCAATCCGGTTTCATCCAGATTGTTTGCATTTATGATGAATTGTCCTAAAGAACCTTGACCATCGCCATTTGTATTCACAATGGTGTTAAAGTTGAATCCGAAATCCAATCCTACAATACCCCCGCTTGCTATGGTTACTGCCGAACGGGTCTGAGCCCCTGTCAAAGTCCCAGTACCAACGTCTTCAGCAGAAGGGTTAGCACCACCAACTTCTCCGGTGACGTCCACAAAGGAACCGGAAGTATTATAATTTCGATATGTTTGTACTGGCCAGCAAGAAGTGCATCCCACTCCCCCGCCACGGGTTGATCTTACCGTGGAATTTACCGCTCTAATCGTGTAATTTCCATCAGGGATACCTCCAAATGTATAATCCCCGTCACTATTGGAAGTAACACTTTCCATATACACATTAGAAGAATCGTAAAGCTCTAGGGTAACATTTTCAACACCTACGCCTGAAGCTGTCGCCATGTCCCTTCCAGCACCTCCGGGATAGTTGACATCCTCAAAGACAGTCCCAGTAACCAAATTGGACTGTACCCGAATCAATACTGCGTTAAAAAATACAGCATCATTGGCAACAGAAACGTTTGCTGTTACTTGCGAATCGCCAGGAGAAATGTATGAGGAAATTCCGTATGTATCCAAATCCACCCCATAGGTTGTAGCATCATTATAAACAGGTGCTTGTGTATCATCGTAAATGGTACCGTTGTAGGCATTAGTTCCTGTTTGTCCCCCATCACCACTCAGGGTGAATGTTGATCCTGATTCATTTGTTATGGAGAGGGTTTCCGAGGCCCCAGAGAGCGTATCGTCCCCTTCCCAAGATAAGAAAGTGGCTTTGGCTCCTGAGCCTGCAATGGCATAAAACGAATCCAAAGTAAACGAATCGCTTGCATTTCTAAGTCGTTGAAATCCTTGGTATAAATTAATACTGGATGCTGGTAGTGTAGGATCGTCGTAAAAGACCATCAAAGCCCATCCGCCCAAAACACCTTGGCTTCCGCAGCTACTTGTTGTATCAATAGTCAAATCGGCAAAATCGTATGTATTGGTAGAAGGATCGGCCAAACCAGTAACTATGGACGTAACATCACTTAGGTAACTCCAATAGGTTGCGGAATAGGCATTATAGGCCAAATCCGCAGTTATGGCTTGTCCTTCAAAGGTAACATCCGCATCCATGGTAGAGCTGGAATGTGCCCAATATAAATATGCTTTTCTTATGGTTGCCGTACCTGGAATTGGAGCTATCAAGGTGGCCGAACTGGAATTGGTCACCGCACAGGGGTCTGTGTTATTGTCAGCTGTTCTTAAGGTATTTCCGGTAACTACGTAATCCACATTTCCATGGAACTCCTCGTAAAGTACCAGCGGAGCATCTGAAGAAATCTGGGAATTGATTGTACCTGTCGCCGTGTCCGTGATATCCACAGTCCCGTCAGACGAGCTCGTAAATTGTATGGTAAAGGTTTCGTCCGACTCCACTACGGCATCATTGGTTATCGGAACTGTAATAGTTTCGGTATCGCCAACGGTACCATTAAAACTAAGGGTTCCCGTGGTACTTGTGTAATCGCTTCCAGCCAAGGCTGTTCCGTCCACAGTTTGAAAATTGACCGTAAATGCTCCTGAAGCGCTCAAACCTGTATGTGTGACCGTAAATACGGCATTGCCTGCATCTTCATTCACACTGACATCAGTAATGTCCATTGTTGGGCCTGGGGTATAACAGGAAACGGTCGCTTCCCATCCGTTGTTGGTCACACTAAAATCTGATGTAAACCGAAAAGTCAAACAACCTGAGCCATCACTTGAGGTGATGGTGCTAGGAGGGGTATTTCCATTGTGATATTGACCAATTAAGGTTCCGCCTGTTGTGGTACCTTCATAAACATAAAGAAAGTCATATCCGTTCTCTACATCGAAGCTAGTAAAGTTGATTCGGACAAAACTTCCTCCTGTATCCGGGCAAATGGTATACGTAATGTCTTCATTGTTGGAGTATGTTGCAGATTGACCTCCTGTATCCAAGAAAGTTCCATTACACGAGTTATCTGTTACCCCATCTGTGATGATCAGGCCGTCATTATCTGTTATGTTACCGATTGCGGTATCTGAAAAGTCCACCGAACCATCGGAAGAGGCTGTAAATTGAATGGTAAAAGTCTCGGTGCTCTCCAGGGTACCATCATCCGTAATGGGGACTGTAATGTTGTCCGTATCGCCGGAAGTTCCATTAAAGTTGAGCGTTCCACTGGTAAAGGTATAATCACTTCCTGAAGTTGCGGTACCATTTACGGTTTGAAAATTAACGGTAAATGCCCCTGATGCATTGGCACCTGTATGTGTTACTGTAAAAACCGCATTCCCCGCGCCTTCATCAACAGTTATATCATTGACCGTAACCGTAGGGTTAAAGGTAGCTGTGAACAGCACATTGTCTATGTAAATCGTTTCACTGCTTCCCCAGTTGGAATCTCCACCAACAAATCTTATGGACGAGTTCGCCGAGATCTCATCAGCGGTTAAATTGTGTGAGACCGAACCTGTAGCTGTACTATTGATTGTCGCAACGGTTTGGTAAGACGAGGTATTGTCGTTCCATAATTGCACCAAGAGCGATTCATTTCCCCTGGAGGAGGCATCATAATCCAAATCCAAGGTAACACTTGAGGCGCCGGACAAATTCAAATCCCTAAAAATGGTTCTACTATCTATATTATTGAACTCTAGTTCATTCCCTACAATTTCTATACGTCCGGAACTTGGACTGTCATCATCGCCAGTTTCGTCCCAACTGGTTGCAAAATTCTGGGAACCGTCGTTATTGGAATATGAGGTGGAACTAAAATTATCGCGATAGGTATCCTGCCCCATCATGGAGAAACAGGCAAAAACAAATAGCACGTTGCATAGCGCAATTGTTCTTTTTAGAGGTTTTATTTTGGTAAGCATATAGTTAGTGGAATATACTTTTTCCAAATGTAACCGTAGTTCCATGCGCCTCTAAATAATTGTTGTGAAAGGGCTTATCGATAAAGTGAACAGGTATAAATGTGGGGTGAGGAATAACCGATTTGAGCTATAAATACAAAAAAAGGAACCTGAATTTGAGGTTCCTTTTTATAATTTGCGTAAAAATATTGCGCTATTCGAATATGATGAATTCCGATCTTCGATTCAACTGATGCTCGTCGCTTGAACAGCGCACCCCATTGCTACAATTATTTACCAATCGTTTTTCTCCAAAACCTTCTCCTTGAAGTCTATCTGCAGCTATTCCTTTGGAAATCATATAATTTACGGTAGATTCTGCCCTCTTCTGGGACAGCCACAGGTTATAAGCATCATTGCCCCTACTATCTGTATGGGAATTCACCTTGATTTTCAAGCTTGGATATTTCTCCATGGCCACGATGACCTTTTGAATCTCAATTTCGGCATCTGGGCGAATATTGTACTTGTTCAAATCAAAGTAGATGGTACTCAGCTGCAGTAATTTGGCCAGATCATCACCGAATCCTCCCGTGACCACATCACGTTCTAGATAAAAGTCCACAATTCTTGGCTTGCCATAGGACTTGTTGAGGTATTCCTCGGCCGGAACATATCCATCCCTTGATGCCCGTACAAAATTGCCTTTGGAACAATCCAAACTTAGCACATAGTTGCCTTGTGAATCGGTTAAGGTAGATGATACCTCCTTGTTTTCTTCGTCAATGATCATAACAGTTGCGCCTGCCAAAACCTCATTAGAAATCCTATCCCTCACCGTTCCAGTTACTTCTTGGATACAATCCAAGACCAGGGGTTCGTTCTCTGTAAACTCGTAAATATCGTCTTCACCCATACCGCCTTCGCGATTGGATGAGAAGTAGCCAATCTTGGTTTCATTATCCAGGATAAAGGCAAAATCATCTTGATTCCCATTTACTGGTTTTCCCACATTTACCACAGGTTCGTTGAAGTTTCCAAAAGTGATTTTGGTCGCAAAAACGTCCAAACCTCCCAAGCCAGGGTGCCCATCCGAAGAAAAATACAATATCCCCTCCTGGGTGATATAAGGAAAAGTTTCCCGAGCCCTTGTGTTAATGTTTTTGCCAAGATTGATGATAGGCCCATAAGTTCCATCACCAATGATTTCCGTATAAAATATATCGGACTCCCCTACTGCGCCTGGCATGTCCGAAACAAAATAAAGTTTCTTCCCGTCCGGACTCAAGACTGGGTGGGCCACGGAATACGAATCGCTGTTGAAGGGCAATTCAATGATGTTGGTCCATTCACCATCTACCAATTCCGCGCTATAAATTTTAAGCCTGATGATACCCTGCTCATCTTTATATTTTTTACCATCCAAGAAGTTATTCCGCGTAAAATACATGGTTGTCCCATCCTTGGAAACCACAGAAGTGGATTCGTGGAGTCTGGTGTTTACATCCCCAGGAACCTTGACCACACGATTATTGGAAACGCTATCCGCATTGACCTTGTACAAATCCAAGAAATCCTTGGAGTTCCACGTATGCCTGTACCTAGCCAAATTTCCAGTATCCCTATCGGAAGAAAATATCAGTCCCTTTTCGTAGAATGCTGCTGCAAAATCCGAGTATTTGCTGTTGTAAGCGAATGGCTTGACACTAAATCTTCCTGAGTTCTTCTCTATCTTGGCCAAGTAGTCCTCATCTGAGGGGAACTCTCCTTGGGCAGTCATTTGCTTGAACTTGGACATCATCTCAGATGCGGCATCGTATTCCCCAAGGGTTTTTAAACTTTGTGCGTATCTAAAGAAGTAATCCGGTTCTGTTTCATCAGGATAGGCCTCGGCCAACCTTTTGTATACATTTGCCGCTTCTTCGTATTTGGCATTGAAGTAATAGGCATTTCCCAAGCGTTTCAACAAATCCTGGGATACATATCCTTTATCCAATACCTTTTTATAAATATCAATGGCCGGACTAAAGGAATATTCGTTATAGCGTTCGTCCGCCTTGGCCTGGGCTTTGGCTCCCTGTTTTTCATTCACCTTTACCTCCTCCTGAGACCAAAATGGGCTAGAATATCCTAGAAAAACAATTACAAGGATTAGTATTCTTTTTTGCATAGTTCAGGTATTAAAAGAATCTAGGTGAAACCGTTCTTTGGAATGCCTTCAACAATTCCAGTCGTAAAAACACTTCAAAAGACCCATCATTGAATTGGGTTCCTCCCAGTTCCGTGGTCTCCCGATCATACGCCAGACCAAGCATTATCTGATCCGTTATCTGGAACCCTGCCAAAGCACTAACAGCCGCATCCAATCTATAGGCCCCGCCAAAATAGAATTTATCCGCATATAGGAAATTGGCCGATATATCCACTTGCAAAGGAGCTCCTCCCACAGCTTTGGTCAACAAAGCGGGTTTGAACTGCAAATCTGCATTCAAATCGAAAACATAGCCGGTGATCAAATAGAAATTGATGCGTTCCGTGGACAAGAAGTTTACGGAATTGGCATCGTTCGCATTATTATCAAAATACTCCGTCTCCAAGATATTGGGAGCGGATACACCAAAATAAAACTTGTCCGTATGGTAGTAAATGCCCAATCCGAAATTTGGATTGAACTGGTTATCTATGTTATCCTGTTGCACCACCTCTTGATCAAAATTCCGTAACCCGTTAAAATCCAGACTCAGCATATTTCCCCCAGCCTTTAGTCCGAAGGAAAGCTTCGCATCCAAGGCAACATCTATGGTATATGACAGCACAGCATCAAAATAGGTCTCTTGAACCACCCCATCTCCTATATTGTCATTGACTATGGATACCCCATACCCCAATCTACTATTTCTTATGGGGGAATGAAGGTTGAGACTAAAAGTCTCAGGTGCGCCATCAAGCCCTATCCACTGGGAACGATACAGACCTGCAAAGCTCAATTGTCCCCGAGAACCCGCATAAGCTGGGTTCACAGTCAGTGTATTGAACATATACTGGGTATACTGGGCATCTTGTTGGGCAACAAGACTCTGAATTGTGATTCCAATAAGTAAAAACGGAATTAAAAAGTGCTTTTTAATCATTCTGTTTCAATATGTTACCTACTTATATAAATGTATTCGGAGTCGGTAAAACTTCCTTCTTCCGTTTCATAGTCAAAGATATAAAAATATACCCCCGCCGGAAGATAATCGTTCACGCTTAGGGTTGACCTACCACGTGATCTGCCGTCAAATACATTATTGATGTTGTCGTAATCTTTTCCTTCGTAAACCGCCACACCCCATCTGTTAAAGATGCGAAGTGTACTGGTCTTAATATTTCTTACCCCTCTTATAAATAAGAAATCATTTTTTAGATCCCCATTGGGTGTCAGCATTTGGTTCACCTCAATATTTTCCACTGATACCGTAACTACGGCAGTATCACAATTGTCAGGGTCATCTGCCTCACAAATTTGATATTCAATGGTATAGATGCCATCAGGAGTATTTGGAGTCACTTCAACACTTCCGTCTGGGTTAATGGTCAAAGCACCAGTTGGAGTGGAAGTGAGAATCACATTGATTATCGTCGCAGGTTCGCCATCTAAGGTGTCGTTGGAGAGCACATCACTGCCGGTAATCAATCCACCAGCACTTGTTGAACCATATGCATCATCCACAGCTACAATCTCATTCACCATGGCTGGGCCTACCTCTATGGTCACTGTACCCGAATCGCAGTTCTCGACATCCGCCATCTCACAGATGGTGTATTCGATGGTATAGCTTCCTTCTTCTGTTCCTGGAGTTACAAGAATACTTCCATCCTCCAGAATTGTCAATTCCTCGGTAGGAGTTGAACTTAGTATAACATTCTCCAAAGTTACAGGCATCCCATCCAGGGTATCATTATCAAGTACGTTACTGTTCGGAATCTCACCTCCAGAAGTATCAGCACTATAGGAATCATCCATTGCGATAATTTCATTCATCATTGCAGGGCCCACCTCAACGGTTACAGTACCCGTGTCGCAGTTATCCATATTAGCTAGCTCACAGATGGTATAGTCTATTGTATAAATACCATCAGGGGTTCCCGGCTCCACTCTAATAGTTCCATCCTCAAGAATCGTTAAAACATCTGTTGGTGTGGAAATTAAAATGACATCCTCCAAGGTTACAGATTCTCCATCCAAGGTATCGTTGGCAAGTACATCGCTATTAGGAATCTCACCTTCATCCCCATTCGTAGTAAATGAGTCATCTACCGCAACAATGGTCTTGGGACTATCAGGATCTAAGTAGTCAGGAGTACCGTCATCGTCGGTATCATCGTTGGTGGGGTCGTCGTCACCGTCCGGGTCCTCATCCGGGGTGTCGATCCCGTCGCCGTCGTCGTCCAGATCGCGGTAGTTTACGTCCTCCGTGCCATCCGTGTCCGGCAGGTCGTTGGCAGGGTCGTCGATCTCATCGTTCACGTCATAACCATCGTTCACGTCCGAGCCCTCATATCCGTCGTCCAGTCCGTCGTTGTCCGTGTCCGTGCCCGTGTAGGCCTGATCGGGAACACCGTCAAAGTTGAAGTCGTTCCCCTCGTTGTTGTCCGGTACCAGGTCGTTGTCCGTATCATCGTCCAGGTAATCCGGAATTTCGTCGTCATCCGTGTTCTCAGGGGAAAGCCCGCCCAAATAAGCAGAGTTCACACCTTGGTTCGCCTCATAGGTCGCCTCGTCGTCATCGTTCGGTGGGATATAGGTGGCCGTGGGCTGCGCCTCAACATTGTCCGGGATACCGTCATCGTCACTGTCGATGTCCAGGTGGTCGGGCCTTCCGTCCCCATCGCTGTCCAAGGGATTGGTCAGGGGATCGTCGTCCCCGTCTATATTATGGTCCTCAGTGGTATCGAGGATACCGTCGTTGTCATCGTCAAGATCCACAAGATCCGGTACGCCATCATCATCGGTGTCGTCCCCAGGTCCATCTGGATCCAGGTAGTCCGGAGTGCCATCATCGTCCGTATCGTCATTGGTGGGGTCGTCGTCACCGTCCACGTCCTCATCAGGGGTGTCGATACCGTCCCCGTCGTCGTCCAGGTCGCGGTAGTTCACGTCCTCTGTCCCATCGGTGTCCGGCAGGTCGTTGGCAGGGTCGTCGATCTCGTCGTTCACGTCATAACCATCGTTCACGTCCGAGCCCTCGTAACCGTCGTCCAGTCCGTCGTTGTCCGTGTCCGTGCCCGTATAGGCCTGATCGGGAATTCCGTCAAAGTTGAAGTCGTTCCCCTCATTGTTGTCCGGTACCAGGTCATTGTCCGTATCATCGTCCAGATAGTCCGGAATTTCGTCGTCATCCGTGTTCTCAGGGGTAAGCCCGCCCAAATAGGCAGAGTTCACACCTTGGTTCGCCTCATAGGTCGCCTCATCGTCGTCGTTAGGTGGAATATAGGTGGCCGTGGGCTGTGCCTCGACATTGTCCGGGATACCGTCATCGTCACTGTCGATGTCCAGGTGGTCCGGCCTTCCGTCCCCATCACTGTCCAAGGGGTTGGTCAGCGGGTCGTCGTCGCCATCTATGTTGTGGTCCTCCGTGGTATCGAGGATACCGTCATTATCGTCATCAAGGTCCACAAGGTCCGGTACGCCGTCATCATCGGTGTCGTCCCCAGGTCCGTCCGGATCAAGGTAATCGGGGGTACCGTCATCGTCCGTATCGTCATTGGTGGGGTCATCGTCACCGTCAACGTCCTCGTCAGGGGTGTCGATTCCGTCCCCGTCGTCGTCCAGGTCGCGGTAGTTCACGTCTTCCGTCCCGTCCGTGTCCGGCAGGTCGTTGGCAGGGTCGTCGATCTCGTCGTTCACGTCATAACCATCGTTGACATCAGACCCCTCGTAACCATCGTCCAGTCCGTCGTTGTCCGTGTCCGTGCCCGTATAGGCCTGATCGGGAACTCCGTCAAAGTTGAAGTCGTTCCCCTCGTTGTTGTCCGGTACCAGATCGTTGTCCGTATCATCGTCCAGATAGTCAAGATTGTCAACACCATCGGTATTTACAGGGTCAATTCCCTCATCGCCACTTCCTTCATAGGCATTGTCCAACCCATCATAATCATCATCTTGCCCAGTTGGTGGAATGTAACCGGCTGTGGTCTGGCCTTCTACATTGTCAGGAATTCCATCATCATCTGAATCTATATCCCTAAAGTCTTTGACACGGTCATCATCTGAATCAATGGGCTGAAGTCCCAGACAGCCACATGCGCTAAGTCCATAGGCATCATCCAAACCATTGCCGTCCATATCTTTTCCTGAGGGCGGAATATATTTGGAGGTTTTTTGGGCTTCTATATTGTCCAGGATACCGTCATTGTCTGAATCAATATCCTTGTAATCTGGGATATAATCCCCATCCGTATCAACTGGGATCAGGCCACCACAACTTCCAGGGGTTTCCTCGTAGGCATCGTCCAATCCATTTCCATCTACATCTTCCCCAGAAGGGGCCACATACCCTGGCAAAGGTTGTGCCTCAATGTTATCAATGATACCATCATCATCGGAATCCAAATCCAAATAGTCAGGTACCCCATCTCCATCGGTATCGGTAGGATTGGTCCAATATTTATCGTCACCATCCTCATTCTTGTCTTCAACCGAATTAATTATACCGTCGTTGTCATTATCTATATCCTTGTTGTCAGGAACTCCGTCTCCGTCTGTGTCCGTGTAGAACGAGATTGGTGCCTCCAATGTTGAAGCGTGAGCAGCATTTTGAAAGCTCAAACAAAATGCAACGAATGCCAGTGAAAAAAGACTATATGAAACCTTTTTCTTAAGATTTAAGAAAGTAATTTTTTCCATAATGATAGTTTTGGTCAACGTATCACCATGGCATTAGTGTTCTCGAACTAGTAAGAAAATGGGGCTTTTCTTTACTATTTTTGGCTATTGGGTTCTCGCTTCCCAACAACCAACTTTTGCGCACATAGTTAATGCATTTGATGTGCAAGACCTATTTTTATCGACAAAAGGCAAATTCCTCATCATTACCTACCACTTATATTTATACGAACAGATTCTGTGAACGGATTATTGGTGGGTAAAAATCTAGTTTTTTGCGACGGAAAATTACTTCACTTTTTTCTTTCAAATGGCATTTTTAAACAATTTTTGTCTTCTTTCTTTTAACAAATGTCTAAGTGGCTCCAAATAGAATTTATAAGCCATAAAACCCCTATTTTTGCCGAAATTTTTGTAGATGGATTTTGAAAAGGAAATAGCCAGACGAAGGACTTTTGGAATTATCTCCCACCCTGATGCGGGTAAAACAACCTTGACCGAAAAATTATTGCTGTTCGGTGGGGCCATTCAGGAAGCCGGAGCGGTCAAAAACAACAAAATCAAAAAGTCGGCCACCAGTGATTTTATGGAGATTGAGCGTCAGAGGGGAATTTCCGTGGCCACATCTGTATTGGCCTTTATCTACAAGGACAAAAAAATCAATATTCTAGATACTCCGGGGCACAAGGATTTTGCCGAGGATACTTTTAGGACATTAACTGCCGTGGACAGCGTCATTGTGGTAATTGATGTTGCCAAAGGGGTTGAGGAGCAAACGGAAAAATTGGTGGAAGTATGCCGAATGCGGAACATTCCCATGATTGTTTTCATCAACAAATTGGACCGCGAAGGGAAAGATGCGTTTGACCTTTTGGATGAAGTAGAACAAAAACTTGGACTTTCCGTTACCCCATTGAGTTTTCCGATTGGGATGGGCTACGATTTTAAGGGAATCTACAACATCTACGAGAAAAATATCAACCTGTTCAGCGGCAACAGTAAACAGAATATTGAAGAAACCATTGCATTTACCGATATGGAAAGCCCTGAATTGGAGCAAATCATTGGAGAAAGCGCAGCTGAGGAGCTAAGGGACAACTTGGAACTGGTCTCTGGGGTTTATCCTGAGTTTGATATGAAGGCTTATCTGGAAGGCATGCAACAGCCTGTCTTCTTTGGTTCTGCACTAAACAACTTTGGAGTTCGGGAATTGCTGGATTGTTTTGTGGACATTGCACCTTCTCCAAGAGCTAAAATGGCCGAAGAGCGCCTTGTGGAATCGGATGAAAAAGACTTTTCGGGCTTTGTTTTTAAAATCCATGCCAATATGGACCCAAAGCACCGCGATAGACTGGCCTTTATCAAAATTGTATCGGGTACCTTTGAACGAAATAAACCTTACCTCCACGTACGACAAGATAAAAAGCTGAAATTCTCAAGCCCCAACGCTTTTTTTGCTGAAAAAAAGGAAATCGTAGATATCTCTTATCCAGGGGATATTGTGGGTTTGCATGACACTGGAAATTTCAAGATTGGAGATACCCTGACCAATGGGGAAAAATTAAACTACAAGGGCATTCCGAGTTTTTCACCCGAGCATTTTAGGTATATAAACAATGCTGACCCCATGAAAGCCAAGCAATTGTATAAGGGGATAGACCAATTAATGGATGAAGGTGTGGCGCAATTATTTACTTTGGAAATGAACGGCCGTAAGGTTATTGGCACTGTGGGAGCACTACAGTACGAGGTAATCCAATACCGCTTGGAGCATGAATATGGCGCCAAATGCACCTATGAAAACTTCCCTGTGCACAAAGCTTGCTGGGTAGAGGCGGAAGATCCAAATAGTGAAGAGTTTAAAGAATTTAAACGGGTAAAACAGAAATTCTTGGCCAAGGATAAAAGAGGCCAGCTTGTTTTTCTTGCAGACTCGGCTTTTTCACTTCAAATGACCCAACAGAAGTATCCATCAGTTAAGCTACGCTTTACTTCGGAGGTAACGGAATAGCAACACTTTACTTACATCACGTCTAATCAGGAAGTTGCAAAAATTCAATTCATGGATTTTTTGTACTTTATTGGCTGTAACCAATAAAAACTTTTCTTATGTCTGATTCAAACAAACCGCCAGTATGGTTTTGGGTGGTAAGTGTAGTTGCACTCTTATGGAATCTAATGGGTGTTGCTGCCTATTTAGGGGATGCCTATACAAGTATTGAACAACTTGAGCAAATGACCCAAGAACAACGTGCATTGTTCGAAGGAAGACCAGCTTGGGTGACCGCGGCTTTTGCGATTGCTGTTTTTGGGGGTACTTTAGGAAGTATTGCTCTGCTCATCAGAAAAAAATGGGCAAAACCATTGCTGGTTCTCTCTCTCATAGCGGCATTGGCACAGTTCGTTTATAATACATTTATGACGAATACCATAGAGGTTATGGGAAATCAAGCTATTTTCTTTCCAATATTGGTTTTGGGTATTGGTCTCTACCTTGTTTTCCTTGCAAAAAAAAGTATTCAGAAGGGCTGGCTTTCCTAGACCATCCTTTTTAAAAAACAAAACCCAGACAATTGTCTGGGTTTTGTTTTATGCTTCGCCCGTAGGTCCAAAATTGAGCGGAATGGGAGGTTGTTCATAGTCCTTAATCGTTCCATGGGCCTTTTCAAATCTTGCCACATTATCATTTAAGGCCTTAAGGAATTTTTTGGCATGTTGCGGAGTTAGTACAATTCTACTCTTCACCTTTGCCTTGGGCGCTCCGGGCATCATGCTAATAAAGTCCACTACAAATTCTGATACTGAATGATTTATAATGGCCAAGTTGGAATAGATTCCTTCTGCCGTTTTTTCGTCCAGTTCTATATTGATTTGCTTTTGGGTTTTATCGTTTTCAGCCATTTTATATTTTGATTTAAGATTACTTGAATTTTAAAAGTAACGTCATTCTAAACTTCCTGCCCATCCAGGGAGGATTTCAGAATCGCAAACCTCATGAGACCCTGAAATGAATTCAGGGTGACGTCATTTAATATAAAAAGAAAACCCTGACAATTGCCAGGGTTTTGTTTATTAGAATTTGAATTCCTCTTTTCGGGCCATGATTTCATCGTATTCTTCTTTGGAGCCTACAATGATACTGTCATAATCCCTCATACCGGTACCGGCTGGAATCTTATGCCCTACAATTACATTTTCCTTCAAACCTTCCAAGGTATCTACTTTACCGCTTACCGCAGCTTCGTTCAATACTTTGGTAGTTTCCTGGAACGATGCCGCAGAGATAAAGGATTTGGTCTGCAAGGACGCACGTGTAATACCTTGTAAGATTGGAGTTGCCGTAGCGGCTACGGCATCCCTTGCGCTTACCAAAGTTTTATCTGCTCTTCTCAAAACAGAATTCTCGTCCCTCAACGTACGGGCAGTAACGATCTGTCCAGCTTTCAAGTTCTCGGAATCGCCTGCGTCTTCTACAACTTTCATACCGAAAATTTCATCGTTTTCATGGATAAAGTCGTCCTTGTGTACCAATTGGTTCTCCAAGAAAGTGGTATCCCCTGAATCTTCGATTCGAACTTTACGCATCATCTGGCGAACAACTACCTCGAAGTGTTTGTCATTGATCTTCACCCCTTGTAGACGGTATACTTCCTGAACTTCGTTCACCAAGTATTGTTGTACCGCAGAAGGCCCTTTAATCGCCAAGATATCCTCTGGAGTAATAGATCCATCAGACAATGGCATTCCCGCGCGAACGTAATCGTTCTCCTGAACCAAGATCTGATTGGATAGTTTTACCAAGTACTTCTTGATTTCACCAGACTTCGCTTCGATGATAATCTCACGGTTACCCCGCTTGATCTTACCGAAGGAAACCACACCATCAATTTCGGAAACCACGGCAGGGTTGGAAGGGTTACGTGCTTCAAAAAGCTCGGTCACCCTTGGAAGACCACCCGTAATATCCCCCGCTTTAGCAGACTTACGTGGAATCTTCACCAAAATTTTACCTTCCTTGATCTTCTCACCGTCGTCCACCATCAAGTGGGAACCAACGGGTAAGTTATAAGAACGCAAGGTCTCTCCTTTGCCATCCTTGATCAACAAGGTTGGAATGAGTTTCTTGTTTCTGGATTCGGAAATTACCTTTTCCTGGAAACCGGTCTGTTCATCGATTTCAACTTGATAGGTAACTCCTTGTTCTATGTTTTCGTAGGCAATTTGCCCAGTGAATTCGGAAACAATTACACCATTATAGGGATCCCACTGACAAATAACGGTTCCTGGCTTGATTTTAGCCCCGTTCTTCACAAACAATTGAGATCCATAAGGAATGTTATTGGTACTCAAAGTAATACCCGTATTGGCATCCACCACTTTGATTTCAGAAGTTCTGGAGATTACAATGTTGGCTTTTTCGCCTTCGCTGTTTTCTCCAACAACGGTTCTCAAATCCTCGATTTCAGCAATACCTTCAAACTTGGCTTCCAATTTGTTATCCTCGGAAATGTTACCTGCAATACCACCCACGTGGAAGGTACGTAGTGTAAGCTGTGTACCAGGCTCACCAATGGATTGCGCTGCCACAACACCTACGGCCTCACCACGCTGAACCATTTTATTGGTCGCAAGGTTTCTACCGTAACACTTGGCACAAATTCCTTTTGGCGCCTCACAAGTCAATGCGGAACGTACCTCAATCTTTTCGATTGGAGCGGCTTCCACCTTCTTCACATCAGCTTCGGAAATCTCCTGACCAGCAGCCAAAATCAACTCCTCTGTTAATGGATTGTATACATCATGCAAGGAAACCCTACCTAAGATTCTTTCACCCAAGGTCTCTACTACTTCTTCATTCTTTTTTAAGGCTTCAACCTCAATTCCTCGAAGCGTACCACAATCCTCGATATTGATAATCACATCTTGGGAAACATCCACCAAACGACGTGTCAGGTATCCAGCATCCGCAGTTTTCAAAGCGGTATCCGCTAGACCTTTACGCGCACCGTGGGTAGAGATAAAGTATTCCAAGATGGAAAGTCCTTCCTTAAAGTTGGAAAGAATCGGGTTTTCAATAATCTCACCACCACCTGCGGTAGATTTTTTAGGCTTAGCCATCAAACCACGCATACCGGTCAACTGGCGAATCTGCTCCTTGGAACCCCTCGCACCTGAATCCAACATCATATATACTGAGTTGAATCCTTGTTGATCTTCGCGAATTCGCTTCATGGCCAATTCCGTCAACATGGCATTGGTAGAGGTCCACACATCAATCACCTGATTGTAACGTTCGTTGTTGGTGATTAGACCCATGTTATAGTTCATCATAATACCATCAACCTGCTCGTTCGCATCGTTGATCATATCATGTTTCTCTGGTGGAATGATAATATCACCCAAACTGAAGGACAAGCCTCCTTTAAAGGCGAAATCATATCCCATGGATTTGATTTTATCCAAGAACTCCGCAGTTGTAGGAACATCTGTTACCGCAAGAATATCCCCGATAATATTTCTTAGGGATTTCTTGTTCAAAACGGTGTTGATATAACCCGCTTGTTCTGGCACCACGCTGTTGAACAATACACGTCCAACCGTGGTTGGAATAATTTGGTTCACCAACTCGCCGTCTTCATTAAAATCCTTGGCCCTTACCTTGATTCCGGCATTCAAGTCCACTTTTCCTTCGTTGAAGGCTATCTCCACTTCCTCAGCAGAGTAGAAAGTCAAGCCTTCTCCCTTAATTGGCACTTCTTTGGTGGATTTGCGCTCCTTGGTCATGTAGTACAGACCCAATACCATATCCTGAGAAGGAACGGTAATTGGAGAACCGTTGGCCGGGTTCAAGATGTTTTGGGAGGCCAACATCAATAGTTGGGCTTCCAAAATGGCCTCTGGGCCCAAGGGTAAGTGAACCGCCATTTGATCCCCATCAAAATCCGCATTAAAGGCGGTACATGCCAATGGGTGCAAACGGATTGCCTTACCTTCTATCAATTTAGGTTGGAATGCCTGAATCCCCAATCTGTGCAATGTGGGGGCCCGGTTCAATAGTACCGGATGTCCTTTAAGGACATTCTCCAAGATATCCCAAACCACAGGCTCTTTCTTGTCTATGATTTTCTTGGCCGATTTTACCGTTTTTACGATACCTCTTTCAATCAGTTTTCTGATAACGAAAGGCTTGTACAGCTCGGCAGCCATATCCTTTGGTAGACCACATTCGTACAACTTCATTTCCGGTCCAACCACGATCACGGAACGAGCGGAGTAATCCACACGTTTACCCAAAAGGTTTTGACGGAAGCGACCTTGCTTACCTTTCAAGGAATCAGAAAGGGATTTCAATGGTCTATTTGATTCTGTTTTTACAGCAGAAGCTTTTCTGGTGTTATCGAACAAGGAATCCACAGCTTCCTGAAGCATACGCTTCTCGTTTCTCAAGATTACCTCGGGAGCCTTGATCTCCATCAATCGCTTTAGTCGATTGTTACGGATAATTACCCTACGGTACAGATCGTTCAAATCGGAAGTTGCGAAACGACCACCATCCAATGGTACCAATGGACGCAGTTCCGGCGGAATTACAGGAATCACCTTCATGATCATCCACTCTGGATTGTTCTCCCTATTCCCTTGGGACTCACGCAAAGCCTCCACTACTTGAAGTCTCTTAAGTGCTTCTGTCTTACGCTGCTTGGAGGTTTCCGTGTTTGCTTTGTGCCTCAACTCATAGGAAAGTGCTTCCAAATCGATTCTGGACAACAAATCAATTAAACATTCAGCACCCATTTTAGCCACGAACTTGTTAGGGTCCGTATCTTCCAAATACTGGTTTTCTGCTGGAATGGATTCCAAAATGTTTAGGTATTCCTCCTCGGTCAAGAAATCCATCTTATTGATTTCCTCACCTTCTGGGCCTTTGGCAATACCAGGCTGAATCACCACATACCTTTCGTAATAGATGATCATATCCAATTTCTTGGATGGTAATCCCAATAGGTATCCAATTTTATTTGGAAGGGAACGGAAATACCAGATATGCGCTACAGGAACCACCAAGTTGATGTGCCCCACACGATCTCTACGTACTTTTTTCTCCGTTACTTCCACACCACAACGGTCACAAACAATTCCGCGATAGCGGATACGCTTATATTTACCGCAGGCACATTCGTAATCCTTTACCGGACCAAATATACGCTCACAGAACAGTCCGTCCCTCTCGGGCTTGTGCGTTCTGTAGTTAATGGTTTCTGGCTTTAAAACTTCACCACGGGACTCTGCCAAAATGGACTCTGGAGAGGCCAACCCGATGGAAATTTTATCAAACCTTTTTGGTGCGTTATTATCTTTTATTCTAGCCATAATACTATGGAGATGATATGATTAAAAATGCTTTATTATTTACTACTCTTCCAATCGGATGTCCAAACCTAATCCCTTAAGTTCGTGCATCAGTACGTTGAAAGATTCTGGCAATCCAGGTTCTGGCATGGTCTCACCTTTTACAATGGACTCATAGGTCTTGGCCCTACCGATAACGTCATCCGACTTCACGGTCAAGATTTCACGTAGGGTTGATGAAGCTCCATAGGCCTCAAGTGCCCAAACCTCCATCTCACCAAAACGCTGACCACCAAACTGTGCCTTACCACCCAACGGTTGCTGTGTGATCAAGGAGTATGGTCCAATAGATCTGGCGTGCATCTTGTCATCTACCATGTGTCCTAATTTCAACATATAGATAACGCCTACGGTTGCCGCTTGGTCAAAACGCTTCCCTGTTCCACCATCATAAAGGTGAGTGTGTCCAAATCTTGGCACTCCAGCCTCATCTGTAAGTGCATTGATCTGCTCCAAGGTAGCTCCATCAAAAATTGGGGTTCCGTACTTTCTGCCCAACTTAAGACCTGCCCATCCAAGAACAGTTTCGTAAATCTGTCCAATGTTCATACGGGAAGGTACCCCAAGTGGGTTTAATACGATATCCACTGGTGTTCCATCTTCCAAGAACGGCATATCCTCCTGGCGAACGATTCGGGCAACAATACCTTTGTTACCGTGACGACCCGCCATTTTATCACCTACCTTAAGCTTACGCTTTTTGGCGATGTATACCTTGGCCAGCTTCATAATTCCAGCAGGAAGTTCATCCCCAACAGAAATGGTAAACTTATCTCTACGTAGGTTACCTTGGATGTCGTTCAACTTGATCTTGTAGTTGTGCAACAAGTCGGCCACCAACGCATTGGTCTTATCGTCCGTTGTCCAGCTACCACCTACCAAGTGAGCAAAGTCATCCACGGCGTTCAACATTTTAATGGTGTATTTCTTTCCTTTTGGAAGTACTTCCTCACCCAAATCGTTGATTACCCCTTGTGAAGTTTTCCCGTTGATCAAGCCAAACAATTTCTCGATCAAGATATCCTTCAACTGTTGGAATTTCACTTCGTAGTCCATTTCCAATCGTGAAATGGCCTCTTTATCCTCAGAACGCTTACGCTTGTCCTTGATGGAACGGGAGAACAATTTCTTGTCGATCACCACCCCTCTCAAGGAAGGAGAAGCTTTCAAGGAAGCATCTTTTACATCACCCGCCTTGTCACCAAAGATGGCACGTAGTAATTTTTCTTCCGGAGTTGGATCGGATTCCCCTTTTGGAGTAATCTTACCAATCAAGATATCACCAGGTTTTACCTCGGCACCGATACGGATCATACCGTACTCGTCCAAGTCCTTGGTTGCCTCTTCAGAAACGTTTGGAATATCATTGGTCAATTCCTCCGCACCCAATTTTGTATCCCTAACTTCAAGGGCGTATTCATCAATATGGATGGAAGTAAAGATATCCTCACGTACCACTTTTTCGGATATTACAATTGCATCCTCAAAGTTGTATCCTTTCCAAGGCATGAAGGCAACCTTCATGTTTCTACCCAAGGCCAATTCTCCTTTTTCAGTGGCATATCCTTCACAAAGTACCTGCCCTCTTTCTACCTTATCCCCTTTTCTAACAATAGGTTTTAGGTTGATGCTGGTACCTTGGTTGGTCTTTCTAAACTTCACCAAATCGTAGGTCTTCGAGTCTTCTTCAAAACTTACCAAGCGCTCTTCTTCCGATCTTGTGTATTTAATGGTAATTTTCTGCGCATCCACATATTCCACAACACCATCACCTTCGGCATTGATCAATACCCTGGAATCCGTGGCCACTTGTCTTTCCAGACCTGTACCAACGATTGGGGACTGTGGTTGCAGCAATGGAACCGCCTGACGCATCATGTTTGATCCCATCAAGGCACGGTTCGCATCATCATGCTCCAAGAACGGAATCAAGGAAGCGGAAATGGATGCAATTTGGTTAGGGGCAACATCCGTGTAGTTTACCTCTGAAGGATCTACAACCGGGAAATCACCTTCTTCCCTTGCAATTACCTTATCATCCTGAATTTTCCCTTTTTCATCCATTGGGATGTTGGCTTGGGAAATCTTCATGCCTTCTTCCTCCTCGGCACTTAGATAACTGTATTCCTTAGTATCCACTACTCCATTTTCCACCTTGCGATATGGTGTTTCCAAGAAGCCCATTGGGTTAACCTTGGCAAATACGGATAGGGAAGAAATCAATCCAATGTTCGGTCCTTCAGGAGTTTCAATCGGACAAAGTCTTCCGTAGTGGGTATAGTGAACGTCACGCACCTCGAAACCAGCTCTTTCACGGGAAAGACCACCTGGCCCCAATGCGGACAATCTTCTCTTGTGTGTAATCTCGGCCAACGGGTTGGTCTGATCCATGAACTGGGACAACTGGTTGGTTCCGAAGAAAGAATTGATCACCGAGGACAAAGTCTTGGCGTTGATCAAGTCAATCGGGGTAAATACCTCGTTGTCACGTACATTCATACGCTCACGAATGGTACGTGCCATACGTGCCAAACCTACACCAAACTGCTGGGACAATTGCTCCCCTACAGTTCTTACACGACGGTTGGACAAGTGATCGATATCATCAATCTCCGCTTTGGAGTTGATCAACTCGATCAAGTATTTAATGATGGTAATGATATCTTCCTTGGTCAAAACTTGTTTGTCCATTCCAATATCAAGACCCAATTTCTTGTTCATTCTGTAACGACCTACCTCACCTAAGTTGTAACGTTGGTCGGAGAAGAACAATTTATCGATAATACCTCGCGCAGTTTCCTCATCTGGCGGCTCGGCATTACGCAATTGTCTGTAGATATGCTCTACCGCTTCTTTTTCAGAGTTGGTAGGGTCTTTTTGCAAGGTATTGTGGATAATGGCGTAATCAGATTGCGCATTATTCTCTTTGTGAAGTAGGATGGTCTTTACATCGGCGTCGATGATTTCATCCACATGCTCTTTTTCAAGAACGGTATCACGATCTAGGATGATCTCATTACGCTCGATGGACACCACTTCACCGGTATCTTCATCCACAAAATCTTCGTGCCAGGTGTTCAATACCCTTGCAGCCAATTTACGGCCCAACACCTTTTTAAGACCAGCTTTGGAAACCTTAACTTCCTCAGAAAGGTCGAAAATCTCCAAAATGTCCTTATCCCTCTCAAATCCGATGGCACGGAAAAGTGTGGTTACGGGCAATTTTTTCTTTCTATCAATGTAAGCGTACATAACGCCATTGATATCGGTTGCAAATTCAATCCAAGAACCTTTGAAAGGAATAACCCTGGCCGAATACAACTTGGTACCGTTGGCGTGGAACGATTGTCCAAAGAATACACCAGGTGAACGGTGCAACTGGGAAACAACTACTCGCTCTGCCCCGTTGATCACAAAGGTTCCGCTAGGAGTCATGTAAGGGATGGTTCCCAAATACACATCCTGAACGATAGTTTCAAAATCTTCGTGCTCTGGATCGGTACAGTATAATTTTAGTCGCGCCTTTAATGGAACGCTATAGGTAAGCCCACGCTCTATACATTCTTGGATGGAATATCTGGGTGGGTCTATGAAATAGTCTAGAAATTCTAGAACAAACTGGTTTCTAGTGTCTGTGATTGGAAAATTCTCCATGAAGGTGTTGTAGAGACCTTCATTTCCTCTTTCGTCAGATTTGGTTTCAAGTTGAAAAAAGTCTTGAAAGGATTTAATCTGAATGTCCAAGAAATCCGGGTATTCCGGTATGTTCTTAGCGGATGCGAAATTTACTCTTTCAGTATTGTTTGTGAACATCAATGGACAAGTTTTGATCGTGAATACTATGCGGGTCGGTGTACGGCTTTATACACCCCTTATTAAAAGAGGCTAAGGCCTAACCATTAAAATGGAAAGACCTTAACCAAACTTGTATGGTAAAAGCTATTATTTAAGCTCAACTTCTGCTCCAGCTTCTTCCAATGATTTTTTGATACCTTCTGCCTCATCTTTGGCAACACCTTCCTTAACAGCTTTAGGAGCGCTGTCAACGATGTCCTTAGCATCTTTCAATCCAAGACCGGTCAACTCTTTTACAAGCTTAACAACAGCCAATTTGGAAGCACCGGCAGCTTTAAGGATCACGTCAAATTCTGACTTCTCCTCAGCAGCCTCACCTTCACCACCACCAGCGGCAGCACCACCAGCAACGGCTACTGCAGCAGCAGCAGGCTCAATACCGTATTCTTCTTTTAATATGTCGGCCAACTCGTTTACCTCTTTTACGGTTAGGTTAACCAACTGTTCTGCAAAATCTTTTAAATCTGCCATTTTTCTATCGTTTAAATAAAATTTTTAAAATATACTTAGTTAATTGTGCGCGAATTATTCTTTCTCAGATAAGGTCTTAAGGATACCGGCAAGTTTTCCACCACCAGATTTAAGCCCAGAAATAACATTCTTGGCCGGTGATTGCAACAATCCGATAATATCCCCAATAACTTCCTCTTTGGACTTGATATTTACAAGTGCATCAAGGTTTTCATCCCCGATATAAACAGCTTCCTCAATGAAAGCTCCTTTTAATACGGGCTTATCCGATTTTTTTCTAAAGTTCTTGATAAGTTTCGCAGGTGCGTTTCCGGTTTCGGAAAACATCATGGAGGTATTCCCTTTCAATACTTCGGGAAGTTCTCCAAATTCCTTATCAGAAGCTTCCATTGCTTTTGCAAGCAAGGTGTTCTTTACGACCGCAAGTTTAATGTTTGCCTTAAAACAAGCTCTTCTAAGGTTAGAAGTGGCTACGGCATCCAAACCTGAGATATCCGCCAAATAAATGTTGGCATTCTCAGCTAACTGTGCAGTCAAATCTTCTATTACGGTTGCTTTTTCTTCTCTAGTCATCGTTATAAATATTGAACTACCAGTTATTAAACTGCTTTTGGATCTAATTGAACACTAGGACTCATGGTACTGGACAAGTAGATGCTCTTCATATAAACACCTTTTGCAGCAGCAGGCTTCATTTTTACCAAAGTATCTATCAATTCCTTGGCGTTTCCTGCAATTTTATCAGCGGAAAAGGAAGCTTTTCCAATTGCTGCGTGTACAATACCGGTTTTGTCCACTTTAAAATCAATTTTACCGGCCTTCACATCGGAAACAGCTTTTGCCACATCCATGGTTACAGTACCGGTCTTTGGATTGGGCATTAAACCTCTTGGTCCCAAAACTCTACCTAGAGGACCTAGTTTACCCATTACGCTTGGCATGGTGATGATTACGTCAACATCAGTCCAACCGCCTTTAATTTTATCCAAATATTCATCCAACCCAACAAAGTCAGCACCAGCCTCTTTGGCTTCTGCTTCCTTATCCGGAGTCACCAATGCCAAAACCTTTACATCTTTACCTGTTCCATGAGGAAGGGTAACAACGCCACGTACCATTTGGTTTGCTTTCCTTGGGTCTACACCCAAACGAACCGCAAGGTCAATGGAAGCGTCAAACTTTACATTGGTTATTTCTTTTACTAAAGCTGATGCCTCTTCCAAAGAATAGAGCTTGTTCTTGTCTATTTTGGAATGGGCTTCTTTCTGCTTTTTAGTCAATCTTGCCATTATTAAATTGCTTTAAGATTTTAAAAAGGTCTTTTACCAGCTACTTTAAGTCCCATAGATCTTGCAGTACCCGCAACCATACTCATTGCAGATTCCACGGTAAATGCATTCAAATCGACCATTTTGTCTTCAGCGATTGCTTTTACCTGATCCCAGGAAACACTACCTGATTTAACCCTGTTAGGTTCGCCAGATCCTTTTTTAATCTTAGCTGCTTCCAACAATTGAACTGCCGCGGGTGGTGTTTTTACAACAAACTCGAAAGATTTGTCTTTGTAAACGGTGATAACAACTGGTAATACTTTACCAGGTTTGTCCTGTGTACGCGCATTAAACTGCTTACAGAACTCCATAATGTTAACACCAGCAGCACCTAAGGCGGGTCCAACCGGTGGCGATGGATTCGCAGCACCTCCCCTAACTTGTAATTTAACTACCTTATCTACTTCTTTTGCCATTGTTTTTAATTAAAATGAAAGTGTGTTAATTGGAAGCAACACAACTTTATATATGTAACAGCTCTATTTTTTTTAGATGAAAGAAAAGAGAAAAAAGATGAAAGAAATATAACTCTCCCTATACTCTCTTTTCTGTTTTCTATTCTCTTTTTTAAATCTTCTCTACCTGCATATAGCTAAGCTCCAATGGTGTTTTTCTTCCGAAAATTTTCACCATCACCTCAAGCTTACGCTTCTCTTCATTGATCTTCTCAACCGTTCCGTTGAAACCGTTGAAAGGACCATCAATTACTTTGATAGTTTCACCCAAAACGAAAGGAATGGCCACATTGTCCGTATTCACGGCCAACTCATCCACTTTTCCAAGCATTCGGTTCACCTCTGCTTTTCTTAATGGAACTGGATCCCCACCTTTGGTTTCTCCCAAAAAGCCAATTACATTGGTAATGGAGCGAATGATGTGCACCATTTCTCCACCCAAGTTGGCCTTGATCATGATATATCCAGGAAAGTAAACCCTTTCTTTGTTGATTTTTTTCCCATTACGGATCTGTACAACTTTTTCGGTAGGCACAAGTACTTCTTCCAAGTAATCACCAAAACCATTGCGCTCCACTTCACTTTCAATGTAGCCTTTGATTTTGTTTTCCTGACCACTAACAGCCCTTACTACGTACCATTTTTTCTCCAGAACCTCAGACATACCCAACTATCCTATTATGTTATCAAAATACAAACGGATCAACTTACTGAACAGGGAATCCACTCCCCAGGTGGCCAATGCAAACAAGATTGAAAAAACCGCCACAATCACCATTAGATTGGATGCTTTTTCCCTGTCTAACCACGTAACGTTACTCTTTAATTCTTCAAAAGATTCCTTAATGTAAGTGAACATAGTGTATTTGTATTTTCTCAGCATGCTTCGACTGCGCTCAGCACAGGCTTCGGAGAGATTTCCCGTAGGTTAACGCTCTCGTCTCACATACTTTTTTGTCTTTTCCGCTTTGCACGGGAGGAGAGACTTCCTTCGACTTCGCTCAGGATAAACTTCTCGTCCCAGTACGTTTTTCGTCTTTTCCGCTTTGCACGGGAGGAGAGACTCGAACTCCCGACACCTGGTTTTGGAGACCAGTGCTCTACCAACTGAGCTACACCCGTTTATATTTACACTGAAAGGTATCCCGATTTATCGGGACACCCTTTAGTGCAATATTTATTGTAATATGATTAATCTAGGATCTCAGTAACCTGACCAGCTCCTACGGTTCTACCACCTTCACGGATAGCGAAACGTAGACCTACGCTCAATGCGATTGGCTGAATCAAATCAACTGTAATGGTCAAGTTATCACCTGGCATTACCATTTCAACTCCATCAGGAAGGTTGATGTTTCCTGTTACGTCGGTAGTTCTTACATAGAACTGTGGACGGTAGTTGTTGTGGAATGGTGTGTGACGACCACCTTCTTCTTTCTTAAGGATATAAACCTCAGCTTTGAATTTAGCGTGTGGCTTAACAGAACCTGGCTTACAGATTACCATACCCCTTTTGATGTCGGATTTTTCAATACCTCTCAAAAGGATACCTACGTTATCACCAGCTTCACCTCTATCCAAAATCTTACGGAACATCTCTACCCCAGTGATAGTGGAAGAAAGTTTCTCAGCACCCATACCGATGATATCAACAGCATCACCTGTATTGGCAACACCTGTTTCGATACGACCAGTAGCAACAGTACCACGACCTGTAATGGTGAATACGTCTTCTACAGGCATCAAGAAATCTTTATCAACATCTCTTTTAGGAAGCTCAATCCACTCATCAACAGCAGCCATCAACTCCATTACAGTGTCTACCCACTTTTGCTCACCGTTAAGTGCACCAAGAGCAGAACCGGAGATAACAGGTCCGTTGTCACCATCATACTCGTAGAAAGAAAGCAATTCTCTTACTTCCATCTCAACAAGTTCCAAAAGCTCCTCATCGTCAACCATGTCAACTTTGTTCAAGAATACAACGATTCTTGGAATACCTACCTGACGTCCAAGAAGGATGTGCTCACGAGTTTGTGGCATAGGTCCATCAGTTGCAGCAACAACCAAGATGGCACCGTCCATTTGCGCAGCACCAGTAACCATGTTCTTTACGTAATCCGCGTGACCTGGACAGTCAACGTGGGCATAGTGACGGTTTTCTGTTTGATACTCTACGTGAGACGTGTTGATGGTAATACCCCTTTCTTTTTCTTCAGGAGCATTATCAATTGAATCAAAGCTTCTAAGCTCTGACAAGCCCGCGTTTGCCAATACGGTAGTAATAGCAGCGGTCAACGTAGTTTTTCCGTGATCCACGTGGCCAATAGTACCAATATTTAAGTGCGGTTTGGAACGATCAAAAGTTTCCTTTGCCATTTTAAATAATTTTAATCTTAGTTTATATTAGTGTACAAATCGTTTTGAGCCAATGACGGGATTTGAACCTCCCGAAACAAGTTCGGGACAGGCGCGACCTTAGGTCACTTCCCCAGGTGGAACCAAAACAGTTTGGCAACACCAATAGCATTTCATTATTTTGAGCCAATGACGGGATTTGAACCCGTGACCTCTTCCTTACCAAGGAAACGCTCTACCCCTGAGCTACACCGGCGTAAAGTGTTGAATCAACTACCTTTAAAAACCTTTAAAGGAAGAGATTCCTGCTTTCACTTCGACTAGGCTCAGCATAAGTGCAGGAATGACTTTAGAGCGGGAGACCGGGTTTCCCTCGACTTCGCTCGGAATAAACTTCTCACCCTGCATCAGGATTAAAAATTTATCTTTTGAGCGGGAGACCGGGTTCGAACCGGCGACATTCAGCTTGGAAGGCTGACGCTCTACCAACTGAGCTACTCCCGCATTTATGGATTTTACATCCAATGGTATTCAATATTTCAACTTAAATCCCAACACAAGTTGGAATTGAACTTTAAACTTTCCTTTACATTCTTTCAAAAGTAAACTTTTGACAAATGTCCCCTCAAGCTTGTTGTGGGGAGAGCAGGATTCGAACCTGCGAAGGTGAAAACCAACAGATTTACAGTCTGTCCTCGTTGGCCGCTTGAGTATCTCCCCGCCTTATTTTCAGTAACTTACGAGCCGATAGAGGGACTCGAACCCACGACCTGCTGATTACAAATCAGCTGCTCTAGCCAGCTGAGCTATATCGGCTTTTTAGAGCCTTTTTTACATAAAAAAAGTCCGCTATTTCTAACGGACTGCAAATGTATATATTTATTTTTTTAATCAAAATAAATTTTCAAAAATTTTCATCAAGCTTTTGCCCTCATTTTCTCTTTCTTTTTCACCAATTGTCTTTCCAAAGAACTACATGCAGAATCTACAGCTTCCTCAAAAGATTTGCATTGCTTTTTCACAATGATTTTGTCCCGGGGCACCAACAACTTGATCTCCACTATCTTATTTTCCTTTGCGCTTGTATTTTCCACTTTCAAATACACATCGGAACCTATAACCTTATCATAAAATACTTCCAGCTTGTCCATTCGTTTTTGAATAAAATCCAATAGCTTGGCATCCGCGTCAAAATTCACCGATTGTGCATTTACTTTCATAAGATTTAGTTTTTAGGGTTGCCCATGGCAACTTGGTTAAACATTTCAAGAAATTAATTATTTCTTGTTTCTGGGATGGGCGTCCAAGTGAACTTTTTTCAGTTCGGCTATGCTATTGTGCGTGTACACTTGTGTAGACGCCAAACTGGAATGCCCCAATAATTCCTTAACGGAATTCAAATCCGCACCCCTATTTAGCAAGTGTGTTGCAAAGGTGTGCCTGAGTATATGGGGGCTCTTTTTCACCTTAGGGGATACCAAACTAAAATACTTATTTATGGTACGATAAACAAGTGTTTCATAAATTTTAAGACCTGACTTGGTCAAAAAAAGAAAGTTGGCATCTTTAATGGATTTAAGCTCGGCTCGCCGCTCCAAATAGTCTTGTATCATTAGAACGGTAGCCGGTAAAAGCGGCAACAATCTTTCTTTATTTCTTTTGCCCAGCACTTTAAGGGTTTGGCTATTGGGATTAAAATCTGTAACCCTTAAATTGACCAACTCTGCCCTACGGACACCGGTTGCATAGAGCAATTCAATAATCAGCTTGTCCCTAACTCCTTCAAAATCGTCTTTAAAAGGTATTTCCAACAATATCTTTTCCATTTCCTGTTCGGAAAATGGCACCTCTACCTTTTTGTTGGTCTTAAGTGCCCTATGCTTTGCTAAAGGCGAAACACTTAACCTTTCTATCTTTTGTAGAAATCTGTAGTAGGCCCGTAAGGACGAAATCTTCCTATTTACCGTGCGATTGGAAATCCCATTTCCTACCAGGTCAACAATCCAACTTCTTATGAGGGTATACTCCACATCATCTATGGAGGCTATCCCATACGTATCGCCACAAAAACCAGCAAACTCCAAAATATCTTTTTGATAGGCGGTAATGGTATGCTCCGAGTAGTTTTTCTCCAGCCTTAAATATGATATGAAAGCGGACAGCTGCATAAATCAAAGTTACCCAATGCAATTACATTTAAAAACAAAAATCCCGTTACAATGCTTTGCAACGGGATTCTATATGGTTCGGGAATAAGATTCTAGATTTCCTCCTGATCTCTTAGTCCTTGTATATATTGAGCTTTTTGAATTTCGGCTCTACGTTTTACAGAAGGCTTTGTAAATTGCTGTCTTTTACGCAATTGACGCATGGTACCTGTCTTATCAAACTTACGCTTGAAACGCTTTAAAGCTCTATCGATGTTTTCTCCTTCTTTTACTGGTATAATTAACATGGGCTACAACCTCCTCTCTTTTAGATTTTGGAGTGCAAATATACTGCTAATAAATAGAATTGAACAAATTACTTGAGGATATTTCTTGAAATAACCACTTTCTGGATTTCGGTAGTACCCTCTCCAATGGTACAAAGCTTGGCATCCCTATAGAACTTCTCCACAGGAAAATCCTTGGTATACCCGTATCCACCATGAATCTGTACCGCTTCGTTGGCCGCTTTCACACAGACCTCAGAGGCATACATCTTGCACATGGCCCCTAATTTGGTAACGGGTTTGCCTTCATTTTTAAGAAACGCTGCCTTATGCAACAATAACTCCGAGGCTTCAATCTCGGTAGCCATATCTGCCAACTTAAAGGATATCCCTTGAAATTCACTGATGGGTTTTCCAAATTGCACCCGCTCTTTGGAATATTTCAATGCGGCTTCATATGACCCTTTGGCAACACCAAGCGATAATGCTCCTATAGAAATTCTTCCGCCGTCCAAAACCTTCATGGATTGAATGAAACCTTCCCCGATCTCCCCCAAACGATTTTCATCCGGAATCCTGCAATCAGAGAAAATGAGTTCTGCCGTTTCACTGGCCCGCATACCCAACTTGTCTTCTTTCTTACCGCTGCTAAACCCAGGAGTGCCTTTTTCAACAGCAAAAGCCGTCATTCCCCTGCTATCCCCTTTTTCTCCAGTACGGGCAATGACAACAGCAATATCACCACTTATGCCATGCGTGATAAAGTTCTTGGCACCATTAAGTATCCAAAAATCCCCATCCTTAACGGCTGTAGTATTCATTCCCCCTGCATCTGAACCGGTGTTATGCTCTGTTAGTCCCCAGGCGCCCAACCATTCGGCTGTTGCCAATTTAGGGATCCATCGTTGCTTTTGTTCATCATTCCCAAAAGAAAGAATATGATTGGTGCATAAGGAGTTATGTGCAGCTACAGAAAGCCCAATAGCTGGATCCACTTTGGAAATCTCTTCCAAAATGGCAACGTATTCATGATACCCAAGTCCAGAACCTCCAAGTTCTTCCGGTACCAACACGCCCATGAAGCCCAGCTCCCCAGCCTTTTTAAACACCTCTATGGGAAACGTCTGTTTCTCATCCCATTCCATCACATAAGGCTGAATGTACTGCTGCGCAAACTCACGTGCAGCCTCAGCAACCATCTTCTGGGTCTCTGAATATTCAAAGTTCATCGTGGACAAAGTATCCGTAACCATTCGCAAAATTTTATAGGGTCAAATATAATTTAATTCTATCAATCCTTTCTTTGGGAAAAGTCTCCACCTTGGTTAAATCATCCAAGGATTCAAAGGAGCCATTTACCTGTCTGAACCGAACAATTTCCTGGGCCAAGTTTTGGCTGATATAAATTAAACGGGATAATTCCTCAACTGTTGCCGTGTTCACATTCACTTTTCGGATTTTGGGAGCGGTCAACACCTTAAATTTCTTTAGGGTGCGTTCAACCACCTCTGGCTCCAACCCATAAACATCATGGAGCTGCTCCTCAACCAAGAACCCACCCAATCGGTCCCTGAATTTCACAATACGGGCAGATAGCTTGTCACCAATCCCCTTTACCTTTTTGAGGTCTTGGGCTGTAGCTTTGTTTAAATCCAAAATTTCAGCGCTATTGGATTCATTGCGCTTATTCGTAAAGGTTGATTTAGCACTTTTATTCCAATTTGGAAATTTGAAGTAAGGTGATATCTGATCAAGCAGGGAGTCCGAAACTAGGGTGACCCGTTGAAACTCCTTGGCAGAGGTGACATACTTCCCCTGTTTTCTGAAGGCATACAATCTATCCAGTTCCTCTGGGGCAATCCCCAAGGTATACCCTTTATATTCCGTGATAAAGTTTGGGTTGAATGGATATAACTTAAAGGAAGGGTTTTGTTGCTGGATATGCTGCAAACTGTCTACCCAAGATTGCTCCAAGTTATCAACCAAAAACTTGGAAGGTTCCCCATTGGAAGAAGAGCTGACATAAAAGTAAACCCCTTGCAATGCAATGATGAGTAGCAACAAAAAGAAAATCCCACTCCGTTCCTGTTTATTGAATCTGAAGTGGGACTTAAATTTTTTCAAAGTGATGGATTACTTGCTCTTGACAAAATTCTTGATGTCCGTCACATATTTGTCCATTTCTTCCCGCACCCTTGGGAACAAGAACAACAGCCCGATCATATTTGGGAATACCAAGGCTAGAATCATGGCATCAGAGAACTTGATAACTGCATCAAGAGTCGCAGCAGCACCAATTACAACAAAGATCAAGAACAATACTTTGTATGCTGTATCCGCTTTTCTACCTCTCCCAAAAAGATATTTCCAAGATTGAAGTCCATAGTAAGACCAAGAAATCATGGTAGAGAAGGCAAAAAGTATGATAGCTATAGTCAAAACATATCTAAATCCAGGAATTACGGAATCGTATGCCATGGAGGTTAAATCTACTCCACCGACATATTCTCCAGTCTCTGTGATCAAAACGGTACTGTTAACAGCATTTCCATAATCAAATGCTCCTGCATCCATATTAAAGAAGATGATGACCAAGGCAGTCATGGTACAAATTACCACGGTATCAATAAAAGGCTCCAAAAGGGCAACAACACCCTCACTTGCAGGGTATTTGGTTTTAACCGCGGAGTGCGCAATGGCCGCAGAACCAGCACCTGCCTCATTGGAGAAAGCCGCTCTCTGGAATCCAACAATGATCACACCAACTATACCACCTAATCCAGCTGCAGGAGTGAACGCCCCTGCGAAGATCATTCCGAAGGCATCTCCTATATATTCAATATTGGCAAAGATGATCACCAAGGATGCCAATACGTATACCCCAGCCATAAAGGGAACTATCTTCTCCGTTACGCTGGCAATTTTCTTAATTCCTCCTATAATTACAATACCTACCAAAATGGCCAATACAACACCGATCACAAATCCGGTGGCACCACCTTGAAGATTTAGCATGGTTGACAATTGTACCGCTGCCTGATTGGACTGAAAGGCGTTCCCTCCCCCGAAGGAAGCTCCAACGCACAAAATGGCAAATATAACAGCCAATACTTTTCCAAGGCCAGTAAAGCCCCTTTCCTTAAGTCCTTTGGAGAGGTAGTACATAGGTCCTCCGTATACTGTTCCGTCATCTCCCACATCCCTGTATTTTACACCCAAGGTACATTCCACAAACTTGGTGGACATACCTATAAGCCCGCAAACAATCATCCAAAAGGTAGCTCCAGGACCACCAATGGCAATGGCTACTGCTACCCCTGCAATATTACCAAGTCCAACGGTTCCTGAAACTGCGGTGGCCAAGGCTTGAAAATGACTTACCTCACCCTCCTTGCTTTCATCCTTAATGGTACCATGAACATCTCCGTCAACAACGTTCAATTCTGTTTTTTCCGCACTATGATGATCCAATTCATCATATTTTCCGCGAACTGTATTTATTGCCAGACCAAATTTGGTAATGTTGGGAAACTTGAACACAATGGTGAAAAATGTGGCGCCAAAAATCAATAAAATCAGCACTAATGGCATGTTATACTCCCCAATTGGGATGGACGTAAGTACGAATCCTTCCCACCAGGTGGCAAAGGGCATAAATGCATCGTTGACCCTTTCGTCCAGGCCTTTTTCTTGAGCAGTTGATAAAAACGGTAGAAATAGTAGTAGAAACAGAGGAATTCTGTATTTCATGATATGAAGTTTGGTATGTTAATTTGATGTAAAGTGGGCAATATCCTAAAAAAATTCAACGGAATCAAATTTAAAAGTTATAAAACTAACCTATCTGAAACATTTGGTTGAGTTTCCTAATCTGCTCCGGTCTGCCCAAAACAATGACCTTTCCCTTGGGTTGCAATTGTAGATCTGCCTCTGGGTTAATAATGTAATTGCCATCAGGTTCAATGTAGCCAATTATGGTACATCCTGTTCGTCTTCTTAGATCTAAATCGCGAAGGGAATTACAGTCCACTTGATCCGTAAAATCCTCAATTTCCACTTCCTCCAAATTTGTGGTGTGCTCTCCTTCCATGGAAAGTTTATCCATAAAAGTGATCAAATCGGGCATGACCACCAATGAGGCCATATGGTCGCCCCCAATCTTATCGGGCATGATCACTTTGTTCGCTCCCGCAAACTGCAATTTGGTTTGGGAAGTAACTTGTGAAGCCCTACTGATAATAAAAAGTTTCTCATTCAACTGACGGGCCGTTAGCACAATAAACAAGTTTTCGGCATCATCAGGAACCGCAGTTATCAGATATTGCGCCCGTTTTATCCCGGCCTCCAATAAGACTTCGTCCTCATTGCCATCCCCTTCAACAAAAAGCACTTCATCTTCATAGCGTTCAATTACTTCCTTATCCCTTTCTATAACCACAAAAGGTTTGTTGTACGCCTTAAGTCTTTCTGCAGCCTGCATTCCGTTTCTACCAAAACCACAAACCACAACATGGTCCGTAAGCGCATCTATTCGTTTTTTCACTTTTTTTCGTTTTAAAATTTGAAGTGAATTTCTTCCCAACAGGTATTCGGTTATTACCGACAAGGCAAAACCAAAAATGAAAACACTGGTTACAATTAAAAATACAGTAAAAATCTTTGCATCGGCATCCAAAGGCTTTACCTCAGAGAATCCAACCGTAGTTACCGTGATTATGGTCATGTAAACGGCCTCGATCCAGGTAAAATCTGAAAAGAATTTGTAGCCCACCACCCCAAAAAGCAATACAAGCACCATTAAACTAATGGCCCAGACTATTTTGGATCGCAGTAATCTTATCATATTAAAGGTCAAAAACTGAGGTTCGTTTGGTATAGACCAAATCCTTGATCTTCAACCAAAATGCAATAAAAAGATATAGGGCAAAACCAAAACCCAGGGTTACAAAGGTTAAATAAATAAAGGTGGTACGGACCACCCTTGCACGGATACCCAATCGCTCGGCTATACGGCGGCAAACCTCAAATCCCCTTTTTTGGAAAAAGTAAAGTGTGTTGTAAAACAAGCCCATGATTTTAGCGTCTTAGCAAAAATATGCCCTGTGTCCTAAGCAAGGCATTGGTTGATCTAAGCTCGCTAAAATTATGTATTTCTATTCAATAAATGGGAACCCAAGCTGCATTGCAAACACTTATTTTTTGAACAGTATTGGGTGTACAGTTGAATTTTAGCCTGGCTGTCCAAAGCATTTTGGCTCTTGGACCCCAGGGAAGCAAAGTTCTTTATGATGGAATTGGTCTCTCCAGGAATGTTGGATACCAAAGCGATTAAACCATCACTCCAATCTTGTCCCAGATGTTTTGCATAACAGAATTTAAGAGGAACCAAGGTATTTAGAATAAGCAAGTCCATAAAGGTTTCTGATAATGTCTTTGTTCTAATTCCAGAACGCTTACCGAAGGTAAAGTGGTTGCTCCAATAGGGACTGGACGCTATCTGCAGCACATTATACAAGTCCGTTACGCTTTCTTTTTCCACCAAGGTCGAAAACAAATTCTGGTGCTTGGCATACAAGTTGGCGAGTTGGGACAATCTAATCGTAGGAAAATTGGCCGGGCGCAATCCAAAGAATTCCGGTTTACCAAACAAAGGGACTAGCTGATACTTTCTTTGTAAATACCGATATTCACTTTTGAGTTGCAGGAAATACGCATCCGAGCAGTCTTGCTCTTCCAGCAAGCCAAAGTGACCAAAAAACAAACTTTCCAAGGCCCCAACATCCCTACTTTCCTTTCTTATGATTGAAAAATCAAGCTGCAAAGCCCTTTGAAAAAAGAAATCCCCATTGATCTTGCTGCCAAAATTCTTGGTGAGCAGTACAAAAAGTACAGTTTCCCAATTATTGTTGGATTGCTTGAGCAAATTCAAAATCAGTTTTGATTTTTGCTCCAAACGTTCCATGTACAATCTGTTCAGGTAGTTTTCCACCATAAAGGCGTCAAACTGCCCAAATTCACGTTCGCAATTGATAAATGACGGATTGTAATGCTGAAATAATTCTTGGTACTTCTCAAGAACCGTAGGCGCAATGTAGTTTTTCAGTTCAAGGGTGGGGATGATCGTTCCATCCTTTCTAAAAATGGAAATATCGTCCTCCCAAACTACATGGAGGATTACATTGTCATAGTTTCTGTCTGTTTCATGGTGGTGCGCATACCAATCTGAAGATTTGAGATGAATTTCCACATTACCAGCCCATAACTGACCGCCAACCTCAACCGAAGCATTAAAAAAATCCGGGCCGGCATACAGATTTAATGTACCCGGGTTTTTGATTACAATGTCTTGGGAGGTTGTTGTGGTGAGGGGTCGTCCTTGAAGCTTGTCGCACCTCCATATAAAATGGAGTAGGTCTTCCTTCATGCCACTAAAATAAGAAAATGTTTACCACTTTCCTGCATAGCCCAGGGAATCCCCGGAAGAATGCTTTAAATAAGCATGTTTTAGATTATTGATTTGCCGAATGTGATGGTAATCATGTGCCAGCCAGTTCAGTAGAAAGGAACGGGCCGATATCTTACCCAAATCAGGATGCTCCAAGGAACTTTCCCAATTGACATTTTCCAAGCCCCTTAACCATTTGATAGACGTGGCCCTTTCGTTCAAAAAACGCTGTAACATTTCTTGAAAATCCTGTTCCATATAGTTACGCTGGGTATACCAACCTTCAGGATCAATGGGCACCAAAGATTTTGTGGGAGTTTCCAAAGCATGCTTAACGCGGGCCCTGAAATCTTCCTTTTCCTCATCCACCAAATGACAAATGATTCCTAACAAACACCAGTCCGAAGGCTTCGCCTTCCATAGTAGCATTTGAGGGGGCAAGCCCGACAAGGTTTCCCTGAAAACTCCCGCATTGATTTCCAATGCCGATATGATTTCATGGGACTGCATGCTTACTCAGCTACCTCACCTTCCCAATTCATAAAACCTCCTTCAAGGTTATAGGTATTTTCAATACCAACGCTGTTCATAATAGCGCAGGCCTGGGCACTTCGGTTACCTGATCTGCAATACACATAGTAATTTTTGGATTTATCCAATTTTTCAATTTCATCCAAAAATTCCTGACCAAGGTATATATCAATATTGGTAGCTCCTGGAATGTATCCTTCCTCCACCTCTTCAGGGGTTCGTACATCCAAAACAAAGGCATTGGAATCACTTTCCAATTGCTCTTCCCATTCTTCTTGTGATAAATCTGACATCTTTAAGAGTTTAAGCTCTGCAAAAATAAAAATCCGGAGCATAACCCCGGATCTAAATCGCTTTATTCTTTTAATTAAACTTTTATACGACATCCCAAGGCTCGTGTCTTGGTCACCTCAATATCTTTTCCGGCCAGCATGGCATCCACAGCATTTTCCACAAATTTCTCTTCCACTCTATTGGCATCCTGGTAGTTATCATCAATGGCACCGATATACCGAACCACATTACCGGCAGCTGTTTTCTCCAATACATAAACATGCGGGGTTCGCGTAGCCCCATATTGCGGGAAGATTTTTTGACCTTCATCCAACAAATAGGGAAAAGTAAATCCTTTGTCTTCTGCCCGTTGTTGCATTTTGGCAAAACTGTCTCCCGGCTGCTTGGACGGATTGTTGGGATTAATAGCTATTACAGGAACACCCAAAGGTTTGTACTTTTTGTCCAAATCGATAATACGGTCTTCATACTTAACAGCATAAGGGCAGGTATTGCAGGTAAATATGACCAAAAAGCCTTTGGCGGTATCAAAATCAGAAAGGGAAACCATGGAACCATCCACATTTTTTAGGGAAAAATCGGTTGCCATATCCCCAATATCGTAACCTGCTTCAGTGGAATCCGTATGTCCACTAAATGCACCCATTAACACTATAAGTGCTAAAAATCCAAAATTCCGAATTGTTCTCATGACCTTTTATTTGGTAAAGCCATTTACGGCTTCCGTTAACTCTTCATATGTAAAACCGTGACCATAAAACTTCCGTTGGTCCCCTTTATAAATAATGGTTGCCGGGATGGCTCCATCCCAGTCTTGATTAATTTTTGGAATCCAACTGTTCTGATCCGGGTCATCCAAAATCACTACTTCAGATAGTAATCCTTTCTTCTCCACATAGGGCTCCAACCTGGATTTCCACATAGAGGGCATATCCAAGCTCACCAAGATAACCTCTACCCCATCGGCCTTTCGTTCCGCGTTGACTTTTTCAAAGTAAGGCATCTCCTCCAAACAGGGTTTGCACCAAGTGGCCCAAAAGTTGACAACATAAGTTTTCCCATCATTTTTATGTAGCAAAGGTTCGAATTCGGCAAAATCATACACTGGAAATTTCACCTTTTCATCATTTTGTGCTTGGACTTCTACCTTGTCCTCCGCCTTGGAAGACATGGATGTATCCGTTTTTGTTTTGTTGCCACATCCAGAAATCAAAAGAACCAAAAAGACACTGGAGCACAATAAGTATTTCATTTGCTGATGTTTACACATTAAAATTAGGCAAAGCCCAATCCTTCATTTATTTTTTAACAAAAAATTATCTGTTAAAAATAACATCGAATTCAGAAAAGCACATACATTTGTCTATACAATTGTTGTAGAAACATGAATGTTGAAGAAATCATAAAGACAGAAATTAAAATACCGGTCAAGGCTCGAACCATGATTCACTTTGCCTTGGTAGCCAATAAGGTTAGGGAACAATTCTCCATAGCCTTAAAACCCTATGATGTTTCGGAACAACAATTTAATGTGCTCCGTATTCTGCGTGGACAAAAGGGCAAGCCTGCCAACCTTTCCACCATCAACGAACGCATGGTAACCAAAATGAGCAACACCACCCGTTTGGTGGACAAACTTATTCTCAAAGGCTATGTGGACCGCCGTACTTGTCCTGATAATCGACGCAAGGTGGAAATCATGATTACAGAAGAGGGAAAAACCGCTTTAAAGAAAATAGATAAGGTAATGGAGCAAACCGAAATTGAAGTTTTAAAAAACTTCACTTCCAAAGACCTTGATAATTTTAATACACTTCTAGATAAATTTTAATATGAGTAATATACTGGAAAACAGAACCTGGCGATATGCCACCAAAAAGTTTGATCCTGACAAGAAGGTTTCCGACCAAGACTTGGAACTTCTTCTGGAAGCAACCCGATTGAGTGCTTCTTCTTATGGTCTGCAGCCTTATCACGTATTTGTAATCACAGATCCAGAAATAAGGGAAAAATTAAAGCCCGTTTCTTGGGGACAATCGCAGATTACAGATGCATCCCACTTAATCGTCTTTGCCAATGTAACCGATTTTGGAGAAGAATTATTGGATAGCTATGTGCAAAACGTAAGCTCCACTCGAAACATCCCAGAGGAAAGTCTTAAGGGATATGGGGATTTTATGAAATCCAAATTATTGGATCTTCCCGTAAATGTCAAAAGCAGCTGGACCATGAAGCAGGTATACATTGCCTTGGGAAATATAATGCAAGCGGCGGCAGAGCTAAAAATAGATACCTGCCCTATGGAAGGTTTTGAAGCCAAGGCCTACAATGAAATCCTTGGTTTGGACGAAAAAGACCTGAATGCCTCAGTGGTATTACCTATTGGCTACAGATCAGAGGAAGATGAGACCCAACACTACGCCAAAGTAAGAAAATCAAAAGAAGAATTATTTACCCATATATAAATCCTAATTATTATTAAAACACAATCATGAAAAAGACAATTTTAAGTTTAGCCTTGACCACTGTATTTGGATTAACGGCCTTTGCCAACCCTATTGACGGCGAAAAGAAGGAAATAAAGACAAGCGAAAGTAAAATCGTTTGGAAAGCTTACAAAGTAGGTGGCGGCCACGAAGGAACCATTGGTTTAAAGTCCGGGGCATTGGAATTTGATGGAGATCAATTGGTAGGAGGTGAATTTGTAGTGGACATGACTACGATCAGCAACACCGATATGACCGGCGAATACAAGGGCAAATTGGAAGGGCACTTGAAATCTGACGATTTCTTTTCCACTGCTTCAAATCCAACAGCATCCTTGGTATTTACCAAAGTTGAGCAAAATGAAGGTGGACTTTATGATGTAACCGGAGACCTTACCATTAAGGGGATTACCAAACCCATTCGTTTTGATTTATCCATTGATGGTAATAAGGCTACAGCCAATTTGAAAGTTGATCGTACCAAATACGACGTAAAATACGGGTCAAGTATTATTGGTACCGCAAAAGACAAGTTGATCTATGACGAATTTGATTTAGTGGTTGATTTGCAGATGTAGTCAATGCTAGTTTAGTGTTTGGAAATCCCGTTTGAGCTTGTCTTGGACGGGATTTTTATTTTCACAAAACATTATTTGGAAGTTACAATTTCCTTTCTATCTTTGATGCAATGAATTTGAGAATAGTAAATACTTGGTGGTGGATCAACTTACGTCAAACGTCGTGAGCTAGTCCCCATTGTAATCATATAGAGGCTTGTCATCACGACAGGCCTTTTTCTTTTTGTGTAGTTTTTAAATCTTGTTTCCGCGGAGGCGGAAATCAAAATATAAAGTTCAGCAAAGGCAAAAATGAGTTTTTATGTCTATTTCATTTCAAATAAAAAAAACGGTACTATTTATATAGGTTATACCAATAATTTGGAAAAAAGAATGAAACAGCATAAAAGTGGAACAGGAAGCAAATTTGCAAAACGCTATGCGCTGGATAAGTTAGTATACTATGAAAAATTCAAATTTCCAATGTCTGCCATCAAACGGGAAAAACAACTAAAAAAATGGAACCGACAATGGAAGATAAACTTGATAAATGATTTTAATCCAAAATGGGAAGATTTAACATGGTTTTTCGAATAAGTAACAACAATATGATTTCCGCCTTCGCGGAAATGAAAGAAAATTATTTTCGCTCATGAAATATTCGCTCAAAACATCATACAAGCAGATTCTCGCTGATACGATTACCCCTGTGAGCGTGTATTTGAAAGTTCGCGATAAATTTCCGAACAGTATTCTCTTGGAAAGTAGCGACTATCATGCAAACGACAACAGTTTTTCCTATATCTGTTGCAACCCAATAGCTTACATCAAAGTTCAGGATGAGATCATTACCCAACGTTTTCCGGACGGAAGCAAGGAAGAAATCAATATTGGCCCAGATACCGATGTAACCGAGGTCATCCACGATTTTGGCCAGCGATTTTCAGTCCCGGACAACGGTTTCAAGTTCATTAACAATGGCCTTTTTGGCTATATGGCGTATGATGCTGTCCGCTATTTTGAGGATGTAGAAGTTTCATCCAAAGCAGATTCCATTCGAATTCCGGACATATACTATGCCGTGTATCAGAACATCATCGCCATTAACCACTTCAAGAACGAAGCCTACCTTTTTGCTCACTGTTATGAATCAGATAGTAATGTGGACGAACTGGAGCAGTTGTTCAAAATAAGGAACTTTGCCTCTTATAATTTTTCCAAGGAAGGAGCTGCTGTATCCAACCTAAAAGATGAGGAATATATAGAGCACGTGGCCTTGGCCAAAAAACACTGCCAACGGGGAGATGTATTCCAATTGGTTTTGTCCCGAAGGTTCTCGCAAGGGTTTAAGGGAGATGAGTTTAATGTGTACAGGGCGCTACGATCCATCAACCCTTCCCCTTACCTGTTTTATTTCGATTACGGGGATTTCAAAATTTTTGGAAGTTCACCAGAAGCCCAATTGATCGTAAAGGAAGGAAAAGCCGAAATCCATCCCATTGCTGGCACCTACAAAAGGACGGGAAATGATGAGAAAGATGCGGAATTGGCCAAAAAATTGGCTCAGGATGAAAAGGAAAACAGTGAACACGTTATGCTGGTGGATTTAGCTCGAAATGACCTCAGTAGAAATGGAAATACAGTGAACGTGGAAACTTATCGAGAGGTGCAGTACTTCTCCCATGTGATTCATTTGGTATCCAAGGTAACAGGGCTCAAGAAAAAAGAGAGCACGACCATGAAAGTGGTCGCGGATACCTTTCCCGCAGGAACCTTGAGCGGTGCTCCCAAGCATATGGCCATGCAACTGATTGAAAAATATGAAAAAACCAGCAGGGCTTATTATGGAGGTGCCATTGGTTTCATGGATTTTAAAGGCAATTTTAACCATGCCATTATGATCCGAACTTTTTTAAGCAAAAACCATCAATTGCATTATCAAGCCGGTGCAGGTTTGGTAGCAGCTTCGGATCCAGAGACGGAGCTTCAGGAAACATACAACAAATTGGGTGCTTTGAACAAGGCGCTGGAAATTGCAGAAACAATCTAAAAAATGGCCAGAAAGATTTTAATGATAGACAACTACGATAGTTTCACCTATAATCTGGTGCACTATCTGGAGGATTTGGATTGCGACGTGACCGTAAAACGGAATGATCAATTGACCCTGGAAGAGGTGCAAGCTTTTGATGAAATTGTGCTCTCCCCTGGACCTGGAATCCCGGATGAAGCAGGTTTGCTCAAGGATATCATCAAAACCTACGCCCCAACAAAACGAATTTTGGGAGTCTGTTTGGGACAACAGGCCATTGGAGAGGTGTTTGGGGGCACTTTGGTTAATTTGGATCAGGTATACCATGGGATTGCCACCCAAATTACGGTGACCAATCCAGGTGTTTTGTTCCAAAACATGCCGGAGCAAATCCAAGTGGGCCGCTACCATTCTTGGGTAGTACATCCCGATTTACCCGAATGCCTGGAAGCCACCTCTGTTGATGAAAATGGGCAAATCATGTCTTTAAGGCATAAAACATACGATGTAACGGCAGTGCAGTTTCATCCAGAATCCGTGCTGACTCCGGAAGGAAAACAAATGCTTAAAAATTGGCTTAACGGCTAGTTTAATGTCATTCCCGTGCAAACGGGAATCCGAATTAAATATGAAATAGATTCCGCATCAAGTGCGGAATGACAACAGGAAATAAAATGAAAGCAACTTTAAATCGATTAATAAACCACGAAATCCTTCCGAAGGAAGATGCCAAGCAGATTTTGGTCAACATCGCCAAAGGGGATTACAATACTTCCCAGATTGCGGCCTTTTTAACCGTTTATATGATGCGAAGCATCACCATAGAGGAGTTGGAAGGTTTTAGGGATGCACTCCTGGAATTGTGCTTGGCGGTGGATTTGTCGGAATACAATCCCATTGATCTCTGTGGAACTGGAGGTGACGGTAAGGATACTTTCAACATTTCCACCCTTGCCTCTTTTGTAACAGCAGGTGCGGGAGTAAAAGTAACCAAACATGGTAACTATGGAGTTTCTTCCAAGTGCGGAAGTAGCAATGTGATGGAATTTTTGGGCATCAAGTTCAGTAATGAGGCTGATTTTTTAAGAAAATCAATTGACGAAGCTGGGATTTGTGTCTTGCATGCACCCTTGTTTCACCCGGCCATGAAAAATGTGGCGCCCATCCGGAGGGAATTGGCCGTAAAAACCTTTTTCAACATGTTGGGACCCATGGTGAACCCTGCTTTCCCAAAAAACCAAATGGTAGGCGTATTTAATCTAGAGTTGGCTCGAATGTACGGGTATCTTTATCAGAACACCGATAAGAATTTCACTGTGCTTCATGCGCTGGACGGATACGATGAAATCTCACTGACAGGATCAACCAAAACCATTTCCAATGACTCCGAGGGTATGTTGGCTCCAGCGGATTTTGGGGTAGATAAAATTTCACAGGATCAAATTACGGGAGGGGACGATATCGCCGAATCCGCCCAAATTTTTCTGGATGTTCTAAGTGGAAAAGGAACCGAAGCCCAAAACAATGTGGTCTGTGCCAATGCTGGGGTAGCCATAGCCACGGTAGAACAACTTTCCCCAAAAGAAGGGTTTGAAAAAGCCAAGGAGTCACTCTTAACTGGAAAAGGAATGGAAGCATTGAAGAAGTTACAAGATCTAAGTAAAAACTAATGTCACCTCGAGCGCAGTCGAGAGGGTCTCGTTAGATTCTTCGCTACGCTCAGAATGGCCACTGAATATGAACATTCTAGACAAAATAGTAGCCGATAAACGCAAGGAAGTCGATTTGAAAAAATCTTTGATTCCTTCCACGCAATTGGAACAATCTGTTCTCATGGAACGGAGCACTATTTCGCTGGCCCATGCGCTCAAAAACAGTGCTAATGGCATTATTGCGGAGCACAAAAGGCGTTCTCCTTCAAAATTGGTGATCAACCAAGGTTTAAACGTTCAGGATGTAGCTATTGGATATGAGCAAGCTGGGGTATGCGGTATGTCCGTACTAACCGATGGCAAATACTTTGGTGGTTCTTTGGATGACTTGCTATTAGCCCGATCATCGGCGTCTTTGCCCTTATTGCGAAAAGAGTTTATCATCGATGAGTATCAGATACTGGAGGCCAGAGCCCATGGTGCGGATGTGATTTTGCTCATTGCTGCCATTCTAAAAAGGGACGAAATCAAACAGCTGTCAGAAACGGCCAAAAGTTTAGACTTGGATGTGCTCTTGGAAGTCCATAATGAAGAAGAGTTGGAAAAGTCGCTTATGCCAAGTTTGGATATGTTGGGGGTCAATAATCGCAATCTAAAGACTTTTGAGGTGAGTTTGGATACCAGCAAGAATTTGTCGAAACTCATTCCCAATGATTTTGTAAAGGTTTCCGAAAGCGGGATCAGTTCCATTGAAGCTATCAAGGATTTAAGGCAATTTGGTTACCAAGGGTTCCTGATTGGTGAAAATTTTATGAAAACTGATAATCCTGGGAAACATACCACTGAATTTATAAAAGCCCTGCAATCATGAAATTGAAAGTTTGTGGTATGAAATTCAATCCTTCTGAGGTGGCCCAATTGCAGCCCAACTTTCTGGGTTTTATCTTTTGGGAACCCTCCGCACGCTATTTTCAAGGTGAAATGCCCGAGCTTCCCAAATCCATTAAAAAAATAGGGGTATTTGTAGATGCTGAAGTTGAAGAGGTTTTGGAAAAAGTTGAAGCGTTTAGCTTGGATGGTGTTCAACTGCATGGCAATGAGAGTCCAAAATACTGTCAGGAACTTCGTCATGCTGAACTTCCTGCCCGTCCGGCAGGCGGGGATTCAGCATCTCACTCTAATGGGATTCCGAAACAAGTTCAGGACATCCAGCTGTCACTTCGAGCGCAGTCGAGAAGTGGAAAGAATAAGGTCTCGACTGCGCTCGACCTGACAATTATCAAAGTTTTCTCCATCAAAGATTCTTTTGATTTCTCCATTTTGGAGCCCTATGAGAAAGTCTGTGATTTCTTTTTGTTCGATACCAAAGGAAAACTCCCTGGAGGAAACGGATATGCCTTTGACTGGTCCATTCTTAAGGAATACCCTTCCACAAAACCTTACTTTTTGAGTGGGGGAATTGGATTGGAATCTGTTGAAGATTTAATGGACTTTATGGCTAGTCCTGCTTCCAAATATTGCCATGCAATAGATGTTAATAGCAAGTTTGAAACAGAACCCGGTTTAAAAGACATCGAACAACTAAAAAAATTCAAAGAATTATTGTCATTCCGTACTTGATGCGGAATCCATTATAAAATAAGTCAAACATAAAAAGATTCCTGCCTTTGCAGGTATGACAAAAATATGAGTTACCACGTCAACGAAAAAGGATACTATGGGGAATTTGGGGGAGCATATATCCCCGAAATGCTCTACCCCAATACCGAGGAACTGCGCCAGAACTATCTCGAAATCATGGCTGAACCTTCCTTTAAGGAAGAGTTTGGTCAATTATTGCAGGATTATGTGGGCCGACCCACTCCGCTGTATTTTGCACAGCGATTATCCAATAAATACAATACCAAGATATACTTGAAGCGGGAAGACCTCAACCATACTGGAGCCCATAAAGTGAACAACACGATAGGTCAGATCCTAATGGCCAAGAAGCTGGGCAAAAACCGAATAATTGCCGAGACCGGAGCTGGTCAGCATGGGGTGGCAACCGCTACGGTTTGTGCCCTAATGGGGATTGAATGCGTGGTGTACATGGGTGAAGTGGATATAGCTAGGCAAGCCCCCAATGTAGCCCGTATGAAAATGCTGGGCGCAGAAGTAAGACCTGCCTTATCTGGCAGCCGAACGCTCAAGGATGCAACCAACGAGGCTATTCGAGATTGGATCAATAATCCCGTGGATACCCATTACATTATTGGTTCTGTGGTAGGGCCTCATCCCTATCCGGATATGGTAGCTAGATTCCAATCGGTGATTTCCGAGGAAATTAAAGCGCAACTCTTGGAAAAAGAGGGAAGGGAAAATCCGGACTATGTGGTGGCCTGTGTTGGAGGAGGTAGTAATGCCGCTGGCGCTTATTATCACTTTTTGGACACACCCGAGGTGGGCATCATTGCCGTGGAGGCCGCTGGAAAGGGAATCCATTCCGGAGAAAGTGCTGCAACTTCCGCTTTGGGAAAGGTTGGAATTATACATGGAAGTAAAACCCTGTTGATGCAAACTCCAGATGGACAGATTACCGAGCCCTATTCTATTTCTGCTGGATTGGATTATCCAGGTGTCGGCCCCCTGCATGCTCATCTTTTCAAATCGGGACGTGGGGAATTTATTTCCATTACCGATGATGAGGCCATGACAGCAGGATTGACACTTTGCCAATTGGAAGGCATAATCCCAGCTATTGAATCATCACATGGTTTGGCCATTTTGGAGCAACGAAAATTTAAACCTGATGATATTGTGGTCATGAATCTTTCTGGGCGTGGAGACAAAGACCTTCAGAATTACATCGATTATTTCAAATTATAGTAATGCGTCCTGAGTAATGAGAATTTAACAATTTACTCAATACCCAAGACTTATAACTCAATACTACATTGAATGAACAGAATCAAAAACAAACTTCAGGAAGATAAAAAACTGCTCTCCATTTATTTTACAGCTGGTTATCCCAATATCAATGATACGGTGCAGATTATACAGGATTTGGAAGAAAATGGGGTGGATATGATTGAAATAGGACTTCCCTTTAGCGATCCTTTGGCAGACGGCCCTACAATTCAAGCTAGCTCAACCCAAGCACTGAATAATGGAATGACAACAGACTTACTTTTTGAGCAGCTCCAAGATATTCGAAAAACCGTTTCCATTCCATTGATCATTATGGGGTATTTTAATCCGGTTTTTCAATACGGGGTGGAGGCATTCTGTAAAAGGTGTCAGGAAATAGGGATAGATGGGCTTATTTTACCCGATTTGCCCTTGGATGTCTATCAAGAAGAGTACGAGGCCATTTTTAAAAAATATGGATTGATCAATGTTTATTTGATCACTCCCCAGACCAGTGAAGAACGTATCCGCCAAATAGACGATGCCTCGGATGGGTTTATCTACATGGTAAGTTCCGCGAGTACCACGGGAACCAAAGATGGCTTTGGCAATGAACAACAAGCTTACTTTGACCGAATTGCATCCATGGAACTACAAAATCCCCAAATTGTAGGCTTTGGGATAAGCAACCAAGAAACATTTAAACAGGCCACCCAAAATGCCAAAGGAGCCATTATAGGTTCTGCTTTTATAAAGCACTTGGCCAAAAATGGGCCTCAAAAAATAGATGGGTTTGTAAGTGGAATTCGCTAACTTCGATGTTCATTTAACTTATCTGAAATATGAGAAAACTGGCTTGTTTTTTTGCCCTTTTGCTGTCCATTTCATCCTATTCACAAGACGCAGCTGCGGTAAAGTCGCAAGTGGCACATGCCATTCAGGAGTTACGGGATTTTATTGCAATTCCCAATGATGCCTTGAACGCTGATGATATTGACGACAACATTCTTTGGCTCAAAAGAAAATTTGGTGAGCGTGGTTTCAATACTGCGGTCCTGGACACGGAGAACTTACCCCTCTTCTTTGCTGCGATGCCCATGGAAGATAACAAGCCAACCTTACTGATCTATATGCATTTTGATGGTCAGTACGTTGAACCTAGCAAATGGAACCAACCCAATCCGTATCAAACGGTGCTGAAAAAACCGGTAGCTGATGGCTTTGAAACAGTTTCCTTTGATGCTTTGAATGATGATATTGATTACGATTGGCGCCTGTTTGGGCGTTCCACTTCAGATGACAAAGGACCTATAGTAATGTTCCTGAACGCCATTGACCTTTTGAAAAAGGATGGAAAGGAAATTCCTTTTAACCTAAAGGTTATTTTGGACGGGGAAGAAGAAAAAAGCAGCAAACCTCTACCTCAGGCAGTCAAGCAATACCGCGAGTTATTGGAGGCCGATTTTCTTATAATTGCCGATGGCCCTGTCCATGCTTCAGGGAATCCAACGGTGGTTTATGGTTGCAGAGGGATAACCACAATGACCCTGACGACCTATGGTCCCATTAAACCCCAACATAGTGGACATTATGGTAATTATGCCCCAAATCCAGGATTTCAACTGGCACAATTACTGGCGGGAATGAAAGATACCGATGGAAGGGTAACCATTCCTGGATACTATGATGGAATTGTTTTGGATGATGGCATAGCGGAAGTTCTCAAAAGTGTTCCGGATAGTGATGAGGAAATAGCCGAAAAATTACAGTTTAAAACCTCCGAAAAAGTGGGTGGATATTATCAGGAAGCTTTGCAATATCCTTCGTTGAACATCAGGGGTCTTGGCTCCGGATGGATAGGTCCCAAAAAAAGGACCATAGTACCGGAAAGTGCCACAGCCGAACTGGATTTGCGTTTGGTTCCCGAAAGTGATGGTAATCGTCTTAAAAAACTGGTCAGGGATTATATCACCAATCAGGGGTACCATGTTTTGGACCATGTTCCCTCAAAATTGGAGCGCATGCGTTATGATAAAATCGTTACAGTGGAGGAAGGTAATGTAACGGCAGCCTTCCGCACGGATTTGGACAATAAATACGGTTCTTTTTTGGTAGAGACCTTAAAAAATACGTTTAACCAAGAGGTGGTTCGGTTCCGAATTATGGGAGGTACAGTTCCCATTTCACCTTTTGTCAATGAGCTAAAAATTCCCGCCTTTATTGTTCCTTTGGTTAATCCAGATAATAATCAGCACAGTCCTAACGAAAATCTGAAAATTGGGCAATTGGCGTATGGTATTCAAAGTCTGTATAGCATTCTTTCAACACCAACGCCTTAGCAGGTTACTGGCATCTGTAAAACGTTCGTTTTATTCGATAAAAAAATCCAAGAATGGGCTAAAACTCAGAAAATCATGATTTTATCCCACTAAAACTGTAGTATAACCCCTATATTTCTACAACAGTTATAAGGGCCTTAATTTAGAATTATTAAAGGCCTACTTATGCAATATACTACCCTTGTCATAGATGATTCTTCCATTCAGCGTTTGGCTACGACCATTTTGGTCAAAAACCATCCGCAACTGAAATTGGTGGGTTCATTCCAAAATCCTTTTTGCGGAATTAGGGCAGTATATGAAAAGAAGGTTGATATTGTTTTTCTGGACATCCTAATGGATCACGTGGATGCCTTTGAACTCCTGGACAACATTGAAATCAACGCTTCCATTATCCTAAATTCCACCTGGTCCAATTTTGCGGTCAAGGCATTTGAATACGGCGTAGATGATTTTTTAATGAAACCTATGCCTAAAAAGCGGTTTGAAAGAGCCGTTCAAAAAGCAATTGCCCAAATTGAACTAGGTAAAAAAACATTACCGCCCACTTACAAGCTCTCGGAGGTAATGTCCACGTTCAAATAAAGAATCCTCGAATACTTATTAAGATTCAAAAAAAGGTCGGTATTGCATGACCCTAAAGTCCATGGTATTGAAGTCTGGGTTTTGCGACTTCATGTCCTTATACGTTTGCAAGCTCCCCACTGCCCTATTGGCAGCCCCAGAGGGTGCGGTTAGGGAAACGGTTCTTACCAATTTTGTATTCTTCTTTGATTCCGATGGGATAGACAGCATCAATTCATGTATTCTCGGAACTTCATTGGAAACTACTTGCAGTGACAACCCCTGTTCCTTGAGTTGCTTTCGGAAAAAATACTCAGGCCCGTTTTTACTGTTTCCGCCCATAAAAAGTACGGTTTTAAGATTTGGATAATTCCTTAGATAGCCTACCAAATCCCGAAGTTGTACATTCTGCATCCCTAAATCCGAAGCATCCACTTTTTGTCGCTCTGCACTTGCCACTATATCACATACCCCTATTTGCTGTTCCAAAAGGAACTTTTTGCGCTGCTCCATAGCTTCAGGAGTAGTTTCGAATTTGAGGTTTAAACCAAAAATACGATCTAGTATAGGCCAAAGCATCCCATTACGACTCCCATAACAGAAATCAACATCATCCGGTTTCAGTTCTCCTGTGGTAAAACGAGGTGGCGGAAGCGTTCCCACAATAACCTTGGTGGCTTCTTGAAACAAAAAGGGTTCGTAGGGATGGGTGTGCAAAAACATTATAGAAGTGCCTGTAGTTCCTCTCTTATTATTTTAATTAGATGTCGGTTTTGTCTAAAGTTGGGTTTGGACATATTTTCGAATTCCGAGACCATTTCTTGATACAGCTCCTTTGCATCTTCCAGTTTTCCCTGTCGCTGCAAGAAACGGGCAAGCTCCAGTCGTTCCGAAAAATTGGAATAGGGTGCATCAAATGTCCGCAGCACTTCCTCTGCCGCTTGTATTTTTCCCATTTTCTCCAGTGTTAAGGCATAAAGGAATGATGCTTTGGATTTCCGAAACTTGGGATTGTCCAAAATCTTTTCGGCGCAAACTACAACCTCTTCCGGATTGGAGTTATGATACTGTGCTTCCAACAGTTTTGAAATCACGTAAAAATCTTTGGAAAAAACATCTTTCAAGGAAGATTCGTAATAAGAAATTGCTTCAGGGTACAGTCCTTCCTCCAAATAGGCATCTGCCAAGGCAACTCTATTCTCAAAGGTTTCGGAAAATTTCAGTTTCTTTTCCAAATCCGTGATTTTTTTTGAAGGATTAATTGCGGTTACCAAACTTTCCTGGACCTTTTCAATATCCCTCTTTTGAAACACATTCGTGAAGAGATACAGAATACATCCTATCACAGGAAGAAAAATGATGGCAAAAATCCAATAGTAATTATTTCTATTGGTATAACAATGGTAAACACAAAATCCCTGGAGAGCAATTATGGCGTAGTAGTACATTGCCTAAAAATAAAAAGTAATAGGCAAATACCAAGCTTGTTCAAGGCATTTTCATCCGCTCAAAAGTACCTCTTTAAAAATCAGAAAGTTGGCATTTTAAGCCGAGTTTCTACTCGCATTAATGTTTCCGTAAAGGGAACGCGTAACGATTTTCTCGTACAGCTCTTGGTATTTGGATTTTTTGGTGATGTGGTACAGGGCGTTTTGTTGTATTACCAGTAACGGCAGCACAATTTGTTCCCTGATCTTTACCGATTCACGGGATACCGCCTCATTCTCCATCAGAATCTTTTGACCGGAAATCTGTAACAACATCTTCTTGGACAATAAAAATTCGTCATGTAGAATGTTCCAAAATTCGCCGAACTCTGCATCTTCTGCCATATAGCTGGTCAAATCAAAATTGGTCTTTGCTAGGGACATCATACTGTTGTGCATCAAAGCCCTAAAGAATGGCACCTCTTTATACAATTTTTTGACCTCATTCAATTTTCCTTGATCCTTCAAATTTTGAATGGCCGTTCCTATCCCAAAATAGCCAGGGACATTTTGCTTCAACTGGCTCCAGGAACCTACAAAGGAAATCGCCCTCAAATCGGACAGGGTCAATTGTTTTTTACTGCCCCGCTTTCCGGGACGGCTTCCAATATTGGCCTTGGTATAAAATTTTAGGGTACTCCTATGCTCCAAATACGGGATGAACTTTTCATGTTGCTTAAGGGCATTGTATTTATCGAAGCTCATTTCCGAAAGCGTTTCAATTAGTTTCCGCTGCTCCGAAGAAATTACATGTTCCTTTCCATAGAGATCATTGCTCAATCCCGCAGTAAGCAACTGCTCGGAATTGTGCATAAACTGTTCCTTGGTACCATAGGTACTGGTAATGGTCTGCCCTTGGATGGTCATCTGGATTTCATGGTTGGCCACATCGTTGGTCTGGGCAGCATAAAATCGATGTGTCTTACCACCTCCCCTTGCTGGTGGTCCTCCCCTACCGTCAAAAAAGATAGCTTTTATCCCATTTCTTTTGCAGACCTTGCTCAGGGTTTCCTTGGTTCTGAGAATGGACCAATTAGCTTTAAGATAACCGCCATCCTTGGTTCCGTCCGAGAAGCCTAGCATAATAGTATGCTTGTTATTCCTGCGTTCCAAATGGGCTCTGTAAATTGGGGTGTCAAAGAAGGTTTGCATAACCTCTTCGGAGGCTTCCATACCCTTCATGGTTTCAAAGAGGGGAATAATATCAAATGTTATTTCCTCAGCTTTCCAACCACACCATCTGAAAAGTCCAAATACAAAGAAAACCGAATAAATATCTTCGGAATTACTGATGATATATCTATTGCAGCCTTCTTCCCCATTGCTTTGCTGAATTTCTTTCAACTGCCCAATATTGGTCAAAGTATCTCTAACAATATCTTCTTCGTAATCCGAAGGATCCAGTTTTAAATCCTTTTCCAACAGCCAGTGCACCAATTCTTCCTGGCTCAATTCATCCAATGATTCTTTGATTGCCCCTTGTTGCTTAAGAATGGTCTCCACCGTTAAATAATGCTTGCTGTGATCTTGGCGGATGTCCAAGGTGGCAAAATGGGTTTTGAAAATATGCGCCTTGTTGATAAACCTGTCCAATTCTTTCAAATACAGCCCATGGTGATTGGCCTCCAATTTTTCGCGGATGGCGTCCAATCGTTCCATGATCTCAGGATAGCTGATAATGGATTTGACATCAAACATGGCCTTGTAGAGTCTACCACTCAAGGTGAGTAAATCCTCTTGGATACTTTTAAAGGTCAATTTCTTCCGAAGCGCCTTCAATTCGTTGTAGTAGCACTTCATCAAGGTGAGCCTCAGCTCGTCCGCCACCTTTCTGGTAATATCCGCGGTAACAAATGGGTTGCCATCACGGTCACCTCCTGGCCAAAATCCAAGCTTTATGATATTATAGTTGGCAAAATCCTCGTCCCTAATATTGCTTTTGATGTATTCGAAAAGCTCCCCAATGGCGTCGTAATAGGTATTTCTTAAAATATAGATGATGTTCTTGGCTTCATCCAAAGGGGTAGGTTTCTTCGAATTCACCAAAGAGGTCAAGCCCAATTGTTGTAGGGTAAGGTCAATATCGTCAATTTTATCCTTATCAATCAACTTTCTGAGCTCGGCTATAATGTCCAATACTGCCGGGGTATAAAATTGCGTAGGATGCGCTGTAAGCACAAACCGAGCGCTAAAGCTGGAAAGGTTTTTGGCTATTTTGTCCCAGTTTTTGGTCTGGTTCACCAACTCAAAATAATCCTTCACCGAAAGGGAATTGGTATATTCCTGAAGCTTTGGAAATGCCGAATCCTCCACACTATCGTAAAGTACCACTTGGCGTTCCACGTACTGAATGATCTTGAACATAAAATCCAGCCGCTCCCGCTCATCTTTTATATCCATGAAATTGGTGAAAAAAGTCTCCAATATCTCTTGGGGTTTTTTCCCAGCCCTGAGACCCAGTTCGCACTGATCCAATAACAAGGGAATCAACATTCCAACATTTTCTATATCCCTATACGGTAAGCTCAAGAACAAACTATTGTACACGTTGAACTTGTTGGTCACCGATTTTCTAAATTCTTCCAGACGTCTTGAATGCTGCATGGATCAAATGGTATGGTTAATGTTTTGCCGAAGGGCTAAGATCGTGATAAATGCTGAATGAGCACCCCAAATTTATGCACATCACAATTTAAGACAGGCACCCCACAAACTTAACATCTCTAAATTGCATTTGTGCAAAGCCAAAGTTGCACCTAGGTTATCCAGCCAATAATTTATCGGATGAAGACGGGTTCGTTTTCCTTTAGCGTATGCTCAGCACTAAAAATGTAGCCATCGTAGTTAAATCCTTTAATGTCGTCCAAAGTTTTGGCATCCTTGTCCAAAATGTACCTCACCATGGAACCTCTGGCTTTTTTGGCAAAAAAGCTTATGACTTTCAGCTTGTCATTTTTCCAATCCTTAAAAATTGGGGTAATCACGGGAACTTTGAGCGTTTTGGGGTCAATGGCACCAAAGTATTCATTGCTGGCTAGATTAATAAAGAGTTCCCCTTCTTCCATTTCCTCATTAAGGTGGGATGTAAGCTGTTTTTGCCAGAATTCGTACAAGTTCTTTTTACGAGCCACTTTTAGCTGGGTGCCCATTTCCAACCGATACGGTTGAATTAGGTCCAACGGCTTTAAGATGCCATAAAGCCCTGAAAGAATCCGTAGGGTACCTTGAAGTTGCTCCAATTTGGATTCTGGAATGGTATAGGCATCCAAGCCTTGGTATACATCCCCATTGAAAGAATATACCGCTGGTCTGGCATTTTCAGATGTAAATGGTGTTGAAAATTCTTGGTTTCGCTGCCAATTCAATTCGGCCAACTTGTCCGAAATGGACATCAGTTTGGAGAGTGCCCTTGGTTTTTTCTTTACCAAGACGGCATTCAATTTTTGGGATTGCTCCAAAAACTGTGGTTGACTATATTTTGAGGTCGGTAAGGCTGTTTCAAAGTCAAGTGATTTAGCAGGCGAGATGACGATTTTCATAACTTTTGATTTTTGTAAAAATAATGAGGAAATCGGATTCTGGAAACAGCCTTCCAAAGGTCTTATCAATCATTGGATTGAATAAGCTTATGATTCACTATGTTTGGCATAGTTCCTCCACTTTTCAATGCAGAGGGTCATATCGTCGGGCAATTCAGAATCAAATCGCATGAACTCTCCGTTTACCGGGTGTTCAAAACCCAAGGTTTTGGCGTGTAGGGCCTGTCTTGGAAGAATCTTAAAGGCATTTTCCACAAATTGTTTGTACTTGGTAAAGGTGGTTCCCTTCAAAATTTTATCTCCGCCATATCGCTCATCATTGAACAGGGTATGGCCAATATATTTCATATGCACCCGAATCTGATGGGTCCTTCCTGTTTCCAGTTTGCATGAAATCAAGGTCACATAGCCCAATCGCTCTATTACCTTATAACGGGTCACCGCATCCTTCCCTTGATCACCTTCCGGAAAGACCATCATCTGCAAGCGGTTTTTCGGATTTCTGGCGATATGACCTTCCACAATACCCTCATCATCGGTAACATTTCCCCATACCAATGCCAAATACTCCCGCTCGCTGCTCTTGTCAAAGAATTGTTTGGCCAAATGGGTCATGGCTTGCTCCGTTTTGGCAATCACCAAAAGGCCCGAAGTGTCTTTATCTATCCGATGCACAAGCCCGGGGCGTTCCGAACTGTTCTTTGGAAGATGGTCAAAATGATGTACCAGGGCATTGATCAGGGTGCCCGAATAATTTCCATGTCCGGGATGAACTACCATGCCAGCTGGCTTGTTCACCACCAGTAGGGAATCATCCTCATAAACAATATCGAGTGGAATGTCTTCAGGAGTCAACAGAAATTCATACGGTGGATGTTCAAACAATACCTTCACTTCATCTCCTGCCTTAACCTTGTAGTTCTGTTTTACGATGGCATCGTTGACCCAAATATGTCCTTGCTTGGCAGCTTGTTGGATCTTGTTTCGGGTGGCATTTTCAATGAAGTTCATCAAGAACTTGTCCACACGCAAAGGTTCTTGACCCTTGGAAGCAACAAACTTATGGTGTTCAAAGAGTTCTTCCTGTGATAATTCAGGATTTTCGGGAGTGTCCATGCTTATTGCGATTCTGCCTGCACCCTGGCACTACCTGGAATGGTACCATTGCCACAAATCAGTTCTATCTTGGAAGTTTTGGGCAATTTATCCCCAGGTTTAACGTGTTTCCCTTTATGCTTCATTCGATACACCATGTCCCTTCCAAGCTCATCTATATAGGTAACCCGTTGCACCTCTAAGCCCACGGCCTGCAGCATGGTTCTTGCATTGCGTTGGGTAACCTGGATAATATCAGGAACCGACACTTTTTTATACCCTGAAGGATTAACGGTAAAGTATATTTTACGATTGGCTTTCACCTTGTTTCCTGCAGGGGGATCCTGTTCCAAAATGGAAAATCTAGGGAAATCGGGGTTGTAGTTGGAAGAATCCAATACCTGATAACGCAAGCCTGCGTCTTCAACGGCATCACGCATCTCCATTACCGACATTCTTGAGAAATCCGGCACTTCCACAAACTCACCGTGATTCGTGGAACTTTTGAGCCACTTCAAGGTGATAAACACCAATAGTACGGCCACCACTACAGCAAGGCCCAATTGGATAAAAAATGTTTTACTTTTTAAAAAGCTCAAAAAATGTTTCATCTACTTTTCCTTAACTGGACAAATATAGGAAAGCCAGTCATTTTTCTTTACTTTGGCCTTGCCATATTCGATAAGCCGATGAAAAAAAACATTGCCATCATTATGGGTGGTTACTCCAGCGAGTACGAAATCTCCATTAAAAGCGGCAAGGTGGTCCAAAAGTTTTTGGACAGCTCCAAGTACAATGCATTTCCCATCAAAATTACCCAAGAAAGCTGGGTTTATGTGGACGGTAACAACACCGAGTTTCCTGTGGATAAATCGGATTTTACCATTTCACCCCATGGGGATAAAATTCATTTTGACTGTGTGTTCAATGCTATACATGGAACTCCGGGAGAAGATGGTTTGCTCCAGGCTTATTTTGAATTGTTGAACATACCGCACACTTCGTGCAATCACTATCAAGCTGCACTTACCTTTAATAAAAGGGATCTGTTGAGCGCATTAAAACCTTATGGTGTTCCCTGTGCCACCTCCTATTTTTTGAATGAAGGAGATACCGTTGATACGGCCCAAATTGTTAAAAAAGTAGGATTGCCCTGTTTTGTAAAGGCCAATAGGGCCGGGAGTAGTTACGGCATTAGCAAGGTGTACAAACAGGAGGAAATAAAATCAGCCATTGACAAGGCGTTTAAGGAGGACAGTGAGATTATCATCGAGTCCTTTTTGGAAGGGACAGAGGTTTCGGTAGGTGTCATCACCTATAAAGGAAAAGTCTCTGTACTTCCAATTACGGAAATCGTTTCTGAAAATGATTTTTTTGATTACGAGGCCAAATATTTGGGGAAATCCCAAGAAATAACCCCAGCCCGAATCTCCGAAATCCAGCAAAAGAAGGTGACCTATCTGGCTGAATTCATATATAAAACTTTAGGGTTAAAAGGCTATACCCGAAGTGAGTTTATATTTATTGGTGACGAACCTTATTTGTTGGAAGTGAATACCACTCCTGGATTAACGGAAGAAAGCATACTTCCCCAACAGGCCAATACCGCAGGGATAAGTTTGGAGCAACTATTTAGCAGTGCCATAGAAGAAGCTTTACAATAGAAATTCAGTATTTTTAACCAAACCAAAAATCATGAGACGCGCTATTTTCCCAGGTTCATTTGACCCGCTAACCCTAGGTCATTATGACATTATCCAAAGAGGGATTACGCTGTTTGATGAGTTGTTGATCGCCATAGGTATCAATGCGGACAAAAAGTACATGTTCTCCCTTGAGGAAAGGACCCGATTTATTTCCGAAGCTTTTAAGCACGAGCCCAAAATAAAGGTGGTTACCTATGAAGGTCTCACAGTGGATTTTTGCAAACAGGTAGATGCAGACTTTATTTTACGGGGACTCCGTAATCCGGCCGATTTTGAGTTTGAGAAAGCTATTGCCCATACCAACCGTCAGCTTTCGGAGATTGAAACTGTTTTTTTATTGACCTCTTCCGGTAAATCGTATATCAGTTCTTCCATTGTACGGGATGTAATCAGAAATGGCGGGGATTATACTGGATTGGTGCCGGACACGGTGCGGGTTGGACTGAAATAGTAACATTCCTCCAACATGTTGGACTTCTTACCGATTCCAACTTTCTTCTTGGCTAGCGCTTAATTCCATTCGTCGAAGAAACCACATTTTTTTGTTGATTCACAACAAATACTACGGGAGCAGCTCCAATACCTATATTTTAGTAGGAAAATTCGTATAATATCGCTAACCCAAACCTTCCCCCAAAATTTGAAAACCACCGAAACCCTACACCATCAGTATGTTTTGAAACAGCTACCGAAGCCTACAGCTTTGGTCAACAAAAACTCTTTTTTAGTCGATGCCTCGGATGCTTGGTATGCCATTTTTGATGACTTCCAAGGCTCTGACAAAGATATCCAGCTCTGGTACCAAAATCATCTGGAAATTGATACGGTAACTTTTAAGAAGTGTATAGCCACCCCTTCTGGAGGGTCATTTCGACATAAAAAACTAGTTAACGGTCTAGAACAATGGTATGAAAGCATCTGCACCCCGTGGTTTGACGAAGATGAAAACCATCTGGGCACCATTATCCAGACCGATGATATTTCACAGCTGGTAGAAAAAGAGCAGGAACTGGAACGAATCACTACCCTATTGAAGACCAAATCTGAAGTGGCCAAAGTAGGGAGTTGGGAATATAATCTGGAAACCGAGGAACTCCATTGGTGCGAGGAAACCCAAAAAATACACGAGGTTCAGGCTGATTATCAACCCACGGTTACGGAAGCCATAGCATTCTACAAACAAGGATACAGCAGAAATCGGATTTCCATGCTTTTTCACAAAGCGCTGGAAAATGGCACCCCATTCCATGAGAAATTGACCATCATTACAAAAAATGGCAAAGAACGCTGGGTAGCCGCTGCCGGTAAAGCCATCCGGAAAAATGGGGAAATCCACAAGATATTTGGAACCTTTCAGGACATTGACGAACAGATGATGGCAGACAAAAAAATCAGGGAAAGTGAACAATTACTCACCACCTTGATAGATAACTTGCCCATTAATGTGTTTGTAAAGGACAAGGATTCCAGAAAAATACTGGTCAACAAAGCGGAATGTGACTATTTGGGTACCACTCCCGATACCCTTTTGGGTAAAACTGATTTTGATCTTTATGATGAGGCCGTGGCCCAAATTTCAAGGGATGAGGACCTGGAAGTTATGCGGACCCAAGAACCTATGATAGGCAGGGAGACCATTAACGTAAGAAAAGATGGTACCGCCACCAATTTCTTGACCTCCAAAATCCCCTTGCTGGATTTGAAAGGGAAAGCCTATGGTCTTATAGGTATGAGCATGGATATTACACATATCAAACAAAAGGAGGACCAACTCCATAACTTGATCAATGTTACGGCCATTCAAAATAAAAAGCTCATCAACTTTGCGCACATCGTCTCACATAATCTAAGGTCCCATACGGCCAACTTCTCCATGCTGCTGGATTTCCTTATCCGGGAGTCGGATGAAAAGGAAAAACAACGGATCATGAAAATGTTGTTCCACGCCTCTGACAATCTCCTGGATACCTTGGAAAACCTGAATGAGGTTGTGGATATCAGCACCAATGTCAATTTGGACAAAAAATCCTTGAACCTTAGTGAGCACATTACCAAAATGCAGCAAAATCTTTCGGCCTTTTTGGAAGAAAACCAGGTAGAATTTGAAAACCATGTTCCTGACGACCTAATGGTGTCCAGCGTACCGGCCTATTTGGAAAGTATTCTGCTTAACCTCGTGACCAATGCCGTTAAATATCGCCATCCTGAGAGGCGCCCGGTGGTTGAATTAAGAGCCATAAAACAAGATAAAAATGTGATGTTCAGTGTCACCGACAATGGACTGGGTATAGACCTAAACCGATATGGGGACAAGATTTTTGGGATGTACAAGACCTTCCACAACAACAAGGATGCCCGGGGATTGGGACTGTACATCATAAAAAATCAAATTGAGGCTATGGACGGTAGCATTTCCGTTACTAGTGAAGTGGATACGGGTTCTACATTCAACGTGTATTTCAATGAAGAAACTGAATAGCATCTATATCATTGATGATGACCCCATCACTGTTTTTGGTTTAAGAAAAATGTTGAAGACCATAACTATATGCAAGGACATCACGGATTTTGAAAATGGAAGATTGGCCTTGGAAGCCTTAAAAAAAAGAATTGAGCTCAAAATACCCTGCCCAGAGGTTATCTTTTTGGACATAAACATGCCCATTATGGATGGGTGGGAATTTTTGGAAGAACTGGTATCCTTGAACATTCCAGAGAAAATAATCATCAATGTAATTACCTCATCCATAGACCCCATTGATTATAAACGGTGGAACGATTTTAGATTGAACTGCTGGCATTATCTCAATTTCAAGAATAAACCGCTTTACAAATTGGAAGCCACAGACTTGAGTAGGGTGCATTTGGCCTCATGACCATAATATTCCTTATTTTTAAGGTTCTGTAATGGGGAATTCCATGCAAGCTTTATACAAAACCAAATCCAACTATAAGCTCTTTGCTTTCATATCAGCTTTGACGCTTTTTATTTCTTGCGAGACAGTTACGCAGGATACAACTACCTCATATGAAACTCATTATGAGGTGTCTGACGGTACGGAAACGGCCACCTACCAGCAAACCATCGATTTTTACATCAGATTGGCCAAGGACTTTCCAGAAATCAATATACAGACCATTGGCGAAACCGATAGCGGTTATCCGCTTCACTTGGTTACTTTCAATCCTGATGGCGACTTCAATTTTGAACATATTAGGGCAGATAAGGCCATAATCTTGATCAACAACGGCATTCACCCAGGCGAAAGTGATGGAATTGATGCCACTATGATGCTCTTTAGGGATTTGGCCACCAACCAACTGAAACACCCAAAAAATGTCATTTTGGCCACCATCCCCATCTATAATATTGGCGGGGCACTCTATAGAAACTCCAATACCCGGGCCAACCAAAATGGTCCAGAAGCTTATGGTTTTAGGGGAAATGCCAAGAACTACGACCTCAATAGGGATTTTGTTAAAATGGATACCAAAAACGCCAAAACCTTTACCCAAATTTTCCATTTGGTAAAACCTGATGTGTTCATAGACAACCATGTGAGCAATGGAGCGGACTATCAGTACGTATTGACACATTTGTTTACCCAACACAACAAATTGGGGGGGAAACTGGGTGAATATCTCCATCAGGAACTGCACCCAAAACTGGAAAAATCCCTAGCTGACAAGGAATGGGATATAACGCCTTATGTAAATGTGTTCAATCGTCCTCCTGAGCTGGGCTTTACCCAATTTATGGATCACCCTCGATATTCCACGGGTTATACCACCTTGTGGAACACCTTGGGAATGATGGTGGAAACCCACATGCTTAAACCCTACAAGCAACGGGTGGAAGGTACTTATGCATTAATGGAAAGTATGGTAGGCATTGTAGAAAAAGATCATAAGACCATAAAAAAAATCCGAAATAAGACCCAGGAAGAAATTGTTGATCTGCAGAAGTACTATTTCAATTGGCAAGTGGATACCTCGCAAACAACCACCCTTGAGTTTAAAGGTTTTGAAGCAGCACAGTTGGAAAGTGAAATAACCGGTTTCCCAAGGCTAAAATATAACCGTGACCAACCTTTCACCAGGGAAACAGTATACCATAACTATTTTAGTCCAAGCGATACCATAACAGTTCCAGTAGCTTACGTAGTACCCCAGAGTTGGAAGAACATCGTGGAGCGATTGGATGCGAATCAGATACAATACACGGAAGTAACGGAAGACATGGAATTGCTCTTGGAAACCTATACCATCTCCAGCTATGACACTAGGGACAATCCTTACGAGGGGCATTATCTGCATTATAATACCCAAGTTGAAAAACGTTTGGACAATGTAGCGCTTAGGGAAGGGGATCTTATTGTTCCAACCAATCAAATAGGAGCTAGGTATGTATTGGAAACGCTGGAGCCACAGGCAGCCGATTCCTTTTTCAACTGGAATTTCTTTGATACGGTGCTTCAACAAAAAGAAGGGTTTTCCCCTTACGTTTTTGAGGATGTGGCTTTGGATATGCTAAAGAAAGATTCTGTGCTTCGCAAGAACTTCTTGACCAAAAAGGAATTGGATGAAGAATTCGCCCAGAATTGGTACGCCCAGTTGGATTGGGTGTATCAACGTTCCAAATATCGTGAGAAACCTTATTTAAGGTATCCAATTTTTAGAATAGCCAAGGGCAGTAAAGCGGCAACGCTTATTCCGAAGGAATAAACCAATCCTTGAATAGGATTTTGATATTGTGATAGGAGTTTTCCAGTGCTTTCTTCGTTTTTTTGGCTCCCTTCCATTTTACCTTTAAAATACCTTCAGCCTCTTGGCCCACCAACTTCCCCGTATAGGTGGTGCTCATTCTAAACCAGTGCACCTGCTTTAAACGGTATTCCCCATTTCTTTTGAAGACATGATATGTGGTTCTCAAAAACTTCTCGATGACCAAATCCTTTACTCCTGTCTCCTCCTCCACTTCCCGGATTGCGGCCTTTTCTATGGACTCTCCTTTGTCCACCTTTCCTTTGGGTAGATCCCACTTGCCGTTTCTAAAGATAAAAAGCACTTTATCCTTTGCATTGGTAACAAAACCGCCCCCTGCTACCACCACAGGGATTTTATGCATAAAAACATCCAGGATTTTTTCTTCGTCTGGGTGGTAAATGTAAGCTTCCTTGAGTCTACCTTTGGACAAGGAATCTATGGCCATTAATATAGAATCGCCATCGAGCGAAAAGAGATTTCCATTGGTGTTGTCCTGGCGCTCATTTGTTAAAATCAGTGGGGACTCATTAACAAAAACTTTATACATTTGCGCAATGGTTTTAAACAAGGATACTGCTAAAAAAACAGCCGAGCTTCTGCTGCAAATTAATGCAATTAAGTTGGAACCAGAAAATCCATTCACATGGGCTTCTGGTTGGAAATCCCCCATCTACTGTGACAACAGAGTAATGCTATCCTATCCTGATATCAGGGATTTTGTACGTAAGGAAATGGCCAAACAGGTCGAGGAATTGTATGGTAAACCCGATGTCATTGCCGGGGTTGCCACAGGAGCTATTGGGATTGGGATTTTGGTTGCGGATGCCCTTGGACTTCCTTTTGTGTATGTACGGCCAGAACCCAAATCGCATGGCAGACAAAACCAGGTAGAGGGTCATCTGGAAGCAGGTCAATCGGTAGTGGTCATAGAAGATTTGATCAGTACCGGAAAAAGCAGCCTTAATGCCGTACGGGCATTGCGTTCCCAACAGGTTGATGTTAAAGGAATGATTGCTGTTTTCACTTACGGGTTTTCCTTGGCGGAGGCCAATTTTGCCGAAGAAAAGCTGAACTTGCACACCTTGTCGGATTATGCCCATTTAATTGAGCAAGCTTCCGAAACCAGTTATATTGAAGAATCACAAATGCAAACCTTGTTGCAGTGGAAGTCCAATCCACAGCAATGGAAATAACCTCATATTATGCACGTTGAAGTAGCTAAAAAGAAAGTGGGCAAAAGCGCCCAGGAAGTTTTTGAGTTTTTGACCGATGTTAAAAACTTTGAAACCTTAATGCCTGACAATATTGACAAATTTGAGGTACTGGATGAAAAAACCTTCCGATTTGCCTTGAAAGGAATGCCCGAAATTGTGATGCGGCTAAAAGAGCAGCAACCCCATGACAAAGTGGTCTTAGGTGCGGCAAGTGACAAATTGCCCTTTACCCTCACTGGAAACATTGAATCCTTAGGTGATTCGGAAAGTGAAGTGGGCCTAAGTTTTGAAGGGGAATTCAATGCCATGATGGCCATGATGATCAAGGCCCCGATCACCAATTTTATGGAAACACTTTCTGCCAATATGGATAGAATATAGGTCAGGAGAGCAGGGCAACCTCTTTTAGTCCATATTCCCTAAAGATTTGGTCTTCTAATTCCAGTACCAATTTCCCCTGATGGGAAACACCTCGGATAAAACCCATAAACACCTCCCCTTGTTCATCTTTAAAGGTGGATGGTTTGTCTTTTCGAAAGAGTTTTTTTGTATACTGCGGGAGCAATTCCGCGACGGTCTTGTTTTCAATATCGTGTAATTGAAACTTAAGTCGGGCGAGCAGTTTGTGAAGCAATTCTTCCAACTCCAGGCTATGACCCAAAATAGATTTTAAGGAGGCTACCTTTCCTAAGTCGTCAAACTCGGTTTGATTCACGTTTAACCCAATTCCTATAATTGAGTTTTGAATGGACTGTCCTTTCAGGACATTTTCTATCAAAATCCCGCAAATTTTGTCCGAACCTGACATAATGTCGTTGGGCCATTTTACCTTTAAATTAGGAATGTTCAGCTTGTCCAACGTGTCGTAAATTGCAAGAGAAACCCCAATATTGATCTTGAACTGCTGCCCTGCCGGCAATGCCACAAACTTCTTCAACACACTAAACGTAAGGTTTTTACCGGGTTGGGACTGCCAGCTGGTTCCCATTTGACCCCTTCCCTTCTCTTGGGCACGGGTAACCACACAAGTGTAATCTTCCAAGTTTTTGGCACGGGCCATGGACCTTAAATACAAATTTGTGGAGTCCGTGGCATCAAGTTTGATTATTTGTGAGTGTTCTCCCAATGTGGTGCGTCCAAGGTTATGTTAAAATCTAGGGCTAAGAAAACAAAAAAAATATAACTTTGTAGAAACTAAAATTTTTGAATGCAGAAAACGAAAGCTAGCGCAGATGAACTGATTGCCTTAATTTTACATGGAATTGAAGAAGTGAAGGGAGTAGATATAAATCTCCTCGATTTAAGGGAAATTGAAAATACAGTTTGTGACTACTTTATAATCTGCAATGGTACTTCCAACACGCATGTAAATGCAATTGTTTCCTCTATCCAAAAAACCGTAAGCAAAGCCATCCAAGATAAACCTTGGCATGTTGAGGGTTCGGAAAATGCAGAGTGGGTCCTAATGGACTATGTAAACGTTGTTGTGCATGTATTTCAGAAACATATTAGGGAATTCTACGACATAGAAGGACTTTGGGGAGATGCCAAGGTCACCATGGTGGAGAGCAGCTATAATTCTTAAAAAAATGGCAAAAGAAAACAATTCGAATACCCCTAAGAAACCTCGTTTTAGTTCCTGGTGGATCTATGGTGTGGTCATTGCATTGATCATTGGATTTCAGTTTTTTGGCGGAAACAGTTTCTCCAGTACTGAAAAAACCACAACCTCCGAACTTCAGGAATACCTAAGAAACGGGGATATTTCAGAAATTCTGATCATCACCAATGCCAGGCAGGCCAAGGTGTTCCTTACGGAAGAAGCCCTTCAAAAGGATGTTCACCGAAATGTGGCTGATAGTCCCTTTAATTTTTCCACAGGGAAAATTCCACAGTATATCTTGGATTATGGTGACCTGCAAAACTTTGAAGACGAGATAAAGAGCATCAAAAAAGAAAACAACCTCGATACCATTGTCGATTTTGATACCGAATCCAATGTGTTGGGTGAACTGTTGCTTTCCTTGCTTCCGTTTGCGCTTATTATAGGAATATGGATTTACCTCATGCGAAGGATGTCCGGTGGTGCCGGTGGAGGCGCTGGTGGTCAGATTTTCAACATTGGAAAATCCAAGGCAAAACTATTTGACGAAAAAACAGATACTCGTACTTCTTTTAAAGATGTGGCTGGACTTGAAGGAGCCAAGGAAGAAGTACAAGAAATTGTGGAATTCCTTAAAAATCCGGATAAATACACCTCTTTGGGAGGTAAGATTCCAAAAGGAGCGCTCTTGGTAGGCCCTCCCGGAACGGGTAAGACACTTTTGGCCAAGGCCGTAGCTGGGGAGGCCAAGGTTCCGTTCTTTTCCCTATCCGGTTCTGATTTTGTGGAGATGTTTGTTGGTGTGGGAGCTTCCCGTGTCCGTGATCTCTTCAAGCAAGCCAAGGATAAATCCCCCGCCATCATTTTTATTGATGAAATTGATGCCATCGGACGTGCAAGGGGTAAAAACAACTTCACTGGTTCCAACGATGAAAGGGAAAACACCCTAAACCAGCTTTTGACCGAAATGGATGGTTTTGGCACCAATACCAATGTAATAGTGTTGGCGGCCACCAACAGGGCGGATGTTTTGGACAAGGCCTTGATGCGTGCCGGACGTTTTGACCGTCAGATTTATGTAGACCTTCCCGATTTAAGGGAGCGTAAGGAGATTTTTGAAGTCCATTTGCGCCCCATTAAGACAGCGGAAACCCTGGATTTGGACTTTTTGGCCAAGCAAACCCCAGGTTTTTCTGGAGCTGATATCGCCAATGTCTGTAACGAAGCGGCCTTGATTGCTGCCCGTAAAGAGAAAAAAGCGGTGAACAAACAGGATTTCTTGGATGCGGTTGATCGTATTGTGGGTGGACTGGAGAAGAAGAACAAAATTATAACCCCGGAAGAGAAAAAGACCATCGCATTCCATGAAGCTGGACACGCTACCGTAAGCTGGATGTTGGAACATGCCGCTCCGCTAGTGAAAGTTACCATTGTACCCAGAGGTCAATCCTTGGGAGCAGCTTGGTACTTGCCAGAAGAGCGACTGATTGTTCGTCCAGAGCAAATGTTGGATGAAATGTGCGCCACCATGGGTGGTAGGGCTGCTGAAAAAGTGGTGTTCAACAAGATTTCCACTGGAGCCCTCAGTGATTTGGAAAAAGTTACCAAACAAGCCAGGGCCATGGTTACTATTTATGGACTTAACGATCAACTGGGCAATATCACTTATTACGATTCCTCAGGACAGAACGAATACGGATTCACCAAGCCCTATAGCGAGGAAACCGCACAAAAAATTGACGAAGAGATTTCAAAAATCATAGAGGAGCAGTACAACAGGGCCATTAATTTGTTGAATGAAAACAAGGACAAATTAACGGAACTTGCAGAAAGGCTCTTGGAAAAAGAAGTTATCTTTAAGGACGACTTGGAAAAGATTTTTGGAAAGAGACCTTTTGAGAAGGAAGAAGAGGAGCTGGAAACTGCTGAGTAAATTTTAGGGCACAGGGATAATTATTTCCCAAGTACTTGTATTTTTGAAACCGTAAATGGGAGTTTTTGATAAACTTTTTGGTGGTGGAAAAAAGGTTTCCAAGGAAACCCTGGAAACTCGTGGGGAGCACATGCCCGACCTTAAAATTCCCGTTGACGAAAAGTTCACCATCTACTTCAAGAAAAACGGCGGAAAATTCATCTATTGTGAGGATGATATCGAAATTTCCCAAGCTCTTCAAAATATCATCTCTGAAAACAACTGGCAGCAACATTTTTTCTATACCCTGGATCCTCGACTGGAAAGTAGGTTTGCTTCGGAAAAAATCGGATTTACCCAAAACAGAAAGGAAAGTGATATTTTCTTTACCACTTGCGAACATTTAGTGGCACACAATGGTTCCATTTTGGTATGCTCCAATCAAATCAGGGAAAAAAAGTTGGATGAACTCCCATCAAATCTCATTGTCTTTGCAACTACCAGTCAATTGGTGGATTCCATAAGCGAAGCTTTGAAAGTCATCAAGGAAAAATATAAAAAGAACATTCCAAACAATATCACTACCCTAAAACACTTCCAACCCACGCCAGAGAATAAAAATGATTTTCTTTCCTACGGAAGTGCCTCAAAAAATGTATATCTTTTGCTGCTAGAAGACTACTGATTACATGAAAGAAATTCTTAGGCGTGGCATAACAGGGGTTATTTATGTGGTACTCCTCATGGGAACCGTTTTTTTAAGCTCCGATGCCTTTGATTTCCTTTTTATGGTTTTTGGATTGGCCTGTTTGTACGAATTTAAACGAATCGTACATCTAAAAAACTACTACGTATATGTGGCCTATCTAGCGCTTTGGTGGGCCTTTATTTATTTTGTTACGGACAAATTGATCATCACAGGCTTGATGCTACTGACCATTACAGTGAACCTTGCCCTTCTGGTCTTTCTCTTTTCCAAAAAGTCCCAAACCTTTAACACCGCCCAAAAATTTATCATTGCGGTACTCTATCTTGGGGGTGGTTGCATTTTTCTAACCATGATTCCCTATAAACAAAATAGTTTCTCCCAATTTCTGATTGTCGGCATTTTTATTTTGATATGGGTAAACGACACTTTTGCTTATTTGGTGGGTAGAAGTATTGGCAGAACCAAACTTTATCCGTCAGTTTCTCCAAAAAAAACTGTGGAAGGTTCCATAGGAGGTTTTATTTTTGCATTGTTAGCAGCATACTTCCTGGCAAAGTATGAGCCTAGTTTGACACTCATGCAGTGGATGGTTTTAGCCACTGTGATTGTAATAGCAGGAAGTTTAGGGGATTTATTGGAATCCAAGTTTAAACGAATTGCCCAAGTTAAGGACAGTGGGGCCATATTGCCCGGTCATGGTGGCATTTGGGATCGTTTGGATAGCTTGGTATTTGCAGCACCCTTCGCGTATTTGACACTTAATATATTTTCATATGTTTCATAGAGAAGGCCAAAAAATAATTACTATCACCTTTTTTCTGGTTGTCGCCATAATTCTTGCCGCCCAGTTTTACGTGTCATTGGAATGGCTACGATTAGGAATCCAGATAGGTGGGCTTGTGCTATTGATTTTGGTCTTGCAATTCTTTAGAAACCCAAAACGACCCGTGACCCCCAATTTTGACGAGATTTTGGCCCCTGTGGATGGTAAGGTGGTTGTTATTGAAGAAGTGGACGAGCCTGAATATTTTAAGGGAAAACGCAAGCAAGTCTCCATATTTATGTCGCCGGTGAACGTGCATGTAACTCGATATGCCGCCAGCGGCACCGTAACCTATTCCCAATATCACCCAGGAAAATACTTGGTGGCATGGCATCCAAAATCCAGCACCGAGAACGAACGTACCACCGTGGTTCTGCATACCCCTAAATTTGGTGAGATTGGGTATCGCCAAATAGCTGGAGCCTTGGCACGTCGTATTGTGAATTATGCGGAAGAAGGAGAACAAGTGACCCAGGGGCAAGATGCTGGATTTATCAAGTTTGGCTCTAGGGTGGATTTATTACTGCCCCTGGATTGTGATATCACCGTTAAACTAAATCAAAAAGTAGTAGGCGCCAAAACATGTATTGCATCGCTAAGAAAGCAGGATGACTGATGAGGAATTACATAAGCAATTTGAAGAGGCTGTAGCTTTTGTAAACAGCTATACCGAACCCATGCCTGCCGATTTGCTCCTCAAACTGTACGCCTATTACAAAATAGCCAATAAGAATTTCAGCAATCCTGGAAGTAAAACCCCTTTGATCAATGCCTTTAAGGCCAATGCCCTGATCCAAGCACAAAATATTGGTGCGGATGAAGCCATGCGCAACTACATCGAGCTCGTGGACAATGAGTTAAGGGAAAACTAGTCCTGTATCTCCACTACCCTGGTTTTTGAAAGAGTGTCATGCCATCCTATGGCATCTTTTCCCAAAAAAGAAAATGCTTCAAAAGGAATAATGCGGCAGAAACTACGCACCAAGATATCATTGAAAGTAGGCTTTTCACCATTTTCCAAAACCACCTTGGTCTTGGTAAAGAACTTTCCTATGGATCTTCCCGTAAATCCTTCAAAAAAGGTGTAGTACACTAAAAGCAGGACAGCGCCCAGGGCATAGTCCACCAACTTGTTGTCCTGATCCAAGAGATATAGCTTCTCAGGAGCCACATAATTCAGTACAAGTCCAATTAACCCACCCACAAGTGCGCCGAGGCCAACAATAAAAAGGTAATCTATAAGATAATTGATGAACCGCTTGCCAGCACTGGCCGTTGGCAAATGAACCTCATCCGAATACATGCTTCCAAAACTTCTGGGTGAAAGATTTTCGTCTTTTTCAAAAGAGGGACATTCGCTTTCGAAATCGGCAAGTTCATTGGTTATCCCACAAAGGATACCGCGTTCAAAATCATTTTTTCTGTGTGTGCAAATCTTGCAAAAAGCCAGCTGTTGTTGTCGGGTCATAGTTGGTTGGAGTTATCAAGCTTAAACGCTTGAAAGTTCCTTTTCATTGTACACCCTTAAAACTAAACTGCCAATTGTTCTTTATCCAGAGATGTGTTTTCAAAATAGGCGAAATAGACTGCACCAGCTATCGTGCTCAGAAAATAAATCCCTACCAAATAACTACCAAAGAACAAATAGGCATTTAGTCCAAACCAATCCCCTGTAAAGTAAATGAAGAGTAGTCCTGCCAAAGCTCTAAAAAATTCAATCCAAATGGCAAAAGATGCCTTGTCCATCAGCGATGTATAGCCATAAATTCCAATGAACACAAAGGCTCCGAACAACAACAGCCCATCGAATCCAATTTCAGCATAGTTGTAAAACATAAAGAGCATCAAGCCCGTATTGGCGAGCAATTGATAAATGGAATATCCCTTTAATGCAGGAGAAGCTGCTGGCATGTACTTCTGAAAATTGTATACATCATCAATAATCTGGATGGGATATTTCTCTGCAACATCTGTGGGACGCCAACCTGTTGGCATAAACCATATTCGAAGTTTGTCCCAATAACTTTGGGTTCTCCATGCATCTTTAATCAGTCTCCAAAGGTGTTGGAAATTGATCAAGATGGGGTTCCAAGTATTGGCAGGCTTTAAAACGCCATACTGGGGAGGCACTTCTTCCATTTCTTCTTGAAAAGTACCGAACATCCGATCCCAAAAGCTAAAAATCTGTCCCAAATTCTTATCAATGTATTCAGGATTAATGGCATGGTGCACCCTGTGTTGCGATGGAGTAATTATAATGTATTCCAACCAGCCCATTTTGCCAATATGTTGGGTATGATACCAGAATTGGGCAAAGAGATGTAGCGGGCCCAAAATGGCCACCACTTTGTGCGGTACCCCTAATAATGCAGCCGGAATCATTAATAGCGGAAAATAAACCAGCAAATTGGAGATGGACTGACGCAAGGCACAGGCCAGATTAAATTCTTCACTGCTATGGTGGATTACATGTTGGTTCCAAAAGAAATTGATGCGATGACTCAATCTGTGGTTCCAGTACCCAGCAAAGTCCAGGGCCAAGAATCCAAGCACCCAAACTACCCAGGTGGTCTGGATTTCCATCAGGGCCAAATGTTCCAGCAAATAGGGATAAGTGACCAAGACCACACCCAGCCCAAGAGAGTCTTTCACCACATTGGTTAGACCAGAGCTCAGACTGCTCACCGTGTCCATGACATTGTGTTTCTGATTCTTTACAAAATACCCATAAATGACTTCAAAAAGTACCAAACCTACAAAAAAGGGAATGGCATATAATAAGGCTGTAGCGTAGGTTTCCATAACTCTAAAGATATAAAACCAGAAAGAAATAAGCTATACCGCTTCTACCCTTACCACCACAGATTTACTTACTGGCGTCTGGCTTTTATCAGCATATAGATCAATGGGAACCAGGACATTGGTCTCGGGAAAGTAGGCACAGAGGTTTTGGGATGGAATGTCATAGGGTATGACCTTAAAGTTTTGGGCTCTTCTTTCTACCCCATTGTAATTGCTCACCAAATCCACTACCTGTTGCGAATGAAACCCCTTTTGAAGCATATCCGTTTGATTCATAAAAACCACCCTACGCTCGCCGTAGATTCCTCTATATCTATCATCCATGCCATAAATGGTGGTATTGAACTGGTCATGGCTGCGAACAGTCATTAACAGAAATTCATCCGCTTTTAATTCAATATCCGGAAGTCTGCAAACGGAGAATTGCGCTTTCCCTCCAGGTAATTTGGAAAAATCCGCCACTCGGGCATTGTTGGGCAAATAAAATCCAGAACCTGATGATCTATTGGAATAGTTGTGATAACCGCTCAAAACTTTTTCAATTTTATCACGGATCAAATCATAGTTTGACCCTAATTCGTTCCAATCAATGCCTGACTTTCCACCAAAATAGGCATCCGCAAGTCGGGCCACGATTTCGGGTTCGCTCCTTAGATGCTTACTCGCCGGTTTTAATCTCCCCTTGCTTTGATGTACTTTTCCCATGCTATTCTCCACGGTCACAAACCTACCTTGATCTTGCTCCGTTCTTCCCAAAGTAGGCAGTATCAATGAAGTTTGCCCAGCCGTAAGATGTGTTCTATTCAATTTGGTACTTACCGAAACCGTTAGTGTGCAGCGTTGTAATGCTTCTGCGGTATAGGCTGTATCTGAAGCAGCGGACACAAAGTTTCCTCCCAAGGCCACAAAAACTTTGGCCCTACCTTCGTACATGGCTTGAATTGCATTGACCGTATCCAATCCTTCCTCTGATGGTGGTTCAAAGTCAAATTCGTCCTTTAGTGCATTATTAAGAGATTCGGAAACATGGTGCATAATACCCACACTGCGATCCCCCTGCACGTTACTATGACCTCTAACGGGACATGTACCCGCTCCTTTTTTGCCGATACTGCCCTTGAGGAGCAATAGATTAACACATTCTTTGATGTTGTCCACCCCATTTTTGTGCTGGGTTAGCCCCATGGCCCAACAAATGATAATTTTTGAGTTTTTGGCCAGAACCTCAACTGCCTGATCCACTTTATCGGAATCCACCCCACAGCGATTGAGTAAATCCAACTCGTCTTGCTGTTCCAAATCTGCTAAAAGTTCTTGGTACCCGTGGGTCTTGGTTGAAATAAAATCCAAGTCGAAAATCTTTTGGTCAGATTTCTGCTTTTCCGCCAATCGTTTCATGATCAGTTTTAGCAGCGGTACATCTTGGTTGACTTTAACCTGCAGAAAAATATCAGTCAAGGTGGTACCCTTTCCCAAAATGCCGCTGACCTTTTGCGGATTTTTAAATCGATTCAGCCCACTTTCGGAAAGTGGATTCACTGTTATGATCTTTCCACCATTTTGTTTGCATTTTTGCAGTGCGGACAACATTCTTGGGTGGTTGGTTCCTGGGTTTTGGCCTATGACGATCACCACTTCAGCCTCATCAAAATCCTCTAAAACCACAGACCCCTTCCCAATACCCAATGTTTCGGATAGTGCCACCCCACTGGATTCATGGCACATATTGGAGCAATCTGGCATATTGTTGGTTCCAAAGGCTCGCGCAAAAAGCCCATAAAGAAAAGCGGCCTCATTGCTGGACCGTCCTGAAGTGTAGAACACCGCTTCATCGGGATTGTCCAGCGTTTTCAAGTGTTCCGCAATGGCAATATAGGCATCGTCCCATGAAATGGGCTCATAATAAATGGAACCAGGTCTAAGTATAAACGGTTCGGTAATCCTTCCACTTTTGCCAATTTGGAAGTCCGTCCATGTGGATAGTTCTTCCACCGAGTATTTTTGAAAGAAATCACGATTTACGCGCTCAAATGTGGTTTCCTCGGCAATGGCCTTGACCCCATTTTCACAATATTCCCCCAGTTTGGAAGGTTTATCTGGATCGGGCCAAGCGCATCCGGGGCAATCAAATCCGTGCTTTTGGTTCATTTTGGATAAGGTCTTGATAGAGCGAAATAGGCCTGACTCCTTGTTCACATGCTCCAGTGCCACCTTTATGGCGGGCATTCCTGCAGCAAATGCCTTAGGTTCAGATACCTTTAAATCTGCAAAAGAGATGTCTCCCGTAACCGAAATATTGCGCTTTTCCTTTTTTTCCATAATCCATCCAAAGCTGTATGCCTAAAGATAGGAATTGCGCACTTCTTTTTAATGGTTCTAAAAGCCAAACCCTTCCTTGTTACGAAAGAATCAGTGGCTGTAACTCCCTTATAGGTTAAAAGTCTCCTTGATGCTATCCGTGGAAAGTAACTTTTTGATCGAGGCAAGTTTATCAGGCGCTCTTAAAAATGGATGTTGTTGATATAGTTTTTGATATTCGGACAACACTTCGTTGGAATAGGTATCCACCTTGCTTCCTACCACTTCATTGATTTTGGCAACAACATCTTTTTGAAAGTGGAGCGCCTTTGGATCCACATAACCCATTTTGATAAAACCCGCTGTTTTACGGTGACACCTACAGGGATTAGACTTATTGATCAAGCCGCATTTATTGTCCATAAAATTGTACAATTGCTTTTTGGCCCTATGAAGTTTAACCCTGAAGTTTTGTTTACTCATTTCCATAATCTCACTACCCACGGAATCTGGAAATTCGAACAATTCCCCTATGATAAATATGAGTCGCTGTTCCCTATCCAAACACAACAGCATGCCCTTCATACAACTTATCTTGGCCTCATTGACCAACAATTTCTCCTCAACCTCATAGGTATAACTGGAAAGTGATTCGTCGGGCAATTTGTCCAACCCTTCACCAAATTGTTCAAAAGTTGGTGGATTTACCTCATGCCTTCCCCGTTTCATATTCAGAAAATGGTTCTTTAAAATACGGTACATCCATGTTCTAAAGCTGCTGCGTTGTTCAAAGGTGTCCAATTTGGTTATCACTTTGATCAGCACTTCTTGGGTAAGGTCGGCCGCCTCATCCGCATCACCAACAAAGGTCAATGCTACATTGTAAATCCAATCTTGATTTCTGGTAATCAACAATTCCAGGGAGGCCTTATCCCCAGATAAGGCCTTTGATATCAGTTTTTCTTCTGAACTGTCTTCTTTGGAATCCTCTTTCATGGTTTCTTGGACATGAGATAACTTCCATGTGGGTTATCAAAGATAAGTAACCATTTGCCATTGGATTGTTTCTGTAGATGGGCCACGGAAAGTCCACTTTGGGTGACCGCTGTCCCATCTGGAGCGGTACCCTTCATGATCCAGGGTGCAATATGTGTGGCCGAATTTCCATTCACAAAGACCTCATGGCCGTTGGGGTATTCAAATTGTGGCTTAATGGCAAAGGCTGCCAAAAATAGTTCCCGAAGCTGTTTTTTATTGGTAACACGCATTTCCGGTTCAAAAACCACCAAGGCTCCTTCCTGGTAACTGGACATGACTCCTTCAATATCCGCATTATTGAACGATTTTGTCATGGAGGCCACTGCACCCAATACTGCTTGTTCTTCTTTTGAAATTGTTGTTTGCATAACTTTTTGTTTTTGGGATTTCATACTTGTGGTCATTCCAAAGCCAATGACCAAGATTACGTACATGTGTCTTTTAATTATCATATTAATTGCTTTATGATTTGGACACATCCCAAATACCAACTGTTACAGTTGTACCCTAAAAATTATGCGATCAACTACATTTTGAAATCAGATAAAGCTTGAAGTATAAAACCTGGAAAGCTATTCCACGATAGTCAACGGATCAGTACTTTTCCAACTACCTCTGGTAAAATCCGGAAAAGGTTGTGGAGCGCCGCCACTGGCCACAGAACGCTCACTCAAGGGAGCTACGGCACTCCAGAAGCATCCCTCGTAAACATTTTGATCCAATGGCAATCCCTTTTGCAAACATTCCACAATGCGATACATCATGATACCATCCATACCGCCATGTCCACTGCCTTTGGTGCTTTCGTTTAATCTTTTGTACAAGGGGTGATCATATTTTTCATACACCGCAGCCAATTGGTCGCCCTGCGCCCAAGAATGATGGTCTTTGGTTATTCCTTCCACACCACCTTCCAAAGCTACGCGGGTAGGAAAACCAGCCAAAGTACCCTTGGTTCCCTGGACAAGGTTTAATCTGCTATACGGTCTGGGGCTGGTTTCATCCCATTGCACCATTACGGTTCTACCTAAAGTGGTTTTAATGATTGAGGTATTCAAATCACCTCCTTTATAGTCCAATTGGTTCCATTTGTGATCCGCTGGGTAGTTCTTTTTAGCATAAGCGCTTCTTCCTATGGCGGGTGTGGAAAAGGAGACCAAACTTCCAAAATTGTCATCTGTTCTTCCCAAATTCATGTATTGTGCAACCGGCCCCAGACCATGGGTTGGGTATAGGTTTCCATTTCTATGGGCATAGTGATAGGTTCTCCAAGAGCCTGTTCCTCTTTTTTGTTCCTCCATCTGCCCTCGAAGTTCGTGGATGTAGGCAGCTTCGGCATGCAAAATCTCTCCTAGCACACCTTGTCTGCACATATTTAGAAACATGAGTTCATCTCGACCGTAGTTCACGTTTTCCATCATCATACAATGCTTCTGGGTTCGTTCCGAAGCATCAACAATATCCCACATCTCGTCCAAACCTACGGCAATGGGAACCTCTACAAAGGCATGGGCACCCTGATTCATAGCTTCGATGGCCATGGGGGCATGACTTAACCAGTTCGTAGCTATAAAAACCACATCGGGTTTGATCTCTACCAACATTTTTTTCCATTGGTTTTCGTCTCCCGAGTATTTGGCAATATTCTTATGTCTTTTTTTACTGGCAACTTCCCTTACCCATCCTATCTTTTGATCGACCAAGTCTTCATACAAATCGCAAATGGCAACCACTTCGGTACCATCCAATGCAGCAAAAAACTTTAAGTGATCGCCCCCTCGTGCACCCACTCCAATAAATGCCGCCCTAATCAAATCCAATTTGGGGGCAGCAAAATCACCCATATACGTAGCTTGGGAAGGTCTTTCCATATCAGCTTTTAAGTAGCTGGGCATTACTGAAATGGCTGCTGCCGACAGCGAGGTCTTTTTAAGAAAATTACGGCGATCAAAGTTTTTCATGGTGCTTTTGGTTTAAAATGTTAACGTTAACACTTTTATATATCGAATGTATGAAAAAATGACATTTGTTCCATCTTATTGGTCAAAATACTTTATTGTACGCTAGATTATGAGCTATTTCTAAGGCTGAATTGGATATGTAAAGCCCACTAAAACTGAGTTTATTGGCCCTATTTAAGAATAACTTTCAAAAAATGCTCTTTATATGCCCTGCCAATGGGAATGGTATGCCCGCCTTCCAAATAAATCTGATTGCCCATGATCTTATCAATTTTATCCGTATTGATGATGTGGGACTTATGCGTTCTGATAAAATTTGTACCTGGTAAGGCTTCCAACCAAAACCGTAATGGCTCACTGGATAAGTATTTCCGTTCCAGGGTTATAACCTCGGTATAATCCGAATCGGAGTCAATATGCAAAATATCATCCAGATGAATTTTGATATGTTCATACCCCGACTTAATGTAGATGTGGCTTTTAGGTGCCATAGCCATTTCTTTGTCACCCGTCAATACATGGGTTGCGTTAACGACGGGGACTTTGGCCACAGCTTTTAAAAAGCGTTGAAAAGAGAAGGGTTTCAATAAATAATCCACAACATTGAGATCGTAACTTTCCAGAGCGTACTCTGAAAAGGCCGTGGTGAGTATAACATGCGGGGGATTGGGCAGGGATTTTAAAAAATCCAATCCTGATATCTTAGGTAAATGGATGTCCAAAAACAAGAGGTTGATAGGTTCCGAATTGAGAAATTCCATGGCTTGTAAGGCATCTGAAAAAACACCTTTCAACTCCAATGCATCCACATCCTCAATGAATTTTTTCAAAATCCTTTGGGCAGGTGGCTGATCTTCAATAATGATACACTTCATCTCATTCCGATTTTTCCAACTCCATGGTCAACAACACCGAAAATTGGTTGCTCTCTTTCCTGATCTCAAGTTCATGTCGGTTGGGATACAACAACTGCAAACGCTTTTTAACATTGCTGAGTCCAATACCATTGGCCAAAGTATCCAGTTCCTTTGCCTCCTCAAAATTATTCCTGCAGGAAAATTGCAATTGATTTCCTTTTTGGCTCACATTGATGTCAATGGAAATATTGGACGACTGACCCGCTTGGCTATGTTTGAAAGCATTTTCGATAAAAACAATCAAAATTAAGGGGGCCACCTTATATCCAGATTTTATCCGATGCGCTTCAAAGCGAACCTTGCCCCTATCCTCAATTTGCAGTTTATACAATTTGATAAAGTTGTCCAATTGCTCAATTTCCTTTTTCAGCGGAACAAATTTCTCCTTGCACTCATAAAGCATATACCGCAATACCCCACTCATTTCCAAAATTATCTCAGGGGTTTTAGGGGAGTTTTCAAGTGCGTAGGAGTACAGATTGTTTAAGTTGTTGAACAAGAAATGCGGGTTGATCTGAGATCGGAGAAATTGAAGCTCGCTTTCTTTGACCGTGCTTTTTAACTCATCTATCTGTTTCTGCTTCTGCAACGCATCCCATGCAAACTTAAATCCGCTAAGGATGGCTATAACCGGAACTACCTCAAATAAAGCATAATATACACCTGGGAAAGCCCTAGCCCGTCTGGTTCCGGGGAAAAATATCTGTTCCAATACCAGCTCCTCCAGTAATATCAACCCTATAATGACCAACAGCACACTGCCAAAAAATTTCCAGTGCTTCTTTTGGTACAGGAACTTAGGCATCAAATAATAGTTAATCAATATCCCAGCCACCACATAGGTCAAGAAAAAGGTCACCTCATAAATGTCAATTTCCGGATGGCGCCGGTCATATGAGTAGAACACAAAGACCAGTATATGGAGGATGACCTGAAAAATAAGCTCTCTACGTGGAATCAAGTTTGAAATTTTAAATTCACCAAAACTATCCATCATAAGGTAACAAAAGAAAAATAATCCTGCCAACAACCCAACTAGGTCTGCAATCGGCATCCTAGCCCGTTATTTGAAAAGTCTGTCGATTACGGTATCAACTCGGTTGTTCGCAGAATTTAAAGGTCGACCATGGAGATTCCGTAGCATCTTTGGAATACTATTTCAAATTATACTGAGTTGATTATGCGATCCAGATTGATATTCCTTTCCATTCTTTTTATGACCTTCGGCATTTTATCTTGTCCGGCACAGCAAAAGACAACCGTTTTTAGAGGTAAGGTAGTGGACAGATCCAGTGGTCAACCCGTGGCCTACGCCACTGTAATGGTTGCGGACAACACTACCAAACAAGGAATATCAGGAACCACCACCTTGGAAGATGGTTCGTTTGTTTTGGAAACCAATGCTACGAACTTTTACCTGGAAATTAGTTTTATCGGATATCAGAAGAAAATTGTGGAGCCAAAGGCATCAGCTGGTGGTAGAATCGATTTGGGAACCATCCAAATCAGCGAGGACGCCCAACAATTGGAAGAGGTTGTTGTGGAGGGCGAAGTCTCAAAAACCGTGTTCAAATTGGACAAACGTGTGTTCAACGTTGGCAAGGACTTGAGCAGTACCGGGGCAAGTGCGCTGGAAGTGCTTAATAATGTTCCCAGCGTCAATGTAAATATTGAAGGTCAGATCAGTTTGCGTGGGAGTCAGGGAGTCCAGGTACTTATCAACGGAAAACCTTCTATCATATCCAGTGATGAAAGCAACGCTCTAGGCACCATTACCGCAGATATGATCGATCGGGTGGAAGTCATCACCAATCCTTCAGCCAAGTATGATGCCGAAGGCACCTCTGGAATCATCAACATTGTTATCAAAAAGGAACAACGAAAAGGTTTAAACGGATCGGTTTCTGTAAATACTGGTGCTCCAGATAGTCATAGTGTTGGGATTAGCTTGAATCGCCGGACCGAAAAATTCAATCTGTTTACACAATTGGGTGCGGGTTACCGCGAAGGGCCGAACGAAGTGGAAAGTAGAAATACCGATTTGGTGAACAATACCTCGGTAATATCATCTGGTGAGGAATTTCGGAATGAAACCTACTACAACTTTGTATTGGGGACGGACTATTATTTTGATCCTACCAGCGTCTTGACTTTGTCTGGAAATTTTGCCTTGGAAATCGAAGATCAGCCCTCTACTACCAATTTTGCCACCTTGGAAGGTAACCAAACCGTAACTTCTGAATGGGAGCGCACCGAGGTCACGGATGCCACCAATCCCAAATTCAGGTATGAGCTGCAGTACAAAAAGGATTTTGAGGGCAATGAGGATCACACTTTACTGTTCAGTGCTTTGGGGAATTTCTTTGGGAAAGATCAATCCTCAGAGTTTATAGACACCACTATTTCCGGAGAAAACAATGATGATTCACAATTGACTCGAACGGATTTCAAAGAAGCCGTTTTTACGTTCAAGTTGGATTACACCAAGCCTTTTACTGAAGAATGGACCTTGGAAACTGGAGCACAATACGTAATCAACGATGTGAGCAACGATTATGAGGTACAAAATTGGATCAATGGCGAATTTGTGACAGACCCGGGGTTGACCAACAATTTTGAATTTGACCAAAAGGTTTTGGGTGCCTACGGAACAGGAGCCTATGAAGGCAAAACTTGGGGATTGAAGGCTGGAATACGACTGGAGCAAACCAATTTGAACACCTTATTGACCAACACAGGGGAAGACAACTCCCAGAATTACACCAATTTATTTCCAAGCGCTCACTCCTCTTACAAATTCTCAGAGAAGGTGTCCGTGCAGGCAGGATACTCCAAGCGTATTTATAGACCCCGGCTTTGGGATTTGAATCCGTTTTTCAACATTAGAAACAACTTTAACATCCGTCAGGGGAATCCCAACCTAATGCCCGAGTTCACCGATTCTTATGAACTTACGGGTATCTTTTTTGTGGGAAAAACAGCCTTAAATCTTGGTGTCTATCACAGATATACCACGGACGTAATTGAACGTGTGTCCACTTTTGAGAACAACGTAACCACACGAAGACCTGAAAATATCGGAACCAACAAAACCACCGGTATTGAATTCAACACCAAATACAGCCCTGCAAAATGGCTGACCTTGAACGCGGATTTCAATTATTTTCAATTTACTCGTGAAGGTACGTTTGAAACTACGGTATTTGATTTTAATGCAGACCGATGGACTTCCAAGCTAATGTCCAAAGTGAAATTTCCAGCGGATATTGATATGGAGGTGACTGGAAATTATCGGTCCAGCTACAGGACATTCCAAGGTGAAACCAACGGATATGCTTTTATGGATATGGGACTACGCAAAAAAATGATGAAAGGTAAAGCCATCCTTAACCTAAGTGTAAGGGATGTTTTTGCCTCCCGAATCAGTGAAAATGAAATCGCCCAGGTAGATTTTGAAACCTATAGCCGTCGTTTACGAGGGCGTTTTATAGCCTTTGGTTTTAGTTATGGGTTTGGCAAGGGTGAAGCCATGCAGTATTCAGGCGGAAGAAGGAGATGATTTTAGACTATAGACTTTAGACTTTAGACTCTTGACTCCAAGCACCAAGTACCAAGTACCAAGTACCAAGTACCAAGTACCAAGTACCAAGTACCAAGTACCAAGTACCAAGTACCAAGCAAATAAAATCAAAACAAATTCAAGAAATTACTCCAAACTGGCCAAACTCTTTTCCAAGGTTTCAATCTTGGCCTCTGCATCCGCCGCTTTCTTTTTTTCCATGGCCACTACTTTTTCAGGAGCATTGTTCACAAACCGCTCATTACCCAACTTTTTCTGTACGGATTGCAAAAATCCTCGGGTGTAATTAAGCTCCTCAGTAAGTTTTTTAATCTCGGCCTCTATGTCAATTGTACCACCCATGGGAATAAAGTACTCGTTGCTCTTTACCCTAAAGCTTAAGGCTCCATCCAGGCCGGAGTTCACTGTATCCAATTGGGAAATATTCCCCAGTTTGGTAATGATGCTGTCCATTTGACTCCCCACATTTTCACTATTGACCATAGAAAGTTCCAAGGACTCTTTTTGAGGGATGTTCTTTTCCTTTCTAATGGTACGAATACCGGAAATCACCTCAGCAGCAAAGTCAAAATTGGAGATTAAGGTAGCATCTGTATTCTCCACCTTGGGCCAGCTGGAAATAATAAGGGCTTCCTCTGGAGTTCGTTCTGTGATATGCTGCCAGACTTCCTCGGTCAAAAATGGCATAAACGGATGCAAAATCTTTAGATTCTGCTCGAACAAATGAATGACCGCATTATAGGTTGCTCGATCAACGGGTTTCTGGTAGGCGGGTTTAACAATTTCCAACAACCAAGAACAAAAATCATCCCACACCAGTTTGTAAATGGCCATAAGGGCATCTGAAATACGATATTTGGAGAAATGATCCTCTATTTCTGCCAAAACTTGGTTGAATCTGGCCGTATACCAATCAATTCCCGTTTTTGCAGATTCAGGCTGTTCCAAATCGGCAATTTCCCATCCTTTGATCAATCGGAAGGCATTCCAAATCTTGTTGGCAAAGTTTTTTCCTTGTTGACAAAGTGCTTCATCAAACATCAAGTCGTTTCCTGCGGCAGAACTCAATAAAAGTCCCACTCTGACACCATCGGCTCCAAAGTCCTCGATTAACTTCAATGCATCTGGCGAATTTCCGAGCTGTTTGGACATTTTTCGACGTTGCTTGTCCCTTACCAAGCCTGTTAGGTATACATTTTCAAAGGGACGTTTGCCTTGGTACTCGTATCCTGAGATAATCATACGAGCTACCCAGAAAAACAGAATATCCGGTCCTGTGACCAAATCACTTGTGGGATAATAATAACCAATATCCTTGTTATCCGGTTCCAAAATACCTCCAAACACGCTTATGGGCCATAGCCAGGAAGAGAACCAGGTATCCAATACATCAGCGTCTTGCCGTAAATCAGATTCTTGGATTTTTGGATTCTTGGTTCGGGCTTTTTGGAGGGCTTCCTCCTTGGTTTCGGCCACTACAAAATCATCCTTACCATCACCAAAATAGTAGGCCGGAATCTGCTGACCCCACCACAGTTGACGGGAAATGTTCCAATCCCGAATGTTTTCCATCCAATGGCGATAGGTATTTTCAAACTTTTTGGGGTACAATTTGATATCATTTGTCTTAAGAACCCCTTCAAGGGCAGGTTTTGCCAAACCTTCCATTTTTAGGAACCATTGATCGGAAAGTCGAGGTTCAATGACGGCCTTGGTACGCTCCGAGGTACCCACCTTGTTCGTATGCTGTTCTGTTTTTACCAAAAATCCCTTTTCCTCCAGTTCTTTGGAGATTTCCTTTCGAACCACAAATCGATCCTTGCCTTGATAGTGCAAACCATAGGAATTTAAAGAAGCATCCTCATTGAAAATATCCACTACCTCCAAATTGTGCTTATCCCCTAAATTCTTATCGTTTTCATCGTGTGCGGGGGTAACTTTTAAGCATCCCGTACCAAATTCCATGTCCACATATTCATCCTCAATAATGGGAATAACCCGGTTACAAATAGGAACAATGGCCTTTTTACCCTTTAAATGACTATATCTTTCATCGTTTGGGTTGATACAGATTGCGGTATCTCCCAAAATAGTCTCAGGTCTGGTGGTTGCGATGGTCACTTTCTCATCAGAGCCTTCAATAGGATACTCCAGATAGTACAGGGAACCTTGACGTTCCTCATAGATTACTTCCTCGTCAGAAAGTGTTGTTTTTGCTTGTGGATCCCAATTCACCATCCGGTAACCCCTGTAAATCAAGCCTTTTTCATATAAATCCACAAAAACCTTGATTACGGAGGCTGACATATCGTCATCCATCGTGAATTTTGTTCGCTCCCAATCACAGGAACAGCCCAATTTCTTTAGCTGTTGAAGGATAACCCCACCATATTCGTTGGTCCAATCCCAAGCGTGTTTTAAGAACTCATCACGGGACAAATCAGCTTTGTCAATACCTTCCTCTTTCAATTTGGACACCACTTTGGCCTCGGTGGCAATGGAAGCATGATCCATTCCTGGCACCCAGCATGCATTTTTGCCCAGTAAACGCGCCCTACGGATCAATACGTCTTGAAGGGTATTGTTCAGCATGTGCCCCATGTGCAGCACCCCTGTTACGTTTGGCGGGGGGATTACTATAGTATAAGGTTCTCTATCATCAGGTTTTGAGCTAAAAAAATCATGCTTCATCCAGTACGAATACCAGTTCTCCTCTACCCTTTTGGGCTCATATTTTGATGGAATTTCCATTTTTCGGTATAGTTTTTGTCTTTAAAGGAATCGGATTGGATTTTTTGCAGGAGAGTCGCCATGTTAAATTAACACTATTCTTCGGCTGAGGGCCAATCTCGAAATACGAAACAAAAATAAGTAACGTTATTACATAACAAAAGAATTTTGGATGCAGGTGTGAAAACATCTAAATTTGAAGTTCACCCAAAACTAGAAATGATGAAAAAAACTGTACTCATGTTGTTTGTAGGGCTACTTTCCCTAGGAATTTATGCCCAGGATGCTACAGCTAAGATTGAATTTAAGAGCGAGACCATTGACTATGGTGAAATTGCCAAAGGAAGTGACGGTGTTCGGGTTTTTGAATTTACCAACACAGGGACCGCGCCTTTGGTAATCAGTAATGTAAAATCCAGCTGTGGGTGTACCATCCCTAAAAAGCCGGAAGCACCAATCTTACCTGGCAAGACAGGACAAATTGAAGTAAAGTACGATACCAAAAGGGTTGGACCCATTAGAAAGGCCATTACGGTTACTTCCAATGCGGACACGCCAACCAAAGTGCTGAAAATAAAAGGAACCGTGAAAGCGGAAGGCGCCAAATAAAGCGTATAACTTATAGAAGAAAAGCCCCGATAAATCGGGGCTTTTTTATTTTATTCAAATACGTTTTTAAGGACAAAGGAAAACAACAAATCCCTGTTGTAGCGCTCTATCAATACCCTCACGCGTTTACCTTCCCGTTCGTTGAGCATTTTTAGCACCTCCTGGAGTTTATACCGGTGGATACTTTTTCCATTAATGGCCAAAATCACATCTCCTTCCAGTAACCCAGCTTCTGCCGCTGGGCTTCCAGCCCTAATCCCTGAAACGATAATTTCTGGAACCAAACTAAGCCTGGTTTTATTTTCCAACAAAATCTGAACGTTTCCAAAGTTGGCATCATCATTTCTTACCACTCCATTGAAATCGGCGATACTTTCCGCTATATAGCGCAACCCATTATGCTGCAAGGCAATCCCAGCAAGGTTATACTGAAACGGTGTTCTAAAATTGGCATTTTTCTTAAGCGTGACCGTTCCACCCCTATAGTTAAAAATAATATTGAATCGCTTTAATATTTCGCCGCCCACACTGCCATTTCTGTCACCCAAATTCTTAATATATCCGAAGGATTCCCTATAGGGAAAGGCAGCTTTGGCATCCTTCAGTTCAAAATCCCCAATTTTTACACCCCTTATCTTGGTTCGCTTACCAAATATGTCACCACTGAGTCCACGTCCCAGGTAATCCTCATAGTTCTTTTCAGGAATCTCCAATCCCTTTTCGGGCTGGTGAAACAGCCATAATGCATCACTACTCCCAGTATCCACCAAAAGTTTTACGGGCACATTGTCTTCATCCTTCATCAGCACTGTTCCTTCCACATAGGCTTTCTTCCGCTCAATGGAAATGGGTATGGTCTGTGCCTTTTTGCTGTTTTTGGGAGGTTTATAAAGTCTAGGATTGTGTAATTTCAGATTTCCTGTGCCATAATTGACTTCCACAACGAAATCACGGAACAAATCAAATCCCAAAATCCCGTGCACGGGAATGCCCAGGGAGGTGGAAAAATTTATCCCTTTGTCCAAAACAACATATAAATCCTGATTATGGTTCGTGGCATTGCCAAGTTTGAAGGTATTTCCCATGGAACTCAAAGCCTTCATGGGTTCGCCATCACCAAGGCCTCTTATGGTCACTTCCGATACATTGTTGATTTGGATGGAATCCTGATCGGAAAGATTGAACAAAATGGGTTTGCTAACCCCTGAATCCAGGACAAACGTCAATTCAGCACCATTTATCTCGACTGGGATGATGATCAAATTGTTCACCATCTCAAAACCAACCCTTTGAAACTTCTGATTTTTGGGCAACTTGAAGCCCTGTGCCGAAACCAAGAAAGGCATCAGCATTAGAAGAAGTGTAAAAAGTTGCAGGTTTCTTTTCAAATTCCTAGTTAATAACAGGTTATGCTTACTAAATATACAAATTAATGCAGATATTTATTCTAATTTAACATTCCCCTAACCCCTTAAATATTACATGAATGTGTTGTTTGCGATTATTGGTTTTCTCATTTTTGCCTAAAATTTAATGCATGCCAACTATTTCTGAAAAAGGGAGGCGAATGCCAGCTTCTCCCATCCGTAAATTGGTTCCATATGCCGAAACAGCCAAAAAAAGGGGAACCCATGTCATCCACTTGAATATTGGGCAACCTGATATCAAGACGCCCCAAGTAGCTTTGGATGCCGTACGGAACCATACCATTGAGGTATTGGCCTATAGCATGACGGAAGGCTCTGAGATCTACCGTGAGAAAATTGCAGATTATTATGCCAAAAACGACATATCGGTTAATGCGAGTGACATTATTGTGACCACTGGTGGATCTGAAGCGCTCTCCTTTGTTATGGGCACCATTATGGATGGAGATGACGAAATCATCATTCCAGAACCCTTTTATGCCAATTATAATGGTTTTGCCACGGCGGCAGGTGTAAAGGTTGTTCCCATTGTATCCAGCATTGAGAGCAATTTTGCCTTACCACCAATAGCAGAGTTTGAACAATTGATCGGGCCCAAAACCAAGGCCATTCTTATTTGTAATCCAGGAAATCCAACGGGATATCTGTATAGCAAGGAAGAAATCCAGCAATTGGCAAAGCTGGTGAAAAAACACAATCTGTTTCTCATTGCAGACGAGGTGTACAGAGAATTTGCCTATGATGGTAGAGAACATTATTCCATTCTTCAGGAGCCAGGATTAGAGAACCACGCGGTTATGGTAGATTCGGTTTCCAAGCGCTATAGCATGTGCGGTGCACGTATTGGATGCCTGGTCTCCAGAAACAAAGAGGTTATTCAGACGGCTTTAAAATTTGCCCAAGCCCGCCTATCCCCTCCCACTTTTGCACAAATTGCCAGTGAAGCTGCATTGGACACCCCGCAGTCCTATTTTGATGCCGTAATCAGCGAATATGTGGAACGTAGGAATATTTTGGTGTCCGAACTTCAAAAAATTGAAGGGGTCAAAGTGGCCGTTCCCCAAGGCGCATTCTACTGTGTTGCAGAACTGCCTATTTCCAATTCAGACGATTTTGCGCAATGGTTGTTGGAAAAGTTTGAAATGGACGGAGCCACGGTTATGGTTGCCCCCGCAGCAGGATTCTATGCTTCGGAAGGATTAGGAAAAAACCAAATTAGAATAGCCTATGTGCTGGAACAAGAAGAATTGGTCAAAGCAGTCCGTATTTTAGGTGCGGCCTTGAAAGAGTACACTAATTAATGAACATTGCGGAGAACATATCCCTTAAAAATTACAATACCTTTGGTATTGATGTTGCCGCACGCTCTTTTGTGGAAATCAATGGCTTGGCCCAGTTGCAACGAGTCCTGGAGTTAAAGGCATATCCCAACAAGTTTATTCTAAGTGGCGGTAGCAACGTATTGCTTACTGCGGATATTGATGCTTTGGTAATGCACATCAACCTCAAGGGTATTTCTGTGGTGGAGGAGACCGATGAAGAAGTACAGATTAAGGTTATGGCTGGGGAAAACTGGCATGAACTCGTTCTTTGGACTCTTGAGCACGGTTTTGGAGGTTTGGAAAATCTTTCACTGATTCCAGGAAATGTGGGGACGGCCCCCATCCAAAATATTGGTGCTTATGGTGTGGAACTCAAGGATGTTTTTGTGAGTTGTGCGGCCATGGAAATTGATACTATGGAGTTGGTGGCATTTGACCAAGAAGCTTGCAATTTTGGCTATCGGGATTCTTTTTTTAAGAATGAAGGTAAAGGAAAGTACATTATTACCTCGGTAACCTTAAAGCTGACCAAGAAAAATCACCAACTGAACACAGGATATGGAGCCATAGAAGAGGAATTAAAGAAAAATGGGGTGATCTACCCCACCATTCAGGATATTTCCAATGCTGTTATTGCCATTCGACAAAGTAAGCTTCCAGACCCCAAGGAAATTGGAAATAGCGGAAGTTTTTTTAAGAACCCCGTGATCTCCAAGAAAACCTTTGAAAAATTCAAGAAAAAAAATCCGGATGCTCCTTCTTATCAGGTGGACAATGGTCAATTCAAGATTCCCGCTGGATGGTTGATCGAACAATGTGGGTTTAAGGGCAAGCGATTTGGCGATGCCGGTGTGCACGAAAAGCAAGCTCTAGTATTGGTCAATTATGGAAACGCCTCGGGCAAGGAAATTTTGGATCTAGCGAAAAAAGTCCAGAGAGAGGTGGAAAAAAAATTCAAGATTAAAATCACCCCAGAGGTAAACATCATAAAATAACCCCTGCATTGCATCAATAACAGGGGTTATACCAAACCAAACTAACCAAAATTTAAATACTTCTACAAGTATGTTCTTTAAGCAATAATTTAACGCCGTGGAATAATCGATTTTCTAACTTAGCGTTACCTTATATACGAGATAAAGCTTATTTTAGATTTTTGCCCCCAAAATTTAGCCAACAGCCCCTAGATGAGTACACTAATTGAAAGACATATTGTTTCCTTACTTGCTGAAAAGGATGATAAGGCGATTTCGCTATTGTATGATAATTATGGGGATACGCTGTTTGGTGTAGCTTACAAAGTGGTTAAGGATGAGGATTTGGCCCAGGATGTGTTGCAGGAGAGTTTTGTTAAAATCTGGAAAAAAGCGGATTCTTATGACGCTTCAAAAGCCAAACTGTTTACCTGGTTGTTCCGAATTACACGAAATACAGCCATTGACAAACTAAGAAGTATCAATAATAAAGCGGACAAGGAAGTCCAAATAGACGTTTCTGACGTATATAATCTAGGAGTAAGTGGCATTAGGCCCGAATTTATGGATGTCCAAGAGAACTTGGATAAAATAGAAGATAAGTATCGTATAGTGCTGGAGGCCCTGTTTTTTCAGGGGATGACACAGCAAGAGGCCAGTGACGAACTGGAAATTCCTCTGGGAACGATCAAGTCCAGGCTCAAAATTGGATTGAGGGAGCTTGGTAAGATTTACGGCACCTCAATGGCCCTTCTCCTACTAATAAATTTATTGTCATGAAAGAAAAAGTACAACGATTTCTGGATTCCGATATATTGGAAAAATATCTTTTGGGTGAAACTTCCAAGGATGAAACGCTTCAAGCCGAGCGTTATATAACCATGTATCCGGAGGTTAGGGATACCTATAACCAATTGCAGGACAACTTGGAGACATTTGCCAAAATGTATGCCCGAAAAACCCCTGAAGGTCTTAAGGAAATCATTTTGCACAGCGCAAAAAGGGAAAAAGCGGTCAGTCGCAAATTCTTTAGTTACGGTATAGCCGCCAGTGTGGCCATTCTTATATTGGCAGGAGCCTCCTATTTCTTCTGGAACCAAAACCAAAACCTGCAGATGGAAAATACTTTGGTGACCAACCAGATCAAGTATCTGGAGGAGAATATGAAAAACCAATTGGAGGATGTTCGTAACCAATTTATTGTCCTGAACAACCCCGCCACCAAAAGATACAGGCTTAACGGTAAAAAAGAAGGCAAGGAGCTTAAAGCAGTGGCCTACATCAATCCTGTTAAGAAGCTTTCCTACATCAATGTGAGCAATGTTCCAGAGCTACCGGAAAACAAGTGCTTCCAGATGTGGGCAGAAGTCAATGGTGAACTGGTAAACCTTGGTGTAATCAAGCAATTTGAGGATAAGGACAAGCTTTTGGCCCTTCCTTATGCAGACAATGCCATTGGGTATATTACCATTGAGCCAGAAGGTGGGAATACTTCCCCTACCGTTAAGAATATTGTAGCCAATATCAACTACTAAGTATTTGTTTAAAATACGTTAACCGTAACCGCTTTAGCTGGGTATTTTGTACCTTTGCGCAAAAGCTGGAATATGAAGTTAGCATTATTGACCATTGGTCTCCTAGCACTTGCCTTTGCTGGAATTGCAATAAAGATTTGGTCCAAAAAAGACGGCAAATTTGCAGGCACCTGTGCAAGTCAAAACCCGTATCTGAACAAAGAAGGAGAGGCCTGTGGATATTGTGGTAAACTTCCCAGTGAGCAGGAATGCAAGAAGGATTCCATTCCTGAGCTGCAATAGCTCGTAACCTACTTGGTAAATCTCAATTTTTTGAACAAAACGGAGCAATCCATCAAGGAAAACATTCACAAGGCCAAAAATGGTAACCAAATGGCCTTCAGCTTGTTGTTGGATTCCTTTTGGAACGAGGTATACGCCTTTCAATTGGCGCGGACTAAAAATGAGAACGATGCCGAGGATATCACCATTCGTACCTTCTCCAAAGCCTTTGATAAGATTGACTCCTATGACGAATCCTATGAGTTCAAGACCTGGCTTATCACCATTTCCAAAAATCTTCATGTGGATCTCATCCGAAAACGCAAGCGAAGCCTACTGGATGAAATGGACAGTCATGGTGATGAAGTAAAGAAGGTACTGGACGAGTCCCCTTCCGTTGAAGACCAATTGATCATAGAGCAAAACTTGGCCAATTTGCTACGTGATATCAAAAAATTGAAGCCCCATTACCAGAAAGTGATCAATCTGCGGTATTTCAATGAATTGAGTTATGCCGAAATCGCTAAGGAACTCAATGAACCTGTCAACAACATTAAGGTAAAATTGCTGCGTGCCAAGAAACTTTTGGCCGAGATTATCCAAAAGCACTAGCGCGTTCAAAGCGCTTGGTTTCCTGCCCAGTTTCGTATCTTTGCACTTCAAATTTCTTTTATGAGCACAGTCACTCAAGAAAATGTTCTCCCCCCAAAAGGAAAACCGAAATGGCTAAGGGTTAAACTTCCCACAGGGAAAAAATACACCCAGCTACGGGGCTTGGTGGACAAGTACGACTTGCACACCATCTGCACCTCTGGTAGCTGCCCCAATATGGGTGAATGCTGGGGTGAAGGCACAGCCACTTTTATGATTCTGGGAAATATTTGCACCCGTTCCTGCGGTTTCTGTGGCGTTAAAACGGGCAGACCCGAAAGTGTGGACTGGGCCGAGCCGGAAAAGGTGGCGCGTTCCATTAAAATCATGAATATTAAGCATGCGGTGGTTACTTCCGTGGATCGGGACGACCTAAAGGATATGGGATCCATTATCTGGGCCGAAACCGTGAAAGCAATCCGAAGAATGAACCCGGAAACCACCTTGGAAACCCTAATTCCCGATTTTCAGGGTATCGAAACACATTTGGATCGTATTCTAGCGGTTGCCCCAGAGGTGATTTCGCATAACATGGAAACGGTTAAAAGGCTTACACGCGAGGTGCGCATCCAGGCCAAATATGAAAGAAGTTTGGAAGTGCTCAATTACCTGAAAAAAAATGGAGCCAATAGAACCAAATCCGGAATTATGCTAGGGCTTGGGGAACAGGAAGAGGAGGTAATCCAGACCATGGAAGACCTTCGGAAAGTTGATGTGGATGTGGTCACCATTGGGCAATACCTCCAACCCTCAAAAAAACATTTGCCTGTCAAAGAATTCATCTTACCTGAACAGTTTAAAAAGTATGAGGAAATTGGTCTGGAAATGGGCTTCAGACATGTGGAAAGTGGTGCCTTGGTACGTTCCTCCTATAAAGCCCACAAGCATATCCACTAAGACCAACCCTACACATTTCTCCTGTTATGAAGCAAATCAACATTGGCATTAATGGCTTTGGACGTATCGGTAGAACACTTTTTAGACTACTGCAACAGCACCCCAATATCAATGTGGTAGCGATTAATGACCTTACAGATGCCAAGACTTTGGCCCATCTTCTAAAGTATGATAGCATTCATGGTGTGTTTTCAAAAGACATAACCGCAGAAGGGAATCATATTGTTACTGAAAATCAACGAATTGCCGTTCTAAATCACAATCATCCAAGCCAAATTGCTTGGGATGCGCACAAAGTGGATATTGTGGTGGAAGCCTCAGGAAAGTTCAAAACCAAATCGGATTTGGAGTCTCACATAAAAAATGGGGCCAAAAAAGTGATTTTATCCGTTCCACCCGTAGAAGATAACATCAAAATGGTAGTTCTCGGGGTCAATGAGGACTTTATAGGGCCAGAGGACGATATAGTGTCCAATGCTTCCTGCACAACTAACAATGCAGCCCCCATGATCAAAGTGGTCAACGAGCTGTGTGGTATTGAACAAGCATATATAACTACAATACATTCGTATACATCTGACCAAAGTCTGCACGACAGACCTCATAGAGATTTGCGGAGATCCAGGGCAGCAGGCCAGTCCATAATTCCCACGACCACCGGAGCTGCCAAGGCATTGACCAGGATTTTTCCGGATTTATCTGATGTTATTGGAGGTTGTGGCATTCGAGTTCCTGTTCCCAATGGCTCGTTGACGGATATTACCTTCAATGTGAAAAAAGATACCTCAATTGCCGAAATAAACAGTACTTTTAAGTATTACGCCAATAACGAACTTAAAAACGTATTGCATTTTACCGAAGACCCCATTGTTTCCATCGATATAAACAATAGTTGCTATTCTTGTACGTTTGATTCTTTGATGACCTCCGTTATTGGGAAAATGGTGAAAATTATCGGATGGTACGACAATGAAACTGGATATTGTTCCAGAATTATTGATTTAATAGCTTTGTTTATTAAGAAAAATTACGTTTGACCTCGAATCTGATATATAAACATCTTGGCGTTTTAAGATGCTTTATGCTGTGCATTTTCCTTTGCACCCAGATTTCGTTTGGTCAAAATGATATAAGTTCCACTGAAAAGGTACAGGCTATTTTCGATGAATTCATGGTTCATCGTCATCAGAACAAGATTGAAAAAGCCCTGGAAACCTTGGATCAGGCGGCGGAAATTGCAGAGAACAATGAGGATGCCAAGCTTTTATTGGACACCTACCATCAATACGCCCGTTTATTCCTTGAAGAAGGGGATCGGGAAACCACCATTTTTTATTGGGACAGAGCCAGTATCCTGTTAAAGGATCTTTCCTATTCGTACGGACAAGCATTTCATAATTATCTGGATGCTGCACTGCGGTATGATGAAGGGAACAATTTTCAATCGCTCAAGCTTTTAGAGGAAAGCAGAAAACTCAGCAACAACCGTAACTTGGGGAATAATATCCTGCTTTTGGAGGCCTACATCTTCACCAATATTGAAAAGTACGAGGATGCCATTAAAAATCTCCATGCATTAATTGTCAATTCCGATGATAAGGAGCGTGCCTATTTGGCTACCAAGGCCAATCTGCAGTTGGCCAAAATAAGCATGGAACTCAACGATTTGGAAGAAGGGGTGATACACTCACAGGCGGCATTGGAACTGGCGGAAAAGCACAGTTTTTTCAAGGAAGTAAAAGCAGCCAACCAGAGTTTGTCCTCCATTTATGAAAAAACGGGAGACTTTAGCCAGGCCTTGAACTACACCAAGGTACTTGAGAAAATTAGAGACTCCATTTTCAATATTGAAAAGGTACAATTGGAGACCAAGACCGCCGATAAAATACGGTTTGAGCACCAAATGAACGAAATCAACAAGCTTACTGCCAAAAATGAGGAATTAAGCGAATCCAAGAACCGTTCTGAGATAACTGCCATATTAACATCAGCGTTTTTGACTATAATTTCGCTTTTGGCCGTTTCCTTATTCCGAAACAACCAGATAAAGTTAAAAACCAACGATTTATTATATACCAAGAACAAGGAATTGGAGCTTGCCCGTGACTCTGCGGTTTCTGCCATGGAGGCCAAGACCAACTTTTTGTCCACTGTGACCCACGAGTTACGAACTCCGCTATATGCGGTAACAGGGCTTACGCACTTGCTCTTGGAGGAAAATCCGGCGGATCATCAAAAGGAACATCTAAAATCCCTTAAATTCTCCGGGGACTACCTCCTGAATTTCATCAATGACATCCTTCAGATCAATAAAATTGATGCGGATAAGCTGGAACCGTTGAATATTGAGTTCAAATTACATAAAGTGTTGGCCGATGTGGTGGATTCGCTACAGCAAAATGCCAGTGAAAACAAAACCACTCTAGTGCTGGATTACGACCCAAATATTCCACAGCAGCTCTTGGGTGACCCCATCAAGATTTCCCAAATTTTCATGAATTTGGTAGGCAACGCACTGAAATTTACCAAAAATGGCAAGGTTGAGGTCATTGCCAAAATGTTGCGCAAGGAGGAAGATGAGGTCAAACTTTACTTTGAGGTCAAGGATAATGGAATTGGAATTTCGGAAGATCAGCAAAAGAACATCTTTGACAGTTTTGAGCAGGGATCTATTCAGATAAATAGGGAATATGGCGGTACCGGCCTAGGATTGACCATTGTGAAAAGTCTTCTAGGGTTATTTGGTAGCAAGGTCCACCTAGAAAGTGAACTGGGCGAGGGTAGTTCCTTCTTCTTTGAGCTTGACTTGAAATGCGACAACAACGCAATGGACGAGGTGGCCTTTGAGCTCAATCCCGAGGAATTCGATTTTAAAGGTCTGCACCTCTTGGTTGTGGAGGACAACAAGATCAATCAGGTGATTACCAAAAAGATGCTTACAAAAAAGGAAATTACTTGCGATATTGCCAACAATGGTAATGAAGCCATTGATTTGGCGAAGGCCAACACCTACAACGCCATTCTGATGGACATTCATATGCCAGGTATTAGTGGGGAGGAAGCTACAAGACAGATCAGAAAGTTTGATGACGAAATCCCCATTATTGCGCTAACAGCCATTTCTTTGGATGATAGTTTGGACAGCTTCTATGAGGCTGGGTGCAACGATGTAGTAACCAAACCGTTCAAACCAGAAGTTTTCTATCAGAAAATTGGGGAGAACATCTTCAAGAAAAAAATGGAAGGCCTGGTTTAGAGCTGGCTTCCAGCTACTTCTTTCATCCGATTTCCATCTTCTAGATTAAATTCATGGGCTATTTCCAAGTAATATAGAGGCTCAACTTTTCCAGAAAGCCTAACGAAATCCTTTTCCGTAGTGAGTACGGAATCGTATTGCTTAAACTTTTCAATCTCATCAGATGAAAAGTTGTGATGATCCCCAAAGGCCAAGTGCTGAAAATCGATTCCTAATTCCTTTAAATGCTGAACCAAGGGTTCAGGCGAGGCAATTCCAGTCACCAAAGCAATATTCTGGTCCCCTAATTCTGAAGGAGCAAGCTCGTTACCTTTGCCATCCTTAAGCTTTTCCGCATAAGAAAGATGGGAGAAAAGAACCAGTTGGTGGGGTTTTGGACGCAAAAGACTTGTAATGGTATCCTTTTCTGTTTTAGCTAGGTTTTTAGGGCATTTAGTAACCACAATAATATCAGTCCTTCGCGCTTCACGCTTGGCATCCCTTAAGTTACCTGTTGGCAAATACCAGTCCTTGGGATATAACTGACCGTAGGCGGTCAACAAAATGGAAAACTTGGGCTTTACTTTTCGATGTTGGAAGGCATCATCCAAAAGAATTACATCCGGTTGCACCAATTCTTCCAATTGCGCAATCCCATTTCTTCGGTCTGCGTCCACAGCAACAAAAACATTCGGGAATTTTTGATGGATTTGAAAAGGTTCATCCCCTAATTCCGCAACCGTTGAAAAAGGTGTTGCCAGCAAAAATCCTTTGGACTTTCGCTTATATCCCCTACTCAAAACAGCAATTTTGTGGTTTGACAAAGTGCGTATGAGGTATTCAATCATAGGCGTTTTTCCTGTTCCTCCCACACTTAGATTGCCTACGCAAACGGTTGGTGTTCTATAGGAAATCGACTTAAAAACACCCCAATCGAACAAATAATTGCGGATATGGACGATCAACGCATAGATCATGGAAAACGGAAACGCTATTTTCCGGAGGAATTGAAGCATAGGGCGAAAATATAATATTTTATCTTTAGCCCATTAAGAAGAACTCTATGACCGTACAGGAAATCGCAAATGTTCTGGAGGAACTGGCCCCACTCTCCCATGCCGAGGATTTTGACAATGTGGGACTGTTGGTAGGTGATCGCAACCAAGAAGTTTCGGGTATATTAGTGACCTTGGACACCTTGGAGGCAGTTGTTGATGAAGCCATCTCCAAGAATTGCAACCTCATTGTTAGCTTTCATCCCATCATATTTAAAGGACTAAAAAAAATAACAGGGAGTACTTATGTGGAGCGGGTGGTTCTCAAAGCCATTGCCAATAACATTGCCATCTTCAGCATGCACACGGCATTGGACAATAGTAAAGTGGGAGTCAATGCCAAAATTTGCGAGGTGCTTGGTATCCAAAACCCAAAAATCTTGATACCGAAACAAGGAACCATCAAAAAACTGACCACATATGCACCTTTGGAAGCTGTGGATACGGTTAAATCCGCTTTGTTCAAGGCAGGGGCCGGTGAAATTGGAAATTATAGCGATTGTAGTTTCAGTACGGAAGGTACCGGAAGCTTTAAACCAGGTGATTCAACCAACCCTTCTGTGGGCAGCATTGGCCAAGTACATTATGAAAAAGAGGTGCAAATCCATGTAATTTTCTCATTTGAAAAGGAAAAAGCCATCCTGAATGCCCTGTTTGCCAACCATCCCTATGAAGAAGTTGCCTATGAGATAACTACCCTTCAGAACGTTAATCAAGACATTGGTATGGGTATGGTGGGTACGCTGGAAAATGAAATGGAGGAAACCGCATTTCTCCAGTACTTGAAGAAAAAAATGAATGCATCTGTGGTCCGGCATTCCGAGTTGTTGGGAAAAAAGGTGAAAAAAGTGGCTGTTTTAGGGGGCAGTGGAGCATTTGCCATTAAAGCGGCATTAAAGTCTGGAGCTGACATATTTGTAAGCTCGGACATCAAATATCACGAGTTTTATCAGGCCGAAAAGCGATTGGTCATTGCCGATATTGGGCACTTTGAAACTGAGCAGTTTACAAAAGATTTATTGGTTGATTATCTTATCAAAAAAATTCCTAATTTTGCAATCTCTTTATCGGAGAGCATTACAAATCCCATCAAGTATTTATAATATATGGCGAACAAAAGTGAAAACACCGTGGAAGAAAAGTTAAGAGCTTTATATGATCTACAACTTATCGATTCCAGGGTTGATGAAATACGCAATGTTAGGGGCGAACTTCCTTTGGAGGTGCAAGACTTGGAAGATGAGGTACTGGGGCTTAAAACCAGAATGGACAAGCTAAAGACCGACGTTGAAACCGTAAATTTTGAGATTGCGGCCAAGAAAAATCTCATTGAGGAGTCCAAGGCATTGATCAAAAAATATGCTGAACAACAAAAGAATGTTCGCAATAGCCGTGAGTTTAACTCTTTGAGCAAAGAGGTAGAGTTCCAGGAATTGGAAATTCAATTGGCTGAAAAGAACATCAAAGAATTTAAGGCCCAAATAGAGCAGAAAAAAGAGGTCATTTCCGAAACCAAGGAAAAATTGACCGAAAGAGAAGGTCACCTAAAGCATAAAAAAGGTGAGTTGGACGCTATTTTGGCCGAAACTGAAAAAGAAGAAAAAGCACTTTTAAAGAAGTCAGAGGAATTTGAGGAGAAAATCGAAGAGCGCTTGATTCAGGCCTACAAGAGAATCCGCCACAATGTGAAAAACGGTTTGGCCGTGGTTCCTGTTGAAAGAGGCGCTTCCGGTGGTTCTTTCTTTACCATCCCTCCCCAAGTTCAAGTAGAGATTGCTTCCAGAAAGAAAATCATTACTGATGAGCACAGTGGAAGAATCTTGGTAGATCCATTATTGGCTGAGGAAGAGCAAGCAAGAATGCAAGAATTGTTTACCAAAATCTAATTTGGGCCGAAAAGTAAAAACTAAGCCACCTTTTTAGGTGGCTTTTTTATTGTTGAGCAGTTTCAAAATCTGTTTTTCAACTTCTTCAGAATCCCACTTGGACTCGATATCGGGAAGTTTCATTACCTCCTGCATAATTTTTTCTTGCTCGTCCCCTATGGCCAGTGCTTCTGCATAAGGCCTATCTGAAAAAGTAACCCTACTATACACCGGAATCCATTTATCAGGGTGTTTGGCAGCAAAATGTTTTTCAATTTTCTTTTGCAATAAGAACATGGGGTCGGCAGTTTTACTGCTCATTTCCATGAAATTTCGGTAACTGAGCTCGGCAATGGCATCTGCATTGGGTTTGCGCATTTTTTGGTACTCCCCAAAAATGCGGTCCCAATCATCACCATACTGACCCATGAGCTCATCCAACTGATAAATATCTTCAAAACCAGCGTTCATACCCTGTCCATAAAAAGGAACAATGGCATGAGCAGAATCCCCAACAAGGGCAACCTTGTTCCAATAGGTCCAGGGATAACACTTCATGGTAACCATGGCACTGGTGGGGTTCTTAAAGAAATCCTGGGTAAGATTCTCTATTTCCTTCCGAACGTTGGGAAAGTAGGTTTCGAAAAAAGTTTTCGCATCTTCCTCCGTTTTTATCTTATCAAAAGAAACGTCCCCTTCAAAAGGTAGAAACAATGTACAGGTGAAACTCCCATCAATATTGGGCAAGGCAATGAGCATAAACTGGCCTCTTGGCCAAATATGGAATGAGTTTTTACCCAATTTATGGGTACCGTCCGGATTGGGTGGAATGGTAAGCTCCTTGTAGCCTACATCAATAAAATCCTGTGAGTAATCGAACCTACTACGGCGTTGCATTTTATGCCTAACCCGTGAAAAGGCCCCGTCACATCCAAAAATCAGGTCAAATTGGTACTCCTTCCAAGCACTTTTAACGGTTTCCCCGGTATATATCTTGGCTTCTGGAAGATCCACATCCCACACTTTTTCGTTGAATCGAAACTGCGTCCCTGCCTCTTCCGCCAAATCGATCATTCTTCTATTGAGAATCCCTCTGGATATGGACCAAATGGCTTCCCCATCTTTGCCGTAATTCTGGTAATAAACAGGCTTGTCGTAGACATGCATGGCCCGTTTGTCCATGGGAATTGCTATTTCCCTAATACTTTCTTCGAGCCCTACCTTGCGGAGCGACTTCCAGCCCCTATTGCTCATGGCCAAATTAATGGACCTACCTGAAAATTCTATAGTTCTGATATCCGGTCTACGATCAAATACCGTTACCGAATGTCCTTTTTTTCTTAAAAATATAGCTAAGAGGGAACCCACCAATCCAGAACCGATGATGGCAATATTTTTTGGAGTCTGTGTCATATGCCCGTGGGCCTATTCTAGTTAAACTATAAAAGTACGGAAAATAGGTAGTATTCAATGCCGTATTGTCTTTTAGACACCAGTGCCACCTAATGTGCACAGGTCTTTTTCTTGAAGAAAAATTTATGGTGAAAAGTTTTTTTGGGTAGGGATGAACTTTTGGCACCATAGTTGCCGTATATATAGTAAATATTCCGCTTCGGCGTCTCTATATATAAAAAGTCCTTCACAATTTATTGCGAAGGACTTTTTCCCTTTTAAGAAGAGTCTTATTCCAAAATGCCGTCCACTATTCCATATTCCACGGATTCATCGGCACCCATCCAATAATCGCGATCAAAATCTTTCATCACCTTGTCATAATCCTGTCCACAGTTATCCGCTAGAATTTTAGCACCCAATTCTTTGGTCTTGATTATCTCCTTGGCCTGTATTTCAATATTGGAAGCCTGGCCTCGAGCACCACCGCTAGGTTGATGGATCATGACTCTTGCATGGGGTTGGATAAATCGCCTTCCCTTCTCTCCTGCGGAAAGTAAAATGGATCCCATGGAAGCTGCCAATCCTGAACATACGGTTGACACTGGACTTTTAATTTGTTTTATGGTATCATAAATAGCAAAACCTGAGGTTACATACCCACCAGGGCTATTGATAATCAGTTGAATTTCATCATTGCTTTGAAGATCCAAATACAACAAGCGATCAATAACATGTTTTGCCGAATCATCATCAACCATTCCCCATAAAAACACCTTGCGCTCATCCAATAATTTCTCTTGGATCAATTCACTAACCTTACCTTTTTTTGAACTCATTCTTTGTGTTTTGTAAAGTTTCAAAATTAATCAAATTATAAGTACCAAAATCCTTAACCCAAGGAAATATCCATATCTAAACGGATTCCCATCCATGAGCAAAAAATGCCAGCAAAAGTGTCCCACATCGATAATTTGCACACGTTTACCGATAAAACTAGCGATATAAGTACCTGATTGACAGTTATCTATGATTTTGTCACCTTATCGAAAAAGGCGTCGTACATCGATTTATCCAACACCTATATCGTGTAACTTTCCTATTCCAGTACATCCTGCATTTCTTTGAAACGAATTATGAACCCAAATCTTAATAATTCCAATCCAACAGTGAAAACCTTAACCTACAGCGATTTACTTCAAAGCACATTTTTAGTGACCCAATCCTAGTAGGTTAAGCTTTCATAAAGTTTGGACGATCCAACAACAGATCATCTCAAATCTAAACCTATGAAGAGCAAAACTACTTCTACATTTAAATCGGTAATTGTTTCTTTCTTACTCTTGTTCTCGTTCAGCATGATGGGGCAGGTTAAAAAAGCATTTACCCCGAGGTATTCAGAAACCATTAAGGGAGATGTGACAATCATCGCCAATAATGTACTTTCACGTCATGCCACAAATGCGTACAATGGAACGGATGGTAACCACGATTTCTCAAACAATGTTTTTGTAGATATCGATTCGGATGCCTCCACCTTTAATTCCAGTAGCGCCAATTTCTCCAATCCGGAACCAAGCCTTAGCTGTTTGAATTTCAAAAAGGTCTTGTTGTATTGGGCAGCGGCTGACAAGGAGTATTCTGTTGATGACAATACAGGTAATGGTGGTTCTGAACCTGTTTGGAATTACAACCAGGTAAAGCTCATGCTCCCTGGTCAATCTTCGTACAGCACAATTACCGCTGATGAAGTAATATATAGAGGAAGAGATGAACATTTCGTAAACGATCCTTACATATGTGTCAAGGATATTACATCAGACGTAGTTGGTTTGGCCAATCCTTATGGAAATTTCCAGGTAGCCAATGTGAAAGCAACTGAAGGTGATTTATATTCACATACAGGATCGCATACAGGTACCTCGGGAGGATGGCAAATTGTGTTTGTCTATGAAAACCCGAGCATGATTGGAAAAAACATCACCCTTTTTGATGGCTATGTGCACATTACACAAACACAAGGAGAGGTGGAATTTGATTTTAACGGGTTCCAAACAGTTCCTACTGGAAATGTAAATGCAGATATTGTTCTTGGATCTTTTGAAGGCGACAGGGATATCTCTGGTGACCAGTTGCAAATCTTCGATACCAACAGCACTTGGTCCAACATATCTACCCCAATAAGGGATAGTAACAACTTCTTTAATAGCCGGATTACCATAGATGGGGCCGATTTCACGGATAGAAATCCCGCCAGTACCAACACCCTAGGTTTTGATGCTGCTGTTTTTGATTTGCAGAACACTGGAAACAAGTTTATAGACAACAACCAAACATCAGCTACCCTTAAAATTACCTCAGACCAAGAAAGTTATGGTCTTTATTTGCTCGGATTAAGTGTTGAAGTTTATGAACCCAGCCTTGGGGCCTTGAACTTTACTTCCTCAACTTCCGGAACAGGTTTTAACCCAGGTGACAACGTTCAAATGACACTTAGCGTTGAAAACTCTGGTAACGATGATATCCAAAACCTGGAAATTTATACCACCCTTCCACAAGAGGTGGATTTTGTGAATACAGAATCTTTGCCCGCTGGAGTAACATACAATTTTAATACTTCCACAAGGGAGTTGCGCTTTTTTGTTCCTGATGGCAATACCGATGTAGGAGATCCATTGTATACTTTGGATTTCAATGTTCAGATCAAGGACCAATGTCATTTCTTGGAAACAGCTTGTTCCGCAAACTTTGCCATGCAAGCCACCGCAACCTTTAGTGGGGTAACCAATACCAATCCAGTAGTGGCCCAAAGTTCAGGAACACTGGACAGTTGTGGCATCGGTAACTTTGATCCTACTGTGGTAGACATCAATGAACCCAATCAGGTAAACTGGTCAACAGCGGCCAATGCACTGGACACTACTGTCTCTTGTGATGATACTGATGCGTTGAACGCAGCCCAAAACCTTGAACCAGCAACTGAATTTTGCAATTTTACTTTGAACAAGGTTACAGGTAGCTTTGTTGCAGACCCAAGTTGTCCTGGGGAAGGAACATACACTAATACTTGGACTTTCACAGATGCCTGCGGAAGAACCAGTGATACATTTACACAAGTCATTACGGTGGAAGATAACGCTGCACCAACCTTTGTGGAGACATTGCCAACAGATGCCACTGTTTCCTGTGACAGCGTACCGGTTGCAGATGTATTAACCGCTACCGATAACTGTGACAATAGCGTTGCAGTAACCTTTGATGAACAAATTACAGACGGTGATTCCTGTCCTTCCGATTATACCATAACAAGAACTTGGTCTGTGGAGGATTGTGCTGGAAACACTACGGAGCATGTACAGACAATTACTGTTGAGGACAATACTGCGCCTACCTTCGTGGAAACGCTTCCTTCGGACACAGTTGCTGCTTACAATGCGATTCCAAGTGCAGAAACACTCACTGCAAATGACAATTGTGATACAAATGCCGGTGTAAGTTTTTCAGAAACTTATATTGGAGATAATACAAGTACTACCTACACCATTGTTAGGACATGGACTGCGTCCGATTGTACAGGGAATCCCGTTGATCATACCCAACAAATTTTTGTTACTGAAAATGGAGATCCTGTTGGTTTGTACATCAGTGATATTACTGTGGATGAAGATGCAGGAAATGCCACATTGGAAGTATTCCATGTAGGTGAAGTTATTGGAGGTTTTACAGTAAATCATACTACTGTTGATGGAACAGCTGTAGAATCCTTGGATTACAGCCTAACTTCTGGTGCACTGAATTTCAATGGAACGCATGGGGAATTGGTTTCAATTTCAGTTCCAATAAATGACGACAACATTATTGAAGCAACAGAAGCTTTCACCGTCCAATTGTCTAATGGTAGCAATACACCAGTTATTAATGACAACTCTGGAGAGATTACCATTAACGACAACGACAGGGGTGCGGGCAACGGGGTGTCCATTGCGGGCTTCAGCGTAAACGAGGACGCCGGTACCGCTGATTTTGTACTGTCACTGAACGCAAACGTACAGGGAGGTTTTGACCTGGACTTTGCCGTTGCCGATGGGACCGCCTTTGCAGGTTCCGACTATACCGTGGCATCCGCCACCGGGAACATAGCATTTGCCGGTAACGCCGGGGAACAGCACAGCGTGACAGTCACCATACTTGACGATACATTGATAGAGAACAGCGAGGACTTGTCCATCGCACTTTCCAACCTTTCAACCGGGCTCATCTCCATTGTGGGCGCCAACGCCGTTGGTACGATCAACGACAACGACGGCGGGGCCGGGAACGGGGTGTCCGTTGCGGGCTTCAGCGTAAACGAGGACGCGGGCACGGCAGACTTCGTACTTTCCCTCAACGCCGACGTACAGGGAGGTTTTGACCTGGACTTTGACGTTGCCGATGGTACCGCCATCGCCGGCAGTGACTATACCGTGGCATCTGCATCCGGGAACATAACATTTGCCGGTAACGCGGGCGAACAGCACAGCGTGACCGTCACCATACTTGACGACAGCCTTATCGAGAACAGCGAGGACCTGTCCATCTCACTTTCAAACCTTTCGACCGGGCTCATCTCCATCATCGATGGGAATGCAACGGGAACGATAGGTGACAACGACGGGGGTGCAGGCAACGGGGTGTCCGTTGCGGGCTTCAGCGTAAACGAGGACGCCGGTACGGCAGACTTCGTACTTTCCCTCAACGCAAACGTTCAGGGAGGGTTTGACATCGACTTTGCCGTTGCCGACGGTACCGCCATCGCAGGGGACGACTATACCGTGGCATCCGCCACCGGGAACATAACATTTGCCGGTAACGCTGGGGAACAGCACAGCGTGACCGTCACCATACTTGACGACAGCCTTATCGAGAACACCGAGGACCTGTCCATCGCACTTTCAAACCTTTCAACGGGACTTATCTCCATTGTGGGGGCCAATGCCACAGGTACCATAAATGACAACGACGGGGGTGCGGGCAACGGGGTGTCCGTTGCGGGCTTCAGCGTGGACGAGGACGCGGGTACCGCAGACTTCGTGCTCTCGCTCAACGCCGACGTTCAGGGAGGCTTTGACATCGACTTTGCCGTTGCCGATGGTACCGCCATTGCGGGCAGCGACTATACCGTGGCATCCGCCACCGGGAACATTGCATTTGCCGGTAACGCCGGGGAACAGCACAGCGTGACCGTCACCATACTTGACGATACGCTTATCGAGAACAGCGAGGACCTGTCCATCGCACTTTCCAACCTTTCAACGGGGCTCATCTCCATCATCGATGGGAATGCAACGGGAACGATAAACGACAACGACGGGGGTGCGGGCAACGGGGTGTCCGTTGCGGGCTTCAGCGTAAACGAGGACGCAGGTACCGCTGACTTCGTGCTTTCCCTCAACGCAAACGTTCAGGGAGGTTTTGACCTGGACTTTGACGTTGCCGATGGTACCGCCATTGCGGGCAGCGACTATACAGTGGCGTCCACCACCGGGAACATCGCATTTGCAGGTAACGCGGGCGAACAGCACAGCGTGACTGTGACCATACTCGACGACAGCCTTATCGAGAGCACCGAGGATATGTCCATCGCACTTTCTAACCTGTCAACGGGGCTTATCTCCATCATCGATGGGAATGCAACGGGAACGATAGGTGACAACGACGGCGGGGCCGGGAACGGGGTGTCCGTTGCGGGCTTCAGCGTAAACGAGGACGCAGGTACCGCTGACTTCGTGCTTTCCCTCAACGCAGACGTTCAGGGAGGCTTTGACATCGACTTTGCCGTTGCCGACGGTACCGCCATTGCAGGTTCCGACTATACCGTGGCCTCCGCCACCGGGAACATCGCCTTCGCGGGTAACGCCGGGGAACAGCACAGCGTGACCATTGCCATACTTGACGATACAGTGATCGAGAACAGCGAGGATATGTCCATCGCACTTTCAAACCTTTCAACGGGGCTTATCTCCATCATCGATGGGAATGCAACGGGAACGATAAACGACAACGACGGGGGTGCAGGCAACGGGGTGTCCGTTGCGGGCTTCAGCGTGGACGAGGACGCGGGTACCGCAGACTTCGTGCTCTCGCTCAACGCCGACGTTCAGGGAGGCTTTGACATCGACTTTGCCGTTGCCGATGGTACCGCCATTGCGGGCAGCGACTATACCGTGGCATCCGCCACCGGGAACATTGCATTTGCCGGTAACGCCGGGGAACAGCACAGCGTGACCGTCACCATACTTGACGATACGCTTATCGAGAACAGCGAGGACCTGTCCATCGCACTTTCCAACCTTTCAACGGGGCTCATCTCCATCATCGATGGGAATGCAACGGGAACGATAAACGACAACGACGGGGGTGCGGGCAACGGGGTGTCCGTTGCGGGCTTCAGCGTGGACGAGGACGCAGGTACGGCAGATTTTGTACTGTCACTGAACGCCGACGTTCAGGGAGGCTTTGACATCGACTTTGCCGTTGCCGACGGTACCGCCATTACAGGTTCCGATTATACAGTGGCCTCGGCCTCCGGGAACATCGCCTTCGCGGGTAACGCCGGGGAACAGCACAGCGTGACCATTGCCATACTTGACGACAGCATTATCGAGAACAGCGAGGACCTGTCCATCGCACTTTCCAACCTTTCAACAGGGCTCATCTCCATTGTGGGCGCCAACGCCACAGGTACCATAAACGACAACGACGGCGGGGCCGGGAACGGGGTGTCCGTTGCGGGCTTCAGCGTAAACGAGGACGCCGGTACCGCAGATTTTGTACTGTCACTGAACGCCGACGTACAGGGAGGGTTCAACGTGGACTTTGACGTTGCGGACGGTACCGCCATTGCGGGCAGCGACTATACAGTGGCATCCGCCACCGGGAACATCGCATTTGCAGGTAACGCCGGGGAACAGCACAGCGTGACCGTCACCATACTTGACGATACGATCATCGAGAACAGCGAGGACCTGTCCATAGCACTTTCAAACCTTTCAACCGGGCTCATAGGTATTTTGAACGCCAACGCTGTTGGTACGATCAATGACAACGACGGCGGGGCCGGGAACGGGGTGTCCGTTGCGGGCTTCAGCGTAAACGAGGACGCAGGTACGGCCGACTTCGTGCTTTCCCTCAACGCCGACGTACAGGGAGGGTTCAACGTGGACTTCTCTGTTGCCGATGGTACGGCCATCTCAGGTTCCGACTATACCGTGGGCTCGGCCTCCGGGAACATCGCATTTGTGGGTAACGCGGGCGAGCAGCACAGCGTGACCGTCACCATACTTGACGATACGATCATCGAGAACAGCGAGGACATGTCCATAACCATCTCCAACCTTTCCACCGGGCTCATAGGTATTTTGAACGCCAACGCGGTCGGTACGATCAACGACAATGACGGCGGGGCCGGGAACGGGGTGTCCGTTGCGGGCTTCAGCGTAAACGAGGACGCAGGTACGGCCGACTTCGTGCTTTCCCTCAACGCCGACGTACAGGGAGGGTTCAACGTGGACTTCTCTGTTGCCGATGGTACCGCCATCGCAGGGGACGACTATACCGTGACCTCAGCCACCGGGAACATCGCATTTGCCGGTAACGCGGGCGAGCAGCACAGCGTGACCGTGACCATACTTGACGATACACTGATAGAGAACAGCGAGGACCTGTCCATAACCATCTCCAACCTTTCAACCGGGCTCATATCCATTTTAGATGGGAATGCAACGGGAACGATAGGTGACAACGACGGCGGTGCGGGGAACGGGGTGTCCGTTGCGGGCTTCAGCGTGAACGAGGACGCAGGTACCGCTGACTTCGTACTTTCCCTCAACGCAAACGTACAGGGAGGTTTTGACCTGGACTTTGACGTTGCGGACGGTACGGCCATCGCAGGTTCCGACTATACCGTGGCCTCCGCCACCGGGAACATAACATTTGTGGGTAACGCGGGCGAACAGCACAGCGTGACAGTCACCATACTTGACGACAGCATTATCGAGAACAGCGAGGACCTGTCCATCGCACTTTCAAACCTTTCAACGGGGCTTATAGGTATTTTGAACGCCAACGCCACAGGTACCATTAACGACAACGACGGCGGGGCCGGGAACGGGGTGTCCGTTGCGGGCTTCAGCGTGAACGAGGACGCGGGTACGGCAGACTTCGTACTTTCGCTCAACGCAAACGTACAGGGAGGATTTGACCTGGACTTTGCCGTTGCCGATGGCACCGCCATCGCAGGTTCCGACTATACAGTGGCATCCGCCACCGGGAACATCGCATTTGCCGGTAACGCGGGCGAGCAGCACAGCGTGACCGTCACCATACTTGACGATACAGTGATTGAGAACAGCGAGGATATGTCCATCTCACTTTCCAACCTTTCAACGGGACTTATCTCCATCATCGATGGGAATGCAACGGGAACGATAGGCGACAACGACGGTGGTGCGGGCAACGGGGTGTCCGTTGCGGGCTTCAGCGTAAACGAGGACGCCGGTACGGCAGACTTCGTACTCTCGCTCAACGCCGACGTTCAGGGAGGTTTTGACGTGGACTTTGACGTTGCCGATGGGACCGCCATTGCAGGTTCCGACTATACAGTGGCATCCGCCTCCGGGAACATAGCATTTGTGGGTAACGCGGGCGAGCAGCACAGCGTGACAGTCACCATACTTGACGACACGCTTATCGAGAGCAGCGAGGATATGTCCATAACCATCTCCAACCTTTCAACGGGACTTATCTCCATCATCGATGGGAATGCAACGGGAACGATAGGTGACAACGACGGCGGGGCCGGGAACGGGGTGTCCGTTGCGGGCTTCAGCGTAAACGAGGACGCAGGTACCGCTGACTTCGTGCTTTCCCTCAACGCAGACGTTCAGGGAGGGTTCAACGTGGACTTTGCCATTGCCGATGGCACCGCCCTTGCGGGCAGCGACTATACCGTGGCATCCGCCTCCGGGAACATCGCATTTGCCGGTAACGCCGGCGAACAGCACAGCGTGACAGTGACCATACTTGACGACAGCCTTATCGAGAACAGCGAGGACCTGTCCATCGCGCTTTCCAACCTTTCGACCGGGCTTATCTCCATCATAGATGGGAATGCCACAGGTACCATAAATGACAACGACGGGGGTGCAGGCAACGGGGTTCAATTCGATATCACCAACATCAACATTGATGAAGATGCTGGAACAGTTTCAGTACCTGTAAGCCTTAATGTGGACGTACAGGACGAATTTACCGTGGAGTTTTATACCAATAATGGTTCGGCTCAAGATGCATTTGATTATACTGGTATTCCCCAGAACACTCAGGTATTGACCTTTGGGGCAGCCAATAGTAACAATCAAAACATAATCATTCCGATTATTGATGACATCATTATTGAAAGTACGGAAGACTTCCAGGTAGTCTTGACCAATATTTCAACCTCTTTGGTAAACATCTTGTCCAACGATACCGCTACCGTTAACATTATCGATAATGATGGAAATGAAGGTTATCCAACTGATATTACGCTTGAAGCTTGTGATACAATTCCAACTGCAGAAGTAATTACTGTAAACAGTACCTGTGCAACTACAGTGGATTTCAACGAGTCCATTACAGGACAAGATGATGGCTGCGCCATGGATTATACCATTACCCGAACATGGACTTTTACAGATTGTGTTGGAAACGTTCGTGAACACGTGCAAGTGATCACGGTGATAGATACCCAAGCACCATCATTTGTTGAAGTACTTCCAACGGATATTACAGTTTCTTGTGATAATATTCCAGTTGCTGACGTCCTAACGGCCATTGATAGCTGTGATCCAAATATCACTGTAGTATTTGACGAACAAATCACGGATACTGATTCTTGTGGATCCAATTATATCATCACAAGAACATGGGATGCAGCGGATTGTGCAGGTAACCCAATAAGCCATACGCAGGTTATCACTGTGGAGGACACAACTGCTCCTACATTTGTGGAGGCCTTGCCAATGGATGTAACTGTTTCCTGTGATGCTATTCCAACAGCAGAAATCTTGACAGCTACGGACAATTGCGATCCAAATATCACTGTAGTATTTGATGAACAAATCACGGATACCGATTCTTGTGGTTCCGATTACATCATTACCAGGACATGGAGTACGGCTGATTGTGCAGGTAATCCTGTAAGTCATACCCAAGTGATCACAGTTGAGGACACTACAGCTCCAGTGTTTGTGGAAACCTTACCATTGGATATAACTGTGTCGTGCGACAATGTTCCGACTGCGGAAATCTTGACCGCTACGGACAATTGTGATCCAAATATCACCGTAGTGTTTGATGAGCAGATTACGGATTCTGATTCTTGTGGTTCTGATTACATCATTACAAGAACTTGGAGTACGGCTGATTGTGCAGGTAATCCTGTAAGTCACACCCAGGTAATCACGGTTGAGGACACTCAGGCTCCGCAATTTGTGGAAAACTTGCCACAAAGCATGACTGCAATGTGTAACGAGGTTCCTGATGCTATTGTTCTAACTGCGATTGACAATTGTGATACAACTACTGCAGTGACTTTCGATGAGATAATTACCAATGATTCCAACTGTGCAACTGGCTATACCGTTACCCGAACTTGGTCTACGGAAGATTGTGCTGGGAATGTCAATATCCACACCCAGGTTATCACGATAGAACCTACTGGTCCTATCACCTCAAGTGCTTACGAGGAGGAAATCAACCTAATTTGTGGTGATGAGATTCCAGAAGTTCCTCAATTGACCTTTATGGGTGGATGCGGTGACTATCAAGTAGAATTCTCTGAAGAGACTGTTAGCTTGGTGGATACAGAAGACTTCATGATCACCAGAACTTGGGATGTGACCGACTCTTGTGGCAATACTGCCTCTTTTGAGCAAGTGATTTTTGTTATGCAACCTCAACCTGAGGAAGTAGAAATCAACATTTGCGTTGAGGATGATGCCATTAACTTGATAAACTATTTACCTGAATCCTTTGATACCAATGGGGTATTTGAGTTGATCAGTGGTAAGGTTGTATTGGATGGAAGCATCTTTAATCCAGCCAACCTGGAAGTTGGAGAATACTTGATTAGCTATAGTTCTGCTGAAGGAACCTGCAAGTATTATGTAGACTTCACCATCATTGTAAACAGTGATTGTGTGCCTTGTGGTAGAGATGAGATCATTGTATCCAAAACGGTTACTGCCAATGGAGACAATATCAATGATATGTTCACTATCACTGGAGTAGAATATTGTAATTACTCTTTTGAGCTGATGATTTTCAACCGCTGGGGAGATAAAGTATACGAATCCAAGAACTATCAGAATGACTGGGGTGGTTTTGCTCCGAGCAATGCCTTTGGAAATTCCGGTATGCTTCCTTCAGGCACGTACTACTATATCATCAACGTGATAAATACAGATATTAAACCACTGAACGGATACATTTATCTGGGAACTGGTGCAAACTAAACAAACTGCAACTACTTTGAAAGGTCAGCCACACAGGCTGGCCTTTTTTTGTATCGATTATCGAACTATTTCTTAGACCAATGCCCTTTTGTAAATCAGGTCATTTGCCGCATTCGTCCACAGAAAAATGCACTTCATCGAACCCTTTGTTTCAGGCCGATTATTCAAGTTCATTCAACGGCTATATTACTCAATAACACCCGTTTGCCGTTGCTTTGATATAGAATTTAAACCCAAATTCCAGTCTGGGCAACCGGGCAAAACCTTAACCGAAACAATATGAAAACGCTTCGCAAGCTTACCTTGGCATTGATGGCAATTGTTGGATCCAGCGCTATGGCCCAACAGCTTCCTCAGTTTACACAATATATGTTCAACACCATCTCCGTAAATCCCGCTTATGCAGGTAGCCGAGAAAGTATGAACATGACCGCCCTTCACAGGAACCAATGGGCTGGACTGGATGGGAATCCGACCACAAGTACATTCTCCTTCCACACTCCCATGAACAATGAACGTGTGGGATTGGGGATTTCCTATATCACGGACCAATTGGGTTTTGAGAGCACCAACTATGTGTATGGGGATTTTAGTTATACCATTCCCGTAACGGCAGAAGCAAAACTTTCTTTTGGATTAAAAGCTGGATTCACCAACTACCGTTTGGAAAATCCTGATTATAACGATCCCTTCTTCAACGCCAACTTTAACAGTTGGAAACCCAATTTTGGGGCTGGGGTTTATTTGAGTACCAATAGATGGTATGCAGGTATATCCTCTCCCAGAATTTTGAACACGGATTTGAACGAAGGAGAGTTTGAAGCCCTGGAGCGTAATAGCTACTATGCTATTGGAGGGTTGGTAATTGATATCTCCGCCGACGTTAAGTTACGTCCTGCATTTATCACCAAATTTACCAATGGAGCACCTTCTACCTATGATATTACCAATAGCTTTCTACTGTATGAAAAAGTATGGTTGGGAGCTTCTTACCGATTCAATGATGCGTCCAATTTTGGAGCGTTTTTGGACTACCAGATTTCCAACAATTTTAGAATTGGCTATGCTTACGACCTTCCAACTTCTACCATTAGACCCTACACGGGTGGAACCCATGAAGTCATTTTGATCTTTGAACCAAGACTTTCCAAGAAAACCAATCTTTATAAGTCACCAAGATATTTTTAAAATCAATTCCAATGAAGCGCCACAACCTCATATCAATTTTATTCATTGCCTTTTTTGGAGTGGTTTCCATGACCGCACAATCCACAGTCCAAAAGAGAGCGGATCAATTGTTCTATAAATTTGCTTACGCAAAGGCCATTCCAGAGTACGAAAAAATGGTCACTGGGAAAAACGCTGTACATGCCTATCAAAGGCTGGCCGAGTGTTATTTGATGTTGCGGGATTTTGAGAAGGCTTTGCCCTATTTCAAAAGGTTCATCAACGAGCCCGAGACCCCAACCAACTATTACTTTAAATATGCCATGGCCCTAAAAAGCTCCGGTCAGGAGAAAGAGGCTGTTAAATGGCTCAAACGCTATAGAAAATTCCATAAAAACGATGCACGTGTCAAGCAGTTTTTAAAGGATGGAAACCTGGCTTCTGTGGTCTTTAACAGTAGGGAAAGATACGAAGTGGAGCCTGTGCATTTCAATACACGATACAGCGAATTTGGCGCCTTTGTCCATGACGGGCAGTTGTATTTCAGCTCTAGTAGAAAAGAGGTCGCTTCTGAAGATATTTACGGATGGAACAACGAATCCTGGTTGGATATTTTCCATGTTACCGAAGGAAGTACCATGGATGTTCCCAGAAAGTTTCAAGGCGAAATCAACTCCAAGTTCCATGAAAGTTCCATGGTTTTTTCCACCGATTATAAAAACGATACCATTGTCTACTTTACGCGAAACAGCTACTTCCAAAATAAGGAAAGCTTTTTCACCAAGAAAAAGGAAGACAAGAACATAGAAAAACTAAACAACCTAAAAATCTACAAAGGGGAAAAAGTGGATGGTGTCTGGAAGGTTACCCGAAACCTTAAGACCAATGCCGACCACTACTCTACCGGTCACCCTACCGTAAACACTGATAGAACGCTATTGTACTTTGCTTCCGACAGACCTGGTGGCTATGGGGGTACCGACATTTATTACTGCAAAATACATCCAAGGGGCGGTGTGGGACTCCCAGTAAACGCTGGTCCCATAATCAATACTCCTGGGAACGAAATGTTTCCTTACATCAACAATGAAGGGCAGTTGTTCTTCTCTTCGGATGGACATGTAGGCTTTGGACAATTGGATGTATTTGCTGCTATTTCGGATGAGGAGGGAACCATCAAAGATGTGATCAATTTAGGAAAGCCCCTAAATAGTGAAAAAGACGATTTTGGATACTATGCCATGGATAATGGTGTGGATGGATATGTAAGCTCCAACCGTAAAGGAGGCAAAGGAAGCGATGATATTTATCGTTTTAAGTTTATTCCTTCCCTAATGCTGGAGGGAACTGTCACGGACGCTATCAACCTTCAGCCTTTGGACAGTGTTGCCATCTCTTTGTACGACCAAAATACCGGGGAGTTGGTTCAAAAAACGATGACCAATGACCAAGGTAGATACGAAATGTTTGTGAATCGAGGACAAAATTACTTGATAGAAGCAGTGCGGAAAACGCACCCCCATAAGCACGTGTATTTTAGCACGCAGACTGTGCAGCGCGTTACCAAAACAGTAGTTCAGAATATTGAACTGGAACCTGTAATGGATGTGAAGGTTTTGGCTGGACTCAATAAAATCTATTTTGACTTTAATAAAAGTAATATTAGACCTGATGCCGCCAGGGAACTGGACAAAGTGGTGAAACTTATGTCCGAAACCTATCCTGAAATGGTTATCCGATTGGAATCGCATACCGATCCCGTGGGAAGCCACAATTATAACGACAAACTATCTGAACGAAGGGCAAAGTCCACTTACGAATATTTAATTGCCCATGGCATTCCAAGGCATAGGATTATCTCCTATAAAGGATATGGAAAACGAAAATTGATCAACGATTGCAACGGTTTGGAAGACTGTGATCAAGAACAACTGGAATTGAACCGAAGAACTGAATTTCCGGTGGTTCAACTTAACAATAACTATTTGGCAAAATCAAAATAAATAGTAGAGGGATTCTTTTAAAAAGCCGCCCAAGAAGCAATTCTGGGCGGCTTTTTATTTTATATAATCCCTCCGATTCAATGCTTTGCATTGAATCACCTCCCCTTTCCAAGGTGAGGAGCGTAATTTGAAGTTAAATATGTAGCTCCTCCCTTCGAGGAGGGGAGGTGGCTCAATTGAAAATTGAGCAGGAGGGGTGGAAGGGTGCCTCACGACTTCACCTCCACCTTGCTCTCCACAACATCCTTTATCGGAATCACAAACTTTCCGTCTTTGGTTACCAAAGTCAAGCTGTTGTTTTCAATAGCTTCTACCGTTCCTGAGTGCTTGCCAATTACCAGTTTGTCGCCCACTGCAAATGTCCTACGGGTGTAAAAGGAACGCAATAAATCTGTGATCACATCGCGCGACCCCAAGCCCAGACCAATGGCAAAAGCCAACAGAAATGCACCCAAGATCATTGTAACGTTGTTCGTGATTATCGTGGTATCTATCCCCGCCTGATTCAAAGCCGTAATGGAAATAAATATCACAATGATGTAAAACAACATATTGCTCACCAAGTTGGATCCCCCAAACTCGAGGGAATCAAAAATTTTCTTGACCGTTTTCTTGATAAAGTTCCCAATGTAGAGCCCGATCATCATAAGGGCCAGTGCGCTGAACAGTCTAGGTAAATAGCGTAGCAGATTGCCAATTTCGGTAGAGATGATCTCCCAGCTTAAAATATCTGCCGCTACAATCAAGAAGACCAATAACAACACCCATTTCACAAAGCCTAGGATTATTTTTAGGATATCAATCTTAAAATCCCCTTTGCCAAACAGTTCCATGTCATTAATCTTATCGCTCAACACATTCACTTTGGCCAACTTTAATATTTTGCCCAGGACAAAGAGTATGATCCTCGTTACGATCCAACCAATCAGCAGAATGATCAGTGCCCCAATGATCTTGGGGAGGGCCAATGCTATATCCCTACCCATTGCAGCCAAGGAATCAAAGGTTAGGTTCTTCCATTCGTTTAGTGTTTCCATATCTTTAGTTTTATAGTGCAGTTATCAATTATTTCCCAAGGTTTTAAATAGTTTTCGCAAGGCGGATCCCACATTGAACGAAAAGAGCGAAGCCATATCCATGATCAATTTGGCAGCCGCTATATCGTTCATTACTTTTTTCTTCATGCCTGGCGGAACCTCCCGTAACGAAGCTTCCAGTTCCTTAAACGGATTTCTAATTTTCTTTGCCATGTTACAAGGTTTTATAGATTTCCATTAATTTTTCTTTTGCTCTCTTTAATCGCATTTTTACGGCACTCTCCCCTATTTCCATAAGGTTTACCAAATCTTTGATGGAGGCTCCATCCTGATATTTCAGTAACAAAATGGACTTATCCTCTGGCGAAACCAATTCCAAGGCTTTTTTCAATTTCTTGGTCTTCATTTCAAAAAGGCTGTCATCGGGTATTTCCGCTGTCAATTTGTATTCCGAGTCCTCCATAGGCACGGATTTGTCACTCATCTTTCGCTGCTTGTTCCTGTTCACGTAGTTCACGCAGAAATTATAGGTAAAGGAGTACAGCCAAGTGGAAAACTTGGATTTCCCCTTGAACATCTTCAGTTTTATGAACAATTGCAGGAACACGTCCTGGGTCAAATCTTCAGCCTCATCTTCCGATCTGGCAAATCCGTAGCATTTGTTGTAGACCATTTTTGCATACCGGTCGTACAACTTGCCAAAGAGCAGCGGATTGTTGTTGGCAACAATTTTCTGCACCAGTTCCTCATCCGTCAGATGGGCATATGGGTCATCTGCTTCCAATGAATTCTTATCAATGTAATGTATAAGAGTTAGAAACAGTCTTCTGATAAAAGTCACTGGACGAGGTTTGTTCGGGTTCTTTTTATGAAGTTTTCCCTTTTAGGGAATATCTCAACAAGATAATTGAAATTGACCTTATATTTATGGAAAATTAGCAGATGAAATACTACTTCTTTTTAGCCTTGTTTTGCTTTACATTGATTTCCGCTTGTAAAACTGAACCCAAAGCTGAGCCCACTCCTGAAAAAGAACTGTCAATTCCAGAAAAAATAGCCCAAGCACATGGGTACGATGCCTGGAAATCCGTGAAGGAAATCACCTTTACCTTTAAAGTGGGCCGGGACAGTACCAAACTTGGCCGCACATGGGTCTGGGAGCCTAAAACCAACAAGGTCACTTCAATTTCCTCGGACACCTTAGTTTACAATCGAAAATCCATGGATAGCATTGCCCTTGAACGAAATGGAGGTTTTATCAACGACAGATTCTGGATTTTGGCGCCGTTCAATCTAATTTGGGATGCCAACAATTATACTTCGGAACATAAAGAAAATCAAAAGGCACCTATTAGTGGAGAATCCATGCAGAAGTTGACCATAGTGTATGGCAACGAAGGTGGGTATACTCCTGGAGATGCCTATGATTTCTATTTTAAGGACGACTTTGTACTACGTGAATGGGTATTTAGAAAGGCCAATCAAGCAGGACCTTCCATGACCACTACTTGGGAAGATTACGTGACTATGGAAGGACTGAAACTAGCCCAAGATCATAGAAAAGCCGAAGGTGATTTTAGTCTGAATTTTACCAATCTGTCCGTGATCAAAGAGTAATTCCGGAATTTCTAAGCTCTCTTTTTCTGAAGGAACAAGCTGGTTCCCAAAACCAGTAGAATGCAGCCCAAAAGACCATAGAAGCTGTGGGTTAGGGAAGTACTTTCCGCAACAAAGCCCAAAACAACAGGCCCCATTAAAAAACCCGAGTATCCGGTACCAGCGATAAAGGAAACTCCTTGTGCCGATTCCACACCCTTGACGTTACCCCCAATTCTGAAAAGCTCAGGGACTATAACAGAAAACCCAAGACCGTTCAAGGCAAAGCCCACAATGGCCAAAAGGGTATGTTCCGATAACACCAACAGATACCCTAAAAGCGCCACCGAAGCTCCCAACACCACAATTTTAATGGAACCTATCCGAGCGCTGATGCCATCCCCCAAAAACCTTCCTAGGGTCATGGCAACGGAAAAGGCCAAAAATCCCGAGCCGATAAGTGCTTCCGGAGCCAGCGTTATCTCTTTTAAATAAAGTCCGCTCCAATCCACAATAGCACCTTCACTACCAAAAGCAACAAAACTTATCAATCCCAGTAAAATCAGGGGTTTGAACAATTTTAAATTGAAGGCCTCCTTTTCCTGTGGAGCTGCCTTAATGTTTATATAATGACGGAAAAAGAACAAATTGATCAAAAACGCAACACCTACGGTTATACCCATATGAAGTGCCGGGTTCCCGATAATGGGAATTAAAAAACTGCCCAAGCCCACAACAACGCCGCCCAGACTAAAAAAACCATGGGCTGCAGACATAAAATTCTGCTTATCCTCCTTTTCAATCTCGGTAACCAGGGTATTCATGGCAATATCCGTAAGTCCATTGGCTGCCCCAAAAAGAAAGAGGGTTACCGCCAATGTAATGTAATTGGGTGCCAATAATGGGAATATGGCCGTTATACTACCCAACAGTACCCCTACCCAAGTTGCTTTTCCCACTCCAAGTTTATTGATGATTTTGGGCGCCAAGGGAAAAATGGCAAAAACTCCCAATGACAGACAAAACAAGGCAATACCTAAATCGGCTTTGTTGATGTCCAATTTTTCTTTTACCGTTGGGATATAAATGGCCCAGGTACCGAACCAAATGTTAAGGGTGGTAAAAACCCAAGCCGGTGCAAAGTATCTGGGATTGGAAAAAATAAGTTGAAGTGATTTCATATGGCAAAATAACCGAACCACAGCGGAACTTTATAGCTGAAAACATTCCAATACTTGTCTGTTTTATTCCCAAACTGGATATAAACAGGATTTTATTGGTAGTTTTACAGCATGAAACCCATGTTGGAATCCATCAATGTCTCCCACAACACTTCCTTAAAGGTAGCTACGTATAACAATTCCAGTTACTGCGAGTCGGCGGGTTGGCATGTGCATCCGGAATACGAATTGGTCTATGTGAAAAATGGAGCCGGTTGTTTGCATATTGGTTCCAACAAAAGCCATTATACCCATGGGACGCTTGTATTTTTAGCTGGAAATATCCCCCATGCGGACTTTGGCAACAAGGATAATGAAGATAACATTGAAGTGGTCATCCAGTTTAGAAAGGAGTTTTTGGATGAAAAAATCAAAGTGTTCCCAGAATTTGATAGTATCAAAAGGCTAATTGAAAAATCCGGTCATGTTCTTGTCTTCAGCCAGCAGTGCAAGGATCAATTACAATCCAAATTTGAAGCCTTTGCCCATCAAGACAATCAAGGTAGATTGATCAATCTGTTGTCCATCCTAAGTGACCTGTCCAAGGAAAAAAGCTATAAAACCCTTTTGGACACATTTTCAATCAACGAGTTTAAAAGTGATGAAATTAAGCGGTTGGAACACGTCTTTGAGTATGTAAACACCAACTATCACAAAGAAATTTCCGTGCTTGAAATTTCAGCGCTACTGGGTTTCACTCCCAATTCCTTTAGCCGTTTTTTTAGAAAAATGACCCAAAGACGGTTTCTGGATTTTGTCAATGAGTATCGGATAACCAAAGCGGTGGAACTTTTCAATGAGGACAATTCAACCATTGCCGAGGTCATGTACCAATGCGGGTTCACGGACCCTTCTTACTTTAGTAAGCAATTTAGAAGATATCAAGGCTTATCGCCTTCCGCATACGTAAAGCGAAGGTACTCTACCTCACTTGCTTAATATCCCTTTCTTTAATATTTGTCCAAAATTGTACATGTCAGTGTATGAGCAATACAAGGGAGCGGGAGCCAATCGGATCACATTGGGTTCTCTCCAATCCGTAATGACCCCATTATTCATCAGATAATCAAAGAGGGGGCGCCCTTCTCCATGTAGAAAAACCGAAAGTTGACATCCTCTATCTTCAGGAGTAATGATTTCAAAGGTACTTTCCACCTCTTTATCTATTTCCTTTAAAACAAATTCCAGAAAGGCCACTATCTTTTTTTGTTTTTGCACCAAAGCATCCATGCCCACCTCATCAAACAACTCCAGAGAAGCCAAATAGGGTGCTACAGAAAGAATTGGAGGATTACTTAACTGCCAGGCGTCTGCCGTATCTATCGGGTCAAATTCCGGTTGCATTAAAAAGCGGGTTTCCTTTTTGGTGCCCCACCATCCTTCAAAACGCGGTATATCCTTTTGTCCCAGATAACTCTCATTCACATAGATTCCAGAGGCATTCCCAGGGCCACTGTTCATATATTTATAACTGCACCAAGCCGCGAAATCCGCACCCCAATCATGCAGGTTAAGCTTAACATTACCTACACCATGGGCCAAATCCCATCCCACTTTTGCACCCACTTCCTTTCCAGCTATGGTAATAGCTTCCATATCCAAGACTTGGCCATTGTAATAATTGACCCCTCCCATTAAGACCAAAGCCAGCTCCTCTCCTACCTCATTGATCTTATCAAGAATGTCCTCCGTTCTCCAAAAATGTTCGCCATCCCTTTTTTTAACCTCCACAATCACATCATCAGGCTTAAAACCGTGATACCTAGCCTGACTTTGTAGCATGTATTGATCGGACGGAAAGGCCTTCTCCTCACATAAAATCTTTATTCTTTTTCCAGTGGGTCTGTAGAAGGATACCATGAGGAGGTGCAAGTTCACCGTAAGAGTGTTCATTACGGAAACCTCCTCTTTTTTGGCACCAACAATTTTGGACAAGCCTTCCGCCAAGCGCTCATGATAGTCCCACCATGGCTTTTCAGCATAAAAATGGCCCTCCACAGCCATTTCCTTCCAGTCTTTCATGACATCATCCACAAATTTCTGGCTACGTTTAGGCTGAAGTCCCAAAGAATTGCCCGTAAAATAGATTACATCCTTTCCATTGTGCTGGGGATAGTGAAATTCATTCCTATACTGGGCCAAGGGGTCTTGGGCGTCCAACTGTTGTGCAAATTCCAAGGAATGCTGAAAACTCATACGTATTGTTTGGGTTAAATATGGAAATTAAATATCGTTTTCTCTAGTTTTATTCCAATCGCATTTCACTAATGTGTTTTTTGAAGCCCACTTTTTCATAGGCTTTTACGGCCGGAATGTTATCCTCGTAAACTGTCAAGCGCATTTCAGAAAGTCCTTTGGAATCGGCCCATTGCTTGAGCGATTCTATAATTCTTGCATTCAGTCCTTTGCCTCTAAAATCAGGTTGGGTATACATAAAGCCCAAGTAAGCATAGAACTCATGATCCAGATAATGTCTTGCTCTTTTGGTAATGGCATACCCAGAGGCCACAATTTCTCCCTCATGTTCAATCACCAGAACACAGGCGTCATCATTATCAATCATAGCCTTAATATCATAATAGCTAACAGGGTCCTCCCTAATGGTGATATCAAAAGGTCTTTCTGCCTTGATCAATTGCTGCTCAAAATCCAACAGAACGGGCAAATCCTCCATTCTGGCATTTCTGGTTGTAAAATTGGATGAAACCATATGTTCTAGTTCGAGATAAACGGTATATCCAATGTACTTCTTTTCTCTATTTTTGCGAAAATTTACGCATGCATTTTTTATCCCCCTTATTGGAAAGCTATATTGCAGAAAACACGGAGTCGGAACCAGCAATTTTAACGGAGCTTACCCGTGAAACCCACCTAAAGGTTATTCAACCACGAATGATCACAGGTCATTTCCAAGGGAGGGTGCTGAGTATGCTCTCCAAAATTATTTCGCCGAAATTCATATTGGAAATAGGAACCTATACGGGGTATTCTGCCATTTGTTTGGCCGAAGGACTTCAAAAATCAGGAGAATTGCACACCATTGAAATCAATGAGGAACTGCACGGCATGCAGCGCAAGTATTTTGATAAAAGTGGCTTTGGAGCACAGATCGCACAGCATATTGGAGATGCCCTGGACATTGTTCCCCAATTGAATCATCAATTTGATTTGGTGTTTATCGATGCCCAAAAAGTTCAGTATGATGCTTTTTTTGAAGCGGTCATTGAAAAAACCAAGCCGGGAAGTATCATTTTAAGCGATAATGTGCTCTGGTCCGGTAAAGTAGTGGAACCTTTAATTCCTTCGGATAAGGCTACGGCTTCATTGTTGGCCTATAACCAGAAATTAAAGCAAGATCCAAGAGTTGAAACCGTTTTGCTCCCTATACGTGATGGGCTCACGATGTGCCGGGTGCTATAGCTCGGTGTAGTTTATGAAAAAGCAAACCCGAAAGCACTCCAACTGCTGCTCCAACCAAAACATCCAAAGGATAGTGCACTCCCACATAAATACGACTGGTGGTGAACAATAATGGCCAAATAAAAAATAGACCTGCCCATTTTATCTTGTTTTTAAGCAGCAAGTAGACTAAAAGGGCAATGGCGAAGGAGCTGGAGGCATGGCCCGAAAAAAAACTGTAGCCCGAAGGGGTGTCCAAGATGCGGATAAAGGAACTTATTTCTGCATCATCACAGGGGCGCAATCTTTTAAAACCAATTTTGGTCCAATGGGTAATCAAGGTGATGAAAAATGCAAGCGCGACAACCGCAGTAATTCTGGAAAAGGCCTGTCTTTTAGGAAACTTCAGTAAAAACAGTACAAGAAACATCAGAAATAAGGGAGTCCACACGGAAATCTTGGTCACCGCTGACCAAAAAGGATCCCAAAATTCGACGCCAAGCCCATTAAGATAAATGAAAACATCCTGATCCCATTGTAGGAGCCGATCCAACATGGATTATTTGGTGCTTCTTTTGACAGCTCCGGTTACCTCATCCACATTTTTCTTTACTTCATTCAGTTCTTTTCGGATGTCTTTGGTGAAGTCGGTATCAATACCCTGACTCTCAGCGCTCTTTTGGATCTCGCGCTTAATATCGTCCGTGGCGTCCCGTAGTTGTCGCATTCCCTTACCCAGGCCTTTGGCAATACCCGGTATTTTGTCGGCCCCAAAAACCATGACCACAATAAAAAGGATAAAAAAGATTTCTCCGCCGCTGATGAATAGAAAATGCATAGGACAAATATAATGAGAACTTGCTTGGAAACTAAAAAAAGCCCTGCGATTTCACAGGGCTTTTAACACTTGATCTAGGGTTTAACTACCCTTTTATATTCTGTTTGAACTTATCGAAATCGGATTTTTCCTCTTTCTTGGGCCAAGAATTGTTGGCCGTATCAATATCTGCGGTTTCCGCCTTGGGATCAACCACAATACCTACCAATTCTTTTTGGGAGGACAATACGCGTTTCACCTCTGCATCGTTCTTTCTCCATATTTCCGGTGGATAGGTTACTTTTTCCTTAGTTCCATCAGCATAGGTATACTCCACAATCAAAGGCATTGGAATACCTCCCGGCTTGTCGAAAGTAATCTCATAGAAATACTTGGGTTCTTGAACCTGGGCCCTTTCCTCAGCACTCAAGTTATCCATCATGAATTCCTTCAAGTTCTGCGAAACCTCTGTAGGTGCCTTTCCTTTGAGGTCGGGATTGTAATCTTCGCTATCCTCTTCCGCCAAATAAACCAATGGAGGTAAATCGGCTTCCGTGATATTTCTATCTGCCATATACTTTTCCATTTGCTTGGTAGGCTTGTCTGAAACATAGTATTTTTTCACCCCTTTTACTCCGATATCAACATAATCGGTAGTATAGAACCAAGATCTCCAGTACCAGTCCAAGTCCACAGCGGAAGCATCTTCCATGGTTCTAAAGAAATCCTCTGGAGTAGGATGCTTGAATTTCCAACGTTGGGCATAGGTTTTAAATGCATGATCAAACAATTCGGGACCCATAACGGTTTCCCTTAGAATGTTCAAAGCGGTTGCCGGTTTACCATAGGCATTTGGCCCCAACTGATATACATTCTCTGGATTGGACATGATGGGTGAAATATGACTTTGATCACCAGCCATATACGGAACAATTTTCGCTGCTTCCCCTCTTCTAGAAGGGTATTTGGAATTTGGAGCGATGACATCTGGATAATTCTTTCCAAATTCCTGCTCGGTCAAATATTGCATGAAAGTATCCAGACCTTCGTCCATCCATCCCCACTGACGCTCATCAGAGTTTACGATCATAGGGAAGAAGTTGTGTCCCACCTCGTGGATGATCACACTGATCATGCCGTACTTGGTTCTATCGGAATATGTACCATCCTCGTTGGGACGTCCATAATTCCAGCAAATCATAGGATACTCCATACCCTGGTTTTTGGCATGTACCGAAATCGCCTTATGGTAAGGGTAATCAAAAGTATGTTTTGAATAGGTTTTCAAGGTTTGTACCACGGCTTTGGTAGACTGCTCTTCCCAAAGCGGATTTCCTTCTTTAGGATATAGGGAAACAGCCATTATATCTTTTCCACCAATTTTTACGGCCTGCATGTCCCAAACAAATTTTCTTGAGGTCGCGAAACCGTAATCCCGAACATTGGTTGCCTTGAACTTCCAAGTCTTTTTCTTATCCGAAAATCCTTTTTCCGCAGCTTCCGCTTCTTCTTGGGTTACAATTAAAACAGGTTTATCATACGATTTTTTAGCCTGCTTGTAACGTTTCATCATTTCTTTGGAGAATACCTGCTCCCTGTTTTGCAAAACTCCGGTAGCATCCAAGATATGATCGGCCGGCACGGTAATGTTTACCTCATAGTTTCCAAACGGAAGGGCAAATTCGCCACTTCCCCAAAACTGATGGTTTTGCCATCCTTCCACATCACTGTATACAGCCATTCTAGGGAAAAACTGCGCAATAACATAGGCGCGGTTTCCGTCTTTTGCAAAGTATTCGAAACCAGAACGCGCCCTGTTCACCGTATGGTCAGGAACATTATACCACCACTTGATTGAAAATGAAATCTGCTCCCCACTCTTAAGCGGTTGGGGAATATTCAAACGCATCATGGTTTGGTTGATGGTATAGGACAATGGCTTGCCATTGGCATCCTTCACAAATTCAATATTAAATCCGCCATCAAACGGCTCGGTGACATAGGTTTGGGCAAAATCCCCTGCCATATATGCAAAGTTCACTCCGTTCCCATTTCTTAAGGGAGACTTGGAATCTTTAGCCCGCACATTTTGATCTAGCTGCACCCAAAGGAACTCTAAATCATCAGGAGAATTGTTATAATAAGTAATGGTCTCCTCACCATAAATCTTGGCATTTTTATCGTCCAATTCAATGTCCATTACATAGTCTGCTCTTTGCTGATAGTAATCAGGTCCGGGAGCTCCGGAGGCTGAACGGTAGGTGTTTGGAGTGGAGAACTCCTCGTACAACTGTTTAAACTTGCTTTGGTTCACATGACCAGGCTCCCTTGGCTTTTCGGTTTCCCCTTCTTCCTGCGCAAAGGCCATTGCACCGAAAAGAAACAGCATGGAAGCAAAACAATACTTGATTTTGTTCATTTTCTTATTGATTTTTAAACGGTGAAAAATAACTTTTTTTTAACGAACCGTTAAAGGGCAGTTATAAGTTTAACATTCCTTTATTATTCTCCTTGATCAGCACAAAACTTTTTTTCTTTCCTTTCCATTTTACGTGGACCACATTTTGCTGTTCTTCAAAAAGATCCGTAAGCACTTCATTCTGAACGGAGACTGATTTTAAGCTGGAAAAGTCCACATCCTCCAACTCCATGTAGCAGATGACGACATCATTGTCATATTCTTTTCCCAAAAAGGTATAGGGAACAATTTCGCCGTTTAACGCTATGGCAAACTTTGCGCGGAGGTATTTTTCAATATAGGTATCTGCCACTTGGGCTTCGTTTTTTGTTGCCAGTTCTGCCTTGACCCCATATCGTTCTTCCAGAACATCATCCAAATCATCAATAAAGATCCGACTGGTAATTTGGAAGGATGCGCTTTTTTCAGAGTATACCACATTCGTCACACTAAGGTAGAATTTGTGCACCGTGGTAAAGGAAAACAACAGCAAAAGACCTAAAAAGGCCAGTGTATTTCCAATTTTTTTCAGCTTTATCATCATGTAATAGACTACATTTTCAACTTTTCGTTACAAGAAATTGAGGAACTTGAAATAAAAAACCTTCCAAAACCTTGCATTCGATTTACAAAAGTACAAACGGCATGCCAACCCTTTAGTCCAAATTATTGTTTCTCCGATACGCTCTACTCTTTGCAACCATAAAATCCCATATCTTCAATTTATCATGGGAGTCCACCGTGCGCTGAAAATCCTCATCCACTTCACAGAAATACATGAAGTCATCCAGTTTTTCTACAGGAATCTTTAAGTTGGTGCTAATTAGGGAATCTGCGTAAAAACCCTGTACCCGTTGGGTTCTAGCATAGGTTTTATCCACTTTGACCCTGTTCTTAAGCATCTTTGTACGGCCAGTTATGGCATTGATGATTGGATCCAAGGGAGGAGTCAAAATCATTCCCACATTGAATTTTCCAAAAGAAGCCTGCTGCAATTTCCGTTCGCTCTGCGTAGGGATTTTTGCGTGTGCATTGGGTAGTCCTAAAGCTTCCGCACTCACATCTTTTTCCAGTTGAAGCTGATCTAAATCCTGGTTAAGGTCGCCAGACAAATCATAAGGCCTAACCACAACTTCTTTCAGCTCGTTCACAAATTCCTCCAAGGGGACCGAGATAAAGCTTGTATTATAGACCACATCATTGACCACAATAAGTTTTCGCTGAAATTGAACCGCGGAAAATGCCAGCGTATCTTGGAGGGCAACGAGAATGGAAAAATTCCCATCTATATCCGTAATCACAGCTCTTTGGGACGTAAGGTTTTGCACCACCACCCCTACAACATCCTCATTGGTGCTATACACCCTTCCTCGAAGCTGTTTGGTACCCGTTTGTTGGGCATAAAGGGTAACTGAAAAAATAGTAAAAAGGAAAAGTAGCGCTTTATTCCGCATCCAATTCGGCCAAATAGGTTTTACTATGGGTCACCAGGAAATCGATTAGTTGGAACTCATTTTCCTTGCGCAACAAGGTCTGCGAGGGAACTTTGTCATCACAGTAGACCAAAAAAGCATCGATTTTATCCTGTGGCAATTTCAAATCCACCACAAAAAACTCGTCTTCGTAGACCTGTCTTAAAACCTCGCTTACCTTTAACGGCTCTCTTGTTTCGCCCTCAAGTTTTTTGGCCTTGAAGAGAGCTTTGAAAATGTTTACAAAGTTGATTCCATCCCGCATTCCTCTTACGGTTCTGGATTCGGCAATATTTTCAACCTCGGTAGATCGGTCTATTTCATATTCAAATTCTTTGAAGTCCTCGTTTTTGACTTCCAAAAATTTCTCTTGATTTTCAGGAGTTACCACTACCCCTTCCAGCTCGGTAACTTTTTCAGTCACCTCAACCACAAGACGATTGTTGTGTAAAATTTCAGGAGTAATCGTTACAACTTCCAGTTGATAATTCACTGCGGTAAAAACCAATTGGTCACCCTCCTTTACCAATATCACAAATTCCCCATCCTCATTGGTAATTGTGGCTGTTTCCGAAGTGGAATTAATCACGTTTTCATTAGGTACATTTATCCCGCGATAAATCACCTTGCCCCTAAGTACTTGTCTATTATCTTGAGCCAGTGAATTGCCGGCAAAAACAAGAAAAAATAAAATCAGTGTAATGTTTTTCATAAGCATGGCCATTTAGCCGAAGTTAAAGAAAACTCTTGGCGGCCACATAAAAAAATATCGCTGTTCTAAACTTTTGTTAATTCTCCTAAAAATTCAACTGCAGTACTTATCCGTTCACCTTTGAACTAAGGTATTTTGACGGTAATTATTAGAATTCTCGGATCATAAACCTAGTTTTGCCCATTAGGTGTAAATATCCTCAACCCTCAGATACTGTGAAAAAACAATTATCAATTTTGATCATTGGACTACTGATGATCAGTTCGCTACAAGCCCAAATCAAAATTGGGGAAAACCCTGAAGTTTTGCATCCGGCGTCCGTTCTGGAATTGGAAAGTACCTCCAGGGTCTTGGTCATTACTCGCATGACAACAGTCCAAATGGAAAGTATAACCCCATTGCAAGGTGCCATGGTTTACAACGTGGATACTGAGTGCGTGCATTTCTTTGACGGTACCCAATGGATCAATCCTTGTGACCAACCAGATGAGCAAACTTTTTCCACGGACCCTATTGTAAATGCAAACCCTACCATTGTAATCACTGAAGATGGTACCAACTTCAATTTTGAAGTAGGAATGATCAGGGGTGAAAATATCGTTCCAACCTCTGTAAATGGTCAACTTCATCTTCAGCCACAATCCATTACTGGGGATAGGATTGCAGCAGAAGCCATAACCATTGATAAACTTGCTCCCGGGTTTACACCTGGTGACATTTTACGATGGGATGGTACAGGCTCTGGCTGGGTTTTGGTCAATCAGTCAGATCTTGGTATAACCGAAGAAGATGGTATTGTAGGAAATGAGGTTACAGGTCCCGCCGACGGTACTCTGACTCTTTACGGAACAGGCGTTATGGCAGATCCACTTTTATTAGGTGTAAGTCCAAACGGAATAACCACTCTAGAGCTTGATGACGATGCAGTCAACTCGTTTAAAATACAAGACGGCCAGGTAAGCAACCAAGATTTGGCCACCGATGCGGTTACCAATGATAAAATGGCCAATGATGCGGTTGGGACGAATGAAATAATTAATGGCTCGGTGACAGATGCAAAACTCGACAAAGCAAACATTCCACTTAGCGGTTTTGGGCCGGCTACGGCCAACGTAAACATGGGAGGTTTTCAAATCAATGACTTACAAGACCCTGTTTTAGCGCAGGATGCAGCTACCATGGCCTATGTTGATGCCGAAATAACTGCTTCCAATGCTGCTGATGGGGATACTGATAGTAATAACGAAATACAAGATTTGGACCTGACCGGGGACATCCTGACAATAACAAACAACGCCGCACCCACCAGCATTGACCTTTCCGGCTATACCAACACTGACGCACAGGACATAAGCACGGACAACAATCCAGGGAACATTACCATCCAAAACGGGAGCACCCTTAA
>NZ_JBODQE010000008.1:0-130925 GCF_050617915.1 Flagellimonas flava
ATTCTAATTACAATAATGTCAATGAACAAACTGATAACCAGTTGAAAATCAACTTATTTTAAGTGGACACTAGTGATGGTAAATACATTGGAAACTTTGAGCCTAAGGGCACTTCATCCCTGGAAAAATATAGAATACAAGACAAAAAGCTACTCATGTGAGTGGCTTTTTGTTGATGGATGTACCGGTTATTTAAACAGGTGGTTTCTAAGCTATGTGGCTGCATGATCAAACATAGACTTGGTTGTCGGTAGTTCGGCCAAGAAGTTCAATAACCCAAAATCATGAATCATTCCATTGTAGCGCACTATGGTCACAGGTACACCCGCTTTATCAAGTTTTCCCCCATAGGCTTCTGCTTCATCCCTTAAGATATCGTTCTCTGCAACTTGAATCAAAGTCGGTGGGAGGCCTGTCAATTGTTCCAAAGAAGCTTGGAGCGGAGAAGCATAAATGGATCTTCTTTCTTCTGGATCTGTCGTATACTGGTCCCACATCCATTTCATGATCGGAGTGGTCAGGAACCTGTCCTTGGCATATTTTTCATATGACTTTTGGGAAAATGAAGCATCCGTTACCGGCCAAAGAAGCACTTGTAGCTTGATATCGGGTCCACCCTGTTCCTTGGCTTTAATGGCAGTTACCGTTGCCATATTGCCCCCTACGCTGTTTCCGACCAAGGCCAATCTTGATCCATCAACATTGATCTGTTTCCCATTTTCGGAGACCCATTTGGTGGCAGCATAAATTTCATTGATGGCCTTCGGGTACTTAGCCTCCGTGGATGGGGTATAGTTTACAAATACCGCCGATAAGCCAGATCTTACAACCAAGTCCCGCACCATCCGCTTATGTGTGGGGTAATCTCCCAAAATCCATCCGCCACCATGAACGAAGATGAATACCGGAAGTTCCCCTTCCACGCCTTCGGGGCGAACAACGTTCAAGCTGATTTCGTATCCATCCGCCTCGATTGTTTTTTCTGATTCCTCGATACCAGAAAAATCAACATCCGCAGCGGCCTGTGCCCCAATTAAGACCTGCCGGGCATCTTCTTTTGAAAGCGTCTCCAGGGCAGGTCCACCGGAGGTATTGAGAGCTTTTAAAAACTCTTTGGTTCCTCGATCAAGGTGTTGATCTGTCAAATAGTCCTCTACTTGACCCTTTACCGGATTGTTTATCGCAATAAGTATTAAAAGTTTAATTAAAGTCTTCATCATTTTAATGTTTTGTTATTTCGCGGCTGTTGCCTCCAGTTCCACCACTGTGGTTTCAAACAGTTTACTGACCTCCACCACGGTTATTGCCGTTCTAATGTTGTTCGATACAATCCATTCCTGAATGGTTCCAAAGTTCTGGCCCAATTCATCAAAGGATGTGGTATACAAAGTAATCCGGGTAATATCCGTGTTTTTGTATCCTGCCTTTGCCAGTACCTCTTCAAGGTTGGCAATCGATAAAAGCAACTGACTTTTGAAATCAGCCGTACTAGAGATGCCGTTGGCATCGATTGCGGTCTGACCTGATATGTACAAGGTGCTTTCAGGGTTCTTTACTTCAATGGCCTGAGCGTAATGACGCTCATCTTGCCATGTCCAGGGGTTGATTTCTTTTCTTTCCATGTTTTTCTCTGTTTTTTCTTGAGCACGAAGGTTTGCTATCGTTAGCAGCACAATTGCTAAAACTGTAATTCGTTCCATCTCAAATGTTATTAAAAGTTTATGGTACAAAGTTGAAAAATGGACAAAGGCCATACCTGTGAGCCAACTCACGTAAGTAGCCCATCAGTTGTGATTTGGGTCACAAAAACACTTGCTAGTAGTGGAGTCGACTTAGGGTTTCTCGGGAAACACCTAAATAAGCCGCTATTTGTGTCTTGGAAATTCTTTGCCCAAGGGAAGGGTATTCCTTTAAAAATTGCTCGTACCTTTCTTTTGGATTTGTGGTGAGCAGGGAAAGGATTCGTCGTTGGGAGCTCATGAATCCCCCATTTGATTTTTGGAGCCAAAAGGCCCCCATTTTTGGTAGTCCCTTACTTAGTTTTTGGTAGCCTTCCAAAGTAAGGTAACATACCCGGGTAGCTTCCAAGCATTTTAGGGAGTAGGTTGCCTCCGATCGGTTGAAAAAAGCATTAAAGTCACTCTCCCACCAGTCCTCCATGGCAAAGGAAACGATATGTTCGTTGGCGTTCTCATCATGGTACACAAGCTTCACAAGCCCGGAAACAATGAAATATGCATATTTGATCGGATCACCATTTTGAAAAATGAAATCACCCTTTTCGAATTCCCTTGTCTTGAACTGGGTAAGCACAAAAGCGAACTCCTGATCGGTCAGATCAACGATTTCTTCAAAATGGTTCCTAAGTCTTTCGTGCATTAAAGTTTATTTTAAAATGATGAATCCTATCATCGATGCTTTTACAGAAAGGAAAATCAAGTTCCATAGAGTTCATTTCCATTCGGGTATACGTCCAAACGACCAACGTATTTCTTGAAATTACTTCACAATAGGGAATATAACAAGCAGCAACCTTAGAACCCTGGCCGTTACGATGAGGTTGATGCGTAGAGCATCTTAGTTTTGTAGAACATTCCCATTCAAGCTATTTGTTAATTTAGTAAACCGGATGCGTATCTACAAAACAAATACTATTTTACCCTAGCAACCCTAAAAACACAACCATGATCTCAAAGGAACATAATACTATCATTCAGTGGAATGATTTTGTAAAAATAGAAATGAGAATCGGTACGGTAATTACCTGTGAAGTTTTTAAAGAAGCAAGAAAACCCGCTTATAAAATGATCGTTGATTTTGGAGATTTCGGATTTCGTAAAACATCTGCCCAGATAACCGACCTATACCGTCCAGAGAACGTGATTGGCAAACAAGTTGTGGCGGTCATGAATTTCCCGCCCAAACAGATAGCGAACTTTATTAGCGAGTGTCTGATTTTGGGTGGTGTTGGTGAGAACAATGAAGTGACTTTGATTCAACCTGAGCGAGAAATACAGAATGGAACCAAAATAGGATAAAATGATACTCGAAGTTGCCTACTAAAATTTCAGGTATGATAAATCAATCATCTAAGAAGGAAATCTTTCGCGTTCCCAACTTCTATCTTGAACCAGGGTAGACATTTTGTCTCGGATGGAGTTTAGATTAATCCCATAAAATCAACGTTTCTAGGGAATCTACTAATTCACTCCGAAAAGTCTCAATAACTCGCCCATTTAAGGGAGGTAAATCTGTAGAAAGGTGAGAAATATAAACGGTATATAATCAATGATGATATATTCCTATATTAGTTAATAACTATATTCCCCTGTTGTACGTCTTATGACAAACAACTGTTTAATAAAGCAAAACGGGATAGCTGAAAACCGATTAGAGTAAGCACTTAAAACTAAAACTGACCAAATATGAAATCAACTTCAAAATTTTTAATTACTACGATTTGCTATACAGTATTTTCAACTATTTCAGTATTCGGACAAATAACAGACGAACAAAAACTTTTGTATAAAACAGGAAATCCAGCTGATTGGCCAAAAGACCAAGATGCAGTTGTGTCTGCACCAAATAATCATAAAATACTATTGGAAAATGATAAAGTAAGAGTTTTAGAAGTAACCGTCTTACCAAACGAAATTGAGCCAGTACATCATCATCAATGGAAAAGTGTCTTATATATTATGGATGCAGGAGATTTCATTGACCGAGACGCAGAAGGTAATGTGATTATGGATACTCGGAAGTTACCTGAACCTCTTGTTTTTCCTTTGACAATGTATAAAGACCCTGAAGCACCTCATACGGTAGAAAATTTAAGCGATACGAAAACTATTCGGCTGATTAGAGTAGAAATGAAAGAATAAAATACGAACGCACAACAATGGCTATAAGTAATTGCTTGGTCTCGCCTGCTTCTGAAAATCCTCGCGGATTTTCAGTTCGGTATGTACTTGCAAAGTTAAGTGCTAACCCACGCAACTACTCATAGCCGAGACCGTTGTGCTTAATTTAAATTAAACGAATTCAATAACATTAGAAAATAGAGATATGAATGAAATACTCCAGGAATATGCTTTGATTGCTGAAATCATATCAGCGATGGCTGTGATTATTTCACTGATTTTCGTTGGTTTTCAAATTCGAGATAATACTAAAGCTACTCAAGCATCGACATTTCATGAAATTACGACTCTAGATATTCAATTACTTTTAAGTTTTGCAAATTCTAAAGAATCGGCAAGAATAGTTTCGTGTTTTAGAGCTAGTCCCGATTCATTGACCGAAGAAGAATACAATCAAGGTTTTTACTTTTTTGCTGCAGAAGTGCGTCACGTCGAGAATTTATTTTTACAGCACAAAAATAAAATGCTGAATGAAAGAGATTGGAATTCTAGAAAAGCTCTAGTTGAAGGTGTAGTGCAATCACCTGGTTTTGGAGCGTTATTAAAAAGTCCGTTCTTACAATTTTTTGATGGATCATTTATTGAATTTGGAGTAAATCAAAGAGAAAAATTAAGTGAAATAAAAGATAAATACCCTATTAACAGCCTCCTTTAAAGGCTAAAAATTTCTAACCAATCAAAATAATGGATTAAAGAAAGACTAAGCACAACAATGTGTATAAACCATTGAATCGGTTCATACACGAACACGTTAGCCACAAGTTTCATAATTGGGTAAAAGCAAACAATAATTAATCAATAAAAAGTTTTACTAAAGTGATTTCAACCTCAAATCCGATACTAGAATTTGGTCCTATCACTACCGCTATCATTTTTGGAATTGTTCAGGCAATACTTATTATTTACTTTTTCAGTATAAAAAAGAGATACCGACAACATAAACTGATTGTTTACATTATTACGGTTTTGCTCATTATGCAAATTGAATCCTTTTTTTTGCGTACGGGTTATATGAGCTATTACCCTCATATATTTATGACATCCATCCCATTTATATTCCTATTAGGTCCATTTACATTCTTATATTGTAAATCACAAATGAACCTAAAAAGGCTCAAGTTCGAATTTTTTCATCTAACTCCATTTCTGTTTTATTTTATTTATTCATTCAACTTCTTTTTTCAACGAGGTGTATTTAAAAAGTCCATATACCTCATGGAGTTTCGGACAAATATTCCAACAGAATTAGTAAAACCACATTTTTCGACTGACCCGTGGAACATTCAGGGTTGGGTAGTCGTTGAACTTTTGTCCTTGCATTTGTTTATTTATGGATGCGTTTCAATAGTACAAATCATAAAATATAGAAGAAATGATAAAAAAGTTGAACGGGAAAAAATTAACTGGTTGACGTATGTAACAGGTATTTTGATATTAGGCAGCCTGATTCTTTTCTTCTCGCAAGGAGGCAAGATTGAAGGTTATGTATTCTTTAAAAGTCCATTTCCACATTATTCTGCAGATCTGTTTAGTGTTTTTGCTATGTATCTTATTACTCTTTATCTCCTTGGTAAAACTGATCTTTTTAAATTCCCGAGTAAGAAATACTCTAAGTCATCATTATCCTCATTTTACAAGAGAGAAAAGCTTAACCAAATTACCACCTTGATAGAAACTGAGAAGCTCTATCTCAATGAAGATTTTTCATTAAAAATGCTTTCCGAAAAAAGCGGCCTAAGTACTCACAATATTTCACAAATTCTGAATGAGGAATTACAAGTTGGTTTTATAACTCTCACAAACTCCTATAGAATTGAAGAAGCCAAAAGACGGCTATTAGGTGATGAGTTTAATTTAAAAATGGAACAACTGGCTTATGATCTTGGTTACAAATCCAAGTCCACTTTCTTCTCGGCTTTCAAAAAGGAAACGAATTCTACACCTTCAAATTATAGGAAAAAAAGTATTCAATAGTATTTTCCGATTGGTTCGAACCAAAAATCTTAGGAAACATATCCAACCGTACTCAGTCAAAAGTACATTAGCTGGAAACTTTTAAATAATGAAAAAACCAATTATTATTGGAACCCTATTAATTATTGGACTCTTGACTTTGACACAATCTTGTTTTTACAGCCCAAGATATATTTATCGTGTTGTTGCTTGGCAAGATGCTGACTATGATGACTTTGAAAAATTTAAGTATGCAGACATTAAAAGGGCGCATGTAGCATATAAATTCATTAATGGCACAAAAGCACAAACAAGTGATGTGGTTAAAACCTTTGAAGAAGATTCAACCATATCCAATCTGGATAACTTCTTAAAGAAAAAAAAGACTCATTCCTTTATTGTAATAAGGAATGATACATTATTATACGAAAATTACTTTTCTGGTAATGATCGTAATTCATTACAAACATCGTTTTCGGTCTCTAAATCAATTTTATCGCTATTAATGGGTATCGCCATACATGAAGGTGCAATCGGCAACATTGAGGATCCAATTACAAAATATGTTCCAGAACTTGAGAAAGAAGATATAAGATTTAGAGATATTACAATTATGCATTTGCTAAAAATGCAATCAGGTCTTTCTTATTCCCATAATATAAGCTTCCCATTTGTTACTGGAGATAGCCCTAAAACCTACTATCATCCAAACTTGAGAAAAGTAGCTATAAAGCATTCTAAAATCGAGCAAAAACCAGGAATTAAATTTAAATACAATAATTACAATGCTTTACTAATTGGTCTAGTCTTAGAGCGCACTACTGGAAAGTCCATTTCAAAATATTTAGAATCCAAAATATGGCAAAAGATTGGAACGGAGTATGATGCCACATGGAGTACCGACGAAAATAATTTTGAAAAAATGGAAAGCGGGTTTAATGCAAGAGCCATAGATTTTGCAAAAATTGGAAAACTAGCTTTAGATAATGGAAAATGGCAAAATAATCAAATTGTGCAATCTTCTTGGATTGATGAATCTATACAACCTAAAATGGATAGCACGTATCAAAATTTTAGTAATCCAAAATTTTGGACTTACAACTACCTTTGGTGGGGAATTCCAGAAAAGAATACAAAATCTGACTTTATGGCTATAGGCAACTTAGGGCAGATAATATATGTTTCTCCAAGGGCCAACACTATAATAGTGAGAAACGGTGATGAAGCAGAACTTTTTGATGATAGTGATTGGATCATACTCTTTCAGAACTTTATAGAAAATACTCTTAAACCTAAAGAGTAAACTTATTATACATATGTTCTCCATTGACAACTTAAAAACTAAACCCATCTTAACATATGTTTATTGGACTGCTAAAATCGGAATGGGATTAACTTTTATAATATCTGGAATAAGAAAATGTCCTGGAATAAAATTTACTATTTTAACAAATGACAACCCTGTTGGCTCATACTTTAATGCAATGTATGAAACGGGATTTTACTGGAACTTTATTGGTTACTTTCAAATAATCATAGGTGTTCTAGTTTTCTTTAATCGATTTGTAGTGCTATCTAGCATTCTTATGATACCAGTAACAATAAATATTTTTATTATTTCTGTGGGGCTTCATATGAAAGGAACACCTGTGATAACTTCAGCAATGGTTCTCGGGAACCTATATTTATTGCTTTGGCATTATAGAAATTATAAAACAATATTTATGCGACCATTATAAGAGTATTGCTCAGATAACATAAGACCCAGTGTCTACCAATGTGTATAATCCATAGTTACTCTATAATTCAGATAATATTACTCCTTTTAATTTGTACTGATTCCTTACCCGGAAATCCTTAGGGATTTCCCGCAACGGATTCATACATAAACCGTTAGCCACAAGCTATTTAAATATTAGAATATGAAAACAGTATTATTATTTATCTTAATTTTTACGATTACTATATCCTGTAGTAAAAAAGGTGTAATAGATATATCAAAGGAACGAGAAAAAATTTTAGAACTACATAATGCTCAAAGAGATTATCATTTTAATAAAGACTCAAATGCCTTTGCCAACCAGTTTTCCGATAATTTTATAGGTATAGGTAATGGAGTCATCAGCAGTTCAACAAAAGAAGAAAGAATATCACGCTATAACAAATACTTCTCAGCAGTCGAATTTGTTAAATGGGATGATGCATCAGAACCAATAATTAGGTTTTCAGACGATGGAAGTATGGCGTACACTTTAGTTGACAAAATCGTAACCCTAACTTATAAAGATCAGAAAGGGAATAAAATTCAAGAAGAAACACACTTTGCTTGGACAGCAATTTATAAAAAGTATAATGAAGAATGGAAAATTGATAGTGTTACGTCAACCCAAAAACCTGTTGATACAGAAGACTAAAGCCAGTGGCTAACAACGTGTATAATTAATTGCGGCAGGAATTTCCAAACGGAAAATCCAGCCTGATTCGCTAAATTAGTGGCTATGGCGGAAAAGTCCATTTGACGTTTTCCGCAACGAAGCCATACACGAGACCATTGTGCTTCATTATGACCAACCAGTAACCAATGATAAAATTCTTTAGAAAAATTAGACAAGATTTACTTTCAGACGGTAAAACAGGAAAGTATTTTAAATACACAATTGGAGAAATTGTCCTTGTCGTTATTGGAATTTTGATTGCTTTACAAATTAACAATTGGAATGAGGAAAGAAAGTTAAGAGATACCGAATTAACTTATATCAACAATATCAAGAGAGATTTACAACTGTCAATTACGGAAATTAACCGATTTATCAATAGACGCAATTCACTAATTAATTCAGCATATATCGTATTAGAATATTTTAATGGCAAGCCTGTAGCAGATTGGAATTCTTTTAATAAGCATATAGTAGACATCTACACATGGCAAAGTTTCTATCTAATTGACAATACCTACCAAGAATTGAAAAACTCGGGTAATTTTGCTGTTATCTCTAATGACTCAATCAAAAATGAATAACTGAATTTGGACTTACTCTATAAAAAATTAAAGACTTCCGAAAATCATTGGAGACATGACGCAGAACAAACACTATATCCGGGTAGTTATGAAAAACAAGATATAAGTTCTATGTCAAGGAATTACTTTTTTCAGCAGTCAAACGGAAAAATGGGAGCATTTGGAAATTTAAACGAAGAAACCTTTGGAGGTATATTTAGTGACCAAAAACAAAAAAATGGTTTCGCTTTTGCCATAAACAATTTTGAAATAATGAATGGAATATTTTTTGCAAATGAATAAAAAATGTGAGGAGATTATTTTACTAATTGACAATGAATTAAATAAATAACGAAAGCACAACAATGTATAACCGTAATTACGGTTATACGAGACCGTTATGAGTCAGCGACCAACTTCGACATAAATTTGAAAACATGAAAATTTCAACAATCATCTTAGCAATTGCATCGGTTCTTGCCATTTCGTGCAAAACTGACAAAGAAGAAACCTTCGGAAAATTTCAGTTTGCTACTCCTGAGCAAGTCGGCATGAATATGGATTCGCTTGCCAAAATTGAATCAATGGTTAAAGAATATATCGAGGCAAAAAAGTTCCCTGGAGCTGTCACTCTAATTGCTAAAAACGGAAAAATTATATACGAATCGGAAGTGGGTTTGGCAGATTTTGCACAGTCTGTGCCCTATCGTAAAAATCATTTGTTCAGAATGGCAAGTATGACAAAACCTGTTGTATCCGTAGCGGCGATGCAACTTATAGAAGCTGGCAAACTCAAATTGAATGATCCGGCTAGCAAATACATTCCATCTTTTGATTCAATGGAAATTATCACTGGTTTTAATCCTAAGGACACCACTTGGACTAGCGTCCCGACTAAAACACAACCTACTGTACATCAACTTCTTACTCATACTTCAGGCTTAACATATGGATTTGAGGACCATGGAGATGCTATTTTTATGAAACATAAAATACCTGCTCTTAACACGTATCACGATTGGACGCTTCAAAATAAAATGAATCGATTTGGCAATCTTCCTCTTGTTCATGAGCCTGGAAAAAAGTGGACTTACGGATTGAGTACTGATGTACTCGGGCGGGTAATTGAAGTAGCTTCAGGAATGGAATTGGATGATTATATCAGAGAAAATATTACTAAGCCCATTGGTGCTACCACATTTGATTTCTACTTTAGTGATTCCAGCGCTTCAGCAAATCTGACTCCTTTATTTGGTGCCGATTATGTAACCGATACCTTAGGCCAGTTTGAGCCTTTGAAGTTAGAAGATCATCCGCTATATATTCCAGATTACCCAATTGCAGGAGCGCAGACCTATTTTTCAGGTGGAAGCGGAATGACAGGGACTGCAAGAGATTATTTCCTGTTTTGCCAGACCATGCTGAACGATGGGATATTGGGTGAAACACGAATATTAAAACCAGAAACTGCTCAACTGATGCACCAAAACCAAATTGATACTATTTCTTATCCTTGGGGTCCTGCACGATTCGGGTTTGGTTTTGATATTGCAACAGCAGACCACCCCAATAAACCCGAAGGAACTTATTCTTGGGGTGGAGCTTTTAGCACTACTTTTTGGATTGATCCGTTGAATGAACTTATAGTCATCCAACTTCGACAGGTCGCATTTTCAGGACATAATGATGAAATTAATGCAAGACTTGAGAAGGTCGTCTATAGTGCATTTATTGAGAATTGAATAACTGCTGAAATACAGCTAACGCCCAGCTAAAATGAACCATGCTAGAGACACCCCTTATTTTCTTTTCAGTTCCAAAAACAGGAACAAAAAGTCTCTTTATCCCGAAATCTGAACTGTTAAACACCTACTTTAATTCCTCATGTAACAAGTTGTGTATCATAAATCCAAAAAAAGTGAAATCTCTTATTCTGATATTGGCAATTTCCTTATTGGTTCTGTCCTGTAATTCCATTTCTGATAAAAATCTAGAGCAAGTGAAGATTACTAGACAAATGGCCGAATTTGAAGAAATTGACGCTCTTTGGCTAATTTGGCCAACCACCGATCATAAAGAAGGTGAATCGGTAGAGAAGGTAACAATGGCTATTATTGATGCGCTTATAAGTGATTTAAAAATTGTTATAAGCTGTGCTGATGACATTGTACTTCGAAAAGCTAAATCCAAAATAGTTGAAAAACATTCAGATTCAAAAAATCTAATTTTTCGTGTCATTCCGTCAATAGAAATTTGGGCAAGGGACATGGGACCGGTATTCGTCGAAGCCAAAAATGGACGCCCTGCCATTGCGGACTTCAATTTCGATTCTTGGGGTTATGGTGATACAACGGACCTGAATTCAGTAACTGAAGAGAAGTATGACGAAAGGGTTGCTGAATTATTGAACCTTCCCCTTATATCAAGTGCAATGGTGAGCGAGGGAGGTAACCGTGAGCTTAACGGTAAAGGGACTGTAATGGTGACTGAGACCGTTGAAAAAGGTCGTAACCCGCGGATGTCCAAGGATGAAATGGAGGCGGAATATCGAAGACTACTTGGAGTCAAAAAAGTTATTTGGTTAAAAGAGGGACTTCTTGAAGATAGTCATACGTTTCTTGGCCCATTATCAACATCTGACAGCACCAAAGCATACACGGTTGTTACGACCAATGGCCATGTGGATGAATTTGCTCGATTTGTCAATGATTCCACTATTCTTTTAGCTAGTATTGACAGTGCTGAATTAAAAGATCCAATCGCCAAGGAAAACCATAGGCGTTTGGAAGAAAACTTCAAAATACTTTCGAAAAGTACCAATCAAGATGGCAATGCATTTAGAATAGTAAGAATGCCATTGCCGCAAACCATCCTCACAACAATGAATCCAGGCGATTACGTATACGATTATATCAAAACACTTGATTATGTTGATGGGAGCGAATTTCCAAAAGGAGATACCATTACCGTGGTAGCACCTGCCAGCTATCTAAATTTCATTATTACCAATAAGGTCGTCATTGGTCAGAAGTATTGGCGAGAGGGAATGCCCGATAAAATCAGACTACAGGATGAAGAAGCAATTCGGATACTTGGGCAAGTTTTCCCAACAAAAAAAGTGGTAATGTTGGATGCGTTAGCTGTAAATTTAGGAGGTGGAGGCTTGCATTGTATTAGTATGCATCAACCAAAGTTGCCATTATATTGAACAATAAATTCAATGCACAACGACGCCTATAACCTATCACCAGCCACGGCTTGTCTTAAGATTCCTATATTGGAGCTTATAAATAATTCTTAACAGTCTGCGCATCAAGGTGCCAGGTCATCGCATAGACAGTAAACAGTAATCCTTTCTAGTACGGTTAAAAGAACATTTTAAGGGAATTCTTTTTCGATTAGTTATCTAAAATCACTGTTTTTTGAAACCGTATAAATCTTTGCTACACAGTTGCACGAAAAACTTTTTATCTTTGCAAGGTGAAATTTTTGGCAATCATATTATCAATGTACTTCCTGGCGCTCAATGTAGTGCCTTGTAGCGATGCAGGCAACGTATCTGATGATTCCCAAGTTATTACAAACCTAGCTTTTGATGGGCACCCTTGGAAATCACTGTGACATTACGGAATATGAGCTATTATATGGAAAGCCCTAATTCTTCTATATTTCGCCCTCAAAAGATTTATGGATTTGCAGAATAACTAATTTTTAGTGCTTCATGAAACCTTTTATCCCTGCTTTCCAGTTTTTGCATAGGTGTTGCATCGATTTTTTTATATTTTTATACCGTGAAATTTTTAACAATCATATTGTCCTTTTACTTTTTGGCGCTCAATGTAGTGCCCTGTGGCGATTCGGGCACAGCTAAAGATGATGCCCAGGTCGTTTCGGCAATGGACTATGATGGCAATCACGACCAAGATTGTGAGCTATGTTCACCATTCTGCCAGTGTCATTGTTGCCATGTGCATACCATTGATTTTGATATAGTCGAATTTCAACCGCTTCAATTAGTGATTTCTCACGTAAACTTTGCCTATTTTAACAGCCTTGGCAAAGATTTTACCCTTTCCCTTTACCAACCACCGCAAGTTTAATTCAGTAGCGGGATAACTATATCCTGTTGTGAGCAAACACCCACTTTCCAACAAGTAGGGATATTAAATCTGTTTTCAACTGAATTAAACATTTCTTTTCTATGATTAACAAAATCATTTCTTTTTCCATAAAGAATAAATTCATCGTGGGTCTGCTTACGTTGGCCCTCATCGGAGTAGGCATCTACTCCATGTCCACGGTTAACCTGGGCTCAGTACCTGATATTACCAACAATCAGGTACAGGTAATAACTGTTTCCCAAAATCTGGGTACAGAAGACATAGAGCAGTTCGTCACTTATCCGGTCGAACTGGCTATGGGCAATCTTCCAGGTGTGGAAGAAATCAGATCCATTTCCCGATTTGGTCTATCGGTAGTCACCATCGTTTTTGAAGACGATATGGGTACCTATCTCCCACGGCAACTGGTGCAGGAAAAGCTCAACGAACTGCAGGAAACCATACCACAGAAATTTGGAAGTCCTTCCATGGGTCCGATTTCTACCGGGTTGGGGCAGATTTACGAATACACCATTCAGCCAAAGGAAGGCTATGAGACTAAGTACTCACCGACTGATTTGCGAACGATTCAGGACTGGGTGGTAAAGCGACAACTTACCCTGTTGGATGGAGTCGTTGAAGTTAATTCCTATGGTGGATACATCAAGCAATATGAGGTAGCCGTCAGTCCGGATAAGCTTAATGCACAAAACATCAGTATTTCACAGGTATTTGAGGCCCTGGCAAGAAACAATGTCAATACTGGTGGGGCTTACATTGAAAAAAACCGGATGTCTAATTTCATCCGGGGTGAAGGGTTGATTCGGTCACTGGATGACATTCGAAAGATCGTTATCAAAACCGAAAACGGTATTCCTGTTACCATAGATGATGTGGCTTCCAAAGTACAGTTTGGTCATCAAGTAAGGTATGGAGCATTTACGCAGGATGGCAAAGAAGCTGTTGGTGGAATCATTATGATGCTGAAGGGATCCAACCCCAATGCGGTGATTCAAAATGTAAAGGAGCGCATGGAAGAAGTGGAGAAATCTCTTCCTGAAGGATTGGAAATTAGCACCATCATTGATAGGAGTGCTTTGATTGCCAGAACTACCAGTACGGTTAAAACCAACCTGATCGAGGGGGCATTAATCGTCATTTTCGCATTGGTGATTTTGCTGGGAAGTTTACGTGGCGGGATCATTACAGCGACTACCATTCCGCTATCCCTACTGTTCGCTTTCATCCTGATGAAGCAGTTCAATGTGTGGGCTAACCTGATGAGTTTAGGAGCCATCGACTTTGGGATCATCATTGATGGGGCGGTGATTATTATTGAGGGGACTGTATATGAAATTCAAAAGCGGATCCGCACAGGTAAAATTAAATTTAATCAGGATGTAATGGACGAACTGGCTTATGAAGCCGGGAGTACCATGATGGGCTCTGCTTTTTTTGGTCAGATCATTATCCTCATTGTGTTTGCCCCTATTCTTTTCCTCACTGGTGTAGAGGGCAAAATGTTTCAGCCTATGGCCTACACCTTTGGATTTGCCATGATTGGAGCTATTGTTTTGTGTCTCACTTATGTCCCCATGATGTCTGCCTTGCTTATGAAGCCCATTGAAAATAAGAAAAATTGGTTTGGCCGCTTTGAGCGATGGTTGGAGAAAATCAGCGATAAAATCATTGGAGGCATTCAACGTGTCTACCTTCCATTGCTGAAAAGTGCTATGCGCTTTAAGGCTGCGGTAATTGTTATAGCCATTGTTCTGCTGGGTATTGCAGGCTTTGCTTTTTCACGAATGGGTGGAGAATTCGTACCTCAACTAGATGAAGGAGACCTAGCCATGCAGGCCTTGATCCGTCCGGGTAGTTCGTTGACTGAATCCCAGGATGTTTCGATCAAAATTGAAAATATCTTGTTGGACAACTTCCCTGAGATCAAAACGGTAACAGCCCGTATCGGAGTAGCTGATATTCCAACGGACCCTATGCCCATGGACATAGCAGACATGTACCTCATTCTGGAAAAAGACAAAGACAAATGGGTAACCGCAGAAAGCAAAGACGAACTTATTGATAAGATCAAGGATAAATTGGATCAGGAACTCGTAGGTGTCAATCTGGTATTTACCCAGCCGGTAGAGCTTCGTTTCAATGAATTGCTGGAGGGCGTGAGAGAAGATATTGCTGTCAAATTGTACGGTGAAGATTTGGAGATTCTTGCTACCAAAGTGCAGGAGATGGCTGATATCATTTCCACAGTGCAGGGTGCAGGAGACGTTAACCCTGAACGGACTTCAGGTTTACCACAAATGACCGTTCGCTACAATCGTGATAAAATAGCACAATATGGATTGGACATTCAAAAACTGAATGATTATGTGAGTGCTGCTTTTGCTGGCGGAGTTGCTGGAGTGGTATTTGAAGGCGAAAAGCGATTTGAGCTCGTCATCCGATTTGATGAGGCGCACCGTCAAAGTATCGACGATGTACGCACTTTGTACATCGACCTTCCGGATGGCATACAGGTACCAATCAAAGAAGTAGCTGACATCAGCTATGTGCCGGGACCTATGCAGATTTCGCGGGACAATACCTACCGAAGAACGTATGTGGGGGTCAATGTAAGAGGCCGGGATGTGGAGTCTGTGGTCAATGACATTCAGGCAAAACTGGACGCTCAACTGGATCTTCCTGCAGGATACTACATCACCTATGGAGGTGAATTTGAAAACCTGCAAAGGGCAAAGCAGCGTCTGCAAATAGTGGTGCCGATCGCTCTGTTTCTGATTTTCATACTGCTCTATTTTGCTCTGGGATCATTTTCCCAATCCATTATGATTTATATAGCCATCCCCATGGCAGCAATCGGTGGTGTATTTGCCCTTTGGTTACGAGATATGCCATTTAGTATCTCTGCGGGTGTGGGCTTTATCGTGTTGTTTGGCGTGGCCGTGTTGAACGGGCTAGTGTTGATCAACCGTTTTAATTCATTAAAGGAAGAAGGCGTGACCAATATCAAGGATCGCATTTTAACTGGGACAAAAGAACGAATCAGACCTATTATGCTTACAGCAACTACAGATATATTCGGCTTCTTGCCGATGGCATTTTCTGGTTCTGCCGGAGCTGAAGTACAGCGGCCCTTAGCTACTGTAGTGATAGGCGGAATGCTTACGGCTACATTGCTTACGCTTGTCGTACTGCCAGTGCTCTATACGTTCGTAGAGGGGCGAAGTGACAAAAAGAAAGAGCTTAAAACCCCTAATGCAAATCTTATTCTTGTATTGCTTATGGTGGGCGGACTTGTAGGAATGCCAACACTGGCGAATGCTCAGGTAACTAAACAGGTTAATACCCTGGAAGAAGCTATCTCCATTGGGTTGGCCAATAATGGAAATGTAAAAGTGGCCAAAACCAACATAGACGTTCAACGTCAAGGAAAGAAGGCCGCATTCAACCCAGGTAAGACAGGTATTGGAATGCAATATGGACAATACAACAGCTTTGAAAATGACCTTTCATTTAGTATTGGGCAGTCCTTTGAGTTTCCCACAGTTTATGGTAAACAGCGCAACCTGGCCAACGAACGGATAGAGGGGGGACAAAGACAGCTTGAAGTAACCGAGAATGAACTTAAATGGAATATCCGTCAAACATGGTACGAATTGGCCTATTTGCACGAAAGGCGTAAGTTGCTCGTATATCAGGACACCATTTATGGACGATTCCTCAATGCAGCAACCATACGGTACGAGACGGAAGCAACTAGCTACCTGGAGAAGGCTTCTGCCGAAACACAGGTAATGGAGGTTCAGAATCAGCTCAAGTTGTTAGAAGCCGATATAGTCATTCAGGAAAAGCAGCTTCAAATACTGTTAAACGATACGACCGGTTTAACATTTTCACCATCGGAGCTGGAGGAACGTCAGGTATTGTCTTTTCAAGACCCTGTGCTGATTGCCAATAATCCGTTCCTCCGGTTTGCGCAGCAACAGGTTGATATTGCCGGAGCGGAGAAATCTGTCACTTCTGCCAGGGTGATGCCGGAATTTTTTGTAGGGTATTTCAACCAGTCTCTGATTGGTGGTGAAACATCGGAAGGAGGTATTGCCGGGTCTTCTGACAGGTTTGGGGGCGTACAGGCAGGCATAGCCGTTCCACTGTTTTTTGGATCCTATAAGGCTGATGTAAAGGCCGCTGGCTTGCGTGAGCAAATGGCCAGGACAAATTGGGAGTATTTTCAGACAACCATTAGGGGGCAGTTTAGTAAGCAAATAGAAGAGATCAACAAGTTTCGAAACAGCCTGAATTATTACAATGAGAAAGCGATTCCTCAGGCCGATCTCATCATTGATAACGCCCAGAAGAGCTTCGAAAGTGGGAATATAGACTATGTCGAATATTTTCAAAACCTAAACCAGGCATTGAACCTCAAATTCAATTACCTCAACACACTGAATGGCTATAACCAGTCGGTAATCAATCTGGAATTCCTAATAGGTCAATAAAAAATTTAAAAGAACAAAATACTAAAAAGAATGAAAAAGCAAATCATATATATACTGGCCCTGGTACTGATGGTATCGGTATTTACAGGGTGTGGCAACAAATCGGCTGATACGGCTGAAGATTCACATGAAAACCACATAGAAGGTGAAGACGGAAATGAAGGTGAAGAAGGCGAACATGGTGAAGAAGGGATGGCCGAGGTACACCTTTCTGATATGAAGTTCCAAAGTTTGGACATTAAGGTAGACGCCCTACCTACTCGGGCACTATCAGGAGTGGTTCAGGCCAATGGCCAGTTAGAGGTACCTCCACAGCACGAGGCAACTGTCACTGCTATTTTAGGTGCCAATGTGACTTCTATTAAAGTAATTGAAGGGGACCAGGTGAATAAGGGACAGGTATTAGGTTACCTTGCTCACCCCAATCTTAGCAGCATTCAATCAAATTATGTTCGTGCATACAGTCAGTTGAAATTCCTTGAAAAGGAATATGAAAGACAGAAAAAATTGTACGAAGAAAAGGTGGGTTCAGGCAAGACCTATCAACAGACCTTAGCTGACTATCAAACCATAAAAGGAGAAGCAAAGGGCTATGAAGCACAGCTAAAACAACTTAATCTGAATGTATCGAAGATTCAAAATGGTGACATATATGAGTACGTACCTGTGGTAAGTCCCATCAAAGGTTACATTGAAAAGGTAGAAGTGCAGCTGGGTCAATTTGTTGATCCTCAAACGGTCATGTTCAGGATTGTCAATACCGATCACATTCATGCCGACCTGATGGTGTTTGAAAAGGATGTGTATAAAGTAAAGAAAGGGCAAAAAATATCTTTTACAGTAGAGTCTGTTCCCGGAACTACCTTGACAGCCAAAATCTATTCGGTAGGTAAGCAGTTTGAGCAAAATCCCAAGGCCGTGCACGTACATGCAGAGATTGATCAAAAAGAAGATTTTTTAATCCCCGGCATGTACATCAATGGGAAAATTCATACCAATACCCAGGAAGTATATGCCCTACCAGAAGACGCTATTGTAGAAGAGGAAGGCAAACCTTACATTTTTACCGCCGAAAAACACCAGGAAGACATCGAGACCGAGTGGGAACTGAAACCGGTGCAAGTAAGAACAGGAGTATCCGAAGATGGCTGGGTGGAAATAAAATTATTGGAACCGCTGCCGGAAGGTACGATGGTCGCCTATAACAATGCCTATTACCTCGTTTCCGAGATGCAGAAAAGCCAGACCTCCCATGGCCATTGAAATTAAACAGGCAAATGCCTTAAAAGGTATAACCCCCAATCGCTAGCAAATGGAAAAAATCGTCAAGAAATTGGAGAGCAAGGGCATACGGCCCACCCCAATGCGTCTGTTGACCTATAAAAAGCTACTGGAAAGCGAGGTGGCCATCAGTTTGGGAGAGTTGGAGAATTTTTTCGAGAAATCGGAAAGGAGCACACTTTTCCGGACGATGAAAACATTTGAGGAAAAAGGCGTCGTACATCAAATAGAGGATGGTACGGGAATTATGAAGTATGCACTCTGCGAGGAAGACTGTGAATGTGAGGTAGGCAACGACCTGCACCTGCATTTTCATTGCACCCGGTGCAACGAGACCGTTTGTTTGACCGACCGTAAAATTCCACAGGTAAACCTGCCCCAAGGATATATGGCGGAGGATATCAATCTGGTCGTAAAGGGAGTATGCAATAAATGCAGTGACAATTTGGAGTAGCCTTTTAGGCCAACAACATCAAAAGAATACGACAATGATAGCAATCTACAAAAAAGACCAAATCATATATACCATCGCAGATCAAGAAATGGATGCCGATGATGGGGCGACCTTGGTCAAGGCCCTGAACGAACATTTGAAAAGCTATGAACGGGCCGCTTGGTATATGGAAATGGAGCCTCCTAAAAAAGGAGTGAAGAAAAGCAGCGGTGAGAGGTTGGATTTTTCCTTTCCCGAAGAAACACGGCTTAAGAAAATAGCCTTGGTGGGCGAAAAAACTTGGCAAGAACGGTTCACCGAATCGCTATTGCCGTTTAGTGAAGCCCATATAAAATATTTCGGACCTGAAGATGGAAACATGGCCAACAACTGGCTCGAACAAACAAGCAATAGCAATACTAACTGAAACATTAATCTTTAAATCTAGAAAATTATGATGGACGATTGGTATTTCGGGGGAATGCACTGGATATGGTGGGGGTTATGGATAATCCTAATCCTTTGGATATTTTTAATTCCCTACCCCACACCGGGACAGAAAAAAAGGAAAGACCGCGCAATAGAGGCCTTGCGGGATCTTTACGCCCTCGGCGAAATCGATGAGGAGGAGTTTGAGAAACTCAAGGCGGTCCTGTTAAAGGACAAAAAATAACAGCGTTTTGCTTTTGACCGGAAGACTATAACACAGTTATCAATGCAAAGAAGAAAAATAGGGATATGGTTTTTGGCAGGTTTTGCCTTTGGGGTCTTTATACTGCAACCCTTGGGGCTATCCCTTTTTCTTTTTGACCGGTTGGGCGATTCCGGTCACTGGCCAAGCTATTTTGGCGAGGCCTTCAAAACCGTATGGGGTCTTACCGATTTTGACCAAATCCTAAAGAACTTATTGTTCGGGATAATGGGAAGCAGCCTTGCCCTGATGTTCTTTTTCAGAAAAAGGCTTTTTCGACTGGACAGTAAACGGATGGAAGGGCATACCGTTCACGAACTGATAAACAAGGGAGAGAGCAGCCAGATGGAATTCAAGTCAAGCTTGCGATGGAACGTACGCCAAGGCAAGGTAAACAAACAACTTGAATTTATAATTGCAGAGAACATAGCTGGGTTTATGAATACCGAGGGTGGTAGGTTGCTCATAGGTGTTCATGATAACGGCAACATCCTTGGTCTAAATCGGGATTTCGAAACCTTGAAAAAACCTGATAGAGATGGTTTTGAGCAATACCTGATGCAGTTGATCTCCCAAAAATTGGGTACCCATTTATGTACACATCTAAAAGTGTCTTTTTGTAAATATGGCGAAAATGACGTATGCCAGATAGAAATAAACCCGGCTAAAATGCCCGTCTATGTGAACCAGGCCGGAAGGTCACGGTTTTATATTAGAATAGGCAATGCCACGCGCGAACTCGATTTGCCCCAAGCCCTGGCGTATATAGATAAGGAAAAGGCACAGTACAACTAAAAACGGGAGGTTATTGGGCCATGCAGGAAGGATTATTTGCACTTCCGTTGCACGATTGTTTTAATTAGTTTGATTAAAAATATACAAATATGGTACAGATAATAAACATAGAGCAGGAACATCTTATTGCCGCTAAAATCAGCGGAAAACTTACAGAAAAGGATATGGAAAAGATGCATCCGCTCATCCACACATCATAGAAAAAGGCCATAAAGTGGATTTCTATTTTGAAATGGAAGATTTTAAAGGCTATACTCTTAAAGGCTTTTGGGAAGACCTAAAGATTGATTCGGCACACTTGGGAGATTACGGCAAGATGGCCTTTGTGGGCAACAAGAAATGGCAGGAATGGGCCGCGAAGGCAACTGATTTTTTCACCAACTCAGAAGTTAAGTTTTTTGATATTTCCGAGAAACAACAGGCCCAAAAGTGGATTAAATCTTAATTAACGATAACAAAACCATTAATAATATGAATGACAAGGAAAAACACGGCAAAGACGATGGTCAAAGCCACGACCACGGCGGCATCTTCGGCAAAAACACCGAACTCTATTTTGCAATTTTGAGTGGGGTTACACTAATCACGGGTTTCTTGTTGGAAAAATTCACAGGGGTTTCAGATAACATCCCTTTTGGACTCTATATAGCAGCCTATTTTTTTGGAGGTTATTTTACCCTGAAGGAGGCCATTACCAAAGTGTCCAAAGGCGAATTTGAAATCGATTTCCTGATGCTGGTCGCGGCTGCGGGGGCAGCCTATCTGGGCGAATGGGCAGAAGGTGCCTTGTTACTGTTCCTTTTTAGTCTGGGTCACGCACTGGAAAACTATGCAATGGGCAAGGCAAAAAAGTCCATCGCAGCATTGACTGACCTCGCGCCTAAAACCGCACTGTTAAAAAAGGATGGCGATACCGTTGAAGTCGGAATTGAAGAGTTACAGATAGGTGATACTATCGTGGTACGCCCCAACAGCAAAATTTCTGCCGATGGTGTAATTGTAAAAGGCAATAGTAGTATAGACCAGTCACCCATTACGGGGGAAAGTGTTCCGGTGGACAAAACACCGATAGAAAATCCCGATAAGGAATATACATCAAAAAGCGATATTCCCGACGAGAATCGTGTATTTTCAGGAACTATCAATGGCAACAATACCCTCGAAATAAAGGTTATCAAAGAGGCAAAAGATTCTACCCTCAACCGCTTGGTTACGATGGTTCAAGAGGCTCAAGACCAAAAATCACCTACACAATTATTGACCGACAAGTTTGAGCGGTACTACGTGCCCTCAGTAATCTTATTGGTCATAGTATTAAATTTTGCTTTTCTGGTCATAGATGAAGTGTGGAGCGAAAGTCTCTATCGTTCCTTGGCGGTACTCGTGGCTGCAAGTCCTTGTGCGCTCGCAATTTCTACGCCTTCGGCTGTATTGAGTGGTGTGGCAAGAGCAGCACGTGGCGGGGTTTTGATAAAGGGTGGCCGCCCGTTGGAAGACTTAGGGGTGCTTACCGCACTGGCCTTTGACAAAACGGGAACACTTACCGAAGGAAAACCAAAGCTTACCGACGTCGAAAGTTTTGACAGTATAGATAAAAAGGAACTGTTGGAAATCGCGATTGCGGTAGAGGAACTAAGCGACCACCCCCTGGCAAAGGCAGTTGTACGGGATGGGATGGAACGGCTCGGGAAAGACACAAAGATTCCAGATGCCGATGATTTGGAGGCCGTACAGGGCAAGGGCATAAAGGCAAACTATCAAGGGAATTCCATTTACATAGGCAATTTGGAGCTCTTCGAGGATATTGATAAGGGCGTTCCCAGCGAAGTATCAGAAAAGGTAAGAGCACTTGAAGGGGAAGGAAAGACCACGATGCTAATAAAAAGGGGCGATGAATTTATAGGGATGCTCGGGCTAATGGATACACCACGACAAAAAGCCAAGGAAACACTTGCCCAACTGAAGAAAATCGGCATCAAGAAGATGATAATGCTTACTGGCGACAACCAGAAAGTAGCAGATGCCGTGGCTGAGGAAATCGGGTTGACCGAAGCACGTGGAAGTCTCCTTCCGGAGGAAAAAGTGGAAGCCATCAAAAAACTTGCGGAACAGGAAAATAAACTGGCAATGGTGGGCGATGGGGTCAATGATGCCCCTGCAATGGCGAACAGTACCGTTGGTATTGCAATGGGTGCAGCGGGCAGCGACGTGGCCTTAGAGACCGCAGATATCGCCCTGATGGCAGACAAACTGGAAACCCTACCCTTTGCCATCGGTTTGAGCAGAAAGGCAAAGTCAGTTATCAGGCAGAACCTATGGGTAAGCCTTGGGGTGGTTGCACTGCTTATCCCGGCGACAATTATGAGCTGGGCAAGTATCGGTATCGCAGTGGCCATTCACGAGGGTTCTACGTTGGTAGTTGTGGTCAACGCGCTACGACTTTTGGGGTACAAAAAATAAGTGCACGGGTCAAATGTGCGCGTGAATGAGGGTATTATGGGCAGAAGACTGAACAGTACAGAAAGAATTCTGATAAAAAGGGAAATCAGGCCTACGCCCGTTCGTTTATCAATTTACAGGCACTTGAGACGAAGAAAAGGCGCGGCAAGTTTCGGTGAAATAATGGAAAAATTTGCCAAAATAAATAAAAAAAAACAACACGGCCAACAGGACCACCTTCTTTCGAACGCTAAAGTTGTTCGAGGAAAAAGGTCTTGTGCATCAAATAGATGATGGGACGGGAATTTTAAAATATGCCATTACGAAAAAGTTAGAGTTGAAAGAGGCCGAACTTGATTTGCATATGCATTTCCATTGTACTCATTGCGGTAAGACCTTTTGCCTGCCCAATGAGATGAAACAGGAGCGGCTGCCCATTAATTACAAAATAAATGAGGTAAATACCGTCCTCAAAGGGACCTGTAAGAATTGTTTGAAAAATGAATAAAAGCACTTTTAAGGTAAGTCAAATGGATTGCCCTTCAGAAGAACAGATGATAAGGATGAAACTGGAGTCAAACCCTCAAGTCAAATATCTGGACTTTGACATTCCAAATAGAAGGTTGGACGTGTACCATCAGGGGACTGCCCAAGAAGTAAACAGAGCGTTGGGCGATTTGAACCTGGGTGAAAAATTCGTGGGAACGGAAAAGGCCGAAATGCCCATTGCCGAAGACGAGACCAAACAAAAGAAAATACTCTGGTGGGTTTTGTACATCAATTTTGGCTTTTTCGTTATCGAAATGACCACGGGTTGGATTTCAGGTTCTATGGGTCTAATTGCCGATTCGTTGGATATGTTGGCAGATTCCATCGTATACGCATTGAGCCTCTTTGCTGTAGGAGGTGCTATTGCGCGAAAGAAGAAAGTGGCAAAATTTAGCGGTTACTTTCAAATGGCGTTGGCCCTGCTGGGATTTTCGGAAGTTGTGAGAAGGTTTTTAAGCAGTAGCGAAACCCCTTCGTTCCAATGGATGATCATCGTTTCCATTTTCGCCCTTATCGGCAATCTCGTTTCCCTATGGCTCATAAACAAGGCCAAAAGCAAGGAAGCGCATATGCAGGCCAGTGCCATCTTTACGTCAAACGATATTATTGTGAACGGCGGAGTAATCCTGGCAGGGGTGCTGGTTTATTTTTTAGACAGTAAATGGCCTGATTTGGTCATAGGCGGTGTTGTGTTTGCCTTTGTGCTGCGTGGGGCTATAAGGATTTTAAAATTATCAAAATAATATGAAAAAGAAAAAAGTAAACTTACGCGATTTAGATACTAATAAACACCAGGGCGAGCACAGCCACGATGATGGACATAATCACAGTAGCCCGAAAGAAATATCCAATTTCGAAACCTATTTGCCAGCAATTTTCAGTTTTGTAATGTTAATGATAGGTATTGCCATTGATTATTTTGATGCCTTTCCCTTTTTTAAGGGATGGGTCAGAATCGTTTGGTACACGGTAGCCTACATTCCCGTTGGGTTTCCCGTTATCAGGGAAGGTTGGAATAGCATCTTAAAAGGCAACTTCTTTACGGAATTTTTCTTGATGTCCATCGCAACTTTAGGGGCGTTTGCCATAGGCGAGTATCCGGAAGGTGTGGCCGTGATGTTGTTCTATGCCGTAGGCGAACTGTTCCAGAACGCTGCGGTCAATCGGGCAAAAGGAAATATCAAGGCTTTGCTGGATGCACGACCTGACGAAGCTTTGGTATTTCGTGATGGGGATTTTGTTTCCGTCAATCCCGAAACGGTCGAAATTGGAGAAAAGATACAGGTGCGTGTGGGCGAAAAAATTCCCTTGGATGGCATTCTTTTATCTGAAAAAGCGTCGTTGAATACTGCTGCTATTACAGGCGAAAGCAAACCCGATACCATTGCAAAGGATGAAAAGGTCTTTGCCGGTAGCATCAACCTCGATGGGGTCATCGAAGTAGAAACGACCAAGGAATTCAAGGATAGTTCCATAGCACGAATTTTGGATATGGTACAGAACGCCACCGCACGTAAATCGAAAACGGAATTGTTTATCCGAAAGTTCGCAAGGATTTATACGCCCATCGTTGTTTTCCTTGCTATTGGCCTGACTTTCTTACCCTACTTTTTTGTGGACGATTATGTGTTTAGGGATTGGTTGTACAGGGCTTTGATATTCCTAGTGATTTCCTGTCCTTGTGCATTGGTTATTTCTATTCCATTGGGGTATTTCGGTGGTCTTGGTGCAGCATCGCGAAACGGGATTCTGTTCAAGGGTGCATCCTTTTTGGATGCAATGACCAAAGTGAACACGGTCGTAATGGACAAAACGGGAACAGTAACCAAAGGAGTGTTTAAGATTAAGGAAGTAGTCAATAAATCCGCTTTCGAGGAAGCGGAATTTATGCAATACCTAATGGCGATGGAAGAACAATCCACCCATCCGATTGCAAAGGCAATTTTGGAGTACAAGGCGGATGGTGCGGATTTTGAAGCGGCCGAAGTTTCCGAAGTCGCCGGAAAGGGACTAAAAGGAACGGTCAACGGAAAAACCGTATTGGTCGGAAACAAAGCATTGATGACCTCAAACCAAATAGAAGTACCTACTGAAACCGATAGCATTGTAGAATCGACAGTAATGGTTGCTATTGATGGGAAATTCGCTGGATATGTGACCATTGCCGATGAGCTTAAGGAAGACGCGCACCAAGCTATCAAACAAATAAGGGAAGCTGGTATTTCAAAAATCATAATGCTTTCGGGCGATAAAGATTCCATTACACAACAGGTTTCCAAAGAATTAAATATTGATTGGGCAAAAGGTGGCCTACTACCCGAAGATAAACTGAACGAGGTCGAAGAACTCAAGAAACAACCTGATACAACGGTTGCCTTTATGGGCGACGGCATCAACGATGCACCAGTACTGGCGGCAAGTGATGTAGGAATCGCAATGGGCGGTTTGGGCAGTGATGTGGCCATTGAAACGGCAGACGTAATTATCCAGACCGACCAACCCAGCAAAATAGCAAGAGCGGTTAAAATAGGTCGTTCTACCCGAGGCATCGTTTGGCAGAATATCGGATTGGCCTTTGGTGTAAAAATTATCGTGCTTATTCTTGGTGCAGGTGGACTTGCCACAATGTGGGAGGCCGTTTTTGCGGATGTCGGCGTGGCGTTATTGGCGATTTTTAATGCAGTACGGTTACAGCGGATGAAATGGACATAAACGCATAGTAGGCATCCTCGGAGCATTCAAATCTCGATTATTGAGTAAAAATCGAAATAGATATATTCAATCAAGCCAACCGGCAATATCCCACAGTAAGGGATTTGCATGATCCGATCAACAAACCTTTTAAGAATTACCTACCCCTTTACTGGAAGATTAATGTAGATATATTTAGGCTAATCTAAAAATATATTTATTTTAGCATAAATATTATTATAGCAATGTCTAAAATCATTCATTTCTTTATTGGCCTGTTCTTAATCGCTCTACTTGGCTGTGAAAATTTTGGGCCCGAAGAACCTATGGAATTTGAGCTGTTGGACGGGCCATTGGACGGCTTGTCCGTAAGCGAGCAACAACTGTTTTTAGCTGGGGATATTGCCTTTAATGATGATGTTTTTACCGTTGAAAAGGGCCTTGGCCCCTTGTTTGTCGGCACCAGCTGTGCAAGTTGCCATTCAGGGGACGGAAAAGGGCACCCCTTTAATCAACTCATTAGGTTCGGTGACAATGATTTGACCATACCCTCGATGTTGTCCTTTGGTGATGGCAGGAACCAAATTCAAAATAAAGCAATACCTGGTTTTGAACCTGAGAGCGTGCCGGACGGTTACCCATTTTCCATTTTGGTCGCTCCGGCGGTGACGGGATTGGGTTTGTTGGATGCTGTCCCTGATGCGGATATTTTGGCTCTTGCGGACCCATTTGATGAAGACCAGGACGGTATTAGCGGAAGAGCGCACTACAATCTGCCTCCTGAATTCTCAGAGATTCGTGAAAATAGTGTTCCCCAGGGCAACAATTACATCTTCAGATTTGGCAAAAAGGCGGGTAGTTATGACTTGTTGCAACAAACCGTTGGTGCATATAACCAGGACATAGGGATTACATCCCTTTATGACCCCATTGACCCGTTCAGTGGACTTGAAGAGGATCCTGAGATTAGTACCCAAACCTTGAATGATGTCGTTTTTTACCTTAAAACCTTGAAAGCGCCTATTCCCAGAAATCAGACAGACCCTGATGTCATTGCCGGAAAAGAACTCTTTGAATCCGTACAATGTACAGCCTGTCACACTCCCACTTTGACCACAGGGTTTTCCCAGATTGAATCCTTATCCTTTAAGGAATTTCATCCCTACACGGATTTATTGTTACATAATATGGGGCCCGTACTGGATGATGGATTCACTGAAGGCAATGTCGAGACTTCTGAATGGAGAACCCCACCGCTGTGGGGAATCGGTTTATCGGCCAATTCCCAAGGCGGGCAAATGTTCCTGTTACATGATGGAAGGGCTTCGAGCATTGAAGAGGCAATTGAATTGCACGGCGGTGAGGCCGATAATTCAAAAGCCCGGTACTTGTCTCTGACTCCCAAAGAAAAATCACAACTGATAAAATTCATTAATTCCCTATAGGTGCATAGAAAAGATTTTATTAAAAAATTTGGGTGTCTGATAACGGTCCTGCCGGCTTCCTCCGCTTTAATCAGTAGTTGTGCAGGCCTGTATTATGCGTCCTTCGTAGAAGAAGGGGAGATGCTACGAGTTTCAAAGGGTGAGTTTCAACAGATGAAAGGGGGAAAGCAGATTGAACGGGATTTCGTGGTCATCCAGAGCGATTCCATGGGATATCCGATCGGAATATTCAAAACACCAAACAATGGTTATCTGGCCAGTTTGATGCAATGTACCCACAGGGGCTGTGAACTCAACATTGGCGGTGGCATATTTAATTGCCCATGTCATGGCAGTGAGTTTGACAGTTCGGGCAGAGTTTTGGAAGGGCCGGCCGAAGAAAATCTCAAATCATTTGAAATAACCGTCGATAATGAAAATATCTATGTGCATGTCCCGTAAAATATATGCGGCCCTTGTTTTAATGAACATCTACGTTTTAACCCTTAGCTCGCAAACTATCGATAGGGACAGTATTCGGGAATCGATGAATATGGATGCGGTTTATGACCGTCCGTTTTTGACTTTCGATAAGTTTCCTGTCAATCTGGGTGGTTATCTAGAGGCGAACTCAATTTACAGTGTTCAGGACGGATTGTCAGAGGGGCTTTCTTTTCAGGCCCGAAGATTGACCCTTTTCGTTTCGGCATCTATTTCTAAACGCATTAAGTTTTTGACCGAATTGGAATTTGAAAATGGGACAGAGGAAATTGCCATTGAATTCGCCTCCATGGACATTGCTTTGCACCCCTTGTTGAACCTTAGGGGAGGCATCGTACTGAATCCAATAGGATCCTTTAACCAAAACCATGACGGACCAAAATGGGAGTTCGTCGAGCGGCCAGATGTCAGCACCAATTTGTTGCCCGCCACTTTCTCCAATGCCGGATTTGGTATATATGGAAAGGCATATAAGGGAGCCTGGACCTTGGGCTATGAAGCATATCTCACCAATGGCTTTGATACAAGCATTATAGATAACGAGGAAGAAAGAACATTTTTGGCTTCGGTGAAGGAGAATTCCTCGCGATTCGAGGAGAATTTTAGCGGCAATGCCCTCCTCAATGGAAAGTTCGCCATTAAGCATAGAAAATTAGGGGAATTGGGCATTTCCTATATGGGCGGGACCTACAATAGGGAAGAAGTTGACGGCCTTCAGGTTGATACCAAATCAAGGAGGGTAGATGTTCTTGCCCTGGATTTAAATACAGCCATTAAAAAAACGGGGACAAGGTTTATCGGTGAGATGGCCTACATATGGGTCGATGTTCCGGACACTTTTACGCAGCAGTTTGGTAATCGGCAAGTTGGTTTTTTTGTGGATATTGTTCAACCGGTACTAAGGACCGAAGTATTGGACTGGGAAGATGCCGTACTCAACCTGTCGCTCAGAACGGATTATGTGGACTACAACATTGGCAGGTTTGCCCAAACCAATACGAATATTGGGGATGATTTATTCGCAATTACACCTGCAATAAGCTTTAGACCGACGCCACAGACCGTTCTAAGGATTAACTACAGATACCAGTGGCAACATGATATTCTCAACAATCCAGCCTCAAGAACCGCTACATGGTATTTTGGATTCAGCACCTATTTTTAATAAAATATTCTACAAAGCTGCTTTGATTTCATACCGGGTAGAATGTACTTAAGTAAGGTGTGATTTTAAAAGAGCATCGATGGATAATATAATTTAAGTATTTGCTTAAATAATTATATTAATATATCTTTGTCAAAAACAGTACTATGGCACTTGAATTAAGTTGTACACGCGCCGAGGCCGACCAAAAGCAGCTAATGCGTTGTCGCGAAACCTTGGGAACAAACTCAGAGGCGATTGTCGAAATCAGCAAAGTGCTAGCCCTGGCCGGTAACGAAACGCGATTAAGGATACTATTCCTGTTGAACGAGGAAGGTGAGCTTTGTCCCTGCGATTTTGCCGATATACTTGAAATGAGTGTTCCTGCGATTTCGCAGCATATCCGTAAAATGAAGGATGTGGGATTGATTGCTCCGAGACGTGAGGGGCAGACCCTGTATTATTCATTGGTCCGGAATCATAACGAAGTATTGGACAATGTATTTACCAAAATTCAGAAAAATAAAAAGGTAGCATAAAATGGAAACAGGAAAAACCTCGAACAAGGTCGCCTATGCAGGAATATTGACGGCCATAGCGGCATCAGTATGTTGTATAACCCCGGTTTTGGCTTTGATTGCAGGAACCAGTGGAATCGCATCCACGTTTTCTTGGGTGGAGCCATTTCGGCCTTATCTTATCGGTATCACTATACTCGTATTGGTCTTTGCCTGGTACCAGAAAATACGACCAAAAACACAGGAGGAAATTGACTGTGCCTGTAAGGATGATGCAAAACCCTCCTTTTGGCAATCCAATAGGTTTCTTTTTATAGTTACGGTTTTTGCGGGATTGATGCTGGCATTTCCATATTACTCGACTCTATTTTATGCGCAGCCCAGTAAGGACATTGTCTATGTCTCGCAATCCAATATTGTAAAGCATAGTTTTGATGTTGAGGGAATGACCTGCGCAGGGTGTGAAGCCCACGTAGAGAGCGAGGTAAATAAACTGGACGGAATACTATCGGTCAAGGCAAGTTACAAAGGTGCGAATACCGTAGTGGAATATGATAAGACCAAAACCGATTTGGCCGCAATCCAAAAAGCGATAAACAGCACAGGTTATAAAGTAATCGATGGTGAAAACAAAGAAAACGAGTAGATGAAAAAGTACGATGTTTTTGTTATCGGTTCCGGGATGGCAGGGATTACCATTGCCAATAAATGTGCTTCCAAAGGCCTTAAGGTAGGCATTACTGACGAGCTGCCCTACGGTGGAACCTGCGCGCTAAGAGGTTGCGACCCCAAAAAGGTAATCATCGGTGCGACAGAAGTAAGGGATTTTGCAATACGCTTAAAGGATAAGGGTATCGATACGGTTCCCAATGTCAATTGGCGGGATATTATGGCCTTCAAACAATCCTTTGTGGATGCAATGCCGCCCAAAATAGAAAAAGTATACAGGCATAATGATATAGACACCTATCATTCTTCGGCAAAATTTCTGTCCAAAAATACCCTACAGTTGGGAACAGATACTATCGAAGCCGACAAGATTGTGATTGCAACGGGTGCAAAACCAAGGGTACTGGATTTTGAAGGTGGGTACTTGGCACTTTCGAGTACCGATTTCCTCAATCTAAAGGAGCTGCCCCAATCCCTGCTCTTTATTGGCGGAGGTTACATCGCCTTTGAATTTGCACATATCGCCGCCCGTTGTGGTGCCGATGTAACTATTGTACATAGGGGCAAACGACCTTTGGAAAACTTTGAACAGGATATTGTAGTACACTTGATAAATGCCACGAAGGAATTGGGAATAAAACTGGTTCTAGCGACCGAAGTTTCTAAAATCGAAAAGAGAGATAACCACTATACAGTTACAGGAACTACCGACGGTAAAGAAATGACATTTAGAACGGAAACCGTTTTCAATTCGGCCGGTCGCCCGCCTGCAATTTTTGATTTGGAGCTGGACAAGTCCGGAATATCCTTTTCAAAAGAAGGGGTTGCCGTCAACGAATATCTTCAAAGCGCATCGAACCCAAATGTTTATGCGGCCGGAGATGCGGCAGATTCAAAAGGACTGCCCCTGACACCTGTAGCCGTTATGGAAGGACATATTGTAGCTTCGAATATCATCAAGGGGAACACGAAAAAAGTGAGCTATCCACCGATGCCCTCCGTGGTTTTCACTTTGCCAACATTAGCAGCCGTAGGTCTGACCGAGGCAGAGGCCAAATCACAAAAAATCGAATATCAGGTCAATTATAACGAGGTGGGCAATTGGTTCAACGCAGAGCGGTTGAATGTTAAGGAATATGCCTTTAAGACTATTGTCGATAAAGAAGATCATACGATACTGGGAGCACATTTAATTGGTCCCAACGCCGAGGAAACCATTAATTTGTTCGCAATAGCGATAAAGACCAAGATGAGGATTAACGATTTAAGGACGATGATTTTTTCTTATCCAACATTATCCTCGGATATTCCCTATATGCTTTAACAAAATATCAAAATTTATGAAAAGTGATGAATACACTAAAAAGCACTGGGAAGAGGTTTATACCGGAAAAAGTGATGAAGAAGTAAGTTGGTTTGAAGGGAAACCCTCGACTTCATTGGATATTATAGCTTCCCTTGACTTACCTAAAGATAGTTCAATTATTGATATTGGCGGGGGGAACTCAAACCTTATAAGTCATTTGTTGAAAAATGGCTATAACAACCTGTCCATTCTTGATATTTCAGAAAATGCACTTCAGCGTACCAAATCAAAATTAGGCAAGTCAGCCGCAAAGGTGCAGTGGATAAATTCGGACATATTGAATTTTGAACCGACCCAAGACTTTGAGTTATGGCACGACCGGGCTACTTTTCATTTCTTCACACGGGAAGAAGATATCTTAAAGTATATTGACATACTAGGTCGTTCCCTTAAGACGGGAGCGTATTTTATACTGGCAACTTTTTCGACCACCGGGCCAAAAAGATGTAGTGGATTGGAGATTACCCAATATTCTCCTGAAAAACTAAAGGAATTGTTTAAAGTAGATTTCACCCTATTGGAATCCTTTGAAAAAATTCATAAAACCCCTTTTAAAACAGAGCAAAATTTTATTTATAACCTGTTTCAGAAAAAATAATATGGACTACGAGAGAATCCTTTTAAATTCAACCATTACCTGTCCCGAATGTGGACATACGAAAGAAGAGGAAATGCCAACAACGGCCTGTCAGTTTTTCTATGAATGTAAAAATTGCAATAAATTATTGAAACCAAAGGAAGGCGATTGCTGTGTGTTCTGTTCCTATGGTACAGTGGCCTGTCCGCCCATACAGTTACGGTCACAATGCTGCCAATAATTCTCGAAAAAAGTTATCTATTTCTGTTTGTCCTTAACACCCCATTTAAAAACTAAATTGTAACCCTGCATTGATTCCAAACGGGTGTCCAGGTCTTAGTCCTGCCGGTACTCTGGCTACGGCATAGGTTTCATCCAAAAGATTAATAATATTTGCGGAAAGTGTAAAATTCCTATTATAGAAGTACCTTCCGGAAACATCTATTACTAAGTTAGAATCTACCCTGAACGGTCCAGTTATCGAACCGTTACCGGCCTGTGTCCTGATTGCACTGGTATATCGTGCCCCTGCGGATAAATCAAATTTTTTGTGCTCAAGGGCAATATTCAAATTTAATTGGTGCTTTGCGATGTAGGGTATTTCGTCACCTGCAGTTACCTCTCCAAAGATATCGGTATCGCTTTCAAACGAATTTAGGAACTCGGTATCGGTATAGGTGTACGATATTAAAAGTGGTAAACGGAATTTTTTGGTTATCTCATTCAGGGGATTGTAATTCATTTGGATTTCCAAACCACTTACGCGTACCTCACCAGCGTTGAACTGGTCAAGGGTGCCCGTACCTCCTGTTGCCGCTAAGTCACTGCCCAATAAATTTTTGTAATCATTATAAAAACCGATTACTTCCCCTTGTAACCCCTTGTAATTGAATCGGCTACCCAGCTCATAGTTTACGCTTTCCTCCGGCTCTTGCCCTTCTTGACTTCCAGGAGGGGAAAATCCTTTGTGAACCCCACCGAAAATGGACCAATCGTTTGAAAAGTTATAATTGGCTCCCATCCCCGGAATCCATACATTGACAATGTTGGCACGTTTTGATAGATCTGCCCCTAATCTGTTGGGGTCATTACCCCCATAATCTAACCTACCCAATTCAATATTTTCGTATCTCAAACCTGGAGTCAAGGTCAAATTTTCAAGACTCAGTTTATACAAAAAATAGGTCGCCCAAGCTTTTGAAAATGCAATGCGATTGCCCTCGGCCCCTTTTTCACCAACAGTGGTACGAACCAGCTCATTATCTTGAAATGCATAACGGTCTTCCCATTGAAACCTATCTTCATCATCCTCGTGGTACTTTATGCCCAATTCTAGACTTTGGAACCAATCGGTACCCCAATATGCCCTCGCGGTGGATTGAATACCCTTTGAATTATATTTTCTGTTGTTCGCTTTTATTCCAAAAACATCCGCCGGGGTATCTTCATTGCCCAACAGCGCAGTGTATTCGGAAGCATAGGTGCCGGAATCGGAAACAACATTGCTTATTCCAATACGCTCACCAAGGTCCACATCATCCAATTTGTACCAATTGCGCTTGAATCTATTGATATATCCCGTGGTTGTGATGCTAAGAAATGAAGAAGGTTTTATAAGATGAGTCAGTTGATACTGTTGGTGTTCCGCACTCATCACATCTTCAGAGGAAGCCCTGTATCTTTTATAGGGATTTGCATTAAAATCAGCCTCGGTGAGCCCTAAATATGTTTCATTGGATGTTTCTTCTGAAAATTGAAATTTGAAAAGAATTGCTTGGTAAATTTTTGCGTCCTTGCTCGTTTGAAGCTTAAATTTTGCTAAATAATCGGATTTGTCAAATCCGGTATTACCTCCACCATCAAGAATTTTGAATCCATCGGAATTATAGTTGAAATATTGGCTAACGAAACCAAAATTTTCGTAGCTGTCACCTATCGTTATTTCAGTATTTCTTGAATTGTAATTGCCAGCGGACAATATGGCACTGCCAGAAAGGGTTTCCGGTATCTGAGCTGAAATAAGGTTGATTGCTCCACCGGTCGTATTGGGACCGTATTGGATTTGGCTGCTACCCTTTAAGATTTCAACTGCTTGCATTCTACCTATTGTCGGAAAGTAATAGGCCGCGGGCGCACTATAAGGTGCCGGTGCAATTAAAACTCCGTCTTCCATCAAATTAATTTTGGCACTTCGTTCTGGAGATGTCCCGCGCAGGCTTATATTGGGCCGTAAGCCAAAGCCATCTTCCTCATAGACGTTGACGCCGGGTACACTTTTTAACGTTCTATTGATATCGTTGTAATTAAACTTGCTAAGTTCTTTGGCCGAAATATAACTGGCTGACCCTGTTCTATTCTCTGCTTCAAATTTACTCCCTAAAATGGCATTTCCACTTACAACTACTTCTTTTAGCACTTCGGTTTTAATGGATGTAGAATCACCTTTAAAATCGTTATCTTGGGAGAATGCCTCGGTACTGGCAACTATGAAAAGTAGCAACATGAACAGTATAACCTTCATTTTATATTTATTTAGATTAAATACAGATAAGCAAATATAGAAGCATTAGACAATTAAAAAAAATTATTTAGAATGTTTCTAATTAATTATTGTTGAAAGGAAATCGAGCGATGTGTAATTTGGAATGTTTCTCATATAGTTACTTTAAATAATTGTTTGGAGACCACCTTATCAACTTACGTATATTGCATGAAATTGTAGATTATGATACCACGAGATTTAAGCAAGGACGTAAAAACGAGGTTGCAAAGTATCAATGGGCAAATTTGTGGCCTCATTAAAATGCTCGATGAAGATACAGACCCAGAGAAGATTTTAATACAGTTCAAGGCAGCACAGAAAGGATTGGATAAAGCCCATTTTCTGTTACTGGACGAAGTTTATCGAAAAGCTTTGGCCATAAAAATATCCGAAACTGTCAAGGCCTGCCCTGGAAATTGTGGCAATGAAGACCGTATCGAATTTATAAGAAAACAGTTTCCAGATTTGGAATTGGACAACCTAACTGAAAAGATGAAGGAAATCGATGTGCTCAAGGCCAAGCTTGAAGCATACAAAAATGGTTGAATCCTTCCAATTAGCATAGCATTTATGGCCCACGAAACGTGGGTCATTTTTTTTGAAATTTTACTTGGAGACCACCCCACCCACCATTCTACCTTTAAACTGTTGTTATGATTTACTAACAATGAAACGATTTATGAATAATTAAAATTGAAAGAATGAAACGTCAAGTAGAAGTTTTTACGGCCAATTGTCCAGTTTGCGACCCGGTGGTCAAAATGATCAGGGAATTGGCTTGTGATAAATGTGAGGTAACGACCTATGATTTGGTCCAGCAGTGTGAAGACAAGATTTGTCTTGATAAGTTGGATGAATACGGCATAAAGAAAGTTCCCGCTGTGATAGTGAACGGCAAATTGCTGGACTGCTGTAAGGACTCGGCCATTACTAAGGAAAGATTGATGGAAGCAGGAATTGGACAATCATAATTAAAAAACAGTTAAGTATGATTCGCAAAATATTCCCGAAAATATCGCTGAACATTAGCTATCTACTATTGATATTGCTATTGGCCGTAACAGGAACGGCGATGGCCCAGGGTCACGGCCCTTTATATGGTTTGCAGACACCGACTTTGGCCAAAGGTGGTGTAGATCTGAACGTGGCAAGTATGAGTTTGAGCACGGAAGATGAAACGTCCTATATGCTCCGCTATCTGTTTTCCTATGGCATTACGGAAGACCTGCAGATCAACCTGACCACCCCCACGACGATAGAACGGTTGGGTGATGCACCAAGGACAAGGGGCAATAGCAATATGCCCGCCAACGGAGATATAGAGGCTTCCCTTTGGTACCGGTTTTTCTCGAATGCTTTTGGTGTGGGGAAGCGTTTTGAGTCCACCGCCATCGTGGGCGTTTCTGCACCAACCGATGATGTCAGGGGACAGGTCAACGTGGGCAACTCGGTACACGCTGCCATTTCAACGGGCTATGCCTCGCGTACTTGGTATGGATGGATTGGGGGTGGTTATCAATATTATTTTGAGAAAGATGGCGAACAATTGGGCGACCTGCCCTACGCCAGTGCGGTAGTGGGGTATCGCCCCAATATATTTATGGGCGATTACCCAAAGCCCGATTGGCGCATCTTTATAGAATCGTTGGCCGAATTCCCTGGCGACAATAAATTTGAGGGGCAAATGGACTTTACAGATTCGCGCAGTACAAAAATACTGGTCGGGCCCTCTTTTCTGGGACTTTACGGTGCTTGGGGAATATCGTTCGGTGCGATGTTTCCGGTCGTACAGGACTTGACACTTGGGGCAGTGAAAGAAAGGTATCGATTGGCCATAAACTTAAGCTATTGGTTATAAAGCAAGAATTTTAAAAATGTATAAAATGAGAAATATATTTAGAATTATAATAATAGGTCTATTCGGAATTGGTACAGCATCGGGGCAAATTACCAAAGTTGACCAAGAAGTTTATGGAATGGATTGCGCCCCTTGCGCCTATGGCCTAGAGCGGGGACTGAAAAAGATGGATGGGCTTCAGGAAGTGCGTGTCAGCCTCAATGACGGAAAGGCATATATGGGATTGGCTGCCGAGAACGGACTTAAATTACGTAGCATTCAGGAAGAGGTAAAAAAGAACGGTTTTTCGGCAAAAAAAGCTGAAGTGACCCTAATTGGAAACGCAACGAAAGAAGATGGCCAATGGTACATTGAGACCGCTAATGAACGATTTTCGGTATCGCAGGATACGCCTACGGCGTTGTTACAAAAATTAACCGTTGGAACAGCAACCATAAGCGGAACGGTGCAGGATGAGAGAGATGATAACCTCTCTGGCCAATGGTCCATCGTACTAACCAAAATCGAATAGATTTTATGAAGACTATTTCCAAAATGGTATTGGGAAGCAGCTTGGTTGCCGCCCTTCTTCCCTTGATGTGCTGTTTTTGCCTGCTCTGCTATCGGTCGGCGCGGGATTTGGTTTCTTGGGTTCAACTTTTGAATGGGTACATCCTGCCCAACCCTTTCTGACCACCTTTTCGGCCGGTGCCCTTGGGTTCGCCCATTTAAGGAATTTTCAAAATTCAAGAAAATGCAGTGGAGAGGAAACCTGCCAAAACGACAAAAGGAAACGCATTATCAACACTTGGTTTCTCTGGACATTTACATTGCTGATTCTTGCTCTTATGATTTTAAACTACTGGCATGAACTTTAGAAAGCTATTCATTTTTTCGGTTTTTGCTTTGGTTCTTCTCAAATCCGGTTGTGAAAGAACGAAAAATCAATGGCAGTTCGAACGGAAAATTATACTTCCCAAAGAAGCCCGCCCCTTGGCTTTGGCCAAGGATGGGGAAACACTGTGGTTTTCTGACCCGGATTATTTTAGGCTTTATAAAATTGATGATAAAGGCGGGGTATTGGATTCCATCAAAGGCATACAGCGACCGATGAACATCCATTTTGATAATGGCACGCTGTTCATCCCTGAATTTTTGACGGACACCATCTGGCAATATGGATTGGAAAAAAATAAGCCTTTGAAAATCAATAAACGGCCACAGGCCCCCGCAGGGATTTCCGTATATGGGGACACTGTTCTGATAGCCGATTTTTATAACCACCGGATTATCGTTCAGATACCTAACGAAAGTTTTACCATTGGCAGACACGGGCATAAAGATGGAGAACTGCACTATCCGATAGATGTAAAGATGAAAGACAACAAGATATACGTGGCCGATGCGTACAACAATAGGGTTCAGGTCTTTGGGTTCGATGGAGCACACCAAAAAACTATTGGTCAAAACGATAAAATAAGCGTGGCCTCTGGCATTGCTTTAAACCATAGCGAATTAGCCATCACGGATCAAGAAAATAGTAGGGTATTAATTTTTGATCATCAAGGGAAGTTGCTGCAAATATTAAAGGAAAACATTTTCTATCCGACAGATGTTCACTTTGACAAGGGAAGGCTTTTCATAGCCAATTTTAAGGAGAATTCTATAGCTCTTTATAGTAGGTAATATCAATTGGATATTTTTATAAAAACTACCTTATGCGTTCATACTCCGTAAATTCGTACGTAGACTCGCCATTATCGCCTTTATCCAATTCACTCCTGACACGTAATTGTTGGGCAGTTAATAGAATTACAATATGGTATTCTATTGCATTTGAATTAATGTGTTTCAGTTTTCCAGACTCCTCGATAGACCAAGTACCAATTTCGATAAACGAATTGGAAATCTGGCTATGACATGCGAGATCACCAATTCCCCAGGAATAAGTATTTTCTCTTTGTGTATCTCCCTTTACATAACGAATCAAGTCATCCCTGCGACAGTTGTCGAACTGCGCAAATAAGTCTTCTGTTGGTTCCAAATTCCCTAAAGTATCGTTCGCTTGCCCTATGAACTGAGCGGTTCTTTTCCAATCTCCCACCAAATTATCGGGCGTAAAGGAGAGGTTGATCGTTTCTTCAGAAGAATTTTCACCATTTTTTTCGCATGATGATGACATCAACAAAAACAGGGAAGAAAAAAGAAGTATATGTTTTCTCATAGCATAAAGGAAATTTAGTGGTTTTTTGAGTGTTTCACTTTTTCAGGGTTCCCTCAACTTCCCTGTAATTTCAATAATTTTGATTCTGTAGACTATTGGAACCTTACTCATCGGCATTTTGCTCGAAAACTCATCAATAGACTTAAAATGCTTGTTTTCTATTTGGCTCGCTAAACTTCTTACACCTTCGGTAAACAAATGTAGTTGGTATTTTGCATCTGTCCCATGAAGTTCTTCAAATGCACCATGTACCGCAATCGATTTCCAATTGTTCGTTGTGACTATTTCATCTACCTGAATAGAAACGAAACGGTTGTTTCTCATTGCATTTATTTTGTGGCCCTCTCCAGAATAGCTTATAACACTATTACTACTTTTATCATAGTAGTATGTTATGGGAACAACGGATGGGGCTCCTTGTGAAATATAAGCTAGGCGACCAATATAATTGGAGCCAAGTAGGCGCAGACTATTCTTTTTGTCTAGGTTTTTTATCATTACTCTTAGTTTGATGCTTAAGCTTATCTTTTTACCATTATCCTATAACCTGAAATTTTGAAAAAAACGTAACTGTGGCAAAAAGGTCAGAAAGAAGATCGTCGTTCGTGTAATACGATAAGCAAGCCAATTGGCAAGCTTGTCGATAATACTTGTCCCTTGCTTCAGTGAACTAATTGTTACTTCCCTGCACTCCCTTATTACCTTTTCAAAGTCTGTACGAAGGTCCTTTGCAAAAACTGGAGAAAATATTTCTACGTTCATTTCAATACTCCCATAGCAACTAAGGCTGTTTAGATTAAATGACCCTATAGTCGCCCATTTATTATCAATTACAGATGCCTTGCCATGTAGAACAGACCTGTTCCACTCATATACCTGAATGTGATTATGTAGAAAGGATGTATATAAATAGGTAGCTGCCCTATGCACCAGGGGTACATCACTGATTCCTGCCAATATCACAATTATTTTTATGCCCTTTTTACTTGCTTTTTTTAGGGCTTTTGATATCCTGATTCCAGGCAAGAAATAAGAGCCAATGATCACCACCTCTTTTTCGGCGTGGGAAATGGCATGGGTATAGGCATCACAGACTTCCGTTTTGCTTTTTAGCCAGTCGTTTTGAAGGATTCCAAGTTGTGCAGTGCCCGTAGAATGGGGAACGGCTTTTATTTTGTTTGAGCTTCCTTGTCTAAAGAAATAATCCCTACAGAGTTTTTCCAGGTCTGCCGCCGCGGGGCAATCCAGATGTACGGCATAATCAAGCCAGGGATTTGAATCAGGGAAACCACGGTATTTGTCGGCAATATTGATTCCGCCGATCAATGCTGATTTTCCATCACCAACGACCACCTTGTGGTGCATGCGCCTGCCGAGATAAAAATTGTTCCAAGAAAACAAAGGGGAGAAGAAACGAAGCGAGATACCGTGTTGAATCAAATCGTCAACAAAACTATCGGAAAGGCGGGCACTTCCATAGGCATCCAATAAAACATATACTTTTACCTTTCTTTGGGCAGCTTCTTTCAATTGAGTTGCAACCCGACTTCCTGTGGAATCGTTTTCAAAAATATAGGTCTGCAGATGGATTTCTTTTTGTGCCCCCTTGATTATTTTTTCCAACTGCTGGAAATACTCTTCCCCTGAATGTACCAGCTGGATGTATTTTTCTTCATGATTCATATCACACGTTATTTTGCTCGTATTTCTTTTGTTGATTTATGAACGTCCCATCTATTGCCTTAAAAAATAAACCAAGCCCATGGCCACCAAAACGACCGATCCTGCAATAACAAAAGGATAGTAAAACCCGCCAGCTAGCAACCAAGTCCCCAAAATGGGCCCCAAAATCTGCCCAATGCTGTTTGTGGAGCTTTGTATGGAAATGTTTCTTCCGGTATTCTCCTTGGATATTAAAGAGACCGATGAAAGCAGATTTGGGGTTACCATTGCCCCACCACTGGCGAACACTATTATCAGACCATATACAGCTAGCTCGTTAGTCAAAAAAGGAAATACAATAAGCGAAAGCCCGGTTATCAATAGTCCTACCGTGATTTGCTGTTTCAAGCTTAGTATCTTTTCTCCATAAGAGGCAAAAACAGGCTGTAAGACCGCCATCACCGAACCACAGAGCATAAATCCAATCCCAACTTGATTGCTATTGAATGCAAGTTTGTCCTTGCCATAAATCGAAAAGACGGTTTCAAAGAGGGTCACGACAAATTGCATCACGAATGATAGCAATAACAAGATGACAAAATAGCCACTAAAGGTAAAATTGAATTTTATCGTTTTACCCCTATCCCGTTTTTCGATTATTGTGTTTTTCAACCATTTTGAAACAACGAAAAATATCATCAAACCTAATACCGCGGTAAAAAGGAATGGGACTGAGAATCGGTCGAAATGAAACAGACCTAAAGAAAGTTTCAAGTGAACGTTTGTCTGGGACAAAAGGCCACCCAGCACAGGGCCAAAAATTAGACCAGAACTGATAGCCACCCCAGACCATGCCATTATCTTGGTCCTGCGCTTTTCCGTGGTAATATCACTGAGGTAGGCGTTGCAGACGGGAATCACCGAGGAAGTAAATATTCCCCCCAAGATACGGGCCACATATAGCATTAAAAGTGAAGTGGCCAGACCCGTTAAGAGGTTCATCACTATAAATCCTATGAGGCCCACCAAAATAACAGGCTTACGACCGTATTTATCGGAGAGCCTTCCCCAAACGATTACAAATACCAGTTGAAAAAATGGATAGATGCTGGTCAACATTCCTACATGGAAGTTGATAAGGTCGCCATCCAGATTATCCTGTATTGCCAGCCTTTCCGTATAATATGGAAGAATGGGAAGCAGGATACCATACCCTAGCATTACCACAAACAGGCTCGATAGAACCAAAAAAATCCTGTTGAGCCTTTCCTTTGCGTTCATTATTTTTTAGCAATTTTTCTTTTTAATAATTGGGCGTTGATTGCCACAATAATCGTAGACAAACTCATAAAAACCGCACCTACGGCTGGACCAAGAACAAATCCCGAGGAATACAATACCCCTGCCGCCAGTGGAATGGCCACAACGTTATAACCTGTCGCCCACACTAAATTTTGAATCATTTTGTTGTAGGTTGCCTTACCAAACAAAATAAGGTTGGCAATATCTTTTGGGTTACTGTTCACTAAAATGATATCGGCAGTCTCTGCCGCAACATCGGTACCGGAACCAACGGCAATTCCAACATCGGCTTTTGCCAATGCCGGGGCATCGTTGACTCCGTCACCCGTCATGGCAACAAACTCTCCTTTGCTTTCCAGCTCCTCAACGATTTCTACTTTTTGGTGGGGCAGTACTTCAGCGTAATAACCATCCAAGCCTAATTTTTCGCTGACGGCTTTTGCAGTTCTCTGATTATCACCAGTGGCCATTAAGACTTTGATATTGTTCTTTTTAAATACTTTTATGGCATCGGCAGACTCCGGCCTTATTTCATCGGCGAGGGCAATATAACCTGCAAGTGCTCCATCGATTAATACGAAAACCACCGTTTCAGCTGCATCGCTATAAGCGTCCTCTGGAATTGGGGTGTCTTCGTCCCTGAGATAGCCAGGGCTCACCACTTTAACATCTTTACCTTCAACTTTGGCCTCAACCCCTTTACCAGTTATGGCGTTGAAGTTTTTGGGCTTTGGTATCTGGATGCCCATTTCTTTGACTTTCTTGATGATGCCCACTGCAATGGGGTGTTCTGAGCTTTGTTCTAGAGCGCTGGATAGCCTTAGTAGTTCATCCTTGCTATACGATTTGTTCACTGACTCAATTCGGGTCACCCCAAAATCTCCTTTGGTGAGAGTTCCTGTCTTATCGAACAGCAGGGCTGATATTTTGCGGGATTCCTCAAAGGCCGTTCTGTTTCTTATCAGTAGCCCATTCTGTGCTGATACTGCCGTTGAAATGGCCACGACCAAAGGTATGGCCAACCCGAGGGCGTGTGGGCAGGCAATGACCATCACCGTCACCATTCGCTCAAGGGCAAAAACAAAAGGGAAGCCCAAAATCAACCATACGGCCAAAGTACCAAAACCGATGGCCAATGCAATATAAGTCAACCATTTGGCTGCCCGATCTGAAAGGTTTTGCATCTTCGATTTGGTTCGCTGGGCCTCATCGACCATTTTGATGACCTTGTTCAGGTAACTGTCTTTGCCAGTATGTTCCACTTTAACTTTTAGCGTACTATTACCATTTATGGAACCTCCGATGACCTTGTCCTGTATTTCCTTCTTCACTGGTTTTGATTCACCTGTCAACATGGATTCGTTTAGGTAACTGGATCCTTCGGTGATGATTCCATCAGCAGGTACTTTTTCACCGGGCTTTATCAGTATAAAGTCATCCTTTAGCAAATCTTCAAGACTGACGTCCTCAATCTTGTCACCAACCACTTTATGGGCCTCCGCAGGCAGCATGCTTACCAAAAGTTGGAGTGCCTTGGATGCCCCCAGAACTGATTTCATTTCCAACCAATGTCCCAAAAGCATGATAACTATCAAGGTGCTCAGTTCCCAGAAAAAATCCTCGCCACGAAGCCCAAAAACTGTGGCGGCACTATAGAAATAGGCCACGCTAATGGCCATTGAGATAAGGGTCATCATTCCTGGCCCCTTTGATTTTATTTCATTGTAAAACCCCTTTAGGAATGGCCAGCCGCCCCAGAAATAGACAAATGTTGATAACGCAAATAGGATATATGGGTTCCCAGGTAGCAATAGGTCATACCCAAAAAAATCCTGAATCATGGGCGAGAAGAAAAGAATAGGGATGGTCACAATCGTGCTTACCCAGAACCGTTTTCTGAAGTCTTCCACCATCATTTTATGATGGTCATGCCCCATTTGTCCGTGAGCGGGGTTATGGCCTGAATGGTCGCCACTTCCATGATTCATTTTAGAATGGTCTTCTTTTTTGTGTTTCATTTTTGAATGGTCCATTGCAGAGTGGTCCATTTCTTCGTGATTGTGATGTTCGTGGTTTTCCATTGATCTATTTTTAAGTGTTATTTTAATTTTTTTCGTATCCGTTCCGCATTGTGTTCTGCATAGGCGCAATGGGTGTTGGCCAAAGTGCCGTCGGCACCGTTTTTTGACAGTATGGCATTGTCTTCGTTACTGCTCATACCTTAAAAACGATGGATTTCCTCCGCTCCGGAGTGTTCAGGGCCAATTTCCAGCTTGAGACAGGCACATTCCAAATTGCAGGGCTTGAGATTGAAATCAAAATTATATTCTCTTTTTTGGAGTTCGTCTTGGCTTTTAAAAACGTATCGTAATTTTTCATTCTGGTTCGGTGTAAGTCATTGTAAAATAGCTCTTGTCTTGTTCTGTAAATTTTTGAAAGGTCAACAAGCCGTTATCACTTAGTTTTTCTACCACATTATAGTTCAGCTGCTTGATGCGGATGCCCAACGTATAGGCTTTGATATTGATTTTGGAAATAATGGATTCTTTATTTCTATCCAGTTTCCTTTCGTAAATCCTTATTTTGCTTTTCGAACCGAAGAAATCCAAAAGTCCCGAATCGAACGTCATTTCCAATTCTATATCTTCCAAGTTTTCCAAATTGTACAGCTCTTTAAAATTTGCTGATGCCGTATTGATTTCGGTTTCCTTTGATTTTGGCTTCGCAAAAGGAAATGCCATTACCATGACAATTGCCTCAGCAGGTTTGCAGCGATAGGTCGTGGTATACTTTTCCGTTGACTTTCCCTCATCATCGAACAGTTCCGTTATGACCTGGATTTGATAATACCCATCTCTCTTTATAATTTTTCCTGCTTCAAAAGTCTGTTTATTAAGAAAAACACCATCTTCATCAAAATTTTCGCGGGCTACGGTCCTGCCTGAAATCTGCCCGATGAGCATATCGGTCTGTCCGCTCAATGAGATACTGGATAAAATAAAAAGTAATATACAGCTTCGTTTTATCATGTTGGGTGCATCAGTTCTTTGACTTCCTTGGCGATGACATCGCTTAAATCGATACTATTCGATTGATGGGGGATGGTATTGCAGGTAATGATATCCTTGACATGGGCATCCCAAAGATCTTGATAGGCATTCCCCGAAAATACGGCGTGAATACCGATACATATGGCAGGTTTCATGCCTACATTCTTTAAATGTTCGGTGGTCTCAATCATGGTACGGGCCGTAGAGATGATGTCGTCCACCAAAACAGGGGTTGCGTCCTTATATTTATCTACTTGAGGCACAGAGACTTCAACATCATGGTCGCCATAGCGAGTCTTTTGTAATACCGTAAAGGGCACCCCCGCCTTTTTTGCCACCTCCGAAACCCATTGCTCACTTTCGGAATCGGGTCCGATAAGTACTGGATTATGGATATTTTCCTTGATATATTTTGAGATTTCGTCTGCGGCATGGATGACCCTGTTCGGAATGCCGTATACTTCGCCCAACGAACGTATTCTATGTAAATGGGGGTCAATGGTGGTGATGCTATCGGCGAAACCAGAAATCAAATTCCCAAAGAAACCAGAAGTGACCCCTTCCCCTTCATTAAAGACCTTGTCCTGCCGCATATATGCTAAATAGGGGGCTACCAGACAAGTACACATCGCTCCCAACGACTTGGCCGTATGGCTCAAAAAATAAAGGGGCAGCAGTTTTTCATCGGGCTGATGGAGGGTACATACCAAGACCACACATTTACCTTTTACATCGGAAAGTATGCGTGTATAAGATTCACCGTCCGGAAATTTTCGTATGGTACATTCCCCGATTTCAGCTTTCATTTTTTTAACCAACAACTCGGTGAGTTCCTGATTTCCGGGAAGACTGAATACTATTGTTTTCATAGATTGTTTTGTTTGTAATTGTTATGTTTTGCCTTTCTAAATAACTTCTTAATTCATCCAAATCACATATTTCTTCTATGTGCCTTAATCCGTTCAAGGTTTTGTTGGTATAGAGCATCTCTGATACGAACGCAGTGACCGAGGCCGTGGCCAGTGCCTCATTGTGGCCAGACACCGAATACGTTATTTTCAAAGGATTTTGTTTTTTGTCAACCCCTCCAATTTCTACTTGTAGCGTGTATCGGTCAGACCCCACACCCATGAGGTCGAGGACTTTCTTGAAACTTTTAGGGTCTATTCTATTGTACCAATTCGTAGCACCTATTTTTCGGAATAGGTGGAACAGTTTGGTCACTGTTCTGGAGTCAAATGCGATACGGGTATCTATGGCTTTGGTCTCTATGAAAAGCGGTATGATATGATGGTCTGAAAAATCGAACAGGTAAAATGTCCTTTTTTTGTTTTCGTTCAGCAAAAAGGTCGATTTGGGGTGGGTAAAACCTTTGACACGAACATTGCCTGCCCCAGTTTTGATTTCAAAGGGGCTGTTCATCTTGTTCAACATCCAGCGGATGGAATCCACTCCATGGGATTCCCCGAGGCCAAGCATTACATAGCTGTGTATTTCTTCCACGCTGTCGAACAATGTGGCCCCGTTATATGCCAAAACATTTGATAAGCCCGGTATCAGACCCACACTGGGAACAACCAGACTGTTTGAATGGTTGATGTAATCTGCAATTTCAAAAAACCTTTTATGGGTCTCATAGGAAGCACCAACTTCAACGTAATTGATATCGAGGTTGACACACTCCAATAAAAAGGTAATATTGTCGGTTTCCAAGCAATTGATCACGGTGTGCAGTTCCTCAAAGTTGACCTCCTGAAAGCCTCCTACAACGATGTCCATATAAATGGCATGCGCACAGAGTCTATGCTCACCTATAAGTGCTTCTGCCTTCGCCCTGTTTCTTCCGGCTATAATGATTTTTGAGGGGTATCGCCTGGCCAATTGTATTGAAACCAAAGAGCCAACAGTACCATATCCGCCTATGATCAATATTTTGTCCCTTATTTTCATATTTGTTCTATTTCAATGATGTCATTTTGGTTGTCATAGTATTCCAGGGCATAGTTGAGCTCACCTTGGGATTCAGCGTAAAGGATATAGAGCAATTGCCCTTTTTCCACTTCTTGGTTCAAGCGAACATTTAGTAAGATACCTGCGGTTTTTGATTGGGGAGCCCCTGACAGCTTTGCGAGTTTTGCAATCTTTCTATTATCGATGCCCTTGATTATGCCACATTTGGGCGCATGCATCTCAAAATGATAGGGAGCCATCATAGGTCTGGAGAATCTACCTTGTGCCACACAAATGGCCTTGAACTTTTCGTGTGCCTTTCCAGATTCCAAAACGTTTCTTGCCACATTTTTGCCCATTCCTTGAGCGGCCTCGCCGGATAGTTCCAATATCTCTCCGGCCAACGTTAGGGATCGTTCCTTGAGGTCTTGGGGTGCCTTTTCCTCGTTTTGCAATACACTGATTACATCTGCTGCTTCAAGGTTGGGGCCGATGCCCCTTCCCACAGGTTGCAAGCCATCCGTAATTACCACCTTTACTTTTAAGCCAATAGCTTCACCCACGGTTTCCATAAATTCCTGTAGTTGGAGGGCGGCCTTTTCACTTCGGACCTTGGCGGTCTTACCCACCGGAATATCGATGACCACATGGCTAGCCCCAGCGGCCGCTTTTTTTGAGAGGACAGAGGCAATAAGTTGCCCTTCACTATCAATGTCCAAGGCCTTCTCGACCTTGATTAATATATCGTCTGCCGGACTTAGCTCTGCCGTTCCTCCCCAAACAAAACATCCGCCTTCCTGTTCGACCACTTTTTTTATCTCTTCGGGGGACAGGGTTACATTGGTGAGCACTTCCATGGTATCAGCTGTCCCAGCTGGGGATGTGATGGCCCGGGAGGAGGTTTTGGGCATGGTAAGCCCATGTGCGGCAACGATTGACACGACAATGGGGGTTGTTCTATTGCCTGGTAAACCTCCGATACAGTGTTTGTCCACCACAATGTCCTTCTTCCAATCCAATTGTTTTCCTGAGCTTATCATAGCCTTTGTCAAGGAGATGATTTCGTTGACGTTCATCCGGTTCCCAGCACAGGCCGTAATAAAGGCCGAAAGATGAATATTGGAGTAGTCGCCCTCTATAATGTCGGTAATAATATTATGGTAGGCTTGATAATCCAGTTCTTGATTATAGATTTTTGCCCGTACCAGACCCAATGATTCGATGGGTTCAAGGTGTGATACGTACAAAGTCCCACTTTCAATAACCTTCAGTTTATCCGCCGCAGTTTCCGAAAGGGCGATTTCCCCTGGTTGGAGTATTTCAGAGGAAACCACATGAAGACTGGCCACAATTGAAGAATTCAAAGTGGAAACACGGATGCGGGTGAGGGCCTCGAAACCCTCCGAGATACAGACATGGCAGTCTTTTCTCATGTAGGCCACATTTTCGTTTTGCGTGTAAATCCCTAGATGTTTGTATTTGAGTATGTTCGATTTATCGTTCATTTTACAATTTGTATTTGCTTAATATTCTTTTTCCCTTTTCGGTAAAGCAGAACCATCCGACTATGGCACCACCAATTGTGGCCATTACAATACCGCTGATGAAAAACAGCAACGGGGTTTCATTGCCACCAAAATGATTGAAGTGCATATCCAGAGAATAGCAGAGGTAATTGCAGAAAAGTCCCAACACCAAAGCTGAAAGCTCTGCACAGAAGATTACGGCAAAGATCCCTGTCCATCTCCCTACGACCACAAGGGCAATGATCGCTCCTATGGCGGCCCCCATACCCAAACCGCAAAACACAATGGCCCATAAAAACTTATGCAGAAGATTTCCCTCGGGATACAGTACCATACCCCATACTACCAATATTACGGCCTCTGCCAAGATGGATAACAAAATTGACAACTTCAAGGGGCGAAGCACATCTTCTGCTGTAACCTCGAGGGTCTTCTCCATTTTAGTATTTTTTGTGTCTGTTGTTTTCATGATATTTCGATTCAATTGTTGTACTATTTAGATTGACGCAATGCCCATAACAGTCGGGATTCAGGCACGACATCAAATCCTAGGCAAAACGGCGGCCACCGATCAGGAGCCTTAGTTATGTAAGGAATGCCTTTATAAAATAGGTCATAGGTCCCAAGCATGGTCATACCCGCAGTCACGGCCCACAAAATTCTCTGATGACCGATAAGAACCAGAGCTGCAAAAATCAATGCTATGCTCACATCTGATCGGGTGTAGAAAACCCAGTCTTTCGAAAAATCCGCTGCCTTTGTCAAAGCTGCGGTGGCAAGGCCCAAAATGATTCCTTTCAGCAGTTCCATTTATATACCCATTAGTTACGTATTGTCTCAATGGCGTACAACTCTGGAATTTCACAATCCCAGCCATATTGTTCCCTGATTCCTTTTTTCAGCGCCATGGCACTCTCGGACTCACCGTGAGTGATAAAGATGTGTTGGGGTTCCGATTCCAATTCATTCAACCAATCCAACAGTTCTTCATGGTCGGCATGGGCAGAAAGCCCTTCGATTTCGGCAACTTCCATTTTGAAAGGCACCGTTTTACCATATACCTTTAGCTCTCTCTCACCTTCCAAAAGTTTTCTTCCCCGGGTACCCTCGGCTTGATAGCCCACGAACAACAGTGTGTTTTTTGGATTCTGCGCCTGTTTCTCCAAATAGTTCAGTATGCGCCCTCCTGTAAGCATTCCGCTGCCTGCTATGACAATTTTTGGCTTGCCATCATCCCGCAGTTGCATGGTTTCATGAAAACTGCTCACAATGGTAAAGTGTGAACACATGGCATCGCATTCTTCCTTGTCCAGCCTGTGCCAGTCCCTGGTCTTATGGAACAGTTCCAATACATCAACACCCATCGGACTGTCCATTACCATACCAACCCTTGGTATCTTGTTTTGCTTTACGAGCCGAAAAAGTATCAACATCACCAATTGTGCCCGTTCAACCGAAAAGCTCGGTATAAACAGGCTACCGCCCCTTTGCAGTGTTTTGTTGACCAAGGCTTCTATCTCTGGGAACACTTCATCCTCCTCAGGATGCTTACGGCCACCATAGGTAGACTCAAGGACAAGTACATCTGCCTTTTTGGGTTTTATAGGCGGGTATAGCAGTAGGTCATTGACTCTTCCGATATCACCTGAAAAGACAAATCGCTTTCCACTTACATCAAGTTCAACGGATGTTGCCCCCAAAATATGGCCACTGTACTGAAACCTTGCCTTAACCCCTTTTACAATGGGCAACCATTGCGATTGTGGTATCCCCTTGAAATGTGTTTTGGTATTTTCAACGTCTTTGAGATTATACAAGGGTAGTGCTGGTCGATGTTTGGAATAACCTTCTTGGTTGGCCCTCTCGGCTTCTTGCTCTTGAATTTTGGCACTATCGTTGAGGATAATCTCCGCAATATCCAAAGTTGGATATGTACCGTAAATCGGCCCCTTGAACCCTTGTTCGACCAATCGGGGCAGGTATCCCGTATGGTCCATGTGGCCGTGGGTGAGCAGTACGGCATCGATTTCTGAAACTTTTACCGGAAGATATTCCCAATTCTTTAATCGTAGTTCCTTCAATCCTTGAAATAGCCCGCAATCGATTAAAATTTTGCGTTCTCTGGTATCCAGTAGATATTTCGATCCGGTAACGGTTCCGGCCGCCCCCAAAAAGTGAATGTTTATTTCGTTGTCGCTCATTGATATATTTCTCTACTATAGTATTCTACCCTTAAAAATCTATTAAAGTTTTAATGACCTCCACAACATGAGGCTTGGTTTCCCTTACTTTCACTTTTTTCAGATAGTGCGACAATCTCTTTGTACAACCCATGAAAGTCTTTCTTGATGAATACTGCCATTTTTTTAGCGGACCTAGGGCCGGTGCTTATCATCTCCAATAGTGTTTCAAAGGCCTCTTCAAGCAATTCGGAATCATCTTCCAATGCCCGGTAAAATGGCTCTAGATCAATGCTCTTTTGTTTTTTTAATTCTTCAGTTGCCATCTATTCTAAATTTTTGAGTTCGTGGATTTTTGTTTTATGATTGTTCATGGCTTGTGCTGCACAATGCCCTAGAATCCTCTAGGATGCGCTTATGTCTTTTTTTGTCAACACCTACTTTGAACAACAATTGTGGGGTGTCGGCCACTTCTCTACACAATACAATACCTTCTTGCAGCAATTTTGATTTTTCTGATTTGGTAAGGGTGGTTAACGAGGTAAGGGGGTGGAGGCCTGCACGGTCAATTCTAAATTTGAGGCTATTTTTTTCAGGATAGTCCCAACTTACCAGCATAAGCCCCACGCAGTTGCCATAGGTGATGGCATCGGTGGTGAAACGTGTGTTGGTAAAGACCCCTCCTTGATGAAATCTATAGATATGGCCGGGTTGCCTCTCCCATGGACCTTTGACATCCTGAAAACGTGATTGGATGTACAAGGGGATCTTCACATTACAGAACCTACCTTGGTCGCCATGGTATTTGCATTCTATCATATAATGCTTCTCATCCTTTTGGGCAATAACATCCACTTCATGGGTCACACAGCTTCCCTGAATGATGCTACCGACCTGTGTCCGAAATCCTTCGTGTTCCAGAATTTTACCAACAAACCTTTCAAAGGGGTACCCTGATGGACCTAGTTCCATCAGCGCTTTTTTGAGTTTGTATTTTGAAGCACTTACCCGAGATTTCCCTTTCAACATTTCAAAGGCCATTTGATAGATCTTCTTGGTGGTCATTCCGTCGAAAACCATATCTTCAATATTTTTGACAATCTCATCAATTAATGTTTCATTCGCACCGGCCCGTTCCAGTGACCGCTTTACTTTTTCCATTTGAAAAGGTGCTTTCTCGCCGCTTGCCTTTATAATAGTTATCTTATCCATTAATGTGTATTTTTTTAATATTGGCCAAAGCAAAGACGACCAAGAAAAAGCTTAGGAATATTTCGAGCATGACAACGAATCGGGCCACATCGGAAGTTGGAACAATATCACCATAGCCCACAGTTGAAAAAGTAATTACACTGAAGTAAAAAAAGTGATACAAGTTATACAAGTACGAATTTGAATAATCGGGAACTCCCTCAAAAGTGGTATGATTAAATTGGAAAAGACAGGCATAATCGGTCGCATAAGAGAAAATGCTAATGATGATTATCAATCCAAAAACCCAAAGCAATCGTTCCAAAGAATGACAGATCTTGATTAATTTTGACAAACGTTTCAGGGTAGTTGCCGTTATCACAACGGTCTTTCCTAATGCTGCCGCTATAATAATTATGTGGAATGGAAAAGAGGGGTGGTCTATCATCGACATCAAAACAACATAAAGGATGCCTATTCCCAGTATGGTAGCCAGTGGCAGTACCGTTCTGTCCAGTAATAACTTATAAAAGGGTTTTACCCTTTTTTGACGCAAGCTTTCCGACATGATGCTATACTTTTTAAATTTTCATTGTCATCACAGGTAGGGAAGCATGGTTCGCAACCCCTTCGGCTATACTTTTTGAGAACAAACTCAAAAAACCGGTATGGCCATGTGTACACATGGTAATAAGATCACCCTCATTGTGTTGCAAATAAGTGTTGATGCCCGTCTCCACCATCATTTCATTATACACGTTCATGGAGAAGTTTTTTAGTTTGGGAAAACCCTCTAAAAATCTTCGTATAGGGTCCAGGCCAAGGGCAATACTGTTACGGTCCGATTCTGTATTGATACGCAAAAGGTGAATTTTTGCATTGCATTTTTCTGCAATGGATAGCACCTCTTTAAAAGCATTGCTGACATCTTCCACAAAATCCGAAACGAAGACGATATCCTGAAAAGGAAACCTTACAGCATCTTCTTTTACCACCATGACCGGCACATCCGATCTGCTTACCAAGCGTTCTACATTGCTCCCTAAAAGTTCCCGTACAATACCCTTGGTGCCACTGCTGCCAGTAACGATGAAATCATGGCCATAATGGCCAGAATGTTTCAATATGTTTTCGTGGTCCACATGAAATTGCAAAAATGTCAGGCATTTCAGATTCTCTTTTTCGGCCTTTTTTTCCAATGCACGCAACGAAGCTTTTGCCGTCCCTATTTTTTTTAAAGTCTCCGGATATCGCTTTTCTTTTAGCTTATCCAATTTTACCCAATCCACCGGTGTTTTCAGCAAATGGAAAAAATGGATTTCTGCGTCATAGAGCTTGGCTATCCTGATTCCAAGCTCAGCTGCCTTGTTGCAGTTCTCGGAAAAGTCTGTGGGCACTAATATGTTTTTCATCCTAACTATGGTTTTATGGGTTGTTTCACTTCACTAGTATTTCATTTCCTGAAACTGTTCCTTTTTCAAAACAGTCAAGGTTATAAATGGTGGTCTCAGCAATGTTGGTGAGAGCTGTATCGGTCAAAAAAGCTTGATGACTGGTAATCAAAACATTGGGAAAGGTCATTAATCTGGCAATCACATCATCCTGTAAGATGTCTTCTGAGTGGTCTTCAAAAAACAACCCTTCCTCCTCTTCATAAACATCAATACCGAAATAGCCGATTTTCCTTGATTTCAGACCCTCTATGACCGCTTTGGTATCGACTAGTGCGCCCCTACTGGTATTGATGAGCATGACTCCCTTTTTCATGTGCCCGATTTGCTTTGCATCTATGATATGCCTTGTTTCCGGTGTTAATGGAACGTGTAGGCTTATGATATCCGATTCGCTGCAGAGCGTTTGGCAGTCAGTGAAGCATACACCATACATTTCTTTTAATTCCTTATCCTCTTTAAGGTCGTATGCAAAAATCTTACAGCCAAAACCATGAAGGATTTTTATAAGTACCTTCCCAATTTTACCTGTCCCTATCACGCCGACTGTTTTGCCGTTAAGGTCAAATCCTGTGAGTCCGTTCAGTGAGAAATTCATATCCCTGACCCTGTTGTGGGCCCTTACTATTTTTCTGTTTAGGGTCAAGATGAGGGCCACGGCATGTTCTGCAATGGCATAGGGCGAGTATTCGGGTACCCTTGCTACAACTACTCCAAGCTCATTGGCTTTTTTGATGTTGACGTGGTTGTAGCCCGCAGATCGCAGTGCTATGAGCTTAACGCCGAATTCATTTAATTTTTTCACGATACTCGCCGATGCGTCATCGCCGGTAAAAAGACATATTGCCGAATGTCCTTTTGCTAGAGTTACCGTTTTTTTGGTAAGTCGGGCCTCATAATAATTGAGGTCATGCTTTTTACCATTCGCATGATTTAGATATGGTCTCTCAAATTCGTGTGTGCTGAATACGGCCGTTTTCATTTTTTAAAATGGTTTCAAACATTAAAAAGATTCAGGAGCTCATCTAATTCGGCATTAACTTGATGCTGTTTTACGACTTGCCCAAATGGGGTTAGGCACAATTGGTTGTTCAACACCCCCACCATGGCATTTTTTCTGCCCATCAGAAGCGCCTTTATAGCGGATGCTCCCAACCGAATTCCGAGCATCCTGTCCTGGGCTGAAGGATTTCCGCCCCGCTGAACATGCCCCAGTTTGCTTATTCTGAGGTCCACCTTGGAATTGATTTCCTTAATCTTTGAGGCCACCAATTCAGCTCCTAGCTCGTCACCTTCCGAAACAACTATGAGAAAAGCGTTTTCACTATCGTAATTCCTTACTTTTTCAAGGAGCCTAACAAAATCCTCACCACTTTCGGGCACCAAGATAGAATCCGCGGCAACACCCAATCCTGAGGTAATGCCTATATATCCGGAATCCCTTCCCATCACTTCGATCAGAAAAATACGGTTATGGGATTCGGCCGTATCCCTGATTTTATCAATATTTTGAATGGCGGTGTTCACCGCCGAATCAAATCCCAACGTGTAATCGGTACCGGCCAGATCATTGTCTATGGTACCGGGAACACCCATAAACGGTAGGTTGCAGATTTCCGAAAATGCCATTAGCCCTTTGAAGGTGCCGTCACCACCAATGGCAATGAGGGCATCGACCTTGTTTTTTTGAAGGACTGCCAAAGCTCGCTTTCTTCCTTCCAGTGTTAAAAAACGTTTGCTACGAGCGGTTTTCAACATGGTCCCGCCCCTGTGCGCCCACTGTTTTAGTTCATTGGAATGCAATTGCACCATATCGCCGTCGATGAGCCCCTCGTAACCCTTTCGAATGCCCGTCAGCTTCAGCTGGCTCATTTCGGCGCTTTTTGCTATTCCGTATAAAGCTGTATTCATTCCAGGGGAATCCCCCCCTGAGGTGAATACGGCCACATGTTTAATTCCATCTTTCTCCATTATCGCAATATGTCAACTGTTTTGTGCTTTAACGCTGCCATAGAATCCGATTGTCTTCCAAGGGCAAAGTGATATTTCCATAATTTGGTACTACTCGGGCGGTATAATCGGATGCAGGTCTTTTGGTAAGTACCTTTGCATAATAATTATGTTCCCCCATATCTCCCATCCAATCCATCTTCATTGGTATTTTTACTGAAGGTTGGTCACCTGTTCCTTCCGCAAACAGTTCCACAAGGATATCCTTGGGCTTAACCCCGTTCAACCACAATTGAATGCGGAAGGAATGTCCATTGATAGAGCTTTCGACCCTAACCTTGCCAAATTTCATTTTGCCCCAATAGACTTTTAAATCCCTATCCGCGTTTGCCATGCGCCTACCCTCGGCCCCCTTCCTTGCTGCACGCTTTTTATAGTTTACTGCCGCAGGCAGGTAATAGTTTTCGGTATACTCCCTGACCGTTCTGTTGGCTGAAAAATTGGGAGCAAGGGTACCCATACTTTTGCGCATACGTGCTACCCAAGGTTCAGGGATACCTTTTTCGTTACGAGAGTAAAATTCAGGGATTACCTCTTGCTCCAAAACGTTGTACAACGACCTGGCCTCATGGGCATCCCGAGCGCTATCATCGGCCTGCTCCTTCTCAGTACCAAAGGTCCAGCCAACCTCGGGGGTATACGCTTCGGCCCACCAGCCGTCGAGCCCGGATAAATTGATACCTCCATTGACCAGTACCTTCATACCACTCGTCCCACTGGCTTCCCAAGGCCTTCTTGGCGTATTCAACCATACGTCCACTCCTTGCACCAGGTTTTCGGTCAGCATCATATCATAATCGCTCAGGAAAACCACATGTTCTTGAAGTTTGTACCGTTCAATAAACTGTATCCATCTACGAATCAGTGCCTTGCCGGATTCGTCGAATGGAGGTGCTTTCCCGGCCAACACCAGTTGGACAGGAAACTCCGAATTGGTAAGAATACGGACAAACCTTTCAGGGTCATGCAGGAGTAGATCGGGTCTCTTATAGGGAACGAATCGGCGTGCGAATCCCAATGTCAAAACATCGGAATCAAATATTCGATTGGAAACTTTTATAGTGTCCGGAGATTGGCCTGAAGCCATTGACTGCCTTTCAAATCTTTTTCGCACGAAGCCGACGAGCCTTTTTCTTGATTTGTTCCTAAAATGCCAGAGCTCTTGGTCCGACATTTTTGATATATGTTCTTCATGGTCCCCAAGTTCACCACGCCAACGGTCTTTTCCGCAAGCCTCGGTCCATACTTTATCGGCGTATTCAGAATCCCAACTGGACATGTGGACGCCATTGGTCACATGGCCTACTGGAACCTCATGCAACGGCCAACGCGGGAAAAGGTCCTTGAAAAGGCTCCGGCTCACCTCACCATGCAGACGACTTACCCCATTAATGGCACCACTGCCCCTGATTGCCAGGTAGGCCATATTAAAACTGTCCCATGGGTTATGTATTTCTCCACGGCCAAGCGCCATTAATTCCCCCAAATCAATATCAAGTTCTTTTTTTGCATAGATGCCCAGATACTTTTCCATCAGCATAGGACTGAAATAATCAAATCCCGCCGATACTGCGGTATGCGTTGTGAATATGTTCCCCGCTCGGGTTATGGTAAGGGCTTCCTTAAAGGTGGTACCGTGCATTTTCATGAAATCGTTGGCCCTTTCCAGTACGAGAAACGCTGCATGGCCCTCGTTCATATGGCAAACTTCCGGTTTGATGTCCAAGGCCTTGAGAAGTTTGTAGCCACCTATTCCCAATATGATTTCCTGTTTGATACGAAGCTCCGGACCGCCACCGTAAAGCTCATCCGTTATCCCCCTATGTATGGGCAAGTTGGCGGCATCGTTGCTGTCCAGGAGATACAGTTTTAAGCGTCCTACCTGTACCTGCCAAACCCTTAACCAGATCGAAAGGCCCGCCAAAGACACCTGAAATCGAAGCCACTCCCCATTTGGGCGGCGTAGTGGAGTTATCGGTAATTGACCTGGATCATTATGTGGGAAGAGCGCATTCTGGGTACCATCAACATCAATTTCCTGCCGGAAATATCCTTTAGCGTATAGGAGACCTATGGCAACTACGGGAACTCCAAGATCACTAGCGGATTTGAGCTGATCTCCTGCGACGTTGCCCAAACCTCCGGCATAAATTGGCAGGGCCTCGCTGAGCATGTACTCCATACTGAAATAAGCGACATTGGTTAGCGCTGCTTTGGGATGGCTACGTTGAAACCACGAAGAGCCGGAGACTGCCTTTCTGTTCGCTTTTGAAAGATCATCGATCGTTTTTCGAAAAGATTGATTTTCCAAATGCCTCTTTAAACGGTCTCTTGATACAGTTTGTAGGATAAGCCATGGGTTTTGGGTTAACTCCCATAATTCGGGATCCAATTTCTCCCACACTTTATCGGTAGCGTGGTTCCAGGACCAACGCACGTTCAGGGCAAGCTCGATAAGTATTTCCATACCTTCGATATCGTGGTGAAAGACTCCTTGTAGACCTTGATCATTAATCACTTCTGTTATCATGGTTCATCAATTTTTGAATATTAAAAACTCCATTGGATCAAGTACAAGTTTTATATATGAGCGCCCCTTGTCGTGCATATCTCTTCTTATCTTAATTCTCGTTCTGTTTCCATAAATACACTTCATATAAGTGTTTTCATTGTTGATGCCGTTGTCAACAATGATGTACTCTTCTTTGGTATCGGTAGGAGAGGAATTATAGACCACTAAAATCTCACCATCGTGAAGTACCCTCGAAAAGGCCAATAGGCACTCTTTACAATCGGGGTGATGAAAATGAATTCCATCCTCTGAAGTCTCCCTAAAATACATTCTACCGAACTTAAGTATCGGTTCTTTTTGGCGAAGTTTTGCCAGCTTGGCCATTGTCCTGTATATCCAAGAATTTGAGTTCAGGATATTTGTCGACGTATCATCGGGATTGAACATGCCCTCCCTAACATATCTGTCATCCGTACCGTTTCCGTCCAAACCCTGTTCGGTTCCATAATAGATACAGGGAGTACCGAGGGCACAGAGCAGAAACCCTGTGCCGGCAAAGATTTGTTCGGGAGTGGCCCCGTGGCCAAAACGATGCTTAAAATCAGTGCCGACCTGGTCGTGGTCGTCTATATAGGTTACTAAGAAATCCCCATACCCCCCCCTTCTTTCAGCATTCCGCTGTAAAGAGGCATATCGTTCCAATAGTCTTTCAGGTGAAGAAACCCCTTTTATGACATCCGCCAAAACACTATGTAATGGATGGTCTAAAACGGAATCCAAACCATAATATACGTTTTGGTCCTCTGGGAACACTTTTGGTCCAATATATGGATTGCCTGTCTCATCGTTTCCGATGATCTCACCGAACAAAAAGAAATTCCTTTTGCCCAATGAGTAGGCATATTCACGTATCGTAGAGCAAAAACGGCTAATATCCGGCCCTTTCATATGTTTGACAGCATCCAACCGGAAACCGTCTACGTCGGTTTCCCGTATCCAATAACAATGAATGGTGGCCAGTAGACTTGCCAATTTCCAACTTTCTGCGGAACCATCGTTCCGAAATGTTTTTAACGTCAAAAAATCCCCTTCCTGGGTCTCTGGATATGCATCGAAATTCCTTACCTGTCCCTTTCGATTATAAAGCTCCGGATCCCTTAGCTCCATGGGAAGCGGTCTGTCTTTCTCGCGCCAATTTCCCAAAGGAAAACGTTCCCCGTTTAAATAGAAATACGTGTGGTCGAAAGGATACGACCAATTGTCCCCTGAATGGTGCAGAACGACATCTAGAAAGACCCGCATATCCAAGTTATGGGCCTTGACCACCAATCTCTCCAAATCCTTTTTTGAGCCCCAGCGTTTGTCGATATCCAAATAATTCTGGATGGCATACCCATGGTAGGATTGTGGATTATTTTCAAATACCGGACTAAGCCAAAGGGCCGTACAGCCCAAGTTTTTGATATAATCAATGTTATCGATGATTCCCTGGATAGTACCCCCAAAAGTTTTTCGTAATTGATTGTCATTGCCAAAACCAGAATGCCTAATATCGAAGTCCAATGAGCTTCGTTTGTTGCTGTCATGAAACCGGTCTACCATAAGAAAGTAAATGATCTCCTCCCGCCATTCCCTATGGCAGTTTACCCAGTATTCCTTTCCACGTTTGGGAGTAAGATCTATATCTTCGATTGATTTTATCATCTTATGGTTTTTAAATGAGGGAATACCCTTTTTTTGATTTTGAAATACTATCACGGCCCATGGCGAGCTTGTTTCCATAGAACCGATTGAAAACCATACAAGCGGTGAGGTCCCCGGTAACGTTGACCGCAGTTCTGAACATTCCCAGCAAACGTTCCACCCCTATGATTATGATGATGCCTTCTGCCGGTATACCGGCACTGGACAGTACAGAGGCCAAGATCACTACCCCACCACCTGGTATTGCTGGGGTGCCAATGGAGGCTGCCACTATGGTGACTACCACCACAATAATGCTCATAATGCTCATTTCCAGCCCATAGGCCTGGGCAATGAACAGGGTAGTTATGGTTTGATACAGTGCCGTACCGTCCATGTTTACAGTGGCTCCGATAGGAATGATAAAGTTACTGATGGCCGGATCTACTTCAAGTTCTTCTTCGGCCGTTTCAAGGGACAAGGGCATTACTGCCGCAGAACTCGTTGTCGAGAAGGCCAGTAGCTGAACATCCCTTATGTTGCCCAAAAATTGAAAAGGATTGCTTTTTCCCAATAGGCTTACCACAATGAGGTAAACCACGACCAAGAGCAGCAGCCCTATCAGCACAACCAGCACATAAAAACCCAGCCCTGATAGGGAATTCAATCCGACGCTGGAAGTAAGCTGGGCCATTAGGCCGAACACGGCAACGGGTACCAAGAACATGGCCCATTTGACAACGGTCATACAGATTTCCTGTACGGCACCCAACAGTAATTTTACAGGTTTTAGCAAATCATTGGGCAGGGAAAGTACAGCTACACCGATTATAATGGTAAAAATGACGATACTCAACATTTCACCACTGACCATGGATGCCAACGGGTTGTCGGGGAGCAAATTTGTTATGGCATTCGGAATGTCGTTTATTGCAAATGATAATCCTGTGCTCTCCGCGCTATTGGTCAAAGCTTGTTCATGATCCACAACTGCCTGTTGGTGCAGATACTTTCCAGGCCTAAAAATCAAGGCCAATATTGTGCCTATGCTCACCGATATACTGGTAGTGCTTATAAAATATAATAGCACGCCACCTCCCAACCTTTTTAGATTTTCTTTATCATTGCTCGCAATCCCAGTAATTATTGAAGCTACGATTAAGGGAATCATGATCATTTGGACCAACTTGAGAAAGAGCATGCCCGGTAGGGCCAACCAGTTCCCTAAAACATCGGCAGTGCCCTTTGTTATCCAACCATTTTGAGGGCTTAACATGAGTCCAAGGCCTACACCTAGTAACAGAGCAATGATTACCTTTAGCCATAGTCTGTTTTCTACCAACTTTTTTAAGTAGTGGTTAAGGGATTTTAATGATTTTATATCAGCATCGAACATTCCTTGGATATCTTTTATGCTATCGTTATTCTCTTTTCCAGATAAACCCCTTGTACTGCATGTAATAGCTCCACACCCTCTTTGAAAGGCCGCTGAAAGGCCTTTCTCCCTAAGATAAGACCGGAACCTCCCGCCCTTTTGTTGACGACAGCCGTGACAATTGCTTCGCCCAGGTCCGATACCCCTTTGGACCCACCTCCCGAATTGATCAACGCTATGTTCCCCATGTAACAGTTTGCCACTTGTAATCGACAAAGATCGATGGGGTGCTCCGCAGTCAACGCTTCGTACATAGCATCGTTAAATTTTCCAAACCCAATGTCTTTGAAACCATAATTGTTGGTGGGCAGTTTTTGCTTTATGATATCGGCCTTTATCGTTACCCCAAGGTGGTTTGCCTGCGATGTCAAATCGGCCGATGAATGGTAATCTTCCCTATCGGTTCTAAATGCTTCATTTCGCGTATAACACCAAAGGATAGTGGCCATACCCAGACCGTGGGCCTCGGTAAAGGCCCCTGCAACTTCCTTCAGTTCGCGCTTACTCTCACCTGATCCAAAATAAATGGTCGCCCCGATTGCCGCCGCACCCATATTCCATGCTTCCTTGACAGTACCAAAGAGGGTTTGGCCGTATCTTGTGGGATGGGTCAATAGTTCATTGTGGTTTATTTTGACAATGAAAGGGATTTTGTGCGCATATTTCCGAGCATATAGGCCCAGCCCACCAAAAGTGGAGGCCACACCATTGCAACCAGCCTCCATTGCCAATTTTATGATGTTCTCTGGATCAAAGTAATCAGGGTTCTTATAAAAGGAAAAAGTGGCACTATGTTCGATGCCCTGATCTACTGGAAGTATACTGAGATATCCAGTGCCCGAAAGATTTCCATTATCGTAGAGACGAGATAGGCTCCCAAGGACCCTAACATTACGATCGCTGTTCACGAACACGGTGTCCACCACATTTTTTTCAGGCAACTGTAGTTCGTCCTTCGTTATTTTCTCGCTTACGTGGTCCAGATAAAAAGATGCTTTATCTCCCAAGTGTTCCACAATGGCTTCAAAAGTTTCCATTCTTCTCCTTTTTAATTGATTCCTAGACTTTCATTGGTTTTGGCAATGGACTTTTGACCATCACATTCGATTCCCGTCAAGGCACGGATGGCATCGATGGTCTCGGGGATGACGATGGCTTGATTGTCCACGACATAGGCATAAAAAAGTTCGTCGCCAACCACTTTGAGCATATCTTCCCAAAGGGCCACCTCGTACATATCGCCCCAAGGTCTGCCCCAATCCATAAACATTTCCTTTATGGTGTTGTTGGAGACCAGACCCTGGTCATAGCTTATCAGTTTAATCCGGCTAGAGGCCCTAAGAGCGCTGAGCACTTCCTCCTTAGAGGTCTCACGCTTTAGTTTTACATTCCAATAATGCATATGGCTAAGGGTTTCAGGGACCTTTACCGCTGATGTGATCACATCGAGGTCGGGATCTACACTTTGCGCATCAGGGCCTTGATGACTGGGGATGTCGCGTTCGGGCACCATGGTGTTCATAATACCTCCCAGATGGCTTTCCCAAGGGTCCGTGGCCCTTCTTAACAAGGTGCCCCTGGCATAGTCCAGCATATCGGCCGTTTTTAAGGCGGTCAAGGTGCGCAGAATGGAAGTGGTATTGCAGGAAACTACCCTGGTGGCATCCAAACCTAGCGCAGATTCGTAATTGTTTTCAGCACTAAAGGAATGTCCTGTGGTTTCATGTTTTTCCCCACCCTGAACAATGAATTTAATACCTTTTTCCCTATAGATTACAACATTTTTAGCTGCAATCTTTTTAGGGGTGCAATCCACTACAAGATCCACATGTTGCAGTAGTTCCTGCATGGAACCTGCAACCGATAGTCCCGCCGATCGCATTTGTGCATCTGCTTCCTTGGTTGCCGCAAACACCTTAAAGCCCTTTTTCAGGGCCGTCTGTATACGCCAATCGCTTATTACGTCACACACCCCCACAAGGGCCATATCATTCTGTAAACTCACGGCATCGGCCACTCTTTTTCCGATGACGCCGTAACCCACCACTGCTATATTTTTCATGTTATCTAATTTTAGTTACTATTGATTTTTTGTTATGTCGATATAATAAAATGGCGCCGAAAATACCAGCCAATAGGGAGGCAAAAAGGATGTTTACCTTGGCGGTGAACAGCATCGATTCATCCGTAAAGGCAAGTTCATTGATGAACAGCGACATGGTAAAACCGATTCCGCCAAGAAAGGCTGTCCCGTAAATCATGTTCCAATTCACATTTTCAGGAAGTTTGGCAAGTCTGAATGCCACCAGTACCCTGGAAAAGCCCGCTATGCCAATGAACTTCCCGAAAACCAGTCCCAAACCTATACCTAAGCCAACGGGACTGGTCATTACCTTCAGTAAATCTCCATGAAGGTGTATCCCTGCATTTGCCAAGGCGAACAAGGGAAGAATAACGAAACTTACCAATGGATGTAAGGCTTTTTCAATTTTTTGGAGTGGGGTTTCGGCTTCGGAACTTGTGGTTTTTATGTCCTCCAATATTTCCAACTGTTTCCTGGAAATGAGGGTTCCCTTCACCGGTTTTTCTTTTTGGAATCTTTTATGGAGTTTATCCAAACGTCGCAAAAAGGTTTGCTCTTTGATCTTGACCCTTCCGGGAATGGCCATGGCGGTAAGTATCCCGGCAATGGTGGGATGTATCCCGGAAAAGAAAAATGCCAACCACACACCGCCTATACCTATAATGGCGTAAAACCATGTACTACGAACCCCGGCATAATTGCCAATTATAAGCAGGCCGAAGAAAAGTAGGCCATGGAGCAAGTCCATTCCCGATATTCCGGAGGTATAGAATAGGGCGATGACCAAAACCCCTCCCAAATCGTCAACTATCGCCAAGGTTACAAGGAAGACCCTCAAAGCCGTGGGCAACTTTTTTCCGAAAAGTGCCAATACTCCAAGGGAAAAGGCAATGTCAGTGGCCATCGGAATTCCCCAGCCCTGAGAGGCCTCACCTGAACCGTTGAATGAATAATAAACAAGGGCAGGTATTACCATGCCTCCAATGGCGGCACCAATGGGTAAAATTGCACTCTTCGGGGATGAAAGTTTACCACCAAGAATTTCTCGTTTTAGCTCCAGACCGACCTGTAAAAAAAATAAGGCCATCAGTGCATCGTTCACCCATAACAGAAGAGGTTCGAACAATTCAAAACTACCAATGGTGAACCCTATCTCAACCTTCATCAAAGCTTGGTAAAATTCTTTCCAAGGCGAATTGGCCCAAATCATGGCAATAACGACCGTAATAAAGAGAACAACACCTCCATTGTTCAGCCCTTTTGCGGTAGAGCCGACCATATTCTTGAAAAATGTAGTATTCTCCATGTTATGCATTCATCTCTGATTTAATCGTTCGTTTTATTTGATCCGGTTTTTTATCCGACGGATGGTCGAACGATTTGGGCTTAAAATTTCTGATAATGACCCTATTGCTTTTTTCGTAGCTGAAATAGCTGATGGCCCAGTTGAGGCCCACCAACAATCTGTTTCTAAACCCACTAATGGACATCAAATGGACAAGGGACCACAACAGCCAAGCAAAATATCCACCAAAACGAAGCTTACCCAGGTCAGCCACGGCTTTTCGTTTGCCCACAGTGGCCAAGGAACCCTTGTCCTTATAGGCAAAAGGTTTCGAAAGCTTTGACCGCATAGTGTTCAGCAATATTTTGGCAAGGTGTTTCCCTTGTTGAATAGCGGCCTGTGCTACTTGTGGGTGTCCTTTTGGTGTCTCTTCCGTAATGATTCCCGCTATATCGCCGATGGCAAAAACATTGTTCAGTCCTTCGACTTTCAAATAAGTGTTTGTTCTTAGTCGATTGCCCTTGACAAGATAGCTTTCATCCATCCCATCCGGCAATTGGCCAGTAACACCTGCTGTCCATACTAGATTTTTGGCCCTAATCTTCTTACCACTTTTGGTACGTACCACCTTGCCGTCATAGCCGCTAACGGCTTCGTTAAGCAATACCTGTACATTCAAGCTTTTCAGATATTCCAGTGTCTTCGAGGAGGCCTTATCCGACATACCGGCCAACAGCTCACCCATGGCCTCGATAAGATAGATGTTCATGATGGAGGAAGGATATTCTGGATAGTCTTTGGGTAAAATGTATTTGCAGAACTCCGCTAGGGCACCTGCCATTTCAACCCCTGCAGGTCCACCACCCACAATTACAAAATTGGTAAGGGCGTCCCGATGGTCATCATCACAGGTTATTGCTGCTTGCTCTAGGTTCTGAAGCATCATATGGCGTATATTGAGTGAATCCTTGATATCTTTCATGCCCAGGCTATTTCTTGCCACTTCGTCCATTCCGAAGAAATTGGTCTTGGTACCGGTGGCCAAAACCAGATAATCATAGGCCAACCTACCCTTATCGGTGATGACTGTATTTGATGAAGTTTGGACTTCTTGTACCTCTGCCAATCTAAAGGTGACATTGGTATAGCCGCTGATTTGTTTCCTGAACGGAAAGACAATACTGTCCGGTTCCAAGCCACTGGTAGCCACTTGGTAGTATAGGGGTTGGAACTGGTGAAAGTTGTTTCGGTCTATCAGAACTACCTGTACCTCTTTGTTCTTGAGACCTTCTACCAATGCAAGGCCGGCAAACCCGCCCCCTACAACGACTACCCTTGGAAATCTTGAATTTGGCAAACAAATTTCATCGGTGGCCCTACAAGTGGCATCACTAGTATTCTTGGAGCCATAAGTGTTCTTCATACCAATTTGGGGTTTAACGACTATTTTTAATTCTTGTGCTGTAAAACAGTCTGTTTGTTATTTTTCAGTATCCCTTTCCATATTTTTTTTCTTGCTATCAACACGGAACAACTGGCATGCATGGCAATGTACTGTGATACTGAACCTAGCAAAAAGCGAGAGAAAGCACCATGGCCCTGAGATCCAACAACAATGAGGTCCGCACCAAAATTTTCGGCCTTTTCGAGAATGGCGCTTTTTGGGAGACCATGGATCACTTCGGTGGTTATTGATATTTCAGGTTTCCTGCCCTCAACAGATCTAGCTGCATTTTTTACTATGGTTTCTGCCGATTTTTGGGCAAGGGACACCGCTTCCTCATAATAGTTGCCAAGTGGACTACCAAGGGTGGCAGCGCCAGGAGCGGTCAGCAAGGGATTTTCCAAAACACTCAGTACACATACCTCAGTGTCCCCCGGCAAGGACATACCACTGAGTTCATTAATGGCGTCCTCGCTAAAATTGGAGCCATCTATTGCCAATACTATCTTCATCTTTTCATATTTATTTGTTCATAGGTTCTAATGAACACTGCTTGTTTGACCAATCTACCCCGTGGTAATGGGACCCATTAATTTTCTCCAGTATAAATGCTCATACAATCCCGACCAATACATGCCAAAAGTGAAGGCGAACAGGAGTTCTTCGATTGGAATACCGGCCACTAGAATATCACTTAGGTTTTCCAGATTCCAGAAAAGTTCTACGTAGTTGGGATGGAAAGGAAGAATACTCCCAAAATAAACAAAATACAATGCCGTGAACAGAAATCCGCTGATCCAGATTTTAGTCTTGAGGTCCTGCCGGCAATATAGTGTAGACATTCCTCCCAGGAACATAGCTGCAATCCCACAATAGATATGGTTCAAAGTAGTGGACATGGCCAATATCAGGAACACGGCCGCCGGTACCAATAGGATGTATAGGTGCAACCTGTGCTTTGCATGCTTACGTTCACTATGCGGCATTTCAACATACTTTCTTCTAAAAATAAGGTTGTAAAAAACCGTACCGATACCACCAATTGCGAATGAAAAGATCAGGCTTTCAATATCAAAACCGGTCGTTATGGCCAAATCAAAAAGGGAAGGGGGATGCCAATATTCGGGAACGAACAGAGGTTCCGTAAGCCCAAAAGGCATGGTTATCCAACTCATCTTCAACATTTCGCTTCTAGAGTCCTTTTTCAATAGATATACCATCCCCCATAGGGCTAGGATAATTAGGGACCATATGAACCAGACGTATTGCATGGGAACTAGGTATTTTGAATATTCAAATAGTTGATAGCCTCTTCGACCGATAGGGGATGGGTGGCGTTACCCGTTCTGACATAAAAAGTGATGTTTTTGCCATCCTTTAGGTACACTGGAATGGTAGATGGCTCCACATTTATCAGGCAAATGTCTTTTTCACCGATGGCATGAAACGATACTTGATTATTGTAGCAGGCCTCCCTACCTATATAGTCCGTGATGACCTGAAATACTTTGCGTTCAAAACCATCCCTGTTCTTGTGCTTTAAGGTCTTTAAGTCCTTTTCCAATCCAATAACATCGCCTTGGTCGCTGACTCCAATGAGCAGTTTTCCCCCCTTGGCGTTCATGAAACCCACCAAGGTTTTTGCAATGACCAGTTCCAAATCACGGTTGGTGGTTTTTCTATGGTAATCGTACCGAACCGAAGATTTGAATTCCACTGAATCATTTTCCCCTTTTTGGATCAACTGTTTGAGGTCCATTTCACCAAGAAGTTCCCCTTGGTGCCTCAGTGATCTTTTTTGTTTTATCCGTATCCAGAAAAAACCTGAAGCTATTCCCAACATTCCCCCAAAGAAACTCAGCAGACCGGCCATTCCACCCATTTTAAAAGAAAATGATTCCAGCAAGTGTTGCTTTAATATGTTCCGAAATAGGGAAGGGGTAAAGTCGGGATGGTTAAACTCAATATTGTAAAGTACCATCGTGAACGGATGTACCAAAAAATAAAAGACTCCCGCTCCAATGAAAACATGGATAAAAATGATTTTCAATTTTTGTCTTGCTATTTTTTGCTCCATCTCCAGCAATTACACAATAATGTCCAAAGCATGGAATGACTTTACATTCCCCTTATTGTTTAAAAACATTCCATGAACTGGACACCGCGAGTATGATCTATCCATAACTTTTTTATTTTCTGATCTGTACATTGTAGAATGCCGCGATACAAGCACCTACTAGCCATCCTAAAATGAACGTTTGTACAATTCCAAAAAATGCCTCCAAGAGGGGAACATCCATTCTAATAATACTTGTAGTGTCCAGACCGTGCAAGAGACTGTTGAAGAAGGCAATACCTGCTTCCTTACTTACAGTGGCGAGAACTATCATACATCCGGCATACACCAGTGCACCGGTAAACCCAAAGGCAAACCCAAATTTTTTGACGTTGATACGATTCATGATTCTTGTTTTAATGTTATTAGTTGTCGTGCTACATTTGCTCGGCGAACGTTTGGTGAGCGGGCCGTAAGCTTTGCATCAATGGTTTTGTTCAAGGCTCTTTTTATACTCCATCTTATTGTGCATGGCCCTGGAAAGCTCTTCATGCTTCAAGGTATGATCGCAAAAAGTATCCCTCATGAGACTATCTGAGGCGATAACAGGCATAAAATGATGTGTTGTAAGCAACATCAAATCAGGATATTTGGTGATCATGCCACTTAATTTATTGGCCAGTATGGTATCGTTTGATGCCGCTCTAACCAGTTCATCAACCATCATGCCCGTACCGTGGTCGCTATCCATCATTTTTCCAATATACTTTTTGCCCAATTCGTGGTTTTCGGCAAGAGTGGTCAATACCATTTCTTGCTGGGAGGTGTCCTTGAGCATGTCTTTAACTGAGCCATGCTGTTTTTGTGAACAGGCCGAAATCAGGAAAGTGGCCAATACCATTGCGCCAGTCATGTAAACCGTTGTCTTCATTTTGATTTTTTTAGTGATTAATATTTTACCTAAATCCCTTATTTTGATTTCAAGATCTTTTTTGATTCCTCATATTCCTCCTTAGAGATTTCGCCATTGGCGAAGCGCTTTTTTAGGATTCTTAAGGGGTCTTCTTTTTTTGCTCTCTGATAGGGGATATCATAGGGGACAAAAAAGATCCACATCAATAAAATGAACCATATGATCCACCAGATAAAGTGCATACCACCCCAATGTCCATCGAAAAAATGCATAGTTTATAGTTTTTAGGATTGTTAATTCGTTGTTTATGTATTACTTGTCCGGTTCCAAAATCTTTTTTTGGTCCCTGTATTCCTCCTTTGTGATCTCACCCTTGGCAAACCTTACCTTAAGAATGGCAAGCGCATCACTTTCTTCTTCCGTTTCTTGCAACGGCCAATTCGAGGGAGCAAAGAAAATCCAGCCTAAAGCCACTAGCCAAATTACCCACCAAATAAGGTGCATGCCCCAAAAAAATCCATCTCTAAAAAACATAGTATTACTCTTTAATTATTGTCCTGAATGATTTTCGTTATGGTATAGCCCTCAAGTTCATTGAGCTGCTTTTGAATATCCTCTATGGAAAGTTTCCTTTTCATAGTAATGATAGTGGCACCTTTTGGGGCCAAGAAAATCTCGGTTTTGCCAATTTCAGGGTGCGATTCCAAAACTTTCTTTACCTTGGACACACAACTGCCGCAACTAATACCATTTATTTGATATCTACGTCTCATCCTTTTACCGCTACTAATGGTGTCCATGGCCTTTATGCCCTCCTTGGCTCCCAGTGCCCCGTCCTTCTTTGCCATGTCCGTGTTTGTCGGATTTACCTTGCTCCCCATGCCCATGCCGTCCGTGCGGTATGAGTAGGTGGACTAGGAACATTAGGATAATAAAGGCAAAAAGCCCGTTGTATCCCGTTATTCCAAGTGCCGGTGCGAAAAAAATCAACAATAGTGGAAGCCCGCAACCGATGACCATCCAAATCCAATGCCCTTTCATATTTTCCAGTTTTTAAAATTAATTTCCACTTATCTTTGGTATTGGGGATGGTCACCTCGATTGGTTTTCATAAGGTTATCACCCATCATTACCAAATCTGTGCATGTTCGTTCCCTTTTTGGACGATGATTTTCATGCGGGAACGTATACTATCATAGCTCGCTATACTTTTTCGCACATCATTCGCATCATACTGTCCATCATCTTTTGATTGCCCTGCGACCTCCGTATGGCATCGTTAACCCCTGGCATATAATATTCGGGAAATTTTACTCCCATGGACAAATTGACTTGTTCACCATGGGAGCAATTTTCTCGTCAATTGGCTGACTTAAGAAACTCCTCGATTTTCTTGCTTTCATGTTCGGTCAGGTTGGCCCTGATCCGCATATGAAGGCTGATCGTTTCCCAATCCGTATCATTGTAATCTGCAGGGGATGGAGCGATATGGCACCTATTACAGGTTTCTCCCCAGAGTTGTGCCCCTGATTTTTCTAGTTTAAACCCCTCTTCCGCGACAACCGTCTCGGAATCCGGAACATCAGAATATCCTTTCTTTGTTGAGGAACAGCTTACAACTGTAGCCCCGATTGTTGTCACAAGTATGACCCCAATCACTATTTTGTTCATTATTTTCATCTTACCCGATTTTAAATAGTCTTATTACAATCCCATGGTGTATGGCCAGAAAAAAAGCCTTTGATATTTAACTGATTTACCGCTTTCATGTTTTCCAGCCTTTGTTTCTCGATTAGAATCCTATGGCCCAATGCACAAACAGGCCATCTGTATTGGTCAGTCCGTCTCCGTCGTGGCCCCCTTCGGTTTCGGTGGTCTGATAGCTAAGCTTGACGACAGATCGCCAACTCAACCAGTAGTTTAGACCAAATGCGTATTGCGTGGATTTTTCTTCCCACTCCGCGCCTTCGGGTGCATTGAAATCCGAATACCTGGCTACGAACTCCAGATTTTTTATGAACTTGTTTCCGGACATGGTGGGACGATAACTCAATTGTCCATAAAAGGAATTACTTTGGTTGTCAAATGAGTATTCTTCCTCATCGCCATCTTCGTGCGTTTCTATAAACGTTGCCGTATCCACGTTCGAGTTGTTGAATTGGGACTTTACATCCACTATCCCCCCAATCGCGGATATCTGTTTTACAAAAGAAAAGTCAAGGGCGAACAAAAATGCCCCAATGTCCTCGTATTCCGAGTCTTCTTCGCCCGTTCCACTTGTCGAATAGGCCGAAAAACCGATTTCTGTCGAAGAATCTGGGAAAGGCAATAGACCAAGGCGACCCCCATAGGCCTTGGCCAAGTTGGTATCTTCATAGTTCTCAAATTCTAGAATACCCGCCTCCTCCGGTTCCTCTGAACCATCTTTGATTCGTGGACCGTTGGTGGAGTATACCGAATAATTCAATTTGGGGCCTCCCAAATCAAATGCACCCCTAAGTTCTACACCAATGCCTGAAGAGGGTGCGATTCCGTCATGTCCGTAGCCCAAGGGAGCATTGGGCAATCTATTTATCCATGCGGGATGTAATCTTTCCATAAATGTGCCAAAGGGCAAAAGAAATTTTCCTGCCCGAACGGTCATGTTCTTGTTGAGCACGTACATCACATCGGCATACTCAAGACCGGTTTCCAACTCATCGCTTTCCAGCACAAACTCAAGTTCGGCCTCGAACATCAATCTATCCGAATGCTTGTAAAGAAAAATCGGGGCAAAGGCCGATCCCAGAAAAGTGGATTCCGTTTCATCTCCCGAATCCATGTATTCAAAACCAGTGTGGCCATAACCACGCAACATGAATTGTGTCTTGCTCGGTTCAAAAGTGTTGTAGGTCTGGCCGTACATTTGACCACAAAATACAACTGCTGTTAGTACTACTAGTAGCTTTTTCATTTCTTAAGTGTTCGGATATAATTAATAAGTTCCCATCTTTTCTTTTCGGGCAGAGCTGTCTTATAGGAAGCCATTGGGGATCGCCCTTCCGTTAGTTTCCAGTATAGTGCGCCGTCGGTTTGGGCCTGTACGTCTGAATCGGTAAAATCAGTAGGCTTTGGGGTTAGGCCCGCACCTCCCATGCCATCTCCCTTTCCTTTTGCTCCGTGGCAGATCACACAGAGCATTCTATAGGTCCTCTTGCCGGATGCTGCTGCACCCGCATCACCCTTTAATGGGTTGACCAAATTATCGGCGCTGGAGGGCGCCGTCCACTTCTCTTGTGCATGGGAGTTGAACCCCACGAACAGAAAGCACATGGCCACAATTGCCATCATGTTAGGCAAAATTCTTTTTTTGTTCATTTTTTGGTATTAAGCTGTTATCAAATCTATTTTTATTGCTTCAGGTTTATCTGCATAATTTTCTATATTATTTATATAATTTCGTCATAGAAATTACGCTCTAAATGTTCTGAATTTTTAAAGTCCGTCATGCTCATTCCCGTAATGCGCTTAAATTGTCTGGACAAATGGTTTACACTACTATAATCAAGCATATAGGCTATGTCGGAGAAGGTATATTGCTGTAATTGTATCAATTCTTTGACCTTCTCTATTTTTAGCTTTATGAAATACTTTTCTATGGTGGTGTTTTCGGTTTTGGAAAAAAGTCTACTTAAAACCTTATAATCACGACGTATTGTGGATGCCAGGTATTCCGAGGTTTTTTCCTTTACATGGGTCGGCAGCTCCTGTATGAGCTCTATAAGTGTAAGCTTCACTTCCTCGACCAACATTTCCTCTTCGCTTTTTGCAATTTCAAATCCGTTGGAATGAATCACTTGTAGCACTTTGCTATCAATATCCTTGTTTGTACCCTCGATTATGCGTACGGAAAGTCTTCCCAATTCAACGGAAAGCACCTTTATATGTACTTCCTCAAGTTCTTGTTTCAAGACCTTAAGGCAACGTCTACAAACCATATTCTTGATCCAGTATACTCTGTTGGATTCCATATGTATTAGTGTTAATGTTACCCGTCTGTTAAACCATTAAGAGTCTAAAAGCTCTTATTGATGATGTTGCCTGAAATGTTTGCCATTGAATTATGAGTTCGGCAAAAAGTTGGCCCAATAAGGATTATGGCCAAATACGGAAGGTGCTGATTACCCTAAGGTAATTAGCGCGAGGAATAAATCAAATTAAGAAAGTTTCGTGAAGTACAAGAATGTCCCTCTCTATCCATGGGGGGTGATAGTCCCGGAAGGGGACAATGTTGGTATCAAGTCCTTCAAAAAGATTTATATAGGTATGGAAAAACGTTTGTAAGAAGACAAACGTATCAGCGCCCAATTCCAATTGGGCATTTTTTAGGTTTTCATCTATCGACTTCACGAAAGACTGACTGCTACAACATTCTTGTGTTGCTAAGGAGCATTCCTTTGAAGGCCTTTCTTCTTGCCGCTCAATTTTCTCGTCACAAGGTTTCGCTTTGCCTAAGACCGCAAGATCTACCAACTTATCGCAACAGAAATGCATATCCGCAGTGAAGGAAGAGCCTGCGAACAGCACTATACAAGTTAGGAAAAAGGCAATTATTTTACGGTTAAGGTGTTCCACTATATAAAATTAGGTAAAAATGTTTAATTTTTTTTATTTGATTGATTTTAACAAAAAATACATAAAAAACATGTTATCAATACTTTATATTCAAAAATGGGATATTAGGCATGGTAAATTTAAAAGATAAGGTTAGACAGAAATATGATAAATGTCATATTTGTGGAGAATCAGGCTCAAAACCAATACAAGGAAGCAATCAGGGTAAGGTTGTGTGCTACCTTACATACGATTTTTGCCTAAAAAGCGTTGGATTTAGTATATGCAATAGCTATGGAACGAAAGAAATTTTTACAGAATCTAGGGGCAGGTGCAGCCTTTGCCCTTGTTTTTCCCTGTTTGAACGGATGTTCAAAAGACGGTGCGGTGGGGGGGCTTCCAGTCCCGACGGGAATTGATTTTACGGTTGACCTTGACTCTCAGGAAGGTGCCCCTTTACAGAATAATGGGGGCTTTATCTTGAAGCAATTTGTGGTGGTGGCCAAAAACTTGGAGGGGCAGTATGTGGCCGCCAGCCAGATCTGTAGCCATCAACAAACGGAAGAAGTGCGTTTCATTACCGAAGATGGGGGTATCTATCGTTGTGCAACCCATGGTGCTAGATTCGATCAGACCGGAAAACCTTTGAACGCTATCACACCCAATCCATTGAAAATTTTCAGTACGGAATTGACAGGAAATTTATTGCGTGTTTTTGAATGAGCTTTTTTATGGTTTAGGGTATAACTCTTATTGTCATCTTCTTTAGTGCAATAATCGACAGTTCCTCCAATTTACCATCCTCGAAGGCTCTATCGATTTGTTCAAAGTCAATGCTTCCCTTTAATTTAGGTGCAAAGTTTCGGTAATCCTGGATTCTGACACCATCGATGGTACGGGGATTATAGGCCTCACGGAAGCGCATCCCACCTTTACCTGTGAAGTATTTGTAAGCAAGATAATCCAGACTATAGTCGTCTGCATCGAACCAGTATAGAAAAACGTCCTCAAAATCATCACCACCACCCTCCTTTTTAAAGGTAACGCGTATTTTATGGTATTCTTTGTCTTGGATTTTGGATATTCCCATATTTTCAAACATGACAGCGGGGTCTTTGAGCCATAGGGGAAGAAAAGCGAAATAGATTACTGAATTGACCGAATTGGCATAGGCCTTTTTTCTTTTCTCGCTAAGGCTTACCAAAGTATCTGCCACATAGCGGAACAGTCCGTCATTGGTATAGACATCACGTATTTTGGTGCCATCAGGCCGTCGGTTAATTCTAGTATATTCAAACCGTCCTTTGTTCCTTTTGTAGATATAGTGATAATCCCTAAAGTCAAATGAGACTTCGGCATTTTTTAGTTTTTCGGCTCCGGAATGTCTTATGGCCTTATCAATGATACTCTCTTGCCCCAATCCGAAGTTTGGACTCAAAAAGGCCAACAGTCCTAAAAGCATCCAAAAGGAAATTTGAGAATGGAATAATGGTCTCATTAGGTCTTACTTTATACGTTTTAACATCAATTGCATCAAAATCTGTGCACTTACACGGGCCTTTTTCTTTACAAAGTCCCTTGGGGTATTGTCACCAATTTCAAAGACCAAGGCCTCGGCCCCATGTTCCACAAAAAAATAATTCCGTGATACATTGGTTGGCCGCATCTTGTCACTTGGCCTGATATTGGGGTCGTACCCTTCGAGCTCAGCTTTAACTTCTGACAGCCAATCAGTCACCAAACCTGGCATATTTCCTTCCAATTTGGAGTCCACAGTATAATAGATATCGTCCCAGGTGGAATGAAAATCGATACCAAAATAAAACTTTCCTTTCGTCTGTTTCACTTTCCCTTCCATAAAGTTCTTGACCGAACGTGTTTCCGGTTGGTTAAAATTCGCCCAGTCCCGATTCAGATCGACTCCGCCGGCATTGTGTCTCCAGTGTCCGTTGTCGACCCCGTCAGGGTTCATCAATGGCACTACATAGGTCGTAAACTTTTTTCTGAAATTTTTGGCTAGCTTTGTATCCGATGCAATGGTTTCTACAAAGGTTTTCATGGCCAGATAACCTGTTACCTCGGGTGGGTGTTGCCGTGAAATGACCATCAACATGTTTCTTGCATTTTCGTTACCAATCGCCAACAGCCCCAAATCTCTATTTTCCCTACTTTTTCCAATTTTCTTTTTTGTGATAAAAGATTTGGTCGATAGGTCTTCCGCCCAACGGGAAACATGATGCGAAGTGTGGAGCTCCTGGCCCGAAACCCAAAGCGTATCGGTGCCTATTTCCAGTTTCATATTTACTTTGACCGGAAGCGAACCTGGGCCGAACGCTCTTTCGCCTTTGTCATATTCCTTGTATCTCGTGGAATCAAGGAGGGACCAATTGACCCCATCCTTGCTCAGCTTTGGAAAGTATCGGTGCTTCCCCGATTCTTGATAGGTCAGCACCACATTGACCTGTGTCCTGTTGTTTGCCCATACCTTGAAGGCGTACCACGGACTGGTGTTAATCGGAGTGTTTTCAGGGGTTATCAATACTGTATAGGTGCTGTCGTTATTTTGAACAATACCATTGAGCCTTGACCCAACAAAATCATTGGAAAAGGTAATGCCGTTGCGGGCGAATTTGAAATTGCCCTTCCACTGTTTTTGTACCGGCCTGGTTTTGGTTGGGACCGCTGCGATTGGGGGTTGACCCTGAAATCGCTGCTCTTGGGCATAAGTTGCTGCCAAGCCCAGTAGATAGAGAAAAAGTACTTTTTTTTTCATAGAAAATGACTTAAATAACGTTTGTGTTCAACGATATTTTCTTGAAATATTCCCGTGTTGCCTGATTTACTTTTGCTGATAGGATAATGGCGGATAACATGGTTGGAATGGCCATCAAGGCAAAACTGATGTCGAAAAGACCAACGACACCTGCCATACTGGAAACCGCTCCCAAACAGATACTGAGCACATAAATGTAATTATAGAATTTTTTGTACCTGGTACCAAAAACAAATGCGATACACTTAGCGCCATAATAGGAGTAGGTAAACAATGATGTCAGGGCAAAAATGGATACAATAAACACCAAGAGTACCGCACCGAATTGGGGCATGGTCTTGACAAAAGCAGATAAGGTGACCGTCACGCCCCCAATATTCGGGTCTTGCCAGCTATCGGTGACCAATATGGCAATCGCAGTCAAGGTACATACCACTAGTGTATCTATAAAGGGCCCGAGCATGGCTACCAACCCCTCTTTTACGGGCTCCACATTTTTTGAGGCCCCATGGGCCATTGGGGCGGTGCCAATACCGGCTTCGTTTGAAAAGGCCGCCCTACGTACCCCCACAATAATTATGGAACCCAAGCTACCACCAAGAATCGCATTACCGGTCATGGCATCTGAAAATACCTGTTGAAAAACCGGTAGGATCTGAGTATGGTTGACAAATAGGATATAAGATACCGAGAGAAAATACAATACGACCATTAAAGGAACCAATTTGCTGGCATAGTTTGCAATTCTTTGAATACCGCCAAAAATAACGATGGATACCAGAATGCTAATCACTACCCCTATCAGCAAAGAGGATCCGACCGAGCTTGTAAGGTCAAAAACCGGCACTAATACATCGTTCAAAACCTGGGTAAGCTGGTTCGCTGTAAAAATGGGCAGCGAACCAAAAATGCCCGCTATTGAAAAAAATATGGCAAGGGGCTTCCATCTTTTCCCCAATCCCTCTGTAATTACGTACATCGGCCCTCCCTGTACAATTCCGAAATCATCTTTCCCCCGATACATTATGGCCAAAGAGCAGGTGTAGTATTTAGTGGCCATACCGACTATTGCGCTCACCCACATCCAAAAAAGTGCACCAGGGCCTCCCATACTTATTGCCAGTGCTACACCGGCAATGTTTCCCATCCCCAAAGTAGATGACAAGGCCGTGGATAGTGCCTTGAAGGCACTGATCTGACCAACACCCGAGGTGCTGTCATATTTTCCGCGAACGACGGCTATGGCATGCCAAAAGTGTTTGAAAGGCAACAATCTGGAATAGAATAGAAAGAATATTCCACCCCCCATGAGCAACAATAATAATGGCAGGTCCCAAATCCAATTGCTAAGGTCAATAATGGTGTTCTCAACGCTTTTCAGAACACTATTCACCATGCCCATACTTCGCAGAATACCGTTTATAGCTTTCTTGATGAGCTCCATCAAGCACAATCTCCTTGCCACGGATAAATGCCATGGAAAGCGCATTGGTTTGAACGTCCAGGGCATCCCCACGTGAAACAAAGATACTCGCATCCTTGCCAACGGCTATCGATCCGATGCGGTCATCAACACCCAAGATCTTTGCAGGGTTCAGGGTGATCAATTTAAGGGCCTCTTCCTTTTCCATTCCAAAGGTTACCGCCATTCCCGCATAAAAAGGCAGGTTTCGGGAGGTTGAAAGCATTCCATAGTGGTTCAGTGCCACGGTAATTCCTTCTTGAGAGAGCAAATGGGGCAAGGAATAGTAGGCATCATAATCCATACCGTCATGGTCAGGATAATCGTAGGTGGGGGGCAGTACGACAGGTATTTTGTTTTCCTTGATAAATTCCTTTACCGAAAGCACGGGGTAAGTGGCGACCAAAACAATATTCTTGACCTGATGTGATTTAGCAAACGTAATGCCCTCTATAATTTCTTTGGGTTCCTCGGCATGCACTGCCAATACTTTCTTGCCCTCAAAAAGACCTTGTAGGGCCTCCAGCTTCAGATTGGTGGTTTTTCCATCAATGGACTTGTAGGAATGGGCTGCCGAAAACAAATTTTCAAGTTGCATTACTTTTTCATCGTAGGAACTATTTTTCTTGATATTTCTGGTATTGGTACTCTTATCGTAGGAAGTTGATATTGAAGAGGGCCAATGCAGGTGTAGGGCAGCCTCTTCTTTAAATATAGCTTCCTGCCAGCTCCACCCGTCCATTTCCATTACAGCGGAAGTTCCTGAAATCAATCCTCCAGATCGGATGGACTCTACATGTAGAATACCGTTGAAACGTAAGGTAGGGATGTGTTCCGACCCAGTGTCAAAGGCAAAAACGGTTTTAAGGCTGGGGTTGATATCCCCTTCCTCCAATTTATCATTGGAATGGGGCACGCCGCTGATCTCTTCGATACCGATCAACGAATTCAACAGTATGAACCCTGGGTATATATGTTGACCGCTCACATCTTTAGTCTTATAATCGGCTTTTTGTTCCCCTATTCCCTCTAGAGGGCCTACATAGGTGATTTTTCCTTTTTTAAAACCTACGGCCCCATTGGCAATAATTTCTCCCGTTCCGGTATGTACAGTAGCTCCCACTAGCAGTATAGGTTCGGTTTGGGTTTGGGCAGGTTTTGGCATTAATTGCCCGACAAGTTCATTGGAATAATGGAAAAATAAAATCGTGAATGGGAGAAGTATGGATATGCTCTTTTTCATCATCTAGGTATAATTATATTTATTCGGCTTGTGCTTGTTCGATATATTCACAATGAAACTCAGGCTTGGTTTTGGAAATTTTCAAAGACTTAGTTCCTGCTGAACCTTTAAAACGCATGAGTTGGATGATACGGGTACGTTCTTTTTGGTTCTGCTTTCTTAACCGTTTGTCCGTTTCGATGTCAAAGTAAACGGCTCCCTCGATAATGGTTTTTTCAGGTTTCGAATAGATTGACATGGGGGAGGCGGACCAAAGTACGACATCAGCCGATTTTCCCGTTTTAATACTACCCATGGTATCGTCCAAGTGTAATAGCTTCGCTGGGTTAAGGGTAATCATTTTCAAGGCATCTTCGGCACTTGACCCTCCATATTTGATGGCTTTGGCGGCCTCATGGTTTAGGTGCCGTATCGTTTCGCGGCTATCGGAGTTTATGGCGGTAACAACCCCCTCTTTGTCCATGATGGTGGCATTATAGGGAATGGCGTTCCGGGTTTCCCATTTGAAGTTCCATTTATCGGAAAAAGTACTTCCACCGACGCCATGAAGCTTCATCTTATCCGCTATGCGATAACCCTCTAAGGCATGGGTAAAGGTGTTCACGGTAAATCCATAGCGTTCGGCAACGTCCATTAACATCAACATCTCCTTTTGTTGATAGGAATGGCATGAAATATGTCTGTTGCCCTCCACGACCTCTAGCATGGCCTCCTTTAAGATATCTTTTCTCGGTTTTGCGGTATTCTGTTTTTGTTTTCTATCAAGTTGATCATAAATGGCCCAATCCTTTTTGTAATCCAAGGCCTCGGAAAACGCATTTGAATAAAACTGCTCCAGTCCCATAAGACTTCTGGGAAAGCGAACGGATGGTGCACTTTTGGATCGTTTGGGGTTTTCCCCCAAAGCAAATTTTATGAAAGGCGCGGCATTCTGGATTTTTAGATTTTCAGGGCTCTCTCCCCATTTAAGCTTGATCAATGCCGACTGACCTCCTATGGGGTCGGAAGAACCGTGCAAGAGGTGTGCGGCCACTACACCCCCTGCCAATGCCCTGTAGATACTTGCATCCTCGGAATCCAAAACGTCCTGCATTCTGACCATACCCGAATTAGCCGCAATTTCATTGACCGAACTAATGGCGATATGTGAATGCTCATCGATAATGCCAGGGGTCAAGTGTTTGCCCGTACCATCGATTATTGTGGCGTTTTTTACGGTAAGGTCGTTCCCGATTTTGGCAATCTTACCGTTTTCCAGAAGAACATCTGAATTTTTGAGAATGCCTTCTTTTTCATTGGTCCAGACCGTTGTATTCTTGATTAGGATGGTCTCGGGCTTTATTTTTTCCTCAGATCCAAAAGCCATAAAGGGATAAATGACTTTTCCCTTCTGGACGGCTATTTTTGAAACTTCTTTTTTCGTACCGTTGTTTGTATCATCACTTTTTTTGATGGCTTTCCATGAAATATTTCTATGAAGATCTACGGTTCCGTTGCCCTTCAAAACGGTTTGGTTTCCAGATGTAGAAACCCACCCGCCCAAATTGTATTTTTTTTTATCAATCTCAAATGCAAGTCCCAGCATCTCGCCATCAATTGAAAAGGTTATATTTTGAACAGTACCTTTAGGGGCCTCCAATTGTGCCATATAACCCTTGTTTTTTGGTTGGATTTTAAGAGTGGCCGACAAACCCCTTGCTTCCAATTGGTACTCGCCCAGAACAGTTTTATTGGGCGGTTGAACCACAGCATGACCCTCACCTTTGATATAGTTCTCAAGCAACATGGTGCCATCATCGAACAAATTCCCATCCAAGAGGATAAAATTGGCGAGTTTACCCTTTTCCAACGTACCGATTCTATTGGATACTTTTAAGAGGTTGGCAGGTATTGTGGTCAAGGCGGCCAGTGCTTTTTCTTGGCTAAGGCCATGGAGGACCGATTTTCTTAAATTCCGTAAAAAATCGGTAGCTTGGTTGATAGGGTGGGATGTGATGGCAAATTGAACATTGTTTTCCGCCAAAAGTAGGGGATTGAAAGGGGCCAGTTCCCAATGCTTCAGGTCCGTCAAGGATATTTTTGGCAATAGATAGGGATCAGAGACATCAAATGGCTTTGGAAAGTTCAAGGGGATGACCAAGGGAGCGTTCATACTCTTTATCTCTTCGATGCGCTGGTATTCGTCGCCCCCACCCATAATAATAAAATCTAGCTTAAATTCCTTGGCTACCTTGTTTGCCCTAAGTGCGGTTAACCAACCTTCCGTATCGATTATTTGGGGTAGGTTACGATTGTCGATGATGGCCTGTAAGGATAGATCTGTAAAAGGTTTCCATTCTTGGGAGGCATACCATTGGGCATCGTAAAATGTTTGTCGTAACAGGGCGATAGCACCCATGGGAGACACAGGATAATCTTGGGTAGAGCTCCCTTTGTTAAAAGAGTAATGGGCGGCTACCTTAGGTTGTAAGAGCATATTGTTCTCATGACCCTCCCCTAGAACAACAAGTGCCGCTGTGCCCCGGGCAATACCATCGGGTCTGAAGGTCGCCACGGTTCCGAACCCTTGCGACCTTAATTTTTTGGCCATTTTCTTGTCCACCTCAAAATTGTGGGCACCGTTATATTCTGATTTTATGGCCTCATTGGCATTGTACCCCCCTTTGGTATCCGATTGGATTTGTTCCCTTTTAACATATGGATTGCCCCTTCTCGGAATGACAACTTCCGGTTGTCCGTAATTGCTGAACATATCTATAAAGGAGGGATAAATGAAGTGTCCTTCCGCTCGTATTTCAGCGTAACCATCAGGTACTCTGATTTGGGTTCCGACAGCCTCGATTTCCCCGCCCTTTATTATTAACGTGGCATCCTCCAACGTGGTTGCCGGATCAATTACGATTGTGGCATGGGTAAATGCAAAAGCTTTCGGCCGTTCATCGGAAATATCGTTTTTGGGAAAAGTCTGTTGGCCATGGACGGCCAAAAAGGTTAAAAGAAATAAACAGTTTATCGTGAAGTTTAATTTTTTCAAAGTAATCATGTGGCTAATGTGATTTCAGGTTAGTCTTATATATCGAACCAATGGGCCAAATCTTCTTTTATTTGTTTTTCGGATTTGTGGAGAAAGGCATTGGTGTGTTTATTATATTCATATTCGCTGCCCATTTCCGTTCCCTTTTCCGATACTTCTTTTATGGCTGACAGGATATAGTCCAATTCTTCATTGGTCATCGTGGGGTGAAGCGAGAGGCGTACCCATCCCGGTTTTTCGGTAAGGTCGCCTTGGTCTATTCGGCTCGTAATTTTCTGGGATCGTTCTTTGGAAACTTCCAACAGAAGATGCCCGTAGGTACCAGCACATGAGCAGCCGCCCCTTACCTGAATGCCAAAATGGTCGTTCAACAGTTTTACCACCAAATTGTAGTGAAGATGTTCCATGTAAAAGGAGAAAACTCCGAGCCGATAGCGCACATCTTTTGCCAATACGTGCAGCCCTTTGATTTTGGGCAATTCTTCATAACATTTGCGTACCAATTCGTTTTCACGCTGTTGAATTTTTTCAACACCCATCTTCTCCTTTAGCTGTATCACCAAGGCCGTTCTCATGGTCTGTAAAAAACCGGGGGTGCCACCATCCTCGCGAGCTTCTACACTTTCAAAGAAGCTGTGGCCGCCCCAGGGGTCCGTCCAGGTGACCGTACCGCCACCGGGATTATCAGGAATGCGGTTTTGGTATAGCGCCTTATTGAACACCAATACTCCCGAACTTCCGGGACCTCCCAGGAATTTATGGGGTGAAAAGAAGACGGCATCCAATCTTTGTGTCTTTTTTTTGGGATGCATATCAATATGGACATAGGGTGCGGAAGCTGCAAAATCCACAAAACAAAAACCCCCGTGGGCATGCATGACCTCTGCCAGTTCATGGTAGGGTGCACTCACTCCGGTAACGTTCGAACAGGCCGTAAAAGAGCCTATTTTTAGCTTTTTATCCTTATGCTTTTCCAACTCTTCTTTCAGGGCTTTTGCATCTACAAACAAATCCTTGGTAGGTTGCATTACAACCACATCTGCAATAGTTTCCAACCAAGTAGTTTGGTTGGAATGATGCTCCATGTGGGTAAGAAAAACAACTGGACGTTCGTTTTTCGGGATGGTAAAGGATTTTTTTAGTTTTTCAGGAACCTTAAGTCCCAGAATACGCTGAAATTTACATAACACCCCTGTCATGCCCGTATCGCTAGTGATAATGACATCCTCTTGCGAAGCGTTTACGTGTTTCTTGATCTGGCGTTTGGCCGTCTCATAGAGGCCCGTCATCAACTTACCCGTATAGCTGGTCTCTGAATGGGTATTCCCGACCATGGGGCCGATTCTTTCACGCATAATTTCCTCAATCGGAGCATACAATCTGCCGCTGGCGATCCAGTCGGCATATACCAAAGGTTTTGTGCCGAAGGGTGTCTTTATCTCTGTATCAATGCCGATGATATCCTTTCTGAAATCCCAAAAATAAGATTCCAAGGTTTCTTTTTCCTGTGCTATCATTTCTCTTTGAAAAAATAAAAGGCCGCCCTTGCTTAATTGAACTCCAAGATTGACTAGGTAACTAACTCAAACAATCAAAATCTGTAGCAAAACTTCCTGCTTCTATGCTTTAATCGCCAATTTGGATGTTCAACTAAGAGGACGGCCCTGTACCAAGGATTTATTGCATTCTATCGTATTGGCAGCAACCCGGCAAATCATCATAAGTAGACGCCTCTGCCCTGTGGAACTCGGTATCATGGCCTATCGCCGCAATGGCCTCGGAAACCTTGTCCTTGGAAACGGCCTTGTCAGAAACAGCGATATTTACCATTTTGGTTTCTTTGTTCCATTCTGCATTGGTAACCCCAGGGACCGCTCTAGCCGCTTTCTCGATTCTTTTTTTGCACATGCCACAATTGCCCAATACCTGAAAATCAAAGGAAGCTACCGCAGTTTCGGTGGAAACCGAACTACTATCCGATTTGCGGTCGTACTGGCAACAACCTGGCAGCGCGTCATAGGCACCGTCGCTCGCCCTGCCGAACTTGGTATCGTGTCCCACTTCATTGATGGCCTTGGAAACCTCTTCCAACGAGGTTTTATTGGAATCATAGGCCACCTGTAAAATTTTCGTATCCTTGTTCCATGTTGCACTTGCCACCCCTTCCAAGGAATTGGCCGCCTTCTCGATACGTTTTTTACAACCATTACAATTGCCCAACACCTCAAACTCACTTGATTTTTCCTGTGCGTTTGACAAGAACACGGCACAAAGGACCATAACTAAAGACACAAAACTTTTCACTTGCTTTTTCATTTAATTTTAATTTTAAGAAAATTGATATTTATTATTGATTAATGGGATTTGGAACAAAAAGACCCGGGTCCTCTGGCACGCTGGTATTGGCCAATACTTCATCCTCGGGATATAAAAACCGCTCCACTCTGCCAGGGGCCGTTGAGGTATTATTGGGAAATGGCACTGCCACCTCGTTCTCTGTTCGCAGCCTTCTGGCGTCATCAAATGGCATAAATGTTGTGAAGCCCGTAACATAACGTTCCTCAATGATCTCTCTCAATAATGCTGTATCTGAATCCATGCTGTCAGCATTCTCCATACCCCCGGGGGCGAAGTCCGCAGCGGTATATGCATCATACAAAATGGGTTCCCCCGCAACACTGGAATTGAAAAAATTTCCAGTTCCCAATGCTGATCTCCAGGCATTTAAATGCCCCAAGCCAATATTGAAGCCTTGGGCACGGGCACCTGCCTCGGCCAGGATCAACAGATTTTCTCCATAGGTGACCAAGGGTTGTGGCTCCAACTCATTGGCAATACCTAAATTACCATCGGGATTCGTCTCATCTATCCGATAATATGACAGTCTGGCCGCTTCATCGGTCTTTGCATTGTTCCTCGAAATACCGCTGTTCGTATCCAAGAGTTGAATCAAGTAACTGTTGCCCGTTCCAACGCTAGGTGCATTGTTCAGTATGATCCAAAACTTATTTTTCGTGCTCGTGACATCCTCTAGATCAAGGGGGACAAAAATCATACTGTTTTCTTGCAGGGATATTCCGTTCTGTGCCGCTGCATAGGCTTGGTCATACTGCCGGGTAAGCATATAGAACCTTGCCTTTAGGGTCCAAGCGGACTGCAGCCATTTCATAGCGTTGCCATTGAACAGAAAATCCTCTAAGACCACATCTTGCGGGGTGACGTTGGATAGGTTGCTGATGGCATCATCCAATAGGGACTGCAAGGAATCGAATACTTCGGCCTGACCATCAAATTCGGGATTGTCGATGTCCAATAAGGCATTGGAATAAACAATATCCCCGTACATAGAGGCATAGTTTCCGATAATCTGTGCTTCCAAGACCCCAGTAATACCTTGATATAGTTTATTGTCGGGGGTACGGGACCTTATTTCCCGTAACGGAGTAACGACCTCTTGATAGCCGTCCCAATCAAAGTCTGTAAAGGTTACATTGTAATTGTATCGCTCCAACTCTGTTTGGTCAAAACCAATCAACTGACCGGACCAATAGCCCGCCATTCGGCTGGTCGAACCTAATAAGATGTTTATCGAGTTTAGCTCGGCCCCATTTAGAAAAAGACCTGGGTCAAGTTCGTCCAAAGTGAAGTTGTTCGGGTTCTCGTTGATATCGTCTACCAATTTTTCGCATCCAACAAATAAAAAACCGATAATTAGTATCAAGAGGATATGTTTGTTATATACTTTTTTCATTTTGTACTGTTTTAGTGTTGGTGGATTAAAATGTGGCAGTTATGTTAAAAAGAACCGAACGTGTCGACGGATTCGTAAAATAGTCCATGCCAGACGCATTGCTGATGCCATAATAACTGGTTTCCGGGTCTGAACCGATAATGTCGGTCCATAGGACAAGGTCCCTTCCCGTCAAGGATACCCGCAAACTCTTCAAAGGAAAGTTTTTGTACCTAGTTCTATCAAATGTGTATCCCAAGGTAACGTTCCGGAGTTTGGTCCATGTGGCATCCTCGATGTACAGGTCATTGAGTTTGTTGAACCCAAGGCCCCCACCACGTGTTCTATAGAAGTATTCATCGAGCAATACGTTGCCCGCTCCGAAATCGGCTACATTGCCTCTCACCGTAGTTCCGGCACTGAACACATCGCCATTCACATTTACCAAATCCTCGGTTAGGGTGATTTCGTTGCCCACATCGGCATGGGTGCCAAACCCATACATAACGATTCTTCCACGGTTGATGAAATCTCCGCCCTGTGAGTGTTCAAAGAGAAAGCTAAAGTCAAAACCCTTGAAGTTCAGTTGCATTCCGGCACCGCCCCTCCAATCGGGATTGGGATCTCCTATGACCCTTCTTTCGGTATCCACCTCAGGAAACCCGTTCTCATCCAGTGCACGGGTTCCATCTTCGTTCAAGACCGAAGCAGGGAGCCAGAACGAACTCATTGGAAATCCTTTGACAGCCTTTGAAGTGCCCCCGATATCTACCGTCTCCGCCCCAAAGATATCTACTACCAAATTCTCGTTGTTATTAAAATTGGCATTGAATGATAGTGAAAAATCCTCTTTTTCGATGAGTTTGCCCAAGAGATCAATTTCCCAGCCTTTGTTTTCTATGATACCTGCATTTCTGTAGCTGTTGTTGAAACCCGAACTGGGATTGGTTTTGACCTCGAACAGAATGTCATCTATTTCATTTTCATAATAGGTCACCCCGAGGTTCAGCTTGTTTCTGAAAAAACGTAGGTCTGCACCAATCTCGTATTCCGTTTTTATTTCCGGTCTTAGATTGCGGTTACCGCTAACATCCGAAACCTCGAAAACACCACCAAAATCTTGGAAATTGGTGGTTGCTAGCGTCTCGAAACGATAAGGCCCAGGTTGTATCCCGACCTTTCCCCAGGATGCCCTCAACTTTCCAAAAAACTGTTCATCACTTTCAAAAAGGTCGCTGAATTGCCATGCCATATCCACTGAAGGATAAAAGAAGGCCCCTTCAATTGTGGAAGATGCTTCTAAGGAGGCGGATGCATTGACGAACAACTGTTCGAACAATCCAAAATTGATGAGCGCATAACCTCTATTGGTACGGATTTGACGTAAATTCCTGCTCCAGCTTGTGGAAGCATCGTCCGGATTCAAATCTGATATAGGTTGTCTGGAATCCACTACAAATGGGGTCAATCTTATGGATGATGTCGCTCTTTTTCTGTTATTGAAGTTAAAACCCAACGTTGTGTTCATATTTATGTCCGGAGTGAGATTATGCTTGGTTTTCATAAGAAGGTCAAAATTGTACTCCTTACTTACGGCCACCGTTGAACGCATGTCACCAAATCGCGACCCACCTGCTGTATTGATTGGCAAAAATTGCAACCTCTCATCGGAATAATAGTCCAATCCGCCACGAAGGGTAAAGTCAAGCCAGTTTGAAGCCCGGATATTTATTTCGGGAGTCATTAAAAAACGGTCTACCCTGGTTTCGTTTCGTTGCTCGTATATTGTCCATAATGGATTGTTGTACCCTGCATTGTTGGAGGCCCCAATCTGATTTCGATAAGATCGCTGTCTGTTCTGAAAAACATCGCCATTTCCATCGACATAGGTCCCAATGTGACCACGGATATCAAAGTCCGCGGGATTTCTCAAGAGCCCAATGTATAGACCCGTGATACTTCCACCTCCTCGTATCCTGTTGGATTTTGTGTAGGTATAGGCCACATTATTCCTGATATCCAACCAATCAGTGAGGTTTACTTTGGTGTTCAATCTAATGTTCTGACGGTTATAATCGGCATTTTTAACAATCCCGTCCTGTTCCAGGATGCCATAACTAAAAAAATAGGAGGCTTTTTCCCCACCTCCGGCAACAGAAAAATCGTGCTGTAGAAACGAACCGTTTCTAAATACGGCATCAAAATTCTCATCGATGAAGGTTTGCCTTGAATTTTTGGTGGCAATGGGATAATAAAGTTCACCTGAAGGAGTAACAAAATACTCTCCACTGGTGTCAAGGTCATCTTCTCCTCCCGCTCGATCCGCAATGCGGTCTCCCCATGATTCAGTCCTGTTCAAGGCCCGAACACCGTCCCGGCCTTGTCCAAACTTGTCCTGCAAGGGGACCCTTACCGATATGTCATCAATTGAATAGGTGGAACTGTATGTAAAGGTTGGCCGTCTATTAAAAGATCCTCCCTTGGTCGTAATCAAAATAACGCCATTGGCCGCCCGTGAACCCCATAAAGCGGCAGCCGAAGCTCCTTTTAGAATCTGGACATTTTCAATATCATTCTGGTTGATGTCGTTCAATCTTGATTGCTGGGTGACACTCGTACTGCCTCCTATACCGTCATCATCAAAAGAATCATTGCTAATAGGGACACCGTCAACAATAATTAAGGGGTTGCTATCACCTTCAATAGAGTTTATTCCCCTGATCTGTATATTGGCCCCTGCCCCGGGATCCCCGTTTTGTCTGGCAATACGAAGACCGGAAACTTTTCCCGAAAGGGCATTGATGACCCCTGTTTCACCGGATTTTACTATTCGCTCAGGTTCTACGGAAGAACTCGTTGCACCTGTTTCATCCTTGAGCTGTCTCGTCCCGATGGCCGTGAGGATTACCTCATTTAATTGATTGGCACTCGGTGCCATCTCAAGGTTGATGACATCATCTTGACCAACGGGCACCTCAACTGTCTGAAAGCCTATGTATGAGAACATCAAAATATCCCCGGTTGAGGCAGCTATCTTATATTTGCCATCAAAATTCGTGGATGCGCCCTTTGTAGTGCCCTTGATTATAATATTTACCCCAGCCAAGGGAACCCCCTGCTTGTCAGTGACCGTTCCCGATAATTGTTTTATTTGTTGTTCAATTGACTTTTTTTGCGGCCGGACGTCTATGTTCTTCTTAATTTTTAAGATGATATATTTTTTTCTGACCACATAATCGACATCGGTTCCCGAAAACACTTGTTTTAAAATTTCGGAAATGGTTTGTTTGTCTACATTGATCGATATTTTTCTGTTGACATCGACTTTTCTGTGGTTATAAGTGAACTTGAACTCCGATAAGGATTCGATTTTATCAAGTACCTTTTCAAGTGATACGTTTTCCTGCTTTAGCGTTATTTTTGTGTTTTGGGAGTAGGTGTTCGCATGAATTTTAAACAGTGATATGACCAATAGAAAAGTTGTAATCTTCATTTTCAAGTCAAATTTATGCGCTCTTTTTAGTGCAAAAAGCGCACCTGGCACTAATTTTTTCATAATTTTGATTAGTTTATTTGTGGTTCAATAATTTTATTTGAATCATCTTACAATCGGGAAATGTTGGCGCATTTTCCGATTTTTTTTGACGACGATTCACATGCTAAATAAGAATGCTTTATTTCATTGGCCTTTGTATTTTAGGTTTACCATTAATTTTAATTAACTAATAGAGGTTTACTGATGATTATCCTATTGTTTTCAATCTGATATTCAAAAGGTGTGTCCTCCTGAAAGACTTTTAAAATTTGTTCTATGCCTTCTTCCCGATAAAAAGAGGCTGTGTACACTTGGGTGTCCAAAAAGCCATAATTGTTTTCTATGGAAACATTGAAATGGCGTTCTAGCTTCTTTTTGATACTTGAGAACGGGGTACCCCGGAAAAGCAGAATGCCGTCCTTCCAGGCCGTGTAGATATCGGTATTGACCTCACTCACGCTCATGAAATGCTTTTCCTTGTTATAGGCAGCCATTTGATTCGGGGCAAGTAGCAAGGGTGGTCTGGTATTACCAGATCGCGATACTTTTACGGCACCCTCCACCAAAACCGTATTGATGGCCATATCCTCTGGGTAGATTGATACATTAAATTCAGTACCCAATACCTCAATGTCTATTTGGTCCGCATTTACGATAAATGGCTTTTTCTTGTCCTTGGTAACAGAAAAATAGGCCTCTCCCGTTAAAAACACCTCTCTAGGGCCCTGCTCCATGAAGGTGACCGGATATCGAAGTGTGCTTCCCGCATTCAAGTATACCCTGGTTTTGTCGGAGAGAACCAATTCGAACATTTTTCCATAAGGTACCGTCAACTCATTGTAATCAAGTTTTTTTGGTTCCGGGGAATCTTCATAAAGAATCATGTTTCCCCTTTGTGTTCCAATAACTTTTCCACCTTGGGTAAGGATCTTGTCCTTTGATTGAGCTGAAATGACCCTTACCTCCCCATTGCTCAATTTTAATTTGATGTTATCATCGGTACTAGTTGAAATCGTCCGAAGGGAAGGGCCTGTTTCAGAAACGGAGTTCTTGTACAAAAACATCAGGCCAAAAATAACCACGAACAAGGCCGCATACCGGAAGAAGAGCGTTGTTCGCCTTCTGTAAGATTCTTTAGTGCTTTTTCGTTTGACTACTTCAATTAGAACATCTTTCCCTTTTTTCGCATTGCCCAACTCAAAAGAGCCCTTAATCAGAGCGCTCACCCGAATATATTCGGCAAACTCCCCTTCGTTTTCCTCGACCCAGTCGCTAAGTATTCGAAGTTCGTCGGTGCTGGCCGTGTCGTTCAAATATTTAAAAATCAATGATTCGATTTTTTTATTGATCATTTTACAGATTTTAATGCTTAAAAGATAGAATCCAATAGTAAGACGGGGAAATAGTTTTGTACCCTTGTTTTTTTTAATAAATATTTAGGATATTGTAAAAACTCTGTTATTTGAGTATATGAATTTAAAGTATGGAGACGAGTATGACTTGATTATTGGCCTTAATAAGGGGGATCGGCGTGCCTTTGAAATTTTGGTCGATAAATATTACACTGTTCTATATCTATATGCGCTCAATCTTACCAAGGAAAAATCTGTTGCCGAAGATCTATTGCAAGATGTGTTTCTCAACATATGGGCTAGAAAAGGCTTGCTTAACATAAGTACTTCTTTAAAAAGCTTTTTATACAAATCCATTTATCACGAATTTGTCAATCACCATAGGAAAAAGAAGAAGGAAATGAACTATTTGGACACCCTTTCCACAACTACCTTAAATGCCTTTTTTCAAGAAGATACCATGCAATTGGAATCAGCTATTGAAAAAATGAAAAAAGAAATAGAAACCCTTCCGAAAAAGTGCAAGGAGGTTTTTATATTGAGCAAAAAAGAGGGCCTGACAAATGAGGAGATTTCACAATATTTGAAGATTTCAATTAAGACGGTGGAAGGTCATATATCCAATGCCTTTAAAACGCTAAGGGAGCATTTGAAAAAAACCTGAACTGGTTTTTTGGCACTGGTTGGGTCCGTCAAGTTTCTTCGTCACTGTAATTCACCGGTTTTTATATCCTTCTTTAAAAAGCCAGGTGCCAATGTTTGTATCTTGTCATATGTTTTTTTTGCCATCACATCTTTCCGCTGGTCTATATATTGAAGATAGCGAAAGTATAGAGCCCCTACTTCGACAAATTTAATTTCGTCAATTGGTAGGCCCGAAAGATATGGGTCATTACGGGAAAAGTTATCTGAAATCTCCACAAACAGGTTTGCCAACTCCTTGCCCACGATATAGTTTGCACGCCCAGCATTGGCTTGTTGTGATAATATGGGGGCTTTAAATTCGATGGCCCTTCTGTCATCGGTGTTCAGTTCAACATGGGATAAACGGTTTCCAATGTTGTTCAGGTTGCCCAAATAAAATAGGCCGGCCATGTGACTTTTGTCCTGATTGTCCTGTCCCCCGGTGACATGTACAATATTGCGGCGTAGGGTATCCTCGTCCAGCTGTGCACCAGCTTCTTGGCCAATTAGCACAATACTTGCTCGGGTGGCCGAAAAATCGGCCCTCCAAAGTGTAACATGGGGAAAAACTGCCGCAAATGTGGCGGCTATGGTATAGAAGTTTTCAGGGGTAAGCTGGTATAGGGGCAACCATTGGGCAAAGACCCCACCGGCCCCCAACCGCTTTTTTGCCTGCTCAAAATGCTCAAGGGAGTAAAGACTTCCCGTGCCAGCATGCCAAGGGGTAAAAAGGTCGCCCACAATGACATCGAACTGTTCCTTGGTGCCCAAAAGAAAATTTCTGCCGTCGTCGGCCACTATGCTCGCCCGACTATCTTGGAAGAGCCCATTGGCCCAAGGTGAAAAATAGCCTTGTGCAGCGGGAATGACATTGGATACCAATTCCACGGCCACGACCTTTTCCACATCATGGTAAAGTGCCGCCCCAGCGGTAATTCCCGTGCCCATACCCAAGAAAGCCACTTTTTTCGGCGCGGGATGTATCATGAGTGGTACATGGGCCTGCATTTGTTCGACCAAAACCGATTCCGAATCCCCAAGCACATAAAAGTTATCCAAGCGCATCTGAATATTTTTGGATTTACGTACGATGGAAACCACTCCATCACTGGATTGCCATGAATCCAATAGTTTTTCATCGGTTTCCAATCGCAACAACGGAGGATTTTTCAAAAGAAGTATCCCCGACACAGCTAAAATCGGCAATAGCAACCGAACATTTTTCTTTTCGCCATAAAAAGAAAAAAACACCCAAACAGCAAGGATGCCATAGAAAATGGCAATAACCTTTACACTGTTCCACAGTCCAAGGATATCGAGCAATACAAAGCCCGCAATTGCTGGGCCGGCAAAGCTACCCAGCGAATTGAAAAACACCAGCACGCCTACAATACGCCCGGCCGGCCTATTGGTAACCGGAGCTGCTTTCAGCAAGAAAGGGAATACTGCGCCCAAAACAACCGTAGGTGGCAAAACAACTAAAAGAGCCAATTTAAAAACGGCCCATACATAAGTGTGCCAAGAGGCGCCCATTGCTACATACTCAAGTCCGTTTGTGGCAAGGTTGAATATAGTTGGGGAAATTCCGATGAATACCGCTGCTATGCTCAATAGAAGTACTATAACGCGGTTGGACCCCATTCTTGACCTTACCAGTAGATGTGATAAAAAGCCCCCCATCCCCAACGCCAGAAGGAACACCACAAGGATTAGAGCGAAGGAATACACTGAATTCTGCAAAACTTGGGCAAACATCTGGGTCCATAATGTTTCTACCGATAATGCTAGTGCCCCTGATGAAAAGGCCACTATGATAAACTGGAGGTTGCCCAGTTTGGACGGACCTCCAAAAGATTTTCCCTGAGTTATGGAGGTCCTTGATGTTTTTCGAACAACGGTGGTAGGTGTTGATAGGCTATCCAGAACAACGGCAAGAAGGCCTATGGAGAACATCAAGGCCACGGCCAAGTAGTATGTAAAGCTTACCCCATACTCCAAAATGAGGTAAAATCCGGTCAGCAATGCACCCAGGGCGGCCCCAACTGTATTTACTGCATATAAAGCGGTCCCTCGTTTTGAAAGTTGAGTACGATTTTTTCCAATGTACTGGGACAGGACTGGGAAAGTACCTCCCATAAGAAAAGAGGGAAGTATAAGCAGTAAGGCCGAGAAAATAAATTTCATTGGCAAAAGAATCCCCTTTGAATTCCCTAAAAAAGAAATGCTCTCCGCATAGTACATTTCATAGAATTCCAGACCCGGAACAAACAACAAAGCCGTCAACGCAACGCCCAGCTCCATAAGTCCATACATCTTAAGGGGCCTCCTAAATTTGGCAGAGGCACGGCCTAAAAACCATCCTCCAAGTGCCAGCCCAAGAAAAAAAGCGGACAAGGTTGCGGCGGTAGCATATGCCGCATTCCCGAAAACAAGACCCAGCCTGTACATCCAAATCACCTGGAATATTAGGCCGGCAGTACCGGAAAGAAAGAACAATATACAAAGCAAAATAAAATGGTCAGCATACAAAGGTGCTTTAGTACGAATTTCTTTACTCATAAAAATATGCGCTAGGTCCCGCTTGGAACGTAATAAAAATAAATTAAAAAGAGGCCTTTTTTTAAGGCCCCTTTATTGATGTTATCCAAAACGTCGCTAATCCAAACAACCCACATAATTGGGATTGTTTGATTCGGATTGTGGCACGGGAAATTTAAGGTTTGCACTGTATTGCCCTCCCTTGAAATAATCTCCCCATGGAAAGACTTCTGACGCGGGCATTCCATAAACGTCGACCAGTCTTCTGAGATCCCCTTGCCGGTGGCCTGTACTGAACAACCAAAAGGCGCGTTCTGCGAAGTGGGCCAACAATAGGTCATCGCCGCTAATTCCTGTAAGATCTAAATCTGATAGACCCATTGTAGCCCTAAGCCCGTTGTGAATATCTTGGACGGTGCCGGCGTCATCGGCATTCGCAGCCGCCTCCGCTTCGATTAGCCGTGCCTCTATTCCCGAGGCCAAGGCAACAGGTGCACTGGAGGAGTTGAATTTGAGTTGGTTGTAATAGAGGGTAATATCATCTTGACCAAACTCCGTTCCACCGTCCCAGGGTACTCTTGGATCCATAGCTGAACGGTACATCAACCCATTTTCTCCCTTACCATCAGCTATGGAAAATTGACGTCGTACAGTGGTCATGATGTAAATTCCGTTCTCTTGTCTTCGGCTGTTGTCCGATTGTTCAATATTGTATGCAAAATCCGTAGGGACACTTACCACTTCAGCAGCTGATTCTTCAATTTGACCCAAGCCCAAAAGAGAACGGGCCTTGCCCAAACGGGCTAAGTTGGCTAATTTCTCGTTATCCCCAGCATTGGCTATGGCTTGATCGAACCAACTGACCGCAGTGGTAAACATTTGTTCCGTGGTAAGGGGTTCCCCAAAGATTAAATCGCCACCATCGGCAGGGGCCTTGCTGAAAGAAACTCCACCACAGAATGTTTCTGCGAACATTATGTAGGAAAAGCCTACAACACTTTGCATTTCACTTTCAATTTCAGGGTCTTCCCCGAAATTGGCAAGAAGGTCGATGGTAGTTTCAGCTCCTGCCCTCGCCAAATGTAGGTTTCCGTAGATCGTGTTCATATCAGTGTTGATATTTTGAAGATTTCGTGTATCAGCTTCACGTCTTGTGGGAAAGGTACCGGAGTAATCATATTCGTCAGCCATAAGTCCGCTCATTACAATAAGTCCCGTAGTTGCCCCATGTCCCGCTGCCGATCCGCTCATTGCTACTGCTAAATCGCCCAAAGACCCCGCGCGGAGGGTCTGTAACCCCGCTTCGTTGTTCAGCGATTCTGGCGTTACGATGTCAGGATCGGTTACTTCTACAACCGAATCGCAAGAAAAGTTCATAGAAGAGCATATAATTAACGCAAAAGTTACGAACGTAGCTCTGATATAATTTTTATCAATTTTGAATAGCTTTTTCATAATATTTGTTTTTGGTGTTCTTAAAATGTTAAATTAAGTCTTGCCTTCCACGAACGAACGGGGGGTTGGCTTAGAAATTCCTCCGTGGTGAAATTAGCCTGACCTTCAGAACTAATTTCAGGATCAAGACCTGTATAATCGGTCCAAACCCCTAGATTCTGACCTGAAAGTGTTAGGCTGATTCGGTCAAAACCCAGCATGTCAGAAAAACTGCCCGGAGCATTATAGGTCAATGAAATTTCACGAAGTCTCCAAAAAGAGGCATCTTCGATATAACCCGCATTTGTTCCCAGGAATTTTGATGCTACCGCCCTAGCCTGATCGAACAGTGAGGCATTTGGGTCGTTCAACTCGCGGTTATTACTATTACCATTTCTCCATGCACCAGTATTGTTGTACAATTTTTGACCACCTCGATAATTCAAAAGCCCCTTTATAACGAATTGATTTTCAAAAAAGCTCATCACAGGAGTGAAAGAGATATCGGTAGTTGCGAACGGAGTTCCCAGATAGGCCACTTCACCTACCTGTATCTCATCTTGCCCAATGAAACCGTCACCATTGGCATCGTTGAAAGTATATGTCTCATCCCAATAGCCGCCAAGTGGGAATCCTTCAGCATGGCGTTGTTGGTCAAAAATGACAGGTTCTATCCCTTCACCCAGTTCGATCAGCTCATTGTCAATGAACGAGCTCACGATATCCAATCCTAGGAAAAACTTATCCGTCTCAATGATCCTGGTGTTGAGCGCTATTTCAAGGCCTGAGTTTTTGACGGACCCCAAATTTTCAAAACGTCCTTCGCCAACTCCAAGTGACAAGGGCAATTGTCTAAATATCAGTGCATCACGAGTTTTTTTGTAGAAATAGGTCATTTCAAGGCCAACCCGATCGGACAATAACTTTGCGTCAAAGCCCAATTCAAGTTCCGTGGACCTCTCAGGGCTTAAATTTTCATTGCCCACACTACCTATCGTTACACCCGTAACACTCTGACCATCCAAAGTGGCGGCTATGGGATTGAAAAACCTTAGGGCGTCATTGGTACCGGGTTGCACGCCGGATGCGCCCCAAGCACCCCTGAGCCTTAGTGAACTGATGCCCAAATTCTCCGAGTTGTTAAAAAAGTCTTCTTCCGATATCAGCCATGAGGCACTTACTTTTGGATAAAATACCGAATTGAAAGATGCCCCAAACGAACTACCACGGTCCGCCCTTACGGCTCCTGTGACAAATAACTTGTCCTTAAAACTTACCTGTTCTTCCAAAAACACCCCGACCGTTCGTGATTCGATGGTCTGTTCATTGCTTTGGGTAACTGCGGCGCCGGCAATCGAATTACTTCCCGCTACCAATTGTAAGCCCGTTGCAAAAGTGCCCTGAGAAAGATTCTGCAAATATTGGAACCCAAGAGAGGTACGGGAATTTATGTTTTCATTTAGATCGGTTTTGTATGAGCCTACAGCATCCAAAGTATACACAAAATCATTAAACCTGTTTGAGAACCGGGCACCTTCATCATAATTTAGAAAATCAGGGGCTTCACCCGTAGGAAAGAACTGGCTGTCCCAACGCGATGTGAAGTCAAGTCCTCCGGCTACCCTAATGTTTAATTTTTCATCGGGTTGCCAAAGCGCTTCAAGTCCTGTGGTAAAACGATTTATTCTTTGGCGGGTGTCAATAGTAAAAAGTTCTTCAGGTGTAAATTCGCCCCATCCATTGTTGATGTCAATCGTTGGTGCACCGTTCAGGCCCTGTCCCATCAGACCCAATGAGAAATTATCGTTCAAGGGAAGTTCAAGGTCGCTGTTGGTATATCCGGTGCTCAAATTGACCTTAAGTTTTTCCGTTATTTTTGCCCCAAAATTTCCCCGGAAATTTGTTCTTTGAATATTATTAACCGGCAGAACGCCCTCGCCATCTGTTATGCTGCCCGAAAGAAAGTATGAAAGCGTTTCGGATCCCCCGGAAACACTCAGTCCGGCACCGTATGATTGCCCCGTTCGAAACGGCGAGGTGCGAGGGTCGTTCAAAGGTTGGAAGGAGTTGACCACATTGGGCACAAAAGTCCCTTCGGCCGCTTCAAAATTAAAACCTGGATTTCCATCAGCGTCAAGTGCTTGGTAGTTCCTAGGGTAAGTGATTACATCTTCAACCAACCCACTTTCTAGAAATGCCGACCACCTTGGCTCTCCCTGTTTCCCCTTCTTTGTTGTGATTCTTATGACTCCATTGGCGGCAATGGACCCATAGAGCGTTGCCGCAGAAGGGCCCTTGATAATTTCAATGGATTCGATATCTTCCGGATTGATATCGTTCAAACGTGATGGGGACTGTCCTCCGGTCTCGAACGAAATTGAATTTGCCTCATTATTGATCAGTACACCGTCTATATAAATTACGGGCTCATTGGATAACGATGCACTATTGGAACCTCTGATCCTGATACGAGAGCCAAAACCGGTAGAGCCACCACTACTTGAAATTTGGACACCTGCGGCCTGACCTTGGAGCAAATCGGAAACATTGCCGATAGGTCTTTGCTTCACGTCATCGCTCACATTGAGATTGGCAATTGAGTTTCCCATTTCCACCTTACGGCGTACACCGGTCGCTGTGACCACCACCTCGTTCAAATCCATCATATCGGGCTTCATGATTACGTTAATGGCCGTTTGTTGCGTCACTTCCACTTCATGTTTGGCAAAACCGATATATGAGAACACAAGTATATCCCCCTCGGAAGCTTCAATCTCATACTCCCCGTCAAAGTTGGTGGAAACACCTTTGGTAGTACCCTTAACGACGACACTCACCCCGCCTAACGGAACGTTTCCCTGGTCGGTAACCAAACCTGTAACGGTAACAGTTTGTTGCGAAATGTGTGTGCTCCGCGGAGGTAAGGGCGATGGATCCGACAAGGGCTTCTCATTGATTTCAACTAATACGATTAGCTTTCGCCTGACTTCAAATGACACTTTGGTGTCCCTAAGAATCAAGTCCATAAGGGTATCGATTTTCACCTTGTCCGCTTTGACCGTAATCCTTTTGTCAATGTCCAAAACTGAAGTCTTGTACAGGATATTATAGTCCGTATTTTTCTCAATTTCATCAAATATGGACCCAATTGTGGCATTCTCCATATTGATTGAAATTTTGGATTTTTGCGAATACGCGTCGTTTGCATGTAATTGGAACAATGCAATAAACAAAAACAGCGCGGTAATCTTCATTTTCAGGTCTATTTTGGTCGTAAAATAGTTTTTACATAGTGCGTTTTTCATACTTTTGAGATAGTTTAAAAATTGGTCAATCAGTTTTTTAACTTTGTTTGGAATCATGGGGTTGTTAGCGCAATCCCTGATTCTTTTTTTGGTTTATTCAGTCCATAGGCTTATTTTTTAGGGTTATTGTTATCTTCTCTTTAGTGATAGTGAAGTCAAAGTGCTTAATCCTTTGAAATGCACCTAAAACTTCCTCTATAGTTTCCGTTTTGAACCTGCCGGTATACGTTTCCTTGCCCACTCCTAAATCCTTGAGCTCAATTCGGACGTCATAATGTCTTTCAAGTTTCTTAATAATGTTCTGGAAATCTTCGTTTTTGAACAGCAATACGCCCTCTTTCCATGCTACATAGCTACTGATGTCGACATTCTCCAGGAACAGCTTCTTATTGGAATTGGAGTATGAAACCAATTGATTGGGTTCCATTAACACCGCCTTGCCATCCGAAACGTCCCTTTGGTCGACAGAAAGGCTTCCCTCTACCAATACGATTTTCACATGGCTGTCGTCGGCATAATTTGAAACGTTAAATTCAGTTCCCAAAACGTTGGCTTCCAGATGTCCTGTGCTTACCGAAAATGGTCTTAGCGAGTCTGAGGTAACGGTAAAATATGCCTCGCCCCGTAATGCTACATTTCTGGGTCCTTTATCTTTAAAGACCACCGGGTAGGTCAAGGAAGATCCGGAATTCAAATAAATATCCGTTCCATCGGACAGTGTTACCTGAAACTTTTTCCCATAGGGCACCTCCAACGTATTATATATCAGGGGACCCTCACTGTTTTGATTGGAAGCCAGTTTTTTGTAGGAAATTTTAGTGCCTTTTTGTTCTACGATGTAAGTGTTTGATTTAGAAACTATACCAGAATTTTCTTCATTCAAGGCTTCCCTTGTGGAACCATCTTCCAAAGTAATCATTACTTCTTGTGTAGGGATGGTCGTTTTTGAATCGATAAAAGTATAATAGGAATACATGCCAAACGTAATGAGACCGACAAAGATGGCCGCGTATTTGAACAATCGGTTCTTCCCACGTCGTATTTTAACCGCGTTTACTTGATGGAAGTTCTTCAAAAGTTCTTCTTTCAAATGTTCCGCCTTTTCTTTTTTCGTTGCCCCCGTTATTACATGGTGAAGTTCTACTTCTTGGCGAAAGGCCAATTTATTTTCTTTGGCCCAATCAATTAACAACCCTATCTCCTTTTCCGTGGCCGAATGGTTTAAAAACTTATGGATGATAATTTTTATATCCCTATTTTTCATCTGTATATTTTAAAGAAAAATCAATAGATATCCCTTAAACGACTAAATACCATAAAACCCTCGTTTTTTATCGCAAAAAACGTCAATGATATTTTTTTTTGTTAAAATTGCCTATGGATTTTGTGTTGCAAAATGGGAATTTCGAAACGGTAACAGCTTCTGCCATAGATGATAAAGGCTTTGAAATTATTATAGAATGCTATTATGATCAGGTTATCGGCTACGCCCGAAGTTTATGCCGTAACGAATCCTTGGCAAAGGACCTGACGCAAGAATCATTCTTTAAATTATGGAAAAAAAGGAAGAATTTAAAGGAAGGTGTTTTGATTAAAGGGTGGTTGTACAGAACAGTTCGCAATGGGTTCCTGGACCATATAAAAAAATACAAGAAAGAAACCCATTTACTGGAAAAAGCATTTGCCGATACTTTGGACGATGTTGTTTCAAAAGCCCAACAGGAAGAAATACAGCGAAAAATAAGAATTGTGGAAAATGAGATTGACCTACTTCCCAATAAGTGTGGCCAAATATTTAGGTTGAGCAAGATGGAAGGTCTGACCAACATAGAAATTGCCGGACACTTGGGCATCTCCGTAAAAACTGTGGAGGGGCATCTGACCAAAGCTCTAAGGACGTTAAGGGACAGGTTAAATGAAAAAATCCAAGTGCTATTTTTGGCCGTCAGACGTTTGTACTAAGCTGCTGGAAACCATCGACTGGTCCCATATCCCGGTTCAACAACTTCCCATATGTCAAAACCCATAGGCCATTGAAAAATTGACCCCAAAGGGATGTCCAGGCCTTAAACCGGCAGGAACCCTTGATACCGCGTAAACTTCATCCAACAGGTTTATGATATTGGCGGAAAACACAAAATGTTTGTTGTAAAAATATTTTGCCGTCATATCGATTACAAAATTCGATTCCACCCTTAGATTTGGTGCAATAGTGCCAGTTCCAGCTCGGGTTCTGAAAGCATCCGTGTAACGTGCCCCTAAATCAAGGACAAATCTCTCATGTTCCAGTCCCAAATTCAGATTGAATTGGTTTTTCGCTATGTAGGGTATTTCATCTCCTGCGGTGACCGATCCAAAGATGTCGTTGTCGCTTTCAAAGGAGCTTAGAAATTCCGTATCCGTCAAGGTATAGGTAAAGGACACCGGAAGCCTGAATTTTTCAGAAGTATTCTTCAGGAGATTATAATCCAACAACAGTTCCGCCCCACTGACCCTCACAGCCCCCGCGTTAAACTGATCCAAACTGCCAGTGCCCCCACTAGCGGCTAGATCGCTGCCCAACAGATTTTGGTAATCATTATAAAACAGAACTACCTCGCCACGAATTCCCTTATGGTTAAAACGGGTACCTAGTTCGTAATTGATGCTTTTTTCGGCATCCTGGCCGTCGACGGTTCCGGGAGGAGAAAATCCTTTGTGTGCCCCGCCAAAGACGGACAGGCTATTGGTAAAGGTATAATTTGCCCCTACTCCGGGGATCCAAACATCCACTCTGTTGAATCGCTCTGAAAGCTCCGTGCCCGATCTTGTCGGGTCGTTGGTCCCATAATCTATTCTCCCCATCTTAATGTTCTCGTATCGTAGGCCCGGGGTCAATGTGAACCTACCGATATTTAGTTTGTACAACGCATGGGCCGAAAGTGCTTTGGCATTGTTGATTCTGTTTGCATTGGCTCCCTTGGCCCCCACTGTTGTGCGTATGAGATTATTATTTGAGAAGGCATATCTGTCCACCCATTGGAATCTATCTTCCTCGTCGGAGTGGTACCTGACCCCCAGCTCCAGGCTTTGGACCCAATCCGTTCCCCAGCGCAGCTTGGAAACGGACTGTATGCCCCTAGAAAGGTATGCTCTGTTATTGGCCTTAATTCCAAACACGTCGGCCGCCGTATCCGTATTTCCCAGCAGCGCTGCGTATTCCATGTTATATGTGGTAGGGTCTGAGAGCACCGCGCTTATTCCAACGCGCTGCCCCAGGTTGACGTCGTCCAATTTATACCAATTACGTTTAAATTTGTTCACGTATCCAGTGGTATTGATGCTGAATACCGGAGAAAATTTAAGAAAATGCGTGAATTGGTACTGCTGGTGCTCTGAATCCATGACGTCCTCGGAAGAGGCCCGATATCTTCGATACGGGTCCAGGTCAAAATCAGCATCGGTCAAGCCCAAATAGGTTTCGTTGGCCCGTTCCTCGGAAAATTGGATTTTGAATACAAGTGCTTGGTAGATTCTGGCATCTTCATTTGTATTTATTCGGAATTTTGCCAAGTAGTCAGATTTGTCAAAACCTGTATTACCGCCCCCGTCTAGATTTTTGAAACCATCGGAATTGTAATTGTAGTACTCACTTACAAACCCAAAATCCCCAAAATTATTTCCGATGACAACTTGGGTGTTCCTTGAGTTGTAATTGCCAGCCGATAGGGAAACCTGACCGCCAAATTGATCGGGAATCCGTGCCGAGATCATATTGATCGCCCCACCCGTCGTATTTGGGCCGTATTGGATCTGACTGCTTCCCTTTAGAATTTCCAAGGCCTGCATTCTGCCAAGAGTGGGAAAGTAGTACGCCGCAGGTGCGCTGTAGGGGGCAGGGGCAATTAGGACCCCATCTTCCATAAGGTTGATTTTTGCGCTCCTTTCGGGTGAAGTGCCCCTTAGGCTAATATTAGGTCGTAGACCAAATCCATCCTCCTCATATATGTTGACCCCGGGAACTCGTTTCAACGTTCTGTTGATATCGGTGTAACCAAATCTTTTCAATTCCTTTTCTGAAATAAATTGAGCCGATCCCGTCCTGTTCCTTGCTTCGAATTCGCTCCCCAGTATTGCATTTCCATTGACTACCACCTCATTAAGCATCTCGATTCCAGTTGTGGTCGAATCCTTTTCCATTTCATTTTCTTGAGAAACGCTATTATGCGCTACCAACAGGACCGCAGAGGCCGATAACAAGAAATTCCGCATTTAATATTTATTTAGATTAGATAAAAATAAATTGCAAACCTAGGGATGTTTTTAGTGACGGCAAAATAATTATGAAGGATTCCGACTAGTTTTTTGGGGCTTCTTTTTCAATGGTGCGAAATTCCCACCATGACCAATATCATTATTACTGACGTTCTTGTTTGGCTACCTTTGAAAGACAAAAAACAAAAATGATGGCCAAAATTGAAGTTGCCCTTTTTATGGTACTCTTTTTAAATTTTTCTCTTTTTTCACAGGAGGAACTTGATGATTATATCATAGAATACCGGGCCATTGCCAGAGGAATGTCCAGAAGAGTAGTGGTTAAGCATAAGATATTTGTCTATCACGCCACGCGAAATCACAAGACCGCCGATAGTTTGGAAATAAAAAATGAACAACGGGCAAAATTGGTTGAACTTTTGGAAGGCTTACCCATAAAAGGGATACCTTATTTGAAGCCCCCGTCGGATAAAAGATTGGCTGACGGTGCCCCCCACGCCAAATTAAAAATCTCCTTAAAAAAGCGCACCTACGAATCCCCCGGCTTTGATCATGGCAACCCCCCAGAGGAACTCAAAGATCTTGTGGAATTTGTGTTGAATATCGCTGAATCTGTTGTTCAAAAGGAATGATACGACCGTCCTTCCGTTTCTAAAATTATGTTAAACACGGTTTTCATGTTAAAATTTTTGTAGTTTTGTCACTTGAATGAAGAGGATTCTATTTAAAATATCATCCTTTCTAATGGCACTGATTGTGCTGTTTTCTACCTTTTCCTATACGGTAAAGCAACATTATTGTTGTGATGTTTTGGTTGATTTCTCCTTCTTTGGCGAAGCGGAATCTTGTAATATTGAAGGTTCAAATCTGATGTATTCCGATGGAACGGGTTTTTCAAAAAAAGACTGTTGTGAGGACGAACTACTTGCGGTTGATGGACAGGACAAATTAAACATAACCTTTGAAAGTCTAAGCTTTGAGCAACTACAGTTCCTTGCTTCCTATGCGTATTCCTTTCTTAATCTCTTCGTCAAATCAACTGAGAACAACACTCCTTTCAATGCTTATCCACCACCTTTGTTGGTAAAGGATATTTTGATTCTGGACCAGACTTTCCTTATTTGATCTTAAATAGTTGAATACATTGCCCTTTGATAGACCGTCGGGGGGCTAAGTACGTTTTTGTTGAATTTTTCAACACAAGTTTCAATTATTTAATAATCAAATACCATGCTAAATAAAACAATCCGTTATTTTCTTGAGAACAGGTTGATAACATTTATGCTCCTCCTTGCCTTTGTTTTTGGGGGAATCGTAACGGCCCCGTTCAACTGGGAACTTTCTTGGATGGACAGAAGTCCGGTACCAGTTGATGCCATTCCCGATATAGGTGAGAACCAACAAATTGTGTTTACAGAATGGATGGGTCAATCACCTCAGGACATAGAGGACCAAGTTACCTATCCGCTTACCACCGCCTTATTGGGTATTCCAGGAGTAAAGACCATCCGGAGCAATTCCATTTTTGGTCTTTCCAGTATTTATATCATTTTCGATGACGATGTGGACTTTTACTGGAGTCGGACCCGAATATTGGAAAAACTGAATTCGCTGCCGCCAGGTACAGTACCCAATGAAGTAACCCCTGCCTTAGGGCCTGATGCCACGGCCCTGGGCCAAGTGTACTGGTACACTTTGGAAGGTAGGGACCCCAAAACAGGGAAGCCCGCAGGTGGATGGGACCCACAGGAACTTAGGACAATCCAGGATTTTTACGTCCGCTATTACCTAACTGCGGCCAGCGGCGTCTCAGAGGTGGCCTCCATCGGTGGATTCTTAAAGGAGTATCAGGTTGAAATCGATCCCGATGCTATGAAGGCCAATAATGTCGATGTAGGGATGATCATGAACGCGGTAAAGAACAGCAACCTTGATATCGGCGCGAGGACTTTGGAGTTCAACAGGGCCGAATATCTGGTTCGGGGCTTGGGGTATATCAAAAACTTATCGGATCTTGAGGAAAGCGTTGTCACCGTAAGGGACAATGTTCCCATTCGTATCAAGGACGTTGCCAAAATACAATTTGGCCCAGCCGGACGAAGGGGCGGTCTCGACAAAAGTGGTGTTGAGGCCGTTGGTGGGGTCGTAGTTGCCAGGTACGGGGCAAACCCACAGGAGGTAATCCACAACCTTAAGGACAAAATAGCGGAAGTGGCTCCAGGTCTCCCATCAAAAACCCTGGCCGATGGAACGGTTTCAAAGATAACCATTGTTCCCTTTTATGATCGTTCAGGGCTTATCCAAGAAACTTTGGGGACTTTGGAATTGGCCCTTTCCCATGAAATATTGATAAGCATTTTGGTCGTAATCGTCCTGGTACTTAATCTCAGGGCATCGGTATTGATCTCAAGTATATTGCCTGTCGGAGTGTTGATGACATTCATCTTGATGAAATATTTTAAGGTGGACGCCAATATTGTGGCTTTATCGGGCATTGCCATTGCCATTGGCGTAATGATAGATGTCGGGATAGTCTTTACCGAAAACATAGTCAGACATTTGGAAATGCCTGAAAACCGTGGGGCCAAGGGGAAGAAACTGGTTCAACTCATATATGTGGCCACTGTGGAGGTGGCAACCGCTGTGATTACGGCACTCGCCACTACGGTGGTGAGTTTCTTGCCTGTATTTGCCATGCAGGCAGCTGAAGGAAAATTGTTCAGGCCCCTCGCATGGACCAAAACCTTTGCCTTGGTTTCTGCTTTGTTCATCGGGATCATGTTCATTCCGGCGATGGCAAAAGTTATGTTTTCGATCAGAATAGACACCAAAAGAACCAGTAGGGTTTTCAATGCCATTTTAATTGGTTTTGGGCTTGTTTCCCTTATTGCATATGGCAGCTTTCTTTCAATAGCCCTAATTGCGATTGGGATAAATAATCTATTGACCCAAGTACCAAATTGGAACGGTTTTGGCGAGAAAATCAGATTGCCCTATTCTGAAAAACTGGCCAATTACATCAACATTGCAATTGCCATTGTTGTTTTGGTGTACCTATTGACCATCGAATGGATGCCTTTGGGAGTGGCAAACTCGACATTTATCAACTTCATGTTTGTAATCTTGGTCGTAGGATTGGTCCTTGGGGCCTTGATGGCAATCGTGCATTTCTATCAGAGAATCTTGATTTGGTGTTTGAACAATAAATGGAAGTTTTTGTTCATTCCCATCTTTGTTGTCTTCCTTGGGATGAACATTTGGTTGGGGTTTGGTCAAGTTCTTGGGTTTATGCCCGAATTTGCTAAAAACAATGTTGTCTGGGATAAATTGGACAAAACGTTCCCCGGGCTGGGCAAAGAGTTCATGCCCGCACTGGACGAGGGTTCTTTCCTGTTGATGCCGACCACCATGCCGCACTCGAGCATTACCGAAAACATGGAAGTCATTGCATCAGTTGACAAACATTTGAATTCCATACCGGAAATTGCATCCGCCGTGGGCAAATGGGGACGTGTTAATTCTGCTTTGGACCCTGCGCCCACCTCCATGTACGAGAACACCATTAACTATTTGCCCGAATATATTTTAGACGAGGATGGCCATCGTATGCGCTTTAAGGTAAACGATGAGGATGCCTTTGTCCTGAAGGATGGGTCCACCTATAAATACGGGGAAGATGAATTTAGGAGAATTGGCGTTGAGCAGCTCATACTGGATAAGGACGGAGAAAATTTCAGGCAATGGCGGGAAAAGATAAAGAGACCTGACGATATCTGGAATGAAATCGTCAAGCACTCCAAATTTCCCGGGCTTACATCGGCACCAAAACTCCAGCCCATACAAACCAGATTGATCATGCTTTCGACGGGTATGCGAGCACCTATGGGCATTAAGGTATTCGGACCTACGTTGGAGGTTATCGAAAAAGTGGGCTTTGAACTGGAGAATATCCTAAAGGAAGTCCCTAGTGTGAACCCGCCTACCGTTTTTGCCGATAGGGTGGTTGGCAAACCATATTTGGAAATGAAGTTGAACAGACAGGCGATGTCACGATATGGCTTGACAATCAAAGACATGCAAATGCAACTGTCCGTGGCAGTAGGAGGTAGACAATTATCCACTACGGTAGAGGGTAGGGAGCGGTTCCCCGTTCGGGTTCGCTATGCTCGGGAGTTTAGGGACAACCCTGATGACCTCAAGAAAATATTGATTCCTACCCCCGCAGGTGTTCAGGTAGAACTGGGAGAATTAGCGGATATAGAATACGTCCGAGGCCCCCAGGTCATCAAAAGTGAGGACACTTTCTTGACCGGCTATGTCATCTTCGATATGAAGGAAGGTTATGCCGAGACGAATGTAGTAGAGGATGCCCAGGAGTTGATCGAAGCAAAAATGGAAAGTGGTGAGTTCCAGCTGCCTGCGGGGGTAACCTATCGTTTTACGGGCAACTATGAAAATCAGATAAGGGCCTCAAAACGATTGATGATTGTGGTGCCGATTTCATTGATCGTCATCTTGTTGATATTGTATTTCCAGTTTAAATCAATGACCCCGGCCCTAATGGTATTCACGGGAATATTCGTTGCTTTTGCCGGTGGTTTTATCATGATTTGGCTCTATGGCCAGGATTGGTTCTTGAACTTCGGTATTGCCGGTGTGGAAATGCGAAACCTGTTCCAACTGCACACGATAAACCTGAGCGTAGCCGTCTGGGTCGGTTTTATAGCACTATTTGGCATCGCCACGGACGATGGAGTCATTATGGGGACCTACCTCATGCAGACCTTTGAAAAGGAAAAGCCCAAAACCATACAGGAAATAAGGACTTCCGTTCTGCACGCGGGCTCCAAAAGGGTCCGTCCAGCAATGATGACGGCAGCTACAGCAATTATCGCTCTGATTCCCGTTCTTACCGCTACCGGTAAAGGTTCGGACGTAGTTATTCCCATGGCCATTCCGACCTTCGGTGGCATGTTGTTACAAGTAATGACCATGTTCGTTGTGCCGGTACTATACAGTATGTGGAAAGAGAAAAATTTAATGAAACAATTAAAAGAAAGCGATGTTTAGATCAACAAAGATTATTTCAATAAAGGACACCATTGTTTTCATGCTATTCTTTTTTGCATTAGGTTCTTGCGTATTCGGGCAATCTGAACTCGAAGGCTACCTAAAGCTTGCAGCTGAAAAAAATCCTGGACTAAAAGGAAAGTTCAATGACTATATGGCGGCAATGGAAAAGGTTCCCCAAGTGGGTTCCTTGCCCGATCCCACCGTCGCCTTTGGATATTTTATACAGCCCGTGGAGACTAGGGTAGGTCCCCAGGAATGGCGTTTTAATCTGGCGCAAAGTTTTCCATGGTTTGGTTTGTTGAACGCAAGGGAAGATGTAGCCACGGAGTTGGCAAATGCCAAATTTGAGGAATTTGAGAACTCAAAGTCCAATCTCTTCTTTGAGGTTAAAACAGCCTATTATAATTATTATTTTATAGAAAAAGCCATTGAGATCACCCAGGAGAATATTGAAATCCTAAAAATTTTCAAAAATTTGTCCTTGGTGAAAATAGAGGCGGGGAATGCCTCTGTGGTGGATGAGCTCAGAGTGGAGCTCGAACTGAACGACCTTGAAAACCAATTGGCCTTGTTCCGTGATACGAAATACGCTTTACAGGTAAAATTCAATAATTTATTGAATACAGATGTACAGACCCCAATAGCAATACCTGCGGTTTTGTGGCAAGAAGGGCTGCCAGAAGGCCAATTGGATATCGTTGATGAGATATATACGTCCAATCACCAATTGAAGGCCATTGAACATAGGTTGAACGCTTTTGTAAATCAAGAGGTGGTAGCGAAAAAAGAGGGGATGCCCAAATTCAACGTGGGATTGAGCTATACCATTGTCGGGGAAAACCCCTTGTCAACGGCGGCGGATAACGGAGAAGATGCCTTTTTGTTCCCATCGGTCGGCATTTCCATTCCCCTGTACCGCAAAAAGTACAGGTCCATGATCAAAGAAGCGCAATATTTACAGGAGGGCGAGATACAAAGAAAGGAAGACAAGAAAAACAGCCTCAACACTATATACGAGAACACTTCCAAGGACTTCGATGACGGGGATAGAAGGATTGCCCTCAACAAAAGGCAATCTGAAATTGCCAAGAAGGTACTGGACATCCTCATTACCTCGTATTCCACGGATTCCAAGGATTTTGAGGAGGTATTGCGAATAGAAAGGCAATTGTTGCAATATGAACTGGCCTATCAAAAGGCATTAACGGATAAAAATGCCGCAGTGGCATTCATATATTACTTACTAGGAAATTAAACGCTAAAAAATCAAGACATGGAATACTTTCAGAAATACAAAAATTATTTCATCGCTGCCGGCATTCTGATTGTTGGTATACTTATAGGGAGTCTTTTTTCAGGAGGAGGTTCGGAGAATTCCCATAAAGATGGTGAACATGAATATGTCCAAGACCCGGAGACCCAACTATGGACTTGCTCCATGCATCCACAGATTAAAATGGAAAAACCTGGTAATTGTCCCATTTGTGGCATGGAACTGATTCCTCTTGAGGAATCGGATGCTTCGGAAAGTATCGCTTCCAATGAAATAGTGATGACGGAGGAAGCCATACAATTGGCAAACATACAGACCACGGTCGTTAAAGAGTCGGATGCAGCCAAAGAGATCCATTTGTTGGGCCGGGTAAAACCTGACGAACGTCTTTTATTTTCCCAAGTTTCCCATATTCCTGGTAGGATAGAGCGCTTATATGTGAACTTTACCGGGGAAAAGGTATATGCAGGGCAAAAGATTGTGCGCATTTATTCCCCGGAACTGATCTCCGCACAAAAAGAACTCTTTGAAACCATCAAATCCAAGGAGGTGTATCCTCAACTATATGCAGCTTCAAGAAACAAACTGAAGCTTTGGAAGCTGTCCGACGCACAAATTGATGCCATTGAAAAATCTGGAAAAGTTCAGGAGCAGATAGATATTTTGTCAGACCATTCGGGTTACGTTATGCAACGTAACGTCGAATTGGGGAATTACATCATGGAAGGACAGACGCTTTTTGAAATTGCCAACTTGAGTACGGTTTGGGTCATGTTCGAAGCCTATGAATCCGATATTCCTTGGATCAATATCGATGACAAGGTGACTTTCGCGATACAGGCACTCCCTGGAAAGACCTTTGCTGGAAAGGTCACCTATGTGGACCCCTTTGTTTCTTCAAGTACCCGAGTGGCAAAAGTAAGGGTGGAAGTAAAAAACCCCAACAATAAATTGTTGCCGGAAATGTATGCCAATGGTCGTATCACGGCAGAGATGTCCGATGTTGAGGACGCCATTATAATACCAAAATCCTCGGTACTCTGGACGGGAAAGCGGGCCGTGGTATATGTCAAAGTGCCCCACGAGAGAACCATATCATTTGTGTTTCGAGAAATTGAACTAGGTGCGGACATGGGGGATTACTATATCGTTGAATCGGGATTGGAAGCCGGTGAGGTAGTTGCCACAAATGGGGTCTTTCGAATCGATGCCTCCGCTCAACTGGTAGGGCAAAAGAGCATGATGAATCCCGAGGGCGGAGCCGTGATGACCGGACACAATCATGGGGCAATGGACATGGGTGATGGAAACAGCACAAAGGGGGCCATGGATGACGATTCCTCCATGGACCATTCCAAAATGGAAACTAAGACTGACCATTCGGCAATGGATGGGCGTCTAAAGGTCTCTGAGACATTTAAGGGACAATTGGAAAATGTGTTTGATACCTATTTGAGCATCAAGGATGCCCTTGTTAAGGATAATGGGAATATGGCCAAAACGCAGGCCGCGGCACTCTTGGATTTCCTTGCGAAAGTAGATATGAAATTATTGACAGATCATGGCGCCCACGATCATTGGATGACAATCTCAAAGGAAATAAAGAGTTCTTCGAAATCAATAAGTGAAACCGCGGATATTGAAGAACAGCGGGGGCATTTCAAACACTTATCGGCCCATTTGTCAAAAGGTGTAAGACTGTTCGGGGTCAACCAAAAGATCTATGAACAATTCTGCCCGATGGCGGACAATAACAAGGGAGCTTATTGGCTCAGCCTGGAAGAGGCGATACAAAATCCCTACATGGGAGGCAAAATGTTGACCTGTGGCACGACAGAATCGACGATAGATCAATAAGTCCTAAAATAAACCAAAGATATGATAAAGCATGTAATTGTTTATGCATTTGCCGCCGTTGCTCTAATGGGCTGTAAAACCGAGACCGGAAAAACAAAGAATACAGAGGTGCCACGGCCAACAACGGTCGAAAACAAGAACAAGGAGGCACAGCCCAAGATGACTATGGCCCAAAATTATCGGGTAGGGTCACAAGTGCCCACTGAACTGGTCTGTATGGTGAACGATGCCTATATGGGCAAACTGCAGATGCCTGTTCCCGTCAATGGAAAGACCTACTATGGTTGTTGTCAAATGTGCGTTAAGACGTTGAACAACAATGATGAAGCTAGAATGGGTATAGACCCTTTTAGCAAACAAAGAGTAGATAAAACCGAGGCATTTATTGTGCTTATGGACGTTGAAGGTAAAGTGGCCTATTTCGAATCAGAGGATAATTTTAAAAAGTTCAAAGAAGTTGGCCGAATGAGCCATTAAGGAAAGTTTTCATGAAAATCGAAAATTTTTCCAATACCAGCTTTCGGCGGTACGCAGAAAGATGATGATGAAATCGAGTTGAAAATGATTTTGAAAAGTACACAAAACATAAAATGATGGGCGCATATTGGTGGGCCTTGGGATCCTTGTGTTGATGATATCATTGGCCGTGGGCAGACTCAAAGGATGGTTGGACCGTCCCACCGAGCGAGGGACCTACCCCAGCACTGTTGTATGTTTTCAAATAGAGTAAATGAGACAGTTTTAATATCATTCCGGCCAAGATATGTACAATCGTAGAGCTAAGATGATTTATGAAAGCTTAAAACGAAAAAAATGTTAAGGAAAATTACAATATTGTTGGCACTTCTTGTTTCCTGCTCGGGCATTGCCCAAGTAGGAACCAATGGGGGCGATAGAAATGAAGAAGGACGACCTGTAAAGGAATACAATCTTACCATTGAAAGAAATAAGATGACACTCGGTGGGGTCACTGCTAATGCGATGACCATCAATGGGAGTGTTCCAGGACCCGTCTTAGGGTTTAAGGAAGGTGACCTCGCCCTGATTAATGTGACCAACAAAATGGATGTGGAAACCTCTGTGCACTGGCATGGGTTGATCCTCCCTAATTTTTATGACGGAGTGCCTTATCTAACAACACCACCCATTGAACCGGGCACAACCTTTCAATACAGAATTCCCATTAACCAATCGGGCACCTATTGGTACCATTCCCATACCATGCTTCAAGAACAAAAAGGGGTATATGGGTCCATTATCATTCACCCGAAAGAAAAAACATTGGAATATGATAAAGACTTGGCTGTGGTGCTATCAGATTGGACGAACGAAAAACCGATGAACGTATTGCGCAACCTTAAGAGAGGCAATGAATGGTATCAGGTAAAAAAGGGTACAGCAGTTCCTTTGGGCAGGGTCATCAAAGAAGGTGCTTTAGCTGCACAGCTCAAATTTTGGCGAGACCGTATGGAGGGTGCCGATATCTCGGATATTTACTATCCTGCATTTTTGACCAATGGCAAAACAGTGGCAGAATATCCGGAATTTAAAACCGGTGATAAAGTACGACTTCGCTTTGTCAACGCCGCCGCTTCGTCATACTATTGGGTCGATTTTGGCGGAGGTAACCCGATTATAGTGAGCAGTGACGGTATTGATGTACAGCCTGTATCCAAAAGTCGTTTCCTATTTGGCATTGCCGAAACCTATGATGTTATAGTGACAGTACCAGATGGTACCTTAGAAGTAACGGCCACGGCACAAGACGGCTCGGGAAGCACTTCGTTACGGTTGGGCCAAGGAACCCTGTATCCAGCAAAAAGAATGGATAGGCCAGACAAAGTAGAGATGATGAAACAGATGGCCAATATGGATATGAAAATGGGTGCCCCCGCAATGGTAGGCAATCAAAAAAAGAATACCCCTGAGGTGCTTATGGGAAAGTATGGGATGAAGATGGGTGAAGGGCAAATCAAAGGCCATATGAACATGGGCAATACCGCTTTGAAGGAAGAAAGACATCAACAGCACACTATGGAGATGGGAATGGAAGACGGGCAGATGTCGGACAAAATGAAAGATAATATGCCCATGGTACAAAAAGACACTTCTTCTTTTGATTTCGGTGCCCGGAAGGCCTACTTCAACTATGATTACCTGAAGGCAAGCGAAAATACAACCTTTAAATCCGACGTTCCCGTAAACGATATTTTGTTGAATCTAACGGGCAACATGCAGCGATATGTATGGAGTATGAACGGTGTTCCTTTGTCAGAAACAGATCAATTAAAAATTAAGGGTGGTGAAGTAACAAGGATCACTTTGAACAACCTTACGATGATGCACCATCCGATGCACCTGCACGGGCATTTCTTTAGGGTAATCAACAAAAACGGTGAGAGATCCCCATTAAAGCATACGGTAAACGTTCCACCGATGCAAAAAGTGGTCATAGAGTTTTACAACGAAGAGTACGGTGACTGGTTTTTTCATTGTCACGTTCTTTACCATATGATGGGAGGTATGGCAAGGGTTTTTGGTTATGATACCCCACCAGATGAGAGAATGAAGGGTTTTCCTGCGCAAAAAATTATCAACGAGACGGATCATTATTATTCTTGGGGATTGACTCGTGCAGGCTCGAACTTTAATGAGATCTTTTTAACCTCGAGCAATATTCGCAACGAATTTGGTTTAAGGGCAGAGTTCGATTACAACCAAAACCTTGAAGTTGAGGTGAACTACAATAGATATCTCAATGACTGGGTGCGAATATATGCGGGCATTAACAGCGAGACCGAAATACCTGATTCATTTGATGAGTTCAACACGGTTGGACTAGTTGGGGTTAAATATTTTACGCCCTATAGGTTCAATGTGGATCTGAGCATGGACCATCAATTACGCCCAAGAATTCGTCTGGATCGGGACTTCCTAATTTTCCCAAGGATTTTCCTTGAAGGTGAATATGAGTACAGGGCCGATTTCGGATGGGTCAACAACTTGGAAAACAACGCGTCTTATGAAGGAGAAACACAATGGTTGGTGGGAGTTTCATATATCCTTTCCCGCAACTTTTCCTTACAAGGGAATTATAACAATCGATATGGCTGGGGTGGCGGTCTATTGGTCCGATTTTAGCCTTTATGGCATAGTATGAACAAAGAATAGAGGAACATTTTAACAATCTATATTAATCATAAATCAAATCATAATGAAAAAAGCAAACGTAAAAACTGGAATTTTGGCCATAGTGATGATAGCCCTAACAGCCACATCTTGTAAGGACAAGAAAAAAGAGAAGGAAGGCCAAGAAGGGCACCATACCGAACAAATGGAAGAGGGCGGCCACATGGACGGGACCATGGAAGACCACTCCCAAATGGATCATGGTGAAATGCGTCATAACGAAATGTCAATGCTATCGTCTGATATAGTAACTGACTACCTTGCACTAAAGAATGCCCTGGTGTCCGACGATCAAGACGATGCGGCGATGGCAGGGGGAAAACTCGAGAGCAGCCTAAAAAGCTTTAGTTCTAGCAAATTTACAAGTAATCAACAGGCAGAGTTGAACGATATCATTGAAGACGCCACCGAGCACGCCGAGCATATTGCGAAAAGTGAGATTGGGCACCAGCGGGAACATTTTGACGTATTGAGCAAAGATATCATTGACCTTCTGGGCATCACAGGTTCTGATCGAACCCTTTATCAAGCCTATTGCCCAATGTACAACAAAAACAAAGGCGCACTATGGTTGAGCACTTCCAAAGAGATCAAGAATCCTTATTACGGAAGCAAGATGATGACCTGTGGGGAGGTACAGAAGCAAATTCAATAAATGAAAGGGCTTAAAACCATAGCAATTGTGCTTTTGGTAGCGTTTGTGGGGATACAGTTTTTCCCCACATCTCGCAACCAAAGTGATACCATCCCCACCGTTGATTTTATGTTGGTCAACAATGTACCTTATGATGTAGGGGCAATTGTACGGACTTCCTGTTATGACTGTCACAGTAACAATACCCGCTATCCTTGGTACAATAAAGTACAGCCCGTTGCTTGGTTTTTGGAGGGCCATATAGAACATGGCAAGGAGGAATTGAATTTCAACGAATGGGGCGAGTATTCATCTCGCAGAAAAAAAAGCAAGCTAAAATCCATAATAAGTCAAATCGAGGGAGATGAAATGCCCCTTTCTTCTTATACTCTCGTCCATAGGGACGCAAAACTTTCGGATATCGAAAAGAAAACGGTATTGGACTGGGTATCAAAATTAAGGGACAGCCTGTAGTTGGATATTTTGGAAATGAAGCAAATCCAAATTGAGTTCACCAATGATAATTTGGCAATGCATATATACATTATGAACAAGCTAAAATTGTTTTGGTCGGTTCAATCCGGGTAAGGCCCAAAAAAGAGTAGAAATGTTGAGCCAAGCGCTTGATGGGGTTGATGGTGGAAGTGCCGCATTGCTGGCTTCCCGAACGCTTGCGGCTTCGGATAATCTGAAGGCACGACGAAAGGCCTTTGCAAAACTGAGCAATAAAATGGAAGTCCTTATAAGGGGAAAAATAAAGTCCGGTAAACTTTATAAGGATTTTTGCCCAATGGCCATGGGCGGGGGTGCCTATTGGCTATCCTCCATGAAGGACATCCGTAACCCGTATTATGGTTAAAAAATGCTCGGTTGCGGCAATAGAATGGAGATTGTTGAATAAGGAACCTGTTAGGGGAAAGGAAACTATAGATTGGTTGGTTAGTTGCATGTCCCTTTCCCTTTCCAGGTCCGACTGAATTGGTCATAAACGGGAATAAAGTATGATTGCATCAATATCATCAATCAAGTATGGAGGTAATTAGCAGAAGATGAGAGCATTGAACATGGAAATTTTTACAATCCCATCCGTTGTTCTCATTTTGGTGGTGTTGGCCTATGGGTATTTTCTAAGGAAAGTAACCGATAAGAGTAAATACAAAAGGTGTGTTGCCAAAATAATATGTATTGCCCTTGTATTTAATCTATTGTGGGAAGTTTCCCATGGATTTCTGTATGAAGACTTTCAGTATGACTTGAAACACATTTCATTCTGCGCCTTGGCCACGGTAGCGGATGTGCTTATGGTACTATTGATTTTCTTTGGCTTTGCAATTCTGTACAAGAATATCTATTGGATATGGGAACTGAACTCACGGCGCTTGATTTTGTTGATTGTAGTTGGAACAACAGGTGCAATTTTGGCGGAAATATGGTTTACGGGCGGGGGGTATTGGGCCTACGCGGCAAATATGCCACTCCTGCCCTTTGTTAAAGTAGGGGTTTCTCCTGTGATACAGTTTGCGCTATTGCCGTGGCTGATATTTTCAACCGTGGTAAAAAAGATGAAAAAATACTAAGTAGCTGTCGCATTGTAATTATAAATGGTTGATCAGTTAGTTGACAATGTTGATGGAAACCTAGGCAAAATTATAAAGTCAAAGTCCTGTTATGGGAGGGGAGAATTCTAATTGATGGTTGGTGTATGCAATCCCTTCCCTTGACAGGCACAATTAAATTTAAGCATTATGAAAGATTGTTGTAGGTCAGGTGATAACAGTAAAAAAAATAGATACGGGCTAAAAAGGCTATTGGACTATTTCCTCTATGCCATAATAGGATTTTTAGTCCTTTGGGCACTAATCCAGCAATTAGGCGGCAACTGAAACCCAAATGCCGGCATATTGATGTCAAATTAGGTAGGATGACGGACGATAAAAAAGAATTTATTCCCGCTTTGGGCCTCGACCGGTTGACCGGGTTCTATGACTTGGCCATTAGGGTCACCATGCCTGAGAGGAAATTCAGAAATAAATTGATGGATTTTCTAGATCCCTTGGACGGTGAGGAAATCCTTGAATTTGGTTTCGGTACCGGGCAGAATCTCATTTTGGCCAATACTAAAAATGGAAATGCCAACTATATTGGTTTGGATATTGACCCCAAGGTCAAGAATATTGCTGAAGAGAAGTTCACAAAAAATGATATTGAAATCCAGCTGGACCTTTACGGGGGCGGCGTTTTTCCGTATCCTGATAGTACCTATGATAAGGTGTTCAGTTCGTTGGTGTTCCACCAACTGGACAAAGAGGCTAAGATTTCCTGTCTAAATGAAATTTGCAGGGTGCTCAAACCCGATGGGGCACTGCTCATTGGGGATTGGGGAAAACCTAAATCCAGGTTGATGAGAGGCATGTTCTATTCGGTCCAAATTCTTGACGGTTTTGCGACCACGGCCGACAACGTAAAAGGACTTATACCGGATTTTATGGTGGCTGCTGGGTTTGAAAACGTGGCAGAAGTGGGCCACGTAAACACAAAAATTGGAAGCTACTGCTATTATCAGGGGAAAAAGCCAAGTTTTGGTAGGGTTTAGAAGTACTGATAATTTACAAAACATAAGAAAAATAATGAATAACCTTAAAACGATAAAAATGAAAAGAATCAAAATCATTTTCTTACCATTGCTGGCCGTACTGGCATTAACAGCGGTCAACGGCCAAGAACCTTCGATATCCTCAGAAGAAGAGGCTGTGGTCGCAATCATGAAGAAATACAAGGAAGCCTTACAAAACAAAACCACCGAAGGCACTTTTGAACTGTTCTCCGCAGATTCAAAGGTGTTTGAGCAGGGAGGCATTGAAGGTACCTATGCGAATTATATCGAACATCACCTAGGGCCTGAACTTTCACACTTCAATCGATTTGAGTTCTCCGATTATATCATTCAAGTCGAGGTAGGTCTTCCCTATGCATTTACTACGGAAACGTACACCTATACCATAGAACTTCAAGCTGAAAAAGGCACATCACCCCGCATTATTAACAGAAAAGGGGTGGCCACCTCAATATTGAAAAAAACTGACGACCAATGGAAAATAATTAAAACCCACTCATCTTCAAGAGATAAAAGGTAACCGTAAATGAGTCGATATATTTATTTAGGCATCGTATTGTTTGTCCTTCTTTCTACAAATTGTAAAGAGCAGAAAACCAAGTCATTGCCAGATCAATCGAAAGGAGCAATAACGACCGAACCTCCAAAAAAAGTATTAAGCCCACTTACTTCGACAATGGCAATGATAGGTGATGCCCACATACACATGGACTATTCATCTCCAGGGGTCAGGGATAGAATCATATTTGGTGGTCTATTGGCTTATGACCAAGTCTGGCAAGCAGGAGCACATATGGCTACTTGGATAGAAACAAATAAAGATTTACTAATCGATAATAAAATACTTCCGGCTGGGAAATATGGTTTTTTTACGATTCCATCAAAAGAAGAATGGACCATCATTTTCAATTCCAATTGGAACCAACACGGAAAAGACGAGTACGATGAAAAGGAGGATGTTCTTCGTTTTAAGGTAAAACCCTTGATTTCGGATGAATTGACCGAACATCTAGAATATCAAATCAACAAGGTTAATGATAAAGAAGGTGCAATTTCATTGAGTTGGGAGAGAGTATCTATAGAATTCAATTTTAAGGTAAATAACTAATATGGTAAATAGGCACTCAGCCCAGAAAATAAGAAAAGTACATCGGTATCTTGGAATTTTCTTAGGAATCCAGTTTCTGATGTGGACCATAAGTGGCATGTATTTTAGCTGGACGGACATTGACGAGATACATGGTGACCATTTCAAAAAGGAGAAAGTAAACCAAACCGGATTTAGCAACCTGTTGGGCACACAAAGTCTCCAACTACAGGATCCAATAGAATCATTGGAGTTGCTTGAAATTGCCGGGAAGCCGTATTACTGGATCAACAAATCCAAGCTCTACGACGCGAAAACAGGTGAGTTGAAAACTAAAGTTACGCAGCAAGAAGCTTTACAGGTTGCAGAAAGGTATATGCTTCCAGAACTTCAAGTGGCTGGGATTCAAATAGTCAATACGGTGGGAGACCAACATGAATACCGTGGTAGGCTCCTGCCTGCTTACGAAATTACTTACGACACTCCTCAGAACCTTAAAGCCTACGTGGCGGTGAAAAATGGTGCATTCCAAACGGTCCGACACCGAAACTGGAGATGGTTCGACTTTTTATGGATGACCCATACAATGGACTATCAAACACGTGATGATTTCAACACCACTCTGCTAAGGGCATTTTCATTGCTTGGATTGATTACGGTTCTGAGCGGATTCTTATTATGGTTCGTGAGTTCACCAACTGTTAGAAGGTTGAAAAAGACCAAAAAAGTGATTTGAAGCTTAATGTGAAGGATTCAAAGCGGTATGGGAAGAGTGATTTGTTATGGAAGATAAGTGTCAAGAAAATGAAAAGAAAAAGAAACCAGTGTCCTCAGAAAGGGTTTCCTGGCAAAAGGAGGGCCTCTATCTTTTTGTTTCAATCTTTATACTATTTGGAATATACTTAACGATCACGCATATTCTACTTGCCCTTTTCGGGAAGTAAAATTTTTGATTCACCTGAGATGACACGGAGCGTTGCGCTTGGGAATCATGGAAGATGGCCCTGATTACAATTTGTATGATAAATAGTTGAATAATGAGCGATAGTAGAAGAAACAGAAGAAAGGAGGAGAGGGATTTAAAAAAAGTCAAACCAAACCCCGAGAAGGAAAGAAAGGACAAGAGGATAAAAATATACGGTATTTTGGCCTTGGTCTTGTTTTTTATTATAGCGGTAATCGCCATTTTCTTTAAGGCCATGTGGGAATTCAGAGCTAAGTACGGATTTTAGTTTTTAAATATTATGAAGTCGATTTTATACATAAAAAATATGGTCTGCCCTCGATGTATCATGGCCATTGAAGAAATTTTGGATAAAATGGTAATTCCGTATACCAATGTCACCTTGGGTGAAATAACGCTAAAAGATGAACTTATGGGTGAAATTAAGGAAGAATTGAAAAATAGGCTTGAAAAAATCGGATTTACAATCATCAATGACCGTAAGGGACAGCTCATTGAACAGATGAAAAATCTGGTTATAGATAAGGTTCATCATTCCAAATCACTCGATGGTGTGAAGTGGCCCGAATATATAGCAGAAGAATTGAATCTAGATCACAAGTATTTAAGCTCGCTGTTTTCTTCTGTAGAGAGCATCACTTTTGAACAATACATCATAAATCAAAAAATAGAAAGGGTCAAGGAATTACTGATTTATGATGAACTGAGCTTAAAGGAAATTGCTTATCAATTGGATTACAGTAGTGTTGCCTATTTAAGCAACCAGTTCAAAAAAATCACTGGGATGACACCAACGAAATTTAAGAACAGTGCCATTCAAAACAGAAATTCTTTGGATGACGTACACTAATAGATTCCCTTGTAAAGGAGTAAGATCTGCAGTAGGTGTTCTTAATTGTGTGAAACCAATTGGTCCTAACCGCTAGAAAACGGTCCATTCCCAAGTTTGAAGGACCGCTGACCGAGGAAACAGAGAATCTTACTAAATGAAGGGCAGTTCATTGCACCTAAGATTTCGCTTGTATCCAAGTTCAAAATACCGGTCAACTTACGTCGAGATATTCTTAACTTGTCATGGATAATACTTCAAAAAAGGATAAGGTCGAACCTGATTTAAAAGTTATTGCCGAATTCAATAAATCAATCGCCGGTTGAGAAGAAGTACATGATGAGGGACAGCAGGTTGTTTTTTCAGGAAATTCTACAACTCTTTCAGCGAATAACGTAACAGCTTTGTCGTGTTCAATTCTGAAATTTGTCTATCAGAAAATGGAATTTAGAATGGAAACGACCAATATACTCGACAACAAGAACAAAGAACAAAAAACAGGAACAAAAAAATCCTTTCCAGTAACGGGTATGACCTGTGCCGCCTGTGCCAGTAGTGTGGAGTCGATTCTTTCCCATACTGATGGCGTCAATAAGGCCACTGTAAATTTTGCCAGCAATTCCGTATTGGTGGATTATGATGAAAACATTCCTGAAGAAAAACTTCAAAACGCTTTACGCGAAGTGGGTTATGACATCATTATTGATGCCCAAGACCCCGCCGAAGCCCAACAGGAACTTCAGCAGCAACATTACAGGGATATAAAGAAACGTACCATCTGGTCGGCTATTTTAACGCTGCCGATTTTCGTTCTCGGGATGTTCTTTATGGAATGGGAACCTGGCAAATGGATTTCGTTGGTATTAACCGTTCCTGTTTTATTTTGGTTTGGGCGTAGTTTTTTTATCAATGCCCTCAAACAGGCCAAATACGGAAAAGCCAATATGGACACGTTGGTGGCATTGAGTACAGGAATTGCCTTTCTTTTCAGTGTTTTCAATACCCTTTTTCCCGAATTTTTACTGAGCCGTGGTATTGAACCCCACGTCTATTACGAAGCCGCAACCGTTATCATTACCTTTATTTCCCTTGGAAAATTATTGGAAGAAAAGGCAAAATCGAACACTTCTTCGGCCATTAAAAAATTGATGGGATTACAGCCCAAAACGTTAAAGATTATTGAAGGTGGAGAAGAAAAGGAAATTCCTATTTCTGAAGTTCAGGTTGGACAAACCATTTTGGTGCGACCTGGTGAGAAAATTCCTGTTGATGGTGAAGTTTCAAAAGGGAGCTCTTATGTAGATGAAAGTATGATTACTGGGGAACCTGTTCCAGTACAAAAATCCAAAGAAGAGAAGGTGTTTGCTGGTACCGTCAATCAAAAAGGAAGTTTTCAATTCAAGGCAGAAAAAGTAGGCGGGGAAACCTTATTATCGCAAATCATTAAAATGGTGCAGGAAGCGCAGGGTAGTAAAGCACCCGTGCAAAAGTTGGTCGATAAGATAGCGGGAATATTTGTTCCCATCGTATTGGCCATATCGATTATCACGTTTATCATTTGGATGTTCGTCGGTGGCGATAATGCTTTCTCGCAAGCTTTATTGACTTCCGTAGCGGTATTGGTCATTGCCTGCCCCTGTGCTTTGGGATTGGCGACACCAACTGCAATCATGGTAGGAATAGGAAAAGGTGCGGAAAACAATATTCTCATTAAAGATGCTGAAAGTCTGGAGCTTGGCCATAAAGTCAATGTGGTAATCCTTGACAAAACGGGTACGATTACTGAAGGTAAACCCCTAGTGACGGATATTCATTGGGCTGAGAATAATGAGGACACAAGGAAATGCGCACAGATTCTTTTGGCAATAGAATCACGGTCTGAACATCCGCTGGCCGAGGCCATGGTCAACCATTTTAAGGAACAAGGGGTTCAAACTACCGAAATCACTTCCTTTGAAAGTATCACGGGAATGGGCGTTAGAGCCGAATTAGAAAATGGGACGCAGTATTTTGTAGGTAACCATAAATTAATGGTTAAGAATGACATTCAAATCGATGCTGCATTAAAAGAAGCATCCGAAAAGCTCGAAGACGAGGCAAAAACGGTCATATTCTTCGGCGATGATACGCACGTGTTGGCAATCCTTGCTATCGCGGATAAGATCAAGCAAACTTCCAAAAAAGCGATTGCCACACTACAGGATAAGGGAATGGAGGTCTATATGCTCACGGGGGACAACAACAAAACTGCTTCAGCGGTAGCCCAACAAGTAGGGATAACCAACTACCAAGGGGAAGTATTGCCCTTGGATAAAGCTGCTTTTGTAGAAAAATTACAGGCAGGTGGAAAAATAGTGGCTATGGTGGGCGACGGTATCAACGATTCCCACTCCTTGGCGCAAGCCGATGTAAGTATCGCTATGGGCAAAGGGTCTGATATTGCGATGGACGTTGCCAAAATGACCTTGATAACCTCAGATTTACAATCTATCCCCAAAGCGTTACAATTGTCAAATAGAACTGTTTTGGGCATCCGTCAAAATCTGTTTTGGGCATTTATCTATAATATTATAGGCATCCCGATAGCGGCAGGCGTGCTATATCCGATCAATGGCTTTCTGTTGGACCCAATGATAGCAGGGGCTGCAATGGCTTTCAGTAGCGTTTCGGTTGTCGCCAATAGCCTACGGTTAAAACAAATAAAACTATAACAATTATAAATTCAGAAACTATGAAAACATTAAAATTCAAAACGAATATCAATTGCGGTGGTTGTGTCACTAAAGTAACCCCATTTTTAAACCAACAAGAAGGGGTAGAGGATTGGGAAGTGGACACCACTAATCCTGATAAGATCTTGACCATTAAAAGTGATGGTGCTTCGGAAGAAGCGGTGAAAGCTACCTTACAAAAAGTTGGGTTTAAGGCAGAGTCAGTAGCGTAATACCCTCAATTTGATATGGCTTACGTTATCCCCTTAGGTGTCATTCTTCTTTTGATTGTTCACTTTTACAAAAAAGCACAACGGCTAAAGGTGCAGCCTTTTCCAGAGCATTGGCACGGACTGTTGTTGGATAACGTGCTATACTATCGAAATCTTTCAAAGCAAAGGCAAGTGTTATTTCAACAGCGAATGATGCAATTTTTAAGTGAAGTCTATATTGATGGCGTACAATTGGAATTGCAAGAGCTCGACAAGATTTTGATTGCCGCAAGTGCTGTGATACCCGTTTTTGGCTTTCCAGGATGGCACTATACCAATTTAAGTGGAATACTGTTATATCCAGACAATTTCAATGAGGATTTGCAATTTAGCAGTAAAGATAAGTCACGTATTATTGGCGGAATCGTTGGAAACGGACGTTTTGAAAAGCAAATGATATTATCCAAGAAAGCATTATATCATGGCTTTAAGAACCAAAGCGATAAAAATAATACGGGCATTCACGAATTTGTACATCTCATTGATAAACTCGATGATTTCACGGATGGAATCCCAGAACGGCTGATGGAGCACCAATACACAATTCCATGGTTAAAACTGATCCACAAGGAAATGGAAGCCATCAATGCCAATAAATCCGATATAAGAAACTATGGCGGAACGAATGAAGCGGAATTTTTCGCCGTGGCCGCCGAGTATTTTTTTGAGCGACCTGATTTGCTCAAAAGAAAACATCCCGAACTTTATAAAATGTTGGTGAGGTGTTTTAAGCAGGAACCAAAAAAGTGAGAATGGCTCTGGAAGAAAAAAATATCAGGTCAATAGCAAAGAAATTAGCTAGTTGATAATTACTGGCAACTAAACTCAAATAAAAAGTCACAAAAAGACTGCTTTTTGTCATTATGTGAAGCAGAAATGAATAAAAAAGAATTACTGATAATTCTCAATGTTTCTCATCACAAAAAAATTATGAACCCCCTTATTAAAAGACTGAAGCATAGAATTTTTCAATGCTTTCAATTTCCTCTAGGGACAATTGATCAAATTCTTTCGTCTTTTTGTTTTTTGACAGTTTTCCGCTGTTTTGGTTGAGAAGCTTGATCAACAGGTCCACTTTGTTGTTGGGCAAATTAACCAACGCGTTGATTTGATGGGTCATTTGGTCATATTTTTCCAGAAAATCCAACTCTTCGGGTATTATCTTCTCAATGGTCTCTTCGACACATGTATAAAGAAACTCTGTCTGCGATGTGGCATCAAAATAGCGATAGAGGTCAATGGTGTCGTTCAAGATTTCAACGTTGTGGTCAGGGGTTGGCTTCCATTCGATTAGATCAAGTCTTGGTGATGAGAAGTGCTCCAGAATATTTTGGTACTCTCCGATTCGATTCAGTATAGCTGCCGAAATCGGAAAAATCATATCTCTCTGGGTGTAGCCCATGCGGACCAAAATGTGATGTATGATATATCGATGTATCCTGCCATTTCCGTCGGAAAGAGGGTGGATGAACACAAAACCAAAAGCGACACTGGCTGCCGCCAAAACTGGGTTATAGCCACTGCTTTGCAATAGGTTGTTGGTTTCAATCAACCCACCTAGCAGTGATTTAAGGTCTTCTGCCTTGGCTGAAATATGGTCAGGCATCGGAAGTAAGCTCTCACGGTCATGTTCACCAATAAACCCTTCACCTTTGCGGATGCCCATGTGCTTCAATTTTTTGGTGCCGATTACAATATCCTGAAGACGCTGTACCTCGTCAATGGTCAACGGTTTTTTACCTGCTTGCCCAATAGCCTTGCCCCAATTTCTGGCTCTCATGTTTGGAGGATATTCCCCCTCGATGGCAAAGGATGCCTTCGAATCTTTCAACAAAAGAAATGCGGCCGTTCTGCGAATCAAATCCTTGTTTCTTCCTTTTAACCCTTTTTCCATGATTTCAGGAAATTTTGTTAACGTGAAAGCCTCCAGTTTTTTGGTCTTACGTATCATGGGACAAAATTCCCTGGTACCGGGCAAGTTATTCTTTACCCGATGCCTCGTACTATTTTCAACAGGACCCACATATTGATGCTTGGGGTTTACAACTTCAACATAATTCCCGGTTTTTAAATCGGGAATGTCTAACGTTTTATCGAAAAGCCATTCATATAGGAACCAAATCCTTCTGGAATATTGGCCAGTAGGCTCGTTCTGCATCATGCTCATTACAGGGGTATCACCGACTGCTAAAAAAAACTCTTTTAAAATGAGCAAATCAAGACCTTCGTACTTTAGCGCAAAAGTGAGATGGCCAATGGCACTATCCTCGGGCATATACCGTTTTGCAAATACCTGCCATTGCGGCGTATTGTACCGCTGTTGTTTTTCTGTTATAATCGCAAGTCGCTCTGGTAGCGGCAATCGTCTATTTCTTGTATCCTCGATAATTTGTAGCAGCCAACCATACCCGATCAAAATTCCTTCCTCTGGTAAGACCCTATCGTGAAAATTGATTTTTTTTCGTGAAAATGGATTACTCATAATTACGTTTCATGAAATATAATTACAAATATAGCATGAAAGTCGGTTACTTTTCATGAAAAACAGTTATAAATGGCAAAATAACATGAAAACGTGTTTTATGTTTATGAAAAAGAGTTGGGCTAAACTGATAAGCCTTTCCAATTTCAATAAACCGACACTTTTTGGTGTGGATTATGGAGCCAAAAGCGATGCTTATTTCTGATATATCTTTTGAAAAGAATTCAATCAAAAGAGATTGATTCGCTTAGTACTTAGGTGGTGATATTGAAACTACCGCCTTTTCTATGCGCCAATAGTTTTACGAGATAGGCCATTGTCGGTGGTAAAGGTCTCATAACTGCCATGACCAGAATTTATACGTAGCTCTTTAATGCGTTTCGCAATAGCTTTCCTTCTTTTATGGTTGTTTGGATTCATCTTCGGGGATGAATTCCGATAAAACGACATAATAAAATTACGTCCTAAAGAGCATGCCATCTCACAATCTATTATAAATTTACAAGTACTATTTTATTCATTGTTGCAGAGTTGTGTAATATAAACCGGATATCCAATGGTCGATGGCAATATCCCTTCGGGCACGCAAAAGTATGTGCGATGGGGGACTCCTTTTGCCCATCACCATCGATGGGCTTTGTAGATTATTAAAATTGGACCCCAAAAGGACTGTGGAAATTATGACAATCATTGCCAAGTATATCGTAATCCTCTTCGGCATTTTCCCTATTGGAGTTTGGTTATTAATACTCCTAATACCAACAGAGGCAAGATAGAATTTGCGGAAGGCTGGTAGTACTAACTTGATAAATTACTCTGAGATTACGATTTGTATGATACCTGCCGCGGGACTCGTCATTTATTCAAAAAATTCAAAATTTCCAGAAATATCCAGCTATATCGGTTGGTTCATGATGGTAACCTCTTTGGTTTTATTGTTCGTACCATAAAGGCTTCATCATGCATATGAAGCAATGTGCGCTAACATACCAGCCCCTGTACTAATTAGAATAATACCTCCTTTTCCATTAACTTTTGGAGTAGACATATTCTATTCAGTGGCTTAAATCAAGCGTTAGGAACATAGTCATAATCATGGACGATGTACAAAATTCGATATGGTACATTGTCTTGTTTAGCACTCTAGCAAAAAATTTGCATAACGTCCCGCTTATCTCAATTAAATAAGCTCAGAGACCACTGCGCCACATTTAGGCGTCGTTGATGGCAATGTTCCGGGGCTGTAAATGGAACAATTTCCGGAAATTTATGTATTTTCCAAGAGGGTTACCTTCAATTACCTCTTTGAGGCACTTCCACTTACGATAAATCAAGTTGATTAATTGGTTAATTTTATTCTCCTGCAAGATATTTGATTATCAGTCATATGTAATTGTGAAGCAAATTGCAATGAATACAAAACTACTTATAGAGTACTTCCACAAACTTCTTCCGTTGGATGAAGAAGAAATGGCCGCCGTTGATAGGTTTTTCAAATTAAGAAAAGTTAAGAGAAGACAATTTATCCTTCAAGAAGGAGGCGTAAGCGCGGTTAATACCTTCGTAATTGAAGGCTGTTTCCGAATGTTTATGGTTGACGAAAATGGAAAGGAACATAATCTTCAGTTTGCCATAGAAAATTGGTGGATCGGTGACATTGGAAGCTTTCATAGTGAAGAGCCATCCCGACTTTATATTGAGGCATTGGAGCATTCAACAATTCTGCAAATAGCCAAAGAAGAGCAACTTAGACTTTTTGTTGAATTCCCAAAATTCAACCGAATTTTCAGGGTATTGACAGAGAATGCTCTTGTGAGCGCCCAAAGAAGAATTCTACACAATATTAGTTCTACTGCAGAAGAACGATATCTTGATTTTGTAGAACGATACCCGTATTTTTTCCATCGAATTTCTAATGTTCAGATTGCCTCTTACCTTGGTATGACACCTGAATTCCTAAGTACCATTCGAAAGAAACTCGCAAAATCTTAAAATACCTTAAGGTTATTTCTTAAACTGCCTTATAGGCTAGCTCAATGTGGTTCCCTGAACTTTGTTTAGAACAAAATTGAAAATCATGAAACGTTTAGTAGTACCCGCTTTGACCTTACTTATAGTAATGTCGTGTGGTCAAAAACAAAATCAAGAATCAAATCAATTGTCTAAACAAAAAACTGAAATCATGCAAAAAGAGGAAAAGCAAAAAATTGAAAATTTATTGAGCAAATATGAGAAGTCATTGAACACTTCGGATGCCAATTTGGCCCAATCGCTCTACACAAAGGACGGTGTTTTTATGCCCACAGAGGCGCCTTCGGGAATAGGTTCGGAAGGCATTTTGAAATCCTACGAATTCGTCTTCTCGCAAATCCAACTAAATATTGAATTCTTCATTGAAGAAATCCAAGTGGAGGGAAACATGGCCTTTGCTGTCACCAGTTCAAGAGGAACCGTTAAAATCCATGCAAATGGAGTTGAGGTGCCCGAAACCAATAGAGAACTTTTTGTGTTTGAAAAAATAGGTGGAGCATGGAAGATTGCCCGATATATGTTCAATAAAACTGAACCAAAAGAATAGTGAGATTGCTATTATGCTGGTTCAAACCCGCAAGGGTTGAGTATCTGATTGGTATTTCGATCAATGGGTTAAACAGAGGTGCTTTAAAAGAATTTATCTTTTAAAGCACCTCTGTCTTTTTGCTATCGGCAAAATTTCCACTGTCCCCAGAAACCAAAAATTGAAGGACTTTTTCCACCCTGAAGAAAGCGACTTGCGTAATGATATTTATGATTGGGTTCCTTTTTTTTTTACATAATAGTTTGCTTCTCGCTCTTTTATTTTCAAGCCCTATTATTTTGCGTTCACTGATTAGGTTGCATTCAAACTCGACAATTGCAGCAAAAATCTACGAAAGGAAATTTTCCATTTGCAGACTTTGTATCAAATTTTGGTTTGCTCAAGCTTTTGAAGTAAACACCGGCCACCATTGAACTTATCTATGAGTTCGATTTTTTTTTTCAAGGAACGGAAAACTCTATCATTTTTTTGGAAGCAATAACGGTGTCTCCTTGATTCATATATTTAATCAGTTCGTCAAGGCCTTTTTAATTGTTCCTTGCGACACTGGTAACGTCCGAGTAGATCTCTTCACATCTACTTTTGTTTAGAAATCGATGTGGGTTACCAGATTTTGCTCCTTTGTGGATATCCTTGCAAATCCAAATTTCATGGTCGATATCGTTATTCGGCCTTTCAAGGGCCATTTATTACTGTAGATGGGTGGTTGAAAAAAAAGGTAATCTGTGATTTAAACTAAACAGCGTATGTCATGGTGTCTAAGTACTTGACTTCTGCAAGTCTTGGTACAATGAAAAAGAAACAAATCCGCGGTTTAAAAGAGTCAATCCAAAAAAAGTATGAATTCATATGCCATACCCAATCAATAGGTACATTTCTAGTATTTCCAATGAATTTTGTTTTAAGAAAGGTACCCGCTATAATCCTCCGGGAGCTCCGCATCGATATCCCTGAGATATGCGATGAGGGCCTTTAGCGTGGAATGGCCAGTAATCAACATTAATTTGTCCCTGGTTTCTGTCTGGGAATATTCTTTGCGCAGCTGTCGGTAAAGTTTGGTGATAAAGGTATGCCTAAAGGAATACAGGGTATAGTCCGTGCCCAGCTGGAACGATTTTCCATGTGCTTTCAAAAATTCATTGTACTTGGCCTTCAGGTCCTTGAACCTTTTGGTGAAATAGTCCCTTCTGCTTTCTTCCGATGATTCCCACGGTCCGGTGCCCTTGGGGGTGAACAAAAAATGGTCGGAACTGGAAAAATCCAGTTCCTGGATTTCGTTGATGACGATATTTGGGATAATCTTGGTCTTGACCAATTTGTTCTTTGCCCTTACATGGAGTAGCTTTTGCTTTACGTTGATGTCCCCTAACCTGAGACGGCAAACTTCTATGGGGCGCAGGAAATTATAGGATATGAACTTGATAAAGAGCAAAAGGATCGGGTCGTGCTCTTCCATGAAGCGGAACATACCGTCAACGATCTCCAAGGAATAGGTCTTGTTGCGCTTTGGGTTCGATTTCAGGACCTTGATACTGGCCACAAAGTTCCTTGGGATAATATCGTTGGCTTCCAGCTCTGCGAACAGGGCACTGAGGACCACCCTGGTATTGTTGCGGTTCCTGGCACTGCTGGCCTTGAGTATCCCATTCAGGTAAGCGTTCACCAGTTTCTTGTCCAGTTCCAGTATGTTCCTATGCAGGGAACCCTTTTTTTTGAGGTACCTTTTAAACTGGCCCAGCCGACTGCGGTAGTCCCTATCGGAGGAGTTGCTCAGGGAAGTTTTCTTGAGCCCATAGGCAAAATCCAGTGCCGCCTCCACAGAATATTTGTTCTCGGCCCTGAAGTTGGAGTTATATGGGGAATAGCCGTTTTTAAGGGCATCGTGGAGCGCCTCCCGGACGAGTTCGAAATGCATCAGGCGTTCCTTTTTGTCCTTGTACCTGCGGTTGAACTTCATGGTGATGTTCGGCTGTCGGACCATACGTGGGTTTCCGTGCCGGTCCTTAAGCTCGGGGTGCTGGTAGGAGTAATAGATGTACCATCGTTTTGAGAGGTCGAAGGACTTTCCCCCGTGGTAGAGTTTAGGCTCGGTATACTTCTTGCTGATGCCCATTTTTTGTGCGGTCGCGTGTACGCTTTGCAATATACCAAAAAAATAATCCATTGAATTTAGATTTAAAAATCTGGTTTTCAATGGATTATGAAGTAGCGGGAACAGGACTCGAACCTGTGACCTTCGGGTTATGAGCCCGACGAGCTACCTACTGCTCTATCCCGCGATGTGGACGGCAAATATACAACCGTTTTTCCTTTATTTCCAAATTTAGTGAGACCTTGATTTGAAAAACGTAGTGAATTCAAATCAATTGGTCGAACTAATGCCGAGCTTGGCTCGGTATCTTTTAGTGGTTTGCACGTGTTTTTTAACCTTGATTTGAAAAACATGGTGAATTCAAATCAATTGGTCGAACTAATGCCGAGCTTGGCTCGGTATCTTTTAGTGGTTTGCACGTGTTTTTTAAC
>NZ_JBODQE010000009.1:0-111117 GCF_050617915.1 Flagellimonas flava
ATATGTCAAATGAACTTCTAAACCAAAGGGCAAAAAAACAGGCCCGAAGACCCCAATATCAACCCTTAAAAACGCCCAGCCTTATCAGCTAAGCGGGTGCAAATATAGAGAGGTTTATTTTATCCCACCAAACAATTTTCAAAAAAAAATCAAAAAAAATACAAGGTGTTGATAACTAGATGTTTACAATCCAAAAATCAATCTACACTCTGCCATTTCATGAACTGTTTGGAAATCGACATTGGTAAGCAACTGAAAGCAAGCTTTCTACCATTCCTTTGTATACGCTATTGTAAGCATCATATCAAGATAGTATCTTTGCGCACCATCCAAAACAAGGATAACAAATGATAGAGATTACATTGCCCGATGGCGCAGTAAAAAAAGTTCCTCAAGGAACTACTCCAATGGAAGTTGCAAAAAGCATTAGCGAGGGCCTTGCCCGAAACGTTATTTCTGCAAAATTCAATGATACGGCAGTGGAAACCGTAACCCCACTTACCCAGGATGGCACCCTTACCTTATATACATGGAACAATGACGAGGGGAAGAAAGCCTTTTGGCATTCCTCATCGCATGTGTTGGCCCAGGCCTTGGAAGAACTTTACCCAGGTATAAAGCTCACCATTGGTCCTGCCATTGAAAATGGATTCTATTACGATGTGGATTTTGGGGAACATCCCATTTCTGAAAAAGATTTTCCTACCATAGAAAAGAAGGCCTTGGAAATTGCCAGAGGAAAACACGACTATAAAATGCGAAGTGTTTCCAAAGCTGATGCCCTTGCCTATTATAAAGGACAAAACAATGAGTATAAACTTGAGCTCATTGAAAACTTGGAGGACGGAACCATATCTTTCTGCGATCATAGCACATTTACAGACCTATGTCGCGGGGGGCATATTCCTAACACAGGTATCATCAAAGCCTTTAAAATATTAAGTGTTGCCGGAGCTTATTGGAGAGGTGATGAGAACAACAAACAATTGACTCGGGTTTACGGGATTTCTTTTCCAAAACAAAAAGAACTCACCGAGTATCTGCAACTATTGGAGGAGGCCAAAAAACGTGACCACAGAAAACTTGGTAAAGAACTGGGACTATTCACCTTTTCCCAAAAAGTGGGCCAGGGACTTCCGCTATGGTTACCCAAAGGAGCAGCTTTAAGGGAACGGTTGGAACAATTTCTAAAGAAGGCACAAAAGAAAGCTGGGTACGAAATGGTAGTCACCCCCCATATCGGGCAAAAAGAACTATATGTAACTTCTGGGCATTATGCCAAATATGGAGAAGACAGTTTTCAACCTATCCATACACCAAAAGATGAAGAAGAGTTCTTGTTGAAACCTATGAACTGTCCACATCATTGCGAAATCTATAATAGTAGCCCTTTTAGCTATAAGGACTTACCTATACGTTATGCAGAATTTGGGACGGTTTATAGATATGAACAGAGTGGTGAACTCCATGGCTTGACACGCGTACGTGGATTTACCCAAGATGATGCCCATATTTTCTGTACACCCGACCAATTGAATGATGAGTTCAAAAATGTGATTGACCTTTCGTTATATGTACTGAATTCCCTTGGGTTTGAAAATTTCACAGCCCAAGTTTCTGTTAGGGATTTGGATAAGCCAGAAAAGTACATTGGGGAGCCAAAAAATTGGGAAAAAGCGGAACAAGCCATCATCAATGCTGCCGAAGAAAAGGGTTTGAATTTTGTCATTGAAGCTGGGGAAGCAGCCTTTTATGGACCAAAATTGGACTTTATGGTAAAAGATGCTCTTGGAAGACAATGGCAATTGGGAACCATACAAGTAGATTACAATCTACCAGAGCGATTTGAGCTTACCTATAAAGGAAGTGACAATGAGTTGCATAGGCCCATAATGATCCATAGAGCTCCCTTTGGAAGCATGGAACGCTTTGTTGCCTTGCTCTTGGAACACACTGGTGGAAACTTCCCATTGTGGCTTATTCCTGACCAAGCTATTGTATTGCCCGTCAGTGAGAAACACGAAAAATATGCGGAAAAAGTTTTGAATTCACTGGAAAATCACGAAATTCGCGCGCTCATTGATAATAGGAACGAGACGGTAGGGAAGAAAATCCGTGAGGCTGAGCTGAAGAAAATCCCATATATGCTCATCGTGGGTGAGCAGGAAGAAGGGTCCGAAACCATATCGGTTAGAAGACACGGGGGAGAAGATTTTGGAAGTATCAGCATCAATGAATTTTCCGACTTGGTAGCTACTGAAATAAATAGTACCTTAAAGTCGTTCTAGAAATTTTAGTTTAATTAAAAAGTATACGTCATAGCAATACGAAGAAGATTTAGACCCCAACCAAGGAGGGAAAATAAAAACCCTCATAATATCAATGACAAAATCACGGCCCCTGAGGTTAGACTTGTTGGGGATAATGTAGAAGTAGGAGTATATCCTATTTCCAAAGCAATGGCCAAGGCCAATGAATTGGAGCTTGATTTGGTGGAGATTTCTCCCAAAGCAAACCCTCCGGTTTGTAAAATTATAGATTACAAAAAGTTCCTTTACGAACAGAAGAAAAGGGAAAAGGCCATGAAGGCCAAAGCCACCAAAGTTGTTGTGAAGGAAATTAGGTTTGGACCCCAAACAGACGATCATGACTATGCCTTTAAAAAGCGGCATGCAGAAAAGTTCTTGAAAGATGGTGCCAAATTGAAAGCCTATGTCTTTTTTAAGGGACGGTCCATTGTTTACAAGGATCAAGGCGAGATTTTATTGTTACGATTGGCACAAGAGCTGGAGGAGCTTGGGAAGGTGGAACAGATGCCAAAGTTAGAGGGGAAGCGAATGACGATGTTCATTGCGCCCAAGACCAAAAAATAGGAAGCGGGATACCGAAGCTTATTCGGTATAATTTTATAAAGAGGAGAAAATGCCTAAAATGAAAACAAAATCCAGTGCCAAAAAGCGATTTAAGCTTACCGGAACTGGTAAAATCAAAAGAAAGCACGCTTTTAAGAGTCATATTTTGACCAAGAAATCGAAAAAGCGTAAGCTTAAGTTGACACACTCTACTTTGGTACACGAGTCCGATGTCAACAGTATTAAAGAACAATTGCGTTTAAAATAATTGTTCAACCTGGTACATTAATTATTAACCATGGAGTTGGGCCTATACAAGTGTTAAGTTTTCAATTACAAGTTTTAAGTGATAAAATTTCTACTCAACATTTAAAACTTAAAATTCTTGACCGCCTGCTACAAAAAAATGAAACATTATGCCAAGATCAGTAAATTCAGTTGCTTCCAGAGCTAGAAGAAAAAAAGTGATGAAGCAAGCCAAAGGTTACTTTGGAAGACGTAAAAACGTTTGGACAGTAGCCAAAAATGCGGTAGAAAAAGCAATGCTATATGCTTACCGCGACAGAAGAAACAAAAAACGTAATTTCCGCGCACTTTGGATTACCCGTATCAACGCTGGAGCTAGAATGCACGGAATGTCCTACTCTCAATTTATGGGGAAGGTTAAATCCAACGGTATAGAATTGAACAGAAAAGTTCTTGCCGATTTGGCCATGAACCACCCTGATGCCTTTAAGGCCATCGTTGAAAGAGTAAAATAAAAGTTAATATAAACTTACCCCGCTTATCAAGAACCCACTCATTTGAGTGGGTTTTTGTATTTTATATGAATGTTGAACATCCATAATCGCATTCATAGGATTTTAATCCTTCTTGCTCTAGGTTATTCCTTTTGTTGTACCGCACAAAACGATAGTATCGCTTTCTTGGCACTTGGGGACAGCTACACCGAAGGCACTTCGGAATTAAGCATCAATAGCTGGCCATTTCAACTGAGTGCCCAGCTAAGAAAAAAGAAAATCCCCTTAAAAGACCCAAAAGTAATTGCCCGAGTAGGTTGGACCACTTCAGACTTATTGCAGGCCATAGCTTCCGAAAATCCAAAACCCAACTATGATTTGGTCTCGCTGTGCATAGGGGTCAATAATCAGTTTAGGGGACAATCCTTTGAAAATTTTCAGCAAGAATTCTCTATACTATTAGAGAAAAGCATCAGTCTGGCCCAAGGGAATCCCAAAAATGTTATTGTATTATCCATTCCTGATTACAGTGTTACCCCTTACGCAAGATTTAAAGACACTTCTCGAATTGCGAAAGAACTTGAGGCTTACAACAACTATATTGAAAAAGAGGCCGCTACTAAGAAAGTCTCGTTTATTGAAATCACCAAAATTTCCCGAAATGCAAGGGTAAATCCCTATCTACTGACCCAAGATAGTCTTCATCCGTCCAAGAAAATGTACAAAGCATGGGTGAAGAAAATCAGTAAGGAATTTAAATTCCAAAAGCCGTAAGAACCAACCTTCTTCCAGAGGCGTGATCCCGATGCTCACAAAGGTAAATTCCCTGCCAAATACCCAAGTTGAGCTCTCCGTTGGTTATGGGTATTTGAACTGAAGTTCCTAAAAGGGAAGCTTTCAGATGCGCCGGCATGTCGTCTGGGCCTTCATAAGTGTGTATGTAATAGGGTGCATTTTCAGGAACCATCTGATTAAAATGGCTCTCAAAATCCAAACGAACGGTAGGGTCGGCATTCTCATTTATGGTCAAACTTGCCGAAGTATGCTTGATAAAGACCTGCAGCTGCCCTGATTCTATATTCTTAATTTCCGGTAAGGCATCCAACACCCGCTCTGTTATAAGATGAAATCCCCTAGGATAGGATTTAAGTTTTATTTCTGATTGATAAACTTTCATACGGTAGCGAAAATAATATAAACTTTACTTCATTCTGTCCACATCCTATACCTTTGCAGCTTAAATTGATATCAATGGATTTTTCCCAGATAAAAATGGTGGTCACGGACATGGATGGTACCTTGCTAAATTCCAAGCATCAAGTGAGTCGCAGATTTTTTGAAATTTTTGCAGCGCTTCAACAAAAGAACATCCAATTTGTAGCTGCGAGTGGTAGACAATATCACAGTATAGTGGACAAGTTAAATCCCATAAAAGAGGATATCCTGGTTATTGCAGAAAATGGGGCCCTGGTCAAGGAGAAAGATCATGAGCTTCTGGTTACCCCCATACAACAGCACCTTAAAGACGAGCTTTTGGGGATTATAGAGGAAATTGAAGGAGCACATGCTATGCTTTGCGGGAAATACAACGCTTATTTTGACGAGAAATCCGCTTCTTTTCTTGGAGACTTAAAGGAGTACTACTCCAACTATGAAATCCATAAAAACTTAAGGGATGTGACGGATCAAATCATTAAGATAGCTGTTTACCATAACCAAAATGCGGAAGCCCATATATATCCAGCTTTAAAAGATTTGGAGCACCTGCTCAAGGTAAAGGTCTCTGGTTTATATTGGGTAGATTTAAATCACTCCAATGCACATAAGGGATATGCTTTGGACAAACTAATGAAAGACCACGGACTTGCATCGCATGAGGTGATGGTTTTTGGGGATTACAACAACGATCTAGAGATGTTGGAATTGTCCGATTACAGTTTTGCCATGGCCAACGCACATCCAAACGTAAAAAAGGTGGCCAAATACGAAACCGCCAGTAATGATGATTATGGGGTAGAACGGATTTTGGAGCAATTGGTATGAAGCAAGTAGAACAGTTGATTAAAAAATTTGACCTAATCCCCCATCCCGAAGGTGGTTATTTTAAAGAGACCTATAGGAGTCAAGGAGTAGTTTTACCTGAGTCCTTACCAAAGGAATATAAAGGTTCCAGAAACTACGCCACCTCCATTTATTTTTTGTTGACTTCGGATACTTTTTCTGCCTTCCATAAAATTAAACAGGATGAAATTTGGCATTTTTACTCTGGTTCTCCTTTGATGCTTTATGTGATATCCGAAGAAGGAGAACTCTCCGAGCATTGTATTGGAAATGATTTTGGGAAAGGTCAAATTCCCCAATTTGTGGTTCCAGGCAATCATTGGTTTGCGGCTAAAACCATAAATCCTGATGATTATTCCTTTGTGGGTTGCACAGTTTCACCAGGTTTTGATTTTGAAGATTTTGTATTACCAGAAAGAAAGGAACTCTTGGACAAATTTCCGCAGCACACGAATATCATAAAAAAACTCACAAGATTATAGCTTAACCTTAAACATGAGAAAGTTAGTTCTGGTCGCAAGTTTATTTCTGCTGGTTCTGGGTTCTTGCAAAACCGTTCAAAAGGACATCCAGTTTACTACCCTTGTCCAGACTTCCCAAAGTTGGAATGGTATACAGTTACCATCATACCCCACCTACGAACCGGAAGTTACTATAGTAAAGGTCATAATTCCTGGGAAGTCCAAGTTGGCTTGGCACAAACATCCCAATATTAATGCTGGAGTATTGCTAAAGGGAGAACTTACCGTAATCAGTGAAAACCAAGATACCTTAAGGCTAAAAGTGGGTGACCCTATTGTGGAACTCGTAGATACTTGGCATTACGGAATCAACGAAAAAAACAAAGCTGCCGAAATTGTTGTTTTCTATGCTGGAACCAAGGGAGTACCTCTTTCGGTCAAAAAAGATTGATATCTAATCATTTTTTACAGACACCCTGTTTAAGTTTTCTGCTTTTTCTTGCGGGCAGCGGGAAACAAAACGTTGTTCAAAATCAGTCTGTATCCAGGTGAGGTAGGATGTAGTTCCAGCTCCGTTTTGGGATCCCCTACCCTATGCTGATAGTCTTCCGGGTCGTGACCGCCATAGAAAGTAAAGAATCCTTTCCCTTTAATACCGTGAATGTATCGCGCTTCTCCATTGAGTTTGCTTTCACCTAGAACCATAACCGTTGGTTTCACCTGATTTCGTGTAAAAGAGGTAGTCTGTCCCATAAAACCTTTCACCAAAGTAGTGTGGTTTTGGGTCAACATAGTAGGCACTGGATCCCATTTGGCGGAAAACTCCATCAAAGAAAAATAATCTGATTCTTTGGGGATGTCCCGCCGCTTGTTGGTCATATCTATAGACGAAAACTCATAACGAAGCGGGTTACGTTCCAGGACAAAATTGGTAAAGGCAAAAGTATTTCCAAAGTTCAATTTCCCTTGATAATTGGCGTCGGATGGATCTCCGTCAAACATAGGCTCACAAATGTCCACACTCTCTGCGGCCAGGGCAATGTCAAAACTATCAGTAGCAGAGCACATGGCGAACATAAATCCGCCACCGATCACATAGTTTCTTATTTTAAGTGAAACAGCTCTTTTTGCTTCTGAGACTTTATTGAATCCCAATTTTTGCGCCAATTCCTCTGCCTCTCTTTTTCCTTCTATATACCAAGGCGCCGCACGGTAGGCTCCATAGAACTTTCCGAACTGGCCGGTAAAATCTTCATGATGCAGGTGCAGCCAATCGTACAAGACCAATTTGTTATCCAAAACTTCCTCATCGTAAACTGTAACATAAGGAATTTCGGCATAGGTCAAAACCATGGTCACCGCGTCATCCCAAGGTTGGTTTCCTTTAGGAGAATAGACCGCAATTTTGGGTGCTTTCTCCAAAATAACAGCTTCTTGGTTTTGGGCCGGGCTACTAATTCCATCCAGTATGGACTTGGCTTGTGCGTCCGATAAAACTTCAAAGGATACCCCTCGAATCTGGCATTCCTTTCGAATAACCTCTCCATCTGGTAAAAGGAATGAACCCCCTCTAAAGTTGAGCAACCATTGTACTTTTTGTTGTTTGGTCAACACCCAATAGGTAATGCCATAGGCCTTTAGATGGTTTTCCTGGCTTTCGGCATCCATGGGAATAAGGATAACGGAAGCAACTGCGTTGAGATAGAAGAAAAAAGAAAAAAGAAAAAAGACCCCTTTCGGCCGTGGTCGAAATGACAAAGTTGAAATCTTAGAAAGGTACGTCATTATCCGGGTCATCGTCACTGTTCATTGCACTGCCAAAGGCCTCATCTGTACTGGGCAGATTGGGTGTTGCAAAGGGATTCTCTTCATCCGCATTCATCTTCGACTGGAATTCAAATGGGGAATCAAAGTCATCCAAGTTATCAAATTTACCGAGGGCTCCAATGAACTTTAACCTAATATTATCCAATCCACCGTTTCTGTGCTTGGCCACAATAAACTCGGCCTGGCCTTGGGTAGGGGTACGTTCCTCGTCGTCCCATTCATCAATTTTATAGTATTCAGGCCTATAGATAAAGGAAACAATATCCGCATCCTGCTCAATGGCTCCTGATTCCCTCAAATCCGACAGAATAGGTCTTTTGCTACCACCACGGGTCTCCACAGCTCGGGAAAGCTGGGACAGGGCAATAACAGGCACATTCAATTCTTTAGCCAATGCCTTTAAATTTCTTGAGATAGTTGAAATTTCCTGTTCCCTATTGCCTCCTTTTTGGCTTCCTCCCGCTGTCATCAGCTGCAGGTAATCTATAATGATCAATCTTATTTTATGCTGCGAAGCCAATCGTCTGGCTTTTGCCCGTAAATCAAAAATGGAGAGCGATGGGGTATCATCAATAAATAGTGGCGCTTTCTCCAAAGCTTTTACTTTAACGTTCAGTTGCTCCCACTCGTGCTTTTCCAAACGGCCTGTTCTCAGTTTTTCAGAGGACAGTCCTGTTTCCGATGAAATCAAACGGGTAATTAACTGTACGGATGACATTTCCAAAGAAAAGAAGGCCACTGGAATTTCTGAGTTCACAGCAATATTTCTCGCCATGGAAAGCGTTAGGGCTGTTTTACCCATACCAGGTCTTGCAGCCACAATGACCAAGTCCGAAGGTTGCCAACCCGAAGTAAGCTTATCTAGTTTGTCAAATCCTGAAGGAATACCACTCAACCCCTCCTTATTGGAAATCTCCTCGATTTTCTTTTTGGCCTGAATCACCAAATTTTGAGCTGTCTCGGCGGAGCGTTTCAAATTGCCTTGGGTTACCTCATATAATTTGGCTTCAGCATTGTCCAAAAGGTCAAAAACGTCTGTGGAATCGCTATAGGCGTCCTCAATGATTTCGTTGGAAATTTTTATCAAACTTCTCTGGATGTACTTCTGAAGTATGATTCGGGCATGAAACTCAATATGGGCCGAAGAAGCCACTTTTTGGGTCAGTTTTATAAGGTAAAAGTCCCCTCCCACTGCTTCCAAGTGCCCGTCCTTCTTCAATTGGGACGAAACGGTTAATAAATCCACTGGCTCGGACGATTCGAACAATTTGAAGATGGCTTCGTATATGAATCTATGGGCGTCCTTATAGAAGACTTCTGGATGTAAGATATCTATTACCTCATCCACGCCCTTTTTGTCAATCATCATGGCTCCAAGCACAACTTCCTCTAAATCAACAGCTTGCGGTGGAATTTTTCCACGCTCTAAGTTGATAATGGTCGACTTTTCGATTTTATGGCCGATAATTGGGCTGGGCTTGTCCATAGCTACGAAAGTAGTTATTTAACCTTTAGTTAACTTTAAATTTTCCCACTGGGATGTCCACAGGTCATTAACAAAGTTAATGTTGATAACTTGGAATAAATGTTAATAACCGTAAAATGTTTGAAGAAAAAATCTGAAAAAATTAAGGAGTCGCCAGAAACTCTAGGCTAGCCGTTAAATACACCCATGGAAGCATATTTTTCCATCCGTGCTTTTACCAATTCTTTTGGTGATAACTTTTTGAGTTCCTCAAATTGCGCCGAAATCTTGTTCTTTACCGTTTCAAAAGTCTTATCCCGATTGGCATGTGCACCACCCAGCGGTTCTTTGACGATCTCGTCCACCAGCTTCTGTTTTTTCATATCGGTAGCGGTAAGTTTAAGTGCATCGGCGGCCTGCTCTTTGAATTCCCAACTACGCCATAGTATGGATGAACATGATTCGGGAGAAATAACCGAATACCAAGTATTTTCCAACATCAGTACTTTATCACCTACACCAATGCCCAGTGCTCCACCAGAAGCTCCTTCGCCTATAATTACCACAATAATCGGAACCTTCAAACGGGTCATTTCCAAAATATTTCTGGCAATGGCCTCTCCTTGTCCCCTTTCTTCGGCCTCAATTCCCGGATAGGCTCCTGGGGTATCTATAAAACAGACCACTGGAATGCCAAATTTTTCTGCTGACTTCATAAGACGCAATGCCTTTCTGTAGCCCTCTGGATTGGCCATCCCAAAATTTCGGTATTGTCTGGTCTTGGTATTGTATCCCTTTTGCTGTCCAATGAACATATAGCTCTGATCTCCAATCTTCCCCAATCCACCGATCATGGCCTTGTCATCTTTCACAGTCCTATCCCCGTGCAATTCCAAAAATGTGTCCCCACAAATGGCATTGACATAATCCATGGTATAGGGTCTGTTGGGATGTCTTGAAAGTTGTACCCGCTGCCAAGCTGTCAAGTTTTTGTAGATATCCTTTCGGGTCTCTTCCAGCTTTTTTTCAATCTGCTGACAAGTCTCGCTCACATCAACATCACTCTCTTCCCCAATGATCATACATTTTTGAAGTTGTTCTTCAAGTTCCTTAATGGGAAGTTCAAAATCTAGATACTCCATGAAAAGTTGGTTTCAACAAAATATTGGGGTCAAATATATAACATTCTGGGGATACCCCTACCCCTACTTTTTGCGATTTCTTTCTTAAAAATGGAGAAGGAAATGACTTACCTCTTGGCCTTCATCAACATATAGACTGCAAAGGCACCAAACAACAGATTGGGAATCAATACAGCCAATAAGGGCGAAAATCCAGATTGTTCCGCAAGGGTTCCAAAAACCTTGTCAAAAAAGATATAGACAAAGGCCACCCCAATACCAAAAGCAAGATTGAGTCCCATCCCTCCTCGTCTTTTTACCGAGGAAACGGCCACAGCAATAATGGTAAGAATAAATGCGGCTATAGGTAAAGCCCAACGTTTATACTTCACCAAAACATAAGCATTAATGTTGGACGCTCCTTTGCTCTTTTGGTCATTTATAAACTCGTTCAGCTCAAATAAATTCTTTGTTTCCGCAACATAAGAAACAGGGGTAAGGTCTTCTATCTTAAAAGTAAAAAGTGTATCCAGTCTTCGTTGGGTTTCCATCACCTCTATCCCGTCTCTCAACTTGCGTTTGACATAATTGGTCAACCTATAAATACTGTCTTTATCGACCCATCTAATATTGGATGCAGAGATTTTATAATCCAATTTTTTGCTGGCATCAAAGTGTTCAAAGGTGAAGTTGTAGCCCACCTTTCGGCTAGGCTCAAATCGGCTTACATATATATAATCGGTTTCATTGAGCTGATTGAAAATATTGGAGGTCTCCTGAACCTTTCTTCCTTTTTTAAAATACTCGTACTCAAATTCGTTAAACCCAATACTGGCATTGGGAACAATGAACATACCCATCATAAAAATGAGAATGGCCACCAGGGTCGCCCCAATAAAATAAGGGCGCAAAAACCGCCAATAGGAAACTCCGGAGCTCAAAATGGCCACAATCTCCGTGTTGCTGGCCAATTTGGAGGTAAAGAATATGATGGACAGAAAAAGGAATATGGGTAATAACAAATTGCCGATGACCAGGGTAAAATTCCCATAGTACACGATGACCTCACTCAAAGGAGCCTCATTGTCAATGATTTTGCCCACTTTTTCGGCCAAGTTGGCCATGATACCAATAGGGATAAACAACAACAACATCCCCAAGAAGGTTACCAGATAACGTTTTAATATGTACCTATCCAGTATAGTGAGCATTACAATCTTTTATCCATTTGTTGCACCATTTTGGTTTTCCATTCCTGAAAATCCCCTGCTAAAATACGTTCTCTGGCTGTTCGCACCAACCACAGATAAAATCCAAGGTTGTGAATGGTGGCAATTTGTTTGCCCAAATATTCATTGGCTGCGAACAAATGCCTTAAGTAGGCTTTGGAATACTCGGTGTCTACAAAAGTTATTCCCATTTCGTCAATGGGAGAAAAATCAGCTTCCCATTTTTTGTTTTTGATATTGATGGTGCCATGGGCGGTGAATAGCATTCCATTCCTAGCGTTTCTAGTAGGCATTACACAATCAAACATATCCACTCCCAAGGCAATGTTCTCCAAAATATTGATAGGAGTCCCAACTCCCATAAGATATCGGGGCTTGTCTTCAGGTAAAATATCGCAGACCAACTCCGCCATTTCGTACATCTCCTCAGCAGGTTCTCCAACGGAAAGTCCGCCAATGGCATTCCCTTCAGCGCCAACAGAAGCAATATATTCTGCGGATTGCTTCCTTAAATCCTTAAAAGTGGAACCTTGTACAATGGGAAAAAAACTTTGGGAATACCCATATTTATAGGGCAATCTATCCAAATGTGAAATACAGCGGTCCAACCATCTGTGGGTCAAATGCATGGATCGTTTGGCATAATTGTAATCACAAGGATAAGGCGTACACTCGTCAAAAGCCATAATTATATCAGCTCCTATGGTACGCTGGATTTCCATAACATTTTCTGGAGTGAAGGTATGTAGGGAGCCGTCAATATGGGATTTGAACTTAACCCCTTCCTCCTTGATTTTTCTATTGTTGGACAGGGAATATACCTGATACCCGCCACTATCCGTCAAGATGTTCCTATCCCACCCCATAAACTTGTGAAGGCCACCTGCTTGTTCCAAAATCCCTGTTTTGGGACGGAGGTACAAGTGATAGGTGTTTCCCAATATAATATCTGGGTTAATATCATTGACCAATTCCCGTTGGTGCACCCCTTTTACGGAGGCTACGGTACCCACGGGCATGAATATTGGGGTTTGGATGGTTCCATGGTCCGTCTTTAGTTCTCCGGCACGGGCCTTGCTTTGTCCATCCTTCTTAAGTAGGGTAAAATCCAAAAGTCACAATTAAGACCGCAAATATAGCTATCTCAGCACCAGAAAGCCTTAACAAAAAAATAAAGTTTTGCTCCGCAAACCGTTTCGTAAAATAATGCCCAAGTGCTTGTATAACAAAGTGAATGCCGTTACTTTTGAAGGCTTAAAATCAATACAATGCCAAACACACAAGAATTACAGGATTTAGTGACCCAGGTGCGGAGGGATATTCTGCGTATGGTCCATAAGGTAAATTCGGGACATCCAGGGGGATCCTTGGGCTGTACCGAGTTTTTTGTTGCGCTCTACAATGAAGTGATGGAACTAAAGGATGGTTTTGATATGGATGGAATTGGTGAAGACCTTTTCTTCCTTTCCAATGGTCATATCTCACCAGTATTTTATAGTGTTCTGGCAAGAAAAGGATATTTCCCAATTGATGAATTAAACACCTTTAGGCTGATAGATTCCCGACTTCAGGGACACCCAACCACCCATGAGGGACTTCCAGGGGTACGTATCGCTTCCGGTTCTTTGGGACAAGGGATGTCGGTAGCCATTGGAGCGGCCCAAGCCAAAAAATTGAATGGTGATTCCCATTTGGTTTATAGTCTACACGGTGATGGAGAGCTCCAGGAAGGGCAGAATTGGGAAGCTATCATGTATGCTGCGGGTAATAAAGTGGATAACCTGATTGCTACCGTGGATAGAAACGGGCAGCAGATTGATGGTGGCACCGAAGATGTTTTACCCTTGGGCGATGTGGCCGAAAAATTCCGTGTTTTTGGTTGGGATGTTTTGGAAATCGAAAATGGGAATGACTTGGATCAGGTCATTGCCGGATTGAAGGAGGCCAAGAGCAGAACTGGAAAAGGGAAGCCGGTTTGTGTGGTAATGACCACTGAAATGGGTAATGGCGTTGATTTTATGATGCATACCCACGCATGGCATGGAAAAGCTCCAAGTGACGAACAATTGGAAACGGCGTTGGCGCAAAATCCAGAAACTTTAGGTGATTACTAATTCTTAAGACAAAGACATGACTAAATATACAGATCAAGGAAAGCAGGATACCCGAAGTGGATTTGGAGCGGGAATGACGGAATTGGGTAGAACCAACCCTAATGTCGTTGCACTTTGTGCAGATTTGGTAGGCTCGTTAAAAATCCAAACGTTTATTGATGAAAATCCAGAGCGTTTTTTCCAAGTAGGTATCGCGGAAGCCAATATGATGGGAATAGCTGCCGGTTTGACCATTGGTGGAAAAATCCCATTTACGGGGACTTTTGCCAACTTTTCCACTGGTAGGGTTTATGACCAGATTCGCCAGTCCATTGCCTACTCAGACAAGAACGTGAAAATCTGTGCTTCCCATGCTGGTATTACCTTGGGAGAGGATGGAGCCACACACCAGATCTTGGAAGATATCGGTTTGATGAAAATGCTTCCAGGCATGACCGTAATCAATCCATGCGATTTTAACCAAACCAAAGCGGCTACCCTTGCCATTGCAGAGCACCATGGTCCTGTTTACCTTCGATTTGGAAGACCCAAAGTGGCGAACTTTACTCCAGTGGACCAAAAGTTTGAAATAGGAAAAGCCCTTATGCTCAACGAAGGTACCGATGTGACCATCATAGCTACAGGTCACCTGGTTTGGCAAGCTTTAATTGCTGCTGAAAATTTGGAGAACCAAGGTATTTCTGCCGAAGTAATCAATATACATACCATTAAACCGCTGGACGATGAGGCTATTTTAGCTTCCGTGAAGAAAACCGGATGCGTGGTAACCGCTGAAGAACACAATTATCTAGGAGGCCTTGGTGAAAGTGTTTCCCGTGTTCTGGCAACACATCATCCTACACCTCAGGAGTTTGTTGCCACCCAAGATACTTTTGGCGAAAGTGGAACACCAGACCAATTAATGGATAAATATGGCTTAAACAATAAAGCCATTGAGGCTGCCGTTTTAAAAGTGTTGAAACGAAAATAGTTTTCGGTATCATCTTTGATACATTTTCAACCAATTAAAAAACGAAGCACATTATGAAAAAAACACTTTTCATTGCAGTGTTTGCCTTGATGGGTATCACTGCATTTGGCCAAAGCGGTTCTGGCTTTGGTATTAAAGCAGGTTTAAGTTATAACAAGAACGGTGACCTTGTGGGAACCGTTGGCGATGCCGCCCAAAACATCACGGAAGGCGCTGAAGGCAAAACTGGGTACCATTTTGGGTTTTGGGGAAAATTGGATTTTCCAAAACTCTATTTGAGACCTGAGGTTGTCTACACCAGAACCAAAAGTACCTATAGCGTCAATGGGGATTCCAACGACTATGATGTTTCCAAAATTGACGTTCCCGTTTTATTGGGGTATAAATTGGTGGGACCATTGCATGTTTTTGCAGGTCCGGCCTTTCAGTATACCTTGAGCAATGATTTGGGAGATCTGGACATTGAGGACGTTGAAAACGATTTTACCGTTGGTCTCAATGCCGGTGTTGGAGTTAATCTGGGAAAACTTGGATTGGACGTCCGATACGAAAGAGGCTTCTCTGAAAATGAGGCCCAATTAATTGGCGATAATATAGCTGACATTTCTGGACGGGTGGATTCTAGACCTTCACAGGTCATTTTCTCCGCATCGCTTAAGCTATAGGAATAAAATAACGTAATAAAAAAAGGCCTCGAAATTCGAGGCCTTTTTTTTAGTTCACATTTGGGTCCAAATAATTGGGTGTCCCATCATTATTGTCATCCGGATAAGGGAAAATGATGTTCCCATTTTCATCCGATATTTCATCTCTTGTGGTTGTACCATCCCCGTCATCATCTGCATCCTGGAAATTGGCAAAGGAAACCGTAGCCGGTTCGCTATCGGCATCTGTGTTGTCGTCATAAAGATATCCGTTGCCATTAACATCCTCATCTATGGAAGGTATGCCATCCCCATCATGATCAGTTTGGTTCATCGTAAATAAATCAATGGTAAACATGAGCGGGCTATACTGTGGTATACCCCCACTGACCCGATTGAAATTACCCAATCCCGAAGGAAAAATAATCAGTCCAACCCCGTAATCCTCAACAGTGACTGTTCCGTCCCCGTTATCACTGATGTTATCCCCAATGATAAAATTTGGGATGCCTTCAGCAAATCCTCTAAAGCCCTGCGTCAGATCCTGAAGTCGGGCCAAATCAAACCAAATGGCATTGTTTAAGGCACTATCAAAGGAAGTACCATCCAACAGTTTACCCTCATATCTCACAAAAACCGAGTCGGCCACGGACGGGAAGCACTCTGGGCAGTCCACACGCTCTTGATCAAGCTCCTCAAAAGAATGCCTTGCGGAGAGATAGTAGTATTTATGTGGAATGTCATCTTCGCCTTGATCCAATAAAAATTCGAAATCAGAAATATTTACGGTTGCTTCCCTGACAAAATCAATCATCGGGGTTTTATCCGCATTGACACCCGCGATGGTATCAATTTTTATCCTAAAGTTAAAATTGGCCGAGGGGGAAGCAAAATCCTCGTAATTATAAAAATGAGTCTGTAAAAACTCCCGGATTTCCGCATCATTCTCTGCTGATACTTCTGCCAGCAAACGGGGTGGGACGATTTCGACATCTGGCCCTCCATCATCATTGCTACAGGAAGAAAACAAAACAAGAGCAAACAAAAAAACTAAAAATCCGTGCTTCATCAAGTACATTATTTAGCTGCGCAAGATACAATTTTCCACTATTTTTGTTACTGGCATTAACAAAGATTTGCAGAGTTTATGCGCATTGATAAATATCTCTGGTGTACTAGATACTATAAAACCCGAAACGTTGCTGCAAATGCTGTTAAAAAAGGACAGGTCAAAATCAATGGCGATGCGGTAAAACCATCCAGGGAAGTGTACCCCATGGATGAAATACGTGTACGCAAGAACCAAATAGATTATCAGTTTACGGTATTGGACATCCCAGAAAGCCGCGTAGGTGCCAAATTGGTGGATATCTACCGAAAGGACACCACCCCCAAAGAGGCCTTTGCCAACGATGAGCTATTGAAATTTGCCAAGGACCACTATAGAAAAAAAGGAACAGGTAGGCCAACCAAAAAAGACCGCAGGGACATTGATGGGTATTTGGACGATTCTGAATGATCTGTTTTTTATCTTTGAACGTACAAAATCCACTCCATGGTGAACCGAATCCTTTCCCACGAACAAATACAGCACAAGATCAAGCGAATAGCCTACCAAATTTACGAGGCCAATGTGAATGAAAAGGAAATCATTGTTGCTGGCATTGTTGGTGGAGGTCTTAACCTGGCCAAGAAAATTGCAAACGTCCTTAAAAAGATCACGGATGCGGAAATTGTGCTGTGTCAACTTGAAATGGACAAAACAAATCCCCTAAAAAGTGGTGTAAGTACATCCATTCCTGAAGAAGCCTACCAAAATAAATCCATTGTAGTAGTGGATGATGTGCTAAACTCCGGAACCACCTTGATTTACGGGGTACATCATTTTCTAAAAACGCCAATTAAACAGCTTAAAACCGCAGTCTTGGTCAACAGGAACCATAAAAAGTATCCCGTTAAGGCCGATTATAAGGGCATTTCACTTTCAACCTCTTTGAATGAACATATCAAGGTAGAGTTTCAAGGCAAAAACGATACCGTGTATCTAGAGTAGCTCCTGTTTTATTTCCTCCACCAATGTTTCAATGGATTTGTCATGACAATCCAAAACATAAGTGGATTGGGCGTAGAACTGTCTGCGTTCAAAAAGATGTTTTCCCACAAATTCAGCAAGTTCGTCATCATTGAGTTCCCTTACCAAAGGTCTTTCCTCCTTTTCCTTGGCAATACGCTCCACCAAAGAAGAAACGGGTAATTGCAGGTATATGGAATGGTCAGCATGGTTTAGAATGGTATCCATGTTGGTGCCGTAGCAAGGAGTGCCCCCTCCAGTGGATAAAACTATGGCTTCGTTTTCTGCTAACACCTTGAGCAGCATTTCGTGTTCCAGCTTTCTAAAGAAAATCTCGCCTTTTTCCTTAAAAATCTCTGTGATCGTCATTTGCTGTTGTTCTTCAATATAGTGATCCAGGTCTATAAATTCCAGACCCATTTCCGCTGCAAGTGGCTTCCCTACAGATGACTTTCCACTTGCCATATAACCCACCAAAACTACTTTCATACTTCAGAAATAATTGCGAATTCAAAAAAACGAAAATTTATCATTAAATCAACTTGTAAAATAGATTATTGATATTATATTTGCACCCGCTTAGCGCAGCACTTTAGTCGCAGTTATAAGCAAGACCTGATAGCTCAGTTGGTAGAGCATCTCCCTTTTAAGGAGAGGGTCCTGGGTTCGAGCCCCAGTCAGGTCACAAGGAAAAATTCCACACCACATAAAAACCCTGTCCTTTTTACATAATCGGCAGGGTTTTCTCTTTTTAATTTCCCCTATACTTTCCTACATTTTTCTGATTTTATTCAAAAGACTTATTTGACGTTTAGGGCATTTATATTAACACTTATGCAAAAAAAGTATCAGCATGGGCAATTTTGATAGTTGTCACTTCCCATGGTAAAATTTAATTTTCCACTTTTTGAATTTGTTTCTTTTTTCTTTCAGAAGAGATAAACTTAAATTGTATCGATGAAGTTTTCGTTAAATGGTAAAGTGGTTCTTATCACAGGTGGAGGTAGCGGCATAGGGAAAGCCATTTCCAAGACACTGGCAGAATATGGGGCCTTTGTAAACATTTTGGAATTGAGCTTGGAAAGCGCCCAAAAAACTGTGGATGAAATTCGCAGTCAAGGTGGAAAGGCCGCAGGCCACCAATGTGATGTTTCCAACCAAGGGGATGTGGCCAAATTAGCCAATAGCATTGCCCAATCCAGCACCATAGACATCCTAATCAACAATGCGGGAATTGCCCATGTTGGTAATATCGAAGAAACTACTGAAAATGATTTGGACAATTTGTACAACGTAAACATCAAAGGCGTTTACAACTGCATGCATTCCTGTATAAAACATATGAAGAAAAAGGGTGGGGTAATCATCAACATGGCTTCCATTGCCAGTACGGTGGCAGTCGCTGATCGGTTTGCCTATTCCATGACCAAGGGAGCGGTACTGACCATGACCTATTCCGTGGCCAAAGATTATTTGGAATATGGCATACGATGCAATAGTATTTCCCCAGCAAGAATACACACTCCCTTTGTGGATGGATTTTTAAAGAAAAACTATCCTGATAATGTGGATGAGATGTTTGAAAAACTCTCCAAAACCCAACCTATAGGTCGGATGGGATCCCCGGAAGAAGTGGCTAATTTGGCATTGTATCTATGCTCGGATGAGGCCTCATTTATCACAGGGACTGATTTCCCAATTGACGGAGGATTTATCAAACTCAACGGATAGTCTAGAATGCGCATTCGCTGTTCACTTTTAACAATGCTAAATGGCTATCCAAAATATTTGCAATGTTGCACTAATGAATTGAAATAATGGATTTAGGTTTAAAGGATAAGGTGATTATTGTTACCGGCGGTTCTAAGGGTATAGGGAACGGTATTAGCCGTGAGCTGGCCAAGGAAGGTGCTATTCCTGTAATCGTGGGAAGAAACAAGGAAAACGTACTTGATGCGGTAAATAAAATAGAGGAAGATGGAGGAAAAGCTTTTCACGCCTTTGCGGAACTCACCGATCCCGGACAATGCAAGGCTGCGGTAGAGGCTATTGTGAAAGCCTATGGAAGAATTGATGGCCTGGTCAATAATGCAGGGGTAAATGATGGCATTGGTCTTGAAAACGGTAGTTATGAGGGTTTTTTGGAGTCTATCAACCGAAATTTAACCCATTATTACATGATGGCGCATTATGCCCTTCCCCAACTTAAAGAAAGCAAGGGTGCCATTGTCAACATTGGTTCCAAAACCGCCGAAACTGGTCAAGGGGGGACATCTGGATATGCAGCTGCCAATGGCGGAAGAAATGCGCTTACCCGGGAATGGGCAATAGAACTATTACCTTATCATATCAGGGTAAACGCTGTGATCGTTGCCGAATGCTATACCCCCTTATACGATAGATGGATCAAGACTTTTCCAGAACCTCAGAAAAAATTGGAAGAAATCACAAATCGTATTCCTTTGGAAAACAGAATGACCACTTCAGAGGAAATTGCCAGTATGGTAACCTTTCTGTTATCAAACAAATCTAGTCACACAACGGGTCAACTTATTTATGTGGATGGCGGTTATACCCATTTGGACCGCGCTTTACTTAATCAATAACCAATCAATAAACTAAAAAAACAATAACCTATAATTATGGATCAAAAACAAAGAATCCCGGTAGTTGCCAAAGCGTTTCTTTTACCATTTATTCTTGTAACCAGTCTATTTTTCCTTTGGGGTTTTCCAAATGATCTTACCAATCCCATGGTGGAAGTTTTTAAGAACGTGCTTAATATTTCCAATGTAAAGGCTTCCTATGTGCAGCTTGCTTTTTATGGTGGATATGGTACCATGGCCATACCTGCAGCACTTTTCATTAGGAAGTACAGTTACAAATCCGGGATTGTTTTAGGGCTTATCCTGTTCTCGGCAGGAGCCCTCATGTTCTATCCATCGGCCCTTTTGGCCAGTTATAACTTTTTCTTGATCTCCTTTTATATCCTCACTTTCGGATTGGCTTTTTTGGAAACCACTGCCAATCCAATGATTTTGGAATTGGGAGATCCCAGGACCGCCACGCAACGCCTTAATCTGTCCCAAGCTTTCAATCCCATGGGAGCCCTATCGGGACAATTGGTGGCTCGACTTTATGTGGTTGACAGGCTGGATACTAAAATCGGGGCAGATACCTCATCCTTGGCATCCTCCGCCCTGTCCCCGGAACAACAGCAGCAAATGGTTGAGCACGATCTATCCGTGATTAGTGCCCCTTATATTGTTTTGGGCTTTGTGGTCTTGGCCATCTTGTTGGTTTTCCTTTTCGTAAAAATTGATAACGGAAGCAAAACTGTTGAGAAATTAGACCTAAAAGAGACTTTTTCAAGACTCTTTTCCAATAAGTCCTATTATGAAGGCGTATTGGCTCAGTTCTTCTATGTGGCCGCACAGATTATGGTGTGGACTTTTATTTATCAATATGTCACAAACCTTAATGCTTCTAGAGAAGCGGACGAACAATTGAATGCCGTGGTCTATGCTGCCGCCTCAACTATTTTGTTCCTGACGGCCAGGTGGATATGTACCTTCCTGTTCAGATATATATCATCAGCTAAGCTAATGCTCATCTTTGCCATACTTGGAAGTGTGCTCTGCACGGGAGCCATTGTACTTAGTGGAATGGTTGGCTTGTACTGCTTGGTAGGGGTTTCCTTTGCCATGTCACTAATGTTCCCGACCATCTATGGCATTGCGCTTAAAGGAATGGGTGATGAGGCCAAAATTGGTTCTGCCGGATTGATCTTGGGAATTGTGGGGGGAGCACTAATGCCGCCACTGCAAGGGAGAATAATTGACATGGGAGGAACAGGTCTTAGCGATGTTAAATTGTTCGGATTCATTCCAGAGGTCAACTTTTCGTTCATTTTGCCTTTGACCTGTTTGATTTTGGTAGCAATATATAGCTATCGCTCTATGAAGAGACAACGCTTGGAAACCGCATAAAAAGAAAATCATGAGTTCACAAAGGTTTGCTTTGGCCTTGGATTTAAAGGATGACCCAAAATTAATTGCAGAATACAAAGCCTATCATAAAAAGATCTGGCCCGAAATAGAGGCAAGCATCAGGGATGCTGGAATTGATTCCATGGAGATTTACCTAGTGGGCAATAGACTTTTTATGATTATTGAGGCTGACGCTTCCTTTTCTTTCGAACGAAAATCCAAAATGGACGAAAGCAATTCCAAGGTTCAGGAATGGGAAGATTTAATGTGGAATTATCAGCAAGCCTTACCCATGGCCAAGCCTGGGGAAAAATGGATGTTAATGGAAAAGATATTCGAACTCTAAAAAGCTCTATAAACAACTCACCGTATTTTATAAAGTTTGATGTAGTTCATTCAAATCCAGTGGGTCATTCATTTTCTTTTGCAAGGCCATCAAATCAGTAAACAAGCTTTCAACCAGAGCTTTGTTTTCTGGATTCCCAGCCAAATCATGCATCTCAAGAGGATCTTCTTCCAAATTAAACAGGAGAATTTTGTCTATTTTGGGATACACAATGAGCTTGTATCCATCCTTTCTGATCATGCGCTGGGATGATTGTTCAAAAGCTCCATACACCCCATCGGTCAAACTCCCGGTTTGCGTCTCCCCTTTGGCCAAGGGCAACAAGCTATTGAACTCTACATATGCTGGTTTCTCAATTTGGGCCAACTCAAGACTGGTGGCCATAATATCCTGTAGGTAAACATCGGTATTGATTTTCTGGCCTTTGGGAATATCTGGCCCAACCACCATTAAAGGTACCCTTACACTATGATCAAACATGCTTTGTTTGCCCAACAATCCATGATGCCCCACAGACAGTCCATGATCCCCGGTAAAAAAGATATAGGTATTGTCCAACTTTCCAGTAGCTTCCAAGGCATCCAAAATCTTGCCCACTTGTTCATCCAAATGGGTGATAATGGCATAGTATTCCTTTAAATGTGTTTTTATCGCAAAAGGTGTTCTTGGAAATGGACCCAAAGCTTCATCTCGCATGGTGAAACTGCTGTTCATGGCATCTCCATAAGGATATTCAGGAAGCCAGTTTTCAGGTACGGGAATGTCCTCAATATTGTACCTATCCAAAAATGATTGCGGGGATTGTCTCGGATCATGGGGAGCGTTGAACGCCAAATACATAAAGAATGGATTGTCTTTTTGGCTTGCATCTTCCAAAAAATCCAGCGCATCATCCTTAATCACTTCACTCCAGTGTTTACCTCCTTCCCAAAACCCCTTAAACTTGGGATCTGATGGTGACCATAGGGTATCATTTTCATCTACAGGTCTAAAATATGCTGGAGGCATTAAGGGCTTTACATCCTTCCCTTCCTTATAAGCTTTGTGAATTTCCTTCCAATCCGCTTTGCTCCTCAAATCATCCGGCATTCCAGGGCGAATGTGACGAGCCGTATCAAAGACATAATCGGCGGGTGCGTTTACATGCCATTTTCCGGTCATATAAGTAGAATAACCATTGGAAGCCATTAGTCGCCCCCAAGTATTGTTGAGCGCAGTAGAGTCCTGAGCCCTCCATTTTGATGTGATTTCATGAGCATTCCAAATGGAAGTACCTGAAATGATCATAGATCTAGAGGCCACACAAATGGCACCGTTCCACCCACCCATATTATAGGCATGCGTAAAGGTGGTCCCTTGATTGACCAGCCGATCCAGATTGGGGGTTTCAATCACGTCATTTCCCATTGCATGCAGAGCCTCATAAGTATAGTCATCTGCAAAAAGGAAAAGGATATTCGGCGTTCCATTGTCCTCTTTGGGTTGCTCTTGGCAAGCTCCCAATAAAAAAACAATCACCAATACACTAACAATTTTTTTGAACATCATTTTATGGGTTTTTGGTTATTTCGATAGGGTATTCTACAAGTTTTTCCGTGGATTTATCCCATGGCATCTGGGCCTCAACCTCAACTAGATAATTGGAAAGTAACTGAACCAATTCTTCTTTTTTTGCTTTATTGGCCACGGCCAAGTTTTCTGTTTCACCAATATCTTTTTCAAGATTAAAGAGCTCGATTTTTCTATCAATATGATGATAAATCAATTTCCAAGCACCTTCTCGAACCGCACTATAGGGCGGTTGATCATAAGTGTTGGGAAAATGCCAATAAATTGGACGTTCTGCAGGATAGTTACCATTTCCAGAAAGCAATGGTACTATACTCATCCCATCCACACTTTTTTGGGCTTCCTCTTTTAGACCTGCCATTTCCAAAAAAGTGGGAAAGATATCTTCTATTATAAAATATTGGTCATTTACCGATGCTGCTTTTGTTATTCCTGGCCATTTTACCAGCATGGGCACTCTTACCCCACCTTCGTATGGAGTTAGTTTATGGCCTCTCAGGGGAAGATTCTGGGCAGTTTGTTTTGGAGATCCATTGTCCGACATAAAAACAATGATTGTGTCGTCGGCAACGCCCAATCGTACCAGGTTTGCCCTAATATCACCCAAAGATTTGTCCATTCCCTCAATCATAGCTGCATAGGTAGCATCAAATTCGTTAAGGCCTGCATCAATATATTTTTGGTAGTATCGATTGTCCTTTTCCCAAGGCGCATGTATGGCATAGTGGGACATATAGAGATAAAAAGGCGTTTTCTCCGCTACTGCCTTGTCAATGGCCTTATTGGCCTCTATCGTCAAGGCCTCTGTTAAAAATATGTCCTCCCCATGATACTTCTCCAAGCCGGGAACATCCCAAACACCCATACCTTTTCTCCATTCGGCACTAAAGTTGTATTTCCCTAAGTAACTACCTGGACCACCTGCTGCATGACCTGCAATATTGACATCGAACCCTAGATTCAGTGGATTTTCACCTGGAGTTTCCTTGGCCCCAAAATGAGCCTTGCCAACATGAATGGTTTTGTAGCCTGCAGTCTTCAATAACTGTGGAAGAGTTTGTGCATGGACTGTTTTATTAATTCCAGCTTGGGCACTTAGTCCATTGACATTCCACTCCGGGGCCGCGACCTTGTCATGCTCGGAATCTGTGGATTTATCAGGAAACAAAGTCCAATTGGTCACTCGGTGCCTTGCAGCATTAAGACCTGTCATCAGGCTAACACGTGATGGTGAGCATACAGCCGAAGCATAGGCTTGGGTGAATTTCATCCCCTCATTGGCCAATTGTTCCATGTTTGGAGTATGGTACATTTTGTTCAGTTGGGTCAACTCTGTATGAAATGGGACCGAAGTGTCTTGCCAACCCATGTCATCCACAAAAAAGAATACAATATTGGGTGGTTTTTGTGCATCTTGTTTGGATTGACAAGATGCCAAAAGAAGTAAAACACCTAGGAGAACGAATGAAATTTTTTTAGGAATACCCATAAACTATTTATTGGCGCACCATAGATTTTGGAGATATAAAGTCGACAAAAAACTTCCTTGCCTGACTTAGTCATGGTAATTCCATCAAATTTATCGTTACAGACGCGCCAATTCCACCAAATACTTCACCAAAAGGTGTACTTTATTTGCAGTTCCTATGCAAAAACCCAACTTTTCAGGTCAATTTCTCTCAACAAACAGTTGGCACCCAGTTAGCGCTTCGTGTATTCCAAATCAGTAATCTGCATTGTTGGCACTGGCTTCTTGGGATGCCTTCCAAAGATTCCATTCGCCAACCATCTTTTGTAGTTGGCTGGGGTTGGATTCAGCCAAATTTTCAGTTTCCGATGGGTCTTCCGAAATGTTATACAGCTCAAAGGTATTTCCGCCGTCATTGCTGTATATTTTGAACTCTTCACCGATTAAGACTGCTTGCTTGTTGAACCTGAAGGCCAGGTTCTTTTCCCTAGAATTCACCGTTCCCTTGATCAAGGGCATCAAATCCACTCCATCATAAGGACGATTGTATTTTTTCAAATCTATGTTCAGCACATTGGCAATGGTTGGAAAATAATCTGAAGTAAAACATGGGGATTCCAGTCTTTTACCAGCGGGTATCCTTCCAGGCCATTCAACAATGCCGGGCACCCTAATACCTCCTTCAAGGAGACTTCTTTTTCTTCCCTTGAGTCCGTTGGTCAGTCCCTGTGTCCTCCCCCCTATTTCCCTGCCTTCGGGGCCATTGTCGCTTGTAAAGAACAAGATGGTATTATCGGCCACACCAAGCTCCTTGAGCTTGTTTCTCAATCTACCCACCTGCTCATCCATAGCGGTGAGTGTCCCATAATAATGCTGTTGATCTTCCGATAAATCGGCATACTGCTTCCTGTATGCTTCCCCAGCCAAGACCGGAAGGTGCGGGGTATGGAACCAAATAACGCTCAAAAAGGGTTGTTTCCTATCCACTGCACTTTCAATAAAAGGGACTACCCTATCCATAATCACTCGGGAATCATCACCTTCCAGGTTTTCAGTTTCAACTGCTCCTGGAGCTGTCCAGTACCGTGTATTGAAGGATTTGCCAGTTTCCAGCGCCGCCGAGACATCACCAGCTGTCCTTGGTGGGGTAATCATGGGATCCCATGTGGGCACTTTTGATTCCGTAACAAAGTAGGTGTCAAAGCCATGGTCTGTAGGCGGAGCATAATGTGAATCGTGCTGTGGTCTTCCTCCACGGTTGGCATCAATCGTATCCCGGGTAAGCGTTCCCAAATGCCATTTTCCAAAATGTCCTGTGGTATAACCCACTTCCTTAACCAGCTCTGCAAGGGTAATTTCTTCAGATTTTATATGCCCGCAATTGGCCGTACAGATGCCGTAGCGTAGTGGATGACGTCCAGTCAATACGCTTCCGCGAGTGGGAGAACACACCGCTGAAGCTGCATAAAACCGATTAAACACTACCCCATTAGCTGCCATCTTATCCAAGTTGGGTGTCTTCAAATAGGGATGTCCATTATAGCCAGTATCACCCCATCCCTGATCATCCGTCATGATCAAAATAATATTGGGGTTTTCAGGGGAGTCGGTTCCCTTTCTATTGTTATCTTTTATGTCTCTACAACCAACTATTGCAAATTCAACAATTAGTAGAAGAATAAAAAGTGGTGGTACGTGCTTCAAACTTTATGTATTAAAAGTGGCTTAGGTTGATTGCATAAAGGATTTGCTATTCCTTTTATTTCCTTTATTGATATTCCTTCAAAACTTTCTGGAATTGATGCACCAGCCGCTTAACCTCAGATGGCTGCTCTTCCGCGTTTAGTGGATTTTGCTCACTTGGATCATTCTTTAGATGGTAGAGTTCCCCATTTTCATAGAGTTTCCAGGTTTTATTCTGCACATATCTTTTGGGTTCAAATTTTCCCCAGTTGGGATCATAGTGGCAAAATACCCAGTCTCGTGGAGTATAATCGGCACCTGTTAATTGTGGGTAAAAACTAAGGCCGTCAGATTCGGTTTTATCCAGTTTCTTTTGGGTGGCCGCTTCCATAATACTGGGCAGAAAATCTGTAAAGTCAATTAGGTTTGGGTTTACAGTTCCTTTTTGAATATGTCCCTTCCAATTGGCAATAAAAGGGACATGGGTTCCTGCATCCGTTGTGTATCCCTTTTCCCCTTTTAAGGGTTCATTGTTGATTATCGATGTTACGTCCCTATCTGTTCCATTATCTCCGATAAACAAGATCAAGGTGTTTTCCCTAATACCCAGAGATTCAGTTTCATTGACAATCCGCCCCACCAATTTATCCATATAGCCCACCATTTCGCCAAAATATTTTGGGTCGTTTGTCTTTGACTGGGGGTCAAACCCTCCAAATTCTTGATTGCCTGGTGTTGGAACAAAGGGATCATGGGTAAGTACCATGGGATAATACACAAAAAATGGGTCGTCCTTGTTCTTGCTCATAAAAGCATTGATATAGTCCACGAACACATCTGGTCCAAATCCACCCTTGAATTCCTTAGCGCCCTCTCCTTTAATTGTTAACAGTGGGTCTTTATATCGAAACCCCCTTTGATCCACTTGCCATAGACAGAAATCATCAAAACCAGCATTTTCTGGAAGGGACCCCACTTTGTTCCCCGCCAATGTTTGTTGATGCTCATTGCCCAACAATTGCCATTTTCCGGCAACCAAGGTTTTATAGCCTGCTTCCTGCATATAATGTCCAAAGGTTTTCTCCTTGGGATCCAGTAAGCCGAATCCTATATAGTTTCTGAAATTGTATTTCCCCGTCATCAGTTGTACCCTGGATGGGGTACACAAGGGGGTGGAATAGCAATGTTCAAACCGCATTCCTTCAGCCGCAAGTCGGTCCAAATGGGGAGTTTTGTAACTGTTGCTTCCATATACGCCCAAGGTCTCATAACCCAAATCATCCGCCATAATCAGGATAATGTTGGGGCTTTGGTTTTTGTTTTTATCAGTTCTATCTGATTTACACGACCAAACAAGAACTATCAAGCATATACATAGAAGTTTTTTCATTTTGATTTCACTTTTTTGAATAATCTATACCCAAGTCATTCGTTCTTACCTCCAACAACTTCTGTTTTAATTTTTCCTGAAAGTAGCTTACGTTCTCTTGATATTCGGGAAGAGTAGCCAGATTGGTATACTGCCCTGGGTCTTGGTGCATATCAAATAGCTCTATACCCAAGGAAGCATCCTCTCCATATTGAATGTAGGCCCACTTATCGGTTCGCAATAAAAAAGTCTCCCCGTTTTGGGTCACCGAAAAAGCCATATCACGCACCATATGTTCCGGGGCATCCAAAGTTTTGACCAAACTTTTTCCTTGGATATGTTCCGAATATGAAAGTCCTGCCAATTCTGATACGGTGGGATATAAATCCAACAATTCTACAAAGGAGTTACATACGGCAGGTTCTTTCCCGGGAACTTTTATTATCAATGGGACTTTGGCAGATTCTTCTTTAACACTGACCTTCATCCAAAATTCATGTTCTCCCAGATGAAAACCATGATCAGAAGTGAAAATGACTATAGTGTTGTCCTCCAAGCCCTCATCCTTTAAGGTTTGGAGAACCTTTCCCACCTGCCTGTCCATGTATGCTACGGAGGCGTAATAGGCTGCAATGGCTTTTTGTTTTTGCTCCTGGGTCATTTGGGCATTCTTGCTCGTTACATAGTTAATGCCTTTCTGGGGAATGTCGTCCCAGTCACCCTCAAAGTTGTAGGGCAGCTCAATATCCGCATGGGGATATGGCTTAAAGTCCTCCCGTGGGGCCACGAACGGAACATGGGGTCTTACAAAACCTACAGCCAGAAAAAAAGGTTCGTCCTTGTGCTGTCGAATCAATTCTGAAGCTTTGGCCGCGGTTTTACCATCGGAATGGACCATATCATCCCCGTCCGCTTTAACAATCGTCATTACATTGCCTCCCTTAATGGGTTTGGAACCATCAGGATTTCCTTGAACCAACTCTCCATCGCCCAAGGCAGTCCACTCGGGTCCCTGGCTATTAAATCGCTCGATCCAGGACGCCTCATCGTCCTTTCCATCAAATCCCAATTCAATGTCTATGGGAACCCCCATATGATAAATCTTGCTCACCCGAGCTGTGTAATACCCGTTGTTCCTGAACAATTGGGGCCATGTGACCCTTTCATCCCCAATGTTTTCCCTTCCACTGACATAACCAAAGGTCTGTGTCGCATTGGGGTAGTATCCTGTTAAAAAAGAAGCCCTTGAAGGGCCACAAACCGGATATTGACAATAGGCTCGTGTATATCGGACTCCTTCTGCAGCCAAACCATCTATGTTTGGGGTCTGGGATATCTTGTTCCCATAAGCGGAAACCGCAGTTGTAGTAAGGTCATCAGCTATGATAAAGAGTACGTTTGGTTTCCTTTGCTCCTTCCCATCACTTTGACAAGAGAGGAACAAAATGCTACATAAGATGAGAAACAACTTGGTCTTCATAAAGCTTCCGTCAGTTTGTAAACTTTGTTTCTATTACTTTTTGCCTACATGGTTGACGAGTTTTCCAATGCCATCAATGGTAATGGAAATCTTATCTCCCACTTTTAATGTAAAATCGTCTGGTGGTACCAAACAAGTTCCGGTCATTAGAAAAACACCTTGGGGAAAATCACATTCGCGAAACAAAAAGGACACCAGCTCCCCAAAATCACGTTTTATCTTGGAAATGGCCACATCTTCATTGAACATGGTCTTTCCATCTCTTTCAATGGTGATATAAATTCTTGTTGTAGTTGGAATTGGGCTTTTTGGAACATAAATGCATGGCCCCAAGGCAGCACATTTCTCATAAACCTTGGCCTGAGGGAGGTACAAGGGATTTTCACCCTCTATACTTCTTGAACTCATATCGTTGCCAATGGTATAGCCCTCAATAGACCCCTGGGAGTTTATCAGCAAAGTCAATTCCGGTTCTGGAACGTTCCAGGTGGAATCTTTCCTTATATACACCTCATCGCCAGAGCCCACACATCTCTGGGCCGTAGCCTTAAAAAATAGCTCTGGTCGCTCCGCATCGTACACCATGTCATAAAAAACAGAGCCTCCAGATTCCTTGGCTTCATCCATACGGGCGGTCTTACTTCTTTCATAGGTAACCCCTGCTGCCCAAATTTCCTGATTATCTATAGGAGGATCAAAACGATTTAAGTCCAAAAAGGATCCATCGGTCTCCTTCCAATCCACAATCTCCTTTTTCAAGAATTCATGAAGTCCATCACGATTAATAAATGTTGTCCAATCTACTATTTCTCTTTTCCGATAACTCCCTTCGTTGTCTACAAATGCAGTTGCTCCTATTCGGTAAATTTTCATCGCTTCAAATTATTTCAATCCATTAATCGTTGTTTGAATCCGAACCCAGGTTCAATTCCATATCATAACCCACTGTAAAAGTCTCTCCTTTTAACAAGCCCAACCTGAGGGTCTTATCCCGATATTTTACATAACAGGAATTTCCGCTCTTTGATGTAATGTTGGCCTCCACCAATTTTCCATCTTTCCATATAATATCCACTTCAAAATTTCCACGGGCTTTTAATCCCTTAACGCTTCCCGATTTCCAAGCGTCTGGAAGTGCTGGCAACAGAGTAATTCGGCCATCGTGCGATTGAACCAACATTTCTGCAATCCCCGCGGTTGCTCCCATGTTTCCATCCAGTTGAAATGGTGGGTGCGCGCAGAGCATATTGTTATAGGTTCCACCTCCCTTAAGCATTTCAAAACCTTCATCGGTGGTGGTTCTCAACAACCTACGAATAAGTTTGTGTGCTCTATTTCCTTCTCGCAATCGTGACCAAAAATTGATTTTCCACCCCAAAGACCATCCAGTACCTTGATCACCCCTCGCATTCAGCGATTTCTTTGCCGCTTGGGCCAAATCCGGTGTACCGTCCAAGGTAATCTGTTTTCCTGGGTGCAGCGCAAACAAATGGGATATATGTCTGTGCTTATTTTCAGGGTCGTCCACGTCTTCCTTCCATTCCTGCAATTGCCCCCATCTTCCAATTTGAGGAGGAAACAAACGACTTTTGGAAGCTATCACCTCTTGTTTAAAATCATCTTCTATACCCAATACTTCGCAGGCTTCAATACAGTTGGTGAACAAATCCCAGACGATTTGCAAATCCATGGATGCGCCTTCCGAAATCCCGCCATGCTCAGGGGAATAGGACGGAGCAGAAACCAAATACCCTTGCCCATCATCCATAAGATAATCCAACCAAAATAGGGCGGCTTCCTTCATTATTGGAAAACCTTGATCCTTAAGATACTCCTTATTTTGGGTGAACTCATAATGTTCCCATGCATGCTGACTTAGCCAACCCGCCCCTCCTGGAAAAAATCCCCATGGAAAATCCCAGCCTGGAGCCGTGAATCCGAACGGGTTGTTCATGGTGTTTACAATCCATCCGTCCGCATCAAAAAAACTGGCTGCACTCTTTTGACCCGGCGCTATCAAGCTCTCCATGTAATCCACTAGCGGCTGGTGGCACTCACTTAAGTTAGTAAGTTCAGCTGGCCAGTAAATCATTTGTTCATTGATATTCATATGATAATCCGAAGCCCAAGGAGGCGCGGTCTTATCATTCCATTTTCCCTGCAAATTGGCAGGCATGGTTCCCGGTCTGGAGCTACTGATCAGCAAATACCTACCATATTGAAAGTACAGTGCTTCCAATGAAGGGTCCGCCTGCCCTTTTTCATAAGCTTTCAAACGCTCCTCAGTTGGTAAAGATGCTATCTGGGTGGCCTCCAAGGACAAATCTACCCTCTGGAAAAGTTCGTGGTAATCTGAAAGATGTTCCTCCAACAATTTTTGAAAGGACATCTCTTTGGCTTTCTTCATGGCAGCCAAGTTTTCCGTCTGGTAATCCTTGCCTTTATAAATGGGATAATTATTTAAATAATCTGTACCAGCCACCAATTTCAATGTAAGGGCATTGGATGCTGTAACGTTGATCTTATTCTCATCAAATCCGATTTCGCCTTCTTGGGTTTCCAAATGTAGACGGGCACCAAATGCCATTCCATTGTTCTCCAATACGCCATCCAAAATCAGTTCGCTCCCGCTTGAGGAATAGCTCACTTTTTTATGTGGAGTGGTCAATTCAATGGTGTAATCTTGCCCTTGGGGTGCATCATTTTCCAGTTTAAACACCAATACTTTACTTGGATAATTGGCGAAGTACGTTCTTTTATGATGGATATCCCCATCGGTATAGGTAACCCGTGCAATCGCGTCAGAAATATCCAGTTCTCTTTGATACTCGGAGATATCAGCAGTTTTTTCCACATCAATATAGATATCACCAAAGGCTTGGAAAGCACCAAACCCTTCCCAGAACTCATGATTGTTATTTCTTTTGATTACACCGGTAAGTTCTTTGTTGGCCAAAGCATGGGCCTTCTCCAGTTCACCCTTGGATAAAAGTTTCCGTACTTGCGGCAAATATTTATGGGCATCTTCACGATTTCCCCCATTATACGCTTCCCATTCTCCGGGTCCGCCTACCCAGAGCGATTCTTCATTGAATTGGATACGCTCTCTTTCCACCCCACCAAAAACCATGGCTCCCATGTAACCGTTTCCAATGGGGAGGGCTTCCCGCATCCACGATTTTGCCTCTTGTTTGTACCAGATTTTCAAATTATCGGCTGAACTTTCATCTTGAGGAGCTTGACAAGCGCACAGTACAACAACTGCCATTGCAATCAAGCTTAATTGACGGCCCAATAGGGGCCATTTTAAGTGCTTTAAAGTCACAGGAATCTATGTGTTTGGTAAAAAATCTAAATGTAGTATGGTCAAGCACCACTCTCCACTAGAAAATAAACATAAACCTATACTCTTTTTGCCCTTATGAACTAAAGCAAGGTCGCAAAGTGTTTGTTTTTAACTTAAAGAATTTACTCAGTAAGCAAATGGACATTGACCTCCCCGCGTTTTCTTATTCTTTCCTCGTGGAAAGTTGCCAGCAATACTTAATACTGCGCATCGAAGAAGCAATGAACTCTATTATTTTAGATTGACCTTTAGTAAATAATCGTCCGCAGTAAGGAAAAGTTGTTTTTCATCGGTGCTAAGTGCACAATTCGAAGTTCGTTGCCCAGTATATACCCTTGCCAAGGTTTTTCCTGATGTGTCAAATATCCATAGTCCACCTGGCCCGGTAGCCAATACATATCCCATGCTGTGTACTTTTAATCCATCAGGTGCCCCTTGCTGTCCTTCTTTGCCCATTAAATGGGTGGCGTCATGAAACAACTTTTTGTTTTCCACTACTCCCGGATCCTTTACATCGTATTGGTACCACACGGCGTGCTTGGAATCGGAAACAGCAACATAAAGTTTATCTTGATCTGGGGATAAGCAAATTCCGTTAGGCCTTGTCAACTTATCCAACAACACTAGTTCCCCAGAAGTTTTTAAGCAGTACACCCCTTGAAAATCCAGTTCCTTTTCGGGGTCATCCATACCCCTGGGAAGACCATAAGGTGGATCGGTAAAATAGAAATTGCCCAGCTTGTCAAAATAACCATCGTTGGGGCTATTGAATCGTTTACCTTCATAGTTGTCCACTAAGGGTTCAAACTCAGATTTGGGTTGATTCAATGGAGCAGTCATGCGAGCAACTCTTCGTTCCCCATGCTGCATTAAGACCAACTGTCCATTGCCATCCAAAGTGAGACCATTGGAACCTGGCTCCTTAAAGTCATCCGCTACTTCTCCTAAAAATCCAGAGGGGTGCAGATAGGTGGTCGTATCCTTGGTCTGGGAATCCCATTTAAACACCTTGTTGTTGGGAATATCGGAAAAGAGCAAATATTTTCCCTCGTCAATCCAGAGGGGGCCTTCCGACCATTTGAATCCGCTTGCCAACACCTCAATGGAAGCGGTGGAATCTATAATTTTTAATGCTTCCTCGTCCAAAATTTCAATTGCAAAAGCCTGGGAAATATCTACAGCCTCCTTTGAAATAGGTTCTTGCTTTTCAGGTGTTGCTTTTGGAGTTTCTTTGCACGAGGCCATGCTTAAAACGACAAGGCATCCCGCTATAAGGTTATTTTTGATATTCATAGGTCGGTGGAATTTTACTTTGTACAAGGTACTCGAAAAATACCGATAATTGGAATAAAGCATTCTCTGGGATAGGGAATTTGAAGCTTGCAAAATCAAGGATTCCTTATGTTGCTCTTCTTCCGCAAGGCATAACAATATTCTTCAAATGTGTTCTCCCAAATTTAATTACATTTAAAGCTTGCAAATCCAAATAACTATGTCGGTTAAAAATCTGAATTATCTTTTTTTAGCTTTTCTGTTCGCCATTTCGGCTTGTAAAAGAACGGAACAAAAACCTGCATCCGATAGCAACCAAACCCAACAGCAAACCAGTATGGCCAACAAAATTGACCCTAAAAAATTTGAAAAGGTAGTTGAAGGCGACTCCATTTACATGCATGTCCTTAAAAATAAGTCCGGAATAGAGGCATACTTCACCAACTACGGTCAGCGATTAGTGGCTTTATACGTACCAGACAAGCAGGGCAATTTTGGAGATATTGTATTGGGATGCAACAGTTTGGAGGGCTATTACGAGCCGGGAACTGATTACTTTGGGTCGACCATTGGCCGCTACGGCAACCGTATAGCCAAAGGCAAGTTTACCTTGGATGGAAAAACGTACACCTTGGCCACCAACAATGGCCCTAATCATCTGCATGGAGGAGACAAAGGTTATGACGAGGTTGTTTGGGCGGTAGATCATGCCTCAAATAATGAAATACAGTATTCCAGAACGTCCCCTGATGGCGAAGAAGGGTATCCTGGAAACCTCAAGGTAACTGTGCGTTATGTCTTGACCGATGACAACCAACTTCAAATTTTTTATGAAGCAGATACGGATCAAAAGACCATCGTGAACCTTACCCATCATTCTTTCTTTAATCTAAAAGGTGAAGGGCAAGGAACCATTTTGGACCACATCATAGAAATCAACGCTGACCATTATACACCAGTGGATTCTACCTTAATTCCCCTTGGAACCATTGACCCCGTAGCTGGCACCCCGCTTGATTTCACCACAGCCAAACCCATTGGACAGGATGTGGATGCAGATGTGGAACAACTTAAACACGGAGGTGGATTTGACCATAACTACGTACTCAACCCAGGTCCGAAAAATGAAGACGGACTTACTTTTGCTGCCAAGGTAACCGAACCGGAAACCGGGAGGGTTATGGAGGTTTATACCAACGAACCTGGAATGCAATTTTATAGTGGGAATTTTATGGATGGTACGGTACAAGGAAAAAATGGTGAACCCTATGTTTATCGCGGCGCTATATGTCTGGAAACCCAGCACTATCCAGATTCACCAAACCAGCCCAATTTCCCAAGTACAGTGCTGGAACCAGGACAAACTTATACATCTGCTTGTGTGTATAAGTTTAGTGTAGTGAAGTAGATCTCACCCAAAGTTTCAACAAATCAAATAATTAAAGCGGTAATACCGATTTACCTGCTTTTACATCCCCAATTAACTGCTTAATAGTAGTTTCTTCAAGGTTTTTGATAAAAAAACTGTTGGCATTACCAACAAGGTCATGAAGTGCACAGGGGTTTTCACTGTCGCATTCATGTATACTCAGCATGCATGAACGGAGTCGTTGCTCGCCATCAATTAACTCTACAACTTGGATTAAGGGTATGTCAATATTTTGGTCACTCGCGTAAAATCCCCCTTTTGGCCCCCTTGAGGAGGAAATAATACCATTTTTGGAAAGTTTCTGCATGAGTTTGGCCAAGTAGGATTGAGGCACATTGATTCTGGAATAAATGTCCTTCACCATTAATTTATTATCCTCATTGGTGTGTAAGGCCAAATAAAGCACTGCTTTTAACGCATATTTGGCCGAATTTGAAAGCATGCTCCCTTGTCTTTAGTTCATTATACAAAGTAAAAAAGATGTTTTTATCCGAAATGTGATTTTTATCATATTCTGCGCAAAATTCTGCCCATACATTTGCCCCAAATCCAACAATTGATATCACATGAAAATTATTGTAAAAGGCAGTTCGCTACTACTCTTGACCCTACTGATCGCCTGCGGAGGCAAACAAGAAAAAAAACAAGACGGCTTCCAGGTTGAAAGGCAAAAAACCACACAAAAAATCGAGCAAAAGGTGGAAACGGAAACTACCAAAGCATCGGAAAGAATAGACTTGGAAAGTAAAGGTGTTGGTCCTGTGACCTCGGTAACCCTTAACGATGCCATTGATCAAGCCATGGCTGATGAAGGTAAAGCGGTTTATGATCAAATGTGTCTTGCTTGCCACAGAATAGGCAAAAAGTTCATTGGCCCTGCCCCTGATGGAATTTTAGAAAGAAGATCCCCAGAGTGGGTCATGAACATGATCCTAAATCCTGAGGGCATGGTAAAGGATGACCCACTAGCCAAGGACCTATTTATGGAATTTAACGGATCTCCCATGGCCAATCAAGGGCTGACAGAAGAACAAGCCCGGGCCGTGCTTGAATACTTTAGAACCTTATAAATATTTGTATGAAACTAGCAACCAGCATTAAACTTTTCATTGGTCTGTTCCTAGCCGGGTCCCTCTTGACCGGTTGCAAGAACGAGACCAAAACCCAGAGCCCGTCCACCAATGAGGTGGCGTCACAGCAAGAAAGCAAAAAACAGGGCCAAGCATTCCTAAAGGATGATGAAGCCACACCCAATGTCCTTGACATTGCCATTGGCTCCAAGGACCATTCCACCTTGGTAGCTGCGGTACAGGCAGCCGAGTTGGAAAATGCGTTGGTCAATGCAGGCCCCCTTATGGTCTTTGCACCTACCAACGCCGCTTTTGAAGCTTTACCTGAAGGAACGGTTGAAAATTTGCTCAAACCTGAAAACAAGGCCGCCCTGGCCAACATTTTACAATACCATGTAACCCCAGGAAAATACAGCAAGGATTTCCTAAAGAAATTCAAGAAACTGGGACAAGCCAATAATCAGAGTGTACCCGTGGAAGTCCAAGGGGACGACGTATTTATTGGCGGGGCCAAAATTTTAGCCAGTGTACCTGCCGGTAACGGTATTGTGCATGTAGTGGACAAGGTAATGCTTCCACCAGAAGAATAGAAAATCAACAATTAAAATAAAAACAACTACGATGAATAAATTTCGCTTTTCAATGCTTGCCCTAATAGCTTCAACCATGTTCCTGGTGAGCTGTAATCAAGGGGGCAACAGCTCCAACGGAGCGCTGTCGTCCAGTGCTGCGGAGAAAGTTTATGTGGCACCCGGGGAACACGATGAGTTCTACGCCTTTGTCTCTGGAGGTTTTAGTGGACAACTTTCTGTCTACGGACTTCCATCTGGAAGGTTGTTCAAGGTCATTCCGGTGTTTTCACAAGATGCAGAAAAAGCATGGGGTTACAATGAAGAAACAAAGCCCATGCTCAACACTTCCCACGGATTTATTCCTTGGGACGATTCCCACCACCCAGACATTTCCCAAACCAATGGGGAATTGGATGGTAGATTTGTATTTATCAACGGTAACAACACACCAAGGATTGCCAAAATTGACCTTAGCGTGTTTGAAACCACAGAAATCATTGAGATTCCAAACAGCGCTGGTAACCACAGTTCCGCTTTTGTTACTGAAAACACGGAGTATGTGGTAGCAGGAACCCGATTTTCTGTTCCTATTCCGCAAAGGGATATGCCCATTAACGAATACAAGGGCAATTTCCAAGGCTCACTTTCCTTTATTAGTGTAGACCCTGAAGACGGAGGAATGGATCTTTCATTCCAGGTGCTTATGCCAGGTTTCGATTATGACTTGGCCCACCCTGGAAGGGGAGCTTCCCATGGATGGATGTTCTTCTCCACATATAACTCTGAGGAGTCACATTCACTAATGGAAGTAAACGCTTCCCAAAATGACAAGGATTTTATTGCTGCTGTAAACTGGAAAAAGGCTGAGGAGTATATCAAAGAAGGTAAATTCCAGACTATGCCCGCCAATTACGCACACAATGTGTATGACGAAGAGACCCATACGGCAACTTCTACCATGAAGAAAGAAGTGAGGGTTTTGGATGCCTCGGAATTACCTGGTTTGGTTTACTTGCTTCCAACTCCAAAATCACCTCACGGTTGTGATGTGGATCCCACAGGCGAATACATTGTAGGGAACGGAAAACTGTCTTCAGATTTGACCGTGCACTCCTTTAGCAAAATGATTCAGGCCATTGAAAATGAAAAATTTGATGGTGAAGCTTATGGTATTCCAATCCTAAGCTTTGAAGATGTGCTTGCAGGTAGTGTGAAGCAGGCAGGTTTAGGGCCCCTACATACCGAATTTGATGCCGACGGAAACGGCTATACCACCTTCTTTATCTCATCTGAAGTGGTAAAATGGAAAGTGGGTACCTGGGAGGTAGTGGACAGACAGCCTTGTTACTATTCTGTGGGTCACTTGATGATTCCAGGCGGAAACTCAAGAAAACCCTTTGGTAAGTATGTCCTTGCAATGAACAAGATCACCAAGGATAGATATCTGCCAACTGGACCTGAAGTGACTCAGTCAGCACAGCTGTATGATATTTCTGGTGAAAAAATGGAACTTCTGCTTGATTTCCCTACGGTTGGAGAACCTCACTATGCTGCTGGTATAGCTGCCGATTTGGTGAAGGAAAGATCCAAGAAAATATATAGTTTGGAAGAGAACAAGCATAAGTATGCCACCACTTCCGATGCCAATGTAAGGGTAGAACGAGACGGAAATGAGGTACATGTGTACATGACCATGATCCGAAGTCATTTTAACCCGGATAATATTGAAGGCATCAAGGTTGGGGACAAAGTCTACTTCCATGTCACCAATTTGGAACAGGATTATGACGTGCCCCACGGAGTAAGTATGATCGGTGCCAATACTTCAGAACTTCTGATTATGCCAGGACAAACTGAAACCTTTGTTTGGGAACCCAAGCAAGTAGGGGTATGGCCGTTCTACTGTACGGATTTCTGTTCAGCCCTACACCAAGAAATGCAGGGTTATGTAAGAGTTTCCCCTGCCAGTTCCAACATAGAGTTGAGCTGGTCACTGGGTGAAGATTAGTTTTAGTGCAAAGTTGAATTGTGAACGAATCAGCGGGAGGGCTTCCCTCCCGCTTTTTCAAACTTAATTATCCCATCCATGAAAAAGAAAGCTAGAATCTTGATGTTAGTTGGAGCCTTGCTCCCCTTGTTGCTGTTTGTTTTCCCTTTATGGAAAATAACCTTGGAAGCACCCCAGTATCCAACACCATTGGGTATGTTCATCCATATCAACGACTTTTCGGATGCCAACCCTCACGATATCAAAAACATCAATTTGATGAACCACTATGTGGGCATGAAATATATTCCGGAAGCAATTCCGGAGTTCAAAATATTCCCAGCCGGAATCTTGATCACTACGTTTATCGGACTCCTAATTGCCTGGAAAGCCAATCACAAATGGTATTTATATTGGTTTATTCTGATGGTAGTGCTCAGCAGCGCCGGGCTTTATGATTTTTACCTCTGGGAACACGATTATGGACATGACTTGGATCCCAAGGCCATCATGAAATTTACCAATCCAGATGGATCTGTAATGGGCTTCCAACCTCCACTTTTTGGATCTAAGGATATTCTCAATTTTACAGCCCACTCCTACCCTCAATTAGGTGCAGTAAGCCTCGGTATTGGTATGGGATTATCGTTACTGGCCTATCTTTTTGTAAGAAAGGAAAATAAAAAACTTAAAATCGGTTAATATGAAAATCCATCGCGTATCCAAGGTATTTTTGCTTCTATTGGCTGTGGCAGCATTGCTCAGTTGTAATGCAAAGCCCCAAGAAATCACCTATGGTACAGATGGGTGTCACTTTTGCAGGATGACCATTGTTGATGCCCAGCATGCGGCACAATTGGTCACCAAAAAAGGGAAGGCCTTCAAGTTTGATGCTGTTGAATGCATGGTCAACTATCTAAAGGAAGTGGACTCCAATACAGTTGCCCTTTATTTATGCAACCACTATACCGAACCAAAGGAACTGATTGATGCCACCCAATCCACATTTTTAATCAGCAAATCCATTCCTAGTCCCATGGGTGCCTATCTAACAGCCTTTGAAACAAAGAATGAAGCTATGGCCACCCAAGAAAAATCAATGGGAGAATTATATACCTGGGACGAATTGCTTGTCCATCTCCACAATTAAGTCAAATCATGTACAAAATTGACAACCATATCAGAACAGAAGGATTCGATGGCCTAAAAGTGCATCGGTTAACCCAAGCGGAATCCTTGGAAGTATTGTTGATTTCTCTGGAAAAAGATGCTATATTCCCAGAACACAGTTCTCCCAAAGATGCTCATTTATTGGTTCTGGAAGGGGATATTGACTTTCGGATCAACAAGCACAATTACAGGCTTATGGAACATCAATATTTCAATTTTCCAAAGGATGAAATTCACTGGGTAAAAGCCCACAAAAATTCCAAATTCCTAATCATCAGATAAACAGGTTGTGAACGTTTGGAATAAACTTCTTTTAATACTTTTTATGGCATTTGGAGCGGCTTCCCATGGGTCAACCTTGGAAATCTGTTCCACATGCCCTATTAAATCCATCAAAGAAGGAATTGCCCAAGCCCAAGCATATGACACCCTGCTGATCAAAAAGGGCACTTATTTAGAATTTGATATCATCGTGGACAAGCCATTGACCATCATAGGTAAAGATTACCCTGTTGTTGATGGCGAAGACCAAGGGGAAATATTCACGGTTACTTCAGACGACGTTACCATTGATGGATTGTTCATCATCAATGTTGGAACAAGCTATACATCAGATTATGCAGCCATAAGAGTAGTAAAAAGCAAAAACTTCCTCATTCAAAATGTAGTCTTGGAAAAGCTTTTTTTTGGTATTTATCTGGAAAAATCCACTGACGGCCGAGTGTTTCACAACAAGATTATTGGAGATGCTGTGGAAGAATTTAACTCTGGGAACGGCATACAACTCTGGTACTGCAACAATGTATCCGTTGAGCAGAACATTGTCCAGCATGTAAGGGATGGAATCTATTTGGAGTTTTCCGATCAGATAGTCATCAAGAACAATATCAGTACCAATAATGTACGTTACGGCCTTCATTTTATGTTCTCCAATGACGATTTATACCAAGACAACACCTTTGAAAATAATGGTGCCGGAGTTGCCGTAATGTTTTCGAAGAAGATAAAAATGTACAATAACACCTTCAAGAAAAATTGGGGTGCCGCTTCCTTCGGAATGCTTTTAAAGGAAATCAACGACTCTGAGATTATTGGCAATACGTTTGAAGAGAACACCGTAGGTATCAGCATTGAAGGTTCCAACCGTATTAACTATAAGGAAAATGACTTTGTGAACAATGGGTGGGCATTGAAAGTCCGCGGGGCCTGCTACGGTAATGTTTTTTCATCCAATAACTTCCTGTACAACTCCTTTGATGTTTCCTATAACAGCAAATTGAACGACAATTCTTTCAGTGGCAATTACTGGAGCAACTATACGGGTTATGATTTGGACAAGAACGGGGTTGGCGATGTGCCCTATAGACCTGTAAAACTCTTTTCGTACATTGTCAATAGAACCCCTGAAACCATTGTATTGCTGCGTAGCCTTTTTATGGATATCATCGATTTTTCCGAAAAAGTTTCTCCAGTTTTCACTCCAGATAATTTAAGGGACAATAGTCCATTAATGAAAAAACTGCAATGATCCAAGTAGCTAACCTTCACAAAAAATTTGGTAAAACCCAAGTTCTGGACAAGCTTGATCTAGACATAGATGGTGGCGGTATTTTTGCCATTCTCGGGCCCAACGGTTCAGGAAAAACCACCTTGATCAAAAGTATTCTGGGCATGGTGATCATGGATAAGGGAAGCATTTCAGTACTGGGAAGTGCCATCAAAACCAATTGGAACTATCGCAAAGAAATCAACTACCTTCCGCAGATTGCCAATTTCCCAGGCAATCTCAAAGTAAGGGAACTGATCAAGATGATCGTAGATCTTAGGCAAAAACCCAACAGGGCGGATGAACTCATTGAGCTGTTTAAGCTAGAGGACTTCCTGGATAAAAAATTGACCACCCTTTCCGGTGGCACTAAACAAAAAGTAAATATTGTCTTATCCTTTATGTTTGATTCCCCACTGCTTATCCTGGATGAACCCACCACCGGTTTGGATCCCTTGGCCTTGATCAATCTCAAAAAATTGATTCAGGAAGAAAAGAACAAGGGCAAAACCATTTTGATTACCTCCCATATCCTCCAATTTGTGGAAGAAGTGGCTGACGAAATCATTTATCTACTTGAAGGGAAAATATATTTTAAAGGCAGCCTAGCCCAATTAAAGAGCAAAACAGAACAAACAGACATTGAACACGCCATTGCGGCCATTGCAACCCAGCCTCAACATGCTTAAAATTCTAAAATATAGTTTTTACGACCTCATGCGCAGCCGTTGGAGCTATGTGTACTTTATTTTTTATCTATTGCTGGGTTTCGTCCTGCTTTTTTTGAACAATGATGTAAGCAAAGCGGTAATAACCTTGATGAACATCATCATTGTCTTGGTGCCTTTGATTGCTACCATATTCGGCGTCATGTATTACTACAATTCCAAGGAATTCACCGAACTCTTATTGGCACAACCCATCAAAAGAACTTCCATTTTTTTAGGACAATATCTGGGGGTTTCGGGCTCCTTGGCAATGAGCTTGGTGTTGGGATTGGGTATTCCCTTTACCCTTTACGGTTTATTAAAGAGCAATGCAATCTGGGATTTCTCGCTCCTTTTGGTGACAGGAGCGTTTCTCACCTTTATATTTACCGCTTTGGCCTTTAACATTGCGTTATCCAATGAAAATAAAATTAAAGGGTTTGGGTATGCCGTACTCTTGTGGTTGTTCTTAGCAGTGATCTATGATGGTATTTTTCTGATTTCGCTGATCATTTTTGAAGAATATCCCTTGGATACTTTTTCCTTGGTATCCACCATGCTTAATCCCATTGACCTTTCACGCACCTTGATTCTTCTAAAACTGGACATTTCAGCATTATTGGGATATACTGGAGCCGTTTTCAAGAAATTTTTTGGGACTAATTTTGGATTTTTTGTCTCCATGGGTGTCTTGATGGTCTGGACGATACTTCCTATTTGGAGCATGGTTCACAAGGCAAAAAGAAAAGATTTTTAGCGCCCTACTTCCATCGTTTTTTGTCACTAATTTTAGTTTAGCTGTCAAAAAGCGAAAAAAACGCAGCTGCTTCATCATATTTTTATACTTTGTTGGACAAATACTTCCAACCCATGCAAATAATTGAAAATTCCACGGTCTATGATGTGATTATTGTAGGCTCGGGTGCCGGCGGCGGAATGGCTACAAAAATACTTTCCGAAGCAGGATTAAAAGTAGCCGTAGTTGAAGCAGGCCCCTATTTTGATCCAGCCGATCCAGAACAAATGACCCAATTGAAATGGCCACATGAATCGCCTAGGCGTGGGGCCAGCACCGTTAGACCCTTCGGGGATTTTGATTCTGCCTATGGCGGATGGGAAATTGAAGGGGAACCCTATGTTAAAGAAGAAGGTACTGACTTCAAATGGTTCCGTTCAAGAATGCTAGGAGGGAGAACTAACCACTGGGGCAGAATTTCCCTGCGTTTTGGCCCTAAGGATTTTAAAAGAAAGAACATTGATGGGCTTGGAGACAATTGGCCCATTGGCTACGATGATGTTAAGCCTTACTACGATAAAGTAGATAAGCTAATTGGGGTTTTTGGCACCAATGAGGGTTTGCCCAATGACCCGGATGGTTTTTTTCTTCCACCTCCAAAACCAAGGTTGCACGAACTTTTCTACATCAAAGGAGCAAGAAAATCCAACATTCCAGTTTATCCATCCAGAATGTCCATGCTAACCAAAAAAATAAATAACGATAGAGGTGTATGCTTCTATTGCGGGCAATGCTCCAGAGCGTGTCAGGTATATGCGGATTTCTCGGCAGGAACATGTTTGATATTTCCAGCTCAAAAAAATGGTGGACAAATAGATTTATTTGTCAATTGCATGGTCAGGGAAGTCACAACAAACGAAGAAGGAAAAGCTACTGGTGTTTCCTATATCAATAAAGAGGATCGCAAGGAATACAAACTCAGAGGGAAAATAGTGGTTTTGGCTGCCTCGGCCTGTAGTTCCGCTAGAATACTGCTCAATTCCAAAAGTAGCCAACATCCCAACGGTTTGGGGAATAGCAGTGATATCGTGGGTAAATATTTGCATGATTCAACGGGAACCAACAGAATGGCATTTGTTCCCGACTTGATGAACCGTGAGACCTACAATGAAGACGGTGTGGGCGGAATGCATGTATACACCCCCTGGTGGTTGGAAAATGAAAAACTGGATTTCCCTAGGGGATACCACATTGAAATGTGGGGTGGTTTGGGCATGCCCAGCTACGGATTTGGATTCAATGTGAACGATTTTAATTCCTTCTTTGGATTACCTGTGGGTGGATACGGAAACGGACTGCGGAAGGATATCAAAAAATACTACGGCTCCGTAATTGGAATGGCGGGCAGAGGTGAGTCCGTTGCCCAAAAAGACAACTACTGCGAGATAGACCCTACCAAAGTGGACGAATTTGGCGTTCCCGTCCTCAAATTCAATTATAAATGGACAGACCATGAGATCAAGCAGGTAAAGCACATGCATGATACGTTTGAGGAAATCATGCATAACATGGGAGGCGAACCTTTGGGCGGAAAACCAGGCAAGGATACCAATTATGGTATTTTGGTGCCAGGTGAAATCATTCACGAGGTAGGTACAACCCGAATGGGAGACAATAAGAAAACCTCGGTGGTCAACAGCCACCAACAACTGCACGATGTAGATAATGTTTTTATTGTTGATGCAGGCCCGTTTGTATCCCAAGCGGATAAAAATCCAACCTGGACCATTTTGGCCCTCTCCTGGAGAACATCAGACTATATTGTAGAGCAACTTAAACAACAAAATATTTAACCATGGATAGAAGAAAAAGTCTAAAGTCAATACTCCTTGGAGGTGTGGCCAGTGGATTGGCAGTCCATGGATGTAGCCCTAAACCGGAGGCAGCTGAGGAGGAAGCCTTGGCCATTAAGAAATATGCCTATGGGAGAACACCTAAGGAACAGGAAGCCATTGAGGAACTTTTGTCCGAAACTTTTTTCAATGCGCACGAAATGACCACCATTGCTGCCCTATGCAACCTGATTCTGCCCGCAGAAGATGGGTTCAAAGGAGCACTGGATGCCGAAGTTCCTGATTTTATTGAGTTCATGGTCAAGGATATTCCAGACTACCAACCTACACTTCGTGGGGGCTTGATGTGGCTAGATCATAAATGCAATACAGAATTCAATATGGAATTCATTGCGGCTTCAGTGGAGCAACAGAAGAGCATTTTGGATACCATTGCGTTTCCAGACATCACTGTTCCTGAAGCTGAAAGGCCTTTGGAGATCCAATTCTTCTCCTTGATGCGAAACCTGACCCTCACCGGATATTACACTACCAAGATTGGGATAGACGAACTGGGTTACAAAGGGAATTCGCCCAACGTTTGGGATGGAGTGCCAGAGCATGTGCTTCAACAACACGGAGTTTCGTATGATGAGGACTGGTTGGCCAAATGTGTAGATCAAAGCAAGCGTGGTACCTTGGCCGAATGGGATGAAAATGGAAATTTATTGACCTAATCAAAAAAGAACCCAAGCTTGCATGGCAAGCCAATTTTTACCGATATTTGCGCTCACATTTTTCAGTGCAATTCCTGAACGCCCACGTGGTGGAATTGGTAGACACGCTACCTTGAGGGGGTAGTGTTCGAAAGGACGTGCTGGTTCGACTCCAGTCGTGGGCACAAAACCGCATTTTATGCGGTTTTTTTGTTTCCAACACCTCCTATACAATGTTCTCAACCGACATTCAATCCCTAAATTACTCCTAAAATTTCCGCTCATTTATTAGGATGGCTCCATTTTAATTGTAAATTTGTTTAACCTTTACTTGAAAAAGATGAACAATGTAAAAAAATCTTTCAGCATTCGAGACATGGAAAATTTGTCTGGAATTAAGGCTCACACCATCCGAATCTGGGAAAAGAGATACAATTTGTTTAGTCCTGAACGAACAAGTACCAACATTAGGACGTATAGTTTAGCCAGCTTGCAAAAGCTGTTGAATGTTACCCTGTTGTACAATAACGGATATAAAATTTCAAAAATTGCCAAACTGGAAGAAACCAAGATTCCAGTTTTGGTGCGGGAAATTGTTTCCAATACCAGTGAAAAAGACCATGCAGTCAATGCATTTAAGCTGGCCATGGTCAATTTTGACCAAGTCCTTTTTCTCAATACATATAACAGCCTTTTGGCGGATCGTTCCTTTAAGGACATTTTCAGTGAAGTGTTGATTCCACTATTGAACGAATTGGGACTCCTATGGCAAACGGACACCATTAGCCCGGCCCATGAGCATTTTATTTCCCACTTGATCAAACAAAAAATCCATATCAATACGGAAAAACTGCAGATGCTGGAGCCCACCAAAAAGGATAAGGTTTTTGCTTTGTTTCTTCCCGAGAACGAAATTCATGAAATTGGATTGCTCTATCTCAATTATGAAATCAATTTGAGGGGCTATAAGTCCATTTATTTGGGCCAGACCATGCCCATTGAAAATTTGGTGGACTTGCTCAAGTATTACGACAATGTCCATTTTGTAAGTTATTTCACGGTCTCCCCTACCAAAGATGATTTATCTGCCTATTTCAAGGAGTTTTCAGAGACCTTGGGCATGTCGAGCAATTCTAAACTTTGGGTCCTGGGACATCAAATAAGGTACATTACCGATGAAGAAATTCCCCAACACATAAGGACCTTCAATTCCATTGACCAGATAATGGAATCCATCTAAAAACCAGTCCTATGAAGGTCATTGTCATTGGTTCTGGTTTCTCTTCCCTATCCGCGGCCTGTTATCTGGCTAAAGCTGGTCTGGAAGTGGAAATTCTGGAGAAAAATGCTACGGTTGGAGGCAGGGCCAGACAATTGATCAAAGAGGGGTTCACTTTCGATATTGGTCCCAGTTGGTATTGGATGCCGGACATTTTTGAGAAGTTCTTTGCAGATTTTGGTAAAAAACCATCGGATTATTACCATTTGGAAAAGCTAAGTCCGGCCTATAAAATTTTCTTTAAGGACGATAGTGTTACCATTGGTGATTGTATGGACCAAATTTGTCTTGAATTTGACCGTATTGAAAGCGGCAGTGGAAATCATTTACGAAGTTTTATCAAAAAAGCCCAGGAGAATTACAATATTGCCATTAACAAAGTGGTCTTAAAGCCCGGTATTTCCCCTTTTGAGTTGGTGACCAAGGATACAGTCTTACGGTTGGACCAATTTTTTAAAAGCATAAGTCAAGAGGTTCGGAAGCGGTTTGAAAACCCCAAATTGATCTCTACTTTAGAGTTTCCCGTGTTGTTTTTGGGCGCCAAACCCAGCAAGACCCCTTCTTTTTACAGCTTTATGAATTTTGCGGATTTCGGTCTGGGAACATGGCATCCCAAGGGTGGCATGTACGAAATCATCAAGGCCATGGTACAGTTGGCCCAAGAACTTGGGGTCAAAATTAGAACCAATCACCCTGTGGATAAAATTTTGGTTCTTGATGGAAAAATCTGTGGTGTCCGTAGCAATGGTACCAACCTTACTTCGGATTATGTGATAAGCGGTGCTGACTACCATCATTCCGAAACCTTGTTGGATAAAAAATATCGGCAATATTCCGAAACCTATTGGGATTCCCGTACTTACGCTCCCTCTGCCCTTTTGTTTTATGTGGGATTCGACAAAAAATTGAAAAACGTCTATCATCATAATCTCTTTTTTGACACGGATTTTGAACGGCACACCCAGGAAATTTATGATGATCCCCAATGGCCCAGTGACCCTTTGTTCTATGCCAACTTTCCTTCCATCACAGATGGAACCATGGCTCCAAAAGACAATGAGACAGGATTTTTCCTTGTTCCCATTGCACCCAATTTAGAGGACACTGCGGAACTAAGGGCTCAATATTTTGATATTGTGATGGATAGATTTGAATCTTTGACAGACCAAGAAGTAAGAAATTCAATTATCTTTAAAGAGAGCTTCTGTGTTAAAGATTTTATTGAGCAATACAATTCCTATAAGGGCAATGCCTATGGAATGGCCAATACGCTGAAACAAACGGCTTTTTTAAGACCAAATCTTAAAAGTAGCAAGGTAAAAAACTTGTATTTCACAGGTCAGCTTACGGTTCCCGGCCCAGGAGTACCGCCGTCCTTGATTTCTGGAAAATTAGTGGCAAATCTGTTAACCAAAAACTTAAAATGATGAAATCTATTTTCGATGATGTCTCCGGGGATTGCAGTAAGATTGTTACCAAGACTTACAGCACTTCCTTTGCTTTGGCCACAAAAATGTTGGCACCCTCCATTCGAAAGGACATCTACAATATTTATGGGTTTGTGCGTTTTGCGGATGAAATTGTGGACACTTTTCACGATTATGACAAAGAGGTTTTGTTTGATCAGTTTGAAAGGGACATGGAACTGGCCTTGGAGCGAAAAATTAGCCTAAACCCCATCTTGAATTCCTTTCAGCACACCTATCACAAATACGATATTCCCCATCATTTGGTAGTGGCATTCATGAACAGCATGCGCTTGGACCTCACCAAGAAAGACTATCAGAGTTTTGAGGAATACAAAGGGTACATCTATGGGTCTGCAGATGTAGTTGGACTTATGTGCCTCTGTGTTTTTGTAAACGGAGATCAGGCCAAGTATGAGGAGCTCAAGGAATATGCCATGGCTTTGGGCTCGGCCTTTCAAAAAGTAAACTTTCTGCGTGATCTAAAAGCGGATTTTGAAGATTTGGAGCGCACCTATTTTCCCAACACCAACTTGAGGGAGTTGGATGAAGCCTCCAAAAAACGGATTGTGGATGAGATTAGAGCCGATTTTGCCATGGCCTACTCAGGAATTCTCAAACTTCCCAAAGAAGCCAAATTTGGGGTATATACCGCCTACAGGTACTATAAAAAATTACTTCAGAAACTACAGAGTACGCCTCCCTTGGAAATTAAGAACACCCGGATTCGTGTTCCGGATTATCAAAAATTGGGACTTTTGGCCCAATCTTATGTAAATTATAAACTTCAATTGCTCTAAATGAAGATTGTCCTTTGGATATTGATCTTTTTAGGAACTTTTTCCTTTATGGAATTTATGGCCTGGTTCACGCATAAATATGTGATGCACGGCTTCCTATGGAGTTTGCATAAAGATCATCACAAAAAGGACCACGGCTCTTGGTTTGAGCGCAATGATGCCTTTTTTATTTTCTATGCCATTGTAAGTATGGTCTGCTTCTACTTGGGAGCGGAAACAGAATTTTGGTATGGCTGGCCCTTGGGCTTTGGCATTTTGGCCTATGGTATTGCTTACTTTATGGTGCACGATATTTTCATCCACCAACGTTTTAAATGGTTCAGGAACGCCAATAACTGGTATGCCCGAGGAGTTCGTCGCGCCCATAAGATTCACCATAAACATTTGGGTAAGGAAGATGGGGAATGTTTTGGGATGTTGGTAGTACCTTTCAAATACTTCAAGAAATAGACTCACTCGGCCAGCAACTGATCCAACATCTCCCTAGTCTCTTCGGAATCCCAATGGGCGGCTCCAATTTCCCTAACAACAATAGCTCCAGATTTATCCAATATAAAGGTTGCAGGAATGCTTCGTGAGACGAACAAGTCGGGCGTACGGGAAGCTTCAAAATACACGGGAAGCTCAAATTCCCGCTTGGCCAAAAAAGATTGCACCTTTTCCTTATCGTCATTGGCAACAAATGCGAATATCACTTTGTTCTTATAAGAGTCGTGAAGTCTGTCCATGCTAGGGAGTTCTGCAACACAAGGAGGGCACCAAGTAGCCCAAAAATTGACCAAAACCACTTTTCCGCGGGTATTTTCAAAATTGAGCTGGTTGCCATCCAAATCCACCAAGTTCCAGTGGTAATTTTCCAAAGTTTCCCGTTTATCTTCAGCAATAACACCAGCATTGCCCGAAAACAGTTTGCCTGTCAAAACACGAAGATGAAAACCAATGGGAGTAAATAGAATTAGGATAATGGCCAAAATCCAGATTCCATTGCTAATTTGTTCCTTGCTCAACTTCATAGTAATTCCACTATTCAGCTATCAAAGTGTCCAGCAGCGTGTACACTTTATCATTGCTCCAATCCGCACTCTTCTCTTTGTAAATGACAACATTACCCGACTTATCTATCAAATATGAAGCGGGAACCACATCGGGATTTATGGGCATTTTTTCACCAATGATCAAATAGGTCACTGGAAAGGTGTATTCATGTTTTTCCATAAATTCCTCCACCGGAGGTCTATTCTCATTGGTTATGATATAGAAATCCATCTTTCCCTTGTAAGCATCGTACATTTCTTGGATACTGGCAAGCTCTGCTTCACTGGGCAATCGCCATGAGGCCCATAAATTGATGAAGACCACCTTACCCTTGGATCGTTCAAAATTGAAAAAATTCCATTCGGCATCTTTCAATTTCCAGTCATAGTCTCCCAGTTTTTCCCTTTGGGAAACCTCAATAATAGGTGGTGAAGAAGCAAAAATCCTATTTAGCAGCACTTTGCCATAGTGACCTGTGGGGCCAAAAAAAAAGGAAAGCACAAAAAGAATCAGAATAAGGTTGATGATAGTCTTTCTAGTTCCTTTTTTCATTTCGATGGGTTTGTCTCAAAACTAAAAAACTCCTGACATAAAATCAGGAGTTTTTCATATTTAAAGCAAAACTATTTTAAGCATTTTCCTTTTTGATCATATTCAAGGCAGAACCCTCCTTGAACCAATCAATCTGGGAAGCATTATACGAATGGTTTGCAATGATATTGTCTTTGCTACCATCAGCATGAACCACTTCCAAGGTTAAGGGCTTACCTGGAGCAAAATCAGCAATATCCACAAAATTGAAGGTGTCGTCCTCTTGAATTAAGTCGTAATCGCTTTCATTGGCAAAAGTCAGAGCCAACATCCCTTGCTTCTTCAAATTGGTTTCATGAATCCTAGCAAAAGATTTCACTAAAACAGCAGCAACTCCCAAATGTCTTGGCTGCATGGCCGCATGTTCCCTAGACGATCCTTCCCCGTAATTATGGTCTCCCACAACTATGGTTCTTATCCCCTCCTTCTTGTACGCTCTTTGCGCATCTGGAACCGCTCCATATTCTCCTGTAAGCTGGTTCTTTACAAAATTGGTCTGCTTGTTAAAGGCATTTACGGCACCTATCAATGTGTTATTCGCAATATTGTCCAAATGCCCTCTGTACCTCAACCAAGGTCCAGCCATGGAAATATGGTCCGTAGTACATTTACCAAAAGCCTTGATCAACAATTTTACACCTTGCAGGCTCTCTATGGAAATAGGAACAAAAGGCTCCAACAACTGCAATCTTTCAGAAGTTGGCGACACCACTACCTGAACTCCACTTCCGTCTTCCATGGGAGCAATGAATCCAGCATCTTCCACAGCAAAACCTTCAGGTGGCAATTCATAGCCTCTTGGTTCATCCAACATCACTTCTTCCCCATCCTCATTGATCAATTTATCCGTTACGGGATTAAAGTCCAGTCGACCCGAAATAGCAATTGCGGTAACCAATTCTGGCGATCCCACAAATGCAAGGGTATTTGGGTTTCCATCGGCACGCTTGGCAAAATTTCTGTTGAAGGAGTGCACAATGGTGTTTCTAGGCCCTTCCGCCGCCTTGTCTCCATATCTGTCCCACATTCCTATACATGGGCCACAGGCATTGGCAAATACGGTTGCCCCAATACTGTTGAAGGTATCAATAAATCCATCACGGTCAATAGTATATCTTACTTGTTCCGATCCCGGAGTGATCGTGAACTTGGATTTGGTCTTTAAGTTTTTATCTGCAACTTGCTTAGCCAAGGATGCCGCTCTCGAAATATCCTCATAGGAAGAGTTGGTACAAGACCCGATAAGACCTACCTCCACATTCAAAGGCCAGTCATTGGCCTTAGCGGCCTCACTCATTTGGGAAATTGGCGTAGCCAAATCCGGAGTAAACGGACCGTTCAAATGAGGTTCCAAGGTACTTAGATCAATTTCTATAAGCTGATCAAAGTATTGCTCTGGATTTGCATATACTTCAGGATCCGCTGTAAGGTGTTCTTTCACTTCCAATGCGGCATCCGCCACATCCGACCTATCGGTTGCACGCAAATAGCGGTCCATGGATTCGTCATAACCAAAAGTAGAGGTGGTTGCCCCTATTTCGGCTCCCATATTACAGATGGTTCCCTTACCAGTACAGGACATGGCGGTGGCTCCTTCCCCAAAATATTCAACAATGGCCCCTGTTCCCCCTTTTGCGGTAAGAATACCGGCAACTTTTAGAATTACATCCTTGGGAGCGGTCCAACCCGATAGTTTTCCAGTCAATTTTACACCTATCAGTTTTGGAAATTTCAATTCCCAAGCCATTCCCGCCATTACATCAACAGCATCAGCACCACCAACTCCAATGGCTACCATTCCCAAACCACCGGCATTTACGGTATGGGAATCGGTTCCAATCATCATACCACCCGGAAAAGCGTAGTTTTCCAAAACCACTTGGTGGATAATTCCTGCTCCAGGCTTCCAAAATCCAATTCCATATTTGTTGGATACGGATTCCAAAAAGTTGAATACCTCATTACTGGTTTCGTTGGCACGTTTCAAATCCGTTTTGGCATCGACTTTGGCTTGAATAAGGTGATCACAGTGCACTGTTGTGGGCACGGCAACCTTGGGTTTACCGGCATGCATAAACTGCAACAAGGCCATTTGGGCGGTTGCATCCTGGCAAGCTACCCGATCGGGAGCAAAATCCACATAGTCCTTGCCCCTTGTAAACTGTTTTGTGGGTGTTCCTTCCCACAAATGGGAATACAATATTTTTTCAGCTAGGGTCAACGGTTTTCCCACTAAGTCGCGGGCCTTCTCGATGCGCTCACCCATGGAGGCATACACCCCCTTGATCATGTCAATGTCAAACGCCATTCTGCAATTGGATTTAAGATTTTTGTAATTCGGCTAATTTACTAAAATACCTACGATTTAGGAATTAGAATTTAGCAAATAAGTCGAGGGAAAATTGTATTTATAACAATTCCAAGATGATTTTCTCCTCAGAAATGCCTTCGGCCTCCGCTTTGTAGTTTTTGAGAATTCTATGGCGAAGAATTCCCATGGCCACCGCTTGGACATCTTCTATATCCGGTGAGAATTTTCCATGGATCGCAGCATGTGCTTTTGCCCCCAAAACCAAATTCTGGGATGCCCTAGGTCCTGCTCCCCAATCTACATAGGTGTTTACAAAATCTGAGGTGTTTGGCATTCCAGGACGGGTCTTGTTTACCAAGTTTACCGTGTAGTCTATGACATTATCGGGTACAGGAATTCTCCTCACCAAATGCTGAACAGCCACAATTTCTTCGGCGTTAAAAAGCGAATTTATTTCTGGATGCTCATCTGAAGTGGTGGACTTCACAACCTGGATTTCTTCTGCGATGGACGGATATTTGAGCTCGATTGCAAACATAAATCGGTCCAATTGTGCTTCCGGTAAAGGATAGGTTCCCTCTTGTTCTATTGGGTTTTGGGTTGCCAATACAAAATAGGGCATGGCAAGTTTATGTTGCTCCCCTGCAATGGTCACCGCCTTTTCTTGCATGGCTTCCAATAACGCAGCTTGGGTTTTAGGTGGGGTACGGTTAATTTCATCCGCCAAAATGATATTGGCAAAAACGGGTCCTTTGATGAACTTAAAATTTCTGTTTTGGTCCAATACCTCACTCCCCAAAATATCGCTGGGCATTAAATCCGGGGTAAACTGGATTCGTTTAAAATCCAGACCCAGGGTTTGGGCAATGGTGTTTACCATCAAGGTTTTGGCCAAACCAGGAACCCCTATCAACAGCGAATGCCCACCGGTATAAATGGAAAGTAAAATTTGCTCGATCACCTTTTCCTGGCCAACAATGACCTTGGCAATCTCATCTTTTAATTCTTGATGTTTTTTTACGAGACTTTCTACCGCTGCAACGTCTGACATGCACTTACTCCTTTACCCAGTTGTTTGCAAAATCGCACTCCCTGTTTTCGTTGTTAACATGGATGTAGGTGTCTTCAATGTGCTCGTTCATCCACTCTTTTATGGCCTTGAACTGCTTTTCACGCAAGGCCAATTCCTGAATTTTGAGATAATCCTTTGCAAAGTCTGCTTTGTGCTCGTCATAACGATTGGAAATCTTCATGATCTTGAATTTGGGAGGGCCTCCCCTGGGATCATCTTCCTTTATGGGTCTGGAAATTTCTTCGTCCTTTAGATTTCGTACCTGATTGTACAACGCGGGATCCATATTGGTCAATTCAAACCGTGATCCATAGTTGATCGGGTTTCGGAGTACACCACCATCATTTTTGGTCTCTTTTTCATCGGAAAAGTTCAGGGCCGCCTCTGCGAAAGTGTATTTTCCGTCCATGATGTGCTGGCGAATACTGTCCAGTTCCTTGACGGCAGCATCAATGGCACTTTGCGGAATTTCAGGAATCATTAAAATGTGCCTAAGATCCAGTTCCTGTCCCCTTATTTTTTCAATGAAGATGATGTGGTATCCAAACGGGGATTCAAAAGGTTCTGATATTTCCCCTTCCTGTAGGCTAAAGGCCACATCCTTAAATTCCTTAACGAATGGGGTTTCCCTGGTCATACTATAAAATCCTCCTTTGGACTTGGAACCTGGATCCTGGGAATAAAGAATGGCTTTTACATTGAAACTCGCATCGTTGTCCTCCACATCCTGCTTGATCTGTTTCAAACGGTCTATGACCTTTTGTTTTTCCTCTTCGGGTGCCGTAGGTTGTTTTACAATCTGGGCAATTTCAAGTTCCGCTCCAAAAACAGGCAATTCATCTTCGGGAATCTTGCTAAAGAACTGCCTCACCTCTTCAGGGGTCACCTCAAGCTCCTCTACAATACTGCTCTGCATTTTTTCGGATAGCATGCGCAATTTATTGATTTCAAAGAGTTCTTCCCTAAAACTTTCGATATCAGGTTTCTTATAGAACTTGAGCACTTTATCCATAGACCCAACTTGGGCTACCAACTGCTGAATCTGTCTATCGCTTTGAGCATTTACTTGGTCATCGGAAACCAGTAAACTATCCTGAACCGCCTGGTGGGCATATAAACGATCTTCCATCAACTTACCTAAAAGGCTGCACTTGGTGATATCTTCGGTAGATGCCCCTTGACTTTTTAAATCGATCAAGGTTTTATCTACATCGGAATCCAAAATCACGTAATCCCCAATTACCGCTGCAATTCCATCCAACTTTACCCGCTTAATAGCCTCCGTTGAATCCGTTGTGGCCTGCAAAGCCTGATCAGCATCCTGTGCATTAAGGATTCCGGCAATTGCAAAAAACAATAGGCCAAATACTTTTTTATTCATCTTTTTCATATACCTCAAATTCGTTCTTCTTTATGGCTTCGTCAATTATTTCAGTTTCCAGCTTTCTTACGTATTGCATTCTCCTACGATTCAAAATCAGCTGTCTAATATCAGGTAAAATATACTCAAAAGGAGCTATATCATTAATTTCCAGGACATCAGTAACCTGTCCCAAATATACCTCCAAGGAATCCTGTAATTCAAAAAATTGTGATTTTTTTAAGTAGTCCTCTTCGTTCAAAGGAGTTAGGGGCGGGATTTCCTCCATTACACGGGAGGTACGTACCCAGATAGAATCATTAAAATGGATTTTCTTGAACTGCACCGCAATGGAATCCAGATATAAACGATCCTCCTCACTCCATGCTTTCATTCTCGAAACCACATCATCCTTGTCCAAAAATTGGGCGGGCAGGCCAACGAATCGCAGTTGAACCAGTTTTTCGCCCAGCTTAAAATTCTCTTTCTCCCTTTCGTAGTATTGTCTAAGCTGTGTAGTGGAAACAGCCGTATCTTGCTCCTTAAACACCAAAGCTTCAACATACGCCCTAGTATATAAATCGGACCTGTAATCGGAAACCAGGCGATCAAACTCTGCCAACTTTTCCTCGGGCAGGTTAATCTTGGACTTGGATAGCAACAACTGTTTGGAAGCCCAATTATTAATGTAGTTGGTCACGAATAACGCACTATCCTGGGGAGACATGTCATCCTGAATCAAAGGAGCCACATCTTCCCTGTACAAAAATTCCTCTCCTACTCTGGCCAAGGGTTCTTTTTCCACTTTTTGCCTGAAAAGTGAATCGCAGGAAGTGAGAACCAACAAGCCTGATATCAAAAATGAGAATAAAGAATGCTTTTCAAAACCATGCATTGCGCAAAAATAACAATTACTTAAACCCTTACAAGCAGGTTATATACCTGTTAACAGATTTTTATTAGCCAATCCCCTCTATTTAATTTATTACATTAGTAGCAGAACCAATACCGATGAAATACACTTGTGAAATTACGATTGATCTTCCACGGGATGCGTTTATTGAAAAATTGGACAATCCCGATAATATGAAACATTGGCAACGGGGGCTTTTGGCCTATGAACATTTATCTGACAAACCTGGTACAAGAGGTTCCCAGATGTCCTTGCGATATAAAATGGGAAAACGGGAGTTTGAAATGGTCGAAACTATTTTAAAGCGCAACCTTCCGGATGAATTCCACATGACTTACGATACCAAAGGGGTACACAACATCCAAAAGAACTATTTTAAGGAAGTTGATGAAAAAACCCAATGGGTTTCGGAAAGTGAGTTTCAGTTTTCCGGTTTTGGCATGAAATTGATGGCTTTTCTAATGCCTGGCGCATTCAAAAAACAGTCCTTAAAGTATCTGGAAGATTTTAAGGCTTTTGCAGAAACAGGAAAATCAGTTCTTGACAATGGATAAAGTACTGGATAGAAAAATCAAGCTCATTTGGGATTTTAGGGGACCAGGGGCAGCCCGAACAGCAGAACACTACCGCAAACATCTGGAAGAATTTATTGTGATCGAAGAGCTCAAGTTTGACATTACGGGACATAAGCATTTGAGCCCCACCCACAGCATCACCTTTATGGTGGTTGCCGAATTTGAGCTACCAGAAGTAAAGGACATTCTAAAACCCCACAGGGGAGAAGTGTATTTGGATGGATACTAGAATTTCATTCTTTGTTAGGGTAACAGCCGCATTTCTATTGCTGACGGGGATTTTCCTTTCTTGTGAGGGAAATTCCAAAGGAAATGTGGTCGATGCGGTTCTTGCATCAGATAACCCCAAAATTAAAATGGTGATGGACAGTTTGGAGCAGTTTGAGGTGCAAATAAGATATACCCAAATAGACCGCTCTCAGGACAGCGTTGTTTTTACCGATTACGACTTTCAAGTGGATGAAGACAACTATTTTTATCCGGCCAGTACAGTCAAGTTTCCAGCTGCAGTAGCCGCTCTGGAAAAAATCAACGAAATTGATTCCCTTTCCGTAAACACCCGCTTTTATGTGGAAGGAGATTCCGTGGAGACCACTTTTGCCAAGGCGGTTTCAGAGATTTTTGCGGTTTCGGACAATGCGGCCAACAATCGGTTGCTGGAGTTTTTGGGACAGGATCAGTTGAACCAACGAATGCAAGAAAGGGGGGTGGAACCTATCCGAATTGCGCACCGCCTTTCCACTTCAAATGCTGACGAAATCACCACCAAATCCTTGGTCATATACCTCAACGATTCTACCACATCGCTCAGCCAACCTATCATAAACACATTTCCAGAGGAACTTGCCATAAAGCGCGTCCATAAAGGAAGTGGGTACTACGATGATGAGGGACTCCAAAATGGCGCCTTTGATTTTTCCTTGAAAAACTATTATCCGATAAAAGCCCAACACGCGCTATTAAAACGAATCATATTTCCTGAAAGTTTTGTTGTGGAAGAGCGTTTCAATCTAAGCTCCGAGCAACGGCGGCTTCTACTTGATGCCATGTATATGCTTCCTGGGGATGTGGGGTACGATTCGGAGAAATACTATGACAGTTATGTAAAATTCTTCATGTTTGGAGATTCGACAGATCCCATTCCAGATCACATTAAAATCTACAACAAAGTGGGTTACGCCTACGGTACCTTGACCGACTGTGCCTACATTATAGATGAGCAAAACGACATTGATTTTCTGGTGACTGCGACCATTTTGGTCAATAAAGATGGTATCTTTAATGATAATGCCTACGAATACGACGAGATTGGAATCCCATTTTTAGCACAAGTGGGAAGGGAACTTTATCAACAAGAATTAAAACGGAAAAGATGAGCCAACTTACATTTGACAGCTTCACCAAGAAGATTTATATAAAGTCCACCATGGAAAAGCTCTACTGGTGCTGGGGTACTGAAGCTGGAATTTGCTCCTGGTTTTTACGTTCCGCAGTGTACACATCCACCAGCGGAGAACGGCGTAAACCGGAAGATCAGTTTCAAGCTGGGGACAGTTACACTTGGATGTGGCATAACTGGGACGGAGAGGAAAAAGGAACAGTCCTGAAAGCGAATGGAAGCGATTTCTTGGAAATCTCCTTTGCGGACAGCAAAGTTTCTGTCTCATTGGAACAGCATGAAACCGCAGTATTGGTCAGTTTAAAACAACACCAAATCCCTACGGATGAGACCAGCAAGCTCAATATACATCATGGGTGCAGCAATGGATGGACTTTTTGGCTGGCCAACCTAAAAGCCTATTTGGAGCATGGAATTCTATTGAATGAGACTGAATTCGATTTACGGAACATTCCTCTTTCTGGCTACGAGTTTGTAAATATGTAGCCCGTAAATTACATCCACATCACCTTATTCCCGAGCCATATTTATCTGGTGGATGGGCAATTACAATTTGTTTTTAGCCTCCTACTATTAGTGCATTATCTGGGAAATCAGAAAAATAATGATCATGGCAGTGACCCCTAAAACCAAAGTTCCTGCCGTTTGAATCTGGTTACCTTGCCTGACGTTCATCCCAGTGAGTTCCGTAAATACCCAAAAGAAACTGTCGTTGGCATGTGAAACCACGGCAGATCCAGCCCCGATGGCCAGAACGGTCATGGTTTTCATAAAGGGTGCATCCAGCCCCAAAGCGGGTAAAATGGGTGCCACAATGGATGCTGTGGTTATGAGGGCCACGGTGGAGGAGCCTTGGGTGGTCTTTAGACAAGCCGCCAAAAGAAACGGGAAAAACAGCCCTATTTGAACATCGGACAGACTTTCTGTAATCACCTCTGCCATCCCAGAATTCTGAAGCATTTTTCCAAATATTCCGCCAGCGCCGGTAATCAATATAATAGGAGCGGCAATTTTTACCGAATCCCCTATCCAACCCGAAGCGGCATAGATTTTTTTATCCAGTTTTTCAGGTAAAAGCAAGGTGAGGATAATTCCTATCAACAGGGCAATCATAGGAGTGCCCAAAAAATAAACAATGGGATAAAACGAACTTCCCTGCAATCCCAGTTCGGGATAATCAAAAATTGATTTTAAAATAATAAGCAAAATCGGTACTAATATAGAGAGCATCGACTTCCATAATTTGGGTAGATGTGATGGATTTGCAATGCTTTCCAATCGATATGGAATGGTAATTTTTGATGCCACCTTTTTTGCAAAAAGATAGCATGTACTCAATGACAGCAAACTCACTAAAATTCCCCAGGTCACTACGCTACCCAATGGGGCATCCAAAATGCCTGCCGCTGCAATGGGGCCTGGAGTTGGGGGGACCATTACATGGGTTGCCGTTAAACCCAAAGCCAAAGCCGCTGTGGTTCCGGCATAGGAGACCTTTGCTTTGTGGGATAAGGCTTTGTTCAAAGAATTCATCATCAGAAAAGCACTGTCGGCAAATACGGGAATGGACAACACATAGCCTGTCAACATCATGGCCAGATGAATAGATCTTTCCCCAATCCATTTTAAAATGGAGTTGGCAATGACAAGCGCCCCACCAGATTTTTCCAAAATGGTACCTATAACCACCCCAAAAAATATGATCAATCCAATTTTGCCCATAATACCACCAAATCCATCGTTAATGGAAGCGATGATCGTGGAAACATCCATTCCCGCCAAAAAGCCATATCCAATGGCGGCCAGCAAGAGCACAAAAAAAGGATGGATACCAAGTCTTACAATGCCCAAAATGATAAAAGCCAAAGCAAGCAACAATGCAACGATATACAGCATAGTCAATGTTTAAGATGAAGTTGTTTTTGATTTTTCATATTCCGATGCGCTGATGAAACATTACCATTCGGTAAAACTTCCATCTTCATTTCTCCAAATAGGATTGCTCCATTGATGCCCAACTTTCTGGGCCTCCTTTAATTTTTCCTCATCAATACGCACTCCTAGGCCAGGTTCTTTGAGTAATGGGATATACCCATCTTCCAGAGTGAAAACCTCTGGGTTTTCCATATAATCCAAAAGGTCATAACCTTGGTTATAGTGAATTCCCAAGCTACTTTCTTGAATAACAGCGTTTATACATGCAAAATCTATTTGCAGTGCCGAAGCCAAAGAGATAGGGCCCAAAGGACAATGGGGCGCCAGCGCCACATCATAGGCTTCTGCCATGGCCGCAATCCTCCGAACCTCCGAAATTCCACCTGCATGGCTGAGATCGGGTTGGATAATATCAACCACCCCACGATGAAGCACTTCTTTAAAATCCCATCTGGAGTACATACGTTCCCCAGTTGCAATTGGAATAGAGCTATAGGCGTATATATGATCCAGGGCCTCGTTGTTTTCGGTCAACACAGGTTCTTCTATAAACATGGGATTATAGGGTGCCAACTCATCAATGAGTGACTTTACCATGCCTTTGTGTACCCTTCCGTGAAAATCAAGGCCAATATCGAGTGCGTCACCAAACTCTTCGCGTAGTACTTGGATATTTTTGGCCACATTTTTTATTTTTTTACTGGAATCAATCCACTCGAAGGCTCCTGTAGCATTCATTTTTACGGCCTTATACCCTTCCTTCACTTTGGATTGAGCTTGCTCAATCACCACTTCCGGGCTATCGCCACCTATCCAACAGTACATTTTCATTTTCTGTCGGACTGCACCTCCCAACAATTCATGGACAGGAACACCCAAGGACTTTCCCTTAATATCCCAGAGTGCCTGATCAATTCCAGCCAAAGCACTCATCAAAATGGGTCCGCCCCTGTAAAATCCACCTCTATACAAGATCTGCCAAATGTCCTCAATTGCGTTGGCGGAACGTCCAATTAGATATGGTAAAAGTTCATTTACACAAGCCGCCACGGTGTCCGCCTTGCCTTCAACAACGGGTTCTCCCCACCCAAAAACGCCCTCCTTAGTGGTTATTTTCAAAAACAACCAACGCGGTGGAACCTTGAAGAGCTCTACTTTTTCAATCTGTAATGCGTCCATATTTCTTTGTAAATGCTACGAATTGTTGCGCCTTACCGACGATTTCGATTAAATCTTCTTGCTTACTTGCCTCCTTTTTAACCAATGTACTTGCAACGCCCACGCCATCAATTCCCGCCTTGAACCACTCTTCCAAATTATCCATTCCTATTCCACCTACGGCAAAGAACTTAGTTTCTGAAAAGGGCCCTTTTAGGGATTTGAAGTACGAAACACCCAATTGATCTGAAGGAAACAGCTTTATGATATCCGCTCCATAAGCAACCGCATTGGCAATTTCCGTTGGGGTCAAGGCTCCCATGGCAACAGGTATGTCAGCCTTGATTGCTTTATCCATTACTTCTTTATTGGTATTTGGGGTTACCAAAAATTGGGCTCCCGCCTTTAAGGCCTTTAGTGCGAGTTCCGTATTTGAAATCGTCCCCGCACCAATCAAAATATTGGGATACTTCTTTCTGGCATCGGCAATTTCCATTTCAAAACCAGGAGTGTTCGAGGTAATTTCCAATACCTTGATTCCCCCTTGAACCAAGGCGTCAATGACCTTGGATGTATACTGCCCATTTTTTAGCCGAACAATGGAAATGAGCTTTTCTTCCAGTAACTGCTGTACAATCTCTTCTTTTTTCATCGTATCACATGCCCAGATAAGTTGCCATTCATAATTGAGCGAATTTCTTCTTCAGTGCTGGTGTGCAAATCTCCCTTTAGGGTGTGTTTTAATGCAAAAGCAGCCGTTGCGAATTCTATACATGTTTTCACTTCCCAGCCATTATTGGCGGCATGTAAATAAGCCGCCGCAAATGCATCACCAGTTCCAAATCGATCTTCAATCTGCACACTATAGGGTTTGGATGTAGTTATTTCACCATTTGCCCAGTGCATTCCCATCAGCTTGTTTTGGGAAGCCGAGTCGTGCTCCCGTATAGTAAATACCACATTGTTGACGTCAAATAAGTCATTGGTAACCTTCATAGCTTCTTTTGTCTGCTCTACAACATTACCTCCTGAAAATTCCAGATCGTATACATCCGCCAATGCCCCAAGATTGGCAAAAACGGTATCTGAACTTGCAATTATGGAATTAAATACTTCCCTAGCTGCTTTGCCATTTTGCCATAATGATCTTCTAAAGTTTAAATCAAAACTGACTTTGATTCCCATTTCTTTGGCGATTTTTGCTGCCAAAATGGTTTCCTTAGCGCACTGGACGGACAAGGCAGGTGTAATTCCTGAAAGATGTAGCCACTTCTTGTCCTTTAAAATGGTTTTCCAATCAATTTCTCCTGCTTTAACTTGGCTGATAGCTGAATGCTCTCTGTCATAGATTACTTTGGATGGTCTAATGGACGAGCCCAATTCAATAAAATAGGTTCCCAATCGCTTACCCCCTACCAATACATTTTCTGTGGAAACCCCAAACTGTTTGAGGCTCATCAAGGCAGCATTACCTATGGGATTGTTAGGGACCTTGCTCACAAAACCAACTTGATTTCCCAAACAGGCGAGGGAAACCGCTACATTGGATTCTGCCCCGGCATAACCAACGGAAAATTCGGGAGCCATGGATAGTTTACCGCCCTTTACTGCAGGGGTAAGTCGTAACATAATCTCACCAAAAGTGACAAATCCTTTCATGATTGCAGCGCTTTTATATAGTTTTCACGAGTGACTTTTAAATGCTCCTTCATAAAACTTTCCGCCCTTAGCGGATGTTTTCCAATGATGGCATCGGTGATCATTTGATGGAAATAGAGCATTTTTTCTTTTTCCTCCTCCAAATTTCCTGCAATCGTCTTACCAAAAACACCGAGCTTAAATTTTGGCATCAAATTGAAAACAGGGTCTACCAACAGATGAAGTACCGGATTATCAATGCAATCAAGGATGATTCTATGAAATTGATTGTCCAATTCAGCTTCTTCCTTTTTGTCCTCCAACGGACACTGCCGCATCTTTTCCATATTTTCCTGAAGCAGATCCATATGTTTTTCCTTTCTGATTACTGCCGATTTTGAAGCAATCATAGGTTCTATCATAGCACGGGAATCAATGGTATGCAACAGCACATCCTGATTGGAGGAGAGGCCAAAGAATAAGTTTAAGGTCTCAGAAGCATTCTGGATACTCATTTCTGAAACATAAACCCCACTTCCCTTTCTTACGTCAACAATCCCTTTGGCATTGAGTCCCTTTATTGCCTCTCTGACCACTGTTCTGCTCACATTAAAAATGGAACATAGCTCATTTTCAGTAGGTATTTTTTGCAAAGGCTGGTATTGGCCTATTCTAATAGCCTTTGTCAATTCAGACTCCACATGCCCACTAAGGGATTCACGTTTTTCAATGGGTTCGAACATCAAACTCTAAATTTGTCATACATCATACAAATTTATAAAAATAATGAAACCAAGCTAACACATAGCCAGTTCAACCCACAATCAAATTAAATATCTGGGTAATGGAGGCATAAACACCTGCATGCCTATTTGCCCAAAAGCTGGAAGTTGAGTTTTCCGCCTTTAGGCCTACGCCTTTTTTGACATCAAAAAGCCTAACCTATGATTTAAAAGAAGAAAGCCTAGCCTTCAAGGACTTCCGTAACGGGAGTTTCCCATTGTCCATTGGCCAACAATACTTCGTCAAAATTGATTCCCGGAATGGGTTTTAATTCTTCCTTATCCACATCCCATTCAATTTTTTGGCCCAATTTCCAGGACAAGCCAGCCATGTGCGCCGCTATAGCTTCCTCAAAACCTTCCTTGATACCACAACTGACCTTTCCACCATTTTTGATCACACTCAACCATTCGCGCATGTGCAGGAAGGTAGAATCCACTCGAACCCCATTGATATACGTCCACATCAATCCTTTATCCGCAAAATATTGGGACGTGGCCGATGAAATCGCATCTGGTACATTGGCAGCTGGGTTATACTGGTAAATGGGAACATTGGGCTGCATTTTTCCCATTTCCAGCATATCCCCGTAGCGGGTAGAGGCTCCATCTGGCCAAACCGTGAGTCTATTTCCCAATTCCATGGTGGCATCATGCCCCATCAATACTGTAGGTCTGTTAAATGAATTTCCCAAAGAAGCACTGTAACAAAACGTCATGCCGTTTTCCTTTCCTTTATTTTGACTACTTCCTGTGGAATAGTTCGGGAATTCCATATTCACTTGCAAAACATCCGGTACGTCACGACCATCGTTGTGGGTATAGATTCCTCCAGAAGCACTTACAGATTCAGGAATACCCATATTCAACACGCAGTTCAAGCGGTCATAGTCATGCGTAAGCAGATCACCGGAAAGTCCTGATCCATAGGCCCACCATTTTCGCCATCTGAAAAAGTGGTTTTTGTTAAACGGCACTTTGGGCGCCGATCCCAAGAATTGTTCCCAGTCTATTGTCTGTGGATTGGCCTGTTCATGAATGTCATAGTTCCAAGCACCGTTGTCATCATTACGATTGGTGTTGGTCTGGATTAGGGAAACATGACCAAGGGTTCCTTTTTCCACAATATCCCTTGCTGTTATAAAACTCAAGGTCTGTCTATGCTGATGACCCACCGCAAAAGTGGCTTTCGACGCCCTGGCGGCCTCCCGAAGCCTATAGGTCTCTTCCACGGTATGCGTCATGGGTTTTTCCACATACACACTTACGTTATTGTTAAGGGCTTCAATGGACATTGGAGCGTGCCAATGATCTGGGGTGGCAATCACCACCGCATCTACGTCTCCACTACGTATCATGGCCGTATAGGTGTCATACCTCTTGATTTTGTTGTCCTCTGTGTTGAATGACCTCAGTGCCTTTTCTGCCCGTACGTCGAAAACATCGCAAACCCCAACCAAATTTATATTCAGCTTATCCTGTTTTTCAAAATCCGACAAAGCCGAATGGTTTGGATCTTCCTCTGCCGCCAATCTCATCTCCTCTTTCCATTCTTGGGTAGCAAAGCCCAATGATCGACAAAGTTGCTCTCCTCGGATTCCAAAACCAATAATACCAACTTTAATGGGGTCTCCGTCTATGCCTGGTACTGTTGGAGGCAAAGATGGCATAATATTCAACTGTTCCAATATTTGGTTGCGTTCCCTCATTTTTCTGCCCACACCGGCTGCGCCAGCCCACCAAACAGCTCCTAAAATGGGCAATCCGCCCAATCCTTTTAATAAATTTCTTCTTGTCCAATCCATTATTGTTGCGTTTTGGTTAATCTTCCTTTTCTAAAGTATGCAAGACCAAAAAATTGGCCCGTTGGGAAATTGTAGAGTAGTATACATGCTACCAATTCAATAAGGTTTTTGTTTACAATCCAATAATTTCCTTCCACATTGATTTGGTGAACCCCTGGTAAGGATGGATGGGCCAGGTAGTACAAGCTGAGCAGCCCAATACCTACCAGGGCTCCCTTTCTTTCAAAAATTCCCAGTAACAACGTAATCCCAACGGTAAGCAGGGCAACCATGTTCAGCACATCTACCCATTGAAGCATAGGTTCTTGGGCAAGCATGGCAAAAACAGGTTTTAACGGCCCTTGGGCCGATGCCAAATACCCAAACGAAGTCCATTCGGGGTTGTATAGTTTCGTTACCCCTTCATACAGAAAATGCCATCCTATTAGAATTCTGAGCAGGGTAATACTCATCGTGACCTTGCGGTCTGCAGCAGTATTCACCATAGTCCTTGATTTTGATTTAGTACAAACAAATCAAAGCTACAAGGAAAAATTAAATGACAAAATGATAATTATCACGAGTTTGCTGAAGTGAATCAAGGTTTCACTGGAACCCCATACAAATCAAAGTCCGAAGCTTCCGTGATTTCTATATCCACAAAGTCTCCAATTTTAACGTAATGCTTGGTTGCATCAATCAAGACTTCGTTGTCAACATCTGGGGAATCAAATTCCGTACGGCCCACAAAATGGTTCCCTTCCTTGCGATCAATTATACATCGAAATGTTTTGCCCACTTTTTCTTGGTTGAGTTCCCAAGATATTTGAGATTGGAGCTCCATGATCTCATTAGCTCGTTCCTGCTTTATGTCTTCTGGAACATCATCTGTCAAGCTATAGGCATGTGTATTTTCCTCATGGCTATAGGTGAAGCATCCCAATCGTTCAAATCGCATTTCCCTGACCCATTCCTTCAGGGTATTGAAGTCTTCTTCCGTTTCGCCAGGGTATCCCACAATCAAGGTGGTACGTATTGCCATTCCAGGTACCGCAGCTCTAAAATCTTCCAACAATTGTGTTGTTTTTGCCTTGGTGGTCCCCCTTCGCATACTCTTTAGAATGGCATCCGAGATATGCTGCAAGGGAATGTCAATATAATTGCAAACCTTTGATTCTCTCTTCATTACTTCCAGCACATCCATGGGAAAACCTGTGGGAAAGGCGTAGTGCAGACGAATCCATTCTATCCCTTCCACTTGTACCAGAGCCTCAAGCAGTTCAGCCAGATTCCGCTTTTTATACAAATCCAAGCCGTAGTAGGTAAGGTCCTGGGCAATCAGAATCAACTCTTTTACACCTTTGGCAGCCAATTTTTCGGACTCACTCACCAACTCTTCTATGGGTTTGCTCCTGTGCTTACCGCGCATCAAGGGAATGGCACAAAAGGAACAGGGTCTATCACAGCCCTCTGCAATTTTTAAATATGCATAGTTCTTGGGAGTCGTGGTCAATCGCTCCCCAATGAGTTCATGTTTATAGTCCGCTCCAAGCGCTTTCAACAGATTGGGAAGGTCACTGGTTCCGAAATATTCATCCACATTCGGAATCTCCTTTTCCAAATCGGGTTTGTACCGCTCACTTAAGCAGCCTGTCACAAAAACCTTGTCCACATCCCCTGCTTCCTTTTTCTGGACGTACTCCAAAATTGTATTGACACTCTCCTCCTTTGCATTGGCAATAAATCCACAAGTATTGATCACCACCACATTTCCTTCTTCCTCATGGGCCACTTCCTTGTTGTTGGCCCTCAACTGTCCCATGAGCACCTCTGAATCGTAAACATTTTTGCTACATCCAAGAGTTACCACATTGATTTTGTTCTTTTTGAGTGTTTTTGTTCGCATAATTGCCTTAAAATGGGGTGCAAAAATACGAATACCATATCAATCTCTTTTAGGAATCATATTGGAAGTGTCCACAGGAAAGCTATCATATTTATTGTACAGCTTCAAATACTTTTGAGGGTCTATGGGTTCTTCTGACAAAGTTTCCAGAAGTCCCCGAAAAAATCCCTCCCGTTTTTGTGACGGATTAAAGAGCAACGTAAGTTCCACTTTTTCCTCGGTGTCATTTTGAAATCCATGAGGTGTGAACCTGGGGACGTAGACAATGGCCCCCTTTCCTGCCTTAAAGATGTCTTCCCCCACTTGAATGGTCAGTTCACCTTTGTCCACAATAAAGGTCTCGTCCATAAACCTATGGTAGTGCAATTTGGCTCCTATGGCCATGGGGTTCAGCGTGATCTTGTAAACTCCCAATTGATCATTGGACATTTCACTGGTGACTTTAAAGGTAAATTCAATATCCTTGAGCAATAGCTGTTCCCCCTCTTCGGGCAATATTACAGTAGCTCTGTTTTCAAGAACATCATTAAAATAATCGGTTTTAGTTTTAGCTATATTATTCATTTGTTGTCATATTAAGGGTTGAATCAATTGCGAGTTGAAGCGTCTTTTTGTTCTTATCCACCAAATTTTGGTAGGCAGTTCCTTCCAGGGAGAAGGTTTCAACATCCGTTATCCCCATATGCGCAAAAATGGCCTTGAGGTAAGGTTCCTGGAAATCCAATTTTTCCATCGCGGTATTTTTATAGACCCCTCCCTTTGAAGTGATCAAAAACACCTTTTTGTTTTGGAGTAATCCGTGATACCCCTGTTCATCCATACCAAAGGTATGCCCTGCCCGTACCACCTGATCCATATAGGCCTTGAGGTTGGAAGGCACATTGAGGTTATAAAGGGGGCTGCTCACCACCACCTCATCAGCCTTTTTAAGTTCGCTAATCAGCCGATTGGAAAGTGCCACTGCATTTTTCTGATGGACATCTGCCTCGTGTGGAGAAACATGGAATCCCTGTATGGTGTTGTTCTGGATATGGGGCAATTGTTCCCGAGTTAAATCCCTGTGGATAACACGGCCATCCGGGTTGGATTGTTTCCATCTTGCTTCAAAATAATCTGCCAATTCCCTGGAATGGGAACCTAGCTTTCTTGCGCTACAGTCAATTCGTAACAATGTCTTCATAGTATTTTGCTTTATATGAATAGGACAAAATCCGAACGGAAAACGTGACACTGTTCCCATAGTATTTCTTATTTTTTCTTTAATGCGATTACTTGGATTTCAATTTTCATTCGGGGATCCGATAGCCTGGCAGAAATCATGGTGGCTGCCGGACGAACAGTTCCAAAATATTCACGTAGAACGGGCCAACACTGTTCAAATTCCTGTGCATTGGGAAGGATGTACAGTACACGTACCACGTCTTGCAATCCGGATTCGGCTTTCACCAAGGCCTCTTCAATATTTTTAAGGCATTGCCTTGTCTGTTCTGTCAAATCTTCTGAGATGGTCATGTTGGTGTAATCAAAACCCGTGGTACCGGAAACAAAGACCCAACGTCCATCCACAATGGCGCGGGAATAGGCAATCTGTTGCTCAAAGGTTGAACCTGAGCTAATTCGTTCTCTAGTCATGTTATTTTTTTTGGATTTATGGATTAACGGCCGATCTGAGTGCCTTTAATTTATTGGGTGCCAGTTGGGCATGGATTTGGACAATCTTTCCATCCTCAATCTGAAATATCTGGCAATTGACCAACACCCCATGCTGGTAGTAGAGCAAGGCGGGTTGATGGTTAACCTCGGTAACAACTATCTTGTTTTTTCGTTGATACGTCTTAAACACGTAAAGAAGAAGCTTAATGGCCGCTTTAAGGCCTTGGGTGAGTTCCCTAACCACCTGGATTTCGTCGCCACCATCGGCTGAAACCATGATGTCCTCCGACAACATTTGCTCCAAGTTTTTGATATCCCCACTTCGAATGCTATCCACATACCGTTCCAGATACGCCTTGGGAACCTTGGCATGGTCTATGGAAACTCCTCTTTTTAGGGAGCGCAACATACTCCTACCCCTACTCAACAGCTTTCTCGAATTTTCAAGGGTCATTTCCAATACCAAGCCAATTTCCTTATGGGAATATCCAAATGCTTCTTTAAGAATAAAAACAGCTCTTTCCTTGGGCGAAAGTTTTTCCAAAAGCACCATCATGGAATAGGATATGATCGCTGAGCTATCTATCTGTTCATCGGTGGCATCCGTAGCAATGGGTTCCGGAAGCCATAAGGCATCGGACAAGCCCAATTGCCGTTTCTTTTTAAGGTTGATGGACTCGTTGATTACGGATCGTACAAGATATCCCATTTCATTTTGGACAGCTTGGTTTTTTACGTCCTGGTATTTAATCAAGATTTCCTGTATGGCGTCCTTGGCATCATCTGCCGAGCCTAAAATGTTATAGGCATAGGGAAATAACTTATTTTGATAATCTTCCATGACTTAATGACAAACCAAAACCAAAAAACGTGACATCATTTTGAAAAAGAATTGCTTTCCAACGGGATACCACCATAAAAACCCGGGCAACCACAGAATCAATCCATATACGCTTGTGGAATTTTACGTGCTTGGATGAGGGATTCAAAAGCAGTTCCGAGCGCATATAGTTTTCCCTCTTGAAATTGTTTTCCAATAAAGGTCAAATTTATGGGTTCTCCAGAAACTTTATATCCCATGGGAACAGTGAGGGCGGGATATTCAGCGGCGGCCGCTGCACCAGCGTCATGGTTATTTATAGATAGAATGGCATCCAAGCCATAATCGTTCATAGGCGTATTAAAATAGGTGCGGCCAGCCCTCCTTGTCCTTTGTTTAATCTTTTTAAGACCCTCGGCAGATGTGGTGTCCGCCAAAATCCCATCCAAACGAGCTTGGCCATAAGGAATTCTGGTCAGACTGTCTTTTTTATTAAACTCCACAACGTCTTGTACACTTCGCACGGCAACTCCATTGGTATCCTTTACATGCGCACCAATATATGATGGCAAATCATTTTTCATATCGATATTGAGAATGGAAAGGAATCCATCAAAATTGACTTCGGGGGGTTCAAATTCAATAATAGTTGCCCCAGCTGCTCTCAATTGCTCCATGGTTTCCCTATAAATTGAATCACTTTTCATGTAGTTTTTGAAGGCACCAAATCTTTTACCTTTCAAACTCACTTCTTCAGCATACCAATTTTCATCCCAATCTGCTTTGACCGACTTTTCATCCTCTATGTCAAACCCCCTCATGGCATCCAGAAGTATACTGTTATCCACAACACTTTTGGTCATTGGGCCTGGGGTATCCAAAGTACTCGAAATGGGTACAATGCCAGTACGGCTCAGCAGACCTACGGTAGGTTTCATTCCTACCACGGAGTTTTGGCCCGAAGGAGACAAGATAGAGCCTGAGGTTTCGGTTCCAACGGCAGCTACGGCGTAATTAGCCGCCACCGAAGTCCCGCTTCCAGCACTAGATCCGCCCGTATCAAAATCACGACGACCGTAGGGGTTCAAAGTTTGCCCACCAACAGCACTTTGTCCGTTGGGGCACTCACAAATAAAATTGGCCCATTCACTTAGGTTTACCTTGCCCAAAATAAGTGCGCCGTTTTCTTTTAATCGTTGCACGATAAATGCGTCATCTGTTTGGTTACCCCGTAGTGCTATGGCTCCAGCGGTGGTATTCATTCCGGAGGTACCGATATTGTCCTTCAGTAAAATTGGCATTCCGTAGATAGGATGATGCCCTTCCGCATTGGCATCCAATTTCTTGGCTTCATCCAAAACATTGGGGTTTAGCGCAATTACTGTGTTCAAATTAGTGGCTTTATCCAGCTCATACCGATAGATTCTACTGAGATAGAACAGTACCAATTCCGTATAGTTGAATTTACCCTCCTTAACTGCGTTTTGTATCGTTGGTATGTCCTGTTCCAGCACCAACGGTTTCATCATATCGTATTTTTCCTTTGGAAACTTGGACACCTCAGTATTAAGCGGAGCAAAAACCTCATTCTTGTCCAAAATTTTGGATTGAATGAATTTGAATCGCATTCGCTCATTTTCATGATCAGCATTCCCCTGAATTTCTGCGGTCTCGTCATATGGAGTCCAAAGGGGTTCTGTCTCCGTTATTTCTTTTTCCGTATCCACATTTGTGGAAACATTTTCATCTTCAGTATCAACCTCTTTCTTCTCAATGAATTGGCAGGATTGCAACGCTAAACACAATGCCACCATTCCCAGGGCAACCCTAAGGGAATTCTTTGGTATTTTCATTTTTGCTCCAGTAATTTTTCCCATTTGGCAATGTTCTTTTGATTCATCCGAACAAACTCATCTTTCTCCAGATTTGCAGCAATTTTAAGTGACTCCCGAGCAGAAGCAATGGCTGATCTGTAATCTCCCAACTGGGCTTCCACTAGGGATTTTACCCTATGAAAGTAATAAGTGTCACCTCCCAATTCCAGAGCCTTGTTCAAATAGACCAAAGCTCTTTTGGGGTCTTTGTTCTGTTCCTGCAGGTAGCGTGCCGCTTCATAATAGGCTTGGGCTGTTGGCGATTCCTCCAACTTTTTTGCGATTTCCCATTCCATTTGGGCAGGGGTATCTACTTTGAAGGGGATTACCACCTGCGTGTTTGCCCATACCAATTTCATCTGCGCGGAATTATGGGTTATGGCATCAAAAGTGATCAGAAAGTTCTCTTGATGGCCACCTATTTTCTCCGGTAGCACCGAGATACGAAATAGGTCTTCCTCTGGTTTATAGTTCTTTCGACCATCTCCCCAATGGCTCAAATTGTTGTGGAATGCAATTTCCCATGCATCTGCTTCAGGAAAAGCATATAACGCATAAGTCCCTTTGGGAAGGACTTTTCCCATGACCTCCATATCCGTATCCACAGTAATTTTAGTGGACTCATTTGCCCCAACACGCCAAATCCGACCGTAAGGTACCAAGTCGCCAAAAATAGTTCTCCCTCTAACAGCAGGTCTGGAATAGTGGACTGTTATCTTAGAAAGTCCCACAGCCTGTTCCACCATCGCTGCGGGACTAGCTTTAGGATGTGTGAGCTGTGCTGTGAGTTGCGTTGTTGACAGCACAAGCAGTAATCCAAAAATTCGCAAGGTCAATTTAAGCTGTGCCATGCTGATATCAATCTAAGTCAATTTCCCAATCATCTGTTCTAAAAGCAGTAGCAGGTAAGCCCTCCTGATTGAACAAATTGGGCAATGCCTTGTCATAAAATGCAAACCTGACCGCCACGGGTTCCTTTACTTTTGAAGAAGACACTTCTACCCTATTGCCTTTGATTCTTGCCTTGGCTTCATGAAACACTTGGTCCTCACCTGCTATATAAAACTCTTTCAAAGTTTTCCCATCCATCTTCAATCCGCTGTCAGCATGGTCAAAATCCAGCATTATTTTGTTCCGTTTAATTTCCATGCTTTTGTACACGGGTCCGCTATAGGTTAAATCCTTCATACCATAAGTTTTGGCCAAAGCCCATAGTGCCAATCGCCTGCCCACTTCCTGTTTGTTGGTGGGGTGTATATCTTTCAGATTACCGATATCGTTGGTAACGGCCATACCTGTATTTGGAACGGATTGCATGGTGTACAATTGGGCATCCCGCACCACCGCGGCTTTGATATCTTTTTTCTCTTTGTCGTAATCATAGGGGGCAATTTGGGCAAAGTAAAATGGAAAGTCCTTATTCCAAAGCTCTCTCCAAGTAGTGATCAGCGTGGGGAACGATTTATAATAGGATTTGGAATTGGCCCTATTGGATTCCCCTTGATACCAAATGGCACCGGCAATGTCGAATTTCAGCAAGGGATGTATCATTCCATTATATGCAGCGCCCGGTACATGGGGCCACCATTCAAATTCTGAAATCTGTTGTGCAGCTAACTTTAATTCCTTGTCTTTCTCTATTTGTTCTTCCGGTATCCAAACTTCTACAGGGGTACCTCCCCAATTGGAACTGATCAAACCCACTGGCACGGATAAATCCTTATGTAGTTTTCTTCCGAAAAAATAAGCTACGGAACTAAAATTCTGCATGGATTCAGGAGTGCAAGCCGACCATTCGCCAGGTGTATCATCCTGGGGAGAAAGGGATTTTCGTTGTGGTACCTGAAAAAATCTAATATTGGGATAATTGGCAGCAGCTATTTCTTCCTTTACATTATCCAACCCCATATTGGGAGTCCACTGCATGTTGGATTGACCCGAAGCTATCCAAACCTCTCCGATCATCACATTGGATAAAACAATTTCTTCATGACCCTTGATGGTAACGGTGTAAGGACCTCCGGCAATCGGTGTGGGCAATTGAGCCGACCAAACACCCTGATGGGCCTTTGCTGTGACTTCAACATTGTCCCATGACCCAGAAATTGTAATCGTTTCTCCAGTTGCAGTTGTCCAACCCCAAATGGTTGCCATTGATTGCTGTTGGAGAACCATGTTATCCGAAATAATGGTGGGTGTCCATATTTTGGCCAAGGCTAAATTGGAACAGAGTAGAAAAATGTAAAAGAGTAGTCTTCCCATAACTAGGTTTAATTGGTTGCTATTTAGAATTGAAGATAATCTCTCCCTATTTAGGGATTCCCAAAAGGTACAAAATAACTCCGGGACCGGATTTGATTCTTTGGATTTCCCAATGGTATGAATCCCCATTTTCCAAAGAAGCCACCAAAGCTTCCATTTCCTTAACGGAGTAGGTACGAAGCGAGGATACCATGCCATCCCACAATACAAACAAGGGAACAATGGGAATAAGGTAGGTAAACAGCAAACGACTTAATTTAAAGGGTCTAATAAGGGGTGTGGTCAATAAAACACTGATTGGCGAGAACAACATGGCCAAAATACTGGGAAGACTTCGTTCCTGGGCTTCAAAAACACCAATGCCCGACTTGGCATTCACTGCATTTTGGAGAATTTTTTGTGCATCATTGGGTTTAAAATGATGTAGGGAAAGGAACTGTGTTCTAAAACCCTTTAAGTTTTCAGGCACATTTCTCGCATCAACAGGGGTGTCCATGAATTCAAAATTTTCAGCCTGCTTTTGGGTAAATTTAAAGGCATTTAGGTTGGGGTAAAAATCGGTCAAAACAATCTTCAATCCAGGATTGGATTTCAATAATTCCGAATTCAACCAAAGTAGGCCACCGCCGCCGCCAGAACCTAAATCCACAATGGTATCGACCCCACTGGTCTTGAGCCCTTTATCCAGGACGGGAACAATAGGCTTATACATTTTGGTCTTGTTGGAAAGAAATTGCAGAAAATCTGTACCGTAATTGCGCAGAAAAGCGGGAAACCACTTTTGATCCTCAAATTCGAACAGATGAATTCTACCCATTAGACCTCGTTTCTAACACAATTGAACCCACAACCTTATCGTGTATTGCTTGCTTTTTATCCGAGCTGGTCACTGTTAGCAGTGATAACCATCCCAACAGGGATTTTAAAATAAACCGCACCACGGCCAATGGGAACAGAACATTTTTGCTCGCATCGTTTTCCCGTTTGATCATAATTCCACTATAGCTATGACCAATAGTTCCGCCGAAGACACTAGTAAAAATTGGATCGTATAAAACAAACAACACTACAAAAATTACAATTCTAACGTAATCAGGTACTGATTCAAAACTTGATAAGAGTTCCGAGACCAAGTACATACAACAAATCAAAATAATTGAATCAATTACTACCGCCTTTATTCTATGTGGCAATATGGCATAATCCATAATTTATATTTTGAAAAACGAATCCACAAATTCATATTTATTGAATACTTGTAGGTCTTCAATACCTTCTCCCACCCCGATATATTTTACGGGTATTTGAAATTGGTCTGAAATTCCGATGACCACCCCACCTTTGGCCGTACCATCCAATTTGGTGACCGCCAAACTGGAAACTTCTGTTGCCTTGGTAAATTGTTTGGCCTGTTCAAATGCATTTTGTCCCGTTGAACCATCCAAAACCAGAAGTACATCATGCGGGGCGTCCGGCACCACCTTTTGCATTACCCGTTTCACCTTGGAAAGCTCATTCATAAGATTGACTTTGTTGTGCAGTCGGCCTGCAGTATCTATCAGCACAACATCGGCCTCTTCCGCAACCGCGGAGTTTAGGGTATCAAATGCTACTGAAGCCGGATCACTTCCCATCTTTTGTTTGATGATGGGTACATCCACCCGATCCGCCCAAACTTGTAACTGGTCAATGGCGGCCGCTCGAAAGGTGTCTCCAGCACCCAAAACAACTTTTAGTCCTTGATTTTTGAACTGATGTGCCAACTTCCCGATCGTGGTGGTCTTCCCAACTCCATTGACGCCAACCACCATGATCACATAAGGCTTTTTGTCTTTTGGTATTACGAAATCCGTGTCCTCTCCCACGTGGGTTTCGGACAATAAACCCGCTATTTCTTCCCGTAGAATCGTATTGAGCTCATCGGTTCCCAAATACTTGTCCCTGGATACCCGTTCTTCTATCCGCTCAATAATTTTTAACGTGGTGTCCACTCCAACATCGGATGTAACAAGGACCTCCTCCAAATTATCCAGTACCTCATCATCCACTTTGGATTTCCCTGCAACGGCCTTCCCCAACTTTCCAAAAAAACTGGTTTTCGACTTTTCAAGGCCTTTGTCCAAAGTCTCCTTTTTATCTGAGGAAAAAATGTTTTTAAATAGGCTCATAAGCAATCTTCATCAAGCTTCAAAGATAGGAAAGTAAAGGCATAAAAAAAGCCGCTTAATAAGCGGCTTTCAATTTCTTCGACAACTGATTATTTTTTGTTCAACCAGTCGTTTACCAATTCTGGCGCCATAACTGACTCCACAAAAGTATAGGCTCCGGTTTTTGGAGACTTGACCATTTTGATGGCCTTGGTCAATCTTTTGGATGATGACTGAAGCGTTGCTACTGTTTTCTTTGCCATGGCTTACTTATTATTGCTTTGAATTTTACTTTTTAAAATCCGAATTACTTAATTTCTTTATGAATTGTCATACGCTTAAGAATGGGATTGAATTTTTTAATCTCCATTCTATCGGGCGTGTTCTTTTTGTTCTTGGTAGTGATATATCTAGAAGTACCGGGCATACCAGACTCCTTGTGTTCTGTACACTCCAAAATAACCTGAATTCTATTTCCTTTCTTTGCCATTGTCTTGAACTTAAAATCTTGTCAACCTATTTTTTGGAATTGATTTCCTTTAAAACAGCAGAGATTCCTTTTTTATTGATGATTTTTAAACCTTTGGATGATACGTTAAGGGTTACCCAACGGTCTTCTTCCGGGATGTAGAATTTCTTTTTGGAAATATTCGAGTCAAACCTTCTCTTGGTTTTATTGATAGAGAAGGAAACGTTGTTTCCAAACATCACCTTTTTTCCTGTAACTTCACAAACTTTAGACATCTCCCTAACTTTTGAGTGATTTTATTGAGGCTGCAAATTTATGCCATTTATGCGGACGGACAAAATTCTTTTTCAGAAATTTAAAATTTCTTTCCAAAGCATTTCAAACGCTCTATTTACGGAGCGGTTCACTATACGTTCCCTGTTCTTGCCGATGGTAAATTTCTGGGCAAATGTATCATTTGGAGTGGCAATGGCAATAAAAACGGTTCCCACTTCGGCATCGGAATCCCCTTTGGTTGGTCCCGCGTTACCCGTTGTGGCTATTGCAAAATCCGTATCCAACAGATTTTGAACATTTTTTGCCATGGTTATGGCCACGGGCTCGCTCACCACCGAATGTGCCTCAACCATGTCTTGTGGAATGTCCAACACTTTGATTTTGGTCTCCGTGGCGTAACTTACCACACTACCTTTAAAATAGGCTGAAGCTCCAGGAACAGCTGTAATTTTTTCCGCTATTTTTCCCCCGGTAAAGCTCTCGGCGGTGGCCAAGGTCAGCTTTTTTTTGGTCATGACCTTTCCTATCTGCTGTTCTATGGAATCCCCATCGTCCTCCCCATAAATTATATCGCCAATCAACCGATAAAGACCTTGCACCTCCTTCTCCACAGCCTCCACAATGGTTTCCTTCTCCTTGCCTTTGGCCGTCAGTCGGAGTCGTACTTTCCCAAGGTTGGGCAAATAGGCCAGTTTTATAAAGTTGGGAAGATTGTCTTCCCAATCTTCAATTTTGTCGGCCAAGGCACTTTCTCCCATTCCATAGGTAACAATGGTCTTATGGTATATATGGGGTCGCTCAAATTCTTCCGTGATTTTGGGAATAACCAGATTACAGATCAGGTGTTTCATCTCAAAAGGCACTCCTGGCAAGGAAACAAAGACCGTTTCCCCTCGTTTCATCCATAATCCTGGTGCCGTTCCATTAGGATTTTGAAGGACCACTGCCTTTGATGGCACCAAAGCCTGTTTTCTATTCAAATCGGAAATGGGAGTGGAAAAATATTTTTTGAAGAGTTCCTCAACATTTTTAAGTACAGCATCATCCTGTACCAGTACATCATCCAAAAACTCACATAGGGTATGTTTGGTGATGTCATCCTTGGTAGGTCCAAGTCCTCCCGTCATGATCACAATGGAAGAACGGGTTCCCGCGGTTTCCAGAACATCCAAAATTTGCTCCCGATCATCTTGTACCGAGGTTATTTGATGAACCGAAACACCAATCTTATTGAGTTCCTTTGCTATAAATGTAGAGTTGGAGTCCACCACCTGTCCAATGAGAATCTCATCCCCAATGGTTATGATTTCTGCCTGCATTTAAAGATCAAAATCTTTTTGAAGTTCGGACACTACTTGAAGTACATCTTTCTTTAGAAGGGGAAATTTTTGCTCAATTTCGTCCATATTGGCCGTGTTCTTGCCCAAGGTTTCAATTTCCAGAGCCGTGGCACGGGTCTGTTCCATTCCCAATAGATCCACGTTAGGTTTGATCTTGTGGGCTAGCTTGTAAACATTTTCATAGTCCCGTTCTCCTATGGCCTTTTCCAAGCCTTCCAAATCAACGGGAACTTCTTCCAAAAACACAGAAATAACAGATATTACGAAATCTTGGTCGCCTTCCGCCATTTCATTAATCTTGTCGAGGTTGTAAATCATTATTTCACATTAATTTCAAACAGCTGTTCTCCTTCCAGCATCCCTACAAGGTAATCATTTGGGCTTACTTTACCAACCCCGGCAGGGGTGCCAGTGAACAAAATATCGCCCTTTTTCAGCATAAAATAAGTGGAAACATGAGCAATAAGTTCATCTATTTTCCACAGCATCAAGGAAGTATTGCCATTTTGGACTTCCTCTTCATTTTTTATTAGTTGAAATGATAAGTTGTCAACATTTTCGTACGAATTTTTCAGCTTCCACTTACCGACAATGGCTGAGCCGTCAAATCCCTTTGCTTTTTCCCATGGCAATCCTTTTGCTTTTAACTTGGATTGAAGGTCTCTTGCCGTAAAATCGATTCCCAATCCAATTTCATCATAATAGGTATGTGCAAATTGTGGGGCTATATGCTTGCCCACTTTTTTGATTTTTACCAAGACCTCCACCTCGTAATGAATGTCCTCTGAAAATTCCGGAATGTAAAAATCTTGCTCTTTGGGCAAGATTGCGGAATCTGGTTTGATAAATACTACAGGTTCTTCCGGTCGTTCGTTGTTCAACTCATCAATATGCGCAGCATAGTTCCTTCCAATGCATATCAGCTTCATTCCCTTTTGTGATTTTGATTATGACAATTTGTTGTTCAGTTTGCTCAACTTTATCTGGGTAAGTACTTTTTTGGTGTACAACGGGAAATCGGCATTCAAAATCCAGCCAAAATATCCAGGTTCGGATTCCATGACCTCATCCACAGTTTTGCCCTTATGCTTTCCAAAGGCAAAAATGGGACGCTCTTGATCATCAATACCGATGAATCCTGCAAAATCCAAGGATTGTTTGCGCGTGGTGAATTCGGAGAGTTTTTTCACATTGTTCTCCAACTCGGGGTATCTGTCCAGTTGGGCCAAGAGTACTTCGTAGGTCGCCAAGGTGTCGGCTTGGGCACTGTGCGCATCCTCCAAATTCTTGTCGCAGTAAAATTTGTATGCCGCTTCCAAGGTTCTTTTTTCCATTTTATGGAAGATGGTCTGTACATCCACGGAAACCATGTTCTTCATATCAAAATCCACATCGGCCCTAAGCATTTCCTCGGCAAGTAATGGGATATCGAACCGATCCGAATTAAACCCTGCCAGATCACTGTCCTTGATCATTTTATAGATTTCCTTGGACAGCTGTTTAAAGGTAGGCTCATTGGCCACTTTTTCATTGGAAATACCATGCACAGCCACCACCTCAGGTGGAATGGTCATCTCGGGATTCACCAGCCAGGTCTTGCTTTCCTTGTTGCCATTGGGAAAAACCTTTAGGATGGAAATTTCCACAATTCTGTCCTTGGCCACATTGATTCCCGTAGTCTCCAAATCGAAAAAACAAATAGGTTTGGTAAGTTGTAACTCCATAAAATTCTACTTCGATTTGGAAAATAACCAAGTTAACAATTCAGGTTCTTCAAAGGTGTTGTCCCAGCTATTATGACCTACACCAGGGTAAACTGTATATTTCACGTTAATCCCTGACTGCCCCATGGCCTTCACCATGTCTCCTGAACATTTTTCAGGCACAACCTCATCCGCAGCCCCATGGAATACCCACCAATGCGGTTTGCTCAATTTTTTGCTGATGTTGGGATTGGCTCCTCCACAAATAGGAAATGCGGCGGCAAACATTTTTGGATTTCTTCGCACCAGTTCAAAGGTTCCCATGCCGCCCATGGAAAGTCCACCCACGTACAACCTATTTTTATCCAGCTTGTAGTTCTTCTTCAAGTATTTTATAAGGCCTTCCAGTAGTAACATATCCTTGGTTGGTTCCGCATTTTCGTAAAAGATGAATTCCCGATTCCCGAAATCTCCCTTAACATCAATTTTAGCCCATGAACTGTTGGCAGCACATTGCGGGAATACCACAATGGCCTTCTGCTGCTCCCTTACCTCATCTTGTAAAAACAGCCCTGACCCATGGACCAGTTGCGCCTCGTTATTGTTTCCCCGCTCCCCTGAACCATGAAGGAAAAGTATCAAGGGATATTTTTCCTTTGGATTGTAGTCTTTGGGCAAAAGCAGTCTATAGGGCAGACTATCCCCCTTTTTTACAAAATGTTTTTTCTGATAAACGGAAAGGTCCTGAGCACTCATAGGCAAGCAGAACAAAATAAGAAACCCTAAAGCAAGGGGCATAAGCTGTTTCATGGATTGATGAATTAATTCAACCCCTAAAATAAGCATAGTGAAATGAAAATGGCCTCTTTTACGGGCTAGATTTCCCGATTAATATCCCAGGCTTCCAAATAATCCGCCACAGTCTTTACAAACATACCACCAAGAGCACCGTTGACCACCCTGTGATCATAACTATGGGAGAGGAACATCTTACTTCGGATACCAATATATTCCCCTTGATCGGTTTCAATTACGGATGGCATCTTGCGGATAGCACCCAAGGCAAGGATACCTACTTGGGGTTGATTGATAATGGGCGTACCAAAAATACTTCCGAAGGAACCAACGTTGGTCACGGTATAGGTTCCATCTTGGACCTCGTCTGGTTTTAACTGATTGTTTCTAGCCCTATTGGCCAAATCATTTACGGTTTTGGCCATACCCACCAAATTAAGTTGGTCGGCATTTTTAATCACAGGAACAATAAGGTTGCCATCAGGTAAGGCCGCAGCCATACCTAAATTGATGTTCTTCTTTTTGATGACCTTGTCCCCATCCAAGGAAACATTCATCAAAGGATATTTTTTTAGAGCCATGGCAACTGCCTCCATAAAAATGGGGGTAAAGGTGAGTTTCTCTCCCTCCCTTTTCTGGAAAGCATCCTTCATTTTGTTCCTCCAGTTGACCACATTTGTCACATCCACTTCCACAAAACTTTGTACATGCGCCGATGTGCTTATGCTCTCTACCATGTGGTGGGCGATCAATTTGCCCATTCGGGTCAAAGGAATGACTTCATCACCACTCGCTACTGGTATCGGTGCTGCTTTGGCCTCTTCCTTTTTAGGTTTTGCCGGGGAAGGTGCGGCTTCTTTGGTTTCTGGTGCAGCAGTTACTGGGCTACCATTGGTGGAACGATGCTCCAAAAATGCCTTGATGTCGTTTTTTGTGACCCTACCTTCCTTACCTGTTCCAATTATGGTTTCCAATTCTTCCATGGAAACGCCCTCTTCCTTGGCAATATTCCGTACCAAGGGTGAATAAAATCTTTCGGAAGACCCAAAATCAGGTGTTGGTGTTGCAATGGATTCTTGTACTTGGGATATCTGGCTTTCAAGTTCCGCTGTGGGAACCTCAATGGCTTCCTCGGGCTCCGTAGTATCCTGTCCGTTTGATGCTACCTCTATAACTTGATCGGTTTGTATAACAGCTACCACCTCTCCAACTTTGATTACATCATCCACGTTGAAACGCTTTTCCAAAAGCACGCCCTCTACTTCACTGGGCACCTCTGAATCCACCTTATCTGTGGCAATCTCAAAGATGGCTTCATCCATTTCAATAGTGTCGCCCACTTCCTTCAACCATGTAGTCAATGTTGCCTCTGCAACACTTTCTCCCATCTGCGGTAACTTCAATTCAAATTTTGACATATTCTTATTTAACGAACGGATATTGACCTTTATTTTGCAAAAATAATAAAGAAATCCGCTTATTCTTAGTTTTTATGCATTATTCTATCATTATCAACTTGCCTTGATCGCGTTTTCAAACGGAATTCTATTCAAGATGCTCCTGCCCAAAGTGACTTCATCTGCATATTCCAACTCATCCCCTACTGAGATTCCACGGGCAATGGTGGAAGTAGTTACCTTTAACCCCCCCAGCTGCTTATAGATATAGAAATTGGTGGTATCTCCTTCCATAGTGGAGCTCAAGGCAAAAATCAGTTCCTGCACTTCCCCTTGTTTCACCCTATTGATCAAGGGAACGATATTTAAATCTTGCGGTCCAATACCTTCCATGGGGGATATTTTGCCACCCAGTACATGGTACAACCCTTTATATTGGGAAGTACTCTCAATGGCCATAACATCCCTAATGTCCTCCACGACACATACCAAGGTACGATCTCGTTTGGGACTGGCACAGATCTCACAAATCTCTGTATCTGAGATATTGTTGCAGGTTTTGCAAAAATTCACCTCGCTTCTGAGCTTGGATAAAGCTTCCGCCAGGTGATTTGTCTGCTGCTCGGGCTGCTTCAGCAAATGCAGCACCAATCTAAGGGCTGTGCGCTTGCCTATGCCCGGTAATTGGGACATTTCATAAACGGCATTCTCCAAAAGCTTCGATGAAAAATCCATAGTTCTGCTTATCCCACAAAATTACGATTTTACGGTTACCAATTTACTTTTGTACTTTGCAATTCAAATTCCTCTTATGTCCGCATTTCAGATTCTCTTGCTCGTTGGCGCCTATTTCATGGTGCTAATGCTCATTTCGTATTTTACAGGTAAAAACGACAGTAACGCAGATTTTTTTAAAGCAGGGAAACAATCGCCATGGTATCTAGTGGCCTTTGGCATGGTGGGAGCCTCACTTTCCGGGGTAACTTTCATATCCGTTCCCGGGTGGATTGAAGCTTCCCAATTTGGGTACATGCAGGTGGTTTTGGGGTATCTGTTTGGGTATTTTGTGGTAGCCTATGTACTTCTACCCCTCTACTATAAAATGAACCTGACTTCCATTTACGAGTATCTCTTGGAACGATTTGGAGTTGTAAGCCACAAGACCGGAGCCTTCTTTTTCTTTATTTCCCGGGTTTTGGGAGCAGCGTTTAGGCTGTATTTGGTTGCTATCGTGCTTCAACAGTTCGTCTTTGACGATTTGGGTATTCGGTTTGAGTTTACTGTGGTCATATCCATTCTTTTGATTTGGATCTATACCAACAGAGGAGGTATTAAGACCATTGTTTGGACGGATACCCTCCAGACCTTGTTCATGATTTTGGCCGTGGTGCTTTCCATTATCTTGATCAATAGGGAACTGGACTGGAGCTTTGGCGAGTTTTTGGTTTCAGAAGAACTAAAAGCCTACGATAAATTCCTGTTCACGGAGAGTTTTCTGGATAGAAACCACTTTGTAAAATCCTTTATCGGCGGTATGTTCGTTACCATTTGTATGACCGGACTTGATCAGGACATGATGCAAAAAAACCTCACTTGTAAATCCCTAAAAGATGCACAGAAGAATATGGTTTCCTTCAGTTTGGTCTTGGTAGGGGTAACTTTCCTGTTCATGCTGCTGGGGGCCCTCCTATTCATCTATGCAGGTAAAAATGGGATTTCCATTCCGCTAATGGACGGCAAACCTAAATCCGACCTGTTGTTTCCCGAGGTGGCCTTGAACAGTGGTTTGGGCATAACCCTCTCCGTTACCTTTATGTTGGGACTTGTGGCTGCAGCTTACAGCAGTGCAGATAGTGCGCTTACCTCCTTGACCACTTCTTTTTGTGTGGACTTTTTGGAAGTGGAGAAAAAAGAGGAATCCCGACAAAAGCAGATACGAAAACGAACCCATATTATCATGAGTTTGATGCTGATTTTGGTGATCATCGCATTCAAGTACATCCTAAACAGCAATGTCATAGATAGTTTGCTTACCGTTGCGGGATACACTTACGGTCCGCTTTTGGGTCTTTTTGCCTTTGGGATCCTCACCAAACAAAAGATTCATGATCAGTGGGTGTGGTTGGTTAGTGCACTTTCTGTTGCCATTATTTGGATCGTGGCCAACATACCTTCGGAATACTTGGGTGGCTATGTTTTGGGATATGAATTGCTTCCTTTAAATGGTCTTTTGACCTTTTTTGGACTTTGGCTCATCCGAAAGAAGGGAGAGAAAGTTAGTACTGTCCAGTAGCCAACAAGACCAAGGTGCAGGAATTTTCCACCATTATTCCGGCATCTTCCAAAATTCTAACAAATTCAGGGTTTTCTGTACCTGGGTTAAAAATCACTCGTTTGGGCTTTAAATCCAGTATGTCTTGGTAGTATTCCTTCTGACGCAACGGATTGAGGTACAAAGTAATGGTGTCAACATTAGGAAAATCATCCAGCTTGGTTTTAATTTGTACTTCGGAAACGTTCCCTTCCCTTGCCCCAAATGCCATTGTATCGATGTTGTTCTCAACTAATCTGCGGATTGCAAGGTTACTGTATCTACTGGGATTTAAGGACGCACCAAAAACAAGTGTCATAAGCATTTGTTAATTTATATGTTAAACTGATATAAAGATTGTAACTATTTAAAAAAAAGCCCGTCTATTGTACGTACAAAATTAAGCATTGGTAAGTCTGTATTTTTTTATAGTTAATGGTTAGTGTTTAGTATAGCTTATCAATGTATTTGGCCCTGGTGTTTCGGTTTAGACTGAAAGTCAGGGCCTATTTTTTTCCAAACTTCGATTTTTGTCCTTTTAAAACATCCTGCCTTACAAGCCCTTATCTTTTTTGTGGTTGTTAAAATATGTTAAACCCAAAAGGAAATGTAACATTCCCTGTTTAACGTCGTCTTGTAGACAACATCAATCAATCAAAAACAAACAGCTCATGAAAAGAGTAATCTTTCTTTTTGCACTACTCCTGTGCATCATTTTACCTGAAAATGCAAAGGCCAACAATGACAATGAACCCCCTGTGGGTTCCATTTCCGGAACCGTTATTGACAATGCCTTGAACCAACCGGTTGCCTATGCGGCCATTGTGGTTAAATCTGAGGATGGTACGGAAACCATTACCGGAGGAATCACCATGGAAGATGGTACTTTCGAAATCAAAAAGCTTCCAGAGGGAAATTTCGTATTGGAGGTTCAATTTATTGGGTACAAAACACATTCCCAAAAGTTGGTTATCACCAAAAGGAATAGAAAAGTGGACGTCGGTACCATTACCCTAATGGAAGAAACGGAAGAACTTTCAGAGGTGGAAGTAGTTGCAGAACGTACTACGATCGAACAGCGCGTTGACCGTAAGGTAATCAACGTTGGAAAAGACTTGACCACGGCCGGAGCTACAGCTTCGGATATTATGAACAACATTCCCTCTGTAAATGTAGATTCACAGACCGGGGACATCACAATGAGGGGAAACAGCAACGTAAGGGTGATGGTGGACGGAAAACTCTCCAATGTTCCTGTTGCGCAATTACTGCGTCAAATCCCATCAACATCCATCAAATCCATTGAATTGATCACCAATCCTTCAGCCAAATACAATCCTGAAGGGATGAGTGGTATCATCAATATTGTATTGCACAAAAATGCCAATATTGGTTTCAATGGTAGTGTTACCACAGGATTGACCAAGGGTATTGAGGCCAAATTCAATAGTTCCATCGATATGAACTACAGAAATGGGAAGTTCAATTTTTATGGCAACTACGGAAACAATATTGGTAAATACGTAAACGATGGGCATATTTTGAGAGTGGACGAAAACTCCGTCCAAGACTTCGATTTTTTCAATAATAACAAATCACATTTGTACAAGGTTGGGGTTGATTTTTACCTGAACGACAAAAACACCATTTCCGTTTTTACCAATCAAAACATATTTGACGGGGACGGAGAGGGAATCACAGCCATAACCTATAGGGATGACCTATCCAGAAACTTAACACAGTTTTTCTCTGACGTAAGCGACAATCGCAGCGAGCAGTACAACTTTGATTACAAACTGGATTTTAAAAAAGAGGGGCATAATATTGAGTTGGAAGTAGATCATAATCGCTTTGAAAACAATCAAGATGCCGACTTTAGGACCACTGGAGCGAGTCTGTTCCCTGATTATATGGATTTTGTGGACACTGAGCGTACACAAACCATTGCCAACTTGGATTATGTGAATCCACTTGATAGCATCTCCAAATTGGAGATTGGGTTGGAGTCCAGAAACTTTGAAACCAATGTGGGCTATAATTCCACAGGATTGTCCTTTAATTCCCAGGGTAATCTGGTTCCAACACCAAGCACAGACTTTGATTACAATATGGATGTGTATTCTGCTTATGTGACCTTTGGTCAGAACCGGGAGAAATGGTCTTACCAAGTTGGCGCAAGGATAGAAAATGTGGAAGTGCAGGCCGATACCAACAGAGTTCGTTCATTCACGGATAAATATACCGAAATCTACCCTTCCGCTTTCTTGACCTACAGACCCAATGAAAAAGATCAGTTGCAAGTAAGCTACAGTAGAAGGGTTGACAGACCAGGTCTACAACAGGTAAACCCGATTAGGGAATGGGCCACTCCGTTGATTTCCTCGTTTGGTAATCCCAGTTTGGTTCCTCAGTTTACCAACTCGTATGAGGCCAACTATACCAAACGAATCAAAAATGGAAGCATTACGGCCGGAGTTTTCTACCGAGCTATATCTGATGAAATTAACAGGGCTGTCTATGTAGACCGATTGGATTTCAATAAACTGATCCTAACATTTGACAATTTTGACGAGACCTCTGCCTATGGTTTTGAAACGTCCATCAATTACAAACCCCTTAAGTGGTGGAGCATCAACGCTAGTTTTGATTACTATTCACAAACCAATCGCGGGATAACAGAAAGTCTGGTGGGAGACAATCCAGACCCAACGGAGAATGATATTCTTGTGGAAAACGTGGAAGTGGATAACAATGCGTGGAACCTAAGGGTAAACAACAGCTTTACCGTCACCAAAAAATTGACCATGCAAGTGTTTGGCTTCTACCGCGGACAGAACCAAAATATCCAGTTTACCATAGAACCCATGTATTTTGTGAATCTTGGTGCACGCTACAGTTTTGCCGAGGGCAAAGGTACCATCAGTGTAAATTACAACGACATGTTCAACAGCATGATGTTCCAATTTGATGGGCAACGGCCTTATGTGCAGGACGGTGGATTCAACTGGGAAAGCCATAACGTTTATGCAGGTCTTTCCTACCGATTTGGTGGTGGTAAGTACAGAGCCAAACAACGTAAGCGAAGAGATGACAACACTAAGCAATCAGGTGGAGGAATTTTATAGCATGACTTTGGTATTCCTTGACAGAGTGTTGGTTGGTTAGTCTTCAAGGTCTATCATTTAAAAACCCCAATCTCTTAAGAGATTGGGGTTTTGTTTTATTCCTTCTTGGTTTCAAAACCGTCTATGCTGGTTACATTCTTTTTTCGCCAGTATTTTTCCAAGCCTTCATCACCCTGTTTTTCGGCCCAGTCCAACAGCCCTTCCCGTTGGGATTGATAATCCATTAAGGGCACCCCCATCCCACAAGAAATTTGCACTTTTTCAATATCCACATCCACCAATTGTCTACTTCCAACTATTTTGGGGAACAACTGGATATGCTTGTTCCAGTTTTCATTTTCGGTACCGTACACTTTTGCATTTCCGTAAAGTCGAAGAATTATTGGGTCTCCCTCAAAAGCACAAAACATCAGGGTAATCCGATCATTATGACTGAGATGAATGGCCGTTTCATTACCACTTCCTGTAAGATTGAGCCATATGACCCTGTTTGAATCCAACACCCGCAGCGAATCCAAGCCTTTTGGCGAAAGATTGATGCTTCCTTCTTCCATGGCCGTTGCCACAAAAAACATTTTTTGTCTTTCTATGAATTCAATCAATGGTGGAGTTAAGCCCTTCAGTTGCCTGCCCATGCTACCACCTTATGATCACACTTCCCCAGGTAAACCCACTACCAAAAGCAGCCAAAACCACCAAATCACCTTCTTTTACCTTACCCGCTTCCCATGCCTCAGTTAGTGCTATAGGAATAGATGCTGCTGTGGTATTCCCGTACTTCATGATGTTATTGAAGACCCGATCATTGGAGAGGCCAAATTTCTTTTGCACAAATTGGGAGATGCGCAAATTGGCTTGATGCGGAATCAGCATGTCAATATCTTGGGGGCCCAATTGGTTCTTTTGAAGTCCTTCCATAATTACCTCGCTAAAGCGAACCACAGCATTTTTAAAGACAAACTGTCCATTCATGTACGGATAGTATGAAGTATCCTCTGGATCTTTGTCATCGATAATATCGGTAACCCATCTTTTGCCCATTCCAGGGGCAATCAGGGAAAGCTCCTCCGCATGTTGGCCTTCGGAATGCAGGTGGGACGAAAGGATTCCCTTGGAGGTGTCCTCCTCGCGCGTAAGTACGGCAGCTCCTGCCCCATCACCAAAAATCACGGATACGCCCCTACCTCGAGTGGTCATATCCAAACCATGGGAGTGTAATTCAGAACCAATAACAAGTACATTTTTGTACATGCCGCTCTTAATATATTGGTCTGCCACTGAAACCCCATAAACAAAGCCAGAGCACTGATTTCTAACGTCAAGTGCCCCAACCGTTTTGATTCCCAAATCCCTTTGAACCAATACTCCTGGCCCTGGAAAATAGTAGTCCGGGCTTAGTGTTGCAAAAACAATAAAGTCAATGTCATCTTTGTCTATACCAGCGCGTTCAATAGCAATTTTGGCTGCCTTGACACCCATGGAAGTGGTGGTATCCGTTCCTTTTACCACATGTCGACGCTCCTTGATTCCTGTTCGTTCCTGAATCCATTCGTCACTGGTCTCCATCACCTTGGTCAAATCGTCATTGGTAACCACATTTTCGGGAACATAATACCCGAGTCCAGATATTTTGGAATTGTACATAAAGTATTCTTTAATCAACTCTTGCAAAACCTACAAAAGCTATTTCGTGGAAAAGTAAAAAATATATTCAAGCTAGTAGTTATATCTCGTAAAAAATAGAAGATAGGGTGTCCAACCAAATAAGCCCCAACGGAGAACGCACTACCGAGCGATAGTGCGTTTCCAACAACCTAACCAATAAACAAACGTGTTACAGCATGAAGTTTTCATAGCAATCTTCTTCCATAACAATACAAATATATAAATTTTGTTTATTCTTTTTCAATTTTTGTTAAACAAAATTATGTTAAAATTGAAAGTTCCCCTGCGATGTCAGTTTGTCAGCTTTGTAATTCTGGTATTTTTTTTGTCATGCTATGGAAAAAAGAAAACTATTTAACAATGGCTACAGGCAAAATCAATGTTTCCGTAGAGAACATATTTCCCCTAATCAAGAAATTTCTATATAGTGACCATGAAATCTTTCTTAGGGAGCTCATTTCCAACGCCACGGATGCAACCTTAAAACTGAAACACCTCACGTCCATTGGTGAGGCCAAAGTAGAATATGGCAATCCTCAGATTGAGGTCAAAGTGGATAAGGACAACAACCAAATCCGTATTGCTGACCAAGGTATCGGTATGACTGCCGAGGAAGTAAAAAAGTATATCAACGAGGTAGCTTTTTCCGGTGCGGAGGAGTTTTTGGACAAATACAAGGATGCTGGAAAAGATTCAGGAATCATAGGTCACTTTGGACTTGGTTTCTATTCAGCTTTTATGGTGGCAGACAAGGTAGAGATCATCACCAAGAGTTTTAAGGATGAACCAGCGGTTCACTGGACTTGCGACGGATCACCCGAATTTACCTTGGAAGAAACCCAAAAGGACGATAGAGGAACGGAGATCATTCTTCATGTTGCCGAAGATTCCACAGAATTTTTGGAAGGTACCAAAATAAGGGAGCTGTTGACCAAGTACAACAAGTTTATGCCCATCCCCATAAAATTTGGAACCAAAACCGAAACGCTTCCAAAACCTGAAGGTGCCAAAGAAGATGACCCAGCTCCAACCCAGGAAGTGGATGACATCATCAACAACCCTACTCCGGCTTGGACCAAAAAGCCTACAGACCTAAAAGAAGAGGACTATAAGAATTTTTACAGGGAGTTATACCCCATGCAGTTTGAAGAGCCCTTGTTCAACATTCATTTGAATGTGGACTACCCCTTCAACCTGACCGGGATTTTGTATTTCCCCAAATTGACCAACGACCTAAATGTTCAAAAAGACAGGATTCAGCTCTATCAAAACCAAGTTTTTGTAACGGACAATGTAGAGGGGATCGTTCCTGAATTCTTGACCATGCTAAGAGGGGTAATTGATTCTCCGGATATTCCGTTGAATGTTTCCCGTTCCTATTTGCAAGCGGATGGGGCGGTGAAAAAGATATCATCCTACATCACCAAAAAAGTTGCGGACAAACTGAGTTCCCTATTCAAAAACAATCGGGAGGATTTTGAACAAAAATGGAACGATATCAAGGTAGTGATCGAGTATGGTATGCTTTCCGAAGAGAAATTCTTTGAAAAAGCGGACAAATTTGCCCTATACCCTACTGTTGATGGTTCCTACTTCACTTTTGAGGAGCTGGAAAACAAAATCAAGGACAATCAAACGGATAAAGATGACAAATTGGTGGTGCTTTATGCTTCGGACAAAGAGGCGCAGCACAGCTACATAGAAGCTGCCAAAGCCAAAGGTTATGAGGTATTGCTGATGGATTCCCCAATTGTTTCACATCTGATGCAAAAATTGGAAACTTCCAAGGAGAAGCTCTCTTTTGCCCGTGTGGATGCGGACCACTTGGACAACCTGATCAAAAAAGAGGATACCGCTATTTCCAAACTTTCCGACGAAGAGAAAGACCGCCTCAAGGCCGATTTGGAAAAAGTTGTCCAAGAGAAGGGATATACGATCCAAATGGAAGCCATGGACAGCAGTGCTTCGCCATTTATCATTACAGAACCGGAATTTATGCGCCGTATGAAGGAAATGCAGCAAACCGGTGGTGGTGGAATGTTCGGGATGGGCAATATGCCGGAAATGTACAATTTGATCGTAAATACCAACCACGAATTGGTGGGCGAAATCCTAAATACCAAAACGGCGAAAAAACGGGAGCGTTTGATCAATCAATCCTTGGATTTGGCACGTTTGTCCAAAGGACTGCTTAAAGGTGAGGAGTTGACCAACTTCATTGCCCGTAGCTATGATATGATCAAGTAATTCATACGTTGTCAGTTCGAGCGGTGCCAAGATATGTTTGTATAGTCTTTTAAGACGTTCTCGACTGCGCTCGAACTGACATTTTCATTCTTAAGCCCATCTCTTATTAAAATAGCGCTTGAGGACAAAGGCTTGGAAACATACCATGAGCCCTATAGATCCTGCCATGTAGCTAAAGGTTTTTGAAATCTGAAGCTGCGGCATTCTTGCTGAAAACCAACTTTTGGCATCGGATAATAACTGAATAACTTGCCCTTCGGCTGGCGTTGTTGCTGAATTGGTGGTGAAGAGGTAGAACCCAAAAATTCCCAACATGCCCAGGGCTATTAAAATGGACTTTATGGACATCACGGGTTTATACTCGGCCATAGATTGCTGAAGCTTGGTCACTTCCTTCATAACCACATAAGTAAAATTGGATGATGGAGTTTCCAACGGGGCCTCTTCCATCATTTTATCCACTAGTCTTTCCAATTCTTTATCCTTGTCCATAACTTTGTATTGTTTCTGGTTCCAATTGTTTTTTTAAAATAGCTCCCAGCCTATTTCTTGCCCTAAACAGTTTTACCTTTGCCGTGTTAGCACTTAGATTTAATGCCTTGGCCATTTCTTTAAGGTCTTTTTCTTCAAAATAAAAAAGTGTCAGCAAAGCTGCATCAACAGGCGACAATAGCTGTATACATCTTTTAATGGTTTCAGCTCGCTCTTGCATCACCATTCCGTCAAGGGCATTGCCCATTTCCATCACCGCCTCACTTTTAACCTCCTCAATGGGTGTGTTTTTAAGCTCCTTTTTATGCTTCTTTACCCGATCCAAACAGGTATTGTATGCAATCCTATAGATCCAGGAAGACAGCTTGGCCTCGCCTTTAAAATTCTTTAAGGACTTAAACACCTTTATAAAGGTATCTTGGGCCACCTCCTCTGCCTCTTCCCTATTTTTCAGGGTACGTATGGCAACCGTAAACACCAAGTCCTTGTACTGATCTACAAGGATGGTAAATTCCTGCGTATCCCCATTTAAGATGGCAGCAATATCCGGTTGGTTTTTCGTTTGCTTCATTTGTTTAGTAAGACGACGTTGGAAGGCCCTAGGTTACATTAAATTTAAAAAAAGTATTGGCGCATTTGGACTGCAATTCGTCAATTTGAGTGGTCTTTATGATCCTATAATGAAAAATGGAAAACGGTAAACAAATGTTTGGTGCTTGGTGCTTGGTGCTTGGTGTCTGAAGATGGAAAATGGAAAATGAAAAGTTGAAAACCTCCTAATCCTTAGCACACCCAACAACGAACATCCAGCATTTTGGGTCTGATGTCCGATGTCCGATGTCCGATGATTGAAAATGGAAAATGGAAAGTTGAAAGTTGAAAACGGCCCACCCCAACCTACATCCCGCATCCAGCTAATTGAAAATTCAAAACTCAAAATTTAAAATTGTTGATTGTTAATTTCTCACTGAAAATTGGTAATCGTCAATTGAAAACGCGCATCCGTCAATTCAAAACAGGGATACGTCCATTACTAGATATTTCTTGAGGTAAGCTGGTTTATTTTTCCTGAAAATTAATTTAGGAACAAACCTGCTTTATCATGAAAACTTTCCAAATCAAAAAAATTGCGTACTACCTTTTTTTAGGTGTTTTAACAGTTCTATTTATCAATTGCTCCAAAGACGATCCCAAAGATCCAGAACCTCAACAAATTTCAGGCTGTACCAATCCAGATGCTACCAACTACAACGCAAATGCCACCGAAGATGACGGGTCTTGTATCCTTCCCAAAGCTGAAGTTGAGGGCTGTATGGATCCCAATAGTATTAATTATAATTCCAGTGCCACCCTTGACAACGGTTCCTGTTTATACAATTGCACCGACCCGCTAGCCGAAAACTTCAATGAAGATGCAGAATCCGACAACGGAACCTGTTCGTATTCAGGAGATTTGACCATCCAGTTTACCGAAAACCCAGAAGAATACACTCGAAAAATTCTTTTGGAAGTCGTTTCAGGAACTTGGAGTGGTTGGAGCGTGGATGCCCCTCTTAAAGTCTCCGACCTTGCAGAAAACTATGACAATGTTATCGCCTCTTATTTCTACAATGATAGTGGCTACTTGACCAATGAGTCATTTTATACTTACATAAATGACATCTTCAATGTCCAAGCAATACCGGGAGGCATGATAAATCGTAGAGCTTCTATTGAAAGCGGAGATTATATAATGAGTAGACAAGAATGGGAAGCCAATATGGAAGAGCTAAGTGATGAATCTGCCCAAACAGGAATGGCCATAAGCACCATGATCAACAATGACAACGAACTGGAAATATTTTTGGAAGCAGGTTTTAACGGCGAATTAGAAAAAGTTGCATTACATGTTTATCTCTTGGAAGACGGATTGGTTGAAGGTCAATTCAATTATTACAGCTATGAGTATGGGGACGACTTTCAATCCCATCCATTTCATAATGAACTAAGCTATATAACTGACTATGTACACAACGATGTTTTTCGTGAGGCTTTGACACCGTTAGAAGGCCTTGAAATACCAAACGAAGTAATTGCTGAGCAAGGAAAATTTCAACGCATGTTCAAAATCAGTGACCTAAGTAATTACAATACGGATAATCTAAAGATTGTCGCGTTCGTCGCCAAAAATGGGGAGTCCATAGACCAAAAATATATACTTAATGCCCAGCTATTAACGGTGAATGGGGATGGCTCCCTAGCCGTACAAGATTACGATTAAGACCATATAGTTTGACATAAACATTTGTCTTTAGCCCTGCCAGATTTCATTTGAATTGGTGGGGCTTTTTCATTTGATCTAAAATTCAAGTTCAGGAAATGGAAAACCACCTCATCCCTAGAACACCCAACAACTAGCATCCAGCATCTTGGGTCTTGGGTCTTGGGTCTTGGGTCAAATACATCGAGAATTAGAATTTTATAAGAAAACCATTGTTCTCGACCTGCCTGCCGGCAGGCAGGTACTTTTTCCTTCGGAAAAAACTCGAACTGACGGTTTTTGAGTTAAGGTGTCTTCAAATTCACCACGGAAATATACAAGATGAACTGTAACCTCATCAAAAAAAGTGTCGTCTTATCGCAAAACGAGTTTATTAATCAATTAAAAAACGAACAACATGGCAGAAGCAATTTTAATTCCAATCAGCTTTTTTCTGGTAGTTTTCGCAATTTGTTACCTCTATTTTTCCACTCGCAATAAAGAACGACTGGCCTTAATAGAAAAAGGGGTGGATGCCAGTATCTTTTTCAAGTCCAAGGACGATGGCGAACTGTCCACCTGGAAAATTGTATTGATCAATTTTGCCGTTCTTCTTATGAGTATAGGAATTGCCATCTTTTTAGGTTCTTCCATGGTCAACGGTTTGGGCTTGGATGAGGAAATAGCATTTCCCGGAACCATCTTTCTAATGGCAGGAGTTGGCTTGATGGTGGGTTTTTTCATCACCAAAAGGTTCGAGAAAAAGGGATAAAAAAAGAATATCTTTCTGTTAAAGACCATCGGTAATCCCGGTGGTTTTTTTAATTTCAGCCTATGCGAATCATCTCTACCAATTTAGGCAAGCCCACCCCCATAGTCTGGAACGGTCAGGAAACCACCACGGGGATTTTCAAGTACCCTGTAAACGAACCTATTACCTTGGAATCTGAAAGTGTTGCCCAGGACAATATCAGCGACAGAAAAGTGCATGGAGGCGTTTTTAAGGCCTGTTATCTCTTTGCAAAAGAACAATATCCCTATTGGAAGGAAAAGTACCCCAACCTAGATTGGGATTGGGGCATGTTTGGGGAAAACTTGACTGTTGAAGGCTTGGATGAGACCACCCTTAAAATTGGAAATATCTACAAAGTGGGTACTGCCTTGGTTCAAGTTACGCAACCACGGGAGCCCTGTTTTAAACTGGGAATTCGATTTGATGACCAGGACATTTTAAAAACATTCATTGATCACGGGTATCCAGGAACTTATATACGGGTTTTGGAAGTTGGTCAAGTCCAGGTTGGGGATGAATTTGTTTTGGTTGAGGAATCTCCAAATCCTTTGACCACCCAACAATTTTATCAACTGCTTTTTACCCGAAAAAAAGACGCAGAGCAGATACAGTTGGCTTTGGCAAATGAGGCCTTACCACAACGGAAAAGGGACAAGATGCGGAGGTTTCTGAAATAGGTTCAAGCGCAAGTTTCAAGTTCAGCGTTCAGCGGTCAAATAGTGGAAAATGCAAAGTTGAAAACGGCTTATCTCAATGAACATCCTACATCCAGCACCTAGCATCTTGGCTCTTGGGTCTTGAGTCTGATGTCTGGTGTTTGGTGTTTGGTGTTTAAAGATTGCCTATTTTGAACATCCAGCATCCCACATCAAGCATCCCACATCAAGCATCCCACATCCAGCATCCAGCATCCTACATCCAACACCTAGCATCCAGCACCTAGCATCTTGGCTCTAGAGTCTTGGGTCAAATGAATTGAATATTGTTAATTGAACATTGTCCATTGAAAATCCGTCAATTGAAAACAGGCATCCGTCAATTCAAAGCAGGCATACGTCCATTGGGATAGAAAAAGGTTACAATCCCGATGTACTTTTGGACCTTAGTGCAACAGAACCATTGCAATCCAAGATTACGATTGAAGTGATGTAATTAGTTAGTGTTCTTTTTGGCCTGTCGGGTGCAATGGGCTTTTCTTTTCCCGGCAGGTCTTTTTTTGTTTAACCACAAAAAAAGAGGCCCAAAATTGGGCCTCCCTCAAAACTGAATTTAACTAAACAAACTTATTTTACGCTCATGGTCTCCTTATAGGTACCAGATTCGTTAACTACCACTACAGTATAGCTGTCTTTAAAGGCCTTTTCAAAATTGAAAGCTTTTTCAACCACAAGTTCACCACTCACAGTTTCTTTGAAAACCAGCCTGTTTTGACTGTCATATACTTTTAGAGTTACTTTCTCCTTGGATAGGTTCAAAAGGTTCACAAACAATTTGTCTCCTTTCTTTACAAATACAGGATCAAGTTCAATGTTGATCAAATTTTTCTCTACCTCGCTTTTTGCAGGTCCGTTTGCATATCCCATTGTACCCAAAAGGAATGCTGCTACTGTAACATAATTCAAAACTGATTTCATAACGTTTCGTTTTTTTAATAATTACAAGACAAAACTACTATGGCAATTCAGCTCCCAACACTACCCTATTTTCCAATTTATGTTCAATTTTACCCTATTGAGCATGTTAATATGGTGTTAAGGTTAAAATAGCACATATTTTAGGTAATTTTGCATAGCAGCTTGGTTTAAAGCACCTTAATTTTACAATACCAAATAAAATTGAACGCGATGAAACAGAAGCCCGCTTTTGAAGCTATTGAACCTACTTTCGGGCACTCGTTTACCTACCAAAAGTTTAACGAGAACAACGAAAACAAAAACAATGCTTGGCACTATCACCCAGAATTGGAGTTGGTCTATATAAACGGGGGGTCTGGCAAAAGGCAAATTGGCAGCCATGTCTCCTATTTCAGGAACGGGGATCTAATCTTAATCGGATCCAATCTGCCTCATTGTGGTTTTACAGATAAGTTGACCGGCAATAAAAGTGAGACCATTGTACAGATGAAATTGGATTTTCTGGGAAATGACTTCTTTAATATCCCGGAAATGAAGAATATTCAAACATTGTTTGAAGTGGCAAAAGGTGGTATTGCCTTCTTTGGAAAAACGAAGCTCAAGGTGGGAGAAAAAATGGAAATTTTGGAGTATCAGACAGATTTTCAGCGTTTGCTCTCTATCCTGAACATTTTAAACCAATTGGCAACCTCGGAAGAAATCAAAGTGTTGAATGCCGAAGGTTTTTCCATGGAGACCGAGGTCAAGGACAATGACAGGATCAATATTGTTTTTAACCATGTAAAGGCTAATTTCAAGGAGGATATAAGCTTGGAAGAAATTGCGGATTTAGTTAGTATGACCGTTCCCTCTTTTTGCAGATACTTCAAAAAAATAACCCATAAAACCTTTACCCAATTTGTGAATGAATATCGGTTGGTACATGCCTCCAAACTTTTGGCGGAGCAGCCCATCAGCATCACTGAGGTATGTTATGAAAGTGGATTCAACAATTTTTCACACTTCAATAAAAGTTTTAAGGCCTTTACAGGGCAAAATCCATCGGAGTACAGAAACCAATTGAGAAAAGTCCTCAAATAAAATGGAGCTTTTTGACACCAAAATAAACTTGGATCTGCCAAACGCTGATATTATTTATCATCCTTCATTTCTAAGTCCTGAACGGGCCAACCACTTCTTCCGAATACTGGGTGAAACTATACCTTGGCAGCAGGATCAAATTACTGTTTTTGGCAAAACCCATCCCCAACCAAGACTCACGGCTCTATATGCCGATAATGACAAAACCTATTCCTATTCTGGAATTACCATGAACCCACACAGCTTTACACCTGAATTGCAACAAATTAAAAATGAGGTGGAGCAATTGGCCCAGATCACCTTTACCACCTGCCTACTTAACTTTTATAGGGATGGAAAAGACAGCAACGGCTGGCATTCCGATGACGAAAAGGAATTGGGAACAAACCCAATAATTGCTTCGGTAAGTCTGGGCGCCGAACGCTTTTTTCATTTGAGAAACAAGACAGACAAAGGAATAAAGTCCAAAATACTATTGCAGCATGGGAGCTTATTGATCATGAAAGGGACAACACAACATTTTTGGCAGCATCAAATCCCTAAAACCTCAAAGAAGATTGGTGGACGAATCAATCTAACGTTTAGGGTAATCAAGTAGGCGCTAGTCAAAAAGATCATTGAGCACCTTGGCTAAACGAAATCCTCCTCTTTGAAGCTGTTGGAAAAGTACCTCATTATATTTATAGCCATACTGGTAGCCGAGCTTGTCTCCCGTTTTGGCCGAGTCGTAAATATCGGCACATATTTCATGAGACTCCTCAACCCAGTCGTATATGGTTCCCTCCTGTACTTTCTTACGTTCCTTACGGCTCAAATGGTCCAGTTCAGTGGCCAATTCCGTATAGGTCATGCCGTAGGATTCAATCAGGTTTTTGTCCCATACCCTATGCAAATTGCTTCCTTCCCCAAACCACTGCACCTGAATGGAATTACCGCCTTTGTCCTCCGCCCTACTGGCATGCATGGGCTGATGCAGATCGCCAATCAAATGTACCAGCATTTTAAGATGGAAAGAACGGGTCTTCTTACTGTTTTCTTTGTTCTTGATTATGCGAATACACTCCTCTATCCCCGTGATTATATCACCGTATTTACTTTTTTCCGAATCCTCGTATCGCGTGCCCAAAGGATAATTCACAAAATGCCAGGCAAAATAACCCGAATATTTACGATCTGCCTTGATTTCATCTGCAAAGGTGGAAACATACGCTAAGCTGTGTCCGTCCAATAAATCTTTTAATGCCCTTTTAGCTTTTCCGTTCAAATGATTTTGGGCTATATGTCCGGTTACCCGATGTCCCGTTTTACCCCAAAAGGTATTACTGAAAATCAAAGTGGGGACAAGCAAAAATAGAAAGGTGAGATTTCTCATGATTGATGATTTTTTCAAATGTAAAAACTACAAATCAAACTTTGTAACGCCTCATCGATTAATTGAAAACAGTCATTCGTCAAGTGAAAACAAACGATTGTATTTTTTAGGATTTTTTTAACTACGGTTGCCCTTAAATTTGTCAATCTAACTCAAACACCCGTATGTTGAAACTTCGTTTGGTACTGGCCTTGGCCATATCACCTTTGCTCCTAACCGCACAATCCAACGAGAAGAGTTTTACCGTAAAATATATTACCCAACCCATTACCGTAGATGGCATTCTGGACGAATCTGTCTGGGAAACAGCGGAAAGTGCACATGGTTTTCAACAGTACTTTCCAACAGATTCTATTTTGGCCGAGCAAAAGACGGAAATTAAAATGCTTTTTGATGATACCACCCTGTATATTGGGATTCGCCAGGAAGCCGAGGGAAAGGAATATATCACTCCCTCCTTGCGCAGGGATTACCGCGCCGGTAACAGCGACAACATAACCCTATTGTTTGATACGTTTAATGACGGAACCAATGCCTTTCTATTTGGAATCAACCCATTGGGCGTACGAAGGGAAGCCCTAATTTCTGGTGGAGGCAACGACCTCAGGGGTTTTACCACTTCCTGGGACGTGAAATGGCGCGGTGAATCAAAAATTCACGATACGTATTACATCTCGGAAATGGCCATTCCTTTGACCTCCTTTAAATTCAGGGAAGGTGAGACTAAATGGCGATTCAACAGCTACCGTTTTGATTTGCAAAGCAACGAACGGAGCAATTGGACCAAAATACCCCAAAACCAATGGGTCTTCAATTTGGCCTTCATGGGTGATATGCATTTTGAAAAACCATTGGGAAAATCGAGAACTCCCTTAGCTTTGATACCCTATATCAACGGGATTTCAGGTAAGGATTTTGAAAATGATGAGTCCAGAAACAACGTCAAAATTGGAGGGGATGCCAAAGTGGCCATTGGAAATGGAATGAACTTGGATATTACCCTCAATCCCGATTTTTCGCAGGTAGAAGTAGATAATTTTATCACCAACCTTACCCGCTTTGAGGTGTCACTTCCGGAAAGACGGCAGTTTTTTATTGACAACAGCGACCTTTTTTCCAGTTTTGGGGGAGGAAGGGATGCCAATCCGTTTTTCTCCAGACGAATTGGTATTGCCAAAGATGCCGATGATAATACCATAGAGAACAAAATTATTGGCGGGGTGCGTTTAAGCGGTAAACTCAACAATAATCTTAGACTTGGGTTTCTTAACATTCAGACCGAAGAAGATGAAACCAATGAAATAGCCTCCAACAACAACATGATGTTGGCCTTGCAGCAAAAGGTGTTTTCACGTTCAAATGTGAGCATGTTCTTTATTAACAGGCAGTCTTTTGACTCACCTGATTTTTTGGATGAAAGCGAGGAATACAACCGCGTGGTGGGCTTGGATTATAATTTGGCCAGTGCTGACAATACATGGAACGGTAAATTTTATGGTCATAAATCATTTCAGCCCAATGACAGTAAGGGAAATTATTCCTTTGGTGGTTTTGCAAACTATAACGCCAAGAATTACGGAGGGTTTTTGGATATCGTCTATATTGATGAGGAATTCGAGTCTGATTTAGGATTTATCCCCAGAAAGGATATTTTTAAGGTTGCTTCTAGCTTAAACCGAAACTTTTGGCCTCAAAATAAGGCGCTCAACAGCCATTCCATCAGCCTATTCTCCGTATACACTTGGAGACCTCAATTGGACTACCAAAATACCGATTATTTCTACAACCTAAGCTGGGAAGCCATGTTTACCAACCTTTCGGAGTTCAGCGCAGAGTTGGAACATCGTTTCATCTATCTAACAGAGGAATTTGATCCCACGGGAAAGGATGGTGCCGTACCCCTACCTGAAAATAATGGTTATTATTTTACCTCAGCGGAACTGGAATATCAATCAGACAGAAGAAAAACACTTTCTTTCAGTGTTGAGCCCTCTTATGGGGAATTTTTTAATGGGAAACGATTTTCTTTGGAAGGCGATATGATGCTTCGCTTCCAACCCAAGGTGAATTTGTCCATGATGTTCAATTATGACCATATAGACCTTCCCGCTCCCTATGCAAGAGCAGATATATGGCTTGTGGCCCCGAGGGTGGATATCACCTTTAGTAAATCCATTTTTTGGTCAACTTTGGTGCAGTACAGCAACCAGAGGGACAATCTTGGTTTCAACTCCAGGCTACAATGGCGTTTTGCGCCTCTTTCTGATTTGTTTTTGGTATACAATGACAATTATTTTGTCAATACCTTTATGCCCAGAAATAGGTCCATTAACCTAAAGCTTACCTATTGGCTCAATATTTAGCATGAACTTTAAGATACTTTGTTCGGATTTGGACGGTACCCTCCTGTCCAGCAAGAATGACGTTTCAGATTTTACAGTTTCAGAAATCAATCGGATAAAGAACCGAATGCGGGTGGTATTGGTTTCTGCCCGAATGCCCAAGTCCATGAGGTATCTCCAGGATAGAATGGATATTGGAGGTAATCCGTTTGTTTGTTATAACGGCGCCTTGGTTTTGCACAATGCGGATGAGCTTTGCAACATTATGATATCCATTAATCAAGCTAAAGAACTCTATGCTGTTTGTGATGACCATGGGATAAAGCTGGGACTTTATCAAAACGAGGAGTGGTGTGTAGAGGCGACTTCGGAACGTGTGGAAAAGGAAATTTTCAACACAAAGGCCCAACCCATATTTGAAACCACAACCAAAACCCTGCAACGTTGGGAACAGAATAATACCGGCCCGCATAAAATCATGCTTATGGGTACTAAGCAGATGATGGATGAAATAACTCCTGTTTTGGAATCCCATTTTTCCGATACCATGAATTGCTATCGATCCAATGACACCTTGATAGAAATTGCACCTAAAGCAGTTTCCAAATTGGGAGCCATCCAATCTTTATTGCATTCGGATGAAACCCTCGAAGATGTAATCGCCTTTGGCGATAATTTCAATGATGTGGAGATGCTTCAAAAGGTTGGCTGCGGAGTTGCTGTTGCCAATGGGCGGGATGAAGCCAAAGAAGTGGCCAATTGGGTTACTTTGAGCAATAAGGAACACGGGGTTGCCCAATTTATCAAGGACCATCTTTGATTTTCCTATATTTGGGAGTCACTAGATTTATTGTATGAACCAACTACCCTTTACCGAAGATACCATCATCTTTGGTCTTCTCTGTTTATGTCTCGGTTTTGTTTTTTACACCTCCTCCATTAAGACAGGCTTTTGGAAAAAATTCTATGGCATCGTGCCAACAGTACTCATGTGCTATTTACTGCCTGCCATCTTGGCCAGTACGGGAATCGTGGATGAAAAATCCTCCAATACCTATTATATGGCTAGTCGGTATTTGTTGCCTGCAGCCTTGATCCTAATGACTTTGAGCATAGACCTAAAGGCCATTGCAAACTTGGGTTCCAAAGCATTGATCATGTTTTTGACCGGATCGGCAGGAATTATCATTGGAGGGCCCGTTGCTATATTGATTGTATCCATATTTTCTCCAGAAACGGTTGGCGGTAATGGATTTGATGCCGTATGGCGTGGGTTGGCCACCATTGCCGGAAGTTGGATAGGTGGCGGTGCCAATCAAGCTGCCATGTTGGAAGTTTTCCAATTTAACCAGGAAAAGTACGGCGGAATGGTGCTAGTGGATATTGTGGTAGCCAATCTTTGGATGGCCATACTGTTATTGGGTATCGGTAAAACCAAAAAAATAGATAATTGGCTGAAGGCGGATACCTCATCCATTGAGGAACTGAAGGAAAAAGTCAGTACGCATACCGCGAAAATAGCGCGCGTGACTTCCTTACATGATTTTATGATGATGTTGCTTTATGCTTTTGCAGGGGTTGGAATTGCTCATTTAGCGGGACATCACTTTGCGGAGTTTTTGGAAGCCAATTTTGAAGTCATCCGAAACAAAGAAAAAATTCTGTCGTCCCTAGGCTCCAAATTTCTATGGATGGTGGTTTTTGCAACCACAATTGGGATAGGTCTTTCCTTTACCAAAGCCAAAAACTACGAGGGGGCAGGGGCCAGTAAGATCGGAGGCATGTTCATCTACATTTTGGTGGCAACCATTGGGATGAAAATGGATTTGGGCCGGGTTATGGAAAATCCAGGACTCATTGCCATTGGGCTGGTTTGGATTACCATCCACGCAGGTTTATTGATCTTGGTGGCCAAATTAATCAAGGCACCTTACTTCTTTTTGGCAGTGGGCAGTCAAGCCAATGTAGGCGGGGCTGCTTCAGCACCAGTTGTAGCGGCAGAGTTTCACCCCTCCTTGACCTCGGTTGGGATTTTGCTGGCCGTTTTTGGATATGTGGTGGGTACCGCGGGCGCTTATTTATGTGCTTTGCTGATGGAAGTTGCTTCCAAGGTTTAATTATTCCATAAGTTTATGCATATTTGCCACGCAAAAAATTTATTCATGAAGCGGATTTTATCAGTTTTGACCCTCCTTGTGCTTTTGGTATCCTGTGCAAGCAAAACCGAAAATACAATGACGGTCTTGGGTAACATCAAAGGACTTAAAAAGGGAACCTTATACCTTCAACATTTTAAGGACTCTAATTTAGTTGTTTTGGATTCTGTTGAGATTCAAGGTGATGGGAATTTTGTTTTTGCCCATGAATTGGATGAACCCGATGTATTCTACCTCTATCTGAACAAACAAGACAACAACGACCTCAACGACCGTATTACCTTTTTTGGAGAATCGGGAGACATCACCATCAATACAAATTGGAATACTTTTGACCTAAACCCTGAAATTTCCGGTTCCATCAGCAATAAAAAGCTAGAGGAATTCAATGATATGATGTCACAATTCGGGATACGTGAATTGGAATTGTTTCAGTTGGCCGCCCAACCTGAATTTCAAGAAGATACCCTTAAACAGGATTCCATTCAAAGACTTATCGATAGAAACGTACTTGGCACGTATAGATACGCATTAAATTTTGGGTTGATCAATGGAGATTCTTATGTTACCCCCTATCTTATGACAACGGTAGCGGAAGTGGTAAATCCAATATATTTGGATTCCGTTTATAAGGTGCTGGAACCCCAAGTAGCTTCCTCCAAGTACGGGAAACTTCTAAGGGCGCAATTGGATGGCCAATAGTATCTAGTTAGAGAGCTTATTGAACTCTTGAACCAAAGCCGTCGCCTTCTCTTCCAATAGATTTCGGATATTTTTAAAATGGGCTTTGTTGTTTTCCACATCCTTTTGATGGATCTTGGCCATAAGCTCATCAAAAACGTTAATGGCTTTGTCAATGATTACGGTTCCCTCTTCTGAATCCTTTTTGTCAGAACCAGCTTCCCACAGGTAAACCGCCTCAATAATGTCTCCCAAGACAAAATTGACATCTTTCTTTAAATCGCGAATACTTGCCATACTAGTGTTTTTTCAAATGTACTATTAAATGGTTACTTCTAAAAGTTTGACTCCTTCTGTAGCAATGTTAATTTTTGTGCTGGCAGCAGGAACCAATACTGTTTCACCTTTCCTTATAAGTGCACTGCCTCCATCATTGCTTATGTTCGCTTCCCCTCCCACACACATGTAAATGCTAAAGGAATCCCTGTTTGTTACATCCTGTTCCAAGGAGTTGGTGAGTTCCATAAAGTTGGTTTTGAAATATGGGCAATCCACCATTTCATTTACCCTGTCCTGTTCATTGGAATAATTCACTTTGAAATCATCCTTCTTGGCATAGTCCATGGCATCCAAAGCCAATTCAGTGTGCAATTCCCGGAGATTTCCGTTTTTATCCCTTCGGTTAAAGTCGAAAACCCTGTAGGTAACATCTGAAGTCTGCTGGATTTCGGCCAGCAATACCCCAGCTCCAATTGCATGGATTTTGCCTGTATTGATGAAAAAGGTATCCCCTTCAGCTACTTCCTCATAGTTCATTAAACTTTCCAAGGTTCCTTCCTCCAAGCTTTTTACATACTCTTCCTTTTCCACATCCCTGTTAAAACCCACAATCAGTTTTGCTCCTGGATCGGCGTCCATCACATACCACATTTCGGTTTTTCCAAAGGAATTATGCCTTTTTTTGGCCAATTCGTCATTAGGGTGCAACTGAATGGATAAGTCTTGTTTGGCATCAATAAATTTGATTAAAATGGGAAAATCCAACCCAAAGCGCTCAACCACACTTTTACCCAATAAGGACTCTCCATTACTTTGAATCAGTTCTTGCAATGAAGTGCCCTTCAAATCTCCATTTTCAACCACCGAAATATCTCCATCAACCCCGGAAAGCTCCCAGCTTTCACCGGTAATATCACTTTCTATGGATTTGTTCAGTACATCTTTTAGCTTGGTACCACCCCAAAGTCGTTCTTTAAGAATGGGAGTAAATTTTAAAGGGTAGTTGTTCATTTTATCCTGAGTATGTTACAAAATTTCGAGGGGTTTCATAGAGCACCACCTCAAGTTCTTTGTCTTTATGAATATGTGGTCTTAGTTTATTCCAGATTACGATTGCAATGTTTTCAGCGGTGGGATTCAAATCCTTGAATTCTGGAACATCCAAGTTCAAATTTTTATGATCTAAGGCCTCTTCCACATGTTCCTTGATCAATTCTTTCAAAATCTTAAGATCCATAACAAAACCGGTTTCTGGATCAATTTCCCCTGTAACACTAACAACAAGGTCATAGTTGTGTCCGTGGTATCTGGGATTGTTACATTTTCCAAAAATGGCATCGTTCTTTTCATCACTCCAATCCGCCCTAAACAAACGATGCGCAGCATTGAAACTTGCCTTTCTGCTTGCCTTAACCTTCATGTTCGGTATTATTATCGGTTAGGTAATTGTAAAAACGCTCAAAAATAATCTTGAACCAAGCCGTATACCTATCTGGATTTAGGGCTATGTCCTGCTTGATATCCGAAGGTTGCATCCATTTCCAACCTTCAACTTCCTCAGGATTTATTTGTGGCGAATCATTGTAATGCCCCATCATCACATGATCTAGCTCATGTTCTGTCAACCCATTATCAAAAGGAGCTTTGTAAATAAAAGAAAACAGCTCTCGAAGCTCTGTGGAAAATCCCATTTCCTCCATCAATCGCCTTTGACCAGCTTGAATATTGGTTTCACCGTCACGTTGGTGGCTGCAACAGGTGTTGGTCCATAAAAGTGGGGAATGGTATTTATCCTTGGCCCGTTGTTGCAACATGGTCTCCCCCTTATTGTTCATAATAAAAACGGAAAAAGCTCTGTGAAGTACTGCTTTTTCATGGGCTTCCATCTTGGGCATCAAACCAATGGGTTCATCATTGGTGTTGACCAATATCACCTTTTCCTCTTCCATGGGGTAAAAATATGACCTTTGTCACGATTTAAGCCCTAAGAGTTTCTAAAAAATGTGGCTTTTGGTGAATTATTTAGAAGAATCGAGGGGATTTTAGGTTTCCCAAATTCTTGATGAAATCGTATCTGAAGATTACTTCAAAAGAGCCATCATTAAATGTGGCAGCACCCAAATCCGTAATTTCCCGATCGTAGGCGAGTCCCAAAAAGATTTCATCGGACAGTCGGAAGCCAACAAGCCCACTGAAGGCAGCATCCCAACGGTACGCAATTCCTCCAACAAATTTCTCGTTCAGCATGAAATTGGCCGAGAGGTCCACTTGCAAAGGAGCCCCTTGGACCATTTTACCCAAAATGGTTGGTTTGAACTTTAAGAAGGGATTGATATCCCAAACGTAGCCGGTAATCATATACCAATTGATACGTTCTTTGGCGGTAGATACCGAGGCTTGATCAAAATGCGTAGTTTCCAGTAATCTGGGCACAGACGCACCCGCATAAAATCGATCGGTATGATAATACACTCCAGCTCCGATATTTGGTGAAAACTTATTACGGATGTCTTGTTGCGCCTGTAATTGTGGATCAATCTCAAATTCGTCCAATTCCGAATATCGAATGTCCAACATGTGGGCACTGGCCTTAAGACCAAAGCTCAGTTTACCGTCAAAAGAAGTTTGAATGGTATAGGAGAAATCCACATCAAAATAGGTTTCCGAGGTGGGCCCAATTTTATCATTTACCACGGAAAGACCAAGGCCAACACCTCGGTATCCCAAAGGGGTGTGTACGTTGAGCGTTTGGGTTTCAGGTGCCCCATCCAATCCCAACCATTGGTTCCTATACAGGGCGGCTATGCTTAAATGCCCACGGGAGCCCGCGTAACCAGGATTTACACTTACCGTGTTATACATGTATTGGGTATACTGGGCATCCTGTTGTGCATGAATCGAAGGAGCCAAGCACAACACTATCAAAATCCGCAACCATTTTATTTTTTTCCTAATATCCTTTACCACAGCTTCAAATTCGTTTATCGGTTAATGTATAGGTAGCCTGATAGTTGGTTCATTCTTCCTGTTGGGTCTTGGTAGTCTATGATATAGAAATACGTACCTACTGGGAGTTTGTTATCCTTGTTAACAGTTACCCTTCCTTCAGAAGTGCCATCGAAGACATTTCCGGTGGTGTTGTATGACTTGGTTGCGTAGACCTGCACACCCCATCTGTTATAAATCTTTACTGTGTTGTTTGGATAATCTTCTAAATTATTTATGGTGAATACATCATGGATCCCGTCTCCATTTGGCGTTATCACATTGATCACATCAATGGCATCAACCTGGGTTGGGCCAAGATCAGAATCAAGATAGTTCGGTATATTATCTCCATCCGAATCGTCATTAGCGTAGTTGCCGTCACCATTTAAATCTTCGTCAATGGTGGCAATTCCGTCATCATCATCGTCCTCATCTCTATAATCTAGCACCCCATCCGAATCGGTATCCATCAAGTTGGTAATTGGATCATCTATTTCATCATTGACATCGATATCTATGGCTGTTGAACCCTCAAATGCATCATCAAGTCCATCATTGTCCTTATCTGACCCTGTTATGGTTACATCGGCAATTCCATCTTGATCTCGGTCATTTCCTTCAATTAGGTCCGGTACATTATCATCATCACTATCATCATCTACATAATCCGGAATGCCATCTCCTTCAGTATCAACTGGAATCAATCCCACGTTTCCTCCATTTTCGTAAGCATCATCCAAGCCATTGTCATTGGCATCTGTCAAACTAGGTGGAATATATCCGAATGTGGGTTGGGCCTCCACATTATCTGGAATACCATCGTTATCACTGTCTATGTCCAGATAATCAGGAATACCATCCGCATCCGTATCGGTTGGGTCCGTAGTGGGATCGTTATCATTATCCGTGTTCAAGTCCTCAAAAGCGTCAACAATTCCATCATTATCAGCATCTAAATCGATGGTAGGAACATTCACCATAATGGTAATGGTGGCAGTACTACAGTTAGCCGCGCCATCACAAATGGTATAATCCAGGGAATCAGTACCCAAATAGCCCGGATTTGGGGTATACGTAATGAAATCATCCGAAGGATTGGTCGGTGTTCCATTATCATTTAAGACGATGGTTCCATTTGTAGGGCTTGTGGTGGTAATACTTCCGGTAAGCGGTAGATCATTGTCATTGCCCAACATATCAATGTCCAAGGCAACATCCTGATCTGTAGCTACCGAATCATCCAAAGCATCCACAATTGGGAGCACATCAACAGTTACCGTTGCCGTGCTGCATGCCCCAAATAAGTTGCATAAGGTATAGTCAAAAGTGTCGGTTCCGTTGAAATCTGGATCCGGTATGTAAGTCACAATATCGTCCGTTGGGTCATTGGCCGTGCCATTATCATTAATTGTCACACTTCCGTTAGGGGGATCTGTTGTAGTAAGAATGCCATCGGTTGGTAAATCCGTATCATTGGCGAAAATATCCACTACCACACTGGCATCCTCATCCACAGAAACAATATCGTCCACCAAATTACCGGATTGACTCATACAAACTACTGTGAATCGTGGGAGTTCGCTGGAATTCCCTGCTTTGCTTATGGTGGCCACATAGCGTTCCACGGTCTGCGTGCTGGTCACTGTGGGTTGGGTCTGATCTCCTGAGAGCGCAGGGTTCCAACTCACTGTGGCTCCCGAGGGAATACTTGCGGCTATATTCAAAGTAACCTGATTATCTGGAGCAGCACAATCCGTTAAAATAAAGTATCCGGTGGCATTGGATCCACAAAGCGTTCCGTCATAGGTAGCAAAATACACTCCAGGTTGGGTGGCTTCGTAAAAAAAGTCTGTTCCCAAAACGGTTCCCAAATCCGAGGCCTCATACCATTGATAGTTGGTTTCGTCACCACTATTGGGAGCTTGCAGCAAGAATTGTGCTTGTGACAACTGGGTTCCAAAAAACAGAACCAGCAGTGGTATTAATAAAGATTTATGTGGGGCAAATAATCTCAAAATCTTTGTTCAGTCTTTATGTTATTTTACAACGAATACAACATTGATCAATGAATTGTAACCTGTTGGTACCGCATCTACTGTATAAGACATAACTCCTGCGTCACTGATAGATACCCCAGAGAATACACTTGTATCATAATAGGTGATATAATAATGCAATTCATTGGCTGCATAGGTTGGAATAGCACTCGGTGCCGAGGGGTTGCTAACTGCTGGGCTTCCATATTGGGCCACATACTGGGCATGTAAATCAATTGGCGTTGCCGCTCCTACCGAAGATGCAGGTACAGCAATTGAAGGTGGGTAGAAAATACGCGCAGCTTTTGATGTAATGGGTGCAATGGCTTGAATAGCCTCTTCTACCGTTGTTTCGTTTGTAGGCGATGCTTCTCCCGCTTCATCCATGTCCACAGGGGTAACCAAATCTACTTCGCTGGCGTTTTGATCATCGGTACTCACAGCACTTATGTCCACGGTAACTGGGGCAGCACCATCGTCCTGTAAGGAAATCGCAAGCTCTCCGGTACCGGAGTTGAAAGTAAAGCTATCCACCGTTTGGTCATCTGTATCGGTATCTATGGAACTGATGTCAATCGTGTTACCATCCACTATAGACAAGTTTGTCCCCGACAGGCTTAAGGTCTGGTCATCAGTATCTGTATCAATGCTGCTGATATCTATGGTATTTCCTCCGCTAATGGAAAGATTGGTTCCACTGAGACCCAAGGTTTGTCCATCCGTATTTATACTGGAGATATCAACGGTATTTCCATCTACAATAGTAAGGTCAGTTCCAGAAAGACTCAAGGTCTGGTCATCCGTATCCGTGTCGATGGAGCTGATGTCGACTGTGTTACCTCCACTAATGGACAGGTCAGTCCCGCTTAAAGAAAGGGTCTGTGCGTCTGTGTTCACATATCCACTTAAATCAACAGAGTTCCCATCGGCAATGGCAAGGGTGTTGCCCGTCAAACTTAAAGTCTGATCGTCGGTATCCGTATCAATACTGCTGATGTCAACCGTGTTACCTCCACTGATGGACAGGTCAGTCCCGCTTAAAGAAAGGGTCTGTGCGTCTGTGTTCACATATCCACTTAAATCAACAGAGTTCCC
>NZ_JBODQE010000010.1:0-95779 GCF_050617915.1 Flagellimonas flava
CAGGTGATGTGCCCCTGCCTGATATCCTTGTCGTTACCGACGAGGCCGACAACTGCGGGGTGCCAACGGTCGCGTTCATCTCGGACGTCTCCGACGGGCTCTCAAACCCCGAGACCATAACGCGCACCTACTCCGTCACCGATGGGGCAGGGAATTCCATCAATGTCCAACAGACTATAACAGTTAACGATATAACGGCACCGACCGCCTCCGATCCCGCCCCCATGAACGTTCAGTGCACAGGTGATGTGCCCCTGCCCGACACAAGCGTGGTCACCGACGAGGCCGACAACTGCGGAGCGCCGACAGTGACATTCGTCTCGGATGTCTCCGACGGGCTCTCAAACCCCGAGACCATAACGCGTACCTACTCCGTGACCGATGCGGCCAACAACTCCATAAACGTCCAACAGACCATAACCGTCAACCAATTATTGAGCGTACAAATTGTAGTGGAAAACGAAACATGCCTAGGGGCTAATGATGGGATAATCCACATAACCATCGAAACTGGAACTGCACCATATGCGATTAACCTAAACACTTCAGAAGATAAGATTTTTCCAAATAACCAAATCAATCTAACTGGATTATCTTCAGGAACGCATAATCTTCAGATTTGGGATAGCAACGGTTGTGAAATTCAAGAGGTTTTTGAAATTCAAGCCAATAGCCCCAATCTGAATGCAGAAATAAAGTCTGCATTTAACTGTAATGATGGAACAGGGAATTACGTAATTGAAGTGATTCTTGAAGATGGTCAAGTATCCTCAGAAGTATTATTTGCACTTGATTCAACCCATCCTCAAGACTATACATCAAACCCTCAGTTTCAAAATGTAAGTTCTGGAAGCCATTTTATTTCCATACTCCATTCAAGCGGTTGCTCGCAAATAGTGCCATTTGATAATGAAGAAGTAAATCCAATAGGTTTGAATTTGACCATGACCAACCTTAATCAAATCGTGGCACATGTAGTTGGAGGCAGCCCGCCCTATACCTATTTCTTTGAAAGCAATTCTGGTTCATCAGAAAATGTATTTGAAATAACTTCAAGTGGAAACTTCACGGTAAGGGTAGTAGACAGTAATGGTTGTGAAGCTATCGACAACATTACCATTGTCGATTTTGTTGATTTGGAACTTCCAAATTTTTTCACTCCAAATGGAGATGGGAACAATGATACTTGGGGGCTAAACAATACCCATGAAATCGACCCCGAAATCCTTAGGGAAATACGAATATTCATCCATGACAGAAATGGAAGATTATTGGAAACTATAGACGGTTTTACCCGTTGGGATGGAAAATATCTCCAAACCAAAAGTGAACTTCCTTCAGGAGACTATTGGTACGTCGCTCAAATTTTGAATATAAAAGTGTTGAACGAACAGGAAAAGGTGGGGCACTTTACCCTCTACCGATAAAAAGCAAGAATGAAAAAAATAACCCTACTTATATTATTGGCCTTCCCATTTCTAGAAGCAAGAAGTCAAGAATTAACCATTCCCCAACTGTCTCAATATCTATCTGACAGTCCTTTTTTGATGTCTCCTGCCTATGCTGGTATAGGAAACCTGGTTAAGGTTAGGGCCAATGGACTTTCGCAGTGGGTGGGAATCAAAGATGCACCCAATACCCAATCCCTCTCGGCTGATGTTCGGCTAGGAAACCGATCGGGTATTGGGATGATCCTTTATAATGACTCCAACGGAGAGACCCAACAACGTGGGGGCAAGGTTTCCTTTGCCCATCACTTGACCCTTGATAGGCATAAAGACCAATTTCTATCACTTGCGTTTTCCTTTAATCTGAACCAGTTCCGTATCCATATTGAGAATTTTGACCCGAACGACGATTTGGCCATTGTGGGAGACAAAGCTTCCAGCAATCCCAACTTTGATCTAGGTTTTTTATATAGAAAAGAACGGTTTTATCTGAGCATGAACGCATCCAATCTCTTGAACAAGGATTTTGAGGCCTTCAATTCCTTATACGAACCAAACATCTTAAGAAACTACTACCTCTATTCCGGTTATAGTTTTAGAAGGCACAGACGAGATTCCTTTGAGGTGGAACCTTCTATTTTTCTACAATACTTCGAGAGCGACAAACGCTCTATGACCGATACGAACATTATGTTCAGATGGCATGGGTTCCCTGGGGATTTTCTAAGTGCAGGACTAACAGCTCGATTTTTAAACGATCAATTAGGGAAACCTTTATACATAGCACCAATGGTTGGGTTTAAAACCGGCGATTTTTACTTTGGGTATTCCACTCAAATCATTATGAACAAGATTATCGGATATTCCTATGGGACACATCAGCTTACAGTTGGGGTGGATCTAATGCAAGGAATTTCAAATTGCACATGCACTTATTAAACAATGAAAATGAAAACAAAACATTCCAATCTTTTAAAGTTACTGGCTCCATTGATTGCCATTGTCCATTTATGTTCCTGCAATAAGGATGACGTTCCCGGGCAAAACAAGGAAATCCAAGTTTCCGCCAATACCAGGGATACCATTGTTTATGTAAATGTGGACAACGATCAGGTTCCCGTGATTTTATCCATTCCCGAATCGGCTGAACCCATGCCCGCAGTAGTGGTCATGCACGGATCCGGAGGTTTATGGAAAGATGATGATCCCAATACCGGGGAACCCTCAAGACAATTTGAGGAATGGTGCCAAATCCTCACGCAAAATGGTTTTGTATGTGCCTTAGTTGGCAGTTATGTCCCTAGAGGCACCCCTGAAAGAAAGGGCAAGTACAAAGACCCTCCCTATGCTTTCAGAATTAGCGGGGAATTTGTACGCCCCCGTGATGCCTATGCCACTCTGGAAATGCTCCGGGGATTGCACAATCCCGATGGCAGCAAGGTGGTTAGAGGCAAAGACGCTGGCATTCTTGGATTCTCCCATGGAGGCAATGCCGTGGCCGCAACCCTCTATGATACCTCCTTGACCCCTAAGGACTGGAAATGGACCCAAAGTTTTGACGGCAAGGATTACGATACCTCTTCTGGAGTAAGGGCGCCAGCAAATAAACCAGAAGATGGAGGTTTCGCCGCCGGAGTCATCTATTATGGAGGTTCAGTGGCCCATGGGTATTGGGGCGGTGATCCCTGTAGTGATGATGCCATGGACGAGATTATTTATGGCCCCTATGCCCCATTACGGCACAACATTGCAGAAGACGGTTATCTGGCAGAGAATACCATTTGCCTATACGAACTATTAAAAGCCAAAGGCTTTCCCGTGGAAACCAAGATTTATAAAGACGTTGGACACGGTTTTGACGATGACGGCCTCAAACAAAGTGAAGAGGCAAGAGAGGATACCATGAACTTTTTTAAAAAATACTTAAATGAAGTAGACTAAAAGCACACCCAAATCTGTACACGGACCTAACCTACGTACTTCCTACCCCCTAACCCAAGTACTTCTTTCGACCTTCCCAACCCCATGTTCCCCAGAACCACTTTGGAACCATCGGTTCCATGTCCCCCTGTATAGAAATCACCAAATGGGAACACCCCCAACCTCCAACAAAAATCCCTGCGGGGAAAATCAGAACACCTAAATCAATTGAAAAATGAAGGAGAATTTTCTTGAAAAATGGATTTTAGATCTTGTCAAATCCGAATTTGAATATGGCAATATCCCAAGAAGGGCAACCTACAAACTAAAAGAAAGAATGGACAATTTTATAGAAGTGACCATTGAATGGACCGATGCCCAGGAAAACGGGTTTAAAATAGTTTATAGCGCCCGATCGTATGGCAAGCATGCCGTGGACGAACGCTTTCCCATGGCCAACGACCCGGTATTTGAGTTGGAAAATTACTACACCCTGGAAATACACACCTATATAAACGACATAAAGCGGAATTACAGTTGCCGGCGGATTGCAAATTATGATGTGGACAAAGTAGTGGACGAGCTGGGCAGCCTGGAAGGCATGGAAAACCCCAAGGTGGGTGGCTGATTTGGGTCTTTTGCCCTGCCATTCATCCCATAAACCTGCATTTTATCGATGAAACCGCATCCGTCAATTGATATGGGGTGTTGGTACATTGTACCCCCCATCCCACCCTAGAAAATGGTTACTTGCCTATAGTTAATCACGTTCCAAGTTTTAACCTAAACCTGCACCTATGCATAATTTAACCATCCTCTGGGCACTTTTCTGTGCTTCCGTAATTGTGGGATATCCCATTTACCTCTATCACCGATCCATGGTTCTCTTGCAAAAATCCAAGAAGAGCAGTGTCGTCAAAGCCAATAATATGGTAGAGCTGTTATCCTTTGATCTGCGGGGGCAGCTGCCCAGTTGGTCCATTTCCCTGGATGTGCCCCAGATTACCGAAGAAGTCCTCTGCAACAACCCTATTCTTTTTTATCTTGAAACAGAGGAATCCCATCTTAAAATGCCCCTGAACAATGAAGCTTTGGGCTACACGGCCAACGTTTACAAAAATACGGGCAAGGTTTACCTCACTTTTAAATGCCTAAAGGACAGTGTTTCCAACTTTCATGTGCCCGCCTGGCATGCCAACCAGCTTAAAATTTTGATCATAAAGCCCAGGCATGTTGGTGCCCTGGATCATGATCAGGATTCCTATAAAGTACAGGTGTACAAAGAACTAAAAAAGGCCAAGATCAACCTTTCCCAGTTTGAGGAAGTGCTGGCCCATTTTAACCCCATGACAAATATTGATCAGCCACTCCGCACAACAAAAGGGCTGGTTGCAGCTCCTAAAACGCAGCTCTCTTCTGCAGCATCTTAAAAAAGGCCCGTTTTGGGCATTGGTGAACCCAAAAGGGGCAACCGTCAATTCATATGGGGTAACGATCAATTGGGAGAAAAAAAAGGAGGGAGCCACCACTAATTTTGAGGCCTTAATAACCCATTAAAAAAAGAGTAAAATGAAATTAAGTAAATTATGTATGTTGGGCTGTGCCATTATGGCCCTAGTGTTTATTGGTTGTTCTGCAGAAGATGGCGCAGATGGAAGTCCAGGTACGAATGGCACAAACGGAACCAATGGTACGAACGGAACCAACGGTGAAGATGGAGAAGACGGAAAAGACAAACCCAATGTGGACTTTTATTTCCAAGATGGATTTAAGGGGTATGATGGGACACAGGATGCTTCTATTAAAGAAGGAGGAGAAACCAATAGTAGCCTCTCTGCGATCCAGTATGGAGTTGAAACCGAATATACCGTAATGAAATTTGATGGTATTTCTGATGAAATTAATAGTCTATTGGTGGAAGAAGGTCAAAATTGTGCAGATTCATTTTATATGAACCAAGCCATACTTTACTTATACATTTCAACATCCATAAGTGATGTATATCCTTTATACTTTAATATTGGCTTTTATAATGAAAATGACCCTTCTTTTGATGAATCCAGTGTTACATGGGACAATGCTTTTGGAGAAACTCCATGGGCAGCGAAAGGAGCTGAAAGTTCCTCCTGGGCTGGTCCTTTTTCGAATGATTCTTACTCCGTAAAATTTGGCGCACAATTATCATTATCGAGTTCTGATCCGGGATGGTTTCCAATTCACTTACCAAGAAGCGTTGTGGAAAATTGGATTTGCCAATCCGCTACGAATAACGGCATAAGAATTCGTTTATCAGGCCCACCTTCGAACAATGGCACATTCGTAGAGTTCTTTTCAAGTGAAAACCCAGTTGAAGACCTACGCCCCCTATTGGTCATCGAAACCGAGAAAATAGAACCCAGCCAAACAACTAAGGCTGCTGTTGCCGACACCAAAGAGCAAGATTGGGACAGTATGAGCTATGAAGAAAAAATGGCACCGCTATACCGTTTTATGGCCGCTAAAAATTAAGATTTCCCTTAGCCCGCTAGGGCTGCTAACCAGAAACCTGTAGTTACCCATGGCTGCAGGTTTTTTTATGACCGCTTTGGCATTCCAGATTTGTGTATCGGGAATTGGGTGCCAAGGCGGTTTTTTCCAAGCCGGTTTGGCGGCAGATTTTAGCAATTTCAAAATCCATGGATGCAAAAGGGCCATTGGTCAATTCAAAACGGGCATGCGTCAAATCCGGGCACTAAAAATGGCCAGCCTCCCCTACTTTTAGTCCACATTATAGTAGAATGGTTAACAAACTCACCACAAGTACCAGATAGAACATTGCTAAGCACGGGTATGGGGTTATGCTGCGTTTTGGTCGTTTTATCAAAGGAACGTGGTGAGTTTAAAATATGGTATCTACCATTTTCTTCTCCCAAAGGCCATTAGCTGTTTGCATTCGAACATAACCCATTAATCTGCATGCTTCTTTATCAAAATCAACCTTATCTTTTTCCACAAGTACCATTGGCTGCCCAATAAATGTGCTTACATCCCTATAACATTATGTGTTCAAATTCTTGCCCCAATTTTCAGTTATTGCAGATAAATAATTGTTTTTTATGGTTTATCTTGTGTATTGATTGTACAAAAACCTTAGAAAAACTGGGGATAATCTCCAATTTCTTCCCGTGATTGAAGTGCAAAACCGTTTTACCGTCTCTTGTAAGAGCTTTTTAACCATCACAAAAGCTCCGTGAAGGTGGGCAATTCTAAAAGTTCGTGGAAACCAGACCAACCCAAAAAAGAAAACCGTTAAGATTCCGTATTGGAATCATATGCAATCCCGCGTTTCCTGCTTGTTATAAGTTTTTGGTAAGTGGGCTCCTTTTTTTGCTTCTTGTTCCCAACCAGCTCCAAACCCAAATCTTTGAAGAAAGAAAAGTAAAACCGCTTTCGTACAAGGTATTCAAGGATTATAACTTTTCAGTGGATATTGACTCCATTTTAGCCACGGATGGATTGTTTAAAACCCCCGATGAGATCGGTAAATTTATGGGGCCGGATGAGTCCTTTTGGATTCAGGTGGATTTTAAGGACGAAGTAGACACCCTATCCACAGAAACGCTTTGGCGGTTGCGAACACCCACCTTTGGCTATGCCGATCTTTTCTATCAAGATCTGGACTCCGTTTCGCAAGCCACCTTTGGCACCTTTAATATGTCTGAAGACTTCAGTTCCATGTTGTACCATCCGGGGGTATCCTTTACCAAGGACAATCTTATTAATGGCAGGTACCTCTATCTAAGAACCTGCATATTTAATTATTACTCCAACATTCGCAACTGGAAACTGGGATATTTATCAGATGCCTCCAATAAGTATTACACCCATTATTACACCAAGCAAGACGTACAAATCCTTTCCAATGACTATCTGTATCTAGGAGCTTGCCTAATCCTGTTCCTTGCATTTTTTGCCATTTTCTTGTATACCCGTAAACTGCAATTCCTGTTCTATGCCCTGTACATTATTACCTCGGTCACCTATTTGACCTACCCCTATATCAACAGTGCGGAGGCCGCAAGAATTACCAGTACATTTCTGGGTCATTGGCTTACAAGCATCTGTCAGGTGCTGATCAATCTTTTCTATGTCTGTTTTGTGGTCTACTACCTGAACACTAAGAAAGAGTACCCCATTTTACATAAATCCATAGTGGTGATAGTCTCCCTTTTGGTAGGAATATTTGTGGTTGACGGCTATGTTTTCCTAAAAGGATACTACCCCTTGCATATGGATGTGCTCAGTTTTCAACGTCTTTTAATGACAATTTGGGGGCTTTTGGCCATGATTTATTTGATTTATAAAGCCAAGGACAAGCTTGCCTACTTTGTGGTAGCCGGCTCTTTCCTTTATATGTCCGGAGCACTGGCCTATTTGTTCCTGGACAACCGCTTTTATATGATTGTCGGTTCCATTTTAGAGATTTTGGTCTTTACCCTGGGATTGGCCTATAAGATCAAGCAAGAATTTGAAGAAAAGATTGTGCTTCAGAATGAAGTTTCCATCAAAGAGGTGAGTGCTTTACGTGCGCAAATGAATCCTCATTTTATTTTCAATTCCCTCAATTCCATCCAACACCTTATCCTGAACAACGATAGGGTGATGGCCTTAAAGTATCTTTCCAAATTTGGAAAACTCACCCGAAATGTGCTTGAGAGTTCTATAGAGACCCAATCTGTTTTGCGGAAAGAAATTGAATTGCTAAAGTCCTATCTGGAACTGGAATCGCTCCGTTTTGAAGGGGTTTTTAAGTACGAAATACATGTGGATGAGGATTTGGACACCAACAATGTGGAAATTCCCTTGCTCTTGGTACAGCCCTATGTGGAAAACGCCATTTTGCACGGCCTTTTACCCAAGGAAAAGGATGAAAAGTTACTCACAATTAGTTTTGAAAGAGAAAAAAACAACATAATTTGTAGCATCGAAGATAATGGGGTTGGAAGAGCAGCTGCCCAGCGGACAAGTACCTATTCCAAGAGGGAAAAGAAATCCAGGGGCATGGAAATTACCGGCAAAAGGTTGGAGCTTTTGGGCCAGTCAGAACTGGGCAGGAACTCCGTAGAAATCACAGACAAATTTGACTCTAAAGGCCATCCCTCAGGGACCAAGGTGGTAATACGAATTTTTGACGCATTAAAAACAGCAGTATGATCCTAAAAGTTGTAATTGTAGAAGACGAAAAGAAAAGTAGAGAAACCCTTAAAGCCATGCTGGAGGAGTTTTGCAAGGATGTAAAGGTCATTGCCACAGCCAGTAATGTTTCTGAAGCAGTGAAGGTACTGTCCGTAGTAAGTCCGGATGTGGTCTTTTTGGATATAGAGCTTCAGACCGGGCAGGGTTTTGATGTACTCAACCAAATCAAAGACCCCAACTTTGAAGTGATATTTACCACCGCTTTTGAAAAGTATGCTATCAAAGCCATAAAATTCAGCTCTTTGGACTATTTGCTAAAACCCATTGATCTGGACGAGCTGAAGCAGGCAGTTGAAAAAGCCAGAAACCGTATGGATACCAACGTGTACAGGGAACAAATAGACACCTTGATGCAAAACCTGTCTAAAGAAACCTATCGGCAGGAAAAAATTTGTTTGGCTACCACTATTGGCATGGAGTTTATAAAGATCGAGGACATTGTCCTCTGTAAAGCCGATGGATCGTATACCTCCTTTATTTTGAAAAACAAAAGCAAGCTCATGGTGAGCAAACACCTAAAGGAGTATGAGCATCTTTTGGCCGAGCATCAGTTTATGAGGGTACACAATAGTTTTGTAATCAACCTGAGGGAAGTAAAAAAGTACATCAAGGCAGATGGGGGTTATATCATCATGAGCAACGATATGCATGTGAGTTTGTCCCCAAGAAAAAAAGATGAGCTGATCGATGCTTTGAAAAAGCTATAGCCCGCTTTTACTTAATCTGGATTTTCGTCACCAGATTTTTTTACCAAGCCTTTGGTGAATTCGTTCAGGGCTTCCACTTTTTGCTCAAAATCTCCTTTTAAGGTGTCCCTATAGGTATTCAGATTTTTGACCAAATCATCAATATTATCGGGAATCACATCCTCAAAAAATTGTCGGAGTCTTTTAGCGGTCGTCGGGGATTTCCCGTTGGTGGAAATGGCCACTTTTACATTGCCCTTGGTCACAATTCCGCCCATATAAAAATCACAGAAAGGCGGATTATCGGCCACGTTTACCAAAATGCTCCGTTCACGGCAATCATGGTATACCTGCTCATTTACCTCGGGCTTGTCCGTGCAGGCCACAACCATATGCTTGCCGTTCAAGAACTTTACATCATAAGCTTCCTGGGTCAGTTTCACCTGGTGTTTTTCTGCCAACTGTCGTGTGGTATCCAAGAATTCAGGTGCCACCATTTGCACTTGGGCATTGGGGCTTGACTTTAGCAGGAATGTAAGCTTTTCCAAACCAACATTACCACCACCAACTATGAGCACCTTAAGGTTGTTTACCTTTAAAAAAATGGGATAGAGTTCATTCCGTTCCATGGTTCAAGTCTTTGTTGACAGGTTGTTATACTTTATCTTACAAAGGTATGTCTAAACCAAATCCCTCATTCATCAATACCTTACTTTTTTATCACCCTACCATCACTGGAGAGCACTTGACGGATGATTTCGGCATCTCCTTTATAGAACAAACGGCTATCGGAATTGGCTTCCACATCTATGGTATTGTTTACGGTGAGATAGGCATCACTATCGGACGAAAGGGAAATCTCAAGATCATCCACGACAAGGCCGTAATCTTCAAATCTACTGTCAGAACTTAGGGTAGCCTCTAAATCCCCGACATTTCCAAACAAATCTACATGGCTATCCGAAGAAAGTCTGGCATTTACTTCATTAACCTGAAACTCTCCAACAATTTTTGCGCTGGACGAAAGATTTAAATGGGCTCTATTCGCATCCACAAACACATCTGCATTGGCGTCCGAAGAGGCTTCAAAATCAAATCTTTCAGTGGTAATATCCCCTTCAAAATAGGCATCAGAACTCAAATCAATAGAGACATTTGGTGCATCCAGCGGGCTGTCCAAATAAATAGCTGCATCTGAAGATGCCCTAAAATCCCTGATTTGGGTGGTGGTTATAAAAAGTTGTAAGGTTTCCTTTCCCTTGATGTTGATGTTGTTCTTGAGTTTTACCGTAAGTCTTCCACCATCTTGGTAGATATCTATTTTTCCAAACAAATTGTCATTGGCCTTTATCCGAACCTCTTCCTCGGTTTCTGAAAAATTCACGTAGGCCTTAAAGTCGGTGGCCACGGTGAGGGCCGTAATGTTGTCAAAATCGTATTCCCGAGTTGATATTTCATCGGAAACCCGAATGGTTTCATAGCTACAAGAGCTGATAAAACTGGCCATACCTATGGCTAGCAAAGTTGTTTTGATTGTTCTCATAATGTTCGTTTTTGATTAAAATTCTATACGGTAATTCAGCAGCGGCAATAGCTCCAGTTGATACTCTGGAACCATAGCCCGGGTGCGCGTACTGAAAAACATTTCGTCAATATTCTGACGGTTGGTCAGGTTTTGAATGTCCAACGAAATGATGTGCGCCACTTTAGGTCTGTTTATCCGATAAGAGAAGCTGGTGTCCAGTCTCCAGTAGTCGTCAAACTCCAAAGTATTCCTTTGATCTTGAAGGATGCGTACGTTACCTGTCTGGTCAAAATAATCCAAGTCCACCGGGGTTCCCCTTTTGCCCCCGTTCCATAGCAATTTGGCATTTACCCCAAAGATGTTATTGCTGTTTCTTCCTGCCTTGAATTCCTTGCCCCCAACCACATTAAAAGTGTATTGCGCATTGTAACGACTGTCGTACCAATTGCCGTCAGCTGCACGATACTGGGAATCGAAAAGGGAACTGGTCACCAAGAAATAATATTGGTTGGAAAAGAATTTTTCCAAAGTGAGTTCCAAACCGTAGTTTCTGGCCTTCCCTGAATCTACCAATCCTGCACTTATAAATTGTCCGTTTAAAAAAGAGTCCGTGTTGTTTGGATTGGCCGAAACCGCCACTTTATTTAAATCTTGATAATACACTTCCACTTTTAAATGCCCATTTTTAATGACTCTCCAGTCATAACCCAACACATAATGTGTGGCCCGCATCAAATCCAGTTCTTTATTGGGGGTGGTAACATTCCCCTGTGTATCCTCCACCTCAATAAAATACTGGTTTAACGGCATTCGTCTGGAGTGCAATCCAAACCCTGCACTAAGGGTATGCTTGGGAGCAATTCGGTACTCAAAGCCGCCCCTGGGTTCCAATACAAAATCATCATTTACGGAAAATGTTGAGGCATGCAGACCAAAGGTAGTTGAGAGTTTTTCCGTAAATCGGTATTTGGCCTGTGAGAAAAATTGCAGGAAGGTGCCATTGCCATCTGCATTTACCAAAGTTTCTGTTGCTGCATCAATTGTTTCATCCGAAAGCACATCATAATCCAAGCGACTATATACAATCCCGGTTTTTAGGGTGGTCTTGGCGTTAAACTTTTGATTGAGGTTAGCGCTCAATCTGAAGGCACTGTTCCTGAGAATATCCCTTTCCCTGAAAAAACGATTGTTGTTTCTATTGTCCACTGAAAAATCATAATCACTTCGATTCCCGGAGTAGGAAAGCACCCCATCCAAGGAGGTGTTGGGACTAAAGAAATGTTTAATGTTGATTCCGCCCATATAGGTTTTGGAATCGAATTGCTCGTCTTCAAAAACATCAGGTACCACCTGTTCCACATTATCCTGGTTGTCCTCGCTTACCCCGCCTATACCCCATGCGGATAAATTGGTTTTGTCGCCCAAAGGCAAATTCACCTTAAAGGAAAGGTCTTGAAATGTAGGCACCGACCCTTCGGAAACTTCAATGATGTTATTGAGGATGGTAAGGGTTGAATATCTATAATTGACAAGGTAGGACCCTTTGTAGTTTTTGGAGAATGGTCCCTCAATGGCCAAGTCGGTCCCCAACACTCCAAATTGAAAGGCATATTCTGTGTTCTCCGCATTCCCATTGCGCAATCGGATATCAAAAACCCCGGAAGTGGCATTGCCATATTCCGCTGGAAACGCCCCAGTGAAAAAATCGGAATTCCCCAGCATGTTGGTACTCAGCAAGCTGACCGCTCCTGGGGAATACCCCTCCTCCGAAAAGTGATTGGGTTCTGGCACTTCCACCCCTTCAATCTTCCATAACAACTGGTTGGGGGCATTCCCTCGAATCACAATTTCATTGGTGGTATCATCTGTATTGGTAACCCCGGCAAAGGACAAGGCCATCCGTCCTGGGTCACTGATACTTGCTGGAAAGCGCTTGGTCTCTTCCACTCCAAAGGAACGGGCACTGACCGTGGCCAATTTGTTGTTGGGTTTTATCTGATCTTTGCGGGCAGATATCACTACTTCTTCCAGTTGGTTCAACGATTCCGTGAGCCTTATGGTTAAATTGATTTCCTTGGCGGATCCCACCAAAACTTCGGAAATCAATGCGTCCTCATAACCTAGATAACTACAACTGAAAGATTGCCTCCCCACGGGAACATTCTCCATGGAAAAGAAACCTTGCATATCGGTCACCACCCCAAGTTGCGGCTCCACATTGAGAAGTACAATGGTGGCACCCATCAGGGGACTTCCAGTAACAATGTCCGTTACCCTTCCTTTTACAGTTTGTCTTAAATCTTGCCCGAAACCTAAAAATATGGATGCAAAAACCAGCCCCAGGGTAATGGAGATACGTAATTTTAGTGTTTTCATGATTTTAATGGGTTGATTCTAACGCAATTCCTTTTCCAGATTTAAAACTGGCATCCAGAAGAAGTTGATGACCGACCATTCATCCTTTTCCAGATTTTGGGAGCTCCTTACAAAGACCGATCCGTTTTCGGAAAATACGTGTTTGGCCACCAAGCCTTGATTGATTGACTGTTCGTTTTTTGATTTGTTATTGTTCATCGTCCAAATGTTTTTTGTATCGATTTCTACCCATATTGAAAACCCCAATCTTGACCCCAACACCTCCAGAAAAACCGTTGATCCTGTCCAAGGGGTTTAAATCCAAATCCAGTTTGTTGGAAAAGCGATATTTGATCCCCGCCTCCAACTGTACATATCTGGATACATTGAACAAAACGCTCATTCCCGGTTCCAGCACAAAAATTGCATCGATTTCATCCTCATCTATGTGGTCGTCAATGGGGTCATCAAAGTTGTTGCCAAAATAGCCTACCCCACCTGCTCCAATGAGCACGGGAAATGAAAGATTAACCAAGGATTCACTGAATAGAATAGGCTCAATATGCAAGCCTCCATAGGCGGCAATCAGATCTTCATTGATCGTTCTGGGATTGTCTTGTTCTGAATACAGGAAATTGCCCACAAAGCCTACTTCAAACTTTCTGTTGGCCACATAGGCCACTTTAATTCCTCCTATATAAGTGTCCTTGCCGTCTATTTCCCCGAAATAGGTGGTGAGACCAAGGTAGACCCCATGTACCACGTTTTTGCGATCATTGAATTCAATGTAATCGGCATCATCTTGATCTTGTGCCCAAGAAAGAGAACTTACCAATAAGAATGCGAGTAGCAATATTCGCTGAGTCATGATTTTGGTAATGGTTGTCTCTTTAAGGACAATGCTTTTTTTGGAAGGTTGCATGTTTTTTGATTTTTTTTTGAATTATTTTTTGATTGTTGAATTGATGGTCTTAATCGGTGATCACTATGGCGCCTTTAATTCCGTTGATGGTAAAGTCCCCAGCAGTCCCTGAGCCATATTTGGCAGTGATCTCCCTGGTTTTCTTCCCGGCATTGGTCACATTGGTCTTTATGTTGGTGAATGTCTTGGGAACACGCAACAAACCTTGTTCCAAAGTGGCCCTAAAGTCAAAGGAAAGTCCGGATACGTCCAATTTTATCTCTGAAGATTCCTGTACAATGTCAATTTCCGGACTTGGCGAAAGAATCTTACGGACTTCCACCTCCGCTATTCTAAGGGTCAAGAACATTTCCGAATCCACACTGGCAATATCCACATTGGAGAATTTGAAATCGCCCCGGAGCGTTCCAATAGCTTCAAGTATCACCTCATCTTTGCTGGAATACAGTTCAAGGTTTGAGACATTGTCCAAATTAAGATCGCTCCCGCTACTGATTATTTTTAGTTTTTGCCCATTTTCAACATCTATGGCCCCATTGCTCATTTTAATGCTTCCATAATCTATCTCCCCTAAATTGAGCTTGCCAAATTTCATGTCAATTTTGGCCGTGGATATCCCATCATTTACCCAGATATCCCCATGCTGTACGTTGGCATCCAAATCGCCATGCCAAGCTCCGATCACCAAATCCCCAAACTTGTTGATCACGTTCAGTTCTGCGTTCTGGGGCATGTATATCTCAAAATCAATTTGAATATTGGATTTATCAAAGTCGAAGGGATTGGCTTTGTTGAAATATCTACTGAACAGACTGGAGCTCCTATCCACAATTTCTGAGGTAATGCGAATAAAATCCCCGGCCTGGGTCACCTTGGGCTGGATTCGGTCTATCAACTTCTTGGCATTCTCATCCTTTCGGTGTACCACCTTGATGTCTATAGACACTTTTAACTCCTCTTGATCCCAGCCATTGACCACCACATTGCCGTATTTGTTCTCAATCTGAACCGATCCCGTAGCCGGAAGGTCATAACTTTTTGACCAGGCCTTAGTCCGCTCACTTTGAGCTGTTGCCCCAGCAGCAATTAAACAGCAAAAAGCGGTAAGTACAATATGTTTATAAAATATACCCTTCATAATCCATTTCATTTTTAGATGCATTGATTTGTTTCAGCAAATTCTCAATCAGTTCAATGCGCTTTTTATAGTTGTTGACAATGGCTTCCAAAACCCGCTCATTGTCCAGGTTGTTCTTCATTTCCAGTTTCAGCTGTTCGTATTCCTCGTCCAGTTCATCCATAAAGGATAGAAACTCATCTTTGTCCTCAGCGGATAGTTTTGGATGGTTTTTGACCAATTGCACCTGCTGATACACCAGATTTTTATAGTGCAGGTCTATTTCAAAAAGCTCCTCGCTGGCATAGCCATCAATTTCCTGCGCATTGGGATTGCCCAGCATAAGGAAGGCAACTAATGACAGGCCAACCAAAAAGACAACGGATGCCGCTATCCTGAATTTGCCAGATTTCCACAACGGAATGACCTTTGGAGTTTCTTTTTCGTCCAAGGCGCCGGCAATACCTTGCCACAATTTGTCCTTGTCCACTTTGTGGACATTGAACGCCTCTTTGTTTTCCTTGATATACTTTTCAAAATTGTCCATCACAGTTCATTTACAATTTGAATCAATTTCTTTTTTGCCCTATGGTATTGTGATTTGGAGGTTGAGGTGGATATCCCCAATATTTCTCCAATTTCCACATGATCATAACCTTCGATGAGATAAAGAGTTATTATTTGCCGATACCCTTCCGGCAACTGACTTAGTCCTGTTTTCACCTTATCAATCTCCAATTGGTCCACCTCTTGGAATTCATCCTCTTCAAGTGGTTCCCCTTCATTTTCCAGAGATGACAACAACAAGCGCTTGGATTTGAGATGGTTGATACTCCTATTGATCACAATGCGTTTCAACCAGGCACCAAAAGTGCTTTCAAACCTAAACGTGTCCATTTTTCTGAAAGCTTCCACAAAACTTTCCTGCAATACGTCCTCAGCATCTTCCCTGATGGTCAACAAGCGCATGGCTACATTGAACATGGCATCTACGTACAGCCCATACAATTGATATTGGGCGTTCCGATCTCCTGCCTTGCTCTGTTCCACCAATGCCTGGTGCGTAAAACGTACGTTTGCTTCCAAAAATCCTGGACGATTATTCAATGACGGCTAAAAATAATCCTTATTCATCTAACCCAAAGACAGATCAAAATTTCAAGGGTTGCACCAATCCTTATTTAAATAAAAAAACCTTCAACTTAAGTTGAAGGTTTTAGGGTAGTGTTTATTGATGGTTGGGTTAATTTAGGTTTACAATAATAAATTCCGATCTACGGTTCACATCATGTTCCTCATTGCTGCATCTTACGCCATTGCTGCATTGATTGAGCAGCTGTTTTTCTCCATATCCTATGGCACTTTCAATCCGGTTGGCCTCAATGCCCTGTGAAACTATATAGTTTCCAGTTGACTTGGCCCGTTTATCTGAAAGCTGTTCGTTATAGCGGTCGCTTCCCCTAGAATCCGTGTGCGCCTCAATTTTAATGACCATTTTGGGATATTCCTTCATCACTTCCACAATCTTATTTAATTCCTGAGAGGCATCCTCACGAATTTCCGCTTTGTTCAAATCAAAATAAATATTGTCAATCTTGATCTTGAGCACCCCGTTCTCACGAACAATCAACTTGTTGAGCTCTTTGGTAATTTCCAAGGGCACATCGTTTACAAAGTCCTTTTGTTTAGTGGTACTAAAAGTGGCATCATTGGGTAAAAAGCCTTGCTTGCTGATTTTGATTTCATACCCTGCTTCGCACTCCAGCACATTTTCAAACTCAAAGGAACCATAAGGGTCTGTGGCCGTTCTTCCCAAGGAATTTCCTTCGGCATCCAGCAATTCCACCACTACATTTACTATGGGCTGGGCATTGGATTTTCGAATGACACTACCTTTTACGGTCTGCTCGCAGGTTTCTTCCATACGTTGGAACGAATAGATATCATCATCTCCCTTGCCCCCTTCTCTATTGGAAGAAAAATAACCGCGTTGGGTGGTTTCCTTCACAATATATCCGAAGTCGTCGCGATTGCTGTTCAACGGCCTGCCAAGATTATTTGGAGTTTCGAATCCAGCACTGCCCCATTCGCTTTCAAATACATCCAGGCCACCAAGACCCAAATGGCCGTCGGAGGCAAAGTAGAGCTTCCCTTCGGTTACAAAAGGGAACATTTCCCTCCCGCTTGTATTGATCGTTGGGCCCAAGTTTCTAGGTTCGGAAAATCCGCCATTCTGCAAAACATCAACCACAAATATGTCCGTTTCCCCAATGCTTCCCGGCATATCGGAAACAAAGTACAGCTTACGGCCGTCCGGACTTAGGGCGGGTTGCCCAACCGAATAATCCTCGCTGTTGAAGGGTACTTCCTCGGCTTCCGTCCATTCCCCTCCCCTTAATTCGGAGGTATATATTTTCAGGTGGTTGGTACCTTCACCGTCCCTTCCCAAAGTTTGATGGGTGTAGTTGTTTCGGGTGAAATAAATCACATTCCCTTCGGGAATAAAAGTAGCGGCTGCTTCATGGTAACGGGTATTCAAAATGGAAGAAAAGGACCTCACATTGGCCAAATCTGAACCTGACCCCGTGGTATCCGCCATAAAAAAGTCCAGATACGGCTGTCGGTTCCATTCATATACCCGAGTCTCAAACCGCAAGGAATCACGGCTGGAAGAAAACACAATCTTATCCTTGTAGTACATGGGGCCAAAATCGGCTACGGGCGTATTTATTCCCAAGTTGCTTACGTAGTATTGTGGCTGTCTGTTCAACAATTCATCCAAGGCCTCATCATTATTTTGCATTTGCGCCACCTGAAATTTGGATACATCCAATTTCTCGGTATAAATTTTCATGATGCCCTTGGCCATTTTATAGTTTCCAACCCCTTTGAGGGCATGTACATATTTAAAGGCGTATTCTGGCTCCAGAACCTTTTCGTATTTGGAAAACAACACTCCGTACCATTTTACGGCATTTTCCATATCGGTATTGTAGAAATAGGCATCTCCCAAACGTTGTAGTACCCGTTGGGAGTCCTCACCTTTCCTAACCAGGGTTTCGTATTGTTTGGCTGCTTTTACATACAGCAAATTATCAAAATTGATGTCGGCGTCGTTATACTTTAGTTGAGCGTGCAAGCAACCGCCCACCAATAAAAAAAGAACGGATATGTTGGTTTTAATACTCATCATCTAATAAAATCTAGGGGATTTTAGGCGTTTTTCCACGGTCTTGAACTCATACCGAAGAAAGACTTCGTGAGTTCCACTCGTGTAACTTCTCAAATCAGAAGTGGTCAGATCATAGGAATAACCCATGCTTAGGTCAGGAGATATTTGCAATCCCAATAAAGCTGAAAAGGAATCGTCCCAGCGGTATGCCAAGCCTGCCGTGAAGGTTTCCATAAGCATGGCATTGGCAGAAATATCCGCTATGACGGGAGCTCCAGGAACCCACTTTACAAAGAAGGCCGGTTTGAACTTGATATCAGGGGTAAGATCCATAATCTTACCTCCTATCAGATAATAATGTAAGCGTTCGGCCGCTATTTCCTGTTCTTCACCATCATAGTGATCTTGGGCAAAGAAATTGGGTACAGCCAAACCTAAATAACTCTTTTTATTGTGATAATAAATCCCAGCACCTACGGTTGGGAAAAACTTGTTTTTAATGTTGTTCTGAAATGCCACATCGGGATTTTCAACCAATCCTTTGGAGAAATCCACATTGAACATCCTTCCTCCTCCTTTTAATCCAAACGAAAGTTGTTTATCCTTATCATCCAGTTTAATCGTATAGGAAAAATTGGCATCCACAAAAACCTCGGAAGCGGGGCCCAAGGCATCATGTGAAAGTACCAATCCAAGTCCCACATTGTTCCCCATAGGCCCATCCACGGCCAAAACCTGGGTGGTTGGAGCACCATTTACCCCTACCCATTGCGAACGATGTAGCAACAAGGCGGTCAAATGTCCCCTGGAGCCTGCATAGGCTGGATTCACGTTGAGCGTGTTGTACATATATTGGGTGAACTGCGGGTCTTGCTGTGCGGATGTGGATAAGACACCCATCAACAGGGCTACAAAACAGCAGATTCGGACTTGCCTTTTCATTCGTTGCGCTTTTCTATTTATTCTGATACCCATCTTCCTATCTGTTTATGTATAGCCAATCTGTTCGAGGTTCCGAGCCATCACCCAGATCTAAGACATAATAATACGTGCCCACTGGCAATTGATCTCCTTTTTGCACTGTGGCCCTTCCGTTGGAAGTACCATCCCAATCATTGTTATAGGAGCGTTGTTCATACACAATATTGCCCCATCGGTTGTACACCTGAAGCACATTGTTAGGGTATCTGGAAATACAGTCAATCTTAAAGAATTCGTTTACACCATCACCATTGGGCGAAAACTCGTTGTACACCGTTAAGCAAGATGGGGTTACTTCTGCTTGATCCGAATCGTTGGAACTATCGGTATCCAACTGATCTACATACGCCAAACTTGCTGTATTCAAATAATCATTTACATCCAGTATCTCTACGGTAAGTTGTAGGTTGGCCGTGCCAAGTGACGCCAATTGATCCAATTCCCAGAATCCTGAAACCTCATCATAGGTTCCTTCTGATGCTTGGGTCGTGATCAACCGATATCCAGAAGGCATTATTTCTTCAATGCCGATGTTGGTCGCTTCCACACTTCCTTGATTGGAAACCGTAATGGTAAAGACTACCTGATCACCAATGTTGGGAGCAGTATTATCCACGGTCTTACTGATACTTATATCGGTAGTCTGTGGGGTAACAGATGTAATGGCCTCGTCATCGTCCACATTACCATCTGAAAGATCATCTTCGGAAATTCCTTGATTAGGGTTGCTATCCGGATCATTAAAATCACTGGCGGTTATTTCGGCAACGTTCAAATATTCATCCATCGTTCCGGTTGGGGTATTCACCGTGGCCAGAATCACCAGGGTTTCTGTGCTTTGGTTAAAAACTGGTCCATTCAGAGTCCATAATCCACTTGATTCATTATAAATACCTGCTGTAGTAATATGGGATTGATAGGTATATCCAGATGGAAGTAGATCGGTTACCACCACCCCAGTGGCATCACTAAATCCATTGTTGGTCAAATTCAAGGTAAACTCAACTACATCTCCCACATTGGGCGTAGCATTATCCACTGTTTTGGTCAGTTCCAAATCAGCTTGCCCATTAGGTATTGCCTCTATGGTATCCTGATCATCTTCAGTAGCCAGATTGTTGTTTGGTGTCGAATCTGGGTCGAAAGTATCCAGGGCAATCAACTCTGCGGTGTTTCTATAATCCCCGCTAGCCTGAACTTGGGCGGTAATCTGCAAGGTAGCAGTAGCGCCATTGGCCAGATTTCCAATATCCCAAGAACCGGTAAGTCCATAGTAAATTCCTGTGGACGGCAATACGGAAACCAGACTATAGCCAGAGGCCAACAAGTCCTCTACCACAATCCCTGTGGCATCATTGGGTCCTGCATTATTTACGGTGATGGTAAATACAATTTCCTCACCCACGGATGGGCTAAGGGTATCGGCCGTTTTGGTGACGGAAATATCTGTTACTGTTCTTGGCGCAATGGATTGTTCCGCTTGATCATCTTCATTGGGATCGTTATTCCCCGGGGTTGAATCAGGATCCAATTGAATTACCGCGACCACTTCTGCCACATTGTTATAATCCCCAGTGGCGTTCACTTGGGCCGTAATATTTAAATCGATGCTTGATCCAGAGGCCAGCGTACCAACACTCCATAATCCACTGGCATCGCTATATGTCCCACCAGAATCATCGGAAACATAGGAATACCCGGAGGGTAAAGCATCCGACACCACTACTCCTGTGGCATCGCTTGGTCCATCGTTGGTCAAAGTAAGGGTGAATACAACATTTGATCCCACATCAGGGCTTGGATTGTCTATTATCTTGGTCAGACTTAGATCCGAACTTGGAATAGGTGTAGTCCCGGCACTGTCTTGATCGTTTTCAAAAACGTTCCCGTTATTAGGTGTGGAATTCGGATCCAAATTATCGGAAGCTATCACTTCCGTAACATTGAAGTAATCCCCCGTAGCATTAACCGTCGCAACAATGTTTAAAGTTTCCGTGGTCCCATTTGGAATGATACCGTTCAAGTCCCAAATTCCGGTTGCTGGCGTATACACCCCAGCTGTTCTATTATTGGAAATATAGGTGTACCCAGAGGGTAAAAGGTCCATAACCTGAACTCCTGTTACATCACTTGGTCCAAGATTGGAAATACTGATATTGAATATCACTTCTTCTCCCACCAAAGGACTTAGAATATCAACGGATTTACGAAGAATCAAATCGGAAACCAATACCGGAACAGGCTCTACGGTCTGCTGATCATCTTCGGTATCATCATTATTAGCTGGAACCGAATCCACGTCGGTCTCATCCAAGCCCGTAAGTTCTGCAATATTGGTATAATCACCAGTGGCCAGAACGTTGGCGGTGATTACCAAAGTTTCCGTAGCTGCATTGGCCAAATTTCCAATGGTCCATGAACCATTCAAAGGTTCGTATGCTCCAGTTGAAGGCACAGCGCTGACAAATTCATATCCGGAAGCCAAGAAATCGGTTACCACCACATTGGTTGCATCATTGGGTCCATCATTAAAAACGGACACGGTGAAAACAATCTGATCGCCCACGTTGGGTGTAAGGTCATCCGCAGTTTTAGTCACGGAAATATCCACCAAAGGATTGGGGTTTGTCACAGCATCATCCTGATCATCTTCAGCAGCAAGGGCATTGTTCGGTGTTGAATCGCTATCGGGTTGATCTACCGCCGTAATCTCAGCAATATTGGTGTAAGCTCCTGTAGGGTTTACCGTTGCAGTAATATTCAAAGAAGATGTTCCACCGTTGGCAATGGGTCCCACATTCCAGATTCCTGTTCCGCTGGTATATGCCCCAGCCGCATCATCCGAAACATAGGTATAACCCGAAGGCAATAGATCCGTTACGACAATATTGGTAGCATCACTCGGTCCTGAATTGGAAACGGTTATGGTAAATACGACATTGGTATTTACATCTGGGTTGGCGTTATCCACATCCTTGGTCAGGGACAAATCTGCTACGGCGACAGGAGCTACGGTCACCTCATCCTGATCGTCCTCCGCGCCCACTCCATTACTAGGAGTAGAATCAATATCAAAACCATCAGAGGCAGTAATTTGAGCCACATTGGTATAATCGCCAGTAGTATTTACCAACACATCTATAATCAAAGTCTCATTGGTTCCATTGGCCAACGTGCCCACTTGCCAAAGTCCTGTGGTATCATCATAGGTTCCAGCGGTAGCACTGTAAAGCACATAGTTGAAGCCCGTAGGCAACAGATCCTGTACCACTACATTTGTGGCATCATCAGGACCGCTATTGGAAACTGTAATTTCAAAACTAATCTCCTCACCAACGTTGGGGTTTATGTCATTGTCCACCACAATTTTGGTCAAAGAAAGATCAGATTGTAACGGGGCAGCGGCTACGGAAGTTTCATCATCTTCACTTTGATCTCCGTCATCATTGTTAGGGGTACTATCGGAATCATATTGGTCGGCGAAAGTGACCTCGGCTATATGGGTAAATTCCCCAACAGCTCCAGTAGGATTTTGAACAGTTGCATTAAATGTTAAGGACAAGGTATTGGTTCCAATGGGAACATTCAGTCCCGTCCAGGTAATAATATCAGTTATGAAACTAAACGTGCCACCGTTGCTGATTCCTGTGATAGTTGCATATCCAGCTGGCACTAGATTTTCCAGGGATACTCCCGTTGCTGCTGATGTTCCTTGGTTGCTGACATTAATGGTAAAAGTCACCACTTCCCCAACATCCGGAGTTGGATTGCTTGCTTGCATCGATATTTCCAAATCCGCAACTTGAGGTGTAATGACATAAAAGGCTTCGTCATCCTCACTTTGATCCCCATCATCATTCCCTGGATCACTATCTGAATCATATTGATCGGAAGCGGTTATCTCCGCTGTATTTCGGTATTCATTGGAAGCTCCTGTAGGAGCGTTAACCGTAGTCTCATAGCTTAGGGTGGTGGAACCAACTGCTAGGTTCGCAATTGTCCATGCAATGGTACCTGAAGTATTTATGCCTCCATTGTTTATGGTTCCTATGGTCAATCCGGATGGAACGACATCCTCTACGCTTACATTGGTAGCCACATCAGGTCCAGCGTTGGTCACCGTGAGTTCAAAAACAACAGTATCTCCAACATTGGGTGTAGCACTGGAACCAGCACTAACATCCTTTGTCAGGCTTAAATCAGATGCAAGGATAGTTACTTGGGCTGAATCTTGATCATCTTCCCCTGCTATACCATTGCCTTCTGTGGAATCGATATCAAAAAGGTCGTTGGCTGTAATTTCTGCAGTATTCTGATAAGAACCGGAAGCGTTTATGGTAGCATCAAATGTCAAACTTAAAGTGGCTCCATTGCTTATTGATAAATTGGACCAAGTGATGGAAAAATCACCAATGTTATAAAGCCCTCCATTGCTTACTGTTCCAGGCACCAAAGTATATCCCGACGGAATTACATCACGTACAGAAACCCCAGTGGCATCCGAAGCGCTGGAAGCGTCATCATTAAAGACGTCCAAGGTAAAAGTTACCGTATCTCCTGGATTGGCCGTAGTTGGAGAAACCGATTTGGTCAATTCCAAGTCCACTCCCAATAGGGATACTTCAACGGTATCGGATACTGGAGTACAGCTGCCATTGCTAATGGTCCATTCAAATACATATGTACCCGAAGAGGCTCCAAAAACTTCCGTAGTTGGGTCATTATCGTTGACAAAGCCAACTGTGGTAGGACCAGAAACCTGAGTCCAAATACCTGTACCAACAGTGGGAGCATCAGCAGCCAAAACAATTGAAGAAAATTGATCCAATGATTGGTCCGGACCTGCATTGGCGCTACCGGGATCGGCATAGATGATCACCTCAACGGTATCGTCAAATGTACATCCTCCATTGATTACCGTCCAGGTAAATTCGTAAGTGCCCGGTTCCAAGGTGTCGATTAATGTTGTTTCACTATTTGGAGCAACAATATTAGCTGGTGTTCCAGGGGTTCCTCCCACACCTGGTCCCGCGGTTTGGGTCCAAGTTCCTGTTCCAATAACCAAAGCTGTAGCGGCCATATTAGTTTGGGTAGCCGCACAAAATTCTTGATCTGGACCCGCATCTGCCGTTGACGGAGCATCATCCGGGAAGGTAATGTCCACCGTATCGGACGAAGGGTCACAAGCCGAAGGGCTGTCCACAAAAGTTACCCCGTTATGGGCCACGGTCCAGGTTAATGTATAGGTGCCTGTAGTTGTAATATTCGAAATGGTGGAAGTGGGTGAATTGGGATTATCGATAACGGCCGCTCCCCCAGATGGATCAGCGGTAAATGTCCATGTTCCCGTGCCCACCGTTGGCGGAACCGCGTTCAATTGAGCACTTAACTGACAGGCATTAACTTGATCAGGACCTGCATCCGCAGTAGACGGAGTTTCATACACTTCAATCCGAACCACATCCGAGGTATTAAAACAAAATCCGGCCTCAAAATTCCATTCCAAAATATAAATACCGGGAACCGTCAATCCTGTAAGCGTGGATGTTGGGTCATTGGGGTTTGTAATCACTGCCGTGCTTCCAGCAGGCTGTTCTGTAAAGCTCCATGTAGCCTCATCTACATCGTCAGGTGGCATGTTCCCTGCCAAGGTTGTCTGATTAGGCACCACCAAATCTCCCAAACACAGTAGTTGGTCTGGGCCGGCGTCCGGTAAAACCGATGGCAAGCCACTGGATTCCACCTGAACTTGATCGGATGTATTTCCGCATCCTGTTGCACCAGGATAATTCGTGGTAAATTCAAAGATGTAAAAACTCCCAAGAACAATATCACTTACTTCAGCAACATTACTGCCCGCAGGATTTTGGGTAATGGTCGCGGGAGTTCCAGGTGCACCACCTACGCCCGGGCCAAAGGTCTGGGTCCAGGTTCCTGTAGAACCAAAAGTAGCTTCCAACATAAAGTTTTGTACGTTACAGAGTTCCATATCCGGGCCAGCATTGGCAGGGACATAAACATCCACGGTCTTATCTGCAAAACTGCTGGGACAGTTACTATCCCCAGCAATGGTCCATCTAAAGGTGTAGGAACCGGATACCATTCCGGTTACCGTGGCATTTGGATCATTTACATCTGAAAAGGTGGGTGTATTTGGTGCTCCGGACAATAGGGTCCAAAAACCGTTTTCAATATTGGGGTCAAATGCGTTGCCATCCAGGATTACCGTAGTGGATGAACAAATGGTTTCGGCAGGAGTGGTCACTACTGCAGTCGTTGGTGGAATTCCAACGTTAAGGGTCACTTGATCGGTATCCGAGGAGCAGCTACCATTGGTTGCAGTCCATTCAAAAATATATTGTCCTGAAAATGAAAACGTAAGCTGTGCTGTTGGGCTGGTGGAATCATCAATGACGTAGCCTCCTGGCCCCGAAATCTGGGTCCAAAACCCACCACTTCCCGCAGAACCTGTGGCATCCATGGTAAACACGGACTGGCATTCGGTTTGATCGGGTCCTGCATTAGCAACAGCGTCCGGCCCTACCGTAAGTTCCATTTCATCTGAAGTATCTTGACAACCTGGAGCAATTTTCGAAATGGTCCAGGTCAAAACATAGCTTTGTTCAACCGAAATAGTTACATCCGTATCAAATTGATTGGCATCATCAAAAGCAATGCCAACAGCAGGCGAAGCAGTCCAGGTTCCTATCTCGTCAACGGCAGGTTGATTCCCGGCTAAAGTTGTAGTAGTCACACCAGTTCCCAAACATTGGTCAGTACCTGCCGCGGCCAAAGTAGGGCCTTGGGTTGCACCTGTTGTTATGGTAACCGTGTCCGTTCCAGGGGTTGGACAGGTAGCATCATTGGGATTGGCTATCGTCCATCGGAAAATATAAGTTTCATTTGCATCATCCAAACCGGAAACCAAAGTGTTGGGGTCATTTTCGTCAGCGAAAACAATACTAGCTCCGCCAGGAGCAGAATCAACAGTCCATGTTCCAACCAAGTTTGTGGTTGGCGGAGCATTCCCCGCCAATTGCGTAGGTGCCCCAAAACAGATGGATTGATCCAATCCAGCATCTGTCGGTACTGCCGCATCAGAAGACACGACAATCTGAACGGTATCTTCCTCAGAGGGTGCACAAGCATTTCCTCCAGAAATGGCATATTGGAACACATAGGTTCCAGGAACCAAATTGGAAACGTTTGTAGTTTGGGCGTAGGGAGATGCAATGGTAGCTGTATTGGGTCCGCTGATCTGCGACCAAAGCGAATTGCCAACGGTGGCTGCGTTTCCGGTTATATCCGTATCGGTAACATTACAGGCCAAAGTCTGGTCTGTTCCAGCGTTGGCCGCTGTTGGTGTCAAAGCCACATTAACATTGATAGTACTGGTACCTACATCACATCCGGTTTGGATGGAGCCACTAAGGGCTCTTCTAAAAAGAACGGTATATGTTCCTTCAGCATCAAAGTTTATCGTTAAAGGTGTGCCCCCCGCATTGGAAAAAGTGGAAGGATCCACCAAAGTAGAACTGCTTGGCCCGCTAATAATACTATAGGTATTGGTACCATTTCCCGTGGTGGTGAACGGAATGTCAACACTTGTTACACCGCAAACCGCGGTTAGGTCGCTACCCCCGTTTGCCAAGATAGTGACCGGAGTAGTTGAATAATTAATGGTAGCGGTATCTGAATCACTGCATAGCGTTGTTCCATTTTCAATCGTGTAGGCAAACTCATATGTACTACTCCCATCCAATCCTGTAATCTGTGTGGTACTGGAATTTGGGCTGATGATATTAACCCCTGCTACAGGCCCTGATGTCTGGGTCCAAGTTGCAGTTTCATTAGTGAATAAGGGTAGTGAACCTACCAGGGTCACGGTTGTAATACTGGCATCACAAAAGCGAATATCATTATTTTGAATGGTTGCCGTGGATATATCCTGGGTTGCCCCAGCTACCGTTATGGTCATGGTGTCCTGACCACTCGCACATGATCCACTTACGGACCAACGAAACGTATAGACCCCTGCTACGAGGTTGGATACATTGGAATTATTACTATTTGGGTTTGCAATGACCGGGGTATTTGGTCCGCTTACAAAACTCCAGGTACCTACTTGACCATTGATGTTGTTTCCACCAAAACTACCGGCCAAGTTGGTCGATTGCGTCAGTGAATAACAGTTGTCCAAATTTTGATCGGGTCCTGCATCCACTACACTTTCGCCACCGTAGTTGGTTACGGTAATGGTAGAACTGGATTCGCAAGCTTGGCCTGGAGCAAAATCAGGACCTGATATCGTCCATTGTAAAGTTGTGGTTCCAGCACTGGTTTCGGCTAATGTCAAGGTTGTTGTAGGAGAGCTGGGAGCATTAATGGTTACTCCTGCATTATTGGCTCCCACAATACTCCATAGTCCAGTTTCACCGGCATTCAATGGGGTGTTTGCGTTTGTACTCACACTCCCGGTATTATCTGGACATGAGGCAATATCGCTTCCCGCATTTGACACAGTAATAGGTTGTACCGTTATACCTACATCTTGAAATTGTGGTGTTCCATCCGTGCAAACCGCACTTAATCTAAATGTGTAGGTGTTTCCACCCACAAGACCGGAAATGGAAGTGGTTGGGTTGGATGGGTCATCGATGATGACGGATGGCCCACCTACTTGCGACCATGTTGGACCACTTTGTACCAATCCTGAAGTGGAACCTGAAAGGTTGTACGTTCCGATGTTCTCACATATGGTTTCAGGAATCCCCGCATTTACTGAACAATTTTGTGCATAACTCCACTGCAATGAAGCGAGCAAAAACAAAAAAAAGAAATAAGAAGCTCCTTTTTTTTGGGGGGTTAGCGGTCTTTTCATAATCAAAAAAATGAGGTTTTTCTTAGCATGTAAGAATATTCAAACATATCTACTAGCATCGGTTAAATAGAATATATGTTGTATTTCATCGATCATTTGTTGTGAAACATCAGATAATCGATGGGTGTTTTGGCTGAACTCTAAAGCAGGTTGTAGGATTATACGTGCTAATTGTGTTTTTGTAGGATAAAAAATGCCCCAGTAGCTATTGAATACTAGTGTTTTAGCACTAATTTGAAGGACAATCGAGTTAAGGGTTTGGAATTATGAAATTGCGAAGAAAATGTAGTATCAAAACCTTCAATTCGCAAAGGTGGAAGTTTTAAAACAAGTGCTTGATTTTTTTCACAATTCCCATGGGAAGTTTATACGGTGGATAACGCAAGGGGATATCCAACCAATTGGCCTTTTTGATGATTCCTTTTGCATTGGAAAAAATCTCGAATGAGGCTTTCCCATGATAACCTCCAAGTCCACTTGCCCCAACACCCCCGAAAGGAAGTTTTTTATTGGTTATTTGGATGACGGTATCGTTGATGGCACCACCTCCAAAGCTATATTTCTTCAACATTTTCTTCTGAAAAGATTTTTTATTGGAAAACATATAGGTAGCTAAAGGTTTTTCGTAGCGTTTCAAAACCTCAGCTATGTCATCATCCGTTTCATAACCAAGGATAGGTAAAATAGGACCAAAAATTTCGTCCTGCATGATGGGGCTATCCAGAGCGGGTTCATTTATCAAAGTTGGAGATAGATAATTATCTCCATCCTTAAAAAACCCGCCAAAAATTACTTCTTGCTCGTGTAGCAAGTTTTTTAATCTAGTGTAATTTTTTTCGTTGACAATCCTAGCTAAATCATTCGAAGGATGTTCAAAATTTCCAAACCCTTGCTCAATGCATTTTTGCAAAGCAGTTATAAGTTTGGCCTTGACACTTATGTGCACCAACACATAATCCGGTGCGATACAGGTCTGCCCGGCATTCAGGAATTTGCCCCAAGCAATGCGTTTGGCTGCCAGTTTAATGGAAGCCGAACTATCCACAATACAAGGGTTTTTGCCGCCCAGCTCCAAAGTCACGGGCGTTAAGTGTTTGGCCGCACTTTCATATACAATCCGTCCAACCTTGGTGCTTCCGGTGAAAAAAATGTAATCCCACTTTTGATCCAACAATTTCTGCGAGATTTCCACCCCGCCTTCTACCACGGAAACATGCCCAGGTTCAAATACTGCAGCAACAATTTCAGCACAAATTTTAGACGTATTGGGCGTTAATTCGGAAGGTTTTATTACGACCGTATTTCCAGCTGCCACCGCACCGACCAAGGGAGCAAAAACCAGCTGAAATGGGTAATTCCAAGGGGCAATGAGCAGCACAGTGCCATAAGGCTCCCGATATAGATAATCAGTTGAAGGCCAATTGGCCAGAATGGACGAAACCCGTTCCGGGCGTGCCCATAGTTCCAAGTTGTTTAGCGCTGTTTTTATTTCAGCCAACACAAACTGGGTCTCCGCAACCAAAGTTTCAAACCTGGGTTTTTTGAAATCCGTATAAAGGGCTTCACAAATCTCATCTTCGCGCTTAACGATTTCCTTTTCCAAGCGTTTCAAGGCCTTCTTTCTAAAGGAGACATCCTTACTTTTTTGGGTTGAAAAGAATTCGTGGTGTAGGTTTAGTATGTCCATAGATTCATAAACAGAGGTGACCCATATTTGGGAAAATCAAGGGAAATTGACTTCGTTCAAATACCCAACCCTAAATATAGGACAAACTTGAAGAAACCCTAAGGTTACGACGTAGAAGCAAGCTAAGGCCAGGATAGACATTTGGAAGTGACTTATTCTAATGTCCTGCAGAATTGTCTTTAATCTGCTTTTTGAGTCCTTCTATTTGCTGCTCCAAGTCTTGGATATAATCCTCCCGTTCCTTGTTTAGCTTTGAGATGTCCTCAAACGTATATCGTTGGATAATATGCTGCGGGCAGTTCCAGTCAAAGGCCTTGATATGGAAAAGAAAAATGCGCTCTGCCTTGTAATCGTAATCCAATTCCAATTTTTCAACCAGCTCTGGGTTTTCTTCCAAAGACACAATTTCAGCTTCTGCATAAATTTTTAAACGGGCACGATTGACATAATCCATAAGTATAAGGGAAACTTTTTTATGTGTTTTCACATTCCCAGTTGAAATGTATTGCTTGTTCCCTGTAAAGTCCAGAAAGGCCAAGGTTTTCACATCTATCATCTTCAAAAAGCCTTTTGGGCCTCCCCTATGCTGTATGTACGGGAAACCATTTTCGCCAAAAGAAGCCATATAAAAACTATCGCGCTCCTTGATAAAACTCATCTCCCTAAAGGAAAGACCATCCGGCAATTCCATGCGCTCCATGCGTTCATAGGCATGCCTGCTCCCCTGCTCCTTCTGAATTTCCTTAATCGTGTCTGTAAATGCTAATCTTGAATAGTTCATCTTAATTTTGTTCCAATTGAATACAATGGACAGGAGGTCCCCATCCTTCAGGCACCTTTTCTGTGGTAAGCACATCAAATGTTCCGTTGGCTCCACCCATCTCCCCCGATTTCTCTTTATATATTACTGTTCCAATACGATGTACCCGTATGGCATAACTGCACATTACGCAAGGCTCCTTGTTGGAGTACAGGATAGCGCTGGACATATCCTTACCAAGAATGGCCCTGGCCTTTCTTAGCACCTCCATCTCTGCATGACGGCTCACATCTTGTTTGGAGGTGGCGGCTTCCTCGGCCTCCGCAATAATTTTATCATCAACAACAATCAAACTTCCAACGGCACTGTTGCCCTTTGAGGTGGCCTTACTGGCCAATGCTTCACATCGTTCCATAAAATAGGCAGTGTTCTTCATCTCCCCCTTAGCCATAAAAACGACCAAAACCTTACAGTGCACAAACCACAGTAGATTCTTTGCTAACCAAAAAAGCCGGGATAAAATTCCCGGCCTTCCAAAATTCAACCAAATAATTGGCAGCTCAAAAACAGTTATACCAAAGAAATGTGATCACAAATGGCCTTGATGTGTGAGGCATCCGTTCCGCAGCAACCGCCAAACACTTCCAAATTGGGCAACAACTGCTGTAGTTCTTTGTGCAGTTGACCCAGTTCTATTTTATTGCCAACATCCAACTCGGTTGATTCGTCCAATTCTGCGTGACTTTTACATGAGGCATTGGCCCTTAATCCTTGAATTCGGTTTTTCCAGCATTTTGCTCCTTCAAGTAGGTACATAAAATGGGTAGGATGGGCACAGTTGATCATATAATATTTTGGATAATTCTCCGTGGCCTCGTCAATAGTCGTAATAGCTTGCTCCAAAGTTTCCCCACTGGGCAAACTCCCGTCCAATTCCAATGTAAAGGATATGACTACGGGAATCTTGTGCATTTTTGCTGATTCAACTATGCCTAGCGCTTCATCAATATAGGTCATGGTAATGGCCGTGACCATATCAACTTTAGCTGCCATAAATACCTGCACCTGGAGGTTATGGTAAGCTTGGGCCTCAGCTGCATCCATCGCGGTTTCTACCCTGTAGCCGTCGCCTCTCGGACCAATTTGTCCACTAACCATTACATTTTCAATACACGTTTTGTACTCTTGCTTTAGCTGCTGCATTTTTTGAATGGCCAGTTTATTGACACGCTTGAGGTTCTTTTCATCATAGCCCAATGCCTTGCCCCAATCCAAATTGGCTCTCCAGGTTGGGCTTTCCAAAATGAAACCTGTTCCATTCAATTTTGCCAGTTCCAGATACTCCCGATAATAATTCTCCAATGTTTGTACCTGATCTGTGTTTTCCAATAACGGAAAAGCAGCAAAATGTTCCAGTTCAATTTGATGGTTGAAAATCAAATCGGTTTCCAATCCACCATCTGTTAGTATTGTATTTTTTGTTTTTTGTTTCATTGTATTTACTTTATCAAAACCATTTCAACACTAATCCGGAATGTTGTAAAATGCCTTTACGGCTTCATAATCGCTATGGTCCAAAGAGGATTTCCCTTGCACGTGTACACTCGGAGGAATAATGACATACCTGAATCTATTGCCTCGAGAAGGCGATATTTGAAACTCCGTTAAATCTCCAGATAGTGCCTTTGCCTTAATTAAAATATCACCAACCGTTACAGTACCGCTCCCATAACCATAGGTAAATTGGGCTCCCCTAAAATCCAGTACAGGCAATAGGTAAGTACTCCCATCTCCAAAGCCATTAAAAAACACCAGGATGGTATGGGTACTTTTTATGCTAAAGGCTGGAGGTAATTCTGAAGGAAAATCTATATTCATATACTTTACCGAGGCAGACGAGCCTGTAAAATTTGCAGGAATCCAAGAACTATAGATCACCTCTGCATTGCCATCTTGACCGTCTTCACCATCCTGACCCGGTTCTCCTTTTTCCCCCTGTTCTCCCTGTGGCCCTTGTTCACCCACCGGTCCTATTGGCCCTTCAATTTCCTCTTTACTGCACCCTATTAGCACAAATATCAATAGGGTCGACAAACCGACTTTTATAACTAAATTTTTCATTTTTATTGATTAAAATCATTGCAATGACCATCGTTAGCTCCAATGTTTCCATTACCCGTAATTGTACTTTCTGTGACAATTTGCACTGGTTCCTGTGTTTCAATTACTGTTTCTGAATTATCGCTACTACAACCAAAGATTGATAGCCCTATTATTACCATAGATGCTGATTTTGAAATAGTTTTTGATTTTTTGCTCAAATCTTTAAACGTCAGCATTTGCCATACTTTGGCCGAAGCCCCGTGGTAAAATCCTGTTTCGTGCTGATAATTTTTTGGATTCTTGAACGTCCCAAAAAGAATATCAAAAACCGGTAGATCGGAATAATTATGCTTGTGAATGCCCTTAGCATGATGAACTGTATGGCTCTCTGGACGTTGCACAATGTATCCCAACCAAGTAGGTGTTTTAATATTGGCATGCTGGAACATTCCCAAAAAGTTGGTCACCAACAAGGTAAAAGTGATGGCCTGTGGATTCAATCCCACCAAAAGGGCAAAACAGATACTCCCCAAAACGGTCCATCCGATCATGTCCATGGGACTGAAATAGAAGGCTCCATAGGTGTCCAAACGTTCGGCACTATGATGCATCTGGTGAAAAGTGCGCCATAAAAAATCTGAACTGTGCAAAGCTCTGTGCCATACATACACCCCAAATTCATAAACCACTACGCCAACAAGACCGCCAATAACGGTTGTTAAATCCGTAAGGTCCAACAATCGGTAAGGTTCCAGATAAGGATCAATAAACAATGGTAAGTAGGATGATAGGTAAAAGAAGAATGCAAAAGCACCCAACCCTCTCAATTTCCAAAATTTTACTTTTGGCAGTTTTCTTGCGGGAAACAATCCTTCCCAAATCATAAGTATCGCATAGATGGCCAAAACTGCCAATGATACAGGGTCCAATAAAATTTCCAATGGTGTTGGCATGATAGATATTTTTTTGTTCAACAACTATTTTTAATGAATTTAAGTGGGTAGTTGGCGGGTCTTAAACCGCCAACTTGAGCCAAGTCAAAGGGTTGGCTTAAAGCAGAAGTCCGCTGTCCGTTACCTTTAAATGCTTTGTATTATTGCCTTTTTCAAGTTTTACCTTGAGCGTTTTTGTGGTTTTTCTCCCATCTCTATAGGTAACCAAATACAAATTCTCTACGGGTTTCCACTGTGGGTATTTTTCCTTGATCAATTGCTGGATATGCGCTGGCATTTTCACATTTTTGAACTTCTCCGTGGCCAATTTAATTTTACCCTCTCCATCAAAAGCCACGTTTATTTGACCTTTATTGGATTTAAAAACTACCCTAAAGAGCTCACTACGTCCATCAAATTGTGATACTTTGCTCACGTCCCAATCCGCAGCGATTCCTTCCAGAAATCTAACCTGATCAGGTGTTGCCTTGCCTTGTACCCCATCCAGATAGTCAAGATTTGCAAATACAAAATCGAATCCGTCATTCTCGATGTTACCGTTCATCGGGTCATATTGTGAATAACCCATACTTGTCATACCTATAAATAATAGGCCCATTAATACATTTTTCATGATTTTACTTTTTGTTTGTTACTAATTCGTTATCTACTGAAACACTGTTTTCTTTTCTTTCAAGTATTTCAAAATCATGGGGCAAATGTATCTGTGGAGCATCCCTGAGGACAACCTGGGATGTGCCAAAATCAATTAAAAATGTTGAATGTAAATCGCTGAAATTCTATTTGTTACAGCAAATCGAAGAAATGTTGCATAGTCTGTAACAAATGTTGCAAAGTGTTAAATTGAGTCTAGGAACACATTACAAAAATCAGAGTACCTCAAAGGTGTTTAACGCCGGGAAACAGCACTCGGAGACATTCCAAATTGTTCTTGAAAACATTTGGAGAAATAGGAGGGATTTTGGAAGCCAACACTGTACGCAATTTCTGCCACCGTACCACTTTGCTGTTGCAACATGTCCATAGCCCTATGTAAACGGAAAGACCTAATAAATTCTATGGGCGTTTGATCGGTAATCGCCTTAATTTTACGGAATAGTTGAGATCGGCTAAGTGCCACTGTATCTGCCAGCTCAACGACCCCATAATTTTCATTATCTATTTCAAGTTCCAATATTTCGGTAACCTTCTTTATAAACTCTTGATCAATGGAACTGAGTTTGAGTTTTTTAGGTTTAAGTATATCCCCGGCGGAAAAATGCTCCTGCATTTTTTTCCTTGTGGCGATCAAATTTTTCACCCTTACCAGTAGTTCCTCATTGTCAAACGGCTTAGTAAGATAGTCATCTGCCAGACTTTTTAAACCTTCTATCCTATCCTCTTTGGATGACCTTGCCGTCAGTAAAATAATGGGGATATGACTGGTTCGAACGTCCTCTTTTAAGGTTTTGCACACCTCCAATCCATCCACCTTGGGCATCATCAAATCGCTGACTATGATATCCGGAATATGTTCCAAGGCGTGTTGTATGCCCACTTCACCATCTTTGGCTTCCAGTATGCTATACTGGTCGTTTAGCACCTCTCTGATATAATTCCTAAGGTCTTCATTGTCCTCAATAAGTAAGAGCAGTGGCAATTCCTCGTTGTCAATATCCGTTTCGGCCACCTCAGGAGACTTGGAATCCCCAACAGGTATATCCATAGGGGTAGCATGAGGTGCAGCAGGTATCATCTGAACTTCTTCTTCAGACAGGTGTTCTTTCCCGAAGGGAAGCTGCACTTCAAAAGTACTCCCAACCCCAAGTCCACTCTTCACCGAAATGGATCCCTTATGTAAATCCACCAACTCTTTAATGAGGGAAAGCCCAATACCCGTCCCAACAACATTGTCTGCCTCTGCATTGGCCGCTTGATAAAAGCGATCAAAGATATAGGGTTGTTCTTCCTTGGCAATTCCCTTGCCCGTATCTGAAACCTTAATGGATAAAGCATCATTACCATCAGTATGTATCTGATGTAAGCTCACCGTAACATGGCCTCCGGAAGGGGTGTATTTTAGTGCATTGGACAATAGATTGATCAGCACCTCTTCCATTTTGCTCTTATCGATGTAGAGAAAATAGGACTCTTTTTCAGTTTGGATAGACAGGTCAACATTCTTCATTTCCGCCATGGATTGAAAAGATAAAACCCAGCCCTTGAGCAAAGGAACTATATCCACAAATGCCGTTTTTAACGAAGTCTTTCCCGCCTCGATTTTGGACAACTCCAATAGCTGATTAATCAACTTCAACAACCTTTTACCATTGCGGTCAATGATGTCGATGGTGGGACGCAAAGTGTCATCTACTCCCTTTCTCAATTTATCCAAGGGGCCCAAGATGAGGGTTAGCGGTGTTCGAAATTCATGGGAAATATTGCTGAAAAAACGGGATTTTAAACGGTCAATCTCCTCCAGTTGCTGGCGTTGCTGGGCTTCAACGGCCAAAAGCTCCTTGTTCTTTTTGTTTTTATACTTGAAGAATTGAAAAACAAATCCCACAGCTATCAAGGCCAGGAGTGCACCAATGGCATAAATGTTCTGCCATAAGCGCTGGGTTTTATTCTTTTGCTGCAATTGGTCAATTTCCTTTTCTTGCCGTACGTTGTCATACCTCGCTTGCATTTCTGCCAATTCCCTGGTCTTGGTCTTTCTAAAAAGACTGTCCTGAACTTCTTTGTACAGTTTAAAATAGGCCAAGGCTTCTGCCATTTCCCCCTGCTTTTCTTTCAATTCTGAAAGATTCTTGTAGGTTTGGCGTAGCGTTAAGTAATTATCCTGTTGTTTTTTGATTTTTAGGGAGCGATTCAAGTAAATGCCGGCACTATCCAAACGCCCGGTAGCCAAATGCACCTGCCCTATGTTATTGGTGACCCAACCCAACATGATTTTCCTATTGGTTGTTTCGCTTACTTTTTTGGCAGCCCAATGGTTTTTAAGCGCTTCTGGGTATTCCTCCTTCAAATAGTGCACCTCTCCAAGATTGGACAATGCCCTAATCATCCCCAGTGGAGATTTGAGTTCGTTATGAAGTTTCACCGACCTTTCGTGATAGACTTGGGCACTATCGTATTTTTGCCAATCCACATAGGCCACTCCTATGTTATTGTAGGTCTTGGCCAGATTGGCCTTATCTCCTATACGCTGATAACCCTTTAAACTTTGCGCATAGTAATCCAATGCAGTTTCAAAAAGTCCCTTTTCTTCATGCAAAACGCCCAGTGACAAATTAAAATTTGCCAAGCCCCTTTCATCTTTGATTTCTTCCTTGATCGCCCTTCCATCCTGAAAATACTGCAACGCCTTTTCTTCATTGTTCTTATCCAGATATAGTACCGCAATACGGTAGTACACATCCGAAATTCCCTTTTTATTGTCCAATTGTTTATTGATCTGGATACTTTTTTCATAATGATTCAAGGCAGCATCAAGATCGTCCTCAATATTCTCCAGCCTACCAAATAGCAAATGAATATTGGCAAGGGTATTGTTGACTTCATCAGTTTGATAGAGAGCCTGCCCATTTTCAAGATTTGTTCGGGCATCCTTGTAATCTCCCTTTCTGATAAGGAGGCCTCCCATTCCTGAATACGCTTTTGCCAAGAAGCCTACATTTTCACCATTTTGTAAAATGGTTATGGATTGATTAAATACGGATTGACCTTCCTCGTAGTTACCTTGCAGGGTGAGCAATTTCCCTTTTAAGTTTAGGTATCTGGCATGTTGCAGGGGGAATTCCTGTATCCCTGCTTCCAACCCTTGCTCTTCTATAAAATCTTGGGCATGAGTTGTAGAGTTTGCGTAGTAGGTTTCGGCAATGTCATTGGCTTTTGAGAAATACGCTTCCCCCGACAATGATTTTAATTGCCTTTCCAATTCTGCATTCCTCTCCGATTGGGCAAAACCCATCGTGGAACTCCAAAAAAGTACAAAACACAACAGCTGCCTAAACACTCTATTTGTGGTAGAAACGCTTCCCATAGTCAAGAACAAGATAATGAAATTACAGTAGTGGTATTTTATATCCCACTTGGACTAAGCAGGTTGAAGTGAGTTACAGTTGCCGCTAACCAATGTTAATTTCCAAATATCCATGTAGCTTGAAGCAAAGGACCTTTGCTAAAAACATAAAAAAGCCGAGATCAAAATCTCGGCTTTTAAAGTACCTTGGGTGGGAATCGAACCCACACTCCCGAAAGAACTGGATTTTGAATCCAGCGCGTCTACCAATTCCGCCACCAAGGCATTATGTTAACTTATCTCTAAGTTTACGGAGTTTTTCTTTACCAACTCCCGACTTCCAATATTTTTCCCTTTTCCTTGCTTCGTGCCTATCCTTGCATGATTCTTGATAAATCAAGATGAAAGGAGCATAAGGTTTGGTTGTCTTTTCCCAACCTCTATTATGCCGTCTTAACCTTTCCTCAAGATTCTTGGTCATTCCAACATAAATGTAGTTGGAATCCAAGCTTGATATGACATAGACAATAATCAACACAATATTTCAGCGCGCCTGCCTGTCGGCAGACAGGTCTACCAATTCCGCCACCAAGGCTTAATTTGTATCCCCTTTTTGAAATGGGACTGCAAAGCTAAAAAATAATTTCATTTACAACCAAAAATACCTTGAAATATCCTTTAGCAACCCGAATTAATTTATAAATTTGCACCTCTTTTGAAAAAAAGAAGATTTAATAATCTAGTCGACAACAGATTACAATGCCGTACCAAGTTCCAGAACCCAAAATTTTTGCCTGTACCCAAAGTACAGCGCTTGGTGAGAAAATTGCTGCGTCCTATGGGGCAAACCTTGGCAAGGTACTTTTTTCAAGATATAGCGACGGGGAATTTCAGCCATCGTTTGAAGAATCCATCCGTGGAGCAAGGATTTTTATCATTGGATCCACCAATCCCAGTTCAGAAAATCTGATGGAGATGTTGCTTATGCTTGATGCGGCCAAAAGAGCTTCAGCAAGGCATATCACCGCCGTAATGCCCTACTTTGGTTGGGCCAGACAGGATAGAAAGGACAAACCCAGGGTTCCCATTGCTGCAAAGTTGATTGCCAAAATGTTGGAAACTGCGGGGGCCACGCGAATCATCACCATGGATCTTCATGCCGATCAGATTCAAGGGTTCTTTGAAAAGCCAGTGGATCATCTGTTTGCCTCTACCCTGTTCTTACCCTATCTAAAAGGCTTGAAATTGGACAATTTGTGCATCGCTTCTCCTGATATGGGAGGTTCCAAACGTGCCTATGCATACTCCAAAGCCCTTGAAAGTGATGTTGTGATCTGCTACAAGCAGCGTGCTAAGGCCAATGTAATTTCCCATATGGAACTTATTGGCGAGGTGACAGGGAAGAATGTTGTTTTGGTGGATGATATGGTGGACACTGCCGGAACCCTTACCAAAGCTGCCGACCTTATGATGGAAAGGGGAGCCTTGAGCGTACGTGCCATTACCACTCATGGTCTGTTGTCCGGCAATGCATATGAAAAAATAGAAAAGTCAACTTTGACGGAATTGATTGTAACCGATTCAATTCCCATAAAAGAGGACAAGGATAAAATAAAGGTATTGAGTTGTGCCGACCTATTTGCAGATGTTATGCATCGGGTTCACCACAACACCTCAATATCCTCAAAATTCTTAATGTAGCCTTCGACTACGTTCAGGCCGATATGTCTGACAATTCGAAAATGAATGAGAATAAATTAAATATTTTATAGATAACAGAAGTTATGAAGTCAATTACTATCAAAGGATCCCAAAGAGAAAGCGTGGGCAAGGTATCTACCAAGGCCTTACGTAATGCTGGAAAGGTCCCTTGCGTGCTGTACGGAGGGGATAAGCCATTGCACTTTTCAGCAGATGAGCTAGCGTTCAGACATTTAGTGTACACCCCCAACGCGCACACGGCTGTGATTGAGTTGGAAGACGGACAAAAGTTTGATGCTGTATTACAGGATATCCAATTTCATCCTGTAACTGACCAAATCTTGCACATCGATTTTTATCAGTTGTTCGAGGACAAGCCAGTGACCATGAACATCCCTGTTCGTTTGGAAGGAAACTCCCCTGGAGTTCGAAACGGTGGACGTTTGTTGTTCAGGAAAAGAAAGCTTTCCATTAAGGCATTGCCAAATCTACTTCCTGATTTTATCACCGTGGATATCTCCAAATTGAGAATTGGGGGAACCATTGCCGTAGAAACCTTGTTGAGCGATGATTTCACCATTCTACACCCGGATAGTACCGCGGTTGTACAGGTAAAAGCCTCTAGAACATCTGTGGATGATTCTGAAGAGGAAGAGGAAGAAACTGAAGGAGCTGAAGGTGGTGCTGAAGGAGCTGAAGGAGCAGCAGAAAGTGCTGAAGCCCCAGCTGCAGAAGCTACCGAGTAGGTTTTAAATCATCAAAATAATTGCATCCCCGTTTTACACTAAAGTAAAGTTTGGGGATGCTTTCTTATTTTTGGGCAAAACCCATATATAGGATGTTGCAGTTGCTAAAATCCCTTTTCGGCATTACAAAACCCTTGATTGAAGAACTTGATACCATGAAAAAATTTCTGATTGTTGGCCTTGGTAACATTGGATCAGAATACGAGGAAACCCGACACAACATTGGTTTCCAAATCTTGGATTTTTTGGCCGAACAAGAAAGTTTTGCCTTTGAAAGTGGCAAATTGGGCGCAGTGGGCACCTTCAAACATAAGGGAAGAAGCATCTTATGCCTAAAACCTTCAACCTATATGAATCTCAGCGGTAACGCTGTGAAATACTGGATGGAGAAGGAAAAAATTCCATTGGAAAATGTCCTTATCATTACGGATGACATCAACCTCACTTTTGGGACACTACGCCTTAAAACCAAGGGAAGCGATGGCGGGCACAATGGACTAAAACACATCCAAAACACCTTGCAGACCTCGCAATATCCCCGATTTAGATTTGGGGTTGGGGCTGAATTTAGCAAAGGCAGGCAGGTGGAGTATGTTTTGGGAAAATGGAATGAGGACGAACGGGCGGCTTTGCCAGAACGACTCAAAAAATCTGCGGACCTCGTGCGTTCCTATGTTTTTGCCGGCACCAAAAACACCATGAACCAATTTAACGGGACCTAGTACTTCTTAGAATACCCTAAAATCGAAAATCCCGGAGTCTGAAGTATTGCCCTGGGCATCCGTTGTGGTAATCCTCCAATAATAAACAGTATCTGACAAAACTCCCACATCAATAGTGTTGGTTGTAGCATCCAAGGTTCCCAAGGAAGTTGCAGGAGGGTTTTGATCGGAGAAAAAGACTTCAAACGACTCAATGTCATCTTCCACATCAGAACCGGACCACTCCAAGGTAACCTCATTGGACAAACTTTTCTGAACCGTAGATCCCGAAACGGGGTTCACCACTTGAGCCGGAAAAGGAGCGTAGTTGGTTTGGGAACCTGCATTGTAAAACAACCAGGTGTCACTTGTTGCTGTTTGATCCGTATTGGAGTTTCTTGAAGTCACGGTCCATGAAAAAGGGGTTCCCTTTTCTATGGATAAACTGGCCGAAGTTGCAGCGGTGGAAATGGTCTGTGGAATATTGGTATCCAGGTTAACCACACTCAAGGTATACGTATCGGTATTGGCAGAAGCGCTCCACTCAAAAGTAACCTGACTCAGTGCATTGTTTATGCTTACCCCAGTGGTGCATTCCGAATTTTCATTGGGAAAAATCAAATTGGCTCCTTCCGGTGCAGGGGGTGTATCATCACTTTTGCTGCAGGAATACAACAAAACAAAAATGCCTAAAATTGCTAAAAACCGCTTCATTCCTTAATCATTTTAAATACTTGCTTGGTATCCAAGGTTTCAATCCTCATGTAATAAGTTCCCTTGGGCAACAGAGAAACTCCAAGCTCCAAATCGTTTCCGTTCAACGTTTCATCCTTGGTCAGTACCAATTGGCCATTGGAAGCAAACACCTGAACCTTGACCAAGCCGTTATATCCACTTAAAAATACTTTGGCCGTATGGTTCACCGCATTGGGATACAATATGGGTTTGGAAGATACAAAAAAGGACTCCTCATAAATTCCTTGGCAATCCAAACCTGTCGAAACCTTTAGCGTGTTCCTTCCTTCCTTCAGGTTCAATTGAATTTCATTATCCAATGTCTGGGTAACCAAACCGTTGAGTTCGATAGTATATAAACTACCCCCTGACATGGAAAGCGCCAAGGCTTGACCTTCCACCTCCGCAAAAACCGAAAGCAGTTCCGGTTGGATCAGTTCCAGATTGAAACAAATCTCTCTAAACGTCACCGTACCATTGGTTCCGGTAACACATAGCGAATAAGTTCCAGCTTCCAGGTTCCCAAAGGAATGGGAATTGGTAAAGTCCATATTGGAGGTTGTCCCGCCTCCATCCAAAACTGCCGTATATGTTATTGAATTGTCAACCGCTGTTATGCTGATTGTTCCATCGTTGTTGTTTCTGCAACTCTCACTCTGAACTTCCACCGTAAAATTATCTGTAGGGAAGCGGTTGATCGGGCAACCGTTTGTATCCACTTCGATTCCTTTCGGTGTACCTAAGCAGAGGTCATCACCGTCATCAAACACCCCATCCTCGTCCTCATCAGGTCTAAATGCTCCTTCGGCACAAACCTCCAACGTAAACCCGATCAGGGAACCTCCATCACCTGTTGCCGTATCCAAAATCTCCAAAGTCCATTCCCCAAGAGCAGATTCACCAATAAATGAACTTAACGCTCCCAAAGGCTTTACAGTTCCCGATATGGCGGGATTGATCGCACAAACTATTGTTGACCCATCATCATCAAAAGTGGCATTGATATTATTGGCATCCCCACAGGTATTGGAAATCAAGGTAACCTTTGTCCCCGAGGGAGAAGTCAAATTAATGATCAAATCCTCCAGGTAGGTATGATTCAATTCCAAACTTACATTGACATCTGAAATGGAAAGATCTTCAAATATGTTTACCGTGCTGCTCACAGCGGATGTTCCTACAGGCGATATTTCCAAGGGTAAGCCAGCGGGTTCCAAAGTTTTGCAATCCACCTGTATGGTTGTAAAACTAAAAGGTGTTCCAAACGTTCCCGCTCCACACGCATTGTTGGGTCTTACACGCCAAAAATATTCCGTTTGAGCGGCCAAGCTTGTGGTTTGATAGAAATTAAAAGGTATTGTAGCTGATTCCACAATATTGGTAAATCCTACATCCGTAGCCACCTCCACATCGTAATTGGAATTGAGTACATTGTCTTCCCAGTTCAATTGGGTGCGAATGGAAACATTACCCTCTGAGTCCGAAGGAGATTGAAGGACAACATTTGAAAAGCCATTATCCTTTACAATCAGAGTCAAGGGCACATTTTTGGTTACTGAAGCCGCATTAGAGGTAACGGTAATATTATATTCCCCAGCAGCCACCCCATTTGTATTGGAAATAGTCAGTTGTACGGAAGTATCATCTGCGCTTGCCTGGGTTGGGGCGAAAACACCTGTAAGACCTACTGGTAGATTGGCAGAAAAGGTGGATGTTTCACCAAAACCACCAAAGGTTTGGTAGGTGAACGGGATGATCAAATCATCGGGTTGGCAAACCTCATAAACCAAATCCTGAAAGCTCAAAACCACTTGGGATTCTTGTATGGTAAAATCCGAAGCGTTTACCGCAAAGAACACATTATCACTTGCTTTGATCATGATTCTCGCCGTTGTGGTGGCATCCCCGGGAATTAAAATTTCCTCCTCACCATCATTTAAGGTATCATCCGCCAAGGTTATGGGAAATGTCACGCCTCCATCCAAAGAAAGCATAATGTCAACGGTTTGGGCATTAACAGGTAGAATATTGGTATTGGATACATCCCAAGTAACTTGTTGGGTAGAACCCGCTTCGTATACTTCATTGGTGCCTTGGGAAGTGACCGTAAAAGGTCCGGCAGAACTCACCACCTCCACGTTGAGCAAATCAGAAACAACTTGACCCCCTCCAGCAGCATTATCCCGAACTGTAAGTGCAAATTCAAAATTTCTGGCCACATTGGAAACAGTTTCCCAAGCCTCATTAATTTGCGGTTCGGTTTGGGTAAGCTCACCTTGGATTACACTGGATAGCTTAGGAAAATACCTGGCGGGATCAGTAGTTGGCGGCAAGGACCTAAAGTTGGCCCCACTTGGATTATCCGGCCCAAAAGTCGCGGTGGTCACCACCCCATTATCAATCTGTTCCCAGGTATAGGTAAGTACGTCTCCAACGTCACTATCCGTTGCGATTCCCTCCAAGACAAATGCAGTCCCTTTGGGAATTACGTAATCCCCCACTGGGGTTAGTACCGGTGGATTGTTGGTAAGTCCTGTTTCCTCTGCACAGGCAACGGACTGCAAATATGTGGATATCTGCTGAATGCTATAGAAATGAAAATAATCACTGCCATTGGGAGCTACATTATTGCCACCGACTATCCCCGCATAGCCCATTATGGTAGTCCCGCTGGCTGGTTCAGCTTGTACTCCTGTTCCTTCACTTTCAAAAGACCAGGTGTGGTTGGCACCAAATTGATGTCCAAGTTCATGCGATACAAAATCCAAATCAAAAACATCTCCCTGCGGATTGAAAGCAGCGGAAAATGCGCTCCCCTTTCTATTATCTGAACAAACAGACCCAATAAACCCTGCGTTACCATTATCCTGGCCTTGACTTACCTTATGAAACAAATGTCCAACATCATAATTTTCCTCTCCTATGGTTGACGTCAAAGTGTTCTGTACCTCAGAATTAAGATTCCCATTATAGGGATCCGTACCGGAATTTGTAAAAATTATCAGGTCATTATTGGGAATCAACTCGAGGGTCACTCCCAAATCGGTTTCAAAAACTTCATTGACCCTGGTCAAAGTTGTATTTATGGCCGCAAGGGCATCTGCAACCGTGCCGCCATGGTGCTGGGTATATTCCCCCGAGGCGGAAACCGCAATCCGATATTTGCGCAACAATTGGTCATCCACCAAAGGAGTGATTGTTTTGGCAACCAACTTTTGAATGTCTCCCGTTTTACAAACAAAGCTGCCTTTTTCGGAAGATTCCGCTCCTTTTTCATATACCACGTAGGTATCCGCTTCATTGGATACTTGTTCTATGAAGGTTGTCTGTTGGTTCTTCAGGTTTACCAGCATCCCGTCCATCCCTTTATGGGAATTGCTCAACTTCACCTTGTACTGCCCATTTTGACTTACCCCCGTAAATGACTTAATACCTGGATATTTCTTGGCCAGGTCTGGATGAAGTACCGAGGTCTCTTTCAATTCAAATCCGATGATTTCGCCATGACCGTTTGGAAGATATACCGTACGCTTGTCCCTACTGGTTTTGGACGCAGGAAGCAAATCATCCAATATTTGCCCCTTGTCCAAAGTATAGACTGCATTGGCCTTGTCCATGTTGTTTTTCAGGGATGCACTTTTGAAAGAGCTCTTTACCGGTATCGATTTCCAATAAGAACGTTGACCGTAGATCGAAAATGAGATAAAAAATATGGTAATTGATAAAACAAGATGTAATTTAGCTTTCATACTAAAGGGGCGTCGGTCAATTTCAAAAATAAGCCTTTTTTATTTCTTGTTTAGGTGGAAACAATCCAAGGCATTTCTCAGTTTACAGATACATCATTCAATACCGCGGTAACCATTGGAACCTTTGATGGGGTGCACATTGGGCACGGCAAGATACTGGAACGCCTCATAAATAATGCCAAAAATGCGGGACTAAAATCCGTAGTACTTACTTTTTTCCCGCATCCACGGATGGTACTTCAAAAAGATACGGACATTAAACTGTTGAATACCTTGGAGGAGAAAACCAAGATTTTGGAGGCCATGGGACTGGATTACCTCATTGTCCATCCCTTTACCAAAGAGTTTTCCAGACTTTCAGCGACCGAGTTTGTGCGGGACATCTTGGTGAACAGCATTAAAACCAAAAAGATCATCATTGGGTACGACCACCGTTTTGGACGCAACAGAAATGCCAATATCCAGGACCTTATTTCCATTGGAAATGCGCTCGATTTTGAAGTGGAAGAAATTCCAGCCCAAGAGATCAACGATGTTTCCGTAAGTTCCACCAAGATTAGAAATGCGCTCCAGGAGGGTGATATCGTTACGGCCAACAACTACCTTAACTATCCGTATATGCTTACGGGGACGGTAAAAAAGGGTAAGGGTCTTGGTAAACAATTTGGCTTTCCTACGGCCAATTTGGACATTGCTGAGAAATACAAACAGATTCCCAAAAATGGGGTATATGTGGTAAAGAGCCGTTGGGATGACAAGGATTATTTTGGAATGATGAACATTGGTTACAATCCCACAGTTTCAGGCAATAAAAAGAGTATCGAAATCAACTTCTTTGAATTTGATGGGAATCTCTATGACAAAAAAATCCAAGTGGACCTGCTTCATCGAATTCGGGATGAACACAAGTTTGATTCCGTACAGGAGCTTCAAGAGCAGCTCAAAAAGGACAGACAGACTTCATTAGACTTAATCTCGAGCTAAAGTGAACCAGTTTCTTTTTAAAAAAATAGATAATGCCCAGCTTACAGTTTTCAGGGTATTCTATGGCTTACTGGTCAGCGCGGAATGTTATGGCGCCATTGCTACCGGTTGGGTACGGCGAACCTTGGTGGAGCCCAAATTTACATTCAGTTTCATCGGGTTTGAATGGTTACAACCCCTTCCCGGAAGTGGAATGTATATCTACTTTGCCATTATGGGCACCCTTGGGGTATTGATCACTTTGGGCTATCGGTATAGATTCAGTGCCTTTGCATTTGCCATTCTATGGACCGGGGTCTACCTCATGCAAAAAACATCCTACAACAACCATTATTATTTGTTGATGTTGCTGTCCTATATCATGGCATTTTTTCCCGCCAACCGTGATTTTTCCATGGACGCCAAACAAAATCCCAGTATCCGTTCCACTACCATGCACAACTGGATACGTTGGGCCATAATTCTGCAGCTTTTCATTGTCTACACATATGCCTCGGTAGCCAAACTCTACGGAGACTGGTTGGATTTCAGCATTATTGAGATTTTAATGAAATCCAAATCTGATTATTACATTATTGGGGATTTCCTTCAGCAAAAATGGGTGCACAAAATTGTAGCATTTTTCGGGATTTTTTATGATCTGTTGGTGGTTCCCGCCTTGCTTTGGAAACCCACCCGTAAAGTGGCCTTTGCGTTTTCCATCTTCTTCCATATCTTCAACAGCATAGTATTCCAAATTGGGATTTTTCCATACCTCTCCTTGGCATTTATCGTGTTCTTTTTCCCTCCAGAAACCATTAGGAACATTTTCCTAAAACGAAAAAGTGCAAAAACCGATAATACCCCGGCCATTCCCGAAAACAGGAATTTGATCGTATCCGTATTAAGCATCTATTTCATCACACAATTATTGCTTCCCTTACGCCACCATACGTTTCAAGATGATGTGCTTTGGACAGAGGAAGGACATCGCTTGAGTTGGCGGATGATGTTGCGCAGCCGTGCCGGATCTATTCGGGTCAAAGCGGTAAACAAGGAAACTGGCAAAATGGAGGTCATAAAATTGGGCGATCATCTTACCAAAAAGCAACGCCGCAAAGTATCTTGCTATCCAGATTTTACTTGGCAGTTTGCGCAATACCTTAAAAAGGAATATGCCAAAAAGGGAGAGGACATTCAGGTCTTTGTGGAAAACAAGGTAAAAGTCAATCAGGGAAAATTTCATGAATTTATTGATCCCGAAGTGGACCTGGCCAGCGTGCCGTGGAAACATTTTGGCCATAATGAATGGATTTTGCCCTCACAAGCTGAAGAATAGTTGTGCATCTTGCCTAGATTGAATTAAATTTGCGGCTCAAAACAAGGCCATGCTTCAATTACAGACCATTAGGGAGAACAAGGAAGGGATCATCACCGCACTAAAAAAGAGGAACTTGGATATTGAGCCAATCCTTTCCGCTGTGCTTGATTTAGATGAAAAACGACGTTCCATTCAAACCGAATTGGACGCAACATTGGCCGAATCCAACAAGCTTTCCAAAGAAATTGGCATACTTTTTAAATCAGGAAAAGCAGCAGAGGCGAACACCTTAAAAGAGCAGACTGCAGGTTTAAAAGAAGCCTCAAAACAGCTGGGTGAAGAACTCAATGCTACTGCAGAAGCATTACAGGAGCAGTTGTATCTGATTCCCAATATACCCCACGAATCTGTTCCCGCAGGTAACACAGATGAGGACAACGAGGAAGTTTTTCGTCAAGGAGATATCCCAGAGCTGATGGAAGGTGCTTTACCGCATTGGGAGTTGGCCAAAAAGTATGACATCATCGATTTTGAATCCGGCGTAAAGATTACGGGAGCTGGGTTTCCCGTATATAAGGGCAAAGGAGCACGACTTCAACGTGCATTGATCTCCTATTTTTTGGATAAGAATACGGCAGCAGGTTATACGGAGTTGCAAGTACCGCACATGATCAATGAAGCTTCTGGTTACGGCACAGGTCAATTACCGGATAAAGAGGGTCAGATGTACCATGTTCAAGCTGATGATCTATATCTGATTCCAACAGCTGAAGTTCCAATAACCAATCTACATAGGGACGACATGCTTACCGCTTCGGAATTACCGATCAAGTACACGGGCTATACTCCCTGTTTTAGAAGAGAAGCCGGAAGTTATGGCGCCCATGTTAGGGGGCTTAACCGATTGCATCAATTTGACAAGGTAGAAGTGGTTCGTATTGAACGCCCAGATGCCTCTTACCAGGCGCTGGATGAAATGGTGGAACATGTTAAAGAGATTCTTGTTGAGTTAAAACTTCCCTATAGAATTCTTCGTCTTTGTGGTGGGGATTTGGGCTTTACCTCTGCCCTAACCTTTGATTTTGAAGTCTTCTCCACGGCACAGGATCGTTGGTTGGAAATAAGCTCCGTGTCCAATTTTGAGACCTTCCAGGCCAACCGATTAAAACTTCGTTTTAAGGATGAAAATGGGAAAAAGCAATTGGCCCATACCTTAAATGGAAGCTCCCTGGCCTTGCCTAGAGTTTTGGCTGGCATTTTGGAAAATTACCAAACCAAGGACGGTATTAAAGTCCCCGAAGTATTGGTTCCCTACTGCGGATTTGATATGATCAATTAAGATTTGTTGCTCCTAATTTAGATTCACTTAACAGGAATTGGGGTTTTTCTACGTTATATTTGAAATAAAACGAGCTATTGCGATACTTTTTATTTCTTATAGCGTGTCTTACCATTAGCAATTCCTCCTATGGCCAAGAGGACTTTTTGGCCAAGCAATATTTCAATGATGGGGATTACGACAAGGCCTTGGTGTTTTATGAAAAATTGGTGAAAAAAAATCCAAGACGCACGGACTATTCCGAAGGTTTAGTTGCTTGCTATCAACAATTGGAACGCTATGGTGATGCGGAGCAGTTTTTACTGAAAAAAGTTGAGGATGCTTATGCCTTTCCCACTTTCTTCATAGAATTGGGATATAACTACACCCTGCAAAACCAATCCGATAAGGCCGCCGAGTATTATCAAAGGGCCATCCAGAAAATAGAGGAAAACCCCAATTTTGGGTATAGTGTAGGGTACCGTTTTCAAAAGTATGCTCTGCTTGACGAAGCCATCCAGGCCTATCAAAAGGCCATGATACTTAAGCCCGAATTAAACTATGATTTTCAATTGGCTAGGATTTATGGGGAACAGGGACAGGTGGAAAAAATGTACCAGAGCTACCTCAATCTTATCAAGGAAGGCCGTACTTCGCGCTCCAATATTTTAAGGAATATTGACGATTTTATTTCGGAAGATCCATCCAACGAGAACAATGTGCTCCTTAGAAAGGTACTCTTAAAAAATGCCCAGAAGAATCCAGATATCTTATGGAACGAATTGCTAAGCTGGCTTTTCATACAACAAAAACAGTACAGTAGTGCATTCAGTCAAGAAAAGGCCATTTATAAGCGTACGGATGAAGTTTCTTTAGATCGGTTGGAAAACCTAGGCCAGATTGCGCTGGAAGACAAGGATTTTTCCAATGCCAGCAAGATTTTTGAATACATCGTGGACCATAGCGGCAATCCTGTTTCCAAACTCAATGCGCAATTGCACCTGATTGATATTGATTTGGAGACGCCTGACAAAAGCACCTTGAATGCTGTGGAAAAAAAGTTTGAAGCCTTGGTGCTGGAGTATGGAAACCAAAGCCAGACCTTGCAGCTTCAAATTGCCTACGCCAATTTCCTAACCTTCAAAAGGGAGCGGCCAGCCCCAGCCATTGGCATGCTAAAAGAGAGCTTGGAGCTTCCTTTGAGCAACAGGGGTACAGCCTACGTGAAAATGGCCCTAGGTGATATTTTGGTGTACAATCAACAATTTAACCAGGCCTTGATTTACTTTACCCAGGTACAAAAGCGATTAAAAAATGATGTGTTGGGTCAAGATGCGCGCTTTAAGGTAGCACAGACCAGTTTTTACAAAGGGGATTTTGATTGGGCGCTTACCCAACTTAAAGTGTTAAGGGGTTCCACCTCGCAGCTAATTGCCAATGACGCCATGCAATTGAGTTTGTTGATATCCGATAATTCCTTGGAAGATTCGACCCAAACAGCGCTTAAAAAATTTGCCAGGGCCGATCTGCTGGCTTATCAAAATAAGAATATCCAGGCCATTGAAGCCTTGGAAGATATTTTACAGAACCACAAAGGTGAAAAAATCGAGGATGAGGCATTGTTAAAGCAGGGACAGCTTTTGGAGGGCCAAAAAAGATATAAGGATGCAGAGTTCAATTACCAGAAAATAGCTGAATTCTATGCCCACGATATTTTGGCGGACGATGCGCTCTTTGCCCTAGGGGAGCTATATAGAACTGTACTGGACGAACCTGAAAAGGCCATGGCACAATACGAGAAAATTATTTATAACCATCAGGACAGTTATTACTTTCCCAAGGCCAGAAAGCAATTTAGGCGTTTGCGGGGCGATGCCATTAATTGATTCTTCCCTACTTTTGAGCCAATCAAAAGTTGGACTATGCTGATTTACAACGTAACCATCAATATAGATGAAACCGTGCATGATGAATGGTTGACCTGGATGCGCGATAAACACGTTCCGGATATGTTGGCCACTGGAAAGTTTTCCCATGCCAAGATGGCCAAGGTATTGGTGGAAGAAGAAATGGGCGGTGTCACTTATTCCGTGCAATACACCACAAAAGATCGCAAAACATTGGAGGCTTACTATAAGGAAGATGCAGAACGCCTTAGGTCCGATGGGCAAAAACTATTTCCAAACAAGTTTGTTGCCTTTAGAACAGAATTGGAAATCATCAGTCAACAAATTCCGTAACCCTTGGAATACCTTTTCACCTACGGAACACTGCAGGACTTGCAGGTGCAACAGTATATATTTGGTCGCATCCTAACAGGTAATTCCGATTTTTTACCAGGGTTTAAAAAAATGGAAAATGCGGTCTATGGTCGCTATCCCCTTGTAATACGAAGTGGAAATCCAAAAGACACCGTTCAAGGTATGGTATATGAGGTAACCTCATTGGATTTGGCCAAGTCCGACGTCTACGAAACCAGTGCTTACATACGTGAAAAAGTGGTGTTGGAATCTGGCATTGAAGCCTGGCTGTATGTCAAAAATTCAAACTAACTTGCAAAAAAACGTCCCGTGTCCAAAAAAAATAGAAAGAAACTTGGCAATGGCAAGCCAAAGCAGCGTAGGAATGGACACAATGAAGGTGCGGTAAAGGCCAAAAAACATTTGGGGCAGCACTTTTTAACCGATGAAAGCATAGCAGAAAAAATTGCCCAAACCCTCTCTCTTGATGCATACTCCAATGTCCTGGAAATAGGTCCTGGAATGGGAGTGCTTACAAAGTATTTGCTGCAACGTGATTTGGAGTTGGTGGCCATGGATCTTGATGAGGAATCCATCGTTTATCTAAACCACAGTTTTAGGTTGGAGCACCCGGAAGTGTTTCAGAAAAATAATCGGCTCAATATCTTGGAGGCTGACTTCCTCAAATTCGACCTAAAACAGTTGTATGGGAACGAGCAGTTTGCCATTACCGGCAATTTCCCTTACAATATTTCCAGCCAAATCGTTTTTAAAATGTTGGAAATGCGCCAACAGATACCTGAGTTCTCAGGAATGTTCCAAAAAGAGGTTGCCCAACGTATTTGCGAAAAACCTGGTAGTAAAACCTATGGCATCCTTTCTGTTTTGGTGCAGGCTTTTTATGAGGCAGAATATCTGTTTAGTGTTCCTCCTCAGGTGTTTGACCCCCCTCCTAAGGTACATTCGGGAGTACTGCGATTGACCCGTAGGGAGAATCTAAATCTCCCCTGTGACGAGCATCTGTTTTTTAAAGTGGTCAAGACCGCATTCAACCAACGGCGAAAGACCATTCGCAATAGCCTTAAATCCTTTAACCTCTCTGATAATCTAAAAGAAGGCACTATATTTGACCAGCGCCCTGAGCAGCTTAGTGTAGCTGATTTTATTGGGTTAACACAGAAGATTTCCAATGACCCCGTTTAAACTCACAGACGAGCTAATTGCAGAAATTCAACAACTGATTGGGGACAAGAAAAACTCCGAGCTCAGGTTGATGATGCAGGAATTCCACTATGCAGATATTGCCGAGATAGCAGAGGAGCTTAAAGTGGGGGAGGCTACCTATCTGATCAAACTTCTGGATAGTGAAAAGACCTCGGATATTCTGGCCGAGATGGATGAGGACATTCGGGAATCGGTCCTTAACAATCTATCCATCAAGGAAATTGCGGAGGAATTGGAGGAATTGGACACCGATGATGCCGCAGATATTGTTGGAGAACTCCCTAGGGAAATCATCCAGGATGTAATTTCGGAAATTGAGGACAAGGAGCATGCTGCAGACATTGTTGACCTGCTTCGTTATGATGAGGATTCAGCAGGGGGTCTTATGGCCAAGGAATTGGTCAAAGTCAATGAAAATTGGAACGTACTCACCTGTGTAAAAGAAATGAGGGCACAAGCTGAAAATGTAACACGGGTACATTCCATTTATGTGGTGGATGAGGAGCAAAAATTGAAGGGTCGACTTTCATTGAAGGACCTGTTGACCACCTCTACCAAAACCCACATCAAAGATGTGTATATCCCCAAAGTGGATTATGTGACCGTCAATGAGAAATCTGAAGAAGTTGCCAAGATCATGTCCAAATACGATTTGGAAGCCATTCCAGTGGTGGATGAGATTGGAAGATTGGTAGGGCGTATTACCATTGATGATATTGTGGATGTGATCAAGGAAGAAGCGGACAAAGATTATCAATTGGCTGCGGGTATATCGCAGGATGTGGAGGCCGATGACAGCATTTGGGAACTTACCCGTGCTCGCTTACCATGGTTGATTCTCGGATTGCTTGGTGGACTGGGTGCTGCGGGAATCATGGGTGGTTTTGAGGAAATGTTGGCCAAACATGCCATTCTCTTCTTTTTCACACCGCTTATTGCGGCTATGGCCGGAAATGTTGGGGTGCAGTCCAGCGCAATTATCGTTCAAGGTCTTGCCAATAACGACCTCAAGGGAAGCATTAGTAACAGACTGGTCAAAGAAATGCTCTTGGCTCTTTTGAATGGACTTATTCTGGCGGCATTGCTTTTGATCTTTACGTGGATCTGGCAAGGTGATTTCACAACAGCCTTGGCCATCTCCGTATCATTAATAGCGGTCATCATGGTTGCTGGATTCATCGGTACTTTTACGCCGCTGTTTTTAGATCAGCGCGGAATTGATCCAGCCATTGCCACTGGCCCATTTATAACCACAAGCAACGATATCTTTGGCATCCTTATTTACTTTTGGATAGCCAAACTAATTCTTGGAATCTAGGCCAACATCTATGAAACCCATTAACCTTAGAGAAAAACATGCAGAGTTTACCAAGCAGTGGCACCCCCATCAAATTGCGGTGGTGGACGACATGCAGGTACTCCTCGCCAAATTGCAGGGCGAGTTTGTTTGGCATGCCCATGAACATGAAGATGAATTGTTCCAAGTAATAAAGGGTACTTTATACATGCAGTTCAGGGATCGAACCGAGATTGTGCAGGAAGGGGAGATTATTGTGGTCCCCAAAGGAGTGGAGCACAATCCCAAAACCAAGGATGGTGAAGAAGTGCAAGTACTCCTTTTTGAAAAATTGAGTACCGCACATACGGGCAGTGTGCAACACGAAAAAACCCAAACTGTTTATCCAAAAATTTAGGAAACCATAATTGACTGATGAAAGTTCTTCACCTTGATACCAACCATCCCTTGTTATTAGAGCAATTTTCAGAATTGGGTTTTGAAAATGACGAGGATTACCAATCCACCAAGGAACAAGTTGAAAAGAAAATCCATTTATACGATGGTATCGTTATCCGCAGCAGGTTCACCATAGACCAACAGTTTTTGGACAAGGCAACCAACCTAAAGTTCATTGGTCGTGTGGGTGCCGGACTGGAAAATATTGATACCGCTTACGCCAAACAAAAGGGTGTTTTCCTAGCCTCTGCCCCAGAAGGTAACCGTAATGCCGTTGGCGAACACGCACTTGGAATGCTCCTATCCCTGATGAACAAGATGAACAAGGCCAATAGGCAGGTGAAGAAAGGTAAATGGGACCGTGAGGGCAACCGAGGTGTAGAATTGGAAGGCAAGACCGTAGGAATCATAGGATACGGAAATATGGGGAAGGCCTTTGCCAGAAAGCTAAAGGGTTTTGACGTAGAGGTTATTTGCTACGACATAATTGGGGGAGTTGGTGATGAAAATGCGAGACAAGTCGGCATTATGGAGTTTCAACAAAAATCAGATGTAGTAAGCCTGCACGTTCCCCAGACCGAGCTTACCTTAGGCATGGTCAATTCTGAATTTATTGAAGGTTTCCACAATCCCTTTTGGCTGATCAATACGGCCCGGGGAAAATGCGTGGTTACGAAGGACTTGGTGGAAGGCTTAAAATCTGGAAAAGTACTGGGTGCGGGATTGGACGTTTTGGAGTACGAAAAAAAATCCTTCGAGAACATGTTCGCCCAAAAGCCCAAAGCCCTTAAATATCTCCGAAAGGCCAAAAATGTACTCTTGACTCCACATGTTGCCGGTTGGACCGTGGAAAGTAAAATAAAGCTGGCACAGACCATTGTTGACAAAGTCAAAGACAGATTTTGTTAATTTTAGTGGGTGAAGAAAACCATCTTTGTTTTTTCCGCATTAATTGTTGCCTTGCTCGTATTATTTCAGCTTGGCAAGTATTCTTACGTTTCCGGTAACCTCTCTATAGAAATTGGCATCGCCGTTGTGGCCGTGGTTTTTTTTATTATCGGAATTTACATTAACAAAAGGACCTTGAACCAAGAAAGGCAGACCGCCAACCCAATTGATTCCGAGAAGATAGAAAAATTGGGGATAAGCAAAAGAGAGTACGAGGTATTGGTTTGCATTTCCAAAGGGCTGTCCAACAAGGAAATTGCCGACCAACTTTTCGTTTCCGAAAGTACTATCAAAACGCATGTCTCCAACCTCTTGGTAAAACTCGATGCCAAACGGAGAACACAGGCCATTCAAAATGCCAAGAATCTAAAGATTTTGGCCGCCTAGTTGAATTTTTATTCAATTATCAGCTTTTTGGTACTTTAGTATGAGCACCTTATTGGCCTCCTAACCTACTTTTAGCTCAACCAATTAAAGCAACATCTATGAAAAAAACAGTATTCCGCTATGGATTTTATGGAGCACTAACCATTTGTCTGCTCTTCTTGATAAGTTGGTACGGATTTCGTGATTTGTCCTTTTCCACACAGGAAGTAATTGGATATGCTTCCATGGTCATTTCCCTGGGCTTTGTCTATTTTGGGATCAAGCATTTTAGGGATAAGGAGAACCACGGAAAGCTGAATTTTAAAAAGGCCTTGACCGTAGGTGTGCTGATCAGTTTGATCACGGCCGTGGCCTTTGGCTTATTGGACGTTTTGTTCACCGAAGTGTTGGAACCTGAATTTATGGAAGAATACTACGAAGCCACAGTCAAAAGTATGAGGGATTCACTCCCGCCTGATGAATTTGAAGCACAGCTTGCAGCAATCGAATCGCAAAAGGAAATGTTTTCAAATCCCATATTTTCTTTTGGACTCATGGCCATGACCGTTTTTGTAATTGGATTTATCATTTCGCTGATCTCCGCGCTGATCTTGCAACAAAAATAGGTTTGCATTCCAAGTTTTAGATAACCTTAACCTTTGTCAATTGTTAATTGTTAATTGTTAATTGAAATTATGACAATAGATGCCAAAACCCCTGATGAATACATCAGTAAACTCCCAGAAGAACGAAAAGCGGCAGTATCCAAATTAAGGGAAACTGTAAGGGACAACCTCCCTAAGGGATTTGAGGAGTGCATAAGCTATAAAATGATTGGCTATGTGGTTCCACATTCGCTATATCCTGGTGGATACCATTGCGACCCAAAATTGCCATTGCCCTTTATCAATATCGCATCGCAAAAACACTTTGTTGCGCTCTATCATTCCGGGATTTATGCCGATAAAGCATTGTTGGATTGGTTTGTGGGGGAATATCCAAAATATGTGAAGACCAAACTGGACATGGGCAAGAGCTGTATCCGATTCAAAAAGATGGATACCATTCCCTATGATTTGATTAAGGAATTATGTCAAAAAATGAGTCCGGAAGCTTGGATTCAATTGTATGAAAAAAACGTAAAAAGGTAATATGAAAAACAGAGTTACAGGAATTGGGGGCTTTTTCTTTAAGACCAAGGATCCCAACCAAATAAAGGAATGGTACAAAACCCATTTAGGATTGAACACCGACCAATATGGGTGCACTTTTTGGTGGAAGGACAAAGAGGGCAAGGACTGCTCCACCCAATGGGGTCCATTCAAAGAAGACACCACCTATTTTCAACCCAGTGAAAAGCAGTTTATGATGAATTTTAGGGTAGAAAATCTAGTGAAATTGCTGGCGGTCTTGAAAGAAGAAGGGGTAACCATTGTAGGAGAGGTGGAAGAGTACGACTATGGTAAATTTGGATGGATTCTGGATCCTGAGGGCAACAAATTGGAACTCTGGGAGCCTGTTGATAAAGCTTTTCTATAGATATTGATTTATTTGTTACATTTAAAACACAATTAACCAACACATTAAAACAATGTCTGAAGAAAACAAAGATTTGGGAGATAAAGCTGAAGAAGCTTTTGACAACGCAAAGGAAGCAGCCAAAGAAGCTGCAGAGGATGTAAAGGAAGCCGCTCAAGAATTCAAGGAAGATGTCAAAGAGGCCTTTGATGCGAACAATCCGGAAAGCGGAAAGACCGTAGCCATTCTTGCCCACATTACCTTCTTGGGATGGATTATTGCCATTATCATGAACAGCAGCAATAAATCGGAACTGGGTTCATTCTATATTAGACAGACCCTGGGAATTTTCTTAATTGGAATTTTATCCGTCATCCCCCTTCTCGGTATTTTGGTTGGACTTTTCTGCTTTGTGCTTTGGATTGTTAGTTTGATAAATGCCATAAATGGATCTCAAAAGCCCATATTTCTTGTTGGAGATTTGTTCCAGAACTGGTTCAAAGGATTATAAAAAGGTTATCAAAAAGCTAGGAAAATGTTTCTTAGCTTTTTTATTTAAAGGTTTTATCGTAATATTGCAATATAATATTATAATTGTCGTTTCATTATATATATGGGAGTTTCCAAAACACACATATTTTCAGTTTCGCAAAACGAACTGGCCCGGGCAGCCAAAGTGTTGGCACATCCGGCCCGAATTGCCATTTTGGAATACATCAGCCAACAAGAAAATTGCATCTGCAATGATTTAGTGGATGTAATTGGGCTTGCACAACCCACTATCTCCCAACACCTCAACGAAATCAAGAAAATTGGACTCCTAAAAGGAACTTTTGAGGGGAAAAACCTTTGCTATTGCATTAATCAGGAACGCTGGGAGGAACTGCAACAGTCTTTCAATGCGTTTTTTTCAAATATTAACCAAAACTGTTGTCAGATATGAATACATCAGAATTTATTTCATTATTAAAACAGCATCAAGACAAAAGCTTGTTGTTTGAATATACCCCTGGAAAATTGGTTGGAGCCAATTACCATATCACCGAGGTAAAGAACATTACCATAGACTCCGTGGATTGCGGAGCAGGTACTGAATTCTGGAAGGAGACCATTGTTCAATTATGGGAAAGCCCAAAGGAAAAAGACAAAAGGGACTTTATGTCTGTCTACAAAGCCTTATCCATCCTTAACAAGGTAGACCGCATCAAACCTATGGTTCAAGATGCCGAAGTCAAGATTGAATACAGCAACGAAACTTTTCACACCGCCCAACTTTTTGTGGAGGATTATACACTAGATCAAAAGACATTAACTTTGAAGCTCTCTGTTGAAAAAACAGATTGCAAGGCCAAAGAAACATGCGGGGTTGAGGTAAAAGGGAATAATGCCGTGCTGGAAGCCTCTGCCGGGTGTGATCCTGAAAGTGGTTGCTGTTAACCCACAGATTCCATGAACATACGCGAAATGAAACCATCGGACTGGGAGCAAGTTTCCCAAATATATTTGGAGGGAATAGCTACCGGTTTTGCCACATTTGAGCAACAAATCCCAAGCTATGAGGCTTGGGATAATGCTCATGTGGAACAATGCCGATTGGTTGCGGAGGTCGATGGTAAAATCCAGGGCTGGGCGGCACTGTCACCCGTATCCAGCAGATGCGTTTATGGCGGGGTTGGAGAAGTCAGTGTGTATGTAAGTGCAAAAAGCAGGGGAACGGGCGTGGGCCAATTATTAATGGAAAGTCTCATAACGGCAAGCGAAGCAGCGGGTTATTGGACCATCCAATCGGGAATTTTCCCAGAAAACGAAGCCAGTATCAACTTGCATAAAAAAGTGGGGTTTCGATTTATAGGAAAAAGGGAACGCGTAGGCAAAATAGATGGCATCTGGAAAGACAACCTCTTGTTCGAGAAAAGAAGTAAAACCATAGGAATAGATTAATCAATGCCAATGTCACATTGAGCGCAGTCGAAATGGCATTGGTAGAACAAACGCAAACTGTCCACCTCTCGACTGCGCTCGAGGGGACAAATCAAAGAAAATGAAAAACGTATTGGTCCTTTGTACCGGAAATTCGTGCCGAAGTCAAATGGCACATGGTTACCTAAACTATTTTCAAGATTCCCTGGCAAATGTATACAGTGCAGGAATCGAAACCCATGGACTTAATCCTGGGGCAGTGTCCATTATGAAGGAAGATGACATTGATATTACCCATCATACTTCAAATCATGTGGACGAATATGAGGGAATTGCCTGGGACTATATCATTACCGTGTGCGATCACGCAAAGGAAAATTGCCCCTTTATCCCTGCTCCAAATGCAGAGCGCATCCACCACAACTTTTTTGACCCCTCCAAGGTAGAGGGGACACCAGAGGTTAAACATGCCGCTTTCCTAAAGGCCAGGAACGAAATAAAGGAGTTCTGCACCAATTTTGTGAAGGAAGAATTACTAAACTAGACTCAGATAAATCTAGTTTGTTTAAATGGCGGTTGGGGCTTGTCCTTCTGCCATTTTCTGTTTTTAAAGGCCATAGTCAATGGGTAGCATATCCCCAATTCTGGAATCTGCCATGTATCCTCCAAAAACCAATTCCTTAAAGGGGGAGCAACCTCCATACCGATCCAAGGAAAACACAGTTTCCGGATTCTCGATATTTAAAGTAGAGCGATAGTATCCTTTTTTCTTGTGATAAATCACAAACTGCTCCCCTAAAAACTGGATGTTCCTAAAATCTTCCAGAGAATCATTTTTGACCACAAACATTTCAGTTGTTGGAATGTTCTTGAACTTTTTCCGTAGCTCAAAATTCTGATGAAGAAGATTACCTTTCCAACAGGAACGCATAAAGTGCATTCTGGAGCCCTCATAAGCATTTTTCCTTCGTCTTAGCACCCTGTAGTTATTGGAGGCCACATCAAAAAATTGGGCAGACCCCTCATAGACCGTATGGAAGATATTATCGATGCGCTTAAGACTGGTGCTCTTAAAATAAATTTTGAACTGTTCAATTTCAAAGGATATTCGATAGCCCAAATAGTCGTTTTGAACAATTAATGGCCGATCACTGTAGGCCGTTAAGGTGTTGTTGTAGGTGTTAAAAAATAGACGGATATCCTCTTCGTTGACAATGCTGCTATTCTTGCCCCCTTTGGTATCGCCCAAAAATTCAAGTCGAAAAACCTGTAATTTCTGCTTTCTGGAAAAAGGGTCAGCGGTCACAATAATTTCATCCAAGCTTTCAGCCTCCTCGGTCAAGACGATACGAAGAAGTGCGGTTGCTTGTGGCCGAACCAACTTTTTGGTTTTATAGCCCAAATGTCTGATCACTAACACCGCATTGCTACCAGAAAGGGCAGGAATCTGAAACTTCCCTTCAATGTCGGTAATGGTGCCAACAGCACTGCCATCATAATACACGGAGGCTCCTGTGATGGGTTCCTTGGTCTTGGAATCCAACACCAGGCCGGAAATTTCTTGGGCCGCACCACTCAAAGACCCCAATAGAAGTACAATGAAAAGAAGGAAATTTAGCTTAACCATTGCCCAGTTTCCTTTCCAATTCGGCCTGGAACTCCTCCATTACAGGTTTCACGGTGCTTTCCGGTAAATCCGCAATTCGAATATACATGAGTCCGTCCACCGAGTTGTTGAACAAGGGATCCACATTAAACGCCACCACCTTTGCATTTTGTTTGATATACTTCTTGATCAACACAGGCAACCTAAGACTTCCAGGTTCCACCTCACTGATCAATTTGTCAAACTTATTGAGGTCCGCCTGGGTTTCATCAAACACAAACTCCTTGTCCGCATCCTTCAACTGAACCTTAAACTCCTTTTTGGGCCTAACGTATTGGGCCACATAGGGATCCCAATAGTTGGACTTCATAAACTCAATCATCAGGGATTTGGAAAAGTTGGAGAATTGATTGCTAATACTAACTCCCCCAATCAAATATTTGTGTTCCGGATGTCTCAAGGTGGTATGCACAATTCCCTTCCATAGCAAGAACAAGGGCATGGGTTTTTGCTGATACTCCTTTACAATATAAGCTCTTCCCATTTCGATGGATTGCTCCATCATGCCATAAAGCTCTGGCTCAAATCGGAATAAATCCTGAAGGTAAAATCCATCGATCCCATACTTCTTGAAGATTTCCGTACCCAATCCCATTCGGTAGGCCCCAACAATGCATTTATCCTGATCGTCCCAAAGAAACAAATGATGGTAGTACGAATCAAAGCCGTCAAGATCTATGGCATTATTGGTCCCCTCTCCTACTTCCCTAAACGTAATTTCACGTTGCCTTCCTATTTCATTCAGAATAAATGGCATGTCCTTCTCCTGGGCCAAATACACCTCGTAGTTTTTGCTTTGCAATAAACGGCAATCCTTCTCACGCAATTTTTCTATCTCTCCCTGTAGTACTTGAGCGCCAACCTGGGTTGCAATTTTCTTGGGAGGTTTGGGAATCTTCAGTGTTGTGGGCACCTTGTCTATAAGCCGTTCCTTTTCAAAAACATTGGCCAACAAATAGGTCTTTTTCCTAAGCAATTCTGCAAATGATTGCAAAGTTGGTTCTTCGTTTTGTGTTTTTACAGAGATGGGTTGACCAATCCGAACCTTAATGGGACGCCTACTTTGCGAGGTCAATTCCGAAGGCAATTTAGCCGTGCGGAATACATCGTTCATTTTGGACAGCTTGTAAAAAAGCCGACTGTTCCGCGCATGGAAATAAATGGGAACCACAGGCACCTCAGCTTTGCGAATCAGTTTGAGTGCCGCCTCTTCCCAGGGTTTGTCCACAACCAGTTTTCCATCCTTATAAGTGGACACTTCCCCAGCAGGAAAAATCCCCAAAGGATGACCGGCCTGCAAATGCAAAAGTGCATTTTTGAACCCCATAATGCTGCTCTTGGCATCCTTGTGGTTTTCAAAAGGATTGACGGGCATGATGAAGGGCTTTAAAGGCTCTATGCGGTGCAAAAGAAAGTTGGCAATGATGCGGAAATCCGCCCGTTGCTGCAACATTAGTTTTAACAGCAATACCCCATCAATTCCACCCAACGGGTGATTGCTTATGGTAATATAAGGTCCAGTTTTGGGTAGTCGCTTTAGGTCTTCTTCAGGAATCTCAAAGTCAATTTCGTAATGCTCTAAAATAGCATCCAAAAACTCCGTTCCCTGCAACGATTTGTTCTTGTTGTAAAATCTATTTATGCTGGTAATCTTGGTGGCCACCATCAGCAACCATCCTATAAAGGTTCCTAAAAAGCCATATTTGTCCAGATTGATGACCTTTGCAACCTCTTTCGCAGAAACCAGCCCCATAAGCTAAATATTAGGTAAGCATAAAGATAGAAAAATACCAATATTGGCACGGCCTTACCTCATCATTTGGGAAACATTATTTTACAACGAGCTGAACTGTCTCTTTTCCACGTTGTTCCACCAAAACGGATCGTCCATTTTCCAGGGATTTCACCGCGTTATCATCAAAATGGCGGATCGTATAAAGGGAAACATCTTCGTGACAAACCACTTTAAACTTTCTTTTCAACTCATCCAACATGGGTTGTAGCCCATTGAACTTGTTGTCCAAACAAACTGAAAAACTAATCGCGGAATTTTGGATTAGATCCACTTTCATCCGATGGTCGTGGAGCAACTTGAATATTTCGCTGATATTGTTCTCCACAATAAAGGAGAAGTCCAGTGAAGAAAGTTTGATCAGTACCTGGTTCTTCTTCACAATAAAACAAGGCACCTTGGGAGATATCCCTACCCCTTTGCCCACGGTGGTTCCATCGTTTGTTGGGTTAACAAAGGATTTAACGTGCAAAGGAATCTCTTTGCGTTGTAAAGGCTGAAGGGTTTTGGGGTGGATTACGGAAGCTCCATAAAATGCCAATTCTATAGCTTCGCGGTACGAGATTTTGTCCAGCAATTGGGTTTCATCAAAATTCCGAGGGTCGGCATTCAGCACTCCAGGCACATCCTTCCAAATGGTCACGGAATCCGCATTGAGGCAATAGGCCAAAATAGCTCCCGTATAATCCGAACCCTCCCTTCCAAGGGTAGTGGTAAAATTATTATCATCGCTTCCCAAAAAACCTTGGGTAATATAGAGTTTGGAAGTGTCCAGTTTGGATACCTGCTCTTGGGTCCGTTCCCAGTTAACCTTGGCGTCCCTATAGCTATTATCCGTCTTGATTAAGTTGCGCACGTCTTGCCAAATATTGGGCAATCCAACTTCATTTAGGTATTCACTAATAATAGTGGTAGAGACCAATTCACCATAGCCCACCACCTGGTCATAAACAAAGGCATTTTTGGGGGACTTGTTCCAGGCAAGAAAGCCTTTCACTTCCTCAAAAAGCGTTTTTACCTTCCCATAAACTGGATGATTTTTATTTTCGAACAGCTCTGAAAGGATGGTTTCATGATATTCCCAAACCTCTTGTATACTAGAAGATAATTGACCCTTACTGTTAAAATAGGCGGCCACTACCTTTTCCATGGCATTGGTGGTTTTTCCCATGGCAGAAATCACGACCAAGGTGTCTTCATGGCCAACTTCTTTTAGAACTTTGACGACATTTTTCACCGCCTCGGCGTCTTTGACCGATGCCCCTCCAAACTTGAATACTCTCATTAATTACTTAGCTATGGTTATATGGAAGATTCTTCCAGTTTTTCTACATATGTTTTGATGCCATTTTCATTCAGATGAACCACATCCCAGTCCCTTTTAACGTCGGCACCCTTGTTCTCATAAAATGCGATGGCAGGGTCGTTCCAATCCAACACTTCCCAAGATATTCTTTTGACGCCCAAACGGTGTCCGTATTTCACCACCTCGTCCAAAAGAGCAGTCCCCAGACCACTTCCGCGCATTTCTTTGGACACAATTAAATCCTCCAAATGCACTATGGGTCCCTTCCATGTTGAATATCGAGGGTATATAAGAGCAATCCCTACAACTTTGTCCGCTTTCTCCGCCACAAAGCAATGGAACATTTTTTTGTCTCCAAATCCATCCCTTACCAATTGTTCCACGGTAACCTCAACGGCTTCAGGTTCTTTTTCAAACAATGCCAACTCTTGGATCAGTTCCAAGACTTGCACCATATCTTCTTGCCGAGCATCTCGAATTGAAAATCCCATATTGTTACAAATAAAACTCAAAGTTATAAATTTCTAAATCTTTATGGTAGCGAAAACGATATAGTTTCACAAAATGCACGATATTTGCGCTCAAATAAAACAGTGCTGCATATATGTCCAGTAAGAACAAAACCCTAGGCGAATTTATCATTGAAAACCAGACAGAGTTTAGGTATTCCACGGGGGAACTTTCCAAACTGATCAACGCCATTAGATTGGCTGCAAAAGTTGTAAATCACGAAGTTAACAAGGCTGGATTGGTCGATATTCTAGGAAGTGCCGGTGACACCAATATCCAGGGGGAAAACCAGCAAAAATTGGACGTTCTTGCCAATGAAAAGTTTATCCAGACTTTAAAAAACAGGGAGATTGTTTGCGGTATTGCTTCGGAAGAGGAAGATGATTTTATAAGCATCAATAGCCAGGATGAAAACCATCAGAACAAATATGTGGTGCTCATTGATCCCTTGGACGGGTCTTCCAATATTGACGTCAATGTTTCGGTAGGAACCATATTTTCCATTTATAGAAGAGTAACCCCTGTGGGAACGCCGGTTACCCTTGAGGATTTTCTTCAACCTGGCAAAAATCAGGTGGCTGCAGGATATATCATCTACGGAACTTCCACCATGTTGGTCTATACCACGGGGCACGGAGTCAATGGATTCACACTAAACCCTGCCATTGGCACCTTTTACCTGTCGCACCCCAATATGCAATTCCCAGAAACGGGAAAAATCTACTCCGTAAATGAAGGAAACTACATCCACTTTCCACAGGGTGTAAAAGATTATATCAAGTATTGCCAAAAAGAGGAGGGCGACAGGCCATATACCAGCCGATATATTGGTTCACTTGTCTCCGATTTTCATCGGAACATGATCAAAGGCGGAATTTATATGTATCCCAAGAGCAGTAAAGCGCACAAAGGCAAGTTGCGTTTGTTGTACGAATGTAACCCCATGGCATTTTTGGCAGAGCAGGCCAATGGCAAAGCTAGCGATGGTTTTCAGCGCATCATGGAAATCCAGCCAACGGAATTACATGAACGTGTCCCGTTTTTCTGTGGCAGTAGAAAAATGGTGGAAACGGCCGAGGAGTTTATGCAATCCTAGGCCTACTTGTTAAGTAGATACTGATAATCCTCAAAAGCTATTCTTCCAGTAAAAATAGCAATGGATTTCTCAATGATCTCTTCTGATTTTTTTGATGGGAAACCTAGACCAACAGCATATTTTTCAACCATTTTTCTTTCCACTTCATCTATTTCATGGTCGGAAAAAATGATTTGAAAAAAGTCGAACAAACGCATAAGCCTTTTTTCTCCGCTATGTGGAGTTTCAATAGGATACTTGTTCTCCTTTTTCATAACCTCCTTATACTCGGCATCTGTAATACCTAATTTAAAGGCAAACTTATCCAATGATGCCTTTTCCTGGGGGTTTATTTCCCCATCAACGGCAGCCAAACTTGCCAAAGTGGCAAAATGGGCTAAATTTCTTCGTTGTTCTCCGTGCTCGTATAAGTCTAAAATGGGCATATCCTAAAATTTGTTCGGCAAATATAAATCTTAAACCAAGGACGGTAAAATTATCCCCGAAAGAAATTGTAATTTTCTTTCCGCTAGTCAATTTCACATCCAAATCCACTGAAAAAATCCGAGCTTTTTCATATTGCCCAAGAATGGTTCCATCAACAAGGATGGAAACCTTTTGCGTTCCAGAAACAATCTTGGGAAGCTTTTTTGAATGGGAAGCACGGACTGCTGAACGCCCCTACGGGTAGTGGTAAAACCTATGCACTTTGGTTTCCAATTGTCTTGGACTACATCCGAAAAAATCCCTACTATAAAACCAAACACAAAAAGGGACTAAAGGCCATTTGGATCACCCCTTTGCGGGCGCTTTCGCAAGAAATTAAACAATCTGCAGAGCGCATCACACAGGACTTGGGCACCCAGATGACCGTGGGCATACGAACCGGAGACACCTCCACCGCAGAAAGGGCCCGACAGAAAAAGAGCATGCCGGACCTGTTGATCACCACCCCAGAAAGTCTTCAACTCTTGCTTTCGGCCAAGGGCTACGACAAAGTGTTTAAAAATTGTGCCGCCGTGGTTGTGGATGAATGGCATGAGCTTTTAGGTTCCAAAAGAGGAGTACAAATGGAATTGGGGCTTTCCCGCTTAAAAACCATTTGCACGGATTTACGCATTTGGGGTATTTCGGCAACCATTGGTAATTTGGAACAGGCTAGGGAAGTTTTGCTGGGACCTACTAGTGAGGCCCTGTCCAATTCCGTATTGATCAAAGCCAACCTCAACAAAAAAATCACCGTAAAAAGTATCATCCCCAAAAAGATGGAAACTTTCCCTTGGCGCGGGCACTTGGGCCTTCATCTTTTGGAAGAGGTGGTTCCCATAATCAACAAGAGCAAAACCACATTGTTGTTTACCAATACCCGAGGCCAGTGCGAAATTTGGTTTCAGAAAATCCTGGAAAAACACCCCGAATACGCTGGGGAGATTGCCATGCATCATGGAAGCATTAACAAGGACACCCGGCTATGGGTGGAACAGGCCATCCGAAATGAAAGTTTAAAAGCCGTGGTCTGTACGTCTAGTTTGGATTTGGGTGTGGACTTTGCCCCCGTGGAAACCGTAATCCAGATTGGTGGCCCAAAAGGTGTGGCCCGATTTCTTCAACGAGCAGGACGGTCCGGGCACAGACCAGGCAAGGAAAGCGTCATCTATTTTTTGCCCACCCATGCCATTGAGCTCATTGAAGCATCTGCTATGCAAAAGGCCGTTTTAAATGCGGCGGTGGAAGACCGGATACCCTACTTGAACAGTTACGATGTATTGATACAATACCTAACCACCTTGGCGGTTTCTGACGGTTTTTATCCAGATGAGATTTATAATGAGGTGAAGCAAACCTTTTGTTACCAAACCCTGACCGAAGAAATTTGGCAGTGGTTATTGAACTTTTTAGTGATGGGAAGCCAGAGCCTAAAAAGCTATGACGAATACAAAAAAGTAGAGGTAGATACTGATGGAAGATTTAAAGTAAACAGTTTAGCCATAGCCCGAAGGCATCGATTTCAAATAGGAACCATAGTTGGGGATGCAAGTTTGTCCGTTCGCTACCAAAAAGGCGGTTACATCGGCACCATTGAAGAATCTTTTATCTCGAAAATGACTCCAGGGGATGTCTTTACGTTCGCAGGTCGGAATCTGGAGTTCATAAGAATCAAAGGCATGACCGCGCAAGTGCGAAATTCCTCCAAGCGGAGCAATAAAATCCCATCTTGGATGGGAGGTCGTCTGAGTTTTTCTGCTAAAATGTCCGAGTTGCTGCGGCAAGAATTGTATACCGCAGAACTTCCGCTTGCCGAGCAAGCCATAGAAATCAAATCGCTGACATCCATGTTTGCCAAGCAACGTGAAGAAAGCATTGTGCCGCAACCCCATCAACTATTAATAGAGACATTCAAAACCAATGATGGATACCATCACATCTTCTACCCTTTTGAAGGTAGGGCCATTCACGAAGGGATGAGCAGTTTGCTGGCCTATAGGATTAGCCTACTCTCCCCTATTACTTGCTCCTTGGCCTTCAACGATTACGGTTTTGAATTGCTGTCGGACAAACCCATAGACATCCAGGCGGTTTTGGACAATGATCTCTTCACCCCGGAATATATGCTTTCCGACCTTCAGAAAAGTTTAAACTCCAATGAAATGGCACGACGGAAGTTTCGGGATATTGCCGTAATCAGCGGAATGGTGTTCACGGGTTATCCTGAGAAAGGCGTAAAAATGAAGCACCTGCAAAGCAGCTCCCAACTGCTGTTTGATGTCTTCAAGGATTTTGAAGATGACAACCTACTCTACCAACAGGCATTTACCGAGACCTTTGAACATCAATTGGAGGAAGGTAGATTGCGATTGGCCTTGGAGCGAATTGCCCAACAAGAGGTGGTTTGGAAGCAGTGCAACAACCCAACTCCCTTTTCATTTCCCATCATTACAGATCGTCTTAGGGAAAAACTGTCCAACGAAAAACTGGCCGACCGTATTAAACGGATGACCAGAATTCTGACTAAATGAAATACCTTTATCCAAACTAATTTCCATGATTCTCCAAAAAGCCAAATTTTACATCTTCTTCATGCTATTGTTTTCCCTTTTTTCCTGTAAAAATGACGATTCTGGGAGTGGTCAATTTATATGTTGTACCAACGAAATTGATGGGAATGTCAACAATTTAAATGACATTCCAGAGTTGGCAGAACTGGATGACATTGAAGTATTTAACTGGTTTACCCCAAACGGAGACCGTGTCAATGATGCCTTTGCTATCGCGAATATCCAACTTTACGAAAACCACAAGGTTCAAATCTTTAGATTGAATGGCGATATGGTGTTCGAATCCGAAAACTACGCTGGCGGAGACAATTCAACTTGGTTTACGGGTAATAATCTTCCTCAAGGGAGCTATGAGTATAAAATTGTGATAGAAAACGAATCTGTTTTTCTTCTACGAGGATATCTCTGTCTAATTAAGAACCCACAAGAAAACTTTACTTTCGAACCTGGATGCAGACCACTCTTGGACCCAGTAATTAATTAACAGAACCCTATAGGGTTGCTATAATGAAAAACTAATCAACCAGCGTCATCTCGTGCAAAGCAAAATCCTCAACTGCACCTTCGGTGGCTTCCATATAGGCCGCAATATGCGGATTGTCCATATGCTTTTGCCATAGTTCCCTTGTTGTCCAATTCTCATAAAACAAGAACAGATTTTCATTTTCATTGTCTTGGTGCAGGTCATAATTGATGCACCCCTCTTCTTCCCTGGTAGGGGCAATGAGTTTTATTAATTCCGATTTAACCAATTCCCGTTTTTCAGGTTTTGCCAAAATTCGGGCTACGATTGTTAATTGCTGATTTGCCATGTTGTTCTTTAGTTTATGGTTGTTACTACATCATTTAATGCTCTTCGGGATTTTGGATTCTTTGATGGCTGATTGAAATCATCCTCGTCCCTATATCCGATAGCTACGCCCACCAATGCATGATAGTCTTCTGCACCCAAAATCTGGTTATATTTTTCGGGCTCAATTCCCTCCATGGGTGTGGCATCTATCCCCATGGACGCGCAAGCTGAGAGAAACACGCCCAAAGCCAAATAGGTTTGGCTATCAAACCAGGCCTTGATTTGCGTTTCCGGTTGTGGTTTTAAAAACTGCTTGTAATATCCCACAGCCGGCTCTGGCAAGGTTTCTTCAATTTGTTTCTCAAACATGGGAACCGAATCGATTCTACTGAAAACAACCAAGGTGTCGCAATCCAATACTTTTGGTTCGTTAAAATAAGACGCTTTGGCCAATTTGGCTTTGGTGGCCTCTTCCCGTACAAAGGTAAACTTCCAGGGCTGACTGTTAATGGAAGAAGGGCTTAATCTTACAATTTCTTTCAGCTCCTCGATTTTAGCGGAATCTATTTTACGTGTTGCGTTATACTTCTTTGTGGTATAGCGTTCTTGCATGGCATTGATAAAACTCATATTTTTATACTATATTTTTTATAGTTACAAAACTAACTATAGTAAATAGTTCATGCAATAACGGTCAAAAAGGATAGTATCGTGTTTAAAATTTAGACCATGTATACCGTAAAAGGCAAAACCTACCCCTGCTGCACCAGCCTTACCATGGGTATAATTGGTGGGAAATGGAAATCTGTCATTCTTTATTATTTATTGGACGGCCCACTACGTTACAACGAACTTTTGAAAAAAATAAATGGGGTAACAGAAAGAACCTTAAGCCTTCAGTTGAAAGGTCTGGAAGAGGATGGGGTTATCAAACGAAAAGTGTATACTTCCAAACCGCCCTTGAAGGTAGTGTACTCCTTAACGGAATTCGGTGCCACGCTAACCCCACTCCTACGCTCAATAGCCAAATGGGGTGATTTTGTGGTGGAAAACCATGCGGACTGAGATAAGCATGTATCTTAGCTTATTGTGAAGAACCTTTCGGTAAAAATCCAAAATCAAACTTTTCTACTACATCCACTTGGAGGTATGTTCTGGGAAGAAAAATCCATGTTGCTGATCAGCGACGTGCATTTGGGGAAGGTTGCCCATTTTAGAAAATTCGGTGCCGCGGTTCCCCGAAAGGCCATTCATAAAAACTACGTGCTACTCGATCAAATTGTATCGGATTTTGAACCTTTTCAAATTTGCTTTTTGGGTGATTTGTTTCACTCCACCTTGAACAAGGAATGGGAACTCTTTGAAAATTGGGTGGCCAAAACGCCTTCGGAGATTGTTCTGGTTGCAGGGAACCACGATATTATCTCACCCCATAAATTTGAGCATCTTGGCATTCCCATTTTCCAAGAACTGATTATGGATGATTTCCTTTTGACCCATCACCCTGAAGAACGCGAGGGTTATTTTAATTTTTGCGGGCACATCCATCCAGCCGTCAAACTTAAAGGGGGTGGCAGACAAACGCTACGTTTGGCTTGTTATTTTAAAACGAAAAACCAACTTGTTTTTCCCGCTTTTGGGGCATTTACGGGCACCCACACCTTGAAACCCAAAAGAGGGGACGACGTGTTTGTAATTGTGGAGGACCAAGTAGTGAAAATTTAGGTTTCTTATCTCCTTCCACTAGAAAATTATCGCATAGGGCAACGTCCTTTGGAACGCCACTGAGAAATACCCTTGAACCATTGTACGCAAACTTCCATCCCATTATATTTGCAGCAAATTTGTTGGATTGACCAAATCGTCCATTTCCCAACTCTTTGAACAGTCTCCCCAACTAGGGAAACTGCGGGATGCTATTGCTCCAAACCAAGATGCAACTGACCCCATAGCCGTCAAAGGTCTTACCGGCTCTGCCCTTTCCTTTGTCATTTCCTCTACCTTCCAAGAAGCGGAGGTTCCTTTTTTGGTTCTGTTGAACGACAAGGAGGAAGCGGCCTATTACCTCAATGATTTGGAACAGTTGGTGGGTGAAAAAAATGTCCTCTTTTATCCTGGTAGTTATCGCAGACCTTATCAAATTGAGGAGACGGACAATGCCAATGTGTTGCTTCGTGCTGAAGTGCTCAACCGAATCAACTCTCGCAAAAAACCAGCAATAATCGTCACCTATCCCGATGCCCTTTTCGAGAAGGTGGTTACACGAAAGGAGTTGGACAAAAACACCTTAAAAATCAAGTTGGAGGATACGCTGTCCCTTGACTTTTTAAACGAGGTGCTGTTTGAATACCAGTTTAAAAGGGTTGATTTTGTCACGGAGCCTGGGGAGTTTTCGGTACGTGGCGGGATTGTGGACGTGTTTTCCTTTTCTCATGACGAGCCCTACCGTATTGAGTTTTTTGGGGACGAGGTAGACAGTATCCGAACCTTTGATGTGGAAACACAGCTGTCCACGGATAAGGTGAAACGAATCACCATTATTCCAAATGTTGAGAACAAATTTTTGCAGGAGACCCGGGAGAGCTTCCTAAAATATATTTCACCCAAAACCGTCATCTTTTCCAAGAACTTGGATTTGGTCTACTCTCGAATCGACTCTTTTTTTGAAAAAGCAGAGGACAGCTTCAAGCAATTGAGCCAGGAGATCAAACATGCCCAACCGGAAGAGCTGTTTGTGACTTCGGATTTGTTGAGAGGGCAACTAGCGCATTTTAAATTGGTAGAGTTGGGGGCAAAACACCTCTCGACTGCGCTCGAGGTGACCTTCAATACCAAACCACAACCAGCTTTCAATAAAAAGTTTGACCTGTTGATTGCAAACCTTAATGAAAATCATGAGGCAGGTTTTACCAACTACATCTTCTGTTCCACGGAGCAGCAAGCCAAGCGATTCCATGATATTTTCCAGGATATTGAGGAAGAGGTTCACTACAAAACTCTAGTCTTCCCCATTTATCAGGGTTTTGTGGATTCCGATCTTAAACTGGCATGTTATACCGATCACCAAATATTTGAACGATATCACAAGTTCCAGCTCAAAAATGGGTATGCCAAAAAACAGGCCATTACCCTAAAAGAGCTTAACAAACTGGAAATTGGGGATTACGTAACCCATATAGATCATGGTATCGGAAAATTTGGCGGGCTTCAAAAGATTGATGTTGAGGGCAAAAAACAAGAGGCCATAAAATTAGTCTACGGAGACCGGGACATTCTGTATGTAAGCATTCACTCGCTACATAAAATATCCAAGTTTAATGGCAAGGACGGTGCTGTTCCCAAAATTTACAAACTGGGCTCAGCGGCCTGGAAAAAATTAAAGCAAAAGACCAAAAGCAGGGTCAAGAAAATTGCTTTTGACCTCATCAAGGTCTATGCAAAACGTCGTTTGGAAAAAGGATTTCAATATGCGCCTGACAGTTATTTGCAACATGAACTGGAAGCCTCATTTATTTATGAGGACACCCCTGATCAGGAAAAATCCACCCAAGACGTAAAAAAGGATATGGAAAGTGAGAGGCCCATGGACCGATTGATTTGCGGGGATGTGGGCTTTGGAAAAACCGAAGTGGCCATACGGGCGGCTTTTAAGGCAGTGGACAATGGGAAACAGGTTGCGGTTTTGGTCCCCACCACCATTTTGGCCTTCCAGCACAACAATACATTTAAAAAGCGATTTGGAGAACTTCCGGTGACCGTTGACTACCTGAATCGCTTTAGAACGGCCAAGGAAAAACGGGAAATTTTGGAGCGCTTGGCCCAAGGTAAAATAGATATCATCATTGGCACCCATCAGTTGGTGAACAAAAATGTGCAGTTCAAGGATTTGGGTCTTTTGATCGTAGATGAGGAACAGAAATTTGGGGTGGCCGTAAAGGACAAGCTCAAATCCATTAAAGAAAATGTGGATGTGCTTACCCTTACCGCAACGCCCATTCCTCGAACCCTGCAATTCAGTTTGATGGCGGCTCGGGATTTGTCCGTGATCAATACACCTCCTCCCAACCGCTATCCGATTGAAAGCCGCGTCATCCGATTTAGTGAAGAGATTATTCGCGATGCCGTTTCCTACGAAATCCAACGTGGAGGACAGGTGTTTTTTATCCATAACCGCATTGAAAATATCAAGGAGGTTGCCGGGATGATCCAACGTTTGGTCCCTGATGCCAAAATCGGTATTGGACATGGGCAAATGGAGGGAAAAAAGTTGGAGCAATTGATGATGGCCTTTATGAATGGGGAATTTGATGTACTGGTATCCACCACCATTGTGGAAAGTGGTTTGGACGTGACCAATGCCAATACCATTTTTATCCATAATGCCAATAATTTTGGTTTAAGTGACCTTCACCAGATGCGAGGCCGAGTGGGAAGAAGCAATAAAAAGGCCTTCTGCTTTTTCATTACCCCGCCTTACGAGGTCATGACCCCAGATGCCCGAAAACGTATTGAGGCCCTGGAGCAGTTTACGGAATTGGGTAGTGGTTTCAACATTGCCATGAAGGATTTGGAAATTCGTGGAGCAGGAGATTTATTGGGTGGCGAACAGAGTGGTTTTATCAACGAGATAGGTTTTGAGACCTATCAAAAAATATTGACCGAGGCCATTGAGGAGTTGAAGGAAAATGAATTCAAGGAATTGTACGAAGAGGTAGAAGGTGAAAAGCCCAAAACTTATGTGAAGGACACCCAATTGGATACTGATTTTGAACTCCTCTATCCAGACGATTATATCAATAACATTACTGAACGCTTGAACTTGTACACCCAACTGAACGAAGTTCAGGATGAGGAGGGACTTCAAAAGTATGAAGCCGAGCTTGTGGATCGTTTTGGGGAACTGCCTCCTGAAGCAGTAGATCTATTGAATTCTGTAAGAATCAAGTGGATCGCCAATACAATTGGACTGGAAAAAGTGGTGTTGAAGAAAGGCAAATTCTTAGGTTATTTTATTGCCGACCAACAATCCGATTTTTACCAAAGTCCCGCTTTTACCCAAGTGCTGCGCTATGTGCAGTCCAACCCAAGAAGTTGCCAACTCAAGGAAAAACAAACCCGTAATGGTCTGAGGTTGTTATTGGTTTTTGACGGCATCAATTCTGTAGAAAAAGCTCTTGGAGCATTAGAGCCTTTTCGCCTTCAAGAATCAGTAGCGTAATTCAAATTATCTCTGTGTTCGGAATTAAAGTGCAATAACCTTCAATCCAAATTTGATTGAATTAATCGCCAGTAACATAGTTATTTTTCCTACTTTTTTATTTAATTCGCTACTGTTTATAGTTCACTTTTAAACCAACCTCTTAATGATCAAAAAAATCTGTTTTCTCGTTTTCCTAAATCTTTCACTACTCGCAACTTCCCAAAGCACCTATTTCAACATTACCGAAACCCCTGGTTATCAAGACACCAATAAAGCATCCGCCGTAAAAGCAGTTCATACCACTTCGGATGGGGAAATTGCCATTGCCAGCGTGGGCAAAAAAAAGTTGATGTTTGACGTTTATGACGACAAGGCAAATCGAGTTTTCAACCAGTTCACCCTGCTGGAAAAAAAGGAAAGCGTTGTAGATCATATAGCGCATGACAATCTTTTGAAAGTCTTTACCATTTACAAACCCACTAAAACGGAAAGGGAAATCCGATGCCGCATCTTGGATGTTGAGAACAAGACCTTGGAGCAAGTGGAGCTTTTTAAAGCAGTGGTCGAAAAAAAACAAGCCCTATTTTCTGGTCAGAATAAAAGACAGACCCATTTTGCGGTTTCACCCAATGGAAATTATTTTGCCATAGCCACAGACAATGTTAAAAAGACCGCCAATTCCTATAATGTTCGAGTTTATGATTCGCATAACATGGAATTGGTTTACACCAAAGCCTTTTTTGAGAATCCAGAGAAGTTCTTTAAGTCTTTTGATATGACCCTGAGTGATGAGGGGAGCGTATTTACCGTTGGAAAGGAATATAAGGATGGACGCGCGGAGAGGCAGGGTGAAAATCCCAATTACGATATCGTTCTTCATAAAATATCTGAAGAAAATAGCATCTCCAGTCGGATTGGGCTGGATTCCAACCAACACATTGACGATTTGAAAATAGTGAACAAGACTTCACATCTGGATCTCTACGGATTCTACTCCGAAACCAGGGCTGGAAGAATTACCGGCTTAAGCAAAATTACCGTGGATAAAGAAAACATTGATAAGGCTGACATTAAACTATCCAAACTGCCCGAATCTGTACTAACCGACCTGTATTCCGCTAAAAGAGCAGAAGTCAAAAAAGACAAGGACCTTGCCCAATACCTGTTGGATTATGTCATTGAAGACGATGAAGGGAATACGACCTTATTGGCGGAGCAATTTTATGTTACCCAAACCTATGTGAGCAACGGACAGTACGGAGGGTACATGATGACCGTATTGCATTACGACAACATACTGGTTCTAAGACTGGACAACAATGGTGATGTTCAATGGGGAAGAAGTATTTTTAAGGTGGCCAGTGCACCCTCCTATAATGCATTTATGGTCAAGGATAAATTGCATGTAATGTTCAACACAGGGAAAGTTAAAACGAAAACCGATGGAAGGGTCAAGGCCAAAACGGGAATATTTCAAAAAACTGCCTTGTACGACTATGTATATAGTATAGACGGGGAGGTAGTACAAGAAAAAATAAGGGACAATAGTGGAATCAATGATATATACCATCCCTATAATGGTTCGTATCAGGATGAGAAATTCATCATGCTCAATGCCTCCAACGAAAACAAAAAAGTGATGCTCCTGGAAGCTAAATAATGGATTGATTGTTGCACCATGTCCAATACCCACAAGACATTTTTCAATTGGAGTTCGGGAAAGGATTCGGCCCTAGCCTTGTATCATTTACAGCAGCAAGGAGAATATACGGTGGATCGGTTATTGACCACCGTCAATTCGCATTACAATAGAGTTTCCATGCATGGTTTGCCCCGTCCTGTTTTGGAGGCTCAGACCGCTGCTATTGATATTCCGTTGGATGTTGTTGAGGTTCCGGAAAAGCCCTCCATGGAAACCTACAATGAGCTTATGACCCAAAAAATGCAACAAATGGTTGCTGATGGGTATACGCATGCAGCCTTTGGGGATATCTTTCTGGAAGATTTAAAAGCCTATCGGGAAAAAATGTTGGCCACCCAGGGCATTCAAGCAGTGTTTCCCATTTGGAAAAGGGACACACGGGGACTATACATGGAATTTCTGGAAAAGGGTTTTAAAACCGTGATTGTCTGCATCAACAACGACCTGCTGGATGAATCCTTTTTGGGAGCTGAACTGTCTTTGGATTTACTGGAGCAGTTCCCCAAGAATGTGGATCCCTGTGGAGAGAATGGGGAGTTCCATACGTTTTGCTTTGACGGTCCCATCTTTAATCATCCCATCTCGTTCGAAATTGGGGAAAAGGTGTTTCGAACCTATGACAACCCTTCCGATAAATCCAATCCTATCCAGTTTGGGTTCTGTGATATCCTACTCCAATGAATTGTAGACCAACTTCACAAATTCCCCTATTTTTTGAGGTTCCAACCACCGGGTTACCATTAAAAGCCCGTTTTCCTGATCTATAACTATAAAATTACCCCCAAACCCAGCGGCGTAGAAGACATGTTCCGGTACCCCCTCCCAATGTCTGGCTCCCTTTTTGTTCAGCCACCACATATAGCCATAGTTCACATTGGGAACTGAAGGACGGGTTGCCATTTTTATCCAGTCCTGGCTGATCAGTTGTTCATTCTTCCATTTACCTTGGTTCTGGAATACCAATCCAAATCGGGCCATGTCCTCTGCACTTATAAATATTCCTGCTCCTGAATGTCCTCCCCCGGTCACGGATTGCATTTTAATCCCATCTATCGTGGTCCAAGCATGATCATAGCCATACCACCTCCAAGTGGTACTTGCACCGATTTTGTCCATCAGATTTTCCTTTAGGACCATGGGCATGGGTTTGCGCCAAACCTGGGTCAAGGAATATGCCAGAACATTTACGCGCACATCGTTATACTCCATAACGGTTCCCGGCTCATTCAATTTTCTAAACCTCCAATCGTCCAAACCGCCTTCTCTTGGGGGTCTGTCGGCCCAGTCCTTCAGTCCCCAAAGCTCACCAGACCAATCAGAATTTTGCTGCAGCAGATGCTCCCAATTGACCTTGCCATTGTGCTCGCCATCAAAGGTACCATCCCAAACATACTGCTCCACCTTATCGGTGACCTTCGAAATCAATCCTTGATCCACTGCCAAACCTGCCATGGTAGACAAAAAACTCTTGGTAACGCTAAAGGTCATGTCCACACGCTTGGTATCTCCCCAAGCCGCCAACAGATATCCATCTTTTAAGATCATTCCCGCAGGGCCACCCCGCTCCTTGGTCGGGCCCAAAATATCATGGAAAGGTTCCCTTTCAAAGCCCTTAAGAATGGCTTGTTTTAAATCTCTGGAACCTGAGTATTCGTTGTTTTCTGCAAACTCAACCGCGGTCTTCAATTTTGCCTGATCAATTTTAAACTGATTTTCTGTTGCTCCTTTCCAAATTGCATTACGATCAGGAAAATAAATTTCCTGTCCATGGGAGGTAAACGATAAAACTAAAAGAAGGGCGGTCAGTAAGGTAAATGTTCTTTTCATCTTCACTAGTCGATTTTGGGAAATCAAGTTAGTGAATGCAATGCTAATCCAGAAGTCCAGCGGAAGAAATTAAAAGCGCTTTTTTAGCAGTAGTTCGCCATCCTTTCCAAAATACTTCCAAGTGCCCACCTGCTGGTCCTTTCTAAACCTGCCCGTGATTTTTTCCGTTCCGTTGGAATAAAACGCCTTGTATTGCCCATGTTTCAATCCGTCCTTAAGGTCCACTTCAAACCTAATTTGACCGTTGCTATATGTTTTGGAGAAGGTTTTTGCGTTTAGATCGGAAGGATATATGGGTTTTAAATCGAAGACCGCTTCGGTGATTTTCTGATCAACTGGGATTTGAATCTTGGGTTTGGGTTTTTCGGTTTTTGGAAGTGCTTCAATATCTTGATAATCGACCACCAACCTGCTTTCAAAGAGATCGTCTTCTGGCGTTAGTTGGAATCCTGCTTTTGGAAAACACAGAATGAAATTCTTGTTTTTGCGCAGACTGTTTTTGGTATTGGCATCTGCCATGATCTTCATATTCTCATAAAGCAGTGAGACATCGCTATAGATAAACAAACTGGAAGCACTCTCAAACTTTTTATTGAATTTTTGGAATTCCTCCGAGTTGTTCAACGTACTCCCATCCTTAAAATCATCTATCAATACCTTTAAGGTGTTGGGGCTGTTGCTAAAGACCACATAGTCATCCACCTGGACGAAATAGGGTTTATCAAATTCCTTGAATCTATTCCCTAATAAAATCTTGAAGAATCCCTTAATGGACAGAAAATTTATCTCATGACCTTTGTATTCGATGGTCTTGAATTTTACGGGGGTCTTCTTTTTGATCTGTTTGAGCACAAAATCCAAATGGGTTTTGGCCATTTCTGCGTCCGTTGTTTTCAGCACCAAAGCCATTTCATTTTCTACCTCTGAAATTCTTGATTTGATCTGAAGCAGGGCGATTTCCTCCCCAATCCAACTTACAAAGTTTTCCTTAACATCAATTTTCAGGAACTTTTCCACTTTTTGAATCCCTTCCCTATAGGACTCAAACTGTTCGGGATCATCTTGCTGAACGGCTTCAAAATTTTTGTAGAATTTGCCAAAACTGTCAAAGCCATAACTGATGTAAAGTGCTGTTCTTTTAGGTGCGATGTTGGGTATCGTTCGCTCCGCGGTTCCGGATTGTTGCAGGGCAGTCAAATAGTTTAAATGGGTAGGACTTATGTTGGTGAAGCCGTTTGCAGTTATGGTTCCTCCTGTGTCTAAATCAAAATGGAAGCCAGAAAACAGTAGATTCTTACTGGCCCGCGCGATCCAATCATTGTTCTCATCCGAGAACCGTCCGTAGTAGTCATCCAAAAAATCATATTGCAGGTACAAACGAAAAAGGTCCTCATAACCCACCCTTGTGTTGACCTCCAAAAAGTCCAGATTGCGTCCCAGAAACGGTTCTTGGTATTGATCTATGGAAGCCTCTACCAAAGTATGGGTATACGAGGCCACCAATTGGTTCTTGATAAAGGACAGATACATGGTCTCCTTGTTCTTGCGATCATATATCTCCAAGATCTCATGGTCATGGTATACCCGCTTGCTCATGGTATAGTTTTCATTGAGCAAGGTGTTTAGGTAGGTCTTCAGCAGTTTGAGTTTGGCAATTCGCTTCAGGTCCAACACATAAAAAATGCCATAGTCCTTTTTGCTGATCATGTGAATGGAAATAAAAAGGGATCTCCCATCAAAAAACTCAAACAACCTATGGTTGTCATTGAAAACCGTATCTACTTTTTGGATGTTCTCCGTAAGCTGGGCAAAGTAATCGTTCTTTTGAAGATGTCTCCACGTTTTACTTTCACTGACCTTGGCCCAACTCTCAACCGGTTTGTCAGATTCAATGACGAATACGGCATCCCTGGGAATCAAATAAATGGACTGTAGGTTGGTCTTGGGGGAAAGTATAAAAATGTAGGCAAGATAACAGAGGTAGATGACCAAGAGGGTCAACAAACCGAAAAGAATCCTTTTTTTGCCCATACTTCCAGAAGTGTCTTTCCTAAAAACGGGAGAACCAAGAATTTAGTTTACAACGCACTTTCAATTTGCTCCTTGAATCCTAAATCATTTATTTTTGAGGCCAAATTGCAGAATCCAATGAAGCTACTCAAAAAACTGCTCAAGGGAATAGGTATTGTTTTGATCCTGTTTATAGGGTTTATCCTGATTTCCCTATTCGTTGATAGTCGTAGGACTTCGTATCTCAAGATAAGCGCACATCCAGATTTGGAAACCAATAGCTATCTGATCAAAAATGTCAATGTGGTTCCGATGACTAAGGACACCGTGTTGAAGGGTAAAAGTGTGCTTGTAGAAAGCGGGCGAATTAAACGGATAGCCGACCAAATCCCATCCGGTGGATTGAATGAAATTGATGCAGCAAACGGATTTCTGTCCCCCGGATTGGTGGACATGCATGTGCATATATGGGACCGATATGATTTAGGGGTTTACCTGGCCAATGGAGTAACCACCGTTAGGAACTTAAGGGGCTTTCCCATGCACTTGCGAATTAAGGAGGATATAGCTGAAGGCAAAATTGTATCGCCCCAACTTTTCACTTCGGGGCCCATCTTAACAGGCCCCTATGATCCAGGGGATGAAAAAATACAAGTTCTCGATGAGCAAATGGCCAGGGAATTGGTAAGGGAACACAAAGCCAAGGGGTACGATTGCATTAAGACCTATGCCGGAATGCCCTTGAATATTTTCAATGCAGTTCTGGAGCAGGCGGAAGCTTCCCAAATGGAGGTTGTGGTGCATCCCAGTTTTGAGGTGCCTTATGGCAACAATTTCCAACCGCAAATAGCCACAGTGGAGCATGCCGAGGATATTGTTCAACAAGCATTGTCCTATAAATTGGACACTACCATTCTAAAAAGTGTGATTGCGCAATACGGGGCAGGTCGGCAAACATTAAGTCCGACTCTTACCGGATATTCCAAAATTCTGGAGATGCTACAGGATGATGATGTTTTGGATTCGGAGCAAGTGGCTTATATCAATCCTTTGGTAAAGAAGGTGGATAGTGAAGCACAACTGGAACGATGGACATCGGAAAAAGAGACCGATCCAGGTATTGTTGAACGCATACAAGAACAGCATGATTTTCATTTACACATTGTAAATGAGCTTAACCGAATAGGTGTCAATATTGTTAGTGGTACCGACGCTGGGATTGGCATAACAGCACCAGGATTTTCCATCCATGAGGAGCTGGCTTTTTATTTGGAGGCAGGAATGACCAACTATGGTGCCTTGAAGACAGCCACCATAAACCCCTCCAAAGTACATGAGAAACTGCATGGCATTGGAACCATTGAAGAAGGCAAAAAGGCCAACCTCATACTCACCGACCAAAATCCGTTGGACAATCTGACAGTCCTAAAAAATCCGAAATGGGTGATGGTGGACGGTCGCAAGTTAGAACCCGAACTCATGGAACAGTTCAAAAGCAAGGCCAAAAACCGAAAAGGGTTGGTGGCCAGCGCGCTTCGTTGGGTTGAGTATCTAGTGGTGGAAAAATAGCCCTACAGACTCTTAAGGTCCTTGATGGTTTTAAAGGCCACATCCACTTGATCCTCATTGACCAAAATGGTAAACTCGTTGGTTGTGGAAATTACTTCGTAAAGGACAATCCCCTCCCATGCCAAACGCTGGAAAATGAAATAGTAGATTCCGGGGACCGAAACGTTCTCAGCTGGAAGTTTGACGGTGATGGAGGATAAGTTCTCTGCCTTTTGGGTGCAGCGTTCGTGCTTGAAGTATTTTTCAACGACGCCATCCATAAGGCTGCTGATTACAATATTGATCTCGTTCACTCCCCTGGAAGATGTATAAAAAACATCCTGGTTGGCATGGACCTCTTCCAAGAGTTTGGCCTGCTGTCCAAGAATAGTTTCAGAAGCCAGAAAAGTATAATCCGTCAGTGACGACCTAACCGTAATCTCGCCAATATTTTTAAGCACTTTTACAATACGGTGCGTGGCCCTAAACTCCAAATCGTCAGACAGACGTTTTAGTGCCATGACTATGGCTCCATCCTTTACATCCTTGCCAAGGGCATCAGATATTTCGGGTTTAATTTGTCGTGATAAAGAAGTTAGATTGATAATACCCTGTGCCAAGGCACTTTGTAAAAAGGGCTTTTTTTTGATGTAGTGCTCGACTACTGCGGAGATGGTTTTCATTTTGCCTGGTTTAAGACAAAACTAACATATTGTTATAAATAAAACAAATGGTTAGAAAAAATAGAAAGCATTTTTAACATGTTTTAAATTAATACCCCCTTTTTTTTGGATTATGGTGATCAAATCGAATCTAACCTCCTCTTTTATGTCATTTTTCTGAACATAGTAATCCGCGGCCATTGTCAACAAAGCAATCTTTTTTCTACTAAGTGTTTGGGAAATTTCTTCAACAAAACTTTCCGTTCTGGATTTCACTTCAACAATAATTAGAAAATCATCCTTTTTGGCAATGATATCAACCTCAGCCTTCAGATACCGATAGTTTTTTTCGCAAATCTCATAGCCCTGATCAAGCAAATAATCCACGGCCAACTGCTCTCCACGCCTCCCAAATTCATTGTGTTTTGCCATCAATTTTGAAAAATATTAAAAAATATGTGCAGTTCATCGAAAAATTTGGCAGTTCACGGTGAAAACTGCGTTTAGATTGTAATTTGTTGGCTCAACTGAACCACACCCAACGTTAGCTAAACATATAGTTGCCCCAAAAACTATGGACCTATTTAACGCCGAACATTGCTATGGAGTACTTTATCAATTGTAATTCCTCAACTTTGGCGCCGTACACTACTCCATTGGATGAGTTACGTGCGGCCCATTTGTACCGAAGACTGGGATTTAGCGCCTCGGTGCAAACGATCAACGCTGCTGTTGGCCAAACTGCAGACGCTCTGGTAGACACCTTGGTGGATCAAGCATTGGCCATGCCACCAATAGCTCCGCCCACTTGGGCAGACTGGACCAATGCCGACTATCCGGAGGATGATGATCTTGCTGGTCAAATGCGAAGGGCGCAGCGGGAAGAATTTGCCACCGCGTATGGAAACGCGATGTTGGACAACAATCTCAGGGATAGACTCAGTTTCTTTTGGCACAATCACTTTGTCACGGAGATTGACGTTTACAACTGTAATTCCTTCCTATATTATTATATAGAAAATTTACAACGAAATGCCCTAGGTAACTTTAGGACATTCGTGAGCGAAATTGGACTTACCTCAGCCATGCTGTATTACCTCGATGGTGTACGCAACAGAGGTAACAACCCCAACGAAAACTATGCAAGGGAACTCTACGAGTTGTTTACCCTAGGGGAGGGAAATAACTACACGGAAGAGGATATCATTGAAACCTCCAAAGCTATTTCCGGATATACCAATGACGGTGAGGAAGGATGTACCCAGGTGACTTTTGATCCCGCCGAATTTAATACAGAGAATAAAACCATTTTTGGTCAGACAGGTAATTGGAATTATGATGATGTCATCAACATTCTATTTACTGAAAGACCCAACGAAATTGCCTGGTTTATCTGTAAAAAGTTATATGAGTTCTTTGTCCATCCAGATTCGGATGACGATGCGGGTAATGCCCAAGCCATTATTAATGGTATGGCAGCCACATTTACCGCCAACAATTTTGAAATAGCCCCAGTGCTCAGACAATTGTTCAAAAGTCAGCACTTTTTTGATGAAGATGCGATAGGGGTCATCATCAAAAGTCCGTTTGACCTTTACATGCACTTGGTCAAAGAAACAGGATTTACCTATGACGACAGTACGGTAATCAATATTGTTGATGCAGCTGGTTTGATTGGTCAAACCATGTTTGATCCCTTTGATGTTGCCGGATGGCAGCGTGACAGGCAGTGGATCAACACCAACTTTATTATTGGCCGTTGGTTGACCACCGAGGTTTTCTTGGAGCGATTCTTCCAGGACAATCCAGAACAATTCCGGGATTTTGCCTTGGCGCTGACTGGTAATGATGGGTTAACCAGCAATAACCCAGATGTTATTGCCAGGCCCATTATTGACAAACTGTTGCCCAAAGGATTGCTTACCGATGGTGAATATGAGAAAGCTCTCATTGCCTTTAGGAGCGATGTGGATGAAACCTATTATGAAGGTGGAGCCACCCCTAGTTGGACATTGGCCGTATGGCCTTCTGCCCCATCTCAGGTATACCTCCTGTTAAGACATTTGTCAAGAGAACCCGAATTTCAACTAAAATAACCCCTACCCCATGTGCGATAATCATCACAATCACGATACATCACCTTATAAAGGCCTGGAACATGATGGCCATGATCAAGAACACAAAACATGGAGCAGGCGTTCCTTTATCCAAGCTTTGGGTATTGCCGGTTCAGGATCCATGTTTTTGGGAAGTAACCTCGTATCCGCTTCTGCACCTTCTCCATTTACATCAGCCATTGCTGATGCAGAAACCGACAACATCTTAATTTTAATAAGATTGTCTGGAGGTAATGATGGACTGAGTACGGTTATTCCCATCCAACAATATGATACTTATGCTAACGCAAGACCTAACATTTACATCCCAGAAAGTAAGGTCCTAAAACTTACCGATGACTTTGGTGTACCCACCTACATGAACTCACTGGAACCCATGTGGGGCGACGGCCAGTTCAAGGCCGTTCACGGCGTGGGTTACGAAAATCAAAGTCTGTCCCATTTTACAGGTTCCGACATTTATGCCAACACCGATTTGACCACCACCGGATTCTCCGGATTGAATACGGGTTGGATGGGTAGGCATTTTGAGGAATGTTATCCCAACTATCTGATTGATCCGCCTCCAGCTCCCGCTGCAATTCAAATTGGAAACTTGTCCAATTTAGTGTTCCAGGGAGAAGAGACCAACTATGCTTTTGTGACCAACAACATTGATCAGTTGGAAGAAATTGCAGAAACTGGTTTGTTCTACGATTTGGAAACTGCTCCCTTTGGTGACTGTATGTACGGGGATCAGTTAAGGTTCCTTAGAGGTGTGGCCAACACTACCTACGAATACGCAGGTAAGATTCATGAAGCCTACGAAAGAGGTCAGAATCAGGTTGAATATCAGGACAACGGTTTTGCCAGACAATTGGCATTATTGGCCCGATTGATCAAAGGAAATTTGGGAACTAAGGTGTATATGATCTCCATGGGAGGTTTTGATACCCATGGTAACCAGCCTTTGGCCCATGAGCGATTGATGACGAACCTTTCCATAGCCGTCAACAATTTTTATGAGGATTTGGCCTTTACCCAGCAGGACGACAAGGTACTGAGTATGACCTTCTCAGAATTTGGTCGTAGGATCTTTGAAAATGGTTCCAACGGAACCGACCACGGTAAGGCAGCCCCAACCCTTTTCTTTGGTTCAGGATTAAATGGAAGTGCCTTTGTGGGAGACCATCCAGCTTTGGATAGCCCAAATAGCCGAGGTAATTTGGAATACACCATGGATTTTAGGGATTTATACGCCACTGTTTTGGCAGAATGGCTCTGTGTCCCCATTCCATTGGTGGAACAACATTTGTTGGATCACCCATATAACCCGATTAACCTTGGGTTCAATTGTAGTGGGGTTGATTTCCCCGACATTGTTTACAATGATGACCCGCCAACGCTTCCGGATACTCCTCCAAGCCCAGATGGTTCGGATCCAGATCCAGACGCATTGGCCCGAATTGTACACAAACCGTATTATCCAACAGACCGCACACCGCATATCCATTTGGAAATGCCTGTTGCCGCACACGTGGATATTCAGTTGTACAACATCCTAGGTCAAAACGTGGGAACAGTTTTCAATGAAATGATGTTGGAAGGTTCTGCCGAAATCAACATCCGAGAGCGTATGCGCGATAGTCTGGCCACAGGAAAATACATTTACCAAATTAGGGTAGGTGAAGAAAAATTAAGTAAGTCTGTAATGATCATGTAAGACCGGTTGTAACATTTAATTTCCAGAATCCTCCGATAGTGTAACCCTCACCCCAATTAGGTTGCACAATTCGGAGGTTTCCTTTTTTACGGCAATCCTATTGCATCTTTTCCTAAATCAGTATTTTTGGGGCTTAATTGAATTTTTGAATGCCGAACGAAGGAACACCCTCAAGATATACCATTACCGCAGCCTTACCCTATACCAATGGCCCTATCCATATTGGGCACTTGGCAGGAGTCTATGTGCCTGCGGATATTTATTCCCGCTATCTTAGGTTGCAAGGACATGACGTAGCTTTTATTTGTGGTAGTGATGAACATGGAGTGGCTATTCCCATGAAGGCCAAAAAGGAAGGGGTTTCGCCCAAGGAGATTATAGACAAATACCACGGAATCATCAAAAAGTCCTTTTTGGATTTTGGGATTTCCTTTGATAATTATTCCCGTACCTCTGCTGAAGTTCATCACAGGACTGCTTCTGATTTTTTTGAGAAACTGCACAATCAAGGGGATTTTATAGAAGAGGTCACTGAGCAGTTGTATGACGAGGAGGCGAACCAGTTTTTGGCGGATCGTTTTGTAACCGGAACCTGTCCTGTGTGCGGCAACACCGAAGCTTATGGTGATCAATGCGAAAACTGTGGCTCTTCCTTGAACGCAACGGATTTAATCAACCCCAAATCAACCATAACTGGTGGGGTTCCAACATTGAAGAAAACCAAACATTGGTTTCTACCTTTGGACAGATATGAAGACTTCCTGAAACAATGGATTTTGGAAGACCATAAAAGTGACTGGAAACCCAACGTTTATGGACAATGCAAATCTTGGATTGATGATGGCTTAAAACCCCGAGCTGTAACCCGTGATTTGGACTGGGGGATTCCCGTTCCCGTTGAAGGTGGGGAAGGCAAGGTTTTATACGTCTGGTTCGATGCTCCCATTGGTTACATTTCCTCTACCAAGGAATGGGCTGAACGCGAAGGGAAGGATTGGGAACCCTATTGGAAAGACAAGAATACCAAATTGCTTCATTTTATTGGCAAGGACAATATTGTTTTTCACTGTATCATTTTCCCAAGCATGCTTAAGGCACATGGGGATTTTGTGTTGCCTGAAAATGTGCCTGCCAATGAGTTTCTAAATCTGGAGGGCAATAAGCTATCCACTTCTAAAAATTGGGCCGTATGGCTGCATGAATATTTAGAAGAATTCCCGAACATGCAAGATGTGCTTCGCTACGCATTGACTGCCAATGCACCGGAAACTAAGGACAACGATTTCACTTGGAAGGATTTTCAGGCTCGAAATAACAACGAACTGGTTGCCATTTTTGGAAACTTTGTCAACCGCGTCACGGTGCTTACCCATAAATACTACAACGGAGTGGTTCCTGATCCATCAGAACTGTTGGAGATTGATAAACAGACCTTGGAATCCCTAAGAAGTTTTCCAAAAACAATTACAGATTCCATAGACCGATACCGCTTTAGGGAAGCCAGTCAAGAATTGATGAACCTGGCACGTTTGGGGAACAAATACTTGGCAGACGAAGAACCTTGGAAACTAATTAAAACGGATGAGGAACGCGTAAAAACCATCATGTTTGTGGCCCTTCAAATTGCTACGGGTCTGGCCATTCTCAGTGAACCCTTTTTGCCCTTCACCTCCGCAAAGCTTAAAAGTATTCTGAATGTCAGGTCGAGCCCTGTCCTGAGCGAAGTCGAAGGAGCTGGAGAGACCTCTTGGAAAAGTGTGGACAATCAGGACACCTTACTCCCATCAGGTCACCAAATCAATAAAAGCGAATTGCTCTTTCGCAAAGTGGAAGACAAAGAGATTGATGCACAATTGGCCAAACTGGAAGCCACCAAAAAATCCAATGAACAAATGGATAAAGAACTTACACCCCAAAAAGAGACCATCACCTTTGACGACTTTACCAAATTGGATATGAGGGTGGGCACTATCGTGGAGGCGGAAAAAATGCCCAAGGCCAATAAGCTTTTGGTTCTAAAGGTAGACACAGGACTGGACACTCGAACCATTGTCTCTGGAATTGCGGAAAGCTTTTCTGCGGAAGAAATTGTAGGTAAAAAAGTGACTGTATTGGTCAACCTGGCACCCAGAAAATTACGTGGTGTGGAAAGCGAGGGCATGATTCTGATGACAGAAAACCAAGAGGGCAAACTCGTATTTCTTAATCCAGATGAAGATGGTGTTGGAAATGGGGAAAGCATCAGCTAATGCTTAAAATAGCATACCATCCCATTTACAAACATCCATTACCTGAGGGTCATCGCTTCCCCATGATCAAGTATGAGCTGTTGCCCCAGCAATTACTGCATGAAGGCACCTGTACCACCGAGAATTTCTTTGAACCGGGTTTTCCCAAGGAAGAAGATCTATTATTGACACACGATGCCAGCTATTACCAAAATTTGGTCAACCTCAGGTTAAAGCCCAGTGAAATTAGAAAAATTGGGTTTCCATTGAGCAAGGAATTGGTAGAGCGGGAACAAATCATAGCCCAAGGTACCATCAAAGGTTGTCGTTTTGCAATGGACAATGGAATTGCCATGAACATTGCAGGGGGTACGCATCATGCATACACTGGCCATGGGGAAGCTTTTTGCATGCTCAATGACCAAGCCATAGGGGCGAGATATCTTCTGGAAAAAGGTTTGGCGGCAAAAATACTGATTGTGGATTTGGATGTGCATCAAGGCAACGGTACCGCAGAAATTTTTAAGGATGAGGATCGAGTTTTTACTTTTTCCATGCACGGTCAGGGCAACTATCCCTTCAAAAAGGAAGTTTCAGATTTGGATATCCCTTTGGAAAAGGGCATCAAGGACAAGGAATATTTGGACATACTCAAGACAACATTGCCCGAGCTGATGCAACAGCTACAGCCCGATTTCATTTTTTATCTTAGCGGAGTAGATATTCTGGAATCAGATAAGTTGGGCACCCTGGGAATGACCCAGATAGGTTGTAGGGAAAGGGATCGTTTTGTTTTACAATCCTGTTTTGATGCAAAAATTCCCGTTCAATGTAGTATGGGAGGCGGTTATACCCCAAATATTAAGACTATAGTGGAATCGCATGCCAACACCTATCGCTTAGCCCAAGAAATCTACTTTTAATCTTTGCTTGATCAGTATACATTCTTATGCATGAAACGAATAACTCCCCGTCTGTTGTTAATTATAGCGATGCAACAGTGGTTCTTTGGACGGAACAATCCCAAATCGAAAAAATCTCCATTGACAATTTTACCAAGTTGGATATGAGAATGAGCACTGTTATCAAGGTTGAAAAATTGACCAAATTGATCAATTTGGCACCCAGAAAACCAAAAGGACAAATTTGCGTTTGTCAAAACAGGTTAAGATAATGTCCAAAATGTAACTCAATTAATTAATGTCGCATTCCAAATATTTCCTATAATGACTTTTAACAACCTCAACATTTTGCTTTTGATACTATTTGTATCAATAGTTTCTACTCCTGCAATTTGCCAGGAGCACTTAAAATCCATCAGCATTGATCTTAAAACAGGTAACGGTTCGGAAGTAACTTCAATTACCGACAATGATGAAAACATCCACTATTTCTTTTTGGACAATCTATCCCTAAAGCATCTGATCTTTAACTCAGTTTTTGATTCCATTCATAAAAAGGACTATCCCAAACCTGATCGCCCCTATTCACATTTACAAGGATATTCAGTCTCTGAAGACAATGTGGTGAGCCTTTATTTTACCAATGCAGCAAAGAACAAGTTTTGTGCCTTCTCCCTGGATAAAGAACAACAACTACAAATTGAGAAGTTTGAATTGCCGATGAAAAAGGAAAAAATCTTTGCCCTTTTAAATCACGACAAGAAACTCAACATTTTTAGTTTTAAAAAAAACACCTCCATCATAAAAAGATATACGTTCAATAAAAATGAGGTCACCACCTCAACCTATGACTTTTCAGGAGAGCGTTTTTTTAATTTCGAGGATCAACCTGTTGTGTTAGGTTCCATCCTAAATGTCCATGGAAACGCCATTATTGATACAGATCTTCCCTCGTCCATTGATCAAGCTTCCAAGCTTATCAAACTTTATCCTTCTGGAAATAAGCTGACCATTAGTCTAAATCATCGAAAGAGTGCCACAAGACTTTTGAATCTTAATCTTGATAACGAAAGTTCCAGCCTGGACTATTTTCCCATACCCAGCTTCGCCTTCGGGAACATGGAATATGTCAAATCCAATTCTTTTATTAATAATGGTAAACTGTTACAAGTGATCTCCTCCACTAGAATGCTCGATTTTTATATCTACGATATGTCGACAAGGGCAGAGCTTAAAAAATACTCGATAACCAGCGACAAGGAAATCCCGTTTAAAAACTCACCAATCTATCAAGAGGGAAGCGCTTATTCCTCAAACACAAGAGAACTGGAAAAAACAAAACAATACCTCAGAAAAGTGACCAACTCACAAAGGGTTGGTATCGCCGCAAATGAAAAAGATGGCAAGCTAAACATAAAAATGGGTGGGGTAACCACTATTGCTGCCGGAGGGATGATGATGCCCATGGCAGGGATACCGGTTGGCAGCTTTGGAGCCATGACCTTCTCGGTCAGCCCAACCTTCTTTGCCTACAATGCTTACGCCTCAACAAGGGCAACATATATTAAGTCGGTATTTGATGCATCCACTTTGAATCACGTGGAAACTGGCCCATTTGTGAACTTGTTTGACAAGATAGAAGAGTATGAGGAAGGATTATCCAATATTAGACTAGTGACCTTGTTTAAATTCAAAGATTATTACGTTCACAGCAATTATAGTAAAGATGATAAGCGCTATACGCTTTCTAAATTTGAAAACTAGTATTCTTGACACAGCTAATTCCCTATGTAAAACACCATACCCAGCTTTCAGAAAAAAGCGTGGCCAATACCATTGCGCTTTTAAATGAAGACTGCACCATTCCCTTTATTGCTAGATATCGCAAAGAGCGTACTGGAAATCTGGACGAAGTCCAGATTGGCTCCATAGTGCAATACAAAACGGCCTTTGAGGCTTTGGAAAAAAGAAAAGCTGCCATTATAAAGGTAGTTGAGGAGCAGGGATTACTTACTCAGGACCTCCAGTCCAAGTTTCAGAATTGCGCTGATCTTACCAGTTTGGAGGATTTATATCTTCCATTCAAAAAGAGCAAAAAGACCAAAGCAGAGACCGCCCGTAAAAATGGATTGGAGCCTTTGGCCAAAATCATCATGGCGCAACGCACCGATGAAATTGAATATATTGCCGCCCAATATGTCAGCGATCAAGTGCAAAACGAAGATGAGGCTTTGGAAGGCGCTCGTCATATTATTGCCGAATGGATCAATGAACGCACCGATGTCCGTAACCAATTGCGAAATCAATTGGAACGCCATGCCTTGATTACCACTAAAGTGGTAAAGACCAAAAAAGAAGATGAAAAGGTACAAAAATTTCGGGACTATTTTGATTGGAGTGAATCTTTGTCCCGTTGTCCCTCCCATCGTTTTTTAGCCATCCAAAGAGCTGAAAAGGAAGGTTTTATCCGTATTAAAATTGAAATTGATGACGAACGGGCAATACAAAACATGGAACGTAGGATCATCAAATCCCACAACGCTTGCTCAACCCAAATTGAATTGGCCATTGCGGACGCCTACAAACGGTTGCTCTTCCCTTCCCTCAGCAATGAATTGTTAAAGCATGCCAAGGACAAAGCAGATGATGCAGCCATCAAAGTATTTTCAAAAAACCTAAAGCAACTGCTCCTGGGGGCGCCTTTGGGTGAAAAACGGATATTGGCCATTGACCCAGGATTCCGTACGGGTTGCAAAGTAGTCTGCTTGGACGCCAGGGGCGCATTGAAACACAACGAGACCATTTATCCCCACGCTCCACAAAATGATAGTTCAGGAGCCATAAAAAAAATCAGCTCACTGGTGGATGCCTATAAAATTGAAGCCATAGCCATTGGCAATGGAACAGCTTCAAGGGAAACGGAGCGTTTGGTAAAACGGATTTCCTTCAAGAACCCCATAGAAGTCTTTGTAGTCAGCGAAGCAGGGGCTACCATCTATTCGGCCTCCAAAATAGCGAGGGAGGAATTTCCCAATTATGACGTGACCGTACGCGGGGCCGTATCCATCGGTAGGCGATTGGCCGATCCCTTGGCTGAATTGGTGAAAATTGATGCAAAGTCCATTGGAGTTGGGCAGTATCAACATGATGTGGATCAAACCAAACTTAAGTCCTCCTTGGACGCCGTTGTGGAAAGCTGTGTAAACGCGGTTGGAGTGAACATCAATACAGCTAGTGTTTCGCTGCTGGGTTATGTTTCGGGAATAGGGCCCAAACTTGCGGAAAACATTGTGGCCTACCGCAATGATCATGGGGGATTCAAAAGCCGAAAAGAGATTAAAAAGGTTCCTCGCCTTGGTGGAAAGGCCTTTGAACAAGGAGCAGGATTCCTTCGCGTTAAAGAAGGTGATAATCCTTTGGACGACTCTGCTGTCCATCCGGAAAGCTATCCTATTGTTGAGCAAATGGCACAAGATCATGGCGTAGCTCTACAGGAGATCGTAAGTAACACTTCCATATTGCAACAAATAAACCTTCAACGCTATTGCACTGAAACTATAGGAATGCCCACTTTGGAAGATATTCTTCAGGAACTGGAAAAACCTGGATTGGACCGACGGGAAAAGGCCAAGGTGTTTACTTTTGATCAAAATATTAAGCAAATCACGGATTTACGCCAAGACCAATTGCTTCCCGGCATTGTCAATAACATCACCAATTTTGGCTGCTTTGTAGACATCGGTATCAAGGAAAGTGGACTAATCCATATTTCCAACTTGGCAGATACCTTTGTCAAGGATGTAAACGAACATGTGAGTCTCCATCAACAAGTAGTGGTGAGAGTACTGGAGGTAGACGAGGCCCGTAAGCGCATTCAGCTGGCATTGCACAAGTCCCAATAAATTGAAAAAAAGCCCTTTTCGGAAATATTAGTTAACTTTTAGTCACTAACCTCAACGCTTATCCCTATGAAACGTATCTTTTTTTGTTTTCTGCTACTAGTTGGCAGCCATTATCAATCCTTCGGGCAGATTCAATCCCAAAAAGAAAATAATTGGAAAAACTTCACCTATGATATGGGCAATGTGTTCGGCGGAATCGGTTATTCCTATTCGCGACCATTTCACTGGGAGGGAGATGACTGGGCCAACTTTGGTTATTTAGCGGCGGGAACAGCTGCATTATTTTTGGTTGATGACGAGCTAAACAACTGGACCAATGGCTTTAGTGAGGATGTACCCGGGTTTATAACGGATTACGGCCATCAGTATGGCAACCCCAATAACAACTATATGCTCACTGGAGGAGTCTATTTGGCTGGCCTTTTCACCAAAAACGAAAAATTGAGACGTACCGGGGTACTTCTAATTTCAACGGCCACGGCGGGTGGGTTCTTGCAGCAGGTGAGCAAGCGTATCGTGGGTCGGGCAAGACCCCGAAGTGGAGCTAGTTCCGGCACCTTTGATCCTTTGCACCTGGACCGAGTCTTCAATTACGATTCCTTCCCATCTGGCCATGCCATGTTGGCTTTTTCCAACGCCTATGCCATCGCCAAACAGTTTAAAAGCCCCTGGATCAAGGCCGGATTGTATACTGTTGGTTTTATTCCTGGATTTGTGCGCATCATGGATGATTTCCATTGGGTTTCCGATGTGGCCTTCAGTACCGTCCTCAGTATTTTTATCGTGGAATCCATAGATCGTTACTTGGATTCCAAATACAACGAAAAGTACAATGCACAAGCCAAAAAAATAAGCTGGAATCTAAATTTTGGGCCAGGTACCATGGGTGTTTCGGCTCGCTTCTGACAGAAAACCCACTTGGTTTTGTACTTTTATGTTCGATAAAATTAAGACACATGCTATCCAAAAAATTAGAAAAAGCACTAAATGAGCAAATACGTATAGAAGCTGAATCTTCCCAAGTCTATTTATCCATGGCCTGCTGGGCCGAGGTACAAGGCATGGAGGGTGTTGCAGGATTCATGTACGGACACTCGGATGAAGAGCGTATGCACATGCTCAAACTGGTCAAATACGTAAATGAACGCGGGGGGCATGCCCATATTTCTGCCTTAAAAGCACCTAAAACCGAATTTGGCACCCTTCAGGAAATGTTCCAAGAACTATACGATCACGAAATTTTTGTCTCCAAGAGTATCAATGAACTGGTACATGTTACCCTACAGGAAAAAGATTATGCCACCCATAACTTTTTACAGTGGTATGTGGCGGAACAATTGGAGGAAGAAGCTTTGGCAAGGACCGTCTTGGACAAGATAAACCTAATTGGAAACGACAAGGGCGGTCTATATCTTTTTGATAGGGATATACAGCAGCTCACCGTGGAAAGTGCCGCCTCGGACACTGCTGGGGAATAAATGTTGATAATTTCTTTATTTAGATTAATTTAAAATAGTTATTTTTGGCCCATCTATTCCGGATGATGGGAAAAAAGAAAAAGGAATTAACTAAAAAGCATAAGGCCAGGTTACGGGAATTGCCGGTAACCAATTGCAAGACCAAGTGCTGTAAAAAGTATAAAAAGGGAGAAAGCAAACGCTGCAAGCGTTGCCCATGTTTTGACCTACTGAAAAAAGTAGCATAAAAAAACCGCCAATAGGCGGTTTTTTTATTTTAGTTTCTTTTTCTTGGGTTGATTGTGCACCATTTCTTCCCTTTTCATTCCTTTCCAAAAATCATCATCTGATACCGATAAATAATCCTTGGCTTTTTGGAAGAACAGTTCACTGTTTTCGCACTGCGTATCACATTCGGCCAAATGTGTTTGATAGGCTTCTTTCTTTCCTTTCATGTAGGCCAAGTAAGCTGGAAAATTGACTTTGCCCAATTGTCTTTCAAAGTTTCCTTGATCTATCCAATAATCCATCTGATCTTGACTGTCCAATGAATAAAGTTCAATTTCATACTTCGTATCCCGCTGTGCCAACTGCTCGTAAAACCGTAGTCCCTGTACGCGCGCATCCACTTGAGCCCAAGCCGGAAAAGCCAAGCCACAAGCAAAAATCACCATTAAGAATCTGACAGTTTTCATAGCTCCTTCATCTGTTGTATTAGACGTACAACCACCCCCATTGTTACGCAGTCTATCTTTAAGTTATTGTTAAAATGGGGCAAAAACAAAGAAAGGGGGCGATCTGCCCCCTTTTCTCGATTATCCGTATATGACGTTTATTTACCTAGCATCAATAACTCATTGCATTTCACCTCGGTAATATATCGTTTTTCACCCTCTTTGGTCTCATAGCTGCGGTGTACCAGCTTGCCCTCAATCATTACCTCCTTGCCTTTTTCCAAGTAGCTCTCGGCAATTTCCGCGGTCTTGCCCCAGGCCACAATATTGTGCCATTGCGTATCGGTGACTTTTTCTCCTTCCGAATTTTTGTAGGTCTCATTGGTGGCCAAGGAAAATTTGGCCAATTTGCTACCGCTTTCCATCAATACGATTTCTGGGTCATTTCCTAAGTTTCCAATCAACTGTACTTTGTTTTTTAGTGAATTCATGATTTAAATTTTACGTGTTAAACAGTTAATACTATCTAGCTCTATGGCATCGACAAGGCAAACTTAGGGGTGTAAAAAAACAAGAGGCGGTTATTAATCGTTTGTTTTCGTTTGTAAACGAATGTAGTCGGTTACAAGTAATTGGATTAAGGCACCTATATACAATATGGGACAGGAATGAATAATATTTCTAGGATATACTGGGAAAGTATTTTTTTCGGGAATC
>NZ_JBODQE010000011.1:0-85440 GCF_050617915.1 Flagellimonas flava
GGTATCTTTTAGTGGTTTGCACGTGTTTTTTAACCTTGATTTGAAAAACATGGTGAATTCAAATCAATTGGTCGAACCAATGCCGAGCTTGGCTCGGTATCTTTTAGTGGTTTTCACGTGTTTTTTAACCTTGATTTGAAAAACATGGTGAATTCAAATCAAATGGTCGAACCAATGCCGGGCTTGGCGAGGTATCTTTTTTGTAATTGACCGGATTTTTATCCGAAATAGCTACCTTCGAATCCATGGAAAAAATAAACAGCTTTTTGGTAGATGCCAATTCATGGGCAAACTGGCCCATGTTCATCTTATTGATAGGAGGTGGCCTCTTCTTGATTTTTTATTCCAAATTGACCCCATATCGTTTTTTTGGTCATGCCATTGCCATTACCAGAGGAAAGTACGATGACAAAAATGCCAAAGGGGATGTGAGTTCATTGCAGGCCCTATCTGCTGCAGTGGCGGCTACCGTGGGTCTGGGAAACATTTCTGGGGTTGCCATTGCTATTCACGATGGGGGTCCTGGGGTTGTCTTTTGGATATGGATGACGGCCCTAATAGGGATGTGCATAAAATTCTATTCCTGTAGTTTATCCATCATGTTCAGAGGCGAGGATTCCGAAGGAAAACTCCAAGGAGGCCCCATGTTTTATATCACCAAAGGATTGGGAAAAAAGTACAAGCCCCTAGCTATCTTCTTTTGCCTCTCAGGCATTTTTGGATTTCTGGGCGTTTTCACAGCCAATCAATTTACCGAGACCTTTATGAGTGTGATTGAACCTGCTGACTCGCTTTTTGCCATGAGCGATTTCAATTGGAAATTGAGCGTAGGAATTGTTCTAGCCATCATTACCTCCTTTGTAATCTTTGGAGGTCTGACCAAGATTGCCAAAGTGGCCACAGCCATTGTTCCAGTTATGGTCATGGTATATTTAGTGGCTGTAATCGTTGTTATGGTGTTGAATGCCTCCCAAGTGATTCCTGCTTTAAAACTTATCATAACTGAAGCCTGGAACTTTAAGACTATAGTAACCGGTGGATTCTGGGGCTTGGTCATCATTGGTGTTAAACGGGCCATGTTCTCCAATGAAGCAGGTTTGGGTAGTGCGCCCATGTATCATGGGCAATCCAAAAATGATGAGCCCATTCGTGAAGGTTTGGTGGCTATGTTGGGTCCATTTATTGACACTATTTTGGTTTGTACCTTTACCGCAGTGGTTATTATTTTAAGTGGTGCCTATTTGGATGATTCCAGCGGAATAGTGATGACATTGCAGGCGTTTAGGACTACCTTGTTTGGTTTTGGGGATGATTTGTTAATGATTATTGTTACCGCTTTTGCCTTGTCTACCTTGTTTACCTATTCCTATTATGGGGTAAAATGTCTGTCCTTTCTAACCAACGCAAAAATTGGGAGGTTTTATAACCATTATTTTGTGATTATGATTGTCTTTGCAGCAGTAGCCTCGTTGGAATTGGTCAAAAACCTAATTGATTTGTCCTACGCCTTGATGGTAATCCCCAATATGATCGCTGTATTGATTTTGGCCCCCAAGGTAAATGCAGCGGCTAAAAAGTACTTTCAAAAGTTGAAACATGAACAAGCATAGATCGGGCTTTGTAAATATTATCGGCAACCCCAATGTGGGGAAGTCTACCTTGATGAACGCTTTTGTTGGTGAAAAACTCTCCATTATTACCTCCAAAGCACAAACCACTAGGCATCGTATTCTTGGTATTGTAAATGGGGATGATTTTCAGGTGATACTTTCCGATACCCCTGGAATCATTAAACCGGCCTATGAGCTGCAAAGTTCAATGATGGATTTTGTAAAATCGGCCTTTGAAGATGCAGATGTACTGCTCTATATGGTGGAAATTGGTGAAAAAGCCCTAAAGGACGAAGCCTTCTTCAAAAAGATTGAAAACAGTAAAATACCAGTGCTTTTGCTTCTCAATAAAATTGACACTTCGGAACAGGAAATCCTTGAAGAACAGATTCAGCATTGGCAAAAACTACTTCCCCAGGCAGAAATTCATCCCATATCCGCGCTTGAAAACTTCAATGTGAAAGAAGTTTTTGACCGAATTTTGGAGTTGCTTCCAGAAGCACCACCCTATTATCCCAAAGATCAATTGACCGATAAACCGGAACGCTTTTTTGTGAATGAGACCCTACGGGAGAAAATCCTTTTACATTATAAAAAGGAGATTCCCTATGCAGTTGAGGTGGAAACCGAAGAATTTATTGAGGACGAGAACATTATCAGGATCCGTTCGGTAATTATGGTAGAACGTGATACCCAAAAAGGAATCATTATTGGTCACAAGGGGAGTGCATTGAAAAGAGTGGGAGTTGAGGCCCGAAAGGATTTGGAGAAGTTTTTTGATAAGCAAGTTCATATAGAACTGTACGTCAAGGTCAACAAAAACTGGAGAAACAATACATCCCAGCTACGCCGTTTCGGATATAATAGTTAAAACCCTGTTTTCTTCATCGCTTGAGGCCAGCAATAAGTTGCCTGATATAGGTTTTAAGTTGATCTGTTTGCGGTTGACCCTTGGCTCGTCCCATTCTTCCAAAAGCGTACAGGGCAAACCAGATAACCACCAAAAAGAACATTCCCGCCAACCAAAGAGTAACATCATACCCCAATGAATAATTGGAATAGGCAAAAACGCCCAAAATTATAAATAGGGTACCTACCCCAAAATGTAGGAACATAAAAAAGGTCCATAGGGTAGGATTTGGCCCAAAAACCCCATGGATCTTGCTAATCCCTTCTTCAAAGGAGGTGAGCTCCAAGTGCACCTGGGGGGTCCAAAAATTGGTTTCGGACTTTTTGAACCGGATGTAAATATGCTCATCCAAACGCTTGATCAAAAAAGGATCTGGGGCTTTTTTGTCAAAAACGGACTTTAGTTGTTCCAAATCTTCGTGAAAAGAAATCTCAAAACGTGGTCGTAAAACAATTTCATTGGTAAAATCACTCATAAGTGGTTGACATTGATAAAAAAAGGTATCATTTTTTCTTCATAAATAATGGTATTTTTGCCAAAATTTAATGCGGATGGGAGCTATTGTAGCCATTGTGGGAAGACCCAATGTAGGCAAATCCACTTTTTTTAACCGATTGATCCAACGTAGGGAAGCCATCGTGGATGCTGTGAGTGGGGTTACACGTGATCGCCATTATGGAAAAAGCGATTGGAACGGCAAGGAATTTTCTTTGATCGATACCGGTGGATATGTTGTGGGAAGTGATGACATTTTTGAGCAGGAAATTGATAAACAAGTTGAGTTGGCCATTGATGAGGCAGATGCTATAATTTTTATGGTGGATGTGGAATCTGGGGTAACCGGGATGGATGAAGATGTTTCCAGATTACTACGTAAAGTAGATAAACCAGTATTCCTGGCCGTCAATAAAGTAGATAATGCCCAGCGCGAATCCGATGCTGTGGAATTTTATGCCTTGGGTTTGGGAGATTACTACACCTTGTCCAGTATCAATGGTAGTGGAACGGGAGAGTTGTTGGATGCCTTGGTCGAGGTGCTTCCAGAGATAGAGGAGGAAGAAAGTGAACTGCCCCGCTTTGCAGTCGTGGGCAGGCCCAATGCTGGAAAATCATCCTTCATCAATGCCTTGATCGGGGAAGAAAGATATATCGTAACTGATATTGCAGGGACTACCCGTGATAGTATCGATACCAAATACAACAGGTTTGGGTTTGAATTTAATTTGGTGGATACGGCAGGTATCCGAAGAAAGGCCAAAGTAAAGGAAGACTTGGAATTTTACTCCGTAATGCGATCCGTAAGGGCCATTGAACATTGCGATGTTTGTATTCTATTGTTGGATGCCACCCGTGGATTTGACGGACAGGTGCAGAACATTTTTTGGCTCGCACAGCGCAACAACAAGGGGATTGTAATTCTTGTCAACAAATGGGATTTGGTGGAAAAAGAAACCAATTCGGTCAAGGAGTACACCCAGAAAATCAAAAAGGCCATAGAACCTTTTGACGATGTCCCTATTTTGTTCATTTCCGTGCTTACCAAGCAACGGATATTTAAGGCCATTGAGACTGCCGTTGACGTGTACAAAAACCGCTCAAAAAAGGTTGTTACACGGAAGCTAAACGATATTATGCTGCCCATTATTGAGCATACACCACCTCCGGCTTATAAAGGAAAGTATGTGAAAATAAAATTCTGTACGCAACTACCTACCCCGTATCCGCAGTTTGCATTTTTCTGCAATTTGCCCCAGTATGTCCGCGACCCGTACAAGCGATTTTTGGAGAACAAGCTTCGGGAGCATTTTGATTTTAGTGGTGTACCCATCACCATTTTTATGCGGAAAAAGTAGGTCTTATTGGTCGGAAGCCAACTCCACTTGTATAGGTTGTTGAATTCGATTACCACCGCCATCTACCGCAGTAAGGGTATATGACCCTGGCTTCACCGGCAAGATCAGCTCATGAAAGCTGGTGGTCGTGTTCACATAGGTCTCATCCAAATACCAGTGCACGGTGCTATCCTCTTGTTGATGGGCCAGTTTAAAAACCACATCTTTTTGACTTGTTCCCAAATCTTTAGGAATAAGAATTTCCTCATTTAATCGGGGATGAATGAACTCCATCAGTTGCTGTTCTTCTGAACCACATCCAGAAAGATATGGGGGTAAGCTTTTATAATTGGGATTGGTATCGGCATAGTAGTACTCCACAACAGGCGGTAGGCTAAACCAACTTTTTTGTACCATATCCTCCATCGGATAACAAGAGGAGGTAACTCGATAGGATTCTTGGGCATCCAAAAAAACTTGATGATGGTAAGGGCAGGTGGCACTTTTAAATCCGTTGGCGGGAAGTTGCAGTTTCTGGGTATCTTCACAGAAAACTGAAGCCCGTTGTCCGCTTCTGGTACAGGTTTCCAAAGCAACAAGGTCGTCATAGGGCTCTTGGAACCAACCACTATGGGGTAAAGTGGCCAAAACATCAAACAAAATGGGAGCCGCTGCCGAAATGCCTACCAACCCGGGTCTGCCCTCGCCATCTGCATTACCAGCCCAAACACCTATGGCATATTTTGGGGTTACCCCCACTGCCCAAGCATCTTTAAAGCCAAAACTTGTTCCAGTTTTCCAGGCTATGGGTTGGGCAGCATCAAAAAACTGCCAATTTTCATCCCCTTCCGGGCGATTGACCTCCCTTAAGGATTTAAATGTATGATAAATGGCTCCTGCACCGAATATTGGGGCTTCGAACTGCTCTTTCCCAAAATCGGTTTCCTGCTCGTTTAGATAGGAAGGTTCAGAAAACTCATCGGAACGATAGGTGCTGGAATGGGACACAAAGTAATTTAGGGTTGATGTGGCGGAAGCGTAGCTTTTGGTGACATCCCACAAGGAGCTTTCAGCACCTCCTAAAATCAAGGACAATCCATAATAATCAGCGGGCTTGTCCAAGGATTTCATTTGCATTTTTTGGAGTTTGTTGTAAAACTTTTGAAGCCCAAATTGCCTTAATAAGCGAACGGCCGGCACATTCAATGATCGGGAAAGCGCCCAGCTAGCTGGAACTACTCCCGCATGTTTTTTGTTGAAGTTTTTTGGATTATATCCATTGATTACAGTTGGAATATCGTTGACCAAGCTGTTCGGGAGCAATTGCCCTTCATGCAACAAGGATGTAAATAGAAAGGGTTTTAGGGTGCTTCCTGTACTTCGGTTTTTGGTGATGATATCCACATAATTGCCATGTTCCCCAGATGCTGGGGAGTTTCCCACATAGGCCAAGACCTTTCTGGTTTCCACATCAAGAACCAAAATGGCCAAATTATGGATTTCGTTGCTTTTTAAGCGTTGATAATGTTGCTCAGCAAGCCTGTTGACATGAATTTGCAGCTGCCTGTCCAAAGAAGTGGTAACCGATTTTCCTGAGTGCTCTCTTTTGATTCGTTCCGTTAAATGGGGCGCAATATTGGGCAGCGGCATCGGTTTTTGAGGCAATGGCTCAGCTATGGCAAGCTCATAGGTGGTTTGACCAATGATGCCCTTGGCCCACAACTTTTTCAATAGGTGGTTCCGTTTGTTTCTGAGGGTTTGCTCGTTTCTTCCAGGAAAAATTAGAGATGGGGCATTGGGTAACACCGCCAAAGTTGCCGATTGCCCCCAACTTAGCTCATGGGCTGGAATGCCAAAGTAGCGCCAAGCAGCCGTTTCCAATCCTACTACATTCCCACCGTAAGGGGTATGGCTGGCATAAAGGCGTAAGATATCTTCTTTGGAATAGCGTAGTTCCAATCGGGTGGCCAGAAAAAGTTCAATGCCTTTTTCCCAATAGGTTCTGGATTTGTTTTTTCTGCTCAGCCTTATGAGCTGCTGGGTAATCGTGCTTCCACCCCTTCGGGAGTTCTTGGTAAGGTTGTGCTGTATCGCTTTGAAGATGGAAACCGGGTTAAAACCGGGGTGTTGGTAAAAATACTCGTCCTCAAAGAATAGAACAGATTGCTTAAATCGGTAAGGAACCGAATCAAGCTCAGGAAAACGCCACTGGCCGTCCTCTGCAATTCGGGCTCCGACCAATACTTGGTCTGAGCTTAAAACTACGGTAGAGGTGGGGTCATCAAAGAGCAATTTAGGAAGACAAAACAGCCATATAGTGAATAGCATCAGAAAGGATCCCAGCCCAATCTTGTGCTGTAATGTTAGCTTGTTGTATATGGATGTGAGGTTTATCATCCTGTACTTGATATTATCGTACCACTTTGATCCATTGCCCCTTGTTTCGGGCACTATAGTTATTATCGTACATGGCCTCTACTTGTGCTCCAGGCAGATAGTAATCCCCTAGGTAAGAGGCGTTTAATTTTACAGTAAAAGTTTTACTCTTTTTAGCATCCAAATCGAAATAGAAATGGGTTCGGTCATCCCTTGTGTCCATATAAGATGCATTCCCCGAATTATCATTCCCGATGCCAGCATAAGAGGTGTCCACAATTTCCCATCCGCTTGGAACAATCTGGGTCAAGGCCACATCATTAATGAAATCGTTGGAAGTGTTGAACACATTAATTCGGGCTTGAAGTTCGGTTCCTTGTCGCAACTGACGCACATCCACTGCATTACCCAGTGGATCCTGATAAGTTACCGAAAGCCTTAGGTTTTGTTGTTGGGCAAGTTCTTGTCCTACCGGAAGTCGACCACTTAGCGAAAGGGTGGCATAAATGATGTTCCCTTGATGATTTTCTATCTGCACCTTATCCGTGGCAGATGTGATAGAAAGGGGCCGTTGGGCAATGGCCCTATCTGTTTTTACATTCACTTTTTTGCCATTTTGGGTAAAGCTCAAATCCAAGGATTTACCTCCATTTTTACTTACCATTTTTGCCATGGACAGCAGGGCATAGGCGGTTTCTTGGGTACTGTACCACCTTTGGGACGACAAATTTTTTGCTAAGGATTCGGCAAGTTCCCGCTGTTGGCTATGACCCAGAATCACCGTGGTTTCCAACGCCATGGCTCTATTCCGGAAAACAGAACCATAGGTTCTGTAATTGTAGCTATTTGACTGAAAATTGATATTGGCGGTTTGCGCAATCTGCTGGGCCACTTCTTTTTTGCCGGCCAGGGCATAGGCTGCCGCCAATCGCCATTTGGCTTCATTGCTCAATTTGTTGGACTCCCGTAATCTATTCATGGCCGCCAATTCCGGTTGTTGGGCCAGGGCCAGGGTATACAAACGATACGCCTGGGCCATATCATCATTATAACTGCTGCGTTGATTGCTCCATTGCTTGGCCGTATTTTTCTGATAGCGCAACCAATTGCTCAAAAAAGTGAGGGGTAGTTGATATCCTTTTTGCTTGGCTTCCAACATAAAATGGCCTGCATAAGAGGTTCCCCAATCGTTAGCACCTCCATAATTGGGCCAATAACTGAGTCCTCCATTGGGCATCTGAAAATCGTTCAAGCGTTTAATGGCAGCCTTCACATTTTTCTCTACCTCTTTTTCCTTGTCAAAAGTGATATCAAGGACATCGGCCAAAAAGAGCTGTGGAAAAGCGGCTGAGGTAGTTTGCTCAACGCATCCATGCGGATATCGAATCAAATATTCCATGCGTTTGGAGAAGTCCATGGGCGGTAGTGTGGAAAACTCTATGAATGCTGCGTTAGTCCCGGAAGTTCCGAAGGGTTCCAATGAGACCATTTGGGATTGGTTGCCTTCAATGGTATGTAAGCTGTTTTTGGAAGTGATTGGATTGGGGTTTTCCACATTAATTTCTATGGAACTACTAGCGCTTTCTCCCGCCCCGGAGGCTGTAACTTTTATATTTTGAAAGGAGGTTGTTGGATGTGCCTCAAAGTCAAAATTGACGATTTGTTCTCCAACGGAATCAAATGTGATATCCTTTGTTGTTGGACCAATAGGCTTTAGCGCTTTGTCAGATTCTATGGTAACCCTAACATTTTTCACCTTTTTCTCCATGGCAAAAACGGTTACGGGGATGGTTACTTTTTCTCCAGGAGATAATTTCCTTGGAATGGATGTCAATACCATCAACGGTTTCCGGACAGGAGTAGTTTTATCTACATTGCCATAGGCTCCTTTTTGATTACCAGCCACCACCATGGTTCGCACAGAACCTATATAATTGGGCATTTTTATGGTGTGGTCTGCTTTTTCCCCAGCATTTAAACTGAAGGGACCCAGGTAGGTGACCACGGGTTTAAAACGCTGCGCTTTACGGTTTTTGGCGCCTTCTCCAATTCCACCCCCTCCAATGGCGTAGATATTGTCCACACTAACGGAATAGGCTCCCATCACATCATCAAAAATGTCAAAGGTTTTGACCCCAAGCGCCTGTCTGGCATAAAAGGAGCTATGAATGTCCGGGGTTTTGAATCGGGTTAGATCCAAGAGTCCGTCATCCACTACTGCCAAGGAATAGGTCATGGGTTTGTTATCGGCTTCGGATACGGTTACCTTGAAAGATTGTTCCGGTTGCAACACTTCCGGCATTTTTAGTTCGGGTTTTAGAAAAGTGTCTGGATTCTCTACCAATAGGGGAACTACGCCGTACAATCGTATGGGGAGGTCATTTTTAACTTGCCCATGTGGTTGTAAAAGGGAAATATTGACATATACATTGGGAGCCATCTCTGCCGTTATCGGAATTTTGGCTTGGGTTTCCTTGGCTGATGTCTCTATCCATTGCTGGGACAAGACTTCGGAGCCATTTTCTATGCTGAGCAGGGCCCGCCCTCCTCTGTCTGAAGGGAAGGTGACCACGGCGTTTTCGCCTAGGGTATATTTCTCTTTATCTGCCGAAAAAATGAGAATCTTGGAGCTTTCCGAATCGCCTGAAGCTGGTCTTCGCCACCAATTTCGATAAAAGTAAGCGGTGCGACCAGTAGCATGTCCAGATGCCTCGTCAATGACCCTGATCAGGAAACGACCTCCATCATCATCGGGAATGTTGAGGTTAAAACTGCCCTTTCCATCGGCTTTGGTGGTAACTGAGATTTCCTTGAAAGGACGGTGAACCGTTGCGTTTTCATATCGGGAAAGATTGTCATATCCCCGGTTCCACCACCAGCGCCATTCGATTTTGAAGATTTGCACCTTGAGTTTTCGGTTGCCCTCGGTTTTACCCAATGCATCCACGCTGACCACATCAAAGTTGTTGTTTTCATCCGTAAGGAAAGAACCATATTGCTTGGCTTTTGGGGAACGAAGTCCCACAAAATGTGTAAACGGGGCCAACTTTTTGCTAAAAACATCTATGGAAAAATCACCACCACCTTCAAACACCTTTGTGGTAAAAACCGCTTGAAGCATCCCTGGAGCTTTTGCATTGACATCCAATTTCTTATTGATGTCCAAAATCCCATTTTCATTAAGTTTGGCATCGACCCATTGGGTTTCAATTTCATTGAATGTGCGCACAGGATCTTGAAAAACATAACCATTAAAGCCGGAAAAAGCGGATGCAGCATTTTGCAATTTGGCATTGATGTCCACTTTAAGATTACGTGCTGGGGCACCATGGAGCCATTGCACCTTGGCCTGCCCTTTGTTGTTTTGATTTGCTTTTAATATCTCGTCCTCAAAAGCAAAATCCACCTTTAAACGGTTGGGCTTTATGGTAGCAACCTTGAGACTTTTATGAAATTGGGCGCCACCAACCACAATTTTGGCGTTCCAAGTACCAGTGGGAGCATTGGGTTTGGTGGGTATTGGGAAATAGTAGAACTGCCCTTCCTTTATGGCATATAGTCCATCTGCAACCTGATTGCTTTCTTTTTTCAACAGGGTACGCTGCACCAACTTTCCACGAGCATCGTTGACTTCCAAGGTAATTGGGTGCCCTTCGGGCAATGGATTGTTTCTGTCATCCAGCACGAAGGTTAAATGGACGGTGTCACCAGGTCGGTGAACCCCTCTTTCGGTATATATAAATCCTTGCAGTCCGCTTTGCAATTCTTCCCCGGATACGTCAAATTTACTTAATGAAAGTGCATTGCCATCCACTAACTTAGCGTAGGCGAAATTGTTGTTTTTTTCTGCTACGGCAAACGCCAAACTTTTCTCACCATCATAGATACCAAATCCGGAGGCGTCCGTGGTCACTTCACCCAACAATTGCTGCTGAAAATTGTAAAGCCTGATTTTGGTGTTGGCCTCTGGCATCGCTGTCAGTAAATTGGTGGCTGCAAAATGATAGGAGCGGTTGTTCCCCTTTTTTACGATCAATCCCAAATCGCTGCCCAACAAATGTGTAGAAGCTATTCTATCCTCATTGTAATAAGCTTGATGACAAGGATTGTCCCGTTCCTCCCAATTGTAGGAGTAATTTCTCCAATAGTAAATTTCATTGTCCCAATACCGTTCCTCCAGACGCTCTTCCTCAGCATTTAGTGAGGAGTTCACCTTCTCTTGTACCGCGAGCATTTCGCTTTCCACTCCGTCATTACAGCTATAGGTTGTATGCTCCTTTTTAAAACTGAACTCTACACGATACAACGAACCTGGGTTTATGCTGATCAATTCCGATAAATCCAGAGCATTTGCTTTCCAATAGCTTGAGTTTTCATCCCCTTCTGTAGCGAGGGGAATGACCTTATGGGCGACCCTTCGTCCCACGGGTCTTAAATCTGACCGGTACTGGGGCGTGAGGTTATTGTCTTGCAGAAATTGCAGCATATTATTTTCAAAAACCTGAATGACCCTGACCTCCACAGCCGCAAGATTGACCGTTTCAAAATATATGGGGGTGGAAGCGGCATTGGGTAGGATGGTGCCTTTGGAGAGGAGCCGAACATTGGGTTTGAGTTGTTCGAAGGAAATCCACTTGGAAAAACTGTTTTTAAGACTGAATCCGTAAGCACTTTTGATACCCTCAAAGGCATTCACTTTAACTTCTCCCAATATTCTGTTTGAGGGATAAACCCGGAGGACATTTCCATCCACTTCATAACGTAGGCTTTCGGCACCTTCAATGGTGACCAGTCCGTTCAGATTTTGGTTTTCATTTATGGGCTCCGAAAAGTTCAGGGTTAGGGCGGCATTGGGAGCTGTTGAGGTTTTGGCATCGACCACCACAAACTTGTTCAGCCCTGGAATGGTATATGCCTCTGAGCCTTTGTTGTCAATATTGAGTTTGGAGCCGTCCCAACTGAGTCGTAATTCACTGTCATCTGTTTTTCGGGAAATACTATCTATGGTAAAACTGAAGTATTTGGCATCTTCTGTAGTGTTTTGCCAGTTAATGGCAACTTTATTATTTTCCTGCGTTGCGGACAAAATAACGGATATTTTTTCAGCGGATAACACATCAGAAGCTTCCAGGGTGCCCGTCAAATACTGCCAATTTTTGCTGTAGGATTGCAGATTTCCAAGGCTAATCTTAAAATTGGGAGCAAGAGTTTTAAATCCGAAGGTGTATTTTTTGAAATCACTCTTAATGTCATCAAACAACTTGTGAAGTTGCAGGCTTACCATGTATTCTGTGTCCGGTTTTAAATATTCCGATGGTTGAAAAGTGAGTTCCCTACCATTTTCAATGACCAGTTTTCCATCCACTTTTGGAGATATTTTTAAATATTCCGAAGGAAGTTCTTGGGTCAGTTCAAACTGATCCAATTGTTGGGCCAGCACTATTTGTATGGGTGCGGCAATACTTTCATTGCCATGGGTATGGTAACTGATATAATCCTTAAACTTAAATAGGTTGTCCAGATTTTCTGGATCTATCTTCTTTCTACAGGATATGGTAGATAACAAAAGGAAAACGAATAGAAAACGAAGCGTGCGAGCCATCTTGAAAACGGAATTTAATGAACAATGAATTTGCCAAAGACAAGATAGCTTAATTATGGAGAGAAGCGGGGGACGATCTTATGAAGAACGTGTTATGATTTACGGATGGGCCATTTGAATGGACGGAACCTTATGAAAAATTTATGATTTGACCATTTCAAATGGCTTTCAAAAACAATATCTTGAAATTCATACAACAACCTAAAAACGAACATCATGCGAAATCTTTTTCTTTGCCTATTTTCCCTGGGAATCATGGGAATGGTAAATGCCCAATCTGACTATGAATTGATAGAACAAACCTTGGGCTATTATATGGAAGGGGGTTCCAATAGGGACTTCAACACCTTAAAAAAGGCCTTTCATGAAACGGCCACCATGAAGTACATTACGGAAGAAGGCTACAAAGAAGTTAATGCACTGGAGTTTTTCAGTGGAATGAAAACAGGGGATCGGGTAAACCGCAAGAACCGAATTGCTGAAATCACTGTCTCCGGACATGCTGCCAACGCCCGATTGGAACTGGAATATCCAGATTTCACTTTTGTGGATTTCATGAACCTGCTCAAAATTGATGGAGAGTGGAAAATTGTAAACAAGATTTTCTATAAACGCGTAGACTAAGTCATAATCCCAATAACTTTTTTAAAATGATAAGAACTGCTTTGATCATGGCGGTAATGCTCGTATTTGCCGCTTGCAAACAAACCGCTGAGCCGGTTGCAGAACTGGAAACAGAAGATAAAATAACCGAAGAAGAAGCCTTGGACCTGCTTCATACCTGGACCAACGCCTATATAAAAGGGGATGCCGGTCCCCTCATAGAAGTACTGGATGATACTTGGGAATACTCTGGCTCCAGCGATGGAAAAACCACAAATAAAATTGCCACCATTGACGAGTTTAGTCAGGCGGATTATTCATTTGACGCGATTGAGTACCACGACCTAAAGGTTAAGCTTTACAACGATATAGCAGTGGTCAGGGGATGGGAAAGAATGGTGATTTTAGGGGCCGACAAACAGGATACCACAATTTTAAAGTTGCGATTTACCGATGTTTACCAGAAAAAAGAGGGCAAGGTGAAGGCTATAGCCACGCATAGCTCGCCCATGGATTAGCTTTTTAAACCTTTCTACAGATTAACCGTGGCGACCCCATCTGTCAGGGGAACCTCTTGGTTGATATCATTTATCCTAATGGCTGTTAGGACGGGAATAGGGCTGCAACATTCGGTCGCTTGCGAAAACTCGAAGGTGGCATTTACGGTAAACGAGTGTTCATCACTTAGCCTAATGAAGTAATTAAAGGAACCTTCGCTCCAATCGGGGTCCTGAACCAACATGATGGGACTTGAGATGGATTCCAATGAAAATTGCGTGTTTTCATCATCCACGGTTACATCGTTAATGCTATAGGTGCCGTTATCAAACACATTGTTACCGTCCAGAAGAACATCAAAAGCCAAAACGCCCAACCGCGGGCATAAGTCAGAACAGTTCTCATCGTCAGAATTCAAACAGGACCAAAAAAGGAGGGCGGGTAAAGTCAGGAGAAACCGTCTACGTATCATGGCGAAGTTTTTTTGATAAAATTTAACCAAAAAAGTTGCTTTTCACAAGGGTTTGGGGACTAATTACCAGACTATTGGGAAATAGTTACCATCCTCCAGAAGCACCACCGCCTCCAAATCCGCCCCCTCCGAAGCCTCCACCAAAGCCACCGGAGCCACCGGAGCCAAAACCTCCACCTCCAAATCCACCAGAGGAACCAGAGCTTCTGCCCATATTGCTCAAGATGATCATGTCCCAGATATCTGGGCCTCGTCTTCGGCCTCCGCCACGACCGCCGCGGTTGTTTTTGCCCTTTCTGAAGAGGATGATCAAAACAATAAGAAATATGATCAGGGGCAACAGTTTTTCAAAAGGAAATCCTGAATCGTTCCCAAAACTTCGATCTTCAGTGAATTCCCCATTTAAAACCTGAAAAATGGCATTGGTTCCTTTGTCCAGTCCCCCATAATAATCCCCTTTTTTAAATTCGGGAATGATAACGGATTCGATAATACGTTTGGACATAAAATCCGTGAGGGCGCCCTCTACGCCATAACCAGTATTAATAGCAATTTTGCGATCATCCCTCGCTAAAAGTATCAATACACCATTGTCCTCATCCGCTTGTCCTATGCCCCATTTATGCCCCCATTGAGCCCCAAGGTAAGTAATGTCCTCCCCTTTGGTGGTGCCAATAATGGCAACCACAATCTGGGTAGAGGTGCTATCCGAATATCGAAGAAGTTTTTGCTCTAAAGCCTGGTTTTGGTGAACTGACAAAAGCTTTACATAGTCGTAGACTCTGGTTTGTTTTTGGGGTTTTTCAGGTATGGTAAACTGCCCCCAAGAGATGGAGGTTAAAAAGAGAGCAAGGAGAAGGTTAACCTTTGGATATGGCATCGCTCAATTCATTGGTGTCTGTTTGGTCCCAAGGAAAATGAACCTGCAATTCCTTCCCGGCGCGTTGCACGCCCTCTACAATGCCCTGTTTAAAGTCGCCAGTTTTAAAATGATTGGAAATAACCTCCTTGGTGGATTCCCAAAAACCTTTGGGTACCGCCCTGTCAATTCCCGTATCACCGTAGATCACAAATTTCTTGTCCTCCACCGCAACGTACAGTAGCACACCATTACTTTCTTTGGTGTTGTCCATTTTTAGGAAATGGAATACCTGTTGGGCGCGGCTAAAGTGATCCATTTTGGCCGTTGACTCTATATGTACCCGAATTTCACCGGAGGTGTTTTTCTCTGCTTCAAGAATAGCTGTCACTATATCTTGTTCTTCCTCATAGCTAAGGAAATCCTCTACTTTGGACATGTTTAATCAAATTCTAAATTGACTTCAGGAACTATTTCAGCACCATCCTCAGCTTCAAAATATGCCATTTCCTCGAAGTCAAATATGTTGGCAAGCAGGTTGTTGGGAAAATCTCGTACATGTTCATTGTAAGGGCGGACTGTTTCATTAAACCTGTCCCGTGCAACATTTATTCTGTTTTCAGTTCCTTCCAGTTGAGATTGAAGCTCTAAAAAGTTTTGGTTAGCCTTTAAATCGGGATAGCGCTCTACAACCACCAATAGCCTACTTAGTGCACTGGTAAGGCCACTTTGAGCAGCGTTGAATTCGTTTAATTGCTCAGGTGTAATTTGAGTTGGGTCAATGTTAATTCCTGAAGCTTTGGATCTGGCTTCAATTACATCCTTAAGTGTTCCTCGTTCAAAATCGGCAGCGCCTTGTACCGTTTTTACCAGATTGCCAATTAAGTCACTTCTTCGCTGATAAGAGCTTTCCACCTTGGCCCATTCTTGCTTCGTCGTTTCTTCTAGACCAATTGTCGTGTTATAAAATCCTTTTACCCATCCATAAATGCCAACCGCTAAGACAGCAATAATTATCAACGGTATTAACCACTTTTTCATCTTCTTGGTTTTAGTGTTTTATATAGTTATAGTTGTTCCTTGATCTTGAGCAGTTCGGCCTTCACTTTTTGTAGTTTCTGAATGACCTCGAAATTGGAGAGGGTTTTTTGTTTTTCCTCCTTCAGATGGATTTTGGCACCCTCCAGGGTGAAGCCCCTTTCCTTGACCAAATGATAGATCAGCTGTAGATTTTTTATGTCTTGGGGAGTAAACTTACGGTTGCCCTTGGCATTCTTTTTGGGTTGGAGCACATCAAATTCCTTTTCCCAAAAACGAATCAGGGAGGTATTTACCCCAAAAGCCTTGGCCACTTCGCCAATGCCATAATATCGTTTTTCGGGAAGATCTATGTGCATTAATCCAAGGATTGATTCTCTTGATTGGCGAACTTGAGCATGTTTTCAAACTCTTCCGCCGTCAAACTTCCGTAGTAGAAGTTGATCGGATTGATCCGTTCCTCGTCCTTAAAGACTTCGTAATGTAAGTGCGGGGCCTCTGACCTACCCGTATTGCCCACAAAGCCAATAAGATCCCCACGCTTGACTTTTTGACCTTTGGTTACGTTGTATTTGCTCAAATGGGCGTATAGCGACATATAGCCATAACCATGATCTATGCGAATGTGCTTTCCATATCCCGAGGACCCATTATCTGCTCGTTTGACAACACCATCCCCTGTGGCGTAGATCGGAACCCCCCTTGGAGCGGTAAAATCCATGCCCCAGTGCATCTTTCTTGCTTTTGTAAAGGGATCGGAACGCCATCCAAACCCGGAGGCCATTCGGGTTAAATCCTCGTTACGCACTGGCTGAATGGCAGGAATCGCAGCCAACAGTTTTTCTTTTTCCTCCGCCAACTTGGCAATTTCATCCAAGGATTTGGATTGGATTACCATCTGCTTCTGAATAATGTCTAACTGCTGAGTAGCATTGATGATGATTTCTGAATTATTGAAACCTTCCAAGGATTTATATCTATTGATTCCCCCAAATCCTGCCCTGCGTTGTTCCTCAGGAATGGGATTGGCCTCAAAATATAAGCGGTAAATATTGTTGTCCCTATCCTCAATGTTGGCCAAAACCTGCTCCATTTGCTCCATCTTTTTGGTCAAAATCTCAAATTGAAGCTCATAATTCCGCACCTCCCGATCCAGGGAAAGTTCCTTGGGGGTATTTAACCAACTGGTGTTTAGAAGGACGATCAATCCAAGAATACCAAACAAAGCTGAACCCAACAGGAAAAAGAGAAAATTTCGGTACTTTTTGGACTTTTTGGGTTCAATCTTTCGGTAAGAAAGAGTATCCGGATCGTAATAGTACTTAACTTTAGACATGTAGGGATTTTATCCTATTTTTGCGCATTCTTTTTAAGGAGAACAAACAAATATAAAAATTGTTTTGCTTAAAGTGTTAAATTTAATAAAACCCTTGCATTTCCGATGACATCCCAAGAAGTCAGAAACCACTTTTTAAACTTTTTCAAGGACAAAAAACACAAGATTGTCCCTTCGGCTCCCATGGTCATGAAGGATGATCCCACTTTAATGTTCACCAATGCGGGAATGAACCAGTTCAAAGAGTTTTTCTTGGGAAATTCCGTACCCAAATCCAAACGGGTGACAGATACCCAAAAATGCCTTAGGGTGAGTGGTAAACACAATGATTTGGAAGAGGTGGGCAAAGATACCTACCACCACACCATGTTTGAGATGTTGGGGAACTGGAGTTTTGGGGATTATTTTAAAAAGGAGGCCATTCAGTGGGCTTGGGAATTGCTTACCTCAGTTTATAAAATTGACAAGGATAGCCTGTATGTCTCTGTTTTTGAGGGGAGCGATGATGCGGACAATTTGGAGATGGACAAGGAAGCCTTTGAGCTTTGGAAGGCCATTGTTCCTGAGGATAGAATCATTATGGGGAACAAAAAGGACAACTTTTGGGAAATGGGAGACCAAGGTCCCTGCGGTCCTTGTTCCGAAATCCATGTGGATATACGATCTAAGGAGGAGAAAGCCAAAGTATCAGGCGCCTCCCTGGTAAACCAAGACCATCCACAGGTAGTGGAAATATGGAACCTGGTGTTTATGCAGTACAACCGTAAGGCCAACGGACAACTGGAAAGCCTTCCGGAAAAACACGTGGACACTGGAATGGGCTTTGAGCGACTCTGTATGGTGTTGCAGGGGGTTCAATCCAACTACGATACGGATGTATTTACCCCTTTGATTCGGGAAATTGAGACCATAACGGGCAAGAAATACGGCAAAAACGAGGAAACCGATATTGCCATCAGGGTGGTGGCTGACCACATAAGGGCCGTTGCCTTTTCCATTGCTGACGGACAACTTCCTAGTAACAATGGAGCAGGGTATGTGATCCGAAGGATTTTAAGACGGGCCATCCGTTATGGATTTACTTTTTTGGGAACCAACAAGCCTTTTATCTATCGCTTGGTAAAGGTGTTGGGGGAGACCATGGGGAAAGCTTTTCCAGAACTTCGGGAGCAATATCAGCTTATAGAAAACGTGGTCAAGGAAGAGGAAAGTTCCTTTTTGAGCACTTTGGAACAAGGTTTGGTCCTGTTGGATTCTGTAATCAAATCTTCAAAGGATAAAACCATTGATGGGCAGAAAGCCTTTGAATTATATGACACTTTTGGGTTTCCTATTGACTTGACTTCCTTGATTTTGGAAGAAAAGGGATATCAGTTGGATACGGAAGGTTTTGAAAAAGCCCTGAAAGCCCAAAAAGACCGATCTAGGGCTGCCTCAGAAGTGTCCAAAGAAGATTGGACGGTTCTTTTAGAGGACTCGGAGCAAGAATTTATTGGTTATGATAGTCTGGAAGCAGAGGTAAAGGTGGTCAAGTATCGAAAGGTAACCAGCAAGAAAGGTGGAGATCAATATCAATTGGTTTTCAATCTAACTCCATTTTATGCTGAAGGTGGTGGACAGGTTGGGGATAAAGGTTACTTGGAAACATCCAATGGCGATGTGGTCTATATCATCGATACCAAAAGAGAAAACAACGAGATTGTCCATTTTACGGAAAATTTACCCAAGAATATCTCTGGAACCTTTAAGGCAGCGGTGGACCAAAAACAACGTTGGCGCACGGCCAGCAACCATACGGCTACCCACTTGTTGCACCAGGCTTTGAGAGAGGTGCTGGGAACCCACGTAGAGCAAAAAGGTTCTGCAGTGCATTCCAAATATTTACGTTTTGATTTTTCCCATTTTTCCAAATTGAGCACCAAAGAACTTCGGGATGTGGAGAATTTCGTCAATGCACGAATAGAGGGGCAACTGCCTTTGGAAGAAAATAGGAACATTCCTTTGCAAGAGGCTATGAACCAAGGTGCGATGGCCCTGTTTGGGGAAAAGTACGGCGATACCGTGCGGACTGTTCGTTTTGGCCAATCCATTGAACTTTGTGGAGGTACCCATGTAAAGAATACGGCAGATATCTGGCATTTTAAAATTGTTTCCGAAGGAGCAGTGGCAGCAGGTATCCGAAGGATAGAGGCCATTACTTCTGATGCGGTAAAGGAATTCTACTTTTCCAATAACCGAATGCTTTTCGAGATCAAGGACTTGTTGAACAAAGCTCAGGACCCAGTAAAGGCGGTGACAGCACTTCAGGAAGAAAACAATGCGCTAAAAAAGCAAGTGGAGCAATTGTTGAAGGACAAGGCCAAAGGCCTTAAAAATGAACTTATTTCAGAATTGAAGGAGGTAAACGGAATCCAGTTTCTGGCCAAACAGGTGGAATTGGATGCAGCTGGAATCAAGGATTTGGCCTTTGAAATGGGCGGGCAAGTCAATAATCTTTTCCTTCTTTTGGGAGCAGAAAAAGATGGAAAAGCACTTTTATCCTGTTACATTTCCAAAGAATTGACGTCCAACAAGGGATTGAACGCTGGAGCCATTGTTCGTGAATTGGGAAAACACATCCAAGGCGGAGGAGGAGGACAACCTTTCTTTGCCACGGCCGGAGGGAAAAATCCGTCCGGGATACCCGCAGCATTGGACAATGCCCTGGAAATTGTAAAAACAACCACATAATAAGTGCCCTTTAAGCTAAAGCATATCAACTGGAAATACATTTTTGGAGAAATCCTTTTGTTGTTTGTTGGTATTAACTTGGCCATTTGGTTCAACGATTGGAATGCTTCCAAATCCATCCAAAAAGATAAGGAGGTGGCCCTGGTTAAGATCAAGGAAGAAATAGAGGCCAATAGGGAAGAATTAGTGGCCAATAGTGCCGAGAACCAAAAGATTCCCGCCTTTTTTGCTGAGATGGATAGCTTACAGGGCAACAATGACTTGTTGGTCACTTCCGTGGAAGTGATGCAAGGGTTTGTAGGCCGATATCCCCAATTTTTTCAGGAGATTGATTCGAGCAGGGTTGAAGATGGCCTGTACCAATATGAAGTAGGGGCCTTGGTGAACCTGGAAATATCGGATTTGAGCAGCATTGCTTGGGAAATTGCCAAGAGTACTGGCATATTCCACGAATTTGGCTACGAATGCCTATATGAGCTTCAAAGCCTGTACAATACCCAAGATCTGGTTAAAATTGAACTCAACAACGCCACCACGGCTTTAAGAAATGGATCCATGAAGGAGCTTGTGAGAGTGTTGAATGTTATGGGGCAGTTGGAAGACCAATTGGAAGGGCAGTACGAGGAGATGATCCAATCCATTGACAACTGTAAATAAGGTTGGAATGAAACTGCAGACAAATATTCCTTTGGAAAAGGAAGGGAATCCCATCAACTATCAAAGCAAATTACTCTTATTGGGTTCTTGCTTTGTTAAAAATATGGGAAACAAACTGAAGTTTTACCAGTTCAAAACCATACTAAATCCCTTTGGGATTCTGTTTCACCCACTGGCTATCGAGAATTTGGTCAGTCGGGCTGTAAAGGAAAAACCCTATCAAGCAGAAGAAGTATTTGAACAGAATGGAAGATGGCTGTGTTTTGACGCGCATTCTGATTTAGCAGCAAATTCTAAGGATTCACTCCTTGAAAATTTGAATTCGACTTTACAGGAGACACAAAAACGGCTTCATTCAGCTTCGCATATAATGATCACCTTGGGGACAGCTTGGGTGTATCGAAACCATTCAACCCAAAAAATAGTGGCCAATTGCCATAAGGTACCCCAAAAGGAGTTTGGCAAGGAATTGTTGACGATCAAAGAAATTGAATCCAGTCTAGAGCGTACCTTGGAGTGCATTTCAGAAGTAAACAAAAAAGCAACCGTTGTTTTCACGGTATCTCCTGTTCGGCACCTCAAAGATGGCTTTGTGGAGAATCAGCGGAGCAAGGCGCACCTAATTGCGGCAGTGAATGGTTTTTTGTCGCCTCAAGATGTCACCCTGAGCCAGTCGAAGGGGCGGTCGAGAGTGCATTACTTTCCAAGCTATGAAATCATGATGGATGAGCTACGGGATTATCGGTTTTATGGCAAAGACTTGATCCATCCCAACGAATTGGCGGTTGACTATATCTGGGAACGGCTTAAATCGGTTTGGATATCCGAAGAAATCTATCCAGTGATGGAGGAAGTGGAAGGAATTCAAAAAGGGTTGGAACACCGTCCCCTTAACCCGGAATCAGAAGCACATCAAAAGTTCAGAACGTCGCTAGAGGCGAAAATCACGTATCTCAAGGAGAGGTATCCCTTAATGCATTTTGAACGATGAAAAAAATACTCATGGGGGCTTTGGTCGCCCTTACTTCCATTTTAATTTACAAATCTTGTACGGACTACACCCAGGATAAAGCCGTTTTATCGGAGAGTTCCCTGCTTATTCAACAAGAGTTGAAAAATGTCTCCAAGTTGATTGTGACCGAGGGGCATTTTTCGGAAGTATATAATTATGCAGATTCCAAGGAGTTGTTTGGAAGTTTGGTCACCGCGGACAAAAAAGCGTTGGTCGTGGCAAATGCCCAAGCCATCATTTCCTATGACCTTTCCCAATTGGAAGTTGAAGTGATTGAGGCGGAGAAAACCATTCGGATTTTGTCGATACCGGAACCGGAGATTACAATCAATCCAGATTTTGAATATTATGATGTAACGGCAGATTATTTTAATCCTTTTAGGGCGGAGGACTATAATTTAATCAAGGAAAATGTAAACGAGTCTCTCCGAAAAAAAATTGAGGCTTCATCCCTAAAATCAAATGCTGAGAACAGATTATTGAGCGAGCTTTCGCGGATTTACGTGCTGTCAAATTCGATGGGTTGGAGACTCACCTATCAAGAAAAACCCATTGCTTCGACCAATGAATTAATTGACCTTGGTAAAACTTTGGTCGATTAGTTGTAATCCGTCGTCAATCAAATGTCCAACCTCTGGACGCAACTTTTTTACTTCTTCCAAATGGGATTTAATGGTGATGGCCAACTCGTCTCGCTCCCCTTTCCTGGCCAGTTCGTAGAGTTCAACAGGTAGCAACCAATCTTCAGGGAATTCCTCTTTAACTTCCTCAAAAAGCTTGCCTCGGGAAATGAAGGTATTGATACCATCTCGATAATCACGAACCCGCTTGTAATGTGCTTCAAGTTTTAAACGCTGATCATCCCTTGTTTTTTTAATGGTAGTTTCTGTAATCTTGTGCGTGATGAGGTCAAAACTGAGTAAATCGGCTGGGCCATTATAGGCTGATACCACATGCTGTCCAACGGCCATATGATACAGGCCCCATTCGGGTAAGAACAGCACTTCATCCTGATAGCTTACTTTACAATCCTTGAAAGTAATCAGAATAATTTTTCCCTGTAGGTTTCGGGTACCGGTTACAATGGTACCTTCTACTTTTACGCCCCCTTCAAACTCAAGGGTGACCTGTTCCTCCTCAAAAATCTTATAGGCTTTTAGATCGCGCGGGCTCATATCTTCTATGGCAAGATTAATTCCCTTTAGTTTTCCAATGGGAGAGCCAAATCCATCAGCATGGTCCAAAGTGCTATGGCCTACGAGTTCCTTATCCCTGTACGCCAGGGCAGTTGGGCCATTGGTTTTGATATAAATGGGTTTTCCGTTATGCTCCATAACCTCACTAAAAGTCCCGGAAATTTGAAGCCCGGTACTCAATTCCAAAGTTCCCAGAGCTTTGGAAGAAATAAGTTTTTGAACCCCTTCCAGGCCACCCGTTCGCAATGCCATGCTGTTGGCAAAATCCTCCAACACTTGACTCAAATGCGCAAAGTGTGGGGTAACGAACAGTTGAGGTTGGGGTTTTGTTATGTCAAAAGCGGTTTGCGCTGCTTCAAGGGTATACGGTAATTTTTGCACATCGCTTTGCATGCACCATTTGCTCTCACCGATGGAGGAAAGCAGTCCAGCTCCGTAAATTTTTGGATTCTCAACGGTACCGATCAGGCCATACTCCACGGTCCACCAATGCAAGTTTCTGATGAGCGCCATTTCACTGGGGTCGCCCATGTTCTCCTGCAAATGTTCAATATGTTTTTCGGCCTCGTCGATTTCTTTTTGGGGCGTACCGGCAGCTTCCTTGATAATGGAAAGATGTCGCACTGCTTCGTACAGCTCATAATCCTTGGCACTGGAGATGGCCTTGCAACCAATTTCCCCAAACCTTCGCAAATATTCCGCATATTCCGGATTGGCAATTATGGGGGCATGCCCAGCACCTTCATGGATAATGTCGGGAGCAGGGGTATATTCAATGTTTTCCAATTGCCGAATATCCGAGGCGATGACCAATACATTATAGGCTTGGAACTCCATGAAAGCGGCTGGAGGGATAAAACCATCCACTGCTACGGCAGCCCATCCGATTTCCTTCAGAATGCGGTTCATTCCGTACATATTGGGAATATTGTCGATGGAAATTCCAGTCTTTTCCAATCCTTCCACGTACGATTTGTGGGCTACTTTGCTCAAATAATCCACATTTTTTCGCATCACATAGCGCCAAACAGCCTGATCTATGGGGGTGTACTCCTCGTAGTTCTGTGGTTTGATGAACTGCTTTAGGTGTTCTGGAAGCTTGTCCAAAATAGGATTGCTTTCGTAGGCTCCTTGTTCCATTGAATGCTATAAATAAGGTATATATACTACATAAAGTTACAATATATAGTCGTAACACTGGTAAATGAATAAAATGAAGGAATAAAGTCTTTTTTATTTATAAAATTTAGTAATTATGTCTAATTTTATGATAAAATGAACACTTGGACAGGAAAATATGCAGGAACGCTTGGACGCCATTGATCGTGAGATTCTAAAAATATTGGAAAAGGATGCCAAAACCATTGCAAAGACCATTGCGGAGCAGCTGGGATTGACCAAGACACCGGTCTATGAGCGTATACGAAGATTGGAGCAGGAGGGCTACATCAAAAACTACGCTGCCATTCTTGACAAGGAGAAGATTGAACACAGTATCACCGTATTTAGTTTTGTGTCCCTAGAAGCCCAAAAAGGCCATTTAATGGACGACTTTTTAAACCAAGTGAAACAGTTTGCAGAAGTAACCGAATGTTTTGTGGTGGGAGGGGAATTTGACTTTTTACTCAAGGTCATTGTCAAGGACCTGGATGCCTATTACGATTTTGCCAAGACCAAGATTGCCTCTTTGCCCAATATTGGCGCTGTAAAAAGTGCCTTTGTATTAAAGGAAGTGAAAAACGAAACGAGTTTTCCGTTATTGTAAAAAAGAGAACGAAGAATCCAATTCACTTATCAACCGCAATAAACTCCAAACCAGTTACTACAGACTCTTCGTTCTACTTATTTTTTTAGTTGGATGCCACCGCTGGCATCGGAGGATATTCTTTAAGAATATGGGAAACAAATTCGCGGATGCGCTCCTCCTTCTTTTCAATGTTCTTGGTATTGTTAAGCGTGCCCACACCACGTCCCTGCCAAACCAGTTCTTTTTTGTTGGCATCAATAACGTCAATGTACAGGGAGCCTTCGGTACGGGTGCTTACATTGTTGCCGAAGCCTCCTCCCCAGCCCCAGCCCCAACCAGGACCCCAGACCCAAGGATTGTAGAAACCGCCCCATGCGCCGCCCCATCCAAAGTTATTGTTGTACACATCCACACGTTCACGTTCCTTGGTGAAAATGCTGATCAGCACGTCAGGTTTTTGGGATTTGGCAAAGCCACGGGAAGTCATTTCCGTCTCAATAGCCTTTAGAATTCGTTTTTTGTCCAAATCTGATATTTGGGCCTTATCAATGCCGGTTTTGTAGAAGGCATAGGTTTGATATTCGCCAAAATTCGTTTGGGTATCATAATCGGAAACCACGCGTACAGAAGAGCAGGAAACCATAAATGTCGCCGCTAAGGCGACCAAGGTGAGAAGTTTTACATTTTTCATATCAATTTTACTTTTGAGTTCAACAGAAAAGACTATAAATAAGTCACAAATATTATGCCGAACATACTATTAACGCTGGCTATTTGTCTTTTTATCATAGCCATAGGGGCAGTGTCGGCATCCACTTTCACAGCAATAGCCCCTTTTAAGGTGGTATTGTTTTGTAAAGACCTTATATCCTTCCTCGGATAAGTAATAATCGCCCTCTTCAAGAGGAATGAGCTCCTTCATTTATAATGAATCCTGTCCAATTACCTATAAAATTAAACTATTCCGATGAAAGGCTTTATATGGGGTAAATTGGGTTATTCACCGAAATTGTTAATCTTATTATCGATGCAATCCATTCTTGAGTGGCTTCAAAAGTTATATTTGTAGGAAACCTATGATAATTCGGTTTGATCTTAGTCTTTAAACATTTCTTTTATCGAAACTATGTTGGCTTGTCCGTATGGCCCTTTATCATCTTAAAGGAAGGTGCACTTAGGAAGGACGATGTACTGATTAACCACGAGCGCATACATCTGAAACAACAACGGGAGCTTCTCATCATACCATTTTACATCCTGTATATTTCCGAGTGGTTATTGCGTACCGTTTTATATCTGGATAGTTATAGGGCCTACCAAAATATCAGTTTTGAACGGGAGGCCTACGCCAATGAAGATGATATGGAGTATATTTTCCAGAGAAAACCCTATAGTTTTGTAAACTATTTGATGCGTTAATTCCCAAGCTTGTTGATTCCCAACCAGAAAATTGAACTACCACTTTTAAAGGAAAGTGGCGTGACTCTTTACATGAAAAGGGAGGACATCATTCACCCTCATATTTCCGGGAACAAATACCGAAAACTCAAATACAATCTTATTGAGGCGAAACAGCAGGGACATGACACCTTGCTTACCTTCGGTGGGGCATTTTCCAATCATATAGCAGCTACAGCCTATGCGGGAAAGGAAGCTGGACTGAAAACCATCGGGGTCATCCGTGGGGAGGAGTTGGAGGAGGGGTGGCAAGATAATCCAACCTTAAAACTGGCTTCCGAACATGGAATGCGATTTCATTTTGTTTCACGAAGCGAATATCGGAATAAGACAACGGATGCCTATCAGGAAAAATTGAAGATGACTCTTGGCGGATTTTATCTACTACCTGAAGGCGGCACCAATGATTTGGCCATCAAAGGGTGCGAAGAAATTTTGACGGAAGAGGATAAGAAATTCGAATTTGTTTGTAGCGCCGTGGGTACAGGTGGAACCATCGCCGGAATTATCAATTCGGCCCAACCGCATCAACGGGTATTGGGCTTTCCTGCCCTTAAAGGCGACTTTTTGCAAGCTGAAATTCGGAAATGGTCCGATGGTGGTGATTGGGACTTGATCCAGGACTACCATTTTGGCGGATATGCAAAGATCACAACAGAACTGGTGGACTTTATCAACCATTATAAAAAGAAAACTGGCATTCCCTTAGATCCTATTTATACTGGAAAGATGCTTTTTGGTATTTTTGACCTAATTAAAAAAGGCTTTTTTAAGTCGGGCACCCAAATTTTGGCCATCCATACTGGTGGTTTGCAAGGGATAAAAGGCATGAACGAAGTACTTAAACGAAAGAATTTACCGTTATTGGATTTATGATCAGGAGAATTGGATATGTTGTGGTACTCGCCATGTTACTAACGGGTTGTAAGTCCAAAAAGCGAACGGTTACACGTCAGCCCAAACCTGTTGTGGAGACCAAGACCAACATTCCACGAAACCCTAACCGGGATTTACCTAAGGATGGACCCAAAGAGTCCGAACTGTATCCAATGCCTGCCAACCCAGGCCGATTTGTTAAATTCCCGATTGCAGATACCCAGGAATACATTGAAACTTTTGCGGAAATCGCCCAATACGAAATGCGAGCCTTTGGCATTCCGGCCAGTATTACCTTGGCGCAAGGAATTTTGGAAAGCGGATCGGGCAAAGGCGAGTTGACCAGAAAGACCAATAACCATTTCGGGATCAAATGCCATACGGGATGGGATGGTGAGTTTGATTTTCATGATGACGACGCCAAAGGAGAGTGTTTTAGAAAATACAACCACCCCATGTATTCCTTTAGGGACCATAGCATTTTTCTTTCGTCACGTTCACGCTATGCTTTTCTCTTTAATTACCGACGTGATGATTATAAAAAATGGGCTTACGGACTGAGACAAGCGGGCTATGCAACGGACCGCAAATACCCCCAAAAGCTGATAGCCTTGATAGAGCGGTACGATTTGGACCAATACGATGATGAAGTAGTCCGAGGAGGTTTGGACACCGTTCGGGCACCCAAAAAATACGATGTGTTCACCCATGTGGTAGAACAAGGAGATACGCTGTATGGCATCTCCAGAAAATATACCATTTCGGTGGATGAGTTAAAAAGGCTCAACAATCTGAACAGCAACACCATTTCCATTGGGCAGGTGCTCAACATCAGAAAAGAAAAAACGAAGTAAACGCCTCAGTTCGAGTGGTTCCGACTTTGTCGGAAGTGTATCAAGAACAGCAACGCGTCTATAACAATAAGATTCCCGTTTACACGGGAATGACATAAGAACACTACATGCTATACCAACGAAGCAGTGCCTTGTTTACGGAGGCCAAGAAATACATCCCCGGTGGGGTAAATTCCCCAGTACGAGCCTTTAAAGCCGTAGGCGGAGATCCCATATTTGTAAAAGAGGCCAAAGGGGCTTATTTATACGATGAAGATGGTAACCAATTAATTGATTACATCGCTTCTTGGGGCCCATTGATTTTGGGTCACGCCCATGAACCCGTAATCAATGCGGTGATTGAAAAGGCCAAAAAAGGAACCTCATTTGGTATGCCCACCGAAATTGAAACCGAACTGGCCCAACTGGCCGTTTCCATGGTGCCCAATATTGACAAGATTCGTTTTGTGAACAGCGGTACCGAAGCGTGTATGAGTGCTGTGCGTTTGGCTCGAGGGTATACGGGCAAAGACAAAATCATCAAATTCGCGGGCTGTTACCACGGCCATTCCGATTCTTTTTTGATTCAGGCAGGGAGTGGAGCAGTGACTTTTGGAAGTCCCAATAGTCCTGGAGTGACCCAAGGAACCGCTAAGGATACCTTACTGGCCAATTATAACGATTTGGAAGGGGTGAAAGCCCTTGCCGAAGCCAATAAAGGTGAGATTGCTGCGATTATTTTGGAACCCGTAGCAGGGAATATGGGTTGTATTATTCCTACAGACGAATTTATCCATGGCCTTCGTGAGTTGTGCACTCAAGAGGGTGTTTTGTTGCTATTTGATGAGGTGATGACTGGCTTTCGATTGGGCAAAGGTGGAGCACAGGAAGCGTTGGGCATTGATGCCGATATTGTAATGTTCGGAAAAGTAATTGGGGGAGGATTGCCTGTGGGTGCTTTTGCAGCTAGGGCCGAAATCATGTCGCATTTAGCTCCCGATGGACCAGTGTATCAGGCTGGAACCTTAAGCGGAAACCCCTTGGCTATGAGCGCTGGATTGGCCATGCTCACGGAGCTCAATAACAAACCTGAAGTGTTCAGCAGTCTAGCCGAAAAAACGGAGTATCTACATAAAGGCATTGCCGAAGTTTTGACCGAAAAAGGAGTGACGCACCAAATCAACCGATATGGCAGCATGATTTCGGTGCATTTTTGCGAAGACCCGGTAGTGGATTTTGCTTCTTCGGCCAAAGGCAATAACGATACTTTCAAAAAATATTTCCATGGCATGCTGAAGCAAGGGGTGTACCTCCCACCTTCCGCATTTGAAAGTTACTTCCTAAATGATGCGCTTACCTATTCGGATTTGGACAAGACCATTGAGGCTGTAAAAACTATGTTTTAGTTTTCATCCTTACCGATTTCTTACGAAATCACCTTTCACTCAACAGGGAGAGGAGCAATTATGAACTTGACACGAGACCTCCTTCCCTTTAAGGGAAGGTGTCCGAAGGACAGAAGGGTCAAAATATGAACCTGGTTACAACTAATCAAAATGCTCCCGAATCTCCTGTAGCACCGAAGCCAAATTCTCAAACACCATACTGTTTTCAAACCGAAGCACGGTGAGACCAAGACCTTCTAGATGTTGGGTACGGAAATAATCCTTTTCTTGGGCCACAGCATTAAAATGAACCTGCCCGTCCAATTCAATGATCAGTTTTTCAGAAGCGCAATAGAAATCCGCAATGAAATTATCAATGCTGTGCTGTCTTCGGAACTTTCTTCCGTCCAGTTGTTTGCGTTGCAATTTGGTCCACAGAAAAGCCTCAGCTGGAGTCAGGTTTTTGCGTAGGTCTTTCCGATACTGTTTAAGTATACGTTTGTTATGTCGCCTCATTGGGTATTGTAAGATTGGGTAGGGGTAAGGTAGGTAAAATAATATTTAGCTAAAACCCCTCCGTCCTCGAGCACCTCGCCTCCTAGGAAGGAAGGAGTTTTTTTAAGTGTAAGACATAAGTAAATACTAAACCTCCTCCATGATCATCTCCTTGCTCACGATCATACCTGTAAAAGTGCCTTGGTATACCGCATTGGAAACCGTCCGCATACGGGTGGTATTGTCCCCGCAGGCATAAATTCCTTCCACGGTGGTTTTTTGCATCCCGTTCACAACAATGTATCCTTGCTCGTCCAGTTCTGCGCCCAGGGAAATGGGAATATCACAATGTTGTTCAAAAGGGATATGGGCATAGAGCGCTGTGACCGCTGCCGTACTTCCATCCGAAAAACGTAGCTGTTTCAGATAGCCTTCCTCATGCTCCACTTTCTGTATTTCCTTGTTCACTACCTCAATATTGAGGTCTTTTAGTTGCGTTATTTGTTCTGGGGATAAATTGGACTTGCCATTGGTATAAAGGGTAAGGTCTTTGGTCCAATTGGTCAGAAATTTGGCAAATTCAAAAGCTTCTTCCCCATGGGCCAACACCCCTGTTTTGGCACCTCTTACTTCGTAACCATGGCAATACGGACAGTGCAAAATGGAAATCCCCCAACAATCCGAAAAGCCTTCAATGGGGGGCATAATGTCCTTTATGCCCGTGGCAAATACCAGCTTGTTAGCCGTGAACCGCTCCTTGTTGGAAGTGGTAATTTCAAACCCATCTGCAATCTTTCTACCTTCGATAGCCAAGCCATCAAAAAAATGAACGGTACTGTATTGCTCCACCTGACTTCGGCCCAGTTGGGCAATCTCATGGGGAGGCACCCCGTCCTGGGTCAAAAAATTATGAGAATAAGGCGTCTGTCGGTTACAGGGTTTGCCGCTATCTATGATCAATACTTTTTTCAGGGCCCTGCCCAGGGCCATGGCCGCAGAAAGGCCTGAGTAGCTTCCGCCAACGATAATAACATCAAAGTGGTTCTTTTTCATGGGATTATAGGTGCTAAAATTTAAGGGATGGAGCAGCATGCTGGAAGCCGTGACCGTCCCGCTCTTGTTTATAAATGTCCTTCGGCTCATGGGTCTCATGACATACTCTTAATTGTACAGGTACAAAAGTAGCGGTCATCGGAGTCATGGAGGTAGGACAAGTATGGGCTTGAATAGGACTTATGTGAAGTTTTGCCGGTAGGCGTCCGGCGATTGCCCAGAATGTTTTTTAAAGAAGCGGATAAAATAGGAAACGTCCTCGTAGCCCAACTGATGGGCAATTTCCTTCACCTGGTTACTTGTGGCCAGTAATCTCCGTTTGGATTCCAAAATTATTTGGTCGTTGATCACCTCACGACAGGTCTTACCCAATCCGGATTTGGTAATGGCATTGAGTTGATAGGAACTCAAGTGCAGCATTTCTGCATAGTCTGATACCTTTTTATGGGCAGCCAGATGGGTTTCCAAAAGTTCCAAAAAAGCCTCCAGTCGCTCACGGGGATAGAGATCTGGGCCTTTAAGCTTGGGAACATTGGGCTGCTGCTGACGTAAAAGCTCAATGAGGAAAATGTCCAGTTGCGCCTTGATCATTTTTTCATGGCCAGGTCGTTCCGCGGAAAATTCGTCCAAGATGGCATGTAGGGGAGCGGTCACTTTAGTGTAGGTTGTTGGATTGAAGGAATACAGTGTGGTATTGCTGCAAGAGCGGAGCAGTAATCTGGAATCCATGCTGCAATTGTCAAAAAAGTCCGAGGTAAACTGCATTACAAAACCAGTGGAACCTGTATCCAATTGCAGGTCGTGCACCTGGCCGGGCCGCATAAAGAACACGCAATGGTCACCTACGGGATAGGGGGTAAAATCGATATGATGTTGGCCAGAGGCACGCTCCAGGGCCAGGATAAAGTAAAAATCGTGCCGATGCAGTTCTTGCACCATGGGAATTTTTTCCAGGAGTTGGGCAATATCCCTAATGATAAAATTCCCCAAAAGGTGAGGTTCCTCTTGGAAATGGTGTAGCCGTGCAATTGGAATTTCTTTCATGTGATTACTCCTAACCCTATTCAGCAATATATAAAGCTAGTTTGTTATACCAATTTCTCCAAGGGTATTACAGGAATCAGTCAATTTCGTTAAAGTGTGTTAAAATATTACCGAACGTTTGGTAAAATTAAAAATCATTGTACATTTGTCCCATGAGAATGGCAAAAGTATCAGATCAGGAAATTTTAAACGGGCTTATGTCCGTGTTTCGCTCTAAAGGCTATGATGGGGCCAGCTTAAATGAGTTGGCCGAGGCCACAGGGCTTAAAAAGGCCAGTCTCTACCATCGCTTTCCCGGAGGGAAAAAGGAAATGACGGATGCCGTGCTGGACTTTATGGAGGCCTGGATCAACGAGAAGGTCTATACGGTACTTTCCAATACGGAAACACCACCTCAAAAACGGCTAAAAGATGCCATCCACAATATTGGCGAGGTGTACGGCCATGGCACCAAGGTTTGCCTATACCGCTCCTTGAGTATGGACACTGGCATGTCGCTCTTTGGCAATAAAATAGAAAAGGGGATTGGGCAGTGGTTGGATTCGTTTAGTATTCTGGGTCAAGCTTTTGGAAAAGATGAAGCGACGTCCAAACAGCTGGCTCAGCAGAATTTTGTGGAGATCCAAGGGAGTTTGGTCCTTAGTAAGGCTACGGGTAGTACAGAGCCTTTTGCCAAGACTCTCAAAAATATTGAACAGAGATATACAACATAAAAAAATTTAATTATTTAAATAACCGAACGTTCGGTAATATAACAAAAACAACAATTAATATTAAAATCATGAAAACAAGTAAATCAATTCTAGTAGTATTTGTAATGGCACTTTTTGCGGCCTCGAACCTTAACGGACAACGAAACAAGTCCGGTGTAGACACGTATCCAACCACTTTTCATACCGCCAAGGTGGCCGGTTTGGATATTTTTTATCGCGAAGCAGGACCCAAAGATGCCCCAACCCTTTTGTTGTTGCACGGCTATCCCACTTCTTCCCACATGTTCCGAAATCTAATCGAAGATTTGTCCCAAGATTACCATTTGATAGCTCCGGATTATCCTGGCTATGGACGCAGCTCCCAACCCCCCATGTCCGAGTTTGAGTATAGCTTTGACAATTTTGCGGAGATAGTGGACGAATTGTTGGTGCAGCTCAAGATCAATCGGTACAGCTTGTACCTAATGGATTATGGTGCTCCTGTAGGCTATCGCATTTTTGAGAAACATCCGGAAAGGGTAGAAGCCTTCATCGTGCAAAATGGAAATGCCTATACAGAAGGTTTGGCAGATTTCTGGGATCCCTTGCGCAAGCTTTGGGCCAATAATTCAGAAGAAAACAAGAAGCCCCTGGAAGGATTTCACCAATTGGGAGGTCTTAAATGGCAGTACCTGCATGGGGTGCAGGACAGTACCAAAATAAGCCCAGATAACTGGCACCATGACCTGCAACACTTGACCCGTCCAGAGAACAACGAAATCCAGCTGGCCATGTTCTACGACTACCGCACCAATGTGGATCGTTACCCGGGATGGCAAAAGCTCTTTAGGGAATACCAGGTTCCCACTTTGATCGTGTGGGGAAAGAACGACTATATTTTCCCTCCCTCAGGTGCCCATCCGTACAAACGTGATCTTAAGAACGTGGAGTTCCATTTGTTGAACACGGGCCACTTTGCCCTGGAGGAAAAAGGGGATGAGATTGCGGGGTACATCAGTAATTTCCTAGCTAAAAACAAGATAAAATAAGTTAACAACCCGTAATTAGGTGCACTGCCCGTGGCTCATTTTTTTTCATGAGGTTGCGGGTAGTGTTTTGGGTTTTCATCCGACTTAGGTTGGTATAAACTACACACTATGGAACAAGAAGTAAAGCAGCCGATTCCTCCATTTACCTTGGAGACGGCCAAACAGAAAATACAATTGGCGGAAGATGCCTGGAACAGTCAAGATCCCGTAAAAGTTTCCAAAGCCTATAGGGTGGACAGCGAGTGGCGAAATCGGTCGCAGTTCATTAATGGGCGGGAAGAAATCCAAGCTTTTTTGACCGACAAATGGGAAAACGAAAGACACTATAAACTCAAAAAGGAGTATTGGGCCCATGGGGATGATCGTATTGCAGTCCGCTTTGAGTATGAGTATCAAAACAAGGACGGACAATGGTTCCGTGCCCATGGCAATGAGAATTGGGAGTTTGATCCAAATGGCCTGATGAAGAAGCGGTACGCGAGTATCAATGATGTGGCTATTGCAGAAGGGGATAGGAGGTTGTAATTTAGAAACAAAAACGGGGCTAAACAGCCCCGTTTTCCACAAAAATCTAACTAAACCAACCTAACTAAATCGGTTTGATCCAAAGCAGGTGCTTCCACTTGCTTCTTTCTTTAATGATGAGCAAAATGTTGATGGCAAACAGACCTCCGGTCTCGAGCAGTTCACCCAGTTCATCGGCCTCCAGGAACAGATGGAATAAAAAGATGTGCAAGGTTATAGGCAGCAAGAAAATTGCACCCACAAAACTGGTACCTTGCAACAGTACCAACAGACCAAATAGCAATTCACAAATACCCAGTACCTGCCAAAAGTATCCGGTCTGTTTGGCTCCACTGATGTACAATATTTTTTGAAGGGTACTTTCCTTTTCTGGAGCTTTGAACTTCTCGGCTTTCTCCACCACTTCAACGGGGGAAGGAATGGGCTTTTGAAACTTCTGGATGCCTCCGTAGAACATCATTCCTCCCAAAATCAGACGAAGGATTATAAAAACAATATTCTTAACACTCATGATGTCCGTTTTAAAGTCTTTCGTAGGTAAATTGGGCGTTACCACGTACCCCTTCGTTACTTATATAAGCCGTGAACATCATCTTATAAAAGTTGCCCGCGGTATCTTTTAGCACATAATAGCGGTCATCCTTTAATACTCCGCCAAAGGCATCTCTCCAGCCACTACCGATTACGGTTCTGTCATCGTAAACCAAGGCGGATTCGTCCACATCGCCCCTGGCAAAATTGGCATAGGAAGGCACGTCGAACTCAGTAACCACACCTTCGGAATTCTTTTCATAGGTGGTTATCTGGTACAGTCCAGCACCCCCTAAAGTGTTGTGCACGGCAAAGTCAGAATAGGTCAATCCGGCAACAAGCGGACCTTGATAGCCGTAATAGGAAAACACCCCACTAAAGTTGATGTCCCAGGCATCAGCTGCTGGTTCTACACTTACGCTTTGACCATCGGTCAGGCTAAAGCCGGACACCAAGTAGCTGGAATTCTTGGGAACTGTAACCTCAGAGAAATTGGCTGTCTCGTCCAAGGCGGCATATTGAATGGTATAATTGCTTCCATCGCTCAAGATCCGCACCTTCATAAAGCCTCGATGGTCGCCGGTAGTGTTGATACTTCCAGGTTCGGCGGCTTCGGTAGGAATCTCGTTTCCAAGACCCACAATGTAAACATGGTTCTCGTCGGCCGTTGTGGAAATCTCTGCAAAGGCTGTCCCTTCCAAATCCCCTTGCCAGCTATCGGTAAATACAACACCTTGGTCAATATCCCCATACTGGAAATAACCCACAGGCAATCCTTGAAGTAGTTCTTCCACAGTGTTTACGGTTACTGTGGTTGGTTGAAAGGTCATGGGGTCCAAGGTGTTCAATTCCAAGGGAGTGGTCAAGGCTGTGGCTTCAGTTACCGAAAGTAGATCGGTAATTCCATCCAACTCAGCGGCCGATACCAATAAGGCGGCATTCAAATACACCCGGTTTTCAGTACCATTGAACAGACCTAGTTCCCAAGTATCCCGTTTAACCGCAGTTTGAACTCCGGAGCTAAAGTCGAAATAAACCTGATTGGGCATGTTGGAACCCCCGTTTTCCAAATCGATGATTCCATTTAAGGCCGCGATGGGTGAAAAACTGACCGTGGCTGAGTTTACGGAACCATTTAGCCAGTCCGTATTGTCAAAACCATCCAAAGCGAAAGTCACCGACTTGGTGGTTCCCTCAATGGGATCCAAGATTTTGGTGAAGGTGATAGTAGAGCTTAAGTCGCCAACGGCTACAGGAAGGGAAATGGTTCCGGAGGTTGCTGCTGGAACGGTAGAGAAATCGGTGCCGTAAACCGCATTTTCACCCGTAAAGGACACAGTGATGGTACCTGCTTCCGTGGCCGCCCTAGAAAAATTTAAGGTGATTTCCTTGGTGGTATCCGTTTCCGAAGTGCTAATGGTGGCAGAACTAAAGGTTACCGAGAAATCAATAAGATCATCGGAATCATCACTACTGCAAGAACTCAAAATCGCCAAAAACAGCGACACATATAAAAACGTAAGTTTTTTCATGGTTTTTAATTAAGGTTTAATTTGTATGATAGTTTTAAAAAATAGGATCTCCCGTTACCGAACAACCTGCTGGCAGTTGAATTGGATGCATGAGTTCCTGAGGGAACATCGGAGGCGTTTACGGTAACAATGTCGAAGATATTTCGGGCACCAAGGGTGATATCCAAATCCTTGGTTAAACTTGTTCGGACAGAAGCATCCATCCAGGTGAAATCATCCGTTTGCCCTACCACGGGACCGCTATCCCCAGGGACCAAAACCTGTGTTCTTCCAGTATACTTTAGTTGGGTGGAAAGAGTGGTTTTCCAAGAAGGGATGGTATAGCCCAAGGTAGTCTGAAGATTGAAACTCCAGAGGTAGTCGCTATTACTATCTTCAGACCCTTCAATGGCGGTGGATTCGCCCATATAAGTTGCGCCCAATCCAGCTTGCCAACGATCCAATTTGATGCTGTTCTCCCACGAAAAGCCCAAAATTTTGGAAAAATCCACATTGGCAAAAGTGAAGAGGCTTCGGTCATTGTCATCCGCGGTTACCACGCTGGCAATCTTGTCCTGAATATCAAAGTAATAGGACTTAATCGCCGATTTTAGGAGGCCACTTTCCCCGATTTTGTACTTGTTTTCCAAATTCAAGAACACGGAAATTCCATCTTCGGGTTGCAGGTTGGGATTGCCTTGAACATTGTGGTTGGCATCCACAAAGTAAAAGAAAAGTTCCTCAAAATTGGGCGCCCTAAAGGCTGAGCCAAAGACGGCTTTTAGTTTGAAGGTATCTGTAAAATCATAGGTAGAGGACAGGGACCATATCAATTGGTTACCGAACTGGGAGTTGTTGGTGAATCTTGCCCCTGGATAAAAGGATAGCTTGTCCGTTAGATTAAAATCCAGTACTCCAAAAAAGTCATAGTTTTCCAAAGTATTTTCTACCACATCATTGGAATATTCCCCGGTGGCAATGGCATCAAACCCGGTTTGGCGGGTAAACTCATACCCCAACTGCGAATTAAAAAACTCCGATTTGGGGACGATGTTGGATACAAAACCCTTGGAATAGTAAATTTTACTGGACTGACTCAGGTCATCCGAAATAAAGGATTCAATGCCCTGCTGTAGAATGTTGTAAACATATTGTTGGTAGTAGCGTTTTTGGTCCTGGTATGAAAAGAACAGATTGTAGTTGGTCTGTCCTTTTAAAGGACCCGAAACGGTGAGGTTGTTGACCCAGCGATCGGTTTCAAAAATTTCATCCAATGCGGTTGGGTTTACCAAACCGGTGCCGGGATCCAAGCGTCCGGTTACGTTTCGATCATAAACAGTCACCTCTTCATCAAAGTACTGCAGCTTAAAAAAGATATTGTGCTTGCCCAAGGTGGCATTTAGGTTACCAAATGCGGTTAGTTGTTCCTTAGGATTCCACTCGGTTCCGCGGAGACCGTCATTGATCAAGGTATTATCTTGGATATTGACATAATCCTTACCTCGGAAGTTGTTAAAAAAGCCAGCATAATCGTTTCTGGATGCTCCAATGGAATAGCCCAATTTGTTATTGACCTGATTGCTGATTTTGAAGTTTTGGATGTGTCGGCCTTCATCGAACAGGGCATATTCGTCACCTACGGTTTCTTCTTGCACTGAAACCTGTACCTGCCAGGCATAATCACCTTCCAAGCCCCGCTTGGTTACAATATTGATAACCCCCGCTACGGCATTGTCCCCATATAATACTCCCATGGAACCTTCCACGATTTCGATACGGTCAACATCCTCCAAGTTGATTTGGGTGATATCGATGTTGTTGCCCACTCCGTTGTCACTGGCCACGGGGATGCCATCAATCAGGATTTTCACGTATTGCCCATCCAAGCCAAACATGTTCACAGTTGATCTTCCAGTGGAGGCATCCGGGGTAATTGTGATGTTGAGGTTATAGTTCAGTATATCGGCAAGATTGTTACCCGCAACTTTGGCAATGTCCTTTTGATCTACCACCCCAACGGCAAATAATTTCTTGCTGAGCGACATCACTTTACTCTCTCCGGTCACTATAACTTCAGTCAAATGCTTTAGCGACATGGTTTCTTGCCCTAAAGAATCAAGCTGCTGCGCGTTACTGTAAATACCTAATAAACAAGATAGTGCGACTACGTATATTTGGTTATTTAGATTCATTCTTGATTAATTGTCGACAAATATATAAGTTATTTTAATTCAGTCTAAATAAAATTAATATTTTTGTCACTCAATTTTTAATTCATCTATAAGAATACCACTATGAAGAAATCAACCATTTTATGGGCACTATTGGTAAGTGCAACTACAATTATGCAAGCGCAGAAAAAAAAGGATTTGGACCGCCAAGCTATTTTGGACATGTGCGGTTGCTACGACATCACTTTTAAGTACACGGAGACCTTTGCCCCTGAAATCGATTACGAGAAGAAAATGGACTATACAGCGGGTGCCTTGGAACTGGCTTTGCCCATTGTTGACGAAAAAAACAAGATTTCCATCCAACATTTATTGGTGATCAATGATTCCATGGTCATCAAACATTGGCGTCAGGATTGGGAATACGAAAACCAAAATGTGTTCTACTACGACAAGGACAACAATTGGAAATTTGGCACGCTTCCGAAGGAACAAGTTAAGGGCCAATGGAGCCAAAAAGTATATCAGGTGGACGATAGCCCACGCTATTCCGGTTCTGCCACATGGGTACATGTAGACGGCAAACATTACTGGGAAAACAAGACGGATTCACCTTTGCCAAGACGCGAATACTCCAAACGAAGCGACTACAACGTTATGAAACGAGGTAACCGTCAGGAAATCACTTCCTATGGTTGGGTTCATGAGCAGGACAACGATAAGATTATCCGGAAGGATGGGAAGGCCGATGTACTGTTGGCCCAAGAAAAAGGGATGAATATTTATAAAAAAGTGGAGGATTCCAAATGCCAGTTGGCTGTGGATTGGTGGAACGAACATAAGGAGTTTTGGGCCAATGTTCGCGATTCTTGGGACCAAGTCTATGACCGTCAAGGGGATTTAACCCTGCGCAAAAAAGTAGACGAAAAACCTATGTTTATGCACTTTTACCCTTTAGAAAAAGCAGAAGCAGGTGCTGGAGAAATTTCCCAATTGATCAACAAGTTTGTTGCGGATTCAGGCCAAACCAATGAAGAAAGCAAATAAGTACAATTTTCAGAATTGGGTCGTGCTGTGCATGGCCTTTTTCTTTTTGGCTTTTACCTCCGATAAGATTTCGCCCCGTTTACAGCAAAAGTTGGAAAGTGCCGTACAAACCACTTTTGAAGTTGAAGATTTTGAACTTCAACCTATGAATGTAGATTTAGGCGAAGACAGTTTGTTTAAAATACTGCTTCAAAACGAGATTTTGGGTTACGCCTATTTGGGAAAGGCCCCTAGCATGAAGGATATTTTTGACTATGTGGTGCTTTTTAATCCAGATCTGAGCGTTAAAAAAACCAAAGTGCTGATTTATCGAGAGAATCATGGTCGGCAAATAGGGAGTCAGCGGTGGTTAAAACAATTTATTGGCAAAACCTCGGAGAATTCCCTGGAGTATGGGACGGATATTGATGCCATTTCAGGAGCTACAATTTCCGCCAAATCCATGACCAAAGCTGTCAATGGGGTTTTAGAAAAAATGAAGTTACTTCAGGCCAATAACAACATTTAAACCATAGTAGTAAACGGGGCTTAAAGCCCCGTTTTTTTCGGTCATTTTGTTTATTGCAAGGCTTCACCAATAATAAAGACAAGATTTTTTAAACTATCATCCCGTTTGGGAAAAAGGGCCTGCATCCTTGAATCCTGGACCATTTGCTGCATCCCCTCAGGACTGTCAAAATAAAATCTATGAATCTCATTGGGTTGCTCCACCAAGTCGTTTGCGGAGGCAAATGGGATTAGAAAGCGCTCAAAATGGGTTCCAAACTCTGGGATGATCTCACAAGCCTCATTGTGGTATTCCGTAAACTGCTCTTGAAACTTTTTCCCTTCCTTATAATAGATCAAGGCAATACCATAGGTTTTGGTGGCGTCCCCAATTTCTCTGAAAAACGGAAAGTTTGGATCATTCTGGGTGGCAAAGCCGAACATTTTTTCCACAGAGGTGGCAATATAGTCCTGCTTTAACTTTAGAAATTCAGGATCCTTGTCAAACGCTTCTTTGGCGGCTACATTGGGATATACCGCAAAATGGATTTCATCGGGCAGATCCAGGTCGCCCATGGCCAACATTTTTGGCTTAATGACCCGCTCTATTTTGGCCCCATATTTTTCCAGGAGCACATTACCTCTGCTTCGCAGTTTTTCAAAATCTTTTTCCTTTCCTTCTTTGAGATAAAAGAACGCGGTATTGATAATTTGTTCATCCTTGTCTGTAATTGTTTCCTTGTCTTTGTTTGCTGTTTTTGAAATAATGAATCCGCTAAGAACCACTGTGGCCATTAGCATTAAACTGAGGGTGATTGTTTTTTTCATGATGTCATTGATTTAGATTTAACTCATTCAAGGACACAAAGTTGCAGATGAAACGGGAGAAGAATTTTAGGCTCAGGGCCAACTATTTACCTAGGAAGCCCAATCTATATTTGGAAGGGGAGCTACCAAAATGCTGCTTGAATTTAAAGGAGAAGTGATGGATGGTTTTAAAGCCTGTTGCAAAGGCAATGTCCTGGATAGAATCATCGGAGACCTGCAATAAATCTTTGGCTTTTGCCAGACGTTGACCAAGGATATACTGTTGGGGAGGTAGTTGGTAGATTTCCTTGAACTTCCTTTTAAAGGTGGAGAGACTCATATGGGTAAGTTGGGCCAGTTCGTTGATGCTTATTTCCGAGAAAATATGAGCCGCTATGGTGGTTTTAAAATCCACCGTTCGCTCTGTAAAAAGGTTTTCCAGTATTTGAAGAATGTGAGGTGCGTTCTGCGTTTGCATCAAAAGCAGGACAATCTCCTTGGTTTTTAGGCAAAGGAGCTCCTCGTTGACCAAATGAGGGTTATCAAAGTAGAACAGCACGTCTTCTACATATTTGTCCACCGGGATTGAGGCTTCAATCAGTGCCATATTGTGACGTGGTGTGTTCTTCTTTTTATTGACCAAAAAGTTGGGAAGGTCGTTCCCATATATTCTTCGCAGTACTTCTGGATGGAAATGCACGGCAACCGCCTGGTATTGTCCAGTTTTTTTATCTGAAACCATTTGCCCCACATAGTTGCCACACTTCATTAATACAGACTGCTTGGTGTTTATTTTAAGGAATTCACTTTCTGAAAAGGACTTATAACCCCCTTCCCTGACATGAAGAAAACAGGCCTCGTTATGCATGGGGTTGGGTGCCCTAAAAGGGGGTAAAATGAGGGCTTTTTCAAACAACAATTTCCCAAAAAGATCAATGCGCTTGTATTCTTTAATCATGGTTAGTTATTTAAAGTCAAATAAGGATTTGGCGGGGCATAGCCCCGCCATCAACAAGTATGTGGCATTCAAGCTATAATATAGGAATGCGCTTTCCACAACCAAAACCTTGAGGTATGGGATTTTGCTTTTTGGTTTCCTTTAGCTCAGTTTAGGGAAACGGTGAGCAAGTGTTCCATTTGCAATTCTTCTTTGATCAGGGCATCTTGAATAGGTTGGGTCTTTGCATTAAATTCCACTGTGCCATAATCGATTCCCGAAACTGTTCGGGTAGGCCTGTTGCCTTTGTCCATTTCAACAAGTTTTAAGGTGTCATCGGCTACCAATTGAGGATCAATGGCATCATCGCTATTGAAAAGACCTTCAAAATTTTTGAGCATGGCATGGGGAACTTCCTTAAAGACGCCATAGGCCTCAAAGGTTATTTGGTCAGCTTCTTTGGGCCCAGTAAATAAAAGATTGGTGCCAAACGGTCCTGGTTCTACGATGCACACTTCCACGCCAAAAGGAGCCAATTCGTATCGCAGGGATTGTGAATATGCCTCAACAGCATGTTTGCTGGCGCAATACACGCCAAAATAGGGGAATGCAAGTCTTCCAGCCAGGCTAGTGGTATTAATGATCAAGCCATCCCCAGCTTTTCTCATGTGGGGGGTCACCGCCTTTACCGTTCGTGCAATACCAAAGAAGTTCACATCGAATTGCTTCTGGATTTGTTCCAAGCTGTACGCTTCCGTGATACCTACAAACATGACCCCTGCATTGTTGACCAGCACATCAATTTTACCGTCTTCTGAAACAATGGTTTCCACGGCGTGATCTATAGAGTTGGAATCCGTGACGTCCAGTTCAAGCACTTTAAGCTGTAAAGCCTCTTTGGATGCAATTTGTTCCAGTTCTTTTTTCTTTTCCAAGTTCTTGCCATTGGCATTGCGCATAGTAGCCCAAACTTTGTGGCCTGCCTTTGCGGCCGATAGAGAAGTTAGGTATCCAAATCCGCTGCTACTTCCTGTAATTAAGATGTTTTTTTTCATGATGTTCAATTATATAGTAGACTAGTCGTCTACTAAATGGTTAAAAAAATTTAGGTTAATAATTCTTCTGTAAATTCAATAAAGAGGGAGAGGGGTTTTGCACTTTTGGTGGACTTCATCCTTAGGATGGCCCCTTCCCAGTTGTTGAGCATGTAGGCTGCCAATTTTTTTGCATCTGTGGTATTGCCAATGCTACCATCCTCTTGCCCTTCCTTGATGCAAGCTTCAAATAGCGCTTCCCACCGATCAAGCTCATGGGCAACCCCATGGGCATAGCTCGATTTTAAATCGCTTAGTTCCAAGCTACAATTCCCCAGCAAACAGCCTTCTGTAAAGTCTTTCTGGATGTACACTAGTCTAATATCCTGGAAAAAGGTCATGAAGCGCTCCTTGGGATTCTTGGTCTTATCCTTAAAGTAGGAGTTGAGCAACTTTAAGGACTCATCCCCATAATTCTTAATGATTTGCAGTCCGAAATCTTCCTTGCTTTTGAAATAGTAATAAAAGGAACCCTTGGGAATATCCACGGCACTTAAGACTTCATTGATGCCCACATTGTTGAATCCCTTTTGAATAATCAGATCCCCCCCAATTTTTAAAATACGCTGTAAAGTAGTTTCCTTTGCTGTTTCCATATTGTATTAGACCAGTCGTCTACAAAAGTAGCACATTTTTTTATATTACCGCTATTTTGTAGAAAAAGGTCAATCAATTCTAAGTCAAAGTGATATCGGAATGATTGTAACCTACTAGTTGTAAGGTTTTTGTACCAGCCTTTTGGAAATCCACCAATAATTGCCAGCTGGGTCTTTAACCCCTGCCTGCCGATCTTCATAAGACATATCGGCTGGTTCAAGAGCAGATTCGGCTCCATTATCCAAAGCGTGTTGGTACATACGATCTACATCGTTTACAAATAAATAAAAGGAGGTGCGCATTCCTTCAAATTCCCCACGGGCCTGACTGATCATAAAGCAACTATTACCAATCTTAAGAATACAATTGGCCACATCGCCATTGGGCATGTTTGTTCGATTTAATTCCTGGGCATGGAAGGCATTTTTTAGAAAGCTAATTTCCTGAATGGGGTCAGAAACAAATAAGTAGCTACTAACCGTTTGGAACCCTTCCGGGATGTACGTATTAAAAATGTCCATTTGTGTATGGTTTAGGTTAATGTGTTGTTTTCAAATTACGTAAATTTAAGTACCTATATATATGACGAATGATCAGAGAGTTATTGGACATCAACGACTTTATAGTTTTAGTGGAAGAGGCAGATTCCAAGGCAATTACCATTGATTCTTGCACTTTTGATGAGCCGGTAATTGCGGTTGCCTTCTATGGAGCGGGAAATGTGGAACTAAGCGTCCAATTTGAAGGGAAAGAAAAGGCGTATCGGCATAGTAAAGGACTTGCTTTATCCTTTTATGCCGATGACAAGGTGGAATTTGTCCATACGGTCTCCGCAAATAAACCCCTGGAATGCATTCTGATTGCCACCTCACCTAGAAATTTGGAAAAGTTACCCCATGGGGAGGGGGAGTTGTTTGCGCAGATGTTGAACCAGTTGGTGCATCCTTCCGACCATTATGTGCAGGGCCCCAAATTTTATATGACCCCAGAGATGCAGTCCATTGTCCACCAGATATTTCATTCGCCCTACCAAGGAAAGACCAAAATGATGTTTTTCCGTAGTCAGGTTACGACTTTGCTATCCCATTTTTTTGGACAATTGGCACAGCGGGATGAGGACGGAATCAAAACATCTGAAAAGGAAAAGTTGGTGCAGGCCAAGGAGATCTTGGCACAAAACCTGGATGCACCTCCTTCCTTATCAGAACTTTCCAAGCAAATAGGATTGAACAGCTTTAAACTGAAAAAGAACTTCAAGGCTTATTTTGGGGTGCCGGTTTTTAAATATCTCCAAAACGAACGATTGTCCAAGGCGCATGACCTATTGCGAAATCAGGAGGCCTCGGTGCAGGAGGCCGCATGGCATGTTGGATATGACAGTTTGAGTTCCTTTTCCAACGCCTTTGCAAAAAAATACGGTTTTCGTCCCAGTCAAATACGAGGGTAGCTAGTGTGTATCCGTACGAACCGAACAAATGGATACGGTACCTTTTTTCCCTTTGAGCGGCACACTCCCAATATGTTCAAAAATGTAATGGGAGTCATCCAGATGATTTTTCAAAGTCTCAGATACCAAAAGTTCACTGCCCAAATTGTTGCACTGCCCTTGAATCCTGGCTGCGGTATTGATAGTATCGCCATGATAGGCTATTTCCTTTTTGTATTTCCCCACTTCGGTTACCGTAACAATACCGGCGTGTACGCCAGCTTTAAAAAAGGGAAGGCAGTCGTAGGTGTTCTCGTAATACTCCCGCTTGCTTTCCAATTGCTGTTTGAACCTGTAAAAGGTCTTGAGTAGATTCTGATTATGAATGCCTTCTTCCAAAGGCCAGGTCAACACGGCCTCATCCCCCACATACTGATATATTTCTCCATTATTGGCCGCAGCAATTCCCAAATCGTTAAAACAATCCTGTACCAATTTGCTATAGGTTACATGACCCAATCGCTCAGCCAAAGTAGTTGAGGCTTGTAGGTCCAAAAACATAAAGATGCGTTCTTCCTCATGGGGCGTGTAGAACCTTCCCATAATCAATTTGACCAAATTCCCTTCCCCAAGCATAAGGTTTACCTGCCGAAGAATGGACAAAAAAATATTCACACAGGTCACGTAAAAATAAATGGCCACACTTCCTGTATCAAATGCAAAAGTGAGCAGATCAATGGACGTTCCAAAATACAGACTGTATATGCCGAAGGCAACTACCACTAGGAGAACCATAAATAGGAGTGTGTAGAGTAGCTGTATAAGCAGAAACTTTCTAAGTGAAATATTCTTATAGATCCGTTCTTCGGAAATAATTTGAGCCAAGCCAGAAACGAATCCCATGATGGGTCCCAAAGAAAAGGCAATAAGCAGGCTGTCCAGAAATTCAAACTTAAGAGTTCCCACTTCTTCAGTGCCCACACCACGAACGATACTTAGAAAGACAAAACTCAAGGTCCAACCAATCATATAGAATCTAAGGGTGCGCCATCGGCGCTTGCTGATCCAAGTTCCAAACATGTTTTCAAAGTTATCCTTTTCGAACAAATCTTCCTCCGTTTTGAACAAATCAAGCCAGAAAACCCAAGGTAGTTTTGTCTTGTCATCAAAAAAACCAAAGAAATGAAAACAATAAAAACATTAGGAATATCCATCGCGATCTGGATTCTAGGGGTATCTGCTTTCACATTGATTTACGAGCTACCTATACTGGAAAACAGATATGTACAAGCCAATATTGGGTTGGCCTTGGTAGTCCCCATTTTGGTATGGGCAGGTGCTTGGTTGTACTATCGCAAGGGCAGCTTAACCCACGGGTTAAACTTGGGATTGGTCATGCTTTTGGTAAGCGCAACCATGGACGCTTTGATCACAGTGCCCTTATTGATTCTTCCATCTGGAGGGACCTATGCAAGCTTCTTTGGATCTCTGGATTTCTGGCTAATCGGTCTGGAATTCATCGGGATAAGCACCCTCTTTTGGTATTTCAAGGTGCATAAACCAAAACAACAATAAAAAGTATAACATCAAAATTAGAAAATCATGAAAAACAACATTTTAGTATTGGGCGGAAAAGGAAAAACAGGCCGCCGAGTGGCAGAACGGCTATCAAAATTGGGACATAATGTGCGTATTGGATCCCGAAGTGAAACTCCCGCATTTGATTGGGACAAACCAGAAACTTGGGCGAAGGCCATGGAAGGAATGGATAGCATGTATATTACTTTTCAACCCGATTTGGCCGTACCCGGGGCATTTGAGGCCATTCAGGGATTGATGGAGGAAGCAAAGCGACAAAACATCCAAAAGGTAGTGTTGTTATCCGGTAAAGGTGAAAAAGAGGCGGAGCGCTGTGAGCAAGTCGTCATTGATTCTGGGGTGGCAAATACCATTGTTCGTGCCAGTTGGTTCAACCAAAATTTTAGCGAAAGCTTTTTCTTGGAACCCATTCAGCAAGGATTTGTGGCTTTACCCCACGCCGATGTTGAAGTTCCTTATGTGGACGCCGATGACATTGCCGATGTGGTGGTTGAAGCTTTATTGAAGGAGGAACACAATGGAGAAATCTACGAATTGACGGGTCTAAGGTTGTTGACCTTTAGGGAAGTCATTCACGACATCTCCAAGATTACGGGTAGGGAGATTGGATTTATGCCTATTTCCCTGGATGATTATGTAAAAGCTATGGAAGATCAAGGTGTCCCTGCGGATTACGTTTGGCTGATTAATTATTTGTTCGCCGAAGTACTCACCAATCCTGATAATCAGGTTATCAAAAGGGATATTGAAAAAGTGTTGGGAAGAAAGCCCACAGATTTTTCAGAATATCTGGAAAGAACAGTAACCACTGGCATCTGGAACGAACCAGTTAAGGCGTAACCCCAGTTTATTTGAAAACCAAGGCGGGCATTACTGTCCGCCTTTCTCTGTTAGGGGCATTAAAAAATGCTTAACGGCATAATTACCAATTTCTCGTCCTAGCCGATGCCCCTCCTCTGAATCATACCGGAAATGGATGCCCAGGTAGATACGCGATAGTGAAGCTTCCAATCCCGCTTCGGTAAAACTTGTAAATGACCGTGTAGGGGGATGCATCTCCATTTTCTCCGAAAACGGTCCGGCAATGTCCACTTCCTGGGTCACCATTACAAAATCGTAGTCGTTTCCTTTACCTAACGTATGCGCCAAGGTTTCCATGGCTGCAGAACTTGCGGTGCCATGAGCCGAGGGATACGAAGGAAATGCATAGGTGTGTTTGTGAAGGTTGTTCCATTCCAAATCTGGTTGGGTATTTGGATTTTCGTCATTTTCTGCCCAGCGGATGGCAGTATAAGGTCTCCAATGGTTGTAATGGAACTTGTTATCGAAAACATTGATATAGGCATCGTATACTGCCATGTTCATTAATGCGTAGAGCCGTGCTGCTTCCCATAGATTTAATTCTTCTTTTAGCACCAGTTGCCGAGCCAATCGGTTATGGGAGTTTTCCACAAAATCCTTCCACCACATAGCTAAATGGGCTTGATCTGCTGTCCGTGTTTCATTTTGAGTACTGCCAACTTCCTTTACTTCATTAAAAGCCTCAGTATATGCTTCACTTTGGATATCTGGCGGAGGTGGAGATCGAAAATGATCAGGCTCGGGCAGCATAAATGGCTCTGCCTTTGCCCAGCCTGAACCAAAAATAAAACCTTCTGGAGTTCCACTATGCTCGTTGAACTCTGCATAGACACCTGGAGCCATAGGATGCCAAGTATATTCGGCTTCACCGTCCCAATCATCTTGCTGACGTTTTTGTAGAATAGCTTTTACCGATTTTTCAGCAAGTGCTTTGGCATTGGAATATGGATTTTCAGGATCAGGGAGCCAAAGATGGAGTTCTGCATCAAATTCATCTCTTCTGTCCGGATATTGCGCAGTTGCTACCAGATATGAAGCGTAAGCAGCAGTTGCCAATGGATCACCTTGCCCATTTGGTTCAGAAAAAGAATAGTTGTTGTAGACAGGTGAAATTGAATTAAGGGCATCATGAATGGCGATATGCATCATTGAGATGGTCCGGAGGCCCTTAAGGGTAAGTAGACCATCTTCTTCCACAGCGATTTCCATTATTTTTTGATTCCAAGCGTTGAGTACTTCAGGGCCGTAAGCTGTAATGTCAACTCTCTTTTCTGTACATCCAAACCATAAAAATGTACAAAGAGCAACAACAACCAACCTGGACAAGAGTGAGATTGATTTTTTCATGTCTTCGCGAATTTAATTACAACCATAAGCTGCTGAATTTTCCAAACAGATTTGCGTGAAAAATGAGCAGTTATGATTCGTTTGCGTTAAAATAAAGGGGGAAGACTTCTGATAACTAATTTACGTTAAAATTCTAATAATCAATAGGATAATATCGATAAATAAGAGGTCTTACATTAGTCAGGAGCAGATTCTCGATAATCAGGAAACAATCGACCGTCCATCCAACTCAATTCACGTATCTCTACAGTGGTCTTGGTCCAATGTGTGGACTCGTCGTAGATTTCACCTTGTTCTTTCTTGAACAGGATTTTGTCTGGAAGTCCGCCCAGATCATTGGGAAAAATAAATTGTTCTGCGTGGAAGTATACCCCAGCGTCTGAAACTTGCGAAAGTGCAGCTACATCTTTAAGCTCACCATTCTGAACAAAAAGATAGATGCCTCCACCGTCTTCTCCGCAAGCTTCCGAAAAATAATCAACATATAACATGCCGTCCAAACCTGGAATACCCTTGTCGTCAAATGTTTTTATGTCAAAATGCGAATTGGACAGGGAAATTTTCTTTTCATCATACTTCCCGTTCACTACATTTCGGATGTTGAGATAAATTCTTTCCCCTTCCTTGGAATAGGCGAAATAATAGTTTTCACCGTTCAGTGTTTTTCGTTCCAAAGAGAGCAGTCCGCCAAGGACATATCCAGTGACGCCATCATCATATTTTACCTTGTAAAAAGGGGAATCAAAACCTTTATAGGGCCAGGAGAAATTGGTCTTTTCCACAATTTCTACCCATTCCCCAATTTTAAGCAGTTCCAGAACCTTGGATTCTGCACTGGGTGAGGTTCTAAGTTTAACGTCATTGCCAAAAACATATACCTGTTGCCCTGCCTGAAAGGAACATTCTTCTTCAGGACAATGATAGCTGTTTTGCGCATGTGTAAAAAGGAGTGTAAATAGGGTGGTTAGGGCCGTGATCAGAAATTTTGCTTTCATATCGTATCAATTTTAAGATGAAGACAGCCCAAATGGGTGTTATCTTATATACGGAGCAAAATGTTAAAATGGTTTATGGCAAGGCCGTGGAACAGCTCAGAAATGAAAGGGCAAAAAAAAGAAGCCCCGTCCATGGCAAGGCGGGGCTTCTAAAATCAACAAAAAACACTATCCTCTTCTTCCCTTCTCCTGCATTTTCTTTTTGCCGTTCATACGTTTTCCAAGTGCTAATTTTTTCCAAGTTTTGTATTGTTCCTCGGTCAATACCTCCTTCATTTTTTGATGATGTGCGATTTGACGATCCAATCGGGCATTTTCCATGGCAAAACGTTCATCTGCCGTAGGTTTTTTAAAAGTGCCGCCTTCCTTTTTTGCTTGGAACTCTTCATGCTTGGCCTTTCTAAACTCAGCCTGTTCCAAGCTAATGGCCATGACCTGTTGCTCTTGTCGACTTGTAAGGTCGAGTGCCAAAATGAGCTTTTTGGTATGGAGCGTCGCCAGCTGTTCGGCCGTCATGTCCGCCTTAATTTTTTTCCCCATCCTGGAATCCTGATGTCGTTGTGCCATTGCTCCAACAGAGGTCAACAACACTACAAGTACTACTAATCGTTTCATATGCTTAAATTTTTAATGATTTGGTTATTGGACATAGCTTACGCCCAATGGTTTAATAACCAAGTATCATTTATGAAGCTTTTAAGAATTGGATTAGCAGGCGACCTACTGGGAAGATTTCAAAGACTCTTCTTGGGTTTCGTTATGTTCCAAGGTATCTGCGAACTGTGTTTCAACAACTTCCCCATTTTGGATTTGTTGCTGAAATTCTTCATACTGTTCTACACCATAATAGATGGTGGCTGAAATCAGAAAAGCGCAGAAATAAAGTAGACTTTTGATTTTGTAGGTCATGATTTTAGGATTTGGGATTACTAAAATAGGGAAACCGTTAGCGCGTTCCCACGATATGTTGTGAAAATAGCACTTTTAGATGTGAATCGGATAAAATGTATGGTATAATCGATAAAATGCATGGTTTACCGAAAATCCATCAAGTCTTGTGTTATATTCCTACAAAACCATGGTTATTTTGGATCCAAAATCGCGTCAATGCGCTCCAAAGCATCTTGCAGATGATACCTGCTCATACGATCGGAAATTCTGCCCAGCCCATTTCTGATATCCCTTTTTAGATTACCCAGCTCTGCTCTTGCAACGGAACGAATGTCAGACTGACTTGTGTTTATTATGGTAGATTTACGATAGCCCCCAAAGTCAGGAAGCTTTCCTTGATTTCCAGCGGTCATCAAATACTCCAATCGATCAATATGGGCCTTCTGAAGATTTCTTCTGTAGGTATCAATGGCCCTTCCGCTTCGTGTTTCTGACCAAATTCCACTTCGTAGATCTTGCATCATTTCCAACAAACCGTAGGCATTGGAACCGTTTATGGTCTCATTTTCAATAAGACGTGCCATTTTTCCCAGATGCAGGATGGTGTTCAAATATCGAACTTGGGTGGAACGAATATTCTCCACAGATCCAGAATATTGAATTTTATTAAAAATATCCTGATCAATTAGCCATTCCGGGGTCTTAAATAATTGCTCTTGGATGAAGGCCATGCAGTTTTTCTGATGTTCCTTGGACACATGGGTGTAGACTGCACCTTCTTGATCTGCCGTTTTGTGATGCTCGTATACCCCACCAATATTATTGGAAACATGGCCCATATATCTTCTGTATTGGGCTACCACCTGACCGTAGAGGGTTTCAAGATCATCATAGTTCTTTCCATCCTCGGTTGTCCATTGCGCCAGATTTGGAACAATTCGCTTTAAATTTTCAATCCCATAAAGACTGGCTTTAATAGCATTGTCTCCTAAATCCTCAGTTTGGGAGCTTGGATCGTGGATGTCACCAACCTGCTGGTGACCGAAGCGGTACATGGGGTCATTTTCATGCTCACGAATCCAACTGTTCAGAATAGGTTTCTCCTCTGTGGCGGATTTGTCCAAAATAGGTTTGTATCCCCATTTAATGGCATATTTATCATAAACCCCAATATTGGGCATCAATGCCACATCCCCATCTCCCGGTTGTGCCACGTAATTGAATCGTGCATAATCCATAATGGATGGAGCAGTGCCGTACTTTTGGGTAAAAGAGGCAGATCTTAGGGAATCCACGGGATATGCCACACTGCTTCCCATGTTGTGCGGTAATCCAAGCGTATGTCCAACTTCATGGGCGGAAACGAAACGAATCAACCGACCCATGATTTCATCCTTAAATGCTACGCCTTGGGCCTCTGGATTAATAGCTGCCGTCTGTACAAAGAACCAGTTGCGTAAAAGGGTCATTACATTATGGTACCAATTGATATCGGATTCCAAAATCTCTCCACTTCGCGGATCACTTACGTGTGGTCCGTTGGCATTGGGAATTGGAGAGGCTAAATAGCGCACCACGGAATACCGCACATCTTCCGGTGACCATTCAGGGTCTTCTTCAGGGGTCGGAGGGTCTTTGGCCAAAATGGCATTCTTAAACCCGGCTGCTTCAAAGGCCACTTGCCAATCTTCAATTCCTTGCTTTATATAAGGAAGCCATTTTTTAGGGGTAGCCCGATCCACATAATATATAATGGGCTTCTTGGGTTCTACCAATTCTCCTGCTTTGTACTTTTCAATGTCTTCGGGTTTCACCTCCAAACGCCAGCGATCCAAATAGCGAACTGTCTTACTTTCCTGGGCATCCAAGCCGTAATCTACCTGTCCGCGGGCAAACCAACCCACACGCTCATCAGAGTATCTACGTTTCATAGGTTCCTTGGGCAACAGAATCATGGAATTGTTGATTTCTATGGAAATGGAACCCAAACTCTGATTGCTGGGAGGTTCTTTGGCAAAATAGGTCTTCACGTGACGGGCTTCCACATTAAGCGGATAACTTTTAATGGTTTCAATATAACTTCGCTCTCCGTCCAAACGGCTTACCTTGAATTGTTTGCGACGGCCTTCCGGTAACCCAAGGGGATTAACGTCCTTGGTAAACAAAGGGTCTACCTCAATGACTGTAGCTGGGTTTAAGGAATCTTTTTTATTAAATGCCTTGATATTGAATGCAAAAAGTACCGGTTCAAAATTGGAATTGACCACGGCTTCATGAATGGGGAGTGAATCTGCCGCCACATTCCCATAAGAAACGACCCGCAACAGTACCTTTTTAGGTTTTTTCTCCCATCGCAAAACCTGCGTATTGATTTTTCCACCGCCAAAACCTATACCCGTGGCGGTTTTGGAGATTCGGCTTACCATTAGCATTTCCCTGTTAAACAAAGAATCAGGGATTTCGTAGAAATGCTTGTCGTCTACCTCGTGAACTTTAAACAAACCGTCGTCTGTTTTAGCTTCCTTGGTGATTACCTTGTCATAAGGCTTGATATCCCCATTTTTGGGTTTATCCTTGCTTTTTTGCTCGGTATCCTTCTTTTTCTTTTTGAACAACTGGGCTTCTGTGGTTTGGAAGGAACCTATTAATAATAGGAGCAGAAGCACTTTAGGAAGCAAATTTTGATTCATTTGAAATCGGTTTGGTGTAATCAACGGCCCCAAAGAACCTAAAAAAGAGGAAAATAGACTGTTAAATAATTACTAACTCTCATTTTTTTGGAACAATGTGCCAACCTTTGGGAGTCCTGAATTTTACTGATGGTTTGGCTTGAAACCCTACCTATAGCTGGGCTGAAGGGGAATCAGTTTTTCCTTAAAATTTCCCAAAAGCTGTAACAATTTAGAATTTGGGTAGTCTTATAAGCATATATCATCAATCAAAAAATTCAATCAAAAATGAACAAGTTATTAATCATTTACGGCTGCGTCCTCTTAAGTAGTTCCGCCGTAGCAAACGACCAGCAAAGTACCCATGCTGTTGTAGAAACACAAACCGAACAGCTTAGTACGTTTGAGAACAATGTAACGCTACTTCAAATTGGTGGCGATTTAAATGAGGCGACCTCAAGATATTATGATATTTGGAGTGAAGGAGCCTTTGAACTTAATTTAAATGAAATAGAGTTCTTGGAAGAAGATGTTGAAGTTGACCTTGGCTTTGACACCTCGGATTATCTTCCTTCGGATTTTAATCCCTACGAAACCTATTTTGATTTGAATTCCATTATATACATCGAAGAAGAAACCGAATTGCAATTGGATTTTGACTCCAGCTTGAACCTACCAGAGGGATTTGACCCCTATTCGGAAATAGTGGATGTACATTCCATCAATTATATGGAGGATGAGGATTTAGATCTTGGTTTTGATACTCGTGATTATCTTCCAGAAGGTTTCACACCTTATGAAGCCTATATCAATTTAAATGCGATTCCGTATATAGAAACTGAAGTTGAGTTGGAATTGGGCAATGGTTTTGAACATACCCTTCCAGAAGGATTTGATCCTTACTCTGATGTTTTGGAAGTGGCTGCCATTAACTATATGGAAGACGAAAATATAGAATTGGGTTTTGATACTGCAGCGTATCTCCCAGAAAACTTTGACCCCTATTCCAGGGTTGATTAGGTAGGATGTAATTTTCATTTTACAAATTTTTGAGTTAGTTAGTTAAGAAAAGCCCTCGGTTCCGAGGGCTTTTTGATTTTACCATGTTATTCTCTTCAAAATTTGCTGCGCCCCTTCTCAGTTAACAAAAAAATAACACAAAAATCGACCAAGTGTAAATGGCAAAAAAAAGCATTTAACACTATCAATCTGACAAAATTTATCGCTTGAAATTACAGGGTTCGTAACTGTTAAAATGAGTTTTTAGCAACTCCATTATTATCCTCATTTAACCCTTTCGTTAACAAAAATCTAATTGTAATAATCTTCACAATTTGTGGTTTTATCTTTGTCCTATAATTAAAAAACGACGGTTATGAAAATCAGAAATATATTAGTAACAGTTTTCGCGATAGGCACCATCTTTGCTGCTGCGAACAATAAAAAGAACGTTGCTCCCGTAGAGCATTTTGACGTAAATACCCTGGTATTTATTGAGGAAGAAAGTGATTTGGGATTAGGTTTCGATACTGCCCAATATCTACCTGAGAATTTTGACCCTTATAGTGGTGAGTTTTCCCTAAAGGCCATCAATTATATTGATGACTGTGATGAAATAGAATTAGGATTTGATACTTCCGAGTATCTACCTGCCGGATTTGATCCGTATATACAGTAAAGTTAGTTTCATACTATTTTTTTGAGTTAGTTAGTTTAGTTTGTCAAAAGCCTCTCCACTTGGAGGGGCTTTTGTAATTTAATGGCAGTATGTGGACTGTTCTTCACTTGTTGCATATGTCAGGTCGAGCGGAGTCGAGACCTACTCAAAAGAATTGTTTTTAAGACCTCTCGATGCTCCTTCGACTGCGCTCAGGATGACATCTCGAAGTGACACCAGCTATTATTAAGGCCGAAATCTTGCATTATTACTAAAACAACATGGGAATAACAAACTGGAACACCAAAATCAACAAGCCCACAGCAATCAAATTCAGGATTACCCCAACACGGGCCATTTGGGCAACCTTGATGTAGCCGCTGGCAAAGACTATGGCATTTGGGGGAGTGGCCATTGGTAACATAAATGCACAACTACTGGCAATGGTCACGGGAATCAATAAATAAAGTATTGGAATGTCCAGACCTATGGCTATTCCCGCAACAACGGGGGCAAGCACAGCGACTAAGGCCACATTGCTCATCAACTCGGTCATAAAAAGCATGAGGGCAATCAATAAGGAAGCTGTAAGTAGGATGCTTATTTCGCTGTTGGCAATTGCTCCTGCTACCAAATCCACGATGCCGCTGGAAGACATTCCTTTCGCTAGGGCCAGTCCTCCTCCAAAAAGAATCAGGATGCCCCAGGCCAGTTTGGAAGTGTCTTTCCACTGAATGATAAAATCCCCTTTTTTTAGATTATAAGGAACCGCAAACAGAGCAATGGCGGCAAAAATACTGATCATGGTATCGGAGAGTCCAAGTTTCGGGAAAATACTATTGATCAAGGCCCTGAATATCCAAAGAAAGACAGTAATGCCAAAGATGGTCAATACCAGCTTTTCCTTACCAGAGGTGGGTCCGAGTTTTTCCAATTCAGTCTGAATGACTTCTTTAGAAGCATTGAATTGAAGATCTCTGTTGGGATACATCCATTTGACCAAGACCACATAACAAATCCCGATCATGATTATGGAAAATGGCAGACCAATGGTCATCCATCTTAAAAATGAGATTTCGGTGTTGTATTCATTTTCCAAGAGCCCGATCAATACGGAATTGGGAGGTGTCCCTATAACGGTAGCAATACCGCCTGCATTGGCTGAAAAAGCAATGCCCAGCATAACACTCAAGGCAAAATTTCTATCGTTTTTGGTAAATCCATCCTCATCATTAATCAATAAATTGATCACCGACAATGCTATGGGAAGCATCACCACGGTACTGGCCGTATTGCTGATCCACATGCTCAAAGCTCCTGTGGCAATCATAAAGCCCAAAACAACCCTATTGGGTGTGGTCCCTGTCAAACGAATGATGTTCAGGGCAATGCGTTTGTGCAGATTGACCTTCTCCAACGCCAAAGCCATGACAAATCCTCCAAAAAACAGGAAAATAATGGGACTACCGTAATTGGCACCTACCTCTGCAATGGGCAAAACCTTTGCCAGAGGAAATAAAAGAAGAGGCAAAAGTGCGGTAACAGAAATGGAAACCGCTTCGGTGATCCACCAAATCAACATCCAAAGGGCGACCGCAATTACGGGGTCTCCCTTTTCAGATATAATTTCAATAGGTAGGAAAGTTAGCAACAGGTAGGCTATTGGCCCAAGCAACAACCCAACGATTTTGGATTTATCCATATGGTCAAAAATTCAATGGCCTAAAGATAATCGGTGGAGGGCATATGAAAAAACCTTCCGTTAAGGAAGGTTTAATCACAAACTAAACTCGCTTAATTCAAAGCATAAATGAGCGAACTACAAACTAAAACGCAATCTCGCAAAAAGGTATCTTCCGCTGTAGCCAAATTGGGAGGTTCTTCTGGAGTACACAAATTGATCTCCAGAGGTGCCACCTTCCCTGTTTTCATCAGGATATACATCCAAAAGATTATTGGCTCCCACGGTAAGGGATAAATTATCAGTAAAGGTTTTCGTCACTGTAAGGTCTGTCACCAATTTACCGCCATAAATGGCATCATCGCTTACAGGTGTTCCGTCCACACGGGCATCTCCATTAAAATCGTCGGGATCGGTCACTTCTCCAAAAAAGACGTTTCGCAGCATGAAATCCCAAGAGTTCCAGGTCACCAAATTGGTCAGGTTCAGCTTGGTCCTAGGCTGCGCCAAGGTCAAAAAGGCCTCTTCCTGGCCATCAAAGAACGACCCGCTCAATCCGGCATTTGCGATAAGCTCTGGCACAAAAATGTCTTCCACCTCTGTTTTGTTGAAGGTGGCCGCAAAATCGTTTTTGACAATGGCATCTCCCCAATTGGTTTTGTGGGACAATACAATATCGACCCCAGAAGATTTAGTGTCAATGGCATTGACAAAGAAACGGGCACTGGTAGCCCCTGCAGCTTCAAAAATATTGGTCAGCTCGGGATCGCCACCGTTTCCAAAACTTCCCGAGTACACAATTCGGTCGTCAATATTGATTAGGTAACCGTCAATGGTGATGGTAAATTCCCCAAATTTTCCAGTAAGTCCAGCACTAAAGCTGTTGGAAGTTTCTTCCTTCAACTTGTCAATTCCGATAAGGGAAGCCGCTCGACTGTCATTGGTAAAGGTGCCCTGTTCAAATGGAACATTATCCACAAAAACCGTACTGGTTCGGCTAAAGAACTGCTGGTGCAGGGAAGGTGCCCTAAACCCAGAGCTGGATGCGCCTCTTATAGAAAAGTTGTCCGATAGCTTAATTCTCGTGGCCAACTTATAATTGAAAGTGCTTCCAAAATCTGAATAGTTCTCGTACCTACCTGCCAGACTTAACAACCAGTTTTCGGTAAAGTCGGCTTCAAAATCGGCATACAGGGAAATGTTGTTTCTGAACTTTTCTGTGGCATTTCCAGGATCATATCCCCTAAAAACTTGTGCTCCACCACCAAGGGGCGCTCCTGTAAAGTTGTTGCGAACCAGCATGTCATCTGGAGTAACACTGTTTACTGGATTTCCATTGATATCATAGCTGGTATAGGAGGACTCTTCGCCAGCAATAATCTCATACTTCTCCACTTTGTATTCAGCACCAAAGGCAGCGTTGAAGCCTTCAAAAATATCATCGTAAAAACGATTGAAATCCAAATTGGTGGTGTTTTGGCTAAAGCCAAGGCCACCAGCATCGAAGGTTCTCGGGGTTGCAACACCCAAGGTTCCATTACTGGAGTTACCTACGGTAATGTCAAAGGTGTTTTTTCCATAGGTATTGGAAAAGTCCACATCCCATTCGTTGATTTTCCCTTTAATTCCAATAGCTAAGGACTGATCCAAAATGTCCGTTCCAATGTTTGGCAGAAATCCATTGGGGAATGCGGGGGTATTGGCTCGACCATCGCCTTGTGCTGGTCTTCTGTAAAAACCAGAGGCCAGACCCTGTCGGTAGCTAATACCTCCAAAACCGTAAATCTCGGTGTTGTCGGACACTGGGATGGAGAGATTGGCAAAAAACTTACCTTCCCTTAGTCTTGAGGTACCCACTTTAAATCTAAAATCCTTTCGTGTAAGTCCACGGACTGCCAGTTCATCCTCATCTGCATCAAAACCGAGCAAATCCCTAAAAGTGGCAATGTCCGTTTCATCATTAAGATTAAGTCCTGCAATTTGATCTTTGATGCCCTGATCCAAATAACCGATTCCTTGGGCGGCATTGGCGTAATCCTGCAAGGTCATATCGGCTACGGTACCACCGCCAGCAGCAAAAACACGTTCGGCTCCATGGAATCCACTAAAAATATCTCCTGCGTAATCTTTGTTTCTTAAGGCTGGTTCCCGAGTGGACAGTGATCCTGTAAAATTGATATATCCTCTGTCGCCTATTGGCAGTCCATAATTGGCATCCAGTTGGAACTTTTCCCCATCACTTCCACCTTCAAACTGGTTGCTGTTTTCACTGAAATTGGCTCCTGTGGTCAGCGAAAGGTCCAATTTTCCTGTCGCTTTTTTCAATACGATATTAATGACCCCGGCAATGGCATCGGAACCATATTGGGCAGCGGCTCCATCCCTAAGTACTTCAATGCGCTGAATGGCGGCGGCTGGAATAGCATTCATATCCGTTCCCACACTACCTGCTCCAACTGTACCATTTACGTTGATTAGAGCCGTGGTATGTCTTCTTTTTCCATTGACCAATACCAATACCTGATCAGGTCCTAATCCCCTTAAAGATGCTGGATCAATATGATCGGTGCCATCTGAAACGGTTTGGGATTGGGAAGTAAAAGACGGGGCAACATAATTCAAAATCTGGTTAACGCTCACCTGTGGCCCTTGATTGGCAATTGTGCTTACATCAATAACATCAACAGGTACTGTGGTCTCGGTTGCTGTCCTATTCGGATTTCTGGAACCTACCACTACCACATCTTCCAAACGTGCAGCGTCTTCCTCGAGCACTATTGCAACGTTGGATTGCCCGTTAACGGCAACTTCTGTTGTTTTAAAACCGAGATAGGAGATGACCAGGGTTGCATTGGCATCGGCCAATTCCAAGGTAAAATTTCCGTCAAAATCGGCTTGGGTGCCATTAGTGGTTCCTTTGACCAAAATATTGGCCCCGGCCAAGGGATTATCTTGATTATCCTTTACTGATCCTGTAAGTTCATGCTGTTCCAAGGGCACGCCTGTAGCACCAATTTCTATTTTTTTGAGAACGATTTGACTTCCATTGATAGTGTAGGAGAGTCCCTCTTTGGAGGTCAATCGGTTGAGTACGGGAAATACGTTTTCATCCTCTGCCCTAAGGGAGGTTTTTTTGTTGTCGTTGATTTCATTCACATTATAAAAGAACTTGTAACCTGATTGTTCTTTTATTTCCTTGAGAATTTCCTTCAAAGGTGTGTTTTCAAATTGAAAACGCATTTTCTTCTGCGAATACATATCATTCGCAGCGAGCTGACAAATCACGAAGAAACTGAGTAAAACACTTAACTTCATCTTTAGTGTCATTTTGTTGCTGGTCACCAAGAAATTGGGTGACTTGAAAACCATGCTTTTTTTCATAATTTTGAATGTTTGATTGTTAATAATCTGAGTTAGCGATCGAATTTTGGGGAAGGTGCTGCAACACCTTCCTTTTTTATTTGGATATAGTGATTACATTATTTTCAATTGTATAGGTAAATGGAGTACTTGATGCAATGGTGCCCAGAATACTATTGATGGACTCATTCTCAAACTCTCCATTGAATATCTCGCCCTCCAAATGCGTAGCATTATTAATAATGGAAACATTATGGGAGCGTTCCAGTTTGTCCAGTATTTGGGCAAAACTGAGGTTGTCTATGATCAGTAGGTTTTCCATCCATCCAGTATAAATTCTAGTGTCCACCTTGTTTCTCGTGATGGAACCATTTTCCTTGACAAAGGAAGCTTGGTAACTAGGCGATAGCAAAACCTTGGTATCAGGATTGGAATTTTCATAAACACTTACGGAACCTTCAACCAAGGTTGTAGCTATTTCTCCATCCGATTTATAAGCGGAAACATTGAATTGGGTTCCCAATACTTCAATGTCCAAATTCTCGGCGTTCACAATAAAGGGCCGGTCCTTATCCTTGGCCACATCAAAATAGGCTTCCCCGTTGAGGTAAACCACCCTGTTTTGGGTGGAAGTGTTCAAGAATTGCGGAAACCTAAGACTGGTACCAGCGTTGAGCCATACTTTGGTGCCATCAGATAAAGTAAGCTTAAAAGTTTGGCCATAGGGAACATAAATTTCGTTGAATACCAAATTGGAGCTAACGCTTTCAGAGGTGTTGCTGAAGTCCAAGCCTTGATCCTGTTTTTGGGCGATGGCCCTACCATTTTTATCCAACAGTTGGGTGCTGCCGTCCTGGGTAATGACTTGTTGACTTCCATCTGCCAAAGTGATGGTTATTTGCTCCAGAGCATCTGAATCTTGTTGCTCTGTCTGGACAATGGTCGCCTCTGTTGGTTCACCTATAAACTGGGTTAGCAATATGCCAACGGTTAAAACCCCAATGACAATAGCAGCATATTTCAACATCCTGTTGACGGCTATTTTTTTCGATTTTCTTTCATCAATGGAAGCTAGAAACAATTGGAAGGCTTCGCTTTCATCAAAATGGTGGTATAGATTGTTTTCTGACCTTTTTTTGATTTCACTTTTAAAGATCTGTAGGTTGTCATTGTTTGCCAAAACCCATTTTTTGAGTTGCTTTCGCTCACTTTTGGAAATGGTTCGGTTCAGAAACTTCTCAATTAATTCTTGCATTTTTGATAATCTTTCAACCTAAAGATGCCGATTTAGCAAAAAACCCCTACGTTTTTTATAAATTTTTTACTTTAGCCCATATTTTTTAAAATGAATGAAAAACTACTCATAGCAAAATTGAAGCAAGGCGATGTGTCCGCCTATGAGTATTTGTTCAAGGAATATTACGATTGGTTGTGCAACTATATCTTTCAACTTAGCGGCAATAGAACCCTTTCCAAGGACTTGGTTCAAGAGGTGATTTTAAAGTTTTGGGAAAAGCGGGATCAGATTGTCATCAAGGGTTCATTAAAAGGCTATTTGTTCCGTTCATGCCATAACCAGTTCCTAATGCACGTACGCAAGGAAAAAACCCGCCCCGACCTATTGGATAGGGTACGATGGGAGGTTATTTACAATGGATATACCGAGCAAAAGGAAGAGGAAATGCCCATGCGTCCTGTTATGGAAAAATTGGAAGAGCTCATTGATAAATTGCCCCCCAAATGCAAGGAAATTTTTATCATGAACAAATTGGAGCGGCGCAAATACCGAGAAATTGCAGAGGATATGGGAATTTCAGTTAAAACAGTGGAAAACCAAATGTCCAAAGCCTTGCGGATCATTCGAGAGAATGCCTCCATGCTTATGCTCTAGATAACTTCTTTTAAGCGGGGGTAACCACCCCATCTTTTGATCTTCCCAACTTTATATTGACCAAAATCTCATGCAAGGTTTCTGTGGCCAAACCGTGCAAAACCAATCTATAAGCCGCTGTGTATGTGGAGGTGGGAACCATGGGATGCTTGTTGTTTACCAACCCCAAATGACCAGGGGTACCTAAAATTTGCGTGGTATAAATGGCGATGGTTTCATCCAGTTGCAGGGAATTGGAAGCCCTAACAAAATCGTTGGCGGTTAGAAATAATTGGTAAAATGGAGTAAACAATTCTATGGCCGATCTCAAATCAAGAATGTTGGTCCATCTGTTTGGAAATTGGATATGGTCAAATTGATCTTCGGAAACCATTTCCAAATTTAAGGTGGATTGTTTCTCTATAGTTTGCTCTTTCTCCCTGAGTTCACTATTCAGTTTGATGACAAAGTTGTACAGGTTTAGATCATGGTTGAGAAATAAATCGTCTCTTACGTCTTTAAAATCATAGGGTTTTAGCGGACTGGTCGTTACCTCGGTTCCAGGAACATTTTTGGCGATAAACTCCAGAATTTCGCTCCCCGCATGAAAATGACGGAATATCAGCAAATTGGCATCCGGGCTTACAAAGTTCTTTAAGCCCCAGGCCAAAATACGATGCAATGCCTTGGAAGAATTGAAAAGTTTGGGCACAAAAAACTTCAGGATATGAATAAAAAACATCGAAATTTTGGACCATAGCTTGATAAACGGCAATAGATATCTTGTGGATCGGCTATTGTTGTCCCGCATCAATGCCTGTTTGGTCTGATTGTTAATGGGGATACTACTGTCCAGGTACATGGCCAACCAAGGATTGGGATCCCGGGTGTCATGGTTTTTGATGTCAAATTCCTTGTCCATAATGTTGCCTAATAATTTCCAAGTTCCTTGAGCTGCAAATGATACAGCAAGGCCGTTGTTTTGGCCGTTTTTGCTATTTGCTCCGCTAGATCCATGTTCATCAATGGGTGGTTCAAAGCTTCCTCCAATCTATGAAAATGATTCTCGTCCGCTACCCCATGATATGTTAAAAATGAGACTTGGTCGTCTTCCAACTGCAGCTGATCTTGAATCAGATTACCCCAATATCCGGCCAGTCGTTTGCCTATACCCTCAATAATGAACATGGCCCCCAACAGGTTGATGGGATTGGGTTTGCTGGCCATTTGAAACATATAGGAGGACAAAGCCACACTACCAACATTTTTTTCCCCACTTTGAATTTTTTCCAAAGGCTCACCAAGGGCAACAAAATTCTTTTCAAGCAGCTGATAGTCCTTGTGCTCCGTTGCTGTATGCCTAATAAAAGCAGAACGTAGTTCAAAAAGTTCAATGTCGATGTTGGAAGCTGCCCGCGAGATCCATTGGGAACCATCAATCACTTGCTGCCTCAAATCCATCAATAGGAGTTTATAGTTTTCCAAACTAAGGGTGCCTTGGTGAATCTGCTGTACAATGGGAATCTCCAGAAGCTTGTTTTCAAAATCTATCCAAATTTGGGTCAATTGTCGGACAAGCCATTCCGAGGTAGGGTTACTATCCACAACCAATTCTGGAGCTTCCACTTTTCTGATGGGATATTTATGGGGCTCTTCCTGATCGGAACCTACCACCTTGAGTTTCATAAAAGAAGTGATAAACTGCCCACTTTCCGGAACCATGCAAAGGATGGTGTCGTTCTCTTTCAACTTTCCGGAATACATCAAATCCTCCAGCATAATAAAGATGGATGCTGCACCCGTGTTCCCTTTTGTGGTAAGATTACTAAACCATTTTTCCCCTGGAATATGGGCCCCACCTTTTTCCAACAGCTCCTTAATGGGTTGCTTAAAATATTGGGAGGAGTAATGGCAACACAACCAATCTATGTCTTTAGTGCTCATTTTTCCTTCATCGATCAAGCTAAAATAGTGGGATACCCCCACAGCAATTACCCTGTCCAGTAAACGAGTATTTTGCTTTAGATTTATGGCACCTTGGGCCGATGCGGTTTCGTAATCAGGATAATCCAGCCAACCTTTTATAGATCCATTGTTTTTAGCTACATCACCAACATACATGCACAAGGGATGTTCATTGGCATGCGATTTAATATCAATCCATTCAATTTTTAGCGAAAGGCCTTTGAGGTTGGGCTTGTTGGCCAAAACCATGGCGCCAGCTCCGTCGGATAGCATCCACCTGAGAAATTCCGTGTCAAAAGGTAAGGAGGTATTACCCTGCCCTTCAAAACGGGATGCTTTGAACAATCTGCTGGCAAATTCGCTGCCAACACAAAGCGCATTGTTTTTCTCCTTGGCTTTAATTTGGGTAAAGGCACTTTTAACCGCCATCATGCCACTGGCACATACACTTTGGAAATTGGCCAACTCGCATTCGGGGATTCCAAGTTCCGCATGGACCAAACTTGCAAATCCTGGTACTGGAAGATCTCCTTGCGTGGTGCCCACGGCTATCATCTCCAAATCCTGGGGCATGATTCCGCTTTTTTTCAGGGCATTTCTGGATGCCTCGGCCGCTAATTCGGCATTGGAATGGGTGCTTTCTTGCTTTTTGTTTAGGGCGTAGTATCTATTTTCAATACCGTTTTGTTCCAAAATCTTGGATTTTACCCTACTGGATTTTCCGTTGATACGTCCTAGATAATCTTCCATCTCATCATTGGAAATGGCCTTGTTGGGCAAAAAACAACCCAATGAATTGATATAAACCTCGTTCATACGCCTTTTAAATTATTGCGTATGGACAAGATAGGGCTATTGCCAAATATAAAATCCCCAAAAATGTATTAAAGTATTCGTAATGTTTGCCAATGGCATTGAATCCATTTCATTAGGATTATTTTGCCTCTAGAGTAATACGAAACAAAAACTATGTTTGCCAAATACTTGGTTGGATAGTATTAATATATGATGGAATCCTGAGCAATTTTGGGCAAGGCGTAATCACCAAAGTCTAGAATTGTTGAATCTTGGTTTGGGTTCTTTTCGGTAGCTTGACTTGCTTTGGTTTTATATAAAAAGACCTTTTCCAATTTTTTGAAATCACTTAGAGAGGGGATAAAGGAACTTTCAAAATTTGAATGGGTTAGATTCACGGATTTCAAGTTTTCCAGTTGGGACAAACGCGCAATACCATTGCCAGATATGGATGTGTTGTCCAATTTTAGGGAGGTCAAATTAGGTAGGGAGGTGAGTTTGTCAAAAATACCATCGTTTATTTGGGTTCCGCCAAGGTCCAAAACCACTATTTGCTGTTTAATGGGATGTAATATCTCAAAATCGTCATTACCAAAAGAGGGTTTATTGATGCATGAAACACTTAAAAAGTTGGAGGTATTGCTGATTTGCTGGACATGGATTCCGAATGCTTTGATGGCATTGATTGAATCCGTATGGGCAGCCGCAACGGTAGTGTCCGGATAAAAGTTGTCTTTTATTTGCGGGAAAAAAGAAAGAAACAGGTCTTTTGATAATCCCAATTGTCCGATGGTTGTTTTGGAGGGGTTGCCATGGGATATCCAGGTCTTTATAATGGCTATTTCTTCCTTGCTCAACTGGGTTTTTTCTTTTGGGGGCATATGGTCTTCATCATCCATGGGCAATATAAGTCGACTATATAAAGGACTTTCCTGTGGATTATTGGTTACGATGGTCTCTCCATTTTCCCCACCCCTTAACAAGTCCTCCAAGGTATGAAGTTTAAGCCCCCCTTTTGATTTCTTTGGACTGTGACAACTCACGCATTTGTTGTTTATTATGGGGTGAACCACATCTTCATAAAAAAGTGAAGTTTCCCAGCTTTCCTCAGTGAGGGCAATAGGTTTTTCTTCGAAGATTTCATAACCAAAAAAAGACTTAACACTATTTGGAAATGGTTCAATCAGGTAGCCTTTGCCATGGGTAATGTCCCCACCCAAATGCCCAGTAAATGAAATCAACAGCAGCATCAAGACTGAAAAAAGCGCCGTTGGAAATTGTTTCAGTAGCTGCAAGAACTGTTTTTCGGCAATTCTGAAATACATCAAAAAACAAAACAACGTGGTAACGATACCCAGCCACAAATGCCATTTTACCGTATCAAAGGCATATCCCTCGCCCCTGTATTGTAGGTATCCCGTTATGCATGTCAAAAGCGCACAAATACCAGCCCAGAAAAAGATTAGGGCAACCATCGATTTGTAGGCTTGTTTCTTGTGATCATACCATTGCAGCAAAAGGCCCAAAATGATAAAACCAATGGGCAAATGCACCAATAACGGATGTAACCGACCTAAAAATTGCTTTAGTATATCCATACGGGGAGGGGCTTATTCAATTTTCATCCTTTTTTTCAGGGCATTCATGATGAACACATTGGCTTTCCACTGGTCTGCTACCGGAATTTTGGTGTACGGAAGTGCGGGTAAATAGGTGGGAGGGCCAAATTCTGAGGTGATAGTTACCACATCCTGTCCTTCGGACCAACGTTTCCGTATGATATGTTCCCAAATATCAAGATGTCTATCCAAAGCTTTTTGCCACTCCGGTGCCTCAGGGTCGTTTACCTGTGGACCTTCTGCATGTCCCACCCTTGCATGGATGTGGTATGTTCGGTCAACGATTTCCTCCAATTCCTTGCTTTGTCCCTCTAAAAGGGATTCATGAACCACCATCCAATGGCTTATGTCCAAAGTCAATTTCAAATCTGGGATGAGTCGAACATATTTTTTGGTGTCCGGAAGGTTGTAGCTGAATCGTCCGCGATGGGTCTCATGATAAATGGGAATGCCACTTTCTTCTGAAATTTTGTTCGCTACTTCTATAAAAGCCTTGTTCTGCTCCGTGGTAAAAAAATCGCTTCCCGTATGGCAATTGATTAAAACAGGTTTCCATTGGATCAGCACCTTGAGCTTTTCTTCAAATTGGGTCAAACTTTGTTTGAAGGGGACACTTTTGTTGGTGCCATGCATCAAATTAAGTTGCAAATTGTGCTTTTTTAGTGCCGTTTTCAGCGCATTTTGACTTTCTGGATTTGAAGGCAACCAGACATCAATGCCGTTGAAACCAGATTTTTTGGCTCTATCGCAAAAAGCATCCCATGACAGCGTGTTTCCCCAATTGGTCTGAAAAAACAACAATTTTTGCTCCTGGGCATGTGTGTGTCCCAAAAGAAGTACGAATAGTGCAATAAGAATGTTTTTCATAAATCTTTGAAGTTCCCTTATGGTTTGGTTGGTTTAAGCTAATATGTCTTTGATGACCACTCCCTCCACATCGGTCAATCTAAAATTCCTGCCTTGGAATTCGAAGGTGAACTCTTCATGATCAAAACCCAATAAATGTAAAATAGTCGCATGGACATCATGAACGGACACCTGCCCTTCAATTCCTAGAAACCCTATGTCATCGGTTTTGCCAAAGCAGGCTCCTTTTTTTATGCCTCCACCTGCCATCCACATGGTAAAGGCATCCCCGTGATGGTCCCTACCTTTAAAACCCATTTCCTTGTTGCCCCTGTTTTCCTGCATAGGTGTACGTCCAAACTCACCACCCCAGACAACCAAAGTTTCGTCAAGCAGTCCCCGTTGCTTTAGATCCAATAGCAAAGCTGTAATGGGGCGGTCTATTTCACGGCATTTATTTCGCAAGCCAAGGTCAACAGCAGTGCTGTGGTCAGTACCATGGCTGTCCCAGCCCCAATCAAACAATTGTACAAATCTAACACCGTCTTCAACCAGTTTTCGGGCTAAAAGGCAGTTGTTGGCAAAGGATTCCTTTCCAGGTTGCACGCCGTACATTTCCTTGATGTTCTCTGGCTCGTTTTCAATATTCATAACCTCTGGAACGGCAATTTGCATACGATAGGCCATTTCGTACTGGTTAATGCGAGCTAATATTTCTGGGTCGGCATATTTGGTGTACTCTTCCTTGTTGATTTTGTTGATGGCCTCAATGGTGCTTTTTTTCAAATCTCGGGAAAGTCCTTTGGGATCTTCAATATAGAGAACGGGGTCTCCTTCAGATCGGCACTGCACGCCTTGATATACCGAAGGCAAAAATCCACTTCCCCATACACTCTTGCCAGCATCTGGAGTATTTCCTCCTGAGGTCAAGACCACAAAGCCCGGTAAATTTTGATTTTCAGACCCTAAACCATAAGTGGCCCATGCTCCAATACTGGGTCTTCCCAGCCGGGGACTTCCAGTATGCATAAACAGTTGTGCAGGGCCATGGTTAAATTGGTCCGTATGTACTGCCTTTAGAAAAGCTACTTCGTCAATTACCTTTTTGAAATGAGGTAAATAATTGGATACCCAATTTCCTGATTCACCCTCTTGTGCAAATTCGGCCTGTGGCCCCAGCAATCTTGGAGTTCCTTTGATGAATGCAAATTTTTTCCCTTGCAACAGTGATTCCGGACATTCTTGATTGTTCAAGGTATGGAGCACAGGTTTGTAATCGAACATTTCCAATTGGGAGGGAGAACCTGCCATGTGAAGATAAATGACGGACTTCACTTTGGGAGTATATGGAGGGGGCAGCGTAGCCAACGGATTTAAATCCCGTTCTGAAAATGTGACCTTTTGCTTTTCAGTCTTTGGTTGTAAAGGGTCACAACCTAAAAAGATGGAACCTAGTGCCAGCCCTCCTAGTCCGGTTGCGCATTCCTTAATAAAATGCCTTCGGGTTTTGGCTTGGGCATCCCGCATTAATTTCTCTCGAATAAGTCGCTCTATTGGATCCATATCAGGCCTTGGTTAAAAATTCATCCAGGTTCATAATAGCATTCGCAACCACTGTTAAAGCAGCCAGTTCAGCTGTTGGGCCCTCATCAAAATATAAAAATTGAAGTAAGCCCTCCCTATCGTTTTCAAATTCTAACATTGATGTGTTATAGAGCTCCATCAACGCTTCCAATTTTTCTGTGCTTATTTTGGATAGTGTTGCTTTTTCAAATCCATGTGACAATTGTCTCTCAACCTCATCAAAATTTTGCATGGCCTTTGCCAGATGGTAGGATGCTTCTAGGTAAACAGGATCGTTCAATGTGACCAATGCCTGCAAGGGTGTATTGGTGACTGTCCTTCGGATGGTACAAACTTCCCGGCTACCTGCATCAAAAGTGATAAAAGAAGGATACGGACTGGTTCTCTTCAAATAGGTGTATACAGCTCTCCTATAGCGATCGTCATTTGTACTTTCCACCCATTTCTCACCGCTATACACTGTTTGCCAAACACCTTCGGGTTGCGGAGGCATCACTCCTGGGCCATACATTTTGCGACTCAACAAACCGGAAACGGCCAATGCCTGATCTCTAATTTGCTCGGCACTTAGGCGCTGCCTAGGACCCCTGGCATAAAGTTCATTTTCTGGATCTCGTTGATAAGTCTCCGGTGTTAGTTCCGAATTTTGTTGGTAGGTTCCGGATAATACAATGTCCTTGACAAGGGACTTTATACTCCATTCGTGTTCATTCATAAATCGCAAAGCCAACCAGTCCAACAGCTCTGGATGTGATGGGAAATCGGATTGTGATCCTATGTCCTCGATGGTGGAAACAAGACCTCGCCCAAAGATTTGATGCCAAACCCGGTTTACCAAGGTTCTAGCAGTTAACGGATTTTTTTTGTCGACCAACCATTTGGAAAATCCCAATCTATCCTCGGGCCAGTTTTCATTCCATGAATTCAACGTTAAAGGTGTTGCGGGTTTAACCGTGTCTGTCTGAAGCAGCCAATTGCCTCGTTCAAAAACTTGGGTGGTCCTGGCCATATAGTCTGGACTTTCTGCTGTAATGGGCAGGGTTTGGGTTTTGAAGTTGATTGTTTGGTCAAAAACGTTTTGAATTTGGGAAAAGCCGGGTTGATCTCCTCCAGGAAGATTTGGCAAAAACCCAAGCCAATAGATATGCAAGGCGTTGGTGGTTTTGGGAACTTGGGGGTTACTTATTTTGATGTGAATGTTGATCAACCCTTCCACACTTTGGATGGGGATTCGCTGGGTTATGGGTTTCTTGGTCTTATTTAGGACATATTGAGACAGGATTTCACCCTCTTCGTTATCTTTTCGAACGGTGACAGTGGTACCGTTGTAATTGGAATAATGATTAAGGTAGAAAGATGTTGCACCGTGGGTCCACACATTCTCCAATCTGCAAGCACCCTTGTCCCAGAGCACAGCAGACGCATGGTCGTCATAAGAACCATTCACAAAATCTTGCAATGCATGGGATTTGTAGACCGGCTCTCCATACCTTAAGAAGTTCTTGTAAACCTTGGCCGTATTCTGATCACCGTACTTGGTAACCCAAGTGTTCAATTGATCCACCGACGCCTGTTGCTCAGGGGAATAAAAACGTAAAACTGGGGCTTCGTCTGGAGTGTCCTCATCCCTGGTATTGTTGAAAAATGCCATAAGATGATAATAATCCTTTTGCTTAAAGGGGTCATAGGGGTGCCCGTGGCATTGCACACAGCCCATGGTGGTGCTCTGCCAGACATCAAAAGTGGTATTTAACCTGTCTATGACTGCAGCAACGCGAAACTCTTCATCATCGGTTCCCCCTTCGTCATTGTTCATCGTGTTGCGATGGAAAGCCGTAGCTATCAATTGATCCATAGATGGGTTGGGCAACAAATCCCCCGCCAATTGCTCTATGGTAAACTGATCATAGGGCATGTCCATGTTCAATGCCTTGATGACCCAATCCCTGTATTGCCACATGCTTCTGCCCAAGTCTTTTTCATACCCCTTTGTATCCGCATAACGGGCCATGTCCAGCCACCAACTGGCCCATTTTTCACCATAGGAAGATTGTGCCAAAAGACTATCCACCATTGCTTCGTAAGACCAATTCCCCGAATCAAATTTTTGTAATAGGAAAGGGTTGGGCGGCAATCCTGTAATGTCCAAGGCCACTCTTCTCGCGAGTATATGGTTAGCTGCAGGAGGACTTGGGTCAATCCCTTCTTTATTTAATCGTCGGAGAATGAACTGATCTATACCATTTTTGGCGAATGATTTATTTTCACTGGAAAACCCAGCTTCCTCGGTTATTTTTGGTACTTCAACTCTTTCAGGTAGGGTGTAGGCCCAATGTTCCCCCCACTGTGCACCTTGGTTCACCCATCGGGTCAATAAATCGATTTCTTCATCGGAGAGTTTGGGTTTTTCATAGGGCATTCGAAGTTCGGGGTCTTCTTCCTTCAAACGCTTTATGAACTCACTTCCAGCAGCATTTCCTGGAATAATAGCGGGTTTACCCGATTCCGTGTTTGCAAAGGCTTCCTCTTCAAACAAGAGACTGAACCCAGCATTTTTTTTGACACCGCCATGACAGGTAATGCAGTGTTTATTGAGGATGGGCTTTATTTGGGTACTGAAATTCACTTCTTCCGAAGGTTTGAGCAAATTCCAAATTAAAACCAATGAAAACAACCCCAATGCTACCACTATGCCGGATGTTACTTTCTTGCCCATTTTTATGTTCGGAATACCTTAAACGCTGTGAATCATAAATATAGGAAATTTGGAAAGTGGTCTAGCTAATCTTCGCCGAACGACTTTTGAACGATGCTGAACATAGATATCGAGATGAAATTCATCAAATTATGCCCAGCTTGACGGATATTTTATTGCCAATGAGGATTATTTTCCGCAGTTGCCGGAATTGAACCTTTTGAAATAGGCCACCAATTTCAATTTGGCATACTCCGGGGGGTCAAATTTCCCCTTTTTGTTCAAGCAACGGGCTTCTTCAGAAAGCTGTCCGTGATAGTAATTGTTTTCCTCTACCCGATCTGGCCCCAAATAATCGGGATGGCGCTTCCATAAAAACTTTTTGAACAACAATTGAACAATCTTTCCACGCTGATCCCGAATAAAGAACTTTTCAATATTGTCCAATCTTGTTCTGTACAAGGGAACTTCCCCATCCACCAAAAGCTCTAAATACAATCTTTTTTTCTCCAAGGAAAATTCACGGTGACGATCAACCCGTTCCAGCATCAGCAGGTTGTTATTTCCATTGTCAATATCCACTTCCTGAATCAGAAGTTCCTTTTTCCCTTTTAGGACAATTTTCTCCACCTCCCAGACAGGGATGTTCTGGAATTTCCCGCGGGCAGTAGTAGCAAACGAAACTACGCTTACGGGTTTGGACGCGACTACATTTTTAACGAAGCCTTCCAGTTGTTCTCCATCAGATTTGGTGACAACGGCTTTTACCGCCCCTAATTGCCCATTTGCAGAAAAGGACATAAATAGGGCAAGCAAGACTAGTCTCATAAGGTTTTGGGTTGACTATTATACAATGAAGTTGGGGTGGAATTAGGCTTTTAATCTGGCAAGCAGTCCATCATCGGTTTTTTGCACTTCAAATAGCCCAAGTTTTGCCAAATTTTTGGTGCTTTTATCCCATTTTTTACCACTAAGTGCCGCTTTTTCCTTTAGATCGGCCAAAGGCAATTCACCTATGGGCTTCAGGATTTCCATTATGATTTTTTCCTCTTCGGTAAGTTCCACCTGTTTCTTCTCGGGACGCATTTGCGGGAAGAACAACACCTCTTGAATGGATGAGTTATTGGTCATCAGCATAACCAAACGATCAATACCGATTCCAATCCCGGAAGTTGGGGGCATACCATATTCCAAGGCACGTAAAAAATCTTGGTCAATGAACATGGCCTCATCATCTCCTTTTTCAGAAAGTTTGAGCTGCTCTTCAAAACGTTCCCGTTGATCAATGGGATCGTTCAACTCGGAATAGGCATTGGCCAATTCTTTCCCGTTCACCATCAGCTCAAAACGCTCCGTAAGGGCAGGATTGTCACGGTGCTCTTTTGTCAACGGACTCATTTCTTTGGGATAATCGGTAATAAAAGTGGGCTGCACATAGTGATGTTCGCACTTCTCCCCAAAAATTTCATCAATGAGTTTACCAACGCCCATGGTTTCATCCACTTCAATATCGAGTTTTTGGGCTACTTCCCTAAGTTGGGTCTCGTCCATACCCGCTACATCATGACCTGTGTGTATTTTAATCGCCTCCAAAATAGGTACACGGGCATAGGGAGCCTTGAACTCAATTTCATTATCTCCTACGGTGACCTTGGTGCTTCCATTGGCATCCAGGGCGATTTTCTCCAACAACTGTTCGGTGGTTTCCATCATCCAATTGTAGTCCTTATAGGCCACATAGAGCTCCATCACGGTAAACTCTGGATTATGGGTTCGATCCATCCCCTCGTTTCTAAAATCCTTGGAGAATTCATATACCCCATCAAAACCGCCGACGATAAGCCTTTTAAGATAAAGCTCGTTGGCAATCCTGAGGTACAAGGGAATGTTCAGAGCATTGTGATGCGTCAAAAACGGACGTGCCGCGGCTCCACCGGGAATAGGCTGTAAAATGGGAGTTTCCACTTCCAAATATCCCCTCTCATTGTAGAATTCACGGATGCTATTGGTGATTTTGGTTCGCTTTATAAAGGTTTCCTTTACGGATGGATTGACCACCAAATCCACATATCGTTGACGATAGCGAAGTTCGGGATCATTAAATTCATCAAACACCTTTCCATCCGCATCTACTTTGGGCAGTGGCAGGGGCCGAAGTGCCTTGCTCAACAGACTAAAATTTTTGACCATTACCGTCTTTTCACCCACTTGGGTGGTAAACAGTTCGCCTTCAATTCCGATAATGTCACCAATGTCCAATAGTTTTTTATAGACCTCATTGTAGTGTGTCTTATCATCTCCAGGACAAATTTCATCTCTATTGAAATAAACCTGGATACGACCCTCGCTATCTTGCAACTCGGCAAAAGAGGCTTTTCCTTGGATTCGTCTTGACATCAGTCTACCGGAAACCACCACCTTTTTTCCTTCCTCAAAATCGTTTTTGATGCTTTTGGACGTGGCATCAACTGGATAAAGTGCAGCTGGGTAAGGGTTGATTCCCAACTCCCTTAGCTTTGATAATTTTTCCCTTCGAACGATTTCCTGTTCCGATAGTTGCATAGTCTATAAAAAATTAAAGCGCAAAATTACACTTTTGCGCTTTAATTCCTTACTTCGACCCGCTTATTGTGGCATAATTGGGGGTATAGGGTTGGCCACTTAGAATTTGGGCCATGTCTTCTTCCAAAGATTCAATAGGACTTTCCACGATTCGGTTGACCTCTTTTCCATTTTTATAGAAGAGCATGGTTGGTACCCTGATGATGTTCAAACCTCTTTCTTCTCCTGTTGGGCTGGTTTTTACCTTCCCCTTTCTACGGTCCAAGGCCACAATATCAATGTTTTCCATAGGAAAGCCTGCTGTTTCAAGGATTTTCAGAAAACGGGGCACCTCCCTTTTACTGTCTCCGCACCAGGTGCCCAAAAACAGTTTAAGGTGACAATCCTGCAAAGAAGTTTTAAAAAGCTCCACTAGGGCACTGTCCACAACATAAGATTCATGTCCTGATTGGAACCAGTCCTTATAGGGTTGGGTTTGTAGCCCTTCCACATTGATTTTCCCCAATAAAAAGGACTTCCCGTTTTCCAATTGGACTTCTTCATTAAAGGTTTGGGAGCTCAATACTCCAGCACAAAACAACAGAAGTGCTAAGAATGTACATTTCATGATTTTCGGATTTAAAGTTGCTCCGAAAATGACCTAAATACTGCTTGAATCTTATGTGAAAGGGTTGGAATTGGGGTCTAGACCCTGGGTGGATTTTTACTTTTTGAATCGGGCAACAACTTCCTGTCTGGAGGATACGTCCAACTTTTTATAGAGATTGTTGATGTGTGTTTTGATGGTGCTCAAGCTTACAAACATTTCGGCCGCAATCTCTTTGTTGCTTCGGTCGTTGAGGATGTAGTTCACTATTTTTTGTTCTTGGGAGGTGAGTTTTTGCAACAGCTGCTGTTTTTGCTTTTTGGTTTTGGACTGGTTTCGAAATACTAGATAGATATTGAGTCCAAGGGAAAATACAAGCAAGCCTGTTAAAACCCATTTCCAACTCCAGGCATCTCCGTTACGGAAGGAGACCAAATGTTGATCCGAGACAATTTCAGCTTCATACTGCTGGGTAAAGCCTGTATTGGGATAGCTGCTCTTCAATCTGGTTAGCAAATTAGCATAGTAATCATTTTCAGAAACGTCCAACAGGTAATGGTTATAGGTTTCGTTTCTTTTATCCGAAAGGAAATCGTAGATATAAAGTTCGGCCAGAGGTTCTTCGGCGGATTGCCCAAAGTCTTGGAGCTTTCCAAACCATTTATCTGAGTTAAGCTTTTGGTTGGCCTCGCTTCTAAACTCCATGAAATCGAAAACCATCTCCTCCTTTAAGGCTTCTATATCGAGTATTAATGCTGATTTGGGATTGGTGGAATTTACGGTGCACAGCGTCTGGTTTCCAAAGGAGGTGGGAAAATGCAAGGTATCCCTATTGTTGGCAATAAACAAAACACTTTGGCTACTGTTGCAATGTCCTAAAAAATGCTGTGCATTGGCATTTTCAGAGCATCCGTCCAAATGAATTCGGTATATCCTATTATCATCCAAAAGGTTGTTGCCTTCAAAACTAAATTGGCCCAATGAATCCACAGGTACCTTTCTGATAATCTGCTCCAAATACACCCTGGAGGATTTGCGATAATCCTCAACTAAGGACAAATAGACCATACTGCCAGAATTTTCCTTGGATAATTCTCCAGAAAAATGGTATTGCCCCATAACAGCAAAGCTGCTCAATAGAAAAACTAAAAATGCAAAAGCACGCATACAGGTCTAATGGAAATTAAAAATAGTGGTTTTGTGTAACAAAATGGGTAAATAAGCTACCTATAAGTATCATCAAACATTAATCAAGATCATGAGTTTCTGGCGAGTTTTATTGGCTATAATTTTTCCCCCTTTGTCAGTTATCGGAAAAGGTTGTGGGTCTTTTGTTATTGTATTACTTTTAACCCTTTGCGGCTGGGTTCCTGGAGTTATTGGGGCTCTGGTCATCCTAAATAACACTAACTAAAATCACTTCCATGAAAAAAATCCAGTTTTGGGCCTGTGCCATTGTACTTGCCTTGACCTCCTCTTGCAATTTTACCGAAGAAATTTTTTTGAACGAAGACGGAACGGGCAAGCTGTCCATCAATTTTGATGGCTCGGAACTTATGGAAATGGCCGGGGAGGAAATGAAAAAATCCAATGAAAAACCTGTGGATTCCTTGATTTCCTTTAAGGACTTGTTGGAAGAAAAGAAGGACAGCATATCACAATTATCACCTGAGGAACAAGCAAAACTGAAAAAATTGGAGCCTTTTAAAATGCACATGGTCATGAACCCGGATGAAAAGGTGATGAAATTTGATCTTTTCAGCGAGTTCAAGAAAATAGAGGAGGTCAATGATGCGTTCAATGCCTTCCAAGGGGCCAGTTCCTTTGGTCCAGGTAATGGACAGGAGCAACCTGGCGGTTTAGGTTCCGAGGAACCTACCACTGAGGTATCTTATTCCTTTGCCAAAAATACGTTTACCCGAAAGGCTAAAATCATAGATCAAGTACTTTTTCAGCAAAGTTTGGACAGTATGCAAGGAGCGGAAATGTTCCTTTCGGGCTCTACCTATACTTTGAAATATCATTTCCCGCGAAGGGTCAAATCCGCCAATGTGGAAGGTGCTACTTTTAGTGCCGATGGCAAAACGCTTTTCTACGAGGTTGGATTTATGGATTTAATGAAGGATCCATCCTCCTTGGATTTGGAAGTAGAGCTGGAAGATTAGACTGCTGCGCTGGGTCTTCGTATCTTTGCAGGATGAACAAGAAAGTTATTCTTCAGGATTTGGGACTCAAAGATTACAAGGAAACTTGGGATTATCAGGAAGAATTGTTCCAAGAAATTGTAGATCAAAAAATCCAAAATAGGAGAAACGGCACCCAAGAGCCCACCCAGAACCATTTTCTATTTGTTGAACATCCCCATGTGTACACTTTGGGCAAAAGTGGGAACATGGACAACCTTTTGGTCAACGAAGCCCAATTAAAGGCCAAAGAGGCTTCGTTTTATAAGATCAATAGGGGAGGGGATATCACCTATCATGGGCCTGGACAAATTGTGGGGTATCCCATTTTGGATCTGGACAACTTTTTTACGGATATACATAAGTACCTTCGACTTTTGGAGGAAATGGTTATTTTAACCTTGGCGGAATACGGATTGAAGTGTGAACGCTCCGAAGGAGAAACTGGGGTTTGGCTGGATGTAGGTACTCCTTTTGCTCGAAAGATTTGCGCTATGGGTGTACGTGCCAGTAGATGGGTGACCATGCATGGTTTTGCCTTGAACGTGAATGCCGACCTCGGCTATTTTGACCTCATGATTCCCTGCGGAATCAAGGACAAAGCAGTTACCTCCTTAAATGTGGAGCTGGGTCAAAAAATGGTGGACATGGATGAGGTAAAGGGTAAACTGTTAAAGCACTTTGAACAACTTTTTGAAGCAGAGCTAACAAAACAAAAAACCGAGGTGTAATGCCCCGGTTTCCTATTCAGGTTGGTTGCCGGCAAATTATTGCTGGTAGGAGGTAAGCAAGCTAATGCTTCTTAATTTTCCACCTTCTTTGTTATAGTCTTCAGTCTTGACCATACCAACATTTTCCGCCAGCCATTGTTTGGTATATCCTCTATTCGTAATTCCCATTTTCATCTCGGAGGTATATGCAAGAATCATGCATTGGAACGTACCCGCGGGAGTAGTGATTTCTTCCTCACCTATTACCGTTCTATTGACCATTTTTATTGCGGAATTCATCGCCACGGGTGCCCCGGTCACAGTAATTTGCATTTCGGCATCAGGGAGTACCTTACCTACTTCCAAATCGTTGGGGAGGTAAATGTTGTTGCCGGTAATATCCAATTCCATATCACCAAATTGACTGGTCATACGTGAACCCATCATGGATTTAAAGTCGATGGAAACACCATCTTCTTCACAGTGCATCCCATAGGTAGAGTCGCCAAGGAGTACATCTTTTTTATCGTACATTTCCATGGAGTAGAGCACTTTGTCGCCAGCGTCATTTTTAACACTATAAACCACTTTTCCTTCCTTTTTCATCTTGTTGTTGTACAAGGAAATCTCAAATTTGGCTCCATCGGAAACAGGATAGTATTTGCTACAATCGGTTTGGGCCAGGATACCTCCGCTGTAAACCAGACCTAGAACAAGGAGTATGAGGATTGCTTTCTTCATTTTATTGTCTTATAAATTCAACTCTTCTGTTTTGCGCTTTCCCATCCGGACTGTTGTTGTCGGCTACGGGCTCAGATTCCCCTTTACCGTCCACAGTCAATCTGTTACCATTTACTCCGTAAACGGATACTAGTGCATTTTTTACCGATGCCGCGCGCTTCTTGGACAGAGCCATGTTGTTTGCATCGCTGCCATCGCTATCCGTATGCCCCACAATTTTTAGGTTGATGGTTCCATCTTGCTGCATCACCTGGTAAATTTGTCGAATAATACCCATGGATTCAGGTTTGATATTGGCTGATCCAGTGTCAAACAAAATTCCATTAGTGGAAATTTTACCTTCTGCAATTAGTTTTCTGCGCAGGTCAACGCCCCCCTCAGCAACTTTAAGATTGGATATGAAAACCTTTTCCTTTCCATCCTTAAAGCCGTTGGCAAGGAATTTTACAGTGTGAATAACGGCTCCTGGGGCCACCAATCTGGGAACATCAATGTATTTTACCTCGTTTACCCATAATCTAAACCGTTGTTTGTTTACGGCGATGGAAACATGGGGATTATTCAGAACCACATCCCTAAGATCCGCCTTGACCGTGCTTCTTATTTCCCTTTTTCCGTTGATATTGTTCTGCACCGTAACTCCAATGGCGGCATACTGACAGAATGGAATTTCTGCGTAGGCATTGTTGCTTCCCGGTTTAAATGCATCATCATTACTTAGGGTTATGGCCACCTTTGCTTGGGAGGAGGTTTGTCTATCCAGACCTACAGCGGCCAAGTCGAACTCAATGGTATACTCTTCCGGTAGTTGCGGAACATTGGGTATGTAATAAATGTTGAAGCCTGATTTTAGTTCCAACCATTTTTGTGGTGAATCTCCCAGAGTCACAATTTCACCGCCTGCATTGGTGTTCCATTTAGAGGGGAAGTCCCCAATAAAATCATTGCCAAAATCATCGAAGAACATTTGCTTGTCACCGGGCACATAGTCGAACTTGCTGTAGACCTCTATGGTTTTAGGGCCAGATGAACTGGTTGGCCCCCCAGATTGCCCACTTTGGGAATTGGGCTCATTGCCAGTTGGACTGGGCGTGGTGTTTGGGCCTTGTTTGTTTCCTCCAGAGCCCGGCTCCAAAATACTGTCCAGAACCTGATCTGTTTTTTCTGAGGCTTCTTTATCAACGCGTCGTTCAATGGTACGTTCAGCAGCTCTTTCTGCACGTTTACCAAGTTTTTTTAATAATTGGGCATTGCCGTTCAGACAAAACCCAAATACGAGGACAAAACCCAATAGGATTTTGCCAGGGGATGAGGTTTTCATTGCTATAGTGTTTTGATAGTGTGTCTTTTAAGTTAAAAGATCCACTAGAAAACTACAAAAGTTATCCCCGCAAATGAGAACAAGATGTGTGATCTGTTCCAACTTTTGTATAAGCTGCAATTGAGGGCTTTAATTGATCCTATAGACAATTATGGAATTTTCTTGATCTTTGGCCACAAGCTCCAACCGCTTGTCGTTGTCCATGTCTACCATATCAATGAGGGAGTTCCCAAAAATAGGGAAGTTGGGAATGGATTTGGCCTGGCTGTCAAAAAGATAGATTTTTTGACTTTGGATGTCGGTTACACTCACATAAATCTTGTCATAGATGTAGAAAATCTTCGGTTGGGTATATACCCCGAGCTCCAGCTCCACCTTTTTTCCTTTGATGGTAAGCACATTATCATCCATAAACACCAAGGTTTTACTGGTGGTGTACATTCCATGATCCTGACTTAGGTTGAAATTGGTGCTGGTGAGTTTTCCCCGGGTATCTATTTGGTGAAGTACTCCTTTTTTATTGGTGACCGAAAACTTATTCTTATATAAAAAGACACCATTGTCGGAGAAATCGATTTTTTCCGCCACTTTAATGCGGTCTCCCCCTGAGCGGTGAAGGATTTTTAACGTTTTGTCCTCCAATTGAAATACGAGATAGTCCTTATTCCCCATTCTAAAATGGTTGGGTGCAGATAAGATGGGACTTTGCGCGCGGGTATAGGTGAAGCCATCCACTATGTTACCCCGATTGTTGTACATGAATACCTTTTCACCTTGTGTGACCACAAAGCGATAGTCCTTCCGTCCTTCATAGTCAAAAACGGCAAGCGGGTTCAAATTTCCTCCTTCGTATTTCATTTTGAAAGGAGGTACGTCTTCCCCATTTCTATCCACGATCATAAACTCGTTGCTGGTGCAAAATGCCAACTGCAACCTACCATTTTTGTAGATGTCCACTTGATAGATTTTGCCTTGGATTCTCCCCTCCAACTGCTTTTTCCAAAGTACTTTCCCATCTGTGGAAATGAGGTGTAGTACATTGTTTTGATCCTGTACCACAACTTCTTGTTTGTTGGTACGATGGTTTTTTACAAATTGTGGGTTAATGGCCAAATCTGTATCCAGTTCCAAAGTGAACAGAGGTGTGACAGATTTTGAAGTAACGGTTTTGGCAATCTTGCCAATGCTAATATTGGCATGGGAAAACCCGTTGTCCGATACAAACTGGGCTGCAAAAGTATGATCCTTAAAGTTGGAGGCCTTGAACGCATCACTCACTGTAGGCACCAAATCCTTTTCGGCAAAATAGTCCACTCCAGAGGCATTGGAGACAAACAGGATGCTGGATTCGTTGGCCAGGGTTTCAGCAGCGGTCTTAAATGCAGCTGTATTGCCAAAAGTGGCACTGCTTTTATAATTGCTCAATACGGTTTGAAGCGCTTCCTTTTTCTCGGAAAAGACAAAAGTATTCTCAAGAATGGTGCAAAAATTGGATTCAAACCCAGTCAACAATGGATTAAACCCTTCAGTTAAGAAATCCTTGGACTTTAAGGACAGGATCTCACTTCCCTGATAATTGGAAGTGCCAGTTTTGTCATTGTTTAGAAATTCAGAAATACTTTCTGTCCCAAAAGAATTGAGAAGTACCACCTTGTCATTGTTTACCCTGATAATGCCCAGTTCCTCAATGGTATTGAATAACGAATCGGTGGGCTTCACCCTATTTAAATACTCATTCTGATTTTTCGCAAAAACGGAATAGTCATCAAAAGTGTAGGAAACCAAAGCCTGCGTGTTTTGCGGAGCAAAAAGCTGGGCCTTATTGGCCAATGGACTGGTACCCTTAAATAGATTGATGAAATTTTTTGTGGAATCGGAAGCCAAAGCTACCCCGCTAAGGCTAATTTGATCCGAATTGGCTGAAAAATCCAGAGACAACCAATCCGAAAAGGAATGTGTACGGTCTTGCCCCTCTTTGATTTGGGCTGAGGGCATTGCGGAGGGTTCGTCCAAATGAACAAAAATTGTTGCGGATTTGGATGGGGCCGATGTGCTGTACAATCGTTTAAGTACCCCGCTTGCCGTATTGGGATTTGGGGTTCTAGCTATATTTTCTATCAGTATTTGGGAAGAGCTTAGATGCAAAACATCGTCCAGTAGAAGACTGAATACGGCTTGGTCGCCCTGTGTATATTTGGTGATGTTTTTGTTTTGATATGTCAAAGTCTCCACCGTGCGGTCCCCAATGCTGTCCGCCGAAAAGCTAGTGGCATTTCGTTTTAAGGTAAAAACAAACTCATGATTGTTCTTTCCCACTTCATAAAAGGCTGCTAAACATTCAGCGTCAGTACTTAGGTATTGGAGTCCATTTAGTTTGTTTTCCAAGTCTTGGTGAATGCCAAAACCCTTGGTTTTTTCCAAAAATGAACTGTTTTTCAGTTCACTTTTAAAATTGGAGAGGTTATTGATCTTGATGATCAAACTGGCGTTGGGCAATAAATGACTCAACAAGGAATCGGTTGATTGCACTTCAGGCTTGCAGCAAAGAAGAAATGGAGCAAGCAAATAGAGTAGTGCCTTATGTTTCATTTTTGAAGTTTGGAACAAATTTAGGTTTTTAGAAGTCCAGAGTCAATTGTTCTGGAAGCTGTCTGAAGCTTTTTCTGTGGTATTTGGTGAGGCCAAATTCTCTTATGGCGTCGCGGTGCTCCTTGGTAGGGTATCCTTTGTTCTTTTTCCAATTGTACATGGGGTACTCTTCATGGATTTTTGCCATAAACTCATCCCTATAGGTTTTGGCCAACACGGAGGCGGCCGCTATACTCATGAATTTTCCATCACCTTTGATGATGCATTCATGCCCAATTTCCAAATACGGTTTAAACCTGTTTCCATCTACCAAAATAAAGCTTGGTGTGGTTTGCAATCCATCAAGTGCGCGATGCATGGCCAAAATGGAGGCGTTCAAAATATTGATGCTATCGATTTCCTCTTCAAAAACGTGACAAACCGAATAGGAAACGGCCTCACTTTCCAAAATAGGTCTCAACTGTTCCCTTTTTAGTTCGGTAAGTTGTTTGGAGTCGTTCAATATGCCATTCTGAAAATCCTTAGGTAAGATTATGGCTCCTGCCGTCACGGGCCCGGCCAGACAACCTCTACCTGCTTCATCGGTACCGGCTTCATTAATAAATTTGTAGTGGTTTTTGAGCATGGTTAAAAATGGCACTCGTCATCTTGGACCATTGAAAACTAAGAAGAATTGACCTAAAAAAAAACCTTAGTTTTTCTACAACTAAACTTTCACATTTCTTTAGAAACAAAACATATACCTTTGCCTGACCAATAGTACGGAATGAGATTTGTATTTTTTGCCCTACTCTTTATTGTGAATCTGTCCTTGTTTGCCCAGCAGGATTCCGTTCCACCGCCAAAAAAGATTGATTCCCTACCCACAATCCAGGACTCCATTCCAAAAGTTCAAAAATTGGATTCTTTGACCGTTAAGTTGGACTCTATTTCCTTGGCGAAAAAATCGGATTCAATTCCTGCCAAACTGGATTCAATTGCTAAAATGAAGAAGCTGGATTCTGTTACCATGAAAAGGGATTCAGTTAAAAAACCCAAGAAGCTGGATTCCCTGGCCAAAAAGAAACCGGCCAAGAAAAAACCAATGCTGAATAGACCTAGGATACCTGAATTGGTGGAGGACACGGTTCGTATTGAAGATTACAAGATTATTTCCTATGCAAGAGATACGACCATTTTGGATACTACCTTGACCATAAGAAAGGAGTACAAATACAATTATCTGCGAAGGGATGATTTTGAAGTAATGCCCTTTGAGAACATTGGGCGTCCTTATAATGTGTTGGGAAGGGAGTTCTCCAAGAATTCGTACTACCCACTTCTCGGAGCCACCGCTCGCCATGCCAATTACATGGAAGTGGAGGATATTAATTATTACCATGTCCCTACACCAATGACCGAGCTGATGTTCAAGACTACCTTGGAACAGGGGCAGTTGTTGGATGCTTTACTGGCTTTCAATCTTTCAAAACAGTTTAGCGCTTCCGTAGCTTATAAGGGGTTTAGGTCTTTGGGGAAATATAGGTTTGATCAAACCCAATCGGGCAACTTCAGGACTACTTTTAACTATGTGAACAAGAAGAACAATTATACCATTCGTGGCCATATTACAGCCCAAGATTTGGAATCTGAGGAAAACGGAGGATTATTGCTCAGGGAACAATTTGAGAGCACAGCCACCGATGACTTTTCCGATCGTTCCCGAATAGATGTTGTATTCACCGATGCCAACAATAGAATTTTGGGCAAGCGGTACTATTTTGATCACCAGTGGAAACTGTTCAATGTAAAAAAGGATTCCACAAAGGGGTTGCCTACCAGCTTGACTTTGGGTCATGAGTTTACCTATGAGACCAAATTTTACGATTTTACCCAATCTTCCCAAAACAGTGCTTTTGGAAGTGATCCTTTTGTTACCCCTATCGAGGACAGGGCTCGTTTAAAGACCATGTTCAATAAGGTTTCCGCGGAGTTTTCCAACCGTATCTTGGGAAAACTTACAGGAATGGTGAGCTTGTATAACTACAACTACTTTTTCAATAGCATTTTGGAAACAGATACAGGGATTATCCAAAACAAATTGGAAGGAGAGGAGATAAGTGTGGGAGGAACCTATCTCAAAGATTTGGGAAGGTTAAGATTGAGTGGTGATTTGAATTACAATATATCTGGAGATATGGCAGGTAATGCCTTTAATGCCAAATTGGAGTATCAAATCAATGACAACTATAAGATAACTGGAGGGATTCATGCTTCGTCCAGAATGCCTGATTTCAATTATTTGTTGTATCAGAGCGATTATCGAAATTACAATTGGCAAAACACTGATACGTTTGACAAACAACAAATTCAGAACATAAGTTTTGGGATTGACTCAAAGCTTTTGGGCCATTTGGAAGCAGAGTACAGTGCCATTGATAATTATACCTATTTCCAATCTACCGCAACCCAGGAACAAATTGACAATGGAGAGGAAACCGCTTTTGTGAGACCATTTCAGGAAGCGTCTACCATAAATCATTTACGTGTAAAATATTTCAAGGAGGTTAAATGGAGAAGGTGGGCTTTGGCCAATACGGTCTTGTATCAAAATGTAACGCAGGACAATAACGTAATTAATTTACCCCAAGTATTGACAAGGAATACCTTGTATTTCTCTAAGGATGTATTTAAAAAAGCAATGTTCTTGCAAACAGGCGTAACGTTTAAATATTTTGCTTCCTATAATATGAATGCGTACAATCCATTGTTAGGGGAGTTTTATATTCAAAACAATGAGGAGTTTGGGGGTTACCCGCTGCTGGACTTCTTTATTAATGCAAAAGTTAGACAAACAAGGATTTATTTGAAGGCGGAACACTTTAATACCTTGTTTACTTCTGAACCTAATTATTACTCGGCTCCAAATTACCCGTACCGTGATTTTGTAATCCGTTTTGGTTTGGTTTGGAATTTCTTTTCATAAAGTTGGAATAATTATCGGATAATTCTTTGTTGAAAAACAGCAGGTTACAAAATCATTCATTTTTTTGACAAAAAATATAGCCGAAACTATTTGCTGAGTAAAAATAACCTGTTTATATTTGCACCCGCTTAGCTGATAAGGCCGGGCGTTTTTAAGGGTTGATATTGGGGTCTTCGGGCCTGTTTTTTTGCCCTTTGGTTTAGAAGTTCATTTGACATATTGTATAGACAGCGTAAAAGAGAATAACGAGGAACCATTTTGATGTCAGTTACTTGGATTGTTCGGAAGTTGAAATTATTTAACTTTTTACAATGAAGAGTTTGATCCTGGCTCAGGATGAACGCTAGCGGCAGGCCTAACACATGCAAGTCGAGGGGCAGCGGGGATTGCTTGCAATCCGCCGGCGACCGGCGCACGGGTGCGGAACGCGTATGGAACCTGCCCCTGTCAGGGGAATAGCCCAGAGAAATTTGGATTAATGCCCCATGGTATCGAGGTATCGCATGATACTTTGATTAAAGATTTATCGGACAGGGATGGCCATGCGTACCATTAGCTTGTTGGTGAGGTAACGGCTCACCAAGGCAACGATGGTTAGGGGCCCTGAGAGGGGGATCCCCCACACTGGTACTGAGACACGGACCAGACTCCTACGGGAGGCAGCAGTGAGGAATATTGGACAATGGTCGGGAGACTGATCCAGCCATGCCGCGTGCAGGATGACTGCCCTATGGGTTGTAAACTGCTTTTACATGGGAAGAAACCTATCTACGTGTAGATAGCTGACGGTACCATGAGAATAAGGACCGGCTAACTCCGTGCCAGCAGCCGCGGTAATACGGAGGGTCCGAGCG
>NZ_JBODQE010000012.1:0-66897 GCF_050617915.1 Flagellimonas flava
TGGATTAAATCCGAGCACTTAATTTGCTATGCTCAGTTTAATCCGGCGAGGGTGGTTCAGTTTGCCCGGCTCATCCAGCCAATGCAAAGGACATACCGGCTACTCCAGCACCAATTATCGCAAGCCTATCACCCTTTTTTATTTTTCCAGTTTCAAACGCTGCATAGAATATGTTTAGCGCCCTTAATTGTTGGTTATACACCGTCATTCCAGGTTGAAATATACCTAATAATACATCCTCTGTTTTCGGAACGATGAATTGCTTTAAGTATTCTTCTAGCTCTGCTGTCTTCAATATTATTAAGTTAATCTCTAATAAAAAGGTTTAGATAAGCTGCAAACCCATTTTCTCATTTCTTTTCATGGTTGTTTACAAACATGCGTGTCTAAATATCAAACTCAATAAATATAACATTTTCTGTACATTTTTACTTACCTGTAAAGTCACAAAAAACATGTAAAAGTTTTAAACACAAGGTTCCTAAGAATTAATCTTTTGTAGAAACCAAAAGCTCCCGTATATCCACATCCAGAATTTGGGCAATTCTTTTGAGGTCTTTTAGATGTGGTTGAGATTTGTTATTGCAAATTGAAGTTATCGTATTTGGGTTTCGTTCCATTTTAACCGCCAATTCTTTTTGGCTCACCCCTTTTATAACAAGCACTTCTTTTATTCTATTTATTCTTTCAGCCATAGCCTAAAGCTAGGTATAATCAAGACTTTGAGCAATAAGGTGATTTTACAGATATAATCCAAAATAGTAAAAACATTGTTTTAAACAATATTAATATAATTTTAAAGTATAAAACTAATTTTCATTTTTATAATAAAAACCTATATTTATATAGTTTTCACCTGTATTAATATGTAAAAAATTAATAAAATAGTCCCAAAATGAGCTTAAAAGTAACTGACCTACATCCCCTACTCTCTTATATTGAAGAATGCCACGAAGGAGACCTTCTTTCTTTTTCTAACAGTTTGGACAAGGCTATTTTTATGTTCCACTTTCTTGTTAAGGATAACTTTACTGATTTTGAAAGGCAAAATTGCTGTCATGTTTTAATGGAACTTAAAGAGGCCGTTATGGAGATTTACCAAAAGAATAGCAAAAATGAATATTGATTATTGTAATTGTTAAACAACACTAGCTTTTATGATTCTCAGAATAATATGGGCTATTCCTCATCATCGATAGATGCTATCAATTTTAAACCAGAATTATCAATTTGAAATTCCATTATTTTGAAATCTGGGCTTGCAATATCCTCAGATTGAGGTAACTTCAATTCGAGATTTTTTAAATCCGAAAAGTCGGATTTTAAGTCCATTTTATTAAGCCCATCTGTAGCAAGTTTTGCCAATCCTTTCTCCAAACCTGGAGGAATATTATCAATTTCCAAATAAGTCATTGCAAAATTAATATCTAAAGGGAAATCTTCCTCATTTATGATTAAAGGAACTAGTTCAATAACAGTACTTTCAGCGAGTACAATAGTTCTAGTAAAAAATTTACTAAACCTTAACTTCACCCTAAAATTGCAGGAAATTGTATTATTTTCTGTAAAAGAAAAGCTCTCTAGCTTCTCCAATACTAGTTCTCCCTTCTTTTTATACTTGAGTTTAAGAGGTATTATTCTAGGGTGGGCAAGTACACTATCAATCAATTGTATTAAGAAGCTATCTTTTACATAAAATTCTGCATCAATGTTTTTAATTTCTGTAGACGGTGAATTTGGAGGTGAAGGAAAGTTAGTGGCATTTAATTCACTTAACCCTAACGGTAAATCAGAGAGGCCATCTAATTCTCTATCAATTTTAACTATAGATATTATTCCAAGAACAATGAATAGTGCTATAAGAATACTAATTATTATCTTCCTCATTTATTTTCGATTTTGCTTTTAGAATTAAATAATCATCGCTAACAAGTATGGCCATATCATCAGAGTCAATTTTAACCTCCTCATCAATCTGAAAGTCTAAAAGACTTGTAATATCGCTTTCAATCAAAGGTTCTTGAAACAATTCTTTCTGAACATACCAAGCAAGGGCTCTATCCATATCTGGAAATGAATGTTTCATATTAAAGAAGACCATTCTCTGCCCCATTTTTAATATTAATTTGTCACCCTCGCTAACGATGTATGGTAGTAATTGAATTTTAGCTGATTTAATAGTAGCTGAACCTGTCAAGTCTCCCTCATAAGATATTGTTCCGTTTTCAATTTGAAGTATCAGACTATTAATGTTTTGTTTGAAATCCAATGTTCCGCTTCTAAAAACAACATAGTTGTTAGGGTTTTTTGGAACTTTTTTACCGTCCACTTCCTTTGTGTCAAAGTAAAACTTCTGGTTCATGAACCTTTCTATTACCACCTTCGCATACCGTTTAGAAAGTCTGAGACGAATATCTTCAGTTTCCATCCCTAGTTTTGGATTATTCACAATTGGAGGAAACCCATTCACTCCTAGACCAAGATACGTAGCTAGATTCTCAGTAAAATCTCCTAAAAGTACTTTAGCCTCAAAATTTAGTTTTAGAACATCTATAATTGAATTTTCGACAGTTCTCATTGGCAACTCTGTTTTGCTATTAAAATCAGCAAATTCATCACCTAAACCTTGAGACCCTTTGACTTCAAATATTCCAAAGTTAACCCTCCATTTACCTTCCGGAGTTAGTAAATTAAGGGCATCACGCTGTATACCTCCAAATACTTTTTTTACAGAATTGAGATCATTTAATCCTTGTTCCCCTATTTCAACGAAGGATCCTCCAATGTCACCTTGAATTTTTAGACTTCTTCCCTGAAGTTTAAGACTTGTGTATAAACCCTTTTTTGTTAATTCTTCCATTTCCTTGTAAGCTTCATTTACAAATGGCGGCGTGTGTTTTTTAGTAGTCCCTTCAGGCAATGGCACAAGTGGGGCGATAGGGTTAATTTCGACTGGCCCAATTTTAATTGTGAATTGAGCATTGGTATTGGAAAAAGTAAGAACCAATAGTAATAAGACTAATTTTTTCATTTTTATATGTCCATTTGGTTAACTTAAAAGTAGAACAAGCATTATGGTAATGATATACCCTTAAATGGGTATTTTGTTTGGGGGAGTAAACTGTAGGAAGTCAATACTTTGAGGAGCCTCAATATAGAAAATGATTACCAAAATCTATTACACAAAAACCTTAGAAATTCTGGGGTTTTTATCCATTTCATGCACTTTTGCTCCCTACCCTACGGGTTTTTAGGCAAAAAAGCATTCCATTACCTTGTTAAAGAAGTTTTTGAGAAGAAATTTTTAGAAAGTGCAATACAAACTTTCGCTTTTACCAAAGCTCAAGTTACACCTGCCTGCCGGCAGGCAGGTAACGCAAGAACATTATAGTACAAATGCCTTTGTTCAGTTTTTAGCTGGTCTTGGTGTAATAATTGGATTTGTTTTAGCCTTCACTTGCTTTCTTATCAAATATTTCAATGCCTTTCTGGATGACTAAATTGGTAGGGATGGTCACTTTTCTACCATCGTCAGTTTTCATAAAAAGGTAAAAGGCGCTAATGTCTTCTACAACTCCGGTCCAGTCAAAATCAGCATCCAAAATCCGAATTCTGTCCCCTAGACGAAGCGGATGGCTAAAAAACAAGATGACACTGGCAGTTATGTTGGACAATATGGACCATTGCGCAAAAAAGCCGACTCCCAATATGGCAAGTACAGAAGCCATGAATACTGCAAAGTCCTCCAGTTGCACTCCCCAAATAATAAGCAAGATAGTGATGGAAATGAGGTAAATCACAAGATAGCTAAAATAGAACACTACCTTTCGACTATTGACATTTATGGCGGCCAATCTGCCAAAGCGTTTGATGGCACCTTTTACAATGGAAATAAGTAAGATTGTACCTGCAATCAATATGATGGTTACCAGTATTTCGGTCTGATAGTTGGCCATATTTTATTTTTTACCCGCAATTGAAGGTAGTACAAAAATCAATAGCATTTAACAGATTCCGACGGATTACTTTTTGAGCAGGTACTGCAAAAGTTGATAATATTCCCGAATGCAAAAAACAGAAACCGAAAACGACTAAAATTCACTTTTATGGATCCTTCAACTTTATAAATAATAGGATCATTAAAATATTATGGTGCCATTTATGGAGATATAGTAATTTAATTTTTGGCAAATGCCGGTACCACGGTTTCAAAAATGGGCTTCATAATTTTGTCATCATCCCTGTCAAAACCTGAAATGACCATGGTCAAATCCAATTCTTCCACAACGATAACACGCTGTCCACCGCCTCCCCAAGCCAAGGTCATATCATAGCTTTTGTTCCCAACCTGTACTGGAGTATAGTACCAAAAATATCCATAACCATAATTCTTGGGCATCCAATCTATGGCAGGTCTTACAATACCGCTGGTAGCTTTTTCTAGGTAGGCTGCAGAAATGAACTGCTCCCCATTCAATTTACCCCCGTTTTGCACCAAATGCCCAAACTTGAGCATGTCACGGGGCATAATACGGGCCTGCCATCCCGCTTGTGGCAAACCACTGGCATGATTGGACCATTGGTAATTGGTAATACCGAGTTTGTCAAGAAATTCTTCCTTAATAAAGTCCTCAACCGTACCGGGCACCACGGCGTCAATGACCGTCATGACCATCATGGGATTAAAATTGCCGTATAAATAGGTCTGGGTCTCCTTGGTTATGGGAGCACTACGTTCCAGAAGTGTCTGTACCAGCCCCTGCCCTTTCAAACGAACGGAATCGTTTTCTACCTCTTTCCATTTTTCGTTGTCGATGGTGAGTCCCCCCTGCATGGTCAATGCTTTATGAAGGGAGATTTTATCAGCTCCTGCTGTGAATTTTGTAGGGTCTAGGTCTTTCAAGAAATGAATCACGGGTTTGTCTAGATCCTCCATGCTTAAATATCCCAGCTCAATGGCCCTTCCCAACACCAAGCTGGTATACCCTTTTACCGCTGAGGCCTGTCCGTGTGGCAAATTGACACGCCCCTTTCTGTAATAGGATTCATAGACCAGTTTGTTCTTGTGTGAAATAAGCAATGCATCGTAATTTCCATAGGTACCCTTAAAAATCTCCTGAGATACCTTTAGGATTGCATTTTTATCAGCTTCAGAAATGTCCAACTTCCCTACCGCTATACCATCTTCCCTATCTTCCGGAGCTTGGGTAATATAGGGGTTGTTTAGGTGCGGAATGGACCAGAACGAGACCTCCTTGCTATCCCTTGAAATATGATTCATTGCAGATGACAACCAGGCAACACTGCGAACCGCCGTCATGGGGAAGGCCGTACCATGGTCACCATCTATTACTTCTTTATATACGGACAAACCGCCATCCCTTCTTTCATTTAATAGCTTAACGAACGCATCGATAGGTTCCACCACCGATTCTTCTTCTAAGGAGCCGTATGCAATAAAAACATTGGCATTTAGACTTGAATTTTTATTGGACGACTCATAGGGCCCAAACTTGGTGTTGAGGTCCTTTAAGTAATCCAGTTCACCTCTCACCGTTGGACTACCAATAATGTAATTGTTAAAGGTGTCAGGTTGACTTAGTAGTATATAGGCTCCAAATTCACCGCTCAGTGAGTATCCAAAATAGGTGCGACTGTTTGGGTCGGTGCGGTAGGTTTTATCAACATAGGAAATGACATCATTGCGAATAAAATCCAGATGATCATTGGCTTGGCCAAATTGATATTTGTTTTGAATTTCCGGATCGCTGTGTTTGGTCATGGAGTAATCACGAAACCTACTAACATGGTCTCCCCTTTCGTTTTTCAGGTCTTCATTGATATCCAATTGCCAGGAAATTCCAACCAGGATAATATCTTCCAACATGAATTCTGTAGCTCCGGACAGCATTTCGCGATGCCACACGGCATCTGTATAATACAGGACAGGATACTTTTTATCCGGGTTCTTGGCATAATCTTCTGGCAACTCTATATAAAGTTCATAGTTCCGTTCTGTTTTTGTGTCTTTTATAGGAACTACCTGGATCTGTGGTAATACCAAGGAAGCGCTCATTGATGCTGTTGCGGTTTCTTTTTTGCCATTCTTCTGGGCAAAGGCATTGTTTGCTAGCACAAGAAGAAGTGCTAGTAGCCCTTTGGTTATGCTTTTCATTGTTTTATTTGTTATATCTGAACGATAAAACTACCGTATAAACCCTGCCGGAAATTGGAAACAGGACAAGCCTATCGATTAAATGATGAAATCACTTCATCATTGATATAAGCGTTTTGCAAGAAATTATGAAGGTTTGTGTTTGAACGTGGTACTTTTGTCCTTAACCGTAAGAGTTTATGTTGCAAAAGTCTTTGAAGAATACCATCCTCATTAACCTGGGTGCCTTTGTATTGGTGCTCACCCTTGAGCTATTGGGTGGATGGATGCACATAGATAAATATGACTCGCTTTATGCCTTTTATTTATGGGGACTTAGTTATACTATAAGTATCATGACAGTGATCTGGATAAATCATTTTATCCTTATCCCCTATCTTTTTGATAAGAAAAAATATGTTTTATACGGATTCCTACTTATTGGAGCCATATTTCTTGGAGTGAGTATTAAAATATATCCAAAGTTCAACTGGATCGGTATTACTAAAATGTCTTCTTTTCTTATTTACACTACAGGTACTGGTATGGCCGCTTTCTTTTTAAGGAGAAGTGCACTCATACAAAGACAAAAGGAAGAAAAAGAAAAATTGCAAAGAGAACTGGAATTGAACTACCTAAAGGAACAGGTAAACCCCCACTTTTTATTCAATTCATTGAATAGCATTTATGCCCTTTCCAGACAGCAATCCACAGAAACTCCTGAGGTCGTGATGCAACTTTCGGAATTAATGAGATATCAATTGGAAAGTGCTAAAAAGGACTTTGTTTCGCTGAAAGAAGAGTTGGAGTTTATTGAGAATTATTTATTGCTAGAGGAAAAACGGTTGAGCAAACGGTGTGCCATTGAATTTTTAATTGAAGGAGAATTGTCAAATTATAAGATAGCACCAATGCTGTTAATACCGTTTGTTGAAAATGCGGTTAAACATGGGGCCCAAGCCACCAATGCACAGAGTACCATTGACGTGAATGTTTCCATAAAAAATTCCAGGCTTTATGTTCATGTTGTAAATTCAAAACACAATGTGGCAACCCAATCGACAAGAATGGGAACGGGACTCGAAAATGTAAAGCGGCGACTGAATTTATTATATCCCAATGCTCATGAATTAAAGATCAGTGATATGGAGGCGGCATATCAAGTAAATTTAACGATTGACCTAACAGAATAGTAGGAATGATGAAAATTGCCATTGTTGATGATGAACAATTAGCACGGGAAGTGCTGGAAGAGTATTGTTCCAAAATAAACAACTTTGAATTGGTCCTAAGTACCGGGAACCCGATTGAGTTCGTGAATTTTATTCAGCAACATAAAATCGACCTGGTTTTTTTGGATATTGAAATGCCGGAACTCAACGGCATGGGAATTTTACGTTCCATGATACAATCCCCTAAAGTGATTTTAACAACGGCATATTCCGAGTATGCCTTGGAAAGCTATGACTTTGGGGTGTTCGATTACCTATTGAAACCCATAAAACTTGAACGCTTTTTACAAGCCATAAACAAAGTTTCAACTTCAACAATAGCAGAACCCAAACCGAATAAGAAACAGGAAGAACTTCGGATAAAGCATGATGGGTTGCCGATTGCCCTTCCGTTGAAATCAATTAGCTACATTCAAAGTTTTGGGAATTATTTGAAAATTTTTACGGATGCCAGAATGTATCTTATCTCGGATACACTTATTAATATCACTACCCTGTTACCAGAAAATTTTCATCGTACGCATAAATCCTATATTGTCAATTTGGACAGAATTACAAAAGCTACCCGAACCCATTTACTGCTTGAGGATAAAAAGATTCCTGTGAGCGCTATGTACAAGGTGGTTGTTTTTGAAAAATTGAAAGGTTTGGCGAAGCCGTAAATACACCTCCCTACCCTCCTTCTTCGCTTTTCAAGCTTCGAAGGATTCGCTAGGTTCGGCAGAAACCGTATTTACTCGCATAGCTTTGTTTATAAATTGATTCCCTTGAACCCTAAAGGGATTCTTTACCTTTTTAAAGCGTACTAGTAATTGCATGCTTTAACCTCTTTATTAATTCATAAATTTCTTCCTCGGTGTACGTAGCAAAACCAATTCTAATTGCATTGTGCCCTAATTTGGCTGCATCATACTGCCGCCAATCTCCAATTTCCAATCTGTGTTTTCTTGCCGCTTCGGAAATGGTATCCCAAGAATGATCCGGATGCAACTTTGTCCAAACCGCCATACCGCCCTTTGGTATTTCAAACTGAAAAAAACCTCCTAATTCATCGTTTAAAAGTTTACAGAACAGATCACGTCGTTGCTGGTAAATTTTCATCACTTTACGAATGTGCCTATCCAAATCGCCAGACTTTATAAAGCTCGCGAAGGTCAATTCTAAAAGCGCATCGCCCTGTCTATCTACATAACCCCTTAATTTTGCGGCTTCATCCACAAACTCTTTGGAAGCAATTAAATACCCAACCCTGAAAACTGGGGCGACCGTTTTACAAACAGAACCAATGTAAATTACGTTACCGTTGGTGTCGTGACTTGCCAATGGTAGAATTGGAGCATGATTGTAATTAAAATCATAATCGTAATCATCTTCAATAATCGCAAAATTATAGTACTGTGCCAGGTTTAAAAGGTGGATTCTTCTTTTTGCAGAAAGCGTTACCGTGGTTGGATGGTGATGATGGGAGGTTACATATACCGCTTTTATCTGTTGTCGTTTACATAGTTTTTCAATGTCGTCGGTTACAAGGCCATTTTTATCTACCGAAACGCGTTCCAATTTTGCTTGTTGATTTAAAAAAGTGAAATCAGCGGACACGTAATTGGTATTACCGACCACTATAATATCTTCCTTTTGAAGCAAAAGTTTTGCCGACAACCAAATTCCCATTTGACTGCCACGGGTAATCAACACATTTTCCTTGGTAATGTTAAGCCCCCTGGTCGAATTCAAATATTCCACCAACACATTTCGTAAGGTCTCATTACCATAGGTAGAACCATAGGACAAATGTTCGTATATACTTTTTTTAGAAGAAACACTTCTGTACGTCCTTGCAATTTCATCAATGGGAGTTAATCTGGTATCCGAAATGCCATCATTCAGGTACATAAAGTCTTCCCGCTTTTCTGTGGGTATTTTTGGTAGGATACTGGTCTTATAAAAAGAAAAATCAGCATTCTTATTTACACCAAATGCTTCATCATCATTTAATTTTTGCTGATGTAGCACAGGTAAATTACGATGTACATAAGTTCCCTTTTTAGGAATACTCTCAATCCAACCCTGAAGCAATAACTCTTCATAACAAGCCACTATTGTTTTCCTGTGCACGTTTAACTGCTCTGCCAATGTTCTGCTTCCAGGAAGTCTGGTATTGGGAGCTAACTTTTGGCTTTTGATCAATTGAATAATTTGATTGGACAATTGAAGATACAGCGCCTGATTGCTTTTTCTATCAAATTGAATACTGGTTTTAAATGGAAACATCTGGACTATTAATTATATCCATTCTGGACGATTATGACAGTCCACAAATATATTACTTTCGAGCTATAATATCATAAAAACACTAAAATGAAACCTTACAGGTGACTTTGATGTACTTATAGTTTTTGAGGCAATTAATAAATATAATATGTTAGAAATAAGACCCAATTGCGAGCACTGCAATAAAGATTTGCCAAACACCTCGACCGAGGCAATGATTTGCTCCTATGAATGCACTTATTGTAGCACCTGCGCTATGGAAATATTTGAAAATGTATGTCCCAGTTGTTCAGGAAATTTTGTTCCACGCCCCATAAGGCCACAAAAAGAAATTGAGCAATATCCTGCTTCCATCAAACCCATATTCAAACCTAAAGATTTAAAGAAAGCTAGGATTAAAATAGCTCGATATAAAAGCATTCCTCCAGAAAAAAGATGAGTCCATTAATAATTGATACCATAGGTTATGCAGCATTGGTTATTAATCTGTATTCAATGTCCACAAAGGGCGAATACAAACTGCGATTGATTTCACTGATAGCAAACATAGGCTACATTATCTATGGTTTATTAATTAGTGCCGCGCCAATAATAATAGGGTGCACCATAGCAGTGTTTTTGCACGGCTTTCACTTAAGAAGATTACAAATAAAAAAACAGCAATGATCAAAATAAAAACAGCTAACGAGGCAGATCTTGACATATTGGCCCTTTTGGGAAGAGTAACATACGCTGAATCACACGGTCATTTTATTGATAATAAAAACGACTTGTCGGCCTATCTCGATGAAGCTTTTTCAGTCGAAAAAACCAAACGGGAAATTAACAATCTGAAGCATCTGTACTATATCATTTATGTTAATGACCTACCCGTTGGTTATGCCAAATTGGTAGTAAACGCATTTCACAAAAATGTGGTCTCACAAAACAATTGTCGATTGGAAAGAATCTACATTTTGAATGACTTCATACCCTTAAAAATTGGACAACACTTTCTAAATTTTATTGAAAAGAAAGCCAGAGCTCTGCAATTGGATACGATGTGGCTTTCAGTTTACATAAAAAACAATAGGGCCATCAGATTCTATCATAGAAATGAATTTAAGAACGTTGGAGAATTAAATTATCTAGTCAACGGTAAAGGTTATGAAAATGCCGTTTTGTCAAAAGAGTTATAAGCATGAAAGAATATCCAAAATCTAAACTAAACAGGGTAAAACGCGGTCATAACAGAGCCACTTATGATGTTGAAATTATAAACGCCATTTTAGATGCTGGTTTTATAGGCTATGTAAGCTACATGTATAAAAACAGGGCAATTTCATTACCCATGGGGTATGGGAGAAAGGACAACAAAATTTATTTACACGGTTCCCAAGCCAACAGAATGTTGCTGGCATTATTGGAGGCCAAAGAAATGAGCCTAACGGTAATGCATTTAGATGCTTTGGTTCTGGCACGATCTGGTTTGCACCATTCTGTAAATTATCGCTCTGCAACCCTATTTGGTTCAACAAGGAGAATTGAAGATGCAACGGAAAAAGAAGCAGCGCTGTTCTGTGTTATGGAACAAATGATGAAAGGACGTTGGGACGAGATTAGGCCAATGGACCAAGAAGAATTGGACAGAACCATGGTGGTAGAAATGACTATTGAGACAGCATCAGCAAAAATAAGGGATGTAGGTGTTGCGGACGAACCAGCAGATTACGATTTAGATGTTTGGGCCGGTTTGGTACCTTTAAAGCAAATAGCGGAATACCCAATTGCTGACAAAGGTTTACCCCAGCAAATGGAAATTCCTAAACATGTATTGGAATATTATCAGCAAAATCAATGAACTATCACAACAAACGGTTTAGAGTAGTTGAGAGCACAGCAAATGCAGAAACGACCGAAGAAACCATATTCGCATACCAGCAAACAGAAAATATTATAACATCTGAATATAAAGGTGGAAATATCTTAAAAGGGCATTTAATCGGATTAGTAGACAAAGATGGATCTATCGATATGCGTTATCATCAAGTCAACCTGGAAGGGGAACTAATGACAGGAATCTGTCATTCAACCCCTGAATTGAACAAAAACGGAAAAATAAGACTTCATGAACGGTGGAAATGGACCTCAGGAGATATGTCCAGTGGAAAATCTATTCTTGAAGAGTTATAGAGAAAGCCAGTTAAAGAATCTTGAAAACACTAATTGTGTACATTTTAAATTGCCATCCTTGATTTGGGAAGCTTTGAATACATTTTAATTAATCACTTACAGTCCTATAGTGAATTCCCAACTCGGTCATGGAACTTTACCTACTTGGACTCAATCAACCCTAAAATGGACTCAAAAAACTCTTCATTGTATCCTTCAAATATACCAATGATTATGCCATTAGGGTCAATAAGAAAGGATTTTGGCAACGCCTGAACACTGTACAATTTGACAATACTATCATTCTTGTTTCCTTGTGCTGAAAGGTTCGTCCAGCGGATACCATCTTCTTTAGAAGCAGCTTCCCAAACCCTTTGATCCTTATCAATCGAAAAACTTACAAGCCTCAAATTTTCTGGGATAGTTTCGAAATTTGTATTGAAAAATCTGTTTTCCAGGCGGCAAGGTTTGCAACTTCTGCTCCAGAAACTCAAATATATATGGCTTCCTTTAAGTGATGATAGCTCAATAGACTCACCTTCCAGCGTAATTCCTTCAAAATCAGCGAACAAGTCTCCTTTTTTTAATTCAACTTCTTTTCCATTAACATATTCAGCCAATGCCAAGGCATCTGGCACCTTTGAATATGGTACATCCAGATTGGCCAACACCTTTTCTAAAGTACTTTTGGATATCGATTTTCTGTTTCTAAACAATAGATTCAAGGTGAAATAAGAATTGGGATTTTTAACAATAAAGTCTTTCATAACTTCCTTGGACTTGGCGACATTTTTTTCATATCTGGCGATTAGTTCTTTTTTGTGATCTTCATCCATGTAAAGCTCTTTGGAAAGGCTATCACCAACTTTCAAATACCGAGTATCATATTCTCCGGTTAGCCCCCACAGTCTATTTTTAAGACCCTGTTCAGGTCCGCCTTGGACTTTTCGCTGAAAATAGATGTCGGCATAGGTTGACTCAAAGGTTATCCTGGTATTTTCCACAATAAGATCCGCATACTTGTTCTGGTTGGGTATTATCAAGACACAGTGCGTAGGGTGGTCTATTTTTCCTTCCATTACAAATTCATCATTCTTAACAATCGCAGAATCAATATTCGATTGAAGTTCCATATTGAATAAGTAGATCTTTGTATCACTAGGAGTTCCCTCAATATGCCCGACTATATTATACCCTTTGGATTCTTTTTTTTTCTTGCAACTAAATGCAGCGAGCATGAAGAAAACTAACAATTTTACGATGAGAATCCTACCCTTTGCCATAGTGCTTTGATTTAGAGACCTGACTTTTACCTGTTATAATGGATTAAGTTGGCAATCAGGTTTTTACCAACCTTCCCGCATTAAGGACGGTTCAATAAAGACAATGTGACATTTATTCAAGATCAAAATTCAAGTGAACTTGGTCATATTTGATCGTTTCCAGGTTAATATTAGGATGGTAATAATGGAAAAGTGACCCCGATAATCTATCTTTTTTAGATGCTTTATCGGTGGTTCTCGAAAGACCAAATTGCTGTCATATCTTAATGGAACCCAGGAAGCGGTTATGGAGATTTACGTAAACCATAAAAAGAGCAATTAGCTCAGATACCCATTTAAAACTTAGTTGGTACGCTGGTAGGTTACCCTAGAACATTTGTCCGCGAGTAGTAAAATGTAGGAGGATTATGGTACAAATACTTGCTGCAACATTGAGCATAAATCATTGCAATTTTTTACTACCTTAAAACCTTAAAACCAACCGAACCATGGACACAAAAACCGAAAATCAAGTCAACCCTTCCAAAATAATGCAAATTGGAATGGGTTTTTGGGCGTCAAAAACCTTGCTTACAGCTGTTAAGATGGAGCTGTTCACCCATCTCGCAAACGGATCATTATCAGGGCAGCAAATCAAAGATAAACTGGGACTGCATGAAAGGTCCTTGTTTGATTTTCTGGACACCCTGGTGGCCCTGGGTTTTTTGCATCGTTCTGGATTAAAGGAGACTGCCTTATATGGTAATTCAGAGGATTCGGACTTATTTTTGGACAAGAACAAGCCCACTTATATTGGAGGCATTTTGGAGATGTCCAACAACAGGCTTTACCCTTTTTGGAACGATCTGGAAACGTGCTTAAAGACCGGCAAACCGCAAAATGAGACCAAGGACGGTGGCAAACCACTGTTTGAGGCCATTTATGCAAACGAAGATAGGCTTAGAGAGTTCATACACGGTATGGGAGGTGTCCAGGCTGGGAATTTTGCCAAGTTGGCCCATGATTTTGATTTTTCAAAATACAATACCCTTTGTGATGTTGGGGGCTCGGGTGCCAATCTTTCCATCCATGTTGCCAGAAACAACGACCATATAAAATGCGTTTCGTTTGACCTTCCCCCCGTTGGTCCAATTGCCCAAGAAAATGTTGAAACTTTCGGGTTGAATGATAGAATTGAGATTAGGTCAGGAGATTTTTTTGTTGATGAATTACCACGGGCAGACGTAATCACTATGGGGAACATTCTTCATGACTGGGGTTACGAGGACAAAGTGATGCTGATAAAAAAAGCCTACAATGCTTTACCTAAAGGTGGAGCGCTCATAGTTATTGAAAATATTATTGATGACCAAAGAAACAGGAACGCGTTTGGTTTGATGATGTCATTGAACATGGCCATAGAAACCGATAAAGGGTTTGACTTTACAGCTACCGACTTTGACCGATGGGCCAAGGAGGTAGGGTTTGGCCAAACGAGCGTAATGCCTTTGACGGGGCCATCAAGTGCCGTTATTGCCATCAAGTAGATGCTCGCCAACCCTAATGGGTTTCATTACCTTTTTTGAGAATATTTCTGGAAATTTTCAGGGAATGCCACACAGGCTTTCGCTTTACTTTATGCCTTTGTTTAGATAAATGGTAAGGAATTCTGTATTTTATCCCCAAGGTTGTGAAAAAACGAAAAACAATGAGTCAAAGATGAAGACCAAGCATCTTATTTTCATTTTAATCTGGTCTTTGAGTACATTTTCTTTATCTGGGCAAGGTTCCATGGAGATGGAAACGGATACTTTGGAGAAAAGAGACCTGTCCGGTAATCAACCCTCATTGGCCAAAAAAATGATTTTTCCGATGGCATTGACCGGGACGGCTTTGCTAATAAACAATAGTACCTATGAAAAGGAGCTTCAACCTAGAATAAATAAAAATCTATCCACCAATATTGATGATTATACCAGGTTTGCGCCAATCGCTGGAATGTACTTGGCTGATGGTTTGGGCGTGCAAGCTGAAAACCATTGGTTTGATCAGACAAAAAACGCTGCTTTCTCCTTGCTGTTCACCCAATTGATTACCACTGGATTAAAGGTAAACATAGATAAAGAACGTCCTAACGGGGCAAACAACGAAGCTCTTCCTTCCGGACATACCTCCTTAGCTTTTGCAAGCGCCACCGTATTCTATGAAGAGTTTAAAAACACAGAGCCACTATTGGCTTATTCTGGATATACTTTTGCACTGGCCACAGCCTATCTACGAATGGCCAAGAACAAACATTGGTTCTCAGATGTAATACTGGGTTCAGCGGTTGGCATGGCAATAACCAAACTCGTATACCATTTGGACCATCTTTTTGCTTGGAATCCCTTTTTGAAATCGGAAAGATTTGTATTCACGCCCAGCTTCGGTAGCGGGAGAAGTGGCTTCTATTTGGCTATAAGATTTTGATGCCTTGCTGGCTAATTCTGGACTTCACCAGTACTTTCAAAATGGTATTCGCATTTAGACGGATGGACGCCCCTAACCACCTACTGCTCAGGCACCAAACGGATAAGCCTGCCAGGACCCTCAACCACAACATACAGATAACCATCTGTGCCCATTTCTGCATCCCGTACCCTTCCTATACCTTCCAATAAGTTTTCATGGCCAACCACTTCGTTGCCATTCATTCGTAAACGATGGAGGTATTCAAATTTGAGCGAAGCGACGAACAGGTCATTTTTCCAATTTCCATAAAAATCGCTGGACACAAATGTCATTCCGCAAGGAGCAATGGATGGAGTCCAGTAATATATGGGTTGTTCCATGCCAGCTAACTCAGTAAGGTCAGTGAATGTGGTGCCATCATAATTGATACCATATGAAATAACTGGCCAACCATTGTTTTCTCCCGCTTCCAAAATATTGATTTCATCTCCTCCCTGGGGGCCATGCTCTCCTTCCCAAATCTCTCCAGTATCTGGGTGCAAGGTCATCCCCTGGGGATTTCGTGTTCCGTAGGTGAATATAGAAGTGACCGCACCGGAGGTATTATAAAAAGGGTTGTCCGTTGGGATTTGACCGTCGTCATGGATGCGGTGTATTTTTCCATGGGCATTGTCCAATTCTTGGGGGTAGGCATCCCTATTTCCTCGATCACCAACAGAAACATATAGGTAACCATTGTTATCAAATACCAATCTTGAGCCATAATGATGGGAACTATTGAGATATGGAAGTGCTGTAAATATGTTCTCTACGTCCATCAAGCTGCTACCTTCTAGCCTGCCTCTTGCCACTGCAGTGGTCCGCTCGGAGGCATTAGATGGGTTAATTCGTGAATAGGACAGATACACCAAGGCATTGTTTTCAAAATCGGGGTGTATAATCACATCCAACATTCCACCCTGCCCTTGCGAAGCAACAGCTGGGACACCACTTATTTCTATCAATTGCTTATCATTATTTACCAAATAAAGTCCTCCCCCGCGTTCGGTCACCAATATTTCTCCATTGGGCAATTGCTCAATGCCCCAAGGAATACCAGGAATCTCGTCGGTTAAGGTTTCCAGTCGAAAAGTTAGGTCATCGGAAGAAATCAAACCGGACAAATCGGGGTTCTCCTCCTCCAACATCGCTTTTGTTTTTCCATCGATTTCGGTAAGGATGTAGCTGGTCAAATCCTCAATTTGTTGTGCACTTAGCGCAGATCCGTATGCTGGCATACCATTGTCCGCATACCCATCTGTTATGGATTCTATAACATCTTCCGAAGCATTGCCATAGGTCCAATCCCGTTCCACAAATGAACCCAGGTCTTGCCCATGGCATCCTCCACATTGATTTAGATAAATAAGGGCAACATCTCCCTCAATTACTTCATCGTCTGTATCATTATTTTCTTCTTCGGGCAATACGGGTTCCAATGAATTGTTACAACTCAACAGCATCGACATAAAAAGCAATAACACCAATTTCGTTGATGTTGTAAAGCATTTGTAAGTGAACCTTAATTTGAAAGTTGGGTCAGCAAAGGGATTTGAGGTGATTGGGGCCATAATTATCCATTTAAATGGGGTGATGAAAATTTATAGCTTGAATTACCAAAGACAGGGCTAATTTATAGTGTCCTAGTAATTAGCGCATTAACGTTACATTATATGTAACGTCATTAATGACAATAAAGTATTGGCTTAGTATAGCAAAAAGTGCTTATTATTAGCAGATTACGGTAAAGTAGTTGTGCAATTTCAGTAGAAAATGACCATTCGCATTATAAACACAATAACTTTTTAGTGAACCAACCCCATCCTTGAATGTAAGCCTTGTTACTTTATAAATTGGTAATTTAACCGGTCGATAGCTTAAAGCCCAAACGCTTTCTATGATATGGCGCCAGAACAGGATCAATAACCTTTAAAATGAACTTTTTCGCATACTTTCTGGATAAATTCCTGATTGGAGAACACTTCAAAAAAGCAGTTTTTGAATTCCTTTCAAACAAGAACATCAAGATATGTATCCCGTTTTTTCTGTTCTTCTGTCTCGGGTCTGTTTCAGCCCAAAAGTTTGTTGGGGATTTTGAAGTCACCCACTTTAAATTACCCATTGAGACTTCTACAAATGCAATCTTGGAAGACTCTTATGGTTTCGTATGGATTAGTTCAACCAATGGCTTATGGCGGTATGATGGAAGCACCTATAAAAACTACATTAAAAACGAAAATGACCACACAAGTATCACTGATAATCACATTTCCTATCTGTACGAAGACCAGCAAAAAACACTGTGGATAGGCACCTACGGCGGTGGGCTCTTAAAGTACGACCGTAATTGTGATTGTTTCCAGCGGTTTATACATGATGAGCAAAACCCAAAAAGTCTAAGTTTTAATGAAATAAAGGTCATCTATGAAACAAGGGACAATGATTTTTATGTTGGAACAGATGGTGGTGGCCTGAACCTAATGGATCGCTCAACAAACACTTTCAAATCCTTTCAATATAGCGCAACGGACCCTTTGACCATAAGTCACAACAATGTTCTGGCGTTGGAAGAGGACACGGAAGGGAATCTTTTTGTTGGTACTTGGAAAGGGCTGAATATTTTTAACAAACACACCCAAAAGGTTAGACGTATTTTCAACGACACCCCAAAAGAATCCCAAAATCACTTTGAGCTGGCCTTCTTTAATGGCAAACTAATTACCACATACAATGGGGGTTCCATTTATGAATCTGAAAACAATTTCTCCCGAATCAACCTGTTCAACAACTGGTTAAGCAGAGTTAAAAAGGAAAGTAACGGAATATGCTGGTTTACCAGTGGTAACCGTGTCCATATTACCGACGCCAATTTTAATGTGCTCGAAAGCTTGGATTTGGGCAATTTGTTTTATCCCGAGGGAAATTTTGCCCTGAACAACATATACCATAAAAACAATAAGAACGTAACTTGGGTTTTGGATGCTTCGGGGAATTTTTTCCTTATCGAGAAAAAAACCACTGCTTTTAAGTCGTTTGCAGAAGAAATCACTCAAGCTTCCATAGCTAAAACCGATATAAATTATTGGTTCACCCAAGGCGATAACATTTTTCTCTACAATTCGGAAAATGGGAAACTGAAAAGATTGCAAACAAAATTCAACGGTAGGCCTATTGTTGCAACGAACGGGAATCAAAATGTATGGGTTATCGACACCCAAAATTATTATCAGTTCTCCCCTATTGGTGACTTGATCCAACAAAAATCAAGAAATTCGATGCCTAGCGCCGCCCTGTTATCCAGTCAAGGTGAATTGTGGGCTGGGGAAATTTTGGGGGTTACCCACTACCTTCCCGATTCCAACAAGATGACCCATTTTGAATGTGACCCAAATATCCCTAATGGCATTGGTTACTTTCATCATGCTTCGATTTTATTTGAAGACTCAAAGGGTGACATTTGGATAGGCACACAGGGAGATGGATTGAAAAAATACAATCCTGACGGGAATGGGTTTGTTCATTATAGGCACAAAATTGGTGACAAATCAACCGTCAGCAACAACTTTGTAAATGAAATCTTTGAAGACAACAAAAACACCCTTTGGATTGGAACAAGCGCAGGATTATGCAAATTGGATCCTACCACCAACGCCTTTACACAAATTGAAAATCCCCTGATCAAGGATAAAATCATCAATTCAATTGAACAGGATTCGCAAGGGAATTTTTGGGTCGGAACCCTAAATGGTTTGGTCAAATTCAACGAAACCAGCAACGAAGTCCGCATCTTAAACGAACAAGACGGACTCCCCTCCCATAAAATACTGTCTTCAAGTTTAGCATTGGATTCTGGAGAACTCATTTTCTCCACGGACAAAGGTTCAATGATATTCGACCCAGAAAAAGTTAAGGCCAGTAGTGTGGAATCTCCACTTTATATCTCAAAACTGTGGGTAAACAATGAGCTGGTCAAACCCCATAGCAAATACATCACCAAAAATATTGAGGTTGAGGAAAAAATCGAATTAAACTATGATGATAGGAAATTCGAATTTGAGTTTCAGGTCATCAACTACAACAACAATGGGCGTTGCAAGTTTGCATATAAATTGGACGGCTATGACGAGGATTGGACCCAAGCCCATACCAATCAAAAAGCCACATACACAAACATTCCTTCAGGCAGTTATTCGTTTTTGGTCAAAGCAAGCAATGAAGATGGTATCTGGAGTGACAGCACCACGAAAATTGACGTTTTAATAAAACCCCCATTTTGGGAATTGTTATGGGTACGGGTTCTGGGATCCATCCTACTTCTATCTCTTTTTGGTATACTGATATGGCTCATTATCAAAAGAGAACGGACCCGATCTAAATTTGAAATAGAAAAACAACGTGTTTTGCAATTTGAGGAAGTTGCAAAAATGAAATTGAAATTTTTCACCAACATCTCCCATGAACTACGCACCCCGCTAACCCTTATCGCATCTCCCCTGGACAAATACATCAGGGAAAAAACAAAACCGAACAACAACGTTCTGGAGATGATGTACCGCAACAGTACCCGTCTTTTGGAACTTGTAAATCAGATTCTTGATTTTAGAAAATTGGAAAACAATCAAAAGCTTCATATTTCCCCTCAAAAGGATCTTTCCGTTTTCAATAACATAAATGTATCCTCTGCTTATTGGTCCAAAGAGAAAAAAATCAACTATGAGTACCTGTACCCAACAGATTTCGGAACCTTGTTTTTTGATATTGATATCATTGAAAAAGTAGCGACCAACCTTCTTTCCAATGCTTTTAAATACACCCCTGAAGGAGGTACCATTAAGTTATCCGTAAGATTTATGGACATGAATATTGATTCAGAAGGGAAAGCAACTTCGGGCGACATGGAAATCAATGTTATCGACAATGGAATTGGAATACCCTTGGAGCATCGGGATAAAGTATTTGAGCGATTTTATCAATTGGATGAAAACCCCGAATTTGGATATAGCAGTGGAATTGGCCTAGCACTTACAGCAGAACTGGTAAAGCTCCATAAAGGTTCCATACACCTATTGGACGGTACAGAAAAAGGGTGTCATTTCAGGGTGAAAATACCTATGGGATACAAGAATTACGAAACGGAGAATTCGATAATAACCAATGGCCTTTCCCATATTGATTCCAGTAAAACCCTGATATTAATTGTTGAGGACAATCAGGACATTAGAAAGTATATAAAGGGAGAACTAAAAGAGCAATATCAGATTCTTGAGGCCACAAATGGAAAAGAAGGCTTGCAAATGGCCATAGCAACCTTACCAGATGTTATTATTAGTGACATTATGATGCCGGAAACCGATGGCATTCAATTGGCGAATCAGCTAAAGAGTAATGAGTTGACGGCCCATATTCCTTTTTTATTCTTAACCGCAAAAACAGGAGCGGAAAATAAAATTACTGGCTTATCAACTGGAGCGGACGATTACATCCAAAAACCATTCTACATATCAGAAATACAACTTAAAATCAAAAATCTACTGGAGGGTAGAAAGCTATTGCTTAAAAAGTTGAAAAAAGACCTTGCCAACAATTCAGAACCTGATTATGAAAGGAAGGATAGATATCTGGATAAGGTGAACTCCATAATTGATGAAAACATGGAAGATACCAATTTTTCGGTGGACCGACTTAGCGCTGAATTGGGCATTGGGCGTTCCCAATTATATCGAAAAATTCAGGCCATAACTGGTAAATCCATCATTGAATACATCAACTTCCACAAGCTCTCCACCGCAATGAATTTGATTAAAGAGGGCGATTATTCTTTAAAAGAAATCTCATTCAGAGTGGGTTACAACGATAATCGATATTTCAGTAAATCATTTAAGAAGGAATTCGGGAATCCTCCTTCACATTACCTTCCAAAAAGATAAAATACCCTGAAAAGGCATTTTTTCCACCTCTTTGGACAATAATTCCACCCCAATAAATGGAATGCTCAATAACTTGGGCGGTAAAATAATACCATACCCATACTTTTTTAAGAACCACTTAAAATGAAGCATTCAAGAAGGTCTTTTATAAAAACAACTGCATTGTCCACCGCGGCACTTTCCATTCCAACACAAGGGTTTACCATTTTGTCAAAACCCAAGTTGCATGAACAGATAATTGGTCATGGAGATTTTAAGTATAGAGTTCATAAATCATGGGGGAACTTAGACCCCAATACCACACCAGTCTTAAACTGCCATGAAATGGTCTTGGACTCCAAAGGAAGGTTGATCATGATTACTGATGAGACCAAAAACAATATCATTATATATGATAAATCTGGCAAACTGCTAAAAACGTGGGGACATGAATACAAGTCTGGACACGGATTAACGCTTTTTAAAGAAGGTGCTGAAGATGTGTTGTTCATAACGGATCCAAGTAGCGGTAGAGTTACGAAAACCACCGTTGACGGTACTTTTTTGATGGAATTGCCAGACCCTAGAAAAATTGGAGTTTACCAAGAAAAGGACAACTACCGCCCTACTGAAACCGCCATTGCTCCAAACGGGGATATTTATGTGTCTGATGGCTATGGGTCCGATTGGATTTTACAGTTTGACCACAAAGGGGAGTTTATTAGAAAATTTGGTGGAAACGGTCATAAGGATGAACAATTGAACAATGCGCACGGGGTGGCCATAGATGATAGAGATCCCAATAATATCACTTTACTGTGCACCTCCAGGATGCATAATTCCTTTAAGAGATTCACTTTGGATGGAGAATACTTGTCAACCATCTTTCTGCCGGGAGCCTATGTATGCAGACCGGTAATTGATGGGGAAAATATCTACTCAGGTGTGTGTTGGTCCAGATTGAAGTATTTGGAGCGGATGCCGGATTCTGGCTTTGTAACCATCTTGGATAAACAGGATAAAGTCGTATCCAATCCCGGAGGGACAAAACCCAGTTATAAAAATGGAGCACTTGAAATGATTGTTCAGGACACGCCCCTTTTCAACCATTGTCATGACGTGTGTGTGGATGAAGATAAAAACCTTTATATCTGCCAGTGGAACGCAAACAAATCTTATCCCATTAAACTAGAGCGAATATAAATGAAGACCCAGAATTTCATAGGTGTTTTGTTACTATTGGCCATTTGTACTTCATGCAGGGACAGTGCATCGGACTATGGCAGTGTTGCGGACAAGAAAATGCCCAAGGTAATTGACTACAATTTTGATATCCGCCCCATACTTTCAGATAAATGTTTTGCCTGTCATGGACCAGATGCGAACAAAAGGGAAGCAGATTTAAGATTGGATACAAAGGAAGGTGCTTATGCAGCCCTAAAAGACCATGCGAACAAATATGCCATAGTCAGTGGAAAACCAGAAGAATCTGAAGTGTATTTAAGAATCACCTCACCAGATTCAACCCAATTGATGCCTCCTTTGGAAACAAACCTGAAGCTGAACGACCATGAATTAAAGCTCATTAAAAAATGGATTGAACAAGGGGCCGAATATAAAAGGCATTGGGCATTTACAGCGCCAATACTTCCTGAAAAACCAGCAGTAAAAAATGGTGAATGGCCAACATCCGATCTGGATTTCTTCGTCTTAAAAAAAATAGAGGAGCTTGGGCTCAAGCCAAATGAGCGTGCTGATAAAGCACGACTTTTAAAACGGTTGTCATTTGATCTAATTGGCCTCCCTCCCACTTTGGAAATGCAGGATGAATTCTTAAATGATAATTCAGTGGATGCCTATGAGAAAATGGTAGATCAGCTTTTAAGCAACAAACATTATGGCGAAAAAATGGCCGTGCATTGGTTGGATATCGCACGATATGCAGACTCCCATGGCTATCAAGATGATGGTTTAAGAACCATGTGGCCCTGGCGAGATTGGGTGATACACGCATTCAACGAGAACTATTCATTTGACACCTTTTTGACCTGGCAATTGGCTGGGGATTTACTTCCGGAAAAAAACATAGAGGCCATTTTGGCCACTGGATTTAATAGAAACCATAAAATTACCCAGGAAGGTGGAGTCATAGATGAGGAATATCGTATTGAATATGTCACGGACCGTACAAATACCTTTGGCAAGGCCTTTTTGGGGCTGACTTTTGAATGCGCCAAATGCCATGACCACAAATACGACCCTATTTCCCAAAAGGACTATTACAGCACGTTTGCCTTTTTTGACAAAGTACCTGAAAAAGGGCTTTATGGTACCATTGATGCCTCATTTGCAGATCCCCCTAACATGAAGATCACCAATAAGTTGATTGACAGTGTTCTTTCATTTGTCAACAATAAGTCTCCCTATCCTGTGGACGTTATGGTCATGAAGGACTCAGTAGGTATTAGAACCACCCACATTCTAGACCGTGGGGTTTATGATGCCAAGGGAGAGGAAGTTTCCTTTGATACCCCGGAATCGATATTGGCATTTGACACAGAAAAATACAATCAGAACAGGCTGGGCTTGACCCAATGGCTATTGAGCCCGGAACATCCCCTGACCAGCCGAGTCTTTGTAAACAGGATTTGGCAAGAGTTTTTCGGAAAGGGAATCGTTAGAACCTCGGGAGACTTTGGTATGCAAGGAGACCTCCCCACCCATCCTGAACTTCTGGATTGGTTGGCTGTGGATTTTCAAAAGGACTGGGACGTCAAAAGATTGGTGAAGAACATAGTAATGTCTTCCACCTATACACAATCCACAGTTGTTTCCAATAAAAAATTAAGGAAAGACCCAGAAAATAAATTCTATTCCCGCATGTCCCGATTACGGTTAAATGCCGAAATGAGTCGTGATATGGTTTTGGCCAGTAGCGGTTTATTGAACACCGAAATCGGCGGAGAAAGTGTAAAACCTTATCAGCCTGAAGGGATATGGGAACAAGCAACATCAGGCAGGGGATTGCTTCAGGAGTATATTCAAGATCACAATGAGGCCATATATCGCAGGGGGATGTACACCTTTATCAAACGCACGGTACCACCTCCAACCATGCTAACCTTTGACGCTTCGAATAGGGATCAATGTGAGGTTAGACGGTTGACAACCAGTACCCCTTTGCAAGCTTTGATCATTTTAAATGACCCCACGGTGCTCGAATCTGCAAGGGTGCTATCCGAAAAACTAAGTGGCCAAGAGCTTACTGATGATGAGAAAGTAACAACAGCGTTCAGAAGCATCGTTTGCAGAATGCCCAAAAATGAGGAACAGGAATTATTGGTGGACTACCTGAAAGAACAAAGGGAGCATTTTACCAAAAATCCAGCACTTGCAGAGGAATTTATTAACGTTGGGGAATATCCTGCCCAAAAAAATAGGGATGCCATCAATGTGGCTTCTTTAATGCAGGTAATCCATACCATGTACAACTTGGAAGAAACAATGACTAGAAGTTAATTCGCAGAAATGGAAAAAGAATTTTTTGAAAACAGGCTAAATATCAATCGTAGGCACTTTCTAGGAAAAACGGCCTTAGGTTTGGGAAGTGCGGCGCTTGGCTCTTTGTTGCTTCCGGATTTGTTCAAAGGCGGGCAGAATGATTCAGATGAACTGCCCCTGGGCATCAAACACTTTGCTTCGAAGGCAAAGCGGATTATTATGCTTACCCAAAATGGGGCACCTTCACAATTGGAAAGCTTTGATTATAAGCCTTTGCTCAATAAGATGTTCAACGAGGACTTGCCAGATTCCATACGAAAAGGGCAAAGAGTTACAGGGATGACATCCAATCAGGAGCGATTCCCCTTGGTTGGATCTAAATTTAAATTCCAACAGTACGGTAAAGCAGGAACATGGGTGAGTGAGATATTTCCTCATATTGGAGAGATAGCTGACGATATCTGCGTGATCAAGACCATGCATACCGAGGCAATAAACCATGATCCCGCATTGACGTTCATTCAAACGGGTGCACAGCAAGGTAACAGGCCCAGCATGGGCGCGTGGATGAGTTATGGTCTGGGAAGCGAAAACCAAAACCTTCCCGCATATTGCGTGCTATTATCCAGAGGTAAAGGAAATGGACAGGGTGTTTATTCCAAACTGTGGTCCAATGGTTTTCTGGATAGCATCCATCAAGGAGTACAGTTCAGCGCAAGCGAGGATCCCATACTTTACTTAAACAATCCAGACGGAATAGACATGAAAAGTCGACGAACTATGTTGGATCATTTGGCAGCCTTAAACGAACAAGGATATCAAGAGTTTGGAGATCCCGAGATTCATACAAAAATTAAGCAGTACGAAATGGCCTACCGCATGCAAACTGCGGTTCCAGAGGTGACCGACATGTCCAAAGAGCCCGATCATATCATCAAAATGTACGGCTCTGATTGCATGATTCCGGGAACTTATGCCGCCAACTGTCTTCTAGCTCGAAAATTGTCAGAGTCCGGGGTGCGGTTTGTACAGTTGTACCATCAGGGGTGGGATCAGCACGGAAATCTTCCCAATGAAATGGCCATTCAAGCCAAGGATGTTGACCAAGCGTCCGCAGCACTGATCAAAGATTTGAAACAAAGAGGATTACTGGATGAAACCTTGGTAATTTGGGGTGGAGAATTCGGTAGAACCAATTATTGCCAAGGAAAACTTACTGAGGACAATTATGGACGGGACCACCATCCAAGATGTTTCAGTATTTGGATGGCAGGTGGCGGAGTGAAATCTGGGCTTACCCATGGAGAAACTGACGAATTTGGTTATAACATCATCAAAGACCCAGTCCATGTGCACGACCTTCAGGCCACAATTTTACATCTCATGGGAATCGATCACGAACAACTTACCTATAAATATTTGGGTCGAAGGTTTCGATTGACCGATGTTCATGGCCACGTTGTTAACGATATAATTGCATAAATGCTAAGATTTAAAAGAGTAAGCAGGGCAATAGTTTTTAGCCTATTGACCTTGACCACAATATTGCTGATTTTTGAAGAGAATGTGGTAATTCCCTACTGGTTGGAACCTTTAGGGCGATTACATCCATTGACCCTTCACTTTCCCGTTGCTTTTATTGTGCTACTGGTGATTTTAAGCCTATTTAAAAAAAGCTTGGATGAACCATCGTTTGAAAAAATACATGCGTTTTTACTGTCGGTTACAGCATTGACCACCGCCATTGCTGTTATAATGGGCTTTTTTTTGCATTTGGAAGGTTACGGGTCCACCTCCATGGCTGTGCATAAATGGACAGGACTTGCGCTGGGTTATCTATGCTATATCCTAGTGTTGACTAATTATAGCACTTGGCTACACAAAGGTGTGCTTTACATCTCATTTGTCACCGTAATTGTTGCTGGTCATTACGGGGCCAATCTAACCCATGGGTCGGATTTTATAACACAACCGCTAGCAGAAGCCAAAGATCAGGAATTTGATGCCACCCAACCCTTATTCGCAAACATGGTTCAACCCATATTAAAATCTAAATGTGTCAGTTGCCATAATCCTGATAAACATAAAGGAGGACTGGACCTTTCTTCATTGGCAAGTATAGAAAAAGGGGGTGACAATGGCCCCTTGTGGTTGGCCCATAATGTGGATGAAAGTGCCATTATCCAAAGAGCCTTGCTCCCAATTGAACATGAAGATCATATGCCTCCTGAAGGCAAAACACAACTAAGTGCGCAAGATCTTGCATTGCTGCAGGCTTGGATAGCCCATGGTGCAAATCCAGAAGTTGCACTAGCGGAAGTCTCTAACCAGGACAGCCTTTATAGTATTGCCTCCCAAATCATTGAAAAATTCAATAGTGGGCCAGAGTATAGTTTCGGTTTTGCCGACAAGAAAACGCTTGAACATTTGAACAGCCCATTTAGAAACGTCATTCAAAAATCGATTTCCTCACCAGCCGTCGAGGCAACCATTTTTGGAAGAAGTACGTTCAAAATTGACTACCTAAATGAGCTATCCAAAATCAAAGAACAGCTGACCCATCTAAACTTATCCAATTTACCCATTTCGGATAATGACCTAAAGCTTATTGCCCAATTTGAGAATTTGGAACATCTTAATTTGAACAATACGGATATTACCAATGAAAGTATTCAACTCTTTTCGTCGTTCAAAAATCTCACTTCGCTTTCATTATCCGGCACTTCAATAAATGAGGAGGTTTTGGACGATTTAAAGTCCATAGAAACTTTGAGCGAGGTTTATTTGTGGAACACTTCCATTACAGATTCCATGTTGATTCCTTACAGGAAGAGCATGCCGGAACTACGTTTTGAGTTAGGGTTTGTTCCTTCCGCGGAAGACAAAAGCAAGCTAACCCCCCCTGTACTACCCCAGAAAAAACATTATGTCGTTGACAATGAAAAAATAATCCTCGAACATAAGTTTAAAGGTGTGCAGGTGAGATACACTACGGACGGGTCTGAACCAGATAGCTTATCTACAATATATTCCGAACCATTTCCCTTAGGGGATTCTAAAATCATAAAGACATACGCACATAAAGAAGGTTGGGAAGACAGTGAGGTACAAACTTTCGAATTTATCAATAAAGGGCATGTCCCGGTAGACGCGAAGTTAAAATATCCCCCCCCTCCAAATTTAGCCGGCAAAGGAGTTTTAACGCTAATTGATGACATCAAAGGAAATGACTGGATTGATCCGCTTCAATGGATCGGGTTCAGTGAAAAACCCCTACATGCCACTATGGATTTTGGTTCTAACCCGCCAGAAACCGAAAAAATAGTGGTCAGCTATGGAATAAGGGAATATGGAGAGATTGTCCCTCCTAAAAGTATTGAGGTTTGGTCTGGTAACAATATGGACTCCTTGACACTTCTACTCAAAAAAAATGTGTCTTTTGCAAAAAGTGATGCCAAGGGAAGAAAGCTAAAATCTGAGATACTTTCCTTCAGTAAAGTTTCCCATAGGTTTTATGCCATAAAAGTGGAAGCTTATGACAAATTGCCCAATTGGCACAAAAAAACCGGAAAACCTGGATGGGTAGCTGTAGATCAGATTCTTTTCCATTGAGGTCAATCACATATTCCAAGTTGTGAGGGAATTTTCAATTCTGATGCCATTGACTATCCCTTAAACAGGAACTGGTTCGATGGTCGTTGAAAATTGAAACTGAAATTACTAAAATTCAGATTTCATATTCTTACAATTGCCGTTTAAAAGGCTAAAAAGGCCGTTATTAAAAATGCAATTTCTGTCTCTTCTGCTAAAATTTGACATTGATGACTTATCTTTTGAAATGGCGAACACTAGATAAACGACCTATTCTATGGCAGAAAACTCTATAAACGCCGCCTGTTTAAAAATGTTTATTCCAGCATTTCCAATTTTGTCGAGAAAAAGGTTATAGGTTTTGTTATCATATGTAATTTCATATTTATCACCCTCATTAAGTTCATAGGATCCTATTAATCTATCTTCAGAACTTGTGGTATCGTATAGTTTAAAAATCACATTTTTATCTGATCCTTTTAGATCTACACAACTTAATTTCAATCCTTGATTTATCTGAATAAAGTACCCCTTTTTTAACCATCCATTAAAACCAGCAGCTGATTCTAGCACACCAAAACCAGGATCTGTGGGTTTTGGCCTAGTCGCAGCAACCAGCCTTCTGTGATTGTCTAAGTCTATTGCAAAGTACGCTTCATAAACTGCTCTTTTAAAGGCATCATAAGATATATATACGTAGCCAGAATTTCCAGAATTCGGACCGTAAGAGTTTAGCAGCTTGAACTCTCTATTGTTGTCATTGTATCCTACGCATAAAAGTGCATGATAATAATATTTCTTGGAAGTATCGTTCAATGGGTTTCTCCAAACGTACTTTGGTTTATTTGGTCTTGCGTCATCCAAAAACCTTGCGATATTGGAATCAAGCCATACTGCCACTGCGACTGGGTTACCTTGAAACAATTCATGTTTTATGGGGTAAATATCGGATATAGGACTGTTTTCACTGGCGTAGATAGTTTTCCAGTCTTGTATTTTATACCTGTTAGCTTTACGTTGAGCAGACAATGTAGGACCATTGTTGCATTCTTGTTCCTTGTACGGCATGTCTACCAACTCGCAGATTCCTTTAATGCGCAAAATGTCAAATCCTTCATAGAAAAAAATACCCTCATCACATCTTCCAGAAAGTCCCTTTGCACTATTAAAAATAAAGGCAGGGCTAAAAACTAAATTCATATTGTTTTCTTCTACCCGTTCTTGATAGCTTTTCAGGCCATATCCTATAGTCCAAGCCACACAACTTCCCTGAGTTCCCTGATTACCCGGGATTGGCATCCAACTTGACAAGTCTCTCGAATTTCCAATTACCAAGGGCCGAGCTGGAATAAATTTTTGTTTCGGCAAAGAATCCAAATATTCTTGAGAAGGTATTTTAAGTCCATACGGGTTATTTTGGATCGTTTGGGAAACAGCTATTTCGGCCACCAGAAAAATGATGGATGCGATTATCTTTTTCATGTTAAAATGAGTAATTAAATCCTATATAAAAACCTCTTGGTGATGTAGAAAATTCATATGTCAAATCCTCTTCCAAAACACTAGTGGAGTCTACAACATCATCAATGTCTAAATCATTCAATTCTGGGTTCCAGGTCCATATAGGACCTATAGAAATGGCAAAGTTGTTTGTTGGGATGGATATGCCTCCACCAACGCACAAATATGGCCTTTCTTTTGTTGGATCGACGCCAATTTGGAACAAGGGAGAGATGAATTGAGAACCGATATCAAAATTGAAATTTAAAAACACACCTGTTAAGGCAGTGTTTTTATCAATATCATTTTTCGTTACTATTAATTCGTCATTGTCATTGGTGGCTACTCCGAAGCTATTTAACGACGCACTGGAATAAAAAACTCCTGTAGCAATTTTGGGGGTAACAAAATCGTATTTCTGTATCAAAAGATGATGCTCTTTTATTTTGCTCTTTTCCACAACGGAAAAGTCATCTTTTAGTTCAAGTTTTGATATTGAAATGGATAGTTCTATGGAATTCCCACGCTCCAGCTTTAGGGTTTTAATACGATAATGATTGTCGAAATCCAGTGCCTCTTTTTTTAAAGAAGATTCTATTTGACCCAAATACGTTTTTAGAAGTACTACCAACTTTTTAATATTATCATAGGATGATGAAATGTTTTGATGCAGATTTTGCATTTTTTGTTTAAGAACTTGCATACTATCATCTTCTATGGCTTCAGATTCTTGATTTAGATAAAACAACCTTGCAATAATCTCTTTATCGCTATCATTTAATCTTTTAATGATATCAATACCATCCGAATGGCTTTGCAGTGCTTCACTTGGAGTTTTCGCAGCATAGATACTTTTTATAATCTTTTTAATTTTTTCTTCTTCCTTATTTAAATCAAGGTTTAGCGTAGCATACATAAGTTGCCAATATTTGCATAAATCGGTTCCAGCATTGAAACTACCGGCGGGAAAACTGTTATATACTTCAGGAAAAAGTTTACTGACCTTGTCTTGTCCGTTGATATTTGAACAATCTAGAGGCCTTATATTGGATGAAGTGGCTTTCAATAACGAGGTTCCTCCTGCGAGTCCAGTAAAATTTTCTTTGAAATACTTCTTAATCTCCTCAATCCTCGGGTCATTAATTATGCTGTCTTGAAAGATAATTTTGTATTGAAGGGGGTTTACCCAGTTTAGATAGATATCAATACTATTTCTTTTCAGATTAATGTTGGTTTCTTGTCTTATTGGTTCCGTGTTGCTTTTAAAATTCTTGTCTAAAACCACATAAGTTTCTTCTTCGTTTATGGTTAAAAAGAAGTTTTCATGTTTACCTATTTTTATTGAACTTTTTTGTCCCTGTACTGGTAAACAGAAGATTAACAACCCAATGATAAAAAGCCTATTCATTTGTTTGATTTAAAAATTTCAAACTAAATTCCAATTCATAGGATTGGATTACAATACCCACTAATAGGTATTTTCTTTCCTTCAAAGACTTACAACAAACTGATGAAGATCGACGCCTACGATTAGATTTCTAACAAGACTATGCTTGCTTGCTCCCTCTCCTTCACTAGTCAAAAATTGTTCGACAAAAACAAAAAAATGGGAATTTGTGAACGGAGATCAAAAGCGGAATTCATACATTTAGAAAAACAAAAAAATGATGCGCAATACCTTCATAGTTTCCCTACTATTTTCGCTCTGTTTGGCGTCTTGCAAAACCGACAAAAAAACTGAAGACTCCACTTGGCGGACGAAAAAGTTGGCTGCTGAAAACCAGGTTCACAATCAATTGTTGGATGTGGAAAAAGAACAGGGCTGGGCATTACTTTTCGACGGCAAAACCTTGGATGGCTGGCATCTTTATAACAAGGCCGACTCCACCCAATATTCTGCTTGGGAAGTACGTGACGGCAATCTTTTTTGCAACGCCACGGATGAAAGCAAAGTCTTTGGGGATTTGGTGACGGATAAAGCATACGAAAACTACGAACTGATATTTGACTGGCAAATGGCCCTAAGAGGTAATGGTGGCGTATTTATCAATGTGCAAGAGACCCCTGAATATACGGCCACCTATCAGACTGGACCGGAATACCAGCTATTGGAACCTGCCCATATGGATACCAAAACTCCTCTCAAAAGACCGGGTTGTCTATGGAATTTGTCCCCCCAAATAAATGAGGTGGAGGCCAATCCTGTAGGACAGTGGAATACTGCCAAAATTGTTCAGCAAGATGGCAGACTTGAGTTCTATCTTAACGGAAAACTCACGGCCAAGGAAGATTTGACCTCCAAGGATTGGAAAAATAAAATAGCCGAATCAGGTTTTAAGAATGCGCTCGGGTTTGGTAAGGCCACTAGCGGGAAGATTGCACTTCAAAACTGGTATTTTGAGGCCTGGTTCCGAAATATGAAGATTAGAGAACTTTAGCTTAGATTTAATCCAACACCAGGCAATCCACATTGTTGTGCTTCCAGAGATAACTGGCAGGACATCTTGGGTGTATCACTTGGGAGAAAAATTGCTTTTTTGCTTCCTCTTTGCCTGCTCCTGAAATCAGCAGGATAATCCGTTTGGACGCCAGAATATCCTCCATACCCAGCGTTATACCCCTGGTGGGCTTTTGGCTTGACCCTTTAAGCATTTGATGCTGTTGGGATTCCAACGTTAAATCAGCAATATGACAATGAGGTTTCAAGATGTCGGATGGCTCGTTAAGCCCCAAATGTCCGTTCCTCCCTAGTCCCAATACACATAGGTCAATGGGGCCTTGCTTGTCCAAAATGGCTTGTATTCGAAAACATTCTTCTTCCAAGTTCCCTGCCAACGGCTTAAATGCAAAGTACTGACTGCTTGGAATTTTCAAAGGCCTTAAAAGCTGTTCTTCCAAATACGCACGACAACTACCTTCCACACCGGACAGACCAATCCATTCATCCAAGGGAATGATGCGCAACTGCTCAAATTGCACTGGGTTTTTCTTTGCTTCCATTGAGAGCCTCTGATAAATAGGTAAAGGAGAACTTCCAGTAGCTGCGCACAAAAGAAGATTCGGTTTAATCGTGAGTTCATCCAAAAAGATGGAAGTGGCATGTTGCCCCATTTTCATGATATCAGTGAATCTATGAATTCGCATCAGCTTCCTGTGTTTGGGTTGATGCCACAAATTTTAAAGTGAGCCAACCGCAAATTGCACCGACCAACATTAATATAAAAGCACTTCCATACCTCCCTAAAACCGCATGCCCTACACTGAACAAAATGCTGTTCAAGAAAACTACTCCAATAAGAAAGCCCAACCATGAACCTTTGGAAGAACTTCTGTCCACCAAATCGGGTACCTGTTTGGCAATAGGTCCCCACCACCCTTTGGGTCGTACTTTGGTATAAAAATGCAATAATGTGGCATTATCCACCGGTTTCGTCATAAAGGTGACCAGAATACTGATGGCGGTGCACAGCACCAAGAGCACAGTTGCACGTATCAACGCTACATCTTCATGATACCAGCCATTTACCATCTCCAAAACCGAATCATTTACCCATCCCCAACGATGGATCCATTTGATCCATAAAAAACCATTGGCCAGGATCAAGGCAGAAAGCATACTGGCAATTTCAGACCACGCGTTGATGCGCCACCAGAACCAGCGCAGCATTAAAATTATGGCAATACCGGAGACAATCTCGATGATATAGATCCATGCACCGGCTATGCTATCCATCTGCCAGGCCGCCACCGAGGAAAGCGCCAACAAAAGCACAATACTGATTCGGGATACCAACAGATAATGCCTGTCGTTTCCATCGGGACGGATAAACCGTTTGTAAATATCATTGACCATATAGGAACCTCCCCAGCAGAGATGGGTATCAACTGTGCTCATAAAGGCCGCCATAAATGCTGCGACCAACAATCCCCTGAGCCCAACAGGTAGAACCTCATTAATCATCATGGGATAGGCCAATTCGGGATCCGCCAATAGTGCTTCGGATGCCTCTGAAATGGGAAGTATTACCACTGAACCGAGACCCACCACTATCCAAGGCCAAGTAAGAATTACAACCCCAGCCACTGCGAACCAAAGCGAAGCCTTAATAGCGTGTTTTTCGTTCTTTGCAGAGAACAAACGTTGCACAATGTACCCGTCTCCTTGGGCCTGCCCCAACCAAAGGATTCCAATTAAACAGACAAAGGCTATCATCTCCGTAGGTCCAATATGGGATAAATCAGGGAGCATGTCCATTACTCCTGCCGGGGCATCTGATCGTGCTGCGATTTGCTCGGCCAACTCTGTTGGACCACCTATTTGGACCAAAACCAGAATCGCCAGTATTATGGTACTAATGGTTCCAGCCGAGAAATGTAGCATGTCCAATATAACCACTCCTTTGATTCCTGAGCTCAAGGTATGTAAAAGGGCAAATGCCAATGTGATTCCCAACGCAAATTCTGCGCTCCATCCCAACATGATGTTGGAAAATTTCAGCATGGCCAACATGATCCAACCAAGGGAAATACAATTCTTGAAAATCCCAAAGAAGGCTGCTGTGAAACCTCTTAAGATGGAAGCAGACCTACCACTGTACCGGAGCTCTATCATCTCAGCATCGGTCAAAATCTCTGATCTACGCCAGTACTTGGCATAGAAAAACACCATCATCATGATTCCAGTGCCCAAATACCACCAAAGCCAATTCCCATAAATACCTTTGCTTCTAACAAGCGCTGTTACTGCCAGCGGAGCGTCCGTGGCAAACCAGGTCGCTGCAATTGAAGTTCCCAATAACCACCATGGTAAATTTCGACCCGCAACAAAAAAATCGGTGATGTTCTTGGAGTTATGTTTGACCACAAATACACCAATACCAATACTTAGCAACAAGTATCCTACAATGACGGCCCAGTCCAACAGCGCTAAACCCATCTATTTTTTTACAGTATTGATGTTGTTCATATGGTTCAATTGATTTCCGGCAAAACTTCTTTTTGCAATTCCAGCATTTCATTGCACATGTCAATCGCGTTTCGGTATGAATTAACGGTTGGTTCCAAAAGAATGGCCTGTAGCAGTTTGTCTTTGGATTTTTCCTGATAAGCCTCCACCAAAAGCTGATGGATACTGGCATGCAAGCGTATGGTTGCTGCAATCCCTTCAGGAATTGGTTCCATGGATACAAGCTTAATACCAGAGGCATCGGCATAAGCCGGAGCTTCCACCACTAATTCATCGGGCAAATTGGGAATGGCGCCCATATTGGGCATATTCACAGCTTCAAGCCACTGCTTTTTATCAGAAATTATGGATTCCATGATCAGTGTGGCGATTTCCCCTGAACTTTTAAAACTGCCATCCTCGTTTTCCAACTGTATTTCTTCAGTGGAACCAACGGGTAATAGCTTCTTGTTCCAATCCTTGGTCCATTCCCGTTCGTAATCCACACGATCCACAGTATACACGCCTTCGGGAATTTGGTTGTTTTCCCACGGATGTCCTTCGGCAGGGTCATAGAAAAATTGCAGTTGGGGAATCACAAATTCCTCTGCCCATCTAAGGTATTCCCCATAATGATTGGATGCTGGTGAGGGCCATTGGCCAAATCTGCGAAACAATATTCGTCCCAAAGCAATTTCGTGCCATTGGGCCAGCCAGTCTCCCTGGAGTTCAATTTCTTTGAGTTTTGGATACAAATCCTCTCCACTTGATTTTTGTTTGACCTCTTGAAACCATGTAAAATGGTTGATACCGCACGCTTTGGTTTGAAGGTCATCCAAGGAAACCTCAAGTAGTTGGGACAGTTGTTCCCTCCCCATAAATACACCATGGCACAAACCCACAGTTTTGATTGTGGTCAATCGGGTTACGGCCTCACATATTTTGTGTTCCGGATTGGAGAAGTTAAGCAGGGTGGCATTTGGGCAGAGTTTTTCCATACTACGGGCCAGTTCCATAATTACTTTAATGTTTCGCAATGCATGGAAGAGCGACCCCACTCCCCCATTTTCGCCATACACTTGTTTGAATCCATACTTCCGGGGTATATGAAAGTCTTGGGACCAGAATACATTTCGGTCCTTTTCCAGGGCACAGATGACAAAATGGGCATTCTTTATGGCTTCATCCCTATCTGTAGTAGCAAAAATCTTGGTGTTTCGCGAGAGCTTTTGACTAACATAGGTTCCATGTTTAACCACATGATCCAAATGTGAACGCTCAATGTCCATCAAATGAATTTCCAGGTCGTTACCCGTAAGCACATCACTCATCAGAATATCTTGGACAATGACGGGTCCGAACTGTAAACTTCCTGCACCTATATAGGCGATTTTGATCATACCAGCTGGTTTTATAGTACATCTAATTGATTACTATAATATTACGCTATTTAAATTTACCTAAAGAAAAAGAACCAGATAATTACATGGTCATTCTATGCCAAAAAACCATTGGATACTGTCCGCCCAAAACGAAAGCTTAACGTTTCTGCCTAATGTGACATCGTTACTTAACTAAGATTTTTAATAGTTGACAGGATATTTCTTATTGACAGAAACCAAAGGCAAATTTGGCTACTAGATAAAAATTAAGAAGAGTAGCTGTGGTAAACAGAAATTTAAAGGACAGGTTCCTGTGCTACAGCAGGGTTTGTCTTTACTTTCTTATCAATTTGGTGAACGAGGCCGCTCAAAAATTTGCCTGGTCCGATTTCTGTAAATTCTGTGGCACCGTCTTCAATCATGTGCAGGATACCATGTCGCCACATTACGGGAGAAGTCAGTTGATCTATGAGGTTTTTCTTTATATCCGCTACGCTGCTCACTGGGCGACCAGCAATGTTCTGGTAGACTGGACAGGTGGGCTCTTTAAACTGTGTTTTTTCAATTGCTTGGGTAAATTCATCCACTGCTGGTTCCATAAAGGGGGAATGAAATGCCCCGTTTACGGTCAGTTTTACAACTCTCTCCGCTCCATGCTTCAATTTTTGACTTGCTTCATCCAAGGCCTTCATTTCACCAGAAATCACTACCTGTTGTAATGTGTTGTAATTTGCAGGTACCACAATGCCATCTACTTGTTTACATACATTTTTTACGATGACATCATAAAGACCCACTACCACAACCATACCTGTATTCTCGAGCTTGCACAGTGATTGCATTGCAGAGGCGCGGGCACTGATAAGCTTTATGGCGGACTCAAAATCCAATGCTGAGGCTGCGGTCAAAGCGGATATCTCACCTAAGGAATGACCAGCAACCATGTCCGGTTGAAATTTATTCCCAAGGATTTTGGCCTGGATATAGGAATGCAGAAAAATTGCAGGTTGGGCATGTTTGGTTTGCTTCAAATCTTTAGCAGACCCATAAAACATAACATCGGTAATGGAATAGCCCAAAAGTTCATTGGCGTGTTCGAAGTAATCCCTCGCCAAAGCTGAACTCTCGTACAACTCTTTTCCCATACCGGGAAATTGTGTTCCTTGTCCTGGAAATAAATATGCGTGCATGGATTCAATTAGTACCTACAAGATTGAGGATACCAGTGAAAATTGGAAATATATTCGATAAATGTCTGATAAACATGTTGTAACGATTGTCAAAACAAAAGATTCCTACATTTATCGTTTTGGGAGCAGGGCGATTTAAGAGTTATAGAGCAGAATTATGCATTGATCTTGAATTGACTCCTATATTGAGAAGGGGTCTTTCCGGTTTTCCTTTTAAAAGCAGTATTAAAAGTGGACTTTGAGTTAAAGCCCACAGTATAACAAATCTCCTGAATGGTCATAGCAGATTGCAAGTCATCTTCCAAGATTTCCCTAGAAGCATCAATCCGTAGGGAATTAATAATATTCAAAAAACTATCACCGTGGTGATGACTTAGGTATCTTGAAACATGATGAGGAGAAACCCGAAGTGCCTTAGCCACTTTTTGCAGATTGATCAGGGCATCCGTGTATACCTGCGGTTGGGTAATATAGTTGGTGAATTCTTTTTCTAATTTTAGCACAACTTCAACAGGCAATCTTGAAGACTCATTACTACCTGTTCTAAATTTCTTGGTAGATAGCGTATACGTAAGAAACAGCAGTGAAACAACTATCATAATTTCGGAAAGTATAAACAGCACCCAGGCCCAAGTTTCTGAAATGATTCCAAATTGGGACCATAAAAACAGTTCCGAGAAATGCAGCGCATACGCCCCCAACCATAACATCATAATTACCCATTTGATGTTAGTGCCCATTTCCCTTCTTCTTCTGTTTGCTTGGGACAGGATTAGCACCGCATAACCTACAAAATGGAGCTGGCTTATCATCACTAGCAAAGTAGAGTCAAGAACACCAAAAAACAAGAGCAAGAGCGCCCCCAAAGCTGGCAAGAAATGCAGAAGCTGCAACTGTCCATATGGCCTCTTTTGGTCCAACACCAAAAGTGAAGGCCCAAGAACAAAATTCAAAATAAAACAATACTCATATAGCAATCCAATCAACGGATTGGCATCGTTTATCCAGATGGTAAATCGCAAAAAGCCAAAAAAATGGATAATTAAAATCAATAAAACAGGAAATGACCAAAATCTGTTCAATCCCTTTCTTTTCTGATATGCGAGAATACCCAAAACCAGACCGGAAAGGCAGATAACCACAAAGTTAAGTAGACTTTTTATCCAGAAAAGTTCAAGCATTTAACATCTAAATTTTAGTGCCTATTTGAGGTTCTAATTAAATAATTCGAACAAATATATGACGATATTCCATTAGAATTGGGACATGAAAAAATTCATAAACCTCGTCAGTTTTACTTCCAATCAGGTCAAAATAGAAACCACAAATCAACGCTATCAGCACTTGAAAAAAATCTATGCTTTCTTGGCAACCTTACTAATCTGCAATGGGAGTATCGCCCAAAACACCTCCGACCTAAAACAACAAGCCAACCAATATCTAGCGGAAATGGAACAGTTTTTATGTACTACCAGCGATTCTATCTGGACCTTTTCTGAACCCACCCTTGGGGAATACAAAACGGTCAATCTTTTGAAAGAAATTTTGGTTGACCAAGGATTTTCAATAAGAGATTCAGTAGCAGGTTTTGAAACCATGTTCATTGCCGCTTTTGGGACAAAGGGGCCAACAATTGCTTTGTTGGCAGAGGGGGATGCCGACAGTCCGTTGGTTCCTCAACAAGGATTTTGGTTACCAGACTCCCAATACGGTCAAGCTGCAGGGCACCATTTATTGGCCACTGGCAGTTTAGGTACCGTACTGACGCTGAAAGAGCTCATAAAAAATGGTGGTTTAGAAGCCCAATTGATGTATGTTTTCAGCACCGGGGAAGGTAGTTTTGGAGGAAGGGTTCCGCTGGTTAGAGCGGGATATTTTTCTGAGGTGGATTTGGCCTTTTTTTGGCACCCAGCACCAGTAACGACAGCGAGCCTTTCACAATGGGATGCGATTTTGGATGTTGAAGTTGCATATCCAAATACCCAGGAATCCCATAAAAATATCCAACAGCTATGGGCCCTCGCAGACTCCATTAAGCAGGAATACGGGAACAATCTCTTGCTCCGAACCAAAATTAAAAACACCGCATTTGACCTTGCTATTCCAAATGACAGTCTAAAAATCCACCTTAGAATTGAACATCCAAATCAGGAGCAAGCAGTGGAAATATATCATAGGATTGTTAAAAAACTAAGGTCGGATAAACCCGACTCTCCACATTTTCAGGTTTTCCGGGCCGTACATGAGTTTATCCCAAATTTGGCTGGCAACCAATTGGCCTATTCAAATATGACCAAACTTCCTACAAGAAAAATCCTGGATTCAGATTTAGAACTTGCCCAAAAAATATGGCATACCACCCAAAAGGACGATGGCAGATTTCTTACAAATGTGCTCCCCTTTAAAGAAAACAAGACCAAGAGTTTGTATGGTTATGGAAGTGATATTGGTGATGTGAGCTGGCATGTTCCCTTAATTAGTATTGTTACCAGTTGTTTTCCTACGGGTGTATCCATGAGAAATTGGGAAGGTGCCACTTTTGGACAAACACAATATGCCAAAGACGGTATGTTGCATGCTGCCAAAGCAATGGTTTTTACCAGTATAGACTACTTGACCAATAAGGAAATCCAAAAACAAATACATGGGGAATTTGAACAACGCGTTCGAAATCGAATCTATCAGGATTCTATAGGAATTAGAACTAATGAGTTTTCGTATAAACGAAGAAGTTATTGAATCGTCTGTTGTGAGCTTCAAGGCAAACCTGAATATCCGGTTACCAATTAAACCAATGAGTGAATTTTAGCGTGAGTGACCAACTCTTTCCGATTAGGGGATCCAACAATTGGGTATTGGTATACACCAAGAATAGGTCTGAAGCCGGTTTATATCGCCATTGAAACCGTGAATTCAAATTAAAATTCCTCGATTGTTCATTGTACTGGAACAAGGTCGCAAAGAACAAGGTATTGGTAAAAGTGACATCCACCTCTGAGCCGATCAACCAAAATTCGGTGTCGTTCCAAGGAGCTGGTAAGCTGATATGGTTATAGCTTAGGTTCGCATTGAGGCTCACATGGGGTTGAAAACGATATCCCAATTCTCCATTGAGGTTGATGCGCCTTCCATCTAGATAATAACCTCCAAAATAACCTCCAGCAGTGTAAGTGAACATACTTTGGGGCTTGGAAGCGTAGTCAAACCGAAGGGCATTCCAACTATGCCTTGTACCCGTTGCCAAGGAATCCTTGCCTGAACGTGTGGGATCAAACGGAGCCAAAAGCTCTACATATTCATTTACAAATCCAAGCTCGAAACTACTACGGTTTCGGAAACTTAGTAAGTATTCCAGTTCGGTAAAGTTATCTGTACGCTCCCATTTTTGATTTAGGAAATAACTACTATTGATTTTTGGACCATGGCTTACCAGTCTTCCCTCGTCATTTTTTGGAAAAAAGGTATGACCTAAAAACGCATTTATATTGATAAAGTCTTTTCGAGGAACGAATCCAACTTCTGCGGTATAGTTTTCTCCAACCGATTGTTCCTGTACACCCCAGTTCCAGATCCGGCTCTTATATTCCAAATGCGCTGCCTGGGTAATCCCATTTCCATTCACACGGCCGGGAGCAAAAGATTTCAGCATGAACGCCTTTCCTGTCCATAGGTTATTGGAAGAGGCCAAATTATATTCCACTCCCAAATTCCGATTGAACTTAGGGAACAAGTTTCGCAATGAATCTGCTTCATGTGGATATCGAAGTGATTCCTTGTCCACAAAAAGAAACCCAAGGCTAGATCGGCTGAACATTTTGCGTTGTAAAGAGACCACGGCAAAATTCTGGCTGGGCCTTCCCTCTTCGTCCACCTTTGCGGTCTGCATATCCATGACGCCCAAGCGCCATTTTTCGTTTAAGTTTCCGCTCAATCTGGCTCCTGCCCTAATGGGAACTCCCAATCCAATACGCCTTGAGAAAAACGGACGAATTGTTGGATAACCAAAGTTGCCGAACAAGTCTGCGTTTTCCAGGAAAAATTGGCGACGTTCAGGAAAAAACAACTCGAAACGGTCCAAATTGGTGACTTGACGGTCCACCTCCACCTGGGAAAAATCAGGATTTATGGTCAAATCTAGATTAAGCGAAGAACTTAGGCTGAATTTTATGTCGCCCCCTACCCTTTTTTCAAAGTCGTCTGCTTCATCAAAATCTTGCACTACTTCCCCCAACACATACGGAATCACCGAAATATTGGTTTTGGGAGCTGGAGGTGGCGCGTCCCATACCAACACACCGGTATAGGCCAGGGAAGCTGTAGGGAATTGTCTCGGTATAGGTGTCCAGCTGGATTTTTCACTGGATTTTAAATCCAACCTACTGAAATTGATGCCCCATTCGGTAACGCCATCTTCATACCGAATGGATTTAAACGGAATGGCTATTTCCACCACCCATTTGTCCGGATCCTGTTTTACCTTGGAAATCCATTTTGTATCCCAATTCAAGTCCACACTGCCTCCGCCAAACATGGTACCGTCCCACTGCGCCCCTGCGGCATTGGAACCAAAGGAAAAACCAGTGGTTTGATTGTTAAACGGATCCATGAACAGCAAAAAATTATCGTTTTTTCCGAAGGAAAAATCCCTTCTAAGCGATTCCACAAAATACTTGCCGTGAACACTGTTAAAAAATGTAGCCGCGAGATAAATGTTCTTTTCGTCATAAGTCATCCGAATCTCCGAAAGTTCATTGGCCTTTCCAGTATCCATGGGCAATACCATAAAGAAGTCGTCCGCTACATCTGTCTCTAGCCAGGCTTGCTCATCCACCACACCATCAATAACAATGGGCTGTGTTGTTTTACGGATATGGTATCGGAAATCAGCGTTCTTTTTTTGGGCATGAACCTGAAAAACAAAGAACATGGCAAAAAAAGGGAGGCCTAAATCCCTTAGAAATAAATAAATGCTTTTGGAACCCATGGTTGATAAGGCATGAAATTAGGGCTTTCAGAGGGGAATTCCCCGAAATTTTATCTGAATGACAGTATTGGGAACCTAAAGGACACGAGCACTACCTTTTTCCAAAAAGTGCGCCAAGGAATGAATTCTAGTTTTTTCAAATTGTAAAACTTCCCAGAAACCTATTGACGCTCCTACTTTGTTTTTCGTGCCTCTTATCAGATTGATTTAAGGGCGCAAACAGTGCTCATGGTTAGTCGTCCCGTAGTGCTTTGACGGGATTCATGGTTGCCGCCTGAAAGCTTTTCCATCCAATGGTTCCAAGTGCTATCAACAATGTAACGCATGCCGCCAAGACAAAAAGCCACCATGGTATTGCTATCCGATAAGCAAAGCCTTCCAACCATTTACCCATTAGATAATATCCTAGTGGGAAGGCTATCAAAAATGAGATAAAAACCAACTTGGAAAAGTCTTTAGAGAGCATCATAACAATTTCGATTACAGATGAACCCAATACCTTTCGTATTCCAATTTCTTTAAACCGCTGTTCCGCGGTAAAGGTAACGAGGCCCAATAAACCTAAACAGGCAACCAAAATGGTCAAAAGAGCAAAGACATTTAGTACAGTTCCCATTTTTTGTTCCCTAACATAGGTCTGCCGATAGGAATCATCCAACAAAGTGTATCCGAACGGCTCACTGCTACCAAAGTTATTCCACAGGGTATTGGCATCTGCTATAAGGCCTGACATGTCGGAAGTTTTTGCTTTGATGATCAACCCACCATAAGGCGCGTACATCAGAAATAATGGATCTATGGGTTGGTGCAAGGACTTAAAGTGAAAATCCTTGACCACTCCAATCACGGTTCTAGTGTTGTTATTTCCTTCCGTTATGGTTTTACCCAATGGGTTTTCGCCAAGACCCAGAATCTTTGCGGCGGTCTCATTAATAATCAGGTTTGTGGAATCAGCTCCAAATTCCTTGGAAAAATTTCTTCCGGCCACCAACTCCATGCCCATTGTAGGGATGTAGTTCTCATCTATGTTGTACACAGGCATTCTCCTAACGAATTGACCGTCATTTGAAATCAAAGTCTGACTATCATCTGAATCCCCGGCTGGTGCAAAGGCAGATTGGGTAATGGATGCTACCATGGGATTTTTCAGCATTTCATTTTTGAAAGCTGTTTGATGATTGCCTAAGAGATAGGCTTCCCTAATAACAAGTAATTGATCTCTGTCATAACCAATATCTTTATTCTGAATATACTGCATTTGCTGGTTGACCACTAGGGTTGCCAAAATCAATCCAGCAGAAATGATAAATTGAAATACAACCAGACCACTTCGTACGCCCCTGTTATAGCTACTTCCCAAGAACTTGCTCTTTAGAGCTGCAATAGGTTTAAAGGACGACAAAAAGAAAGCTGGATAGCTCCCTGCCAACAAGCTGACAAAAAGCGTTAAGAGCAAAAGAGACACCAAAATCATAGGTCGCCCAAGGAAGGAAAGCTCCAGTTCCTTCCCGGAAAGTTCATTGTAATAAGGTAGTGACAGAAAGACTAAAATAGCAGCCAGAAACATTGCAAACAATGTGGCAATGAATGATTCGGCCAAAAATTGATAGAGCAATTGATTTTTGTTGGAGCCCAAAACTTTTCGAATACCCACCTCTTTGGCCCTTTTTGCGGCGGTAGCTGTTGACAAGTTCATGAAATTAATACAGGCGATTAGTAGCATAAACAGGGCTATAGCACTAAAGATGTAGACGTACTTTATGTCGCCCCCCTGCTCCAGTTGATCATTGATGGCATTGTCTGCATATAAATGGATATCCAACAACGGGAACAATTTAAACCCTAATCGGTTTTCCTTAATGAATTCCTCATAAGGCATGCCCAACACCTCTTGCATATTGGGGCCCATGTATTTTTCCAAAATGTAGGGCAGTTTACTCTCCAGGTTTTTATGGTCTGTTCCTTCTCTTAAGAGCAGGTAGGTAAAGAAACTTCCCTCAAACCAAGAGTCACTTTTGGCCTCTGGAAGCCCTTCCATGGAGGCAAAAATGTCAAAATGAAAATGTGAGTTTCTCGGTACCGCTTGGATAACACCAGTAACTCTAAAGGGTTGCTCATTCCCATCTACATAGAATGATTTACCAATGGCGTTGGAAGCTCCAAAGAGCTTTAGGGCTTCTTCCTTGGTGATAACTGCCGTATAGGGTTCATTAAGAGGAGTTCTGTTGTCCCCTTCAATAATCGGAAGTGTGAATACATCGAAGAAGTTGGCATCGACAAATGCGAATTTATTCTCCCGGAACACTTGATTGTCCACTAAGATCTTTGGGGCATGGCCATTTCTGATACGTGTGGCATCCACCACTTCAGGAAATTCCTGTTTCAAGGTCTTTCCAACAGGTGCCATTATAGAACCTTCCTTAATCTCTTCCCCACTCACCTTTGCCCTAAAGGCAACAGTTACAATTTCATCGGCCTTTTCATTGTAACGGTCATAACTAAGCTCATCAACAACAAAAAGTAGGATAACCAAACAAGAGGCAATTCCCAATGCCAGGCCAACAATATTGATGGAAAATATCCACTTGTGTTTTATGCTATTTCTCCAGGCGATTTTTAGATAGTTCTTGATCATGATATTCGTTTTTTGAAGTGTGGGACCTATTGATTAGGAGGTCTCGAAAAATTCCATAGGAATTTTGCAATTGCCACAGCTATATGTGTGCCAAATTATTAATCATTTGATTGTTAGTTAATTATAATGATATTGGCAAAAAAATACAGCCAAAACTGTAAAAAATATTTACAGGAGGTGTCCATTATTTATACGCATAGCGATTAAGAAATTCCAATATCCCCACATGCTAAGAAGTGTACGAACCCTAAATCCATATATCTGAAAAAGATCACATGTGGATGTCTACCGATTCAGCCAAGTTTTAAAGTCATTGGTTTTGGGTCTGCTTACCACAAACTCTTGATCCCTGGCATTGGTTATTCCCAATTTCAATCGGTGGTTAAAATACCGTTCAATTTTTAGAATGGAGGGCTTTGCCACAATTTGACTTCTATTGATTCGAAAGAACTGATTGGCATCCAAGGTTGGATATAATTGATCCAAGGTTTCATCAATTATTACCCTTTTGTGGGCGGTCACCCCGAAGGTTATACTATCCTCGGAATAGGCGTACAACAAATCAGAAATGCGAAGTTGCGAAAAACCATCGCCTTCTTTTACCAAAATGCCCTCACGCTGGCTGCCTTTGCGCATGTCGGCCAAAAAGTTTTGAAGTGTTTCATGGCTTATGGTAAGCTCTTGGGTAGAGCGCTTAAACTTATCCAAGGCCTGTTCCAAGTCTACTTGCTGTATGGGCTTTAACAAATAATCCACACTGTTCACCTTAAATGCGCGAATGGCATACTGATCAAAAGCCGTGGTGAATATGATAGGGCAAGGCACTTGTACTTTTTGGAAAATTTCAAAGCTTAGTCCATCTGCAAGCTGAATATCCATAAACACTAAGTCAGGCGCCTTGTTATTTTGAAACCAGTCCACGCTTTCTTCCACCGTGTCCATGATTCCCAATAGGTCATAATCAAACGCTAACGTTTGCAACAAGTTCTGTAGTTGGTTGGCCGCCCGGGCCTCATCTTCAATAATCAGTATTTGCATGCGAATGTTTTTGATCATCATTCTTTAACAAAGGCAACTTTACCTCAAAAAGGTTATTTGCTTTGGATATTGCCACCTGTTGTTCCGATATAAGTGCGTAGCGCCGCTCAATGTTTTTCAACCCCAATTTGGTAGTTGGCAATTGGGTGGACTTGGGTTGTATTTTGTTGACGACCTTCAAATTTCCATTAGCAACAGTAACATGGATGCATAAAGGCTTGGCTTTGGAAACAATGTTGTGCTTTACAGCATTTTCCAATAATAATTGTAAACTCATGGGAATTATCAATAGCTTTTTCGCTTCTTCTGAAATATTCCAATCCACTTGGAGGTTTTCTCCAAAGCGCTCTTTTTGTATGTGGATATAAGCTTCCGCGAACTTTATTTCATCCTTTAAGGGGATAAGGTTTGCATTTCCAGAGTCCAATATAAACCGATATATTTCAGACAAGCGATTTACAAATTCCTTCGCTTCTTCCCTCGTGTTTTGATCAATGATATCGCGAAGCGTGTTAAGGGTGTTGAAAAAGAAGTGTGGCTGAGCCTGATTCCGCAATGCGTCCAATTGTGCCTGCACAATGGCCTGTTTGGCCTGCTCCTCTTCTCGGATGGACTTCTTTAACCAAACATAATAATATATGGCCTCGTAAATGGCCATGGTCATGGTACTGATCAAAATAACTGGGACCACAATTCTTGCCCTGGTGGGATGATTATAGCTATCGTTGAAGATGGTACCCAATATGGTACTTCCCGCATAGTCCACTGTAATCACTGTAACCACAATAGAAAGGAAAAACATGGGGATTCGTTTTTTGTTATCCTTTAGACTTGGGTACCTTTTACGCAAAGCAATGAGAATTGTACGAATGATCAACCAATTGATTGTTGCAAACAGGAGGGAAATACTCCAATTGATGGTGGCTTCAACAAACGGCCACCTACTAAAGGAGCCGCCGGAAAATAGAAAATCCGTTATAAAGCTTAGGAGCACAATACCTCCCAGCATGAACCATAGGTCGTTAAAGGCCAAATATTTTATCCGATTTGCTTTGTTTAAAAGCCCCATAGAATCATTGGTTTAAAGCCCTACCAAGGGTAGGCCCTGTTTGGCCTGATAAAAGGTGTATGCAATCCAAGAGGCATAACATAGTCCAAAAAGGATCACCACTAGATTTTTGGCCATTTTGGATGCATTCCATTTTCTGGTAACCACTACTGCGAATAAAGGAATTATTTGAATGCCGTGCAATCCGAAAAAGTGTGCTACACGCAAATCACCCGCTATGGTGCTCCAGTTGAGCAAGGGTAATCCCTCACCCCCATCTGCCACTCCTACATTGTGTGCCATTTGTCCAATCATCTGGCCACCAACCCAGCTACCGAACAACACTACCATCCAGCCCAACAAGATGCCCCATTGCACTGGTCTGGGCACTTGCATTTTTAATCGGATGGTTTCCACAATATAAAAGACCATGGTGAACACCACTATGCTTATCAGCAAGCCCATTATTGCAAAAAGTATCCCATCCAATAAATTGGATTGGTTGTAATGTGATTGCACCCCACGGGAAGCTTGCATGACCACGATGATAATCTCCAACAATAAAGGCCAAGAAACCAGATTGTTTATAATGTTTCGCTTTCTTCTGGAAAATGGATATAAGGTGGCCAAATAACCAGAGGTGAGCAGATAAATTCCTCCAGAAATGGAGAATTTGAGAGGTTTGATCCACACATTGATTCCGACCAACATTCGGTCATCAATAAAAAAACCAATAATACAAACGGCTGCAAGGATAAAGTGGAACATCCCTATTGCGTACAAGATGGGACTGTGCTGTTTTATAGTACCGAGTACTTCTTTTACGCTTTTCATGACCTTTCAAGTTTTATGGTTCGGAGTAACATGAAGAGCAAAAAGCCCACGGGTCCAAGCATAAAGGTGGCAAAAAGGCAAGGTGCCATCAATAGCTGATGAATTCCCAAATTTTGGTTTTGGTTCAGCATCCACATCCCTATTAAAAGGTCAAAAGCCAAGTAATGCACCCAACCTGCCAATACTGCTTCTTCCTTAGTAAATAAAGACATCACAGAGGATAAACTTCCAAAGTCAAGACTACCACCCGATTGTAGGTGCAAGATGATGTAACACGCATATATTAAGGACAGTAGGATTGGAATTACCCGACAGTCCATCAAAAAGCGGGTCACCTTCCATTTGGGAAGAAAGATCATTAAAAGCCACATGGGCATTGCCATCATACCGGCAATCGAAAAAACTTCTGTTGTTGACATTGATGATTGGTTTTAGAGTTTTACACCCTCCAAAAATCAATGATCACCTAGGTTTGCCGAAGGTCTTTATGTTGTACCATCGCAATGGATGGTTGAATTGTCACCAACCAAAGTTTGAGGATATTTTCAATAAAAAATGGGAAGCCTGTTTCAACAAGCTTCCCATCCTTTATGTTTGGGTGTTATGGTTCGGTTCCTAAAAAACCTGGTCCAATAATTCTTGTAAACTGGCCCAAGATTTTTGATCAGCCTCGGCATTATACTCCAAGGGCAACTGGAACTTTTCGCCGTTGGCATCCGCTTCTTTGGAAGTAAAACTATGTTTTACTCCAGGGTAAGAAATGTATTGGTACTTGGCTCCAATGGAATCCATGGCCGAGGTAAAGGCGGTAATGGATTCAGCGCTGATAAACGGGTCATCGGCTCCGTTGCACACCAGTACCTGCGCTTTGAGGTCCTTGCCGGGCATTACAGGTAGGGAGACCCCACTATGGAAAGCAGCTACGGCATCAAGGTCGGCTCCACTGTTGGCCATGGTCAAGGCCACACTTCCTCCAAAGCAATACCCAATGGCAGCGAGTTTTTCTGTATCCACGGATTCATGTTGTTTTAACAATTCTACAGCGGCGTTAAATCGAGCTTTGGCTTCGGGTAAATTGCTCATAACGCTCATCGCAAACTTTCCGGCATCATCTGGATGGTCAGCTTGCTTCCCATCCCCATACATATCCACCGCCAAGGCCGTGTATCCAAGCTGGGCCAACATGTCGGCCCGTTCCCGAACATAATTGTTGTGACCCCACCATTCGTGTACAATTAGTATTCCAGGGCGTTTGTCCTTATTATTCTCGTCAAATGCAATATACCCTTTCAGGTTGGTGGAATCTGAAGCATAGGCAACTTCAGCTCCCTTTACTTTTACCTCTAAGGGTGTTGGCTCCGGAGTGCTTTCGGTTTTGGCTTTTTGCTTGCATGAAAAGCTGAGCAACAAGGCAACAAATAGAACGGAAGTGGATAGTGATTTCATTGCGAATTGTTTTTGATCCTATAAATGTAGTGATTGCCTTTTTTGGGGGCAAATCAACCCTAATTGCAATGCAATTTGCGTTAGCTATATGAATTGCTTCAAATAAGTTGATGATGGCATCTTTTTCGTTGGATTGGCCAAATCTTGAATCTTTCCCCGTAATTGTTTTGTGAACCGCCCTTAGGCAATAATTAAAGGCATTTTACCTAATAAATGTCAGTAAAATCTTCATAGTTTACTATTTTAGGCTGCCAAAAACAAAATCAACCCATACCAAATACCTTATGCGAAACATCCTCATCCTACCCTTGCTATTGCTTTCCTTCTATCTTGGCAATAGCCAAGTTTCCATTACCCCAGAACCCAGTTGGATTGTCAAGGAAAAACACGACCCCAATGCACAAGCCCCTGAAAATGGAGTGAGTGGAGGTACCCATGTTTTGTTGTACACGGAACAGATACATATGGACCGAGAGGAAGTCTATATTAAAAGTGTTTCCAAGGCAGTTGAATACAGTGGCATCCAAAATATTTCGAGCGTGGTGGCGGATTATGACCCCACCTATCAAAAACTGCGTTTTCACCGAATTGATGTGATTCGTAACGGAGAGGTGATCAATAGATTGAGGCAGCAGGACATTCAAACCGCTAGAAGAGAAACCAATGCCGAGAACTATATCTATGACGGAACCATATCGGCCTTTGTCAATATTCCGGATGTCCGTAACGGAGATATTGTCCTTTACAGTTATAGCAAAAAAGGCTTCAACCCGATTCAAAAAGGTAAGTTCTCCACCAGCTTTGTACTGAATTCCACTCAACCCATAGACAAGATTTCGGCCCATGCCTTTAGCAAGGACCCGTTGCACTATCAGTTAATCAATACGGATTTGGAGGCTGTTCATAAAGTAAAGGCAGGTGTCAACCATTATGCATGGGTCCAAGAGGATGTACCGGCTATTCTTTTGGAAGAACAAACTCCCACATGGTACGTTCAAAATGCCTCTGTTTTGGTTACCGAATACGACTCCTGGTCTGATGTAATTGCGTGGGGAAGGGACATTTTCACTTTTGAGGAACCTTTGAGCCAAGAGCTTCAGGATGTTATTTCCGAAATAAGAAACACCAATAAAAAAGAGGGAGATAGAATCCGAGCGGCTTTGGCATTTGTGCAGAATGAGGTGAGATATCTGGCCATTCACTCCGGTATTGGTGGCTATAAACCCAATCCACCCAATAAGGTCATGGCACAACGGTTTGGGGACTGTAAGGATAAAAGTGTGCTGTTCTCCGCCATGTTGAACAATATGGGCATTGAGGCCTATCCCACTTTGGTGAACACTTCCTTAAGGAAGATACTCCCCACTTTGCCACCCTCTTCCAAAGTTTTTGATCACTGTATTGTAAAAGTGGTGGATCAAAATGGTTCCACATTATGGTATGATCCCACCCTAACGGACCAAGCTGGTGCTTTTGACAATGTATACATGCCCGACTACCGCTATGGCTTGGTCTTGGACCAAAACATGACAGCCATGGATACCATTTCAGACTTTAGGAACAACCTGGTGGAAACCTTTAGTACGTTTAAGTTGGATGAAATGGGTAAAGGGGCAGAGCTAGAGGTTCGTACACATTATTATGATGGCGAAGCGGATTTTATGAGAGCCATTTTCAGAAACAACAGCAATGATGTTATTGCAAAAGAACTAATGGCATTCTATACGGAAACATACGGCAGTACTTCTTCCTTGGCCGCGCCAACTATTATTGACGATGCTGCGAAAAATGAGTTTGCCTTGTTGGAACGCTATAAATTGGATTCCATTTGGAGGCCCTCGTTGGAAAATACCAACCATATCAACCTTTCCATCTACCCTACCAACCTGACCTCCGTGCTCACCATGCCATCCCAATTGGAACGAACAACCCCGTTTGCCCTTTCGTACCCTATGGTGCGGAAGCAACATGTGAAAATTATGTTGCCAGAGTATATCAGGGCACAGGCAGAATCTGTGACCATAAACTCAGATTACTTTTACTATGATTTTAGTTCCAATTATGATGCATCAGAGAATATTCTGACCTTGGATTACTATTACAAAAACCAGGATGATCATGTACCCGCTTCAGGGTTTGATGCCTTTTATAAGGACATGGTGCAACTGGATCAACAAATAGGTTACTTTATTATCTCCAATAAAAACGGTGGATCTTCTGTCGATTCCATCGCCTATAATTTGGGTACGGTTATCGGATATGCCATGGCAGCCTTGATTCCTATTGCGTTGATTGTGTTGGTTATAGTTCTTGTGATAAACCGTAAGAAGAAAAAACAAGCTTAAACGTCTTTTATCTTATGGCATCCATGCTAATTGTTGGTGTCGGTGTCAAAAAAAGCCGTCAATTCATCAGCAAAAGGCAGTTTGTCCTTGTCATAACCGTAAAATTCGGCTACCACAATTCCATTTTTATCTATTAAAAAACTATTAGGGATACCCCTTATGCCGTAGGACATTGGCGCTATGCCAGTAATTCCTTTTAGATCGGACATGTTTATCCAGGTGATATTGTCCTCTTTGGAGGCATCTTCCCAATGACTCCTGTTTTTGTCTAGGGAAAAACTAACTATTTCCAATCCCTTCTCCCGATATTTTTCATAGAGCTCTGCATACTGTTTGCTCTGCCAACGGCACGGGCCACAACCGGCTGCCCAGAAATCGAGAATGGTGTACTCGTTTTGAGGAATGATGCTGGAAAGGTCTATTCTTTCACCCTCTAAATTTTCTCCAGTCATTGAAACCATCTTATCTCCTTCTTCTACAATTTTATCAATGGCAATGTAGTTTTTTAATGCTAGGCCATTGGCACTTTGCTTAAGTTCCTCATCCAGTCCATCATAGATTTTTCCCAGCTCATCTTTAGAGAATTTATTGTTGATAAAGGTTAGCTGTTCCAAGCTCACTAGATTGTTAGGCTTTTGTCTGACAAATTCCATGGACATAGCACTGGTTATACTATCAATTTGAAATATTTGAGCTCTCAAGCTATCTCTATCTCCTAAATTTGCCTGGATGGAATCCACCAGTTTTTCCCGTTTCTTGTCCAAATCTGCACGGGGAGACGAAAATTCCCAAGCCAGTTCGTGGATTTTGGACCCTTCTACTTTGGAATATCTAAAGTTCTCATAATCTCCTTTGATGGTTATGTCTGAATTATCAATCCAGAAAAATAAATACTTAAAGGACCACTCTGGATTTGCCGGGTCATATTTTGTTTTAAGCAGGTAGCGACCTGTTTCTTCTACCTTTCCCTTCAGCGTAAAACTATTATTGACCACTAAAACACTGTCGATGGTTTTTGATAGGAAGAGATCATCCAAGAGCAGCATCGTACTATCCTTAAAATGGGCTAGCTGACCATTGATCACATATCCAGATTCGTCATCGGTTTTGATTTTTTCGGAACAGCCCAATGCTAAAAGAGCGATTAATAGAAATACAAATCTCATGTCTGTAGTTTTTTAATTGATGAATAAACTATTTTAGATAATACACTTGCCGGTCGTATAGTAATCCCTGACTAAATTCTTCTAGAAAAATCAAATACTTGCTAGAGTGTTTTTTGGACAATTTTTTTTGGTTGAGCATCAATTCTTGATTTTCCAAAATGCGAAATACAACTTGAACGGAATCAAATTTGTGATGTACCAGACCATCTCCCTGTAACTCGCGAATCATTTCTCCAAGAAATTCCTGGCTTTCTTTGGAATGCATGGGTTTTAACAAGGGCATGGCATCAGGATATTTTCTCTTGTAATAAGCTACCTCGTTTGCCGGTACCTTTATCCCGGAAACATAGATTCCCCCAAATGGCGTCATTCTAAAGGAAGTATTGAAAGCTTCTTCAGTAATGGGTTTCCCTGCGCCATGGTTTTCCAAAACTTCTTGAAGAAATTGATTCCATTGCTCGGGATCCTTTGTCCTCCGAGCCATGTGTTCCTGGTTCAGTAATTTATCCTTATAAACAATCTCAATGATATCTCCCTTGTCCGTCTCTTTGTATTCAAAGTTGTCCGCCAATTCATCGTTCCGCAACACACCATCTTTGTAAAAGTCTTGTGTACCATCGTTATGGATGTGCCATTCACGGTGTTCATCAGGATGAAAAACCATATCTCCATTATCCTCAATATAAAACCAGGGGTAGACTTTAGTGCCCTTTGTTATTACATTGGGAGCAAGATTCTTTTTGGCCATGGTACCAAAGCCTAGGGAAATAACAACAAAGAACAAAACCAAGGAGGAAAAAATAAACTTGTACTTTTTTTGATATCCGCTCTCTCCCAAATGAAAGGTGGTCAAGGATTTGACACGGGACAAAACATTACGGTCGCCAAAAGCCAAGGCCAGACGGTAATGCAATTGATATGATCGTTCCAAAGTTTTGGCATAATCCACTTTGTCATATCCTTTGCTAATTACCATTAGGTCGCAGGAGGACTCCCTTTCATTTTTGACCATTGAGGACATATGCCTAACAAAGGGATTAAAAAAGAACATCACCTCCAAGAACACCTGAAATAAATTGATCAGGTAATCATTTCTTTTAATATGCACCAATTCATGCATTAAAATGATTTCCAGTTCCATTCTACTGAACCCGGTAAGCGCCTCCAACGGAAAATAGATAATGGGCTTCCAATGCCCCATGGTAAACGGATGGCTAATATTATGGATAATGTTTAGGTCAACCTTTTTTTTGATATTGAGCTTTTGGGCCAAGTTGCTAACCAAAGATTCAAGTTGATAATTGAGTTCCACGCTTGTCTGAATTTTAAGCTGGTTTTTGTGCATTATTATTTTGGAACCAAAGAACAGTATTCCCATCAACCAAAGTCCAATGAACCAATGCGTGTTATCCAACATAAAAACCTGCATACGTTCCCAAATGCCCAGGCCATATTGGTGATTTTTCCAGTCTGTCAAGACAACAATTACTCTGGGTTTCAACCATAAATTGTAAATGGAATCACTTGTGAAAAACGATAATGAAAGGACAACAAAAAAACCAAAGAAAACGGCCAGGGAAAGGTAATACCTAAGGTTACTATGTTTTGGGTGAATCAACCTTAGGAAGATGATCAAAAGCAACCAAGATGCGGCTCCAATCCAGAGGGAATCAATCAAAAAACCGAGCAGTCTTGTGAAATCCAAGTCAAGCATCCTTCTCCATTTGTTTGATCATGGCCTTAATGGCATCCAACTCCTTTTTGGTGGGCTTGGCATTACCCAGAAAACTTTGTGCAAAGCCTAAGGTAGAGCCCCCAAAAAGATTTTGGATCATATTCCGCATACCATTGCTCTGTGCCACTTGCTTTTCAATATTGGCCCGGTAGACATGCTTCTTCCCCTCCTTCTCTCTTGCCAACAGACCTTTATCAAACATGATCTGCATTAATTTAAGAGTGGTCGTGTATCCTTTATTGGAGTCCAAAGCTTCATGGACCTGCTGTACCGAAGCTTCTTTCAAATCCCAAAGAACAAGTAAAATCTCTAATTCTTTATTGGTGTATGCTTTCATCTACGAATAATTTCGTAACAAACATACGAAAAGATTCGTAATAAACAAATACGAAGCAAATACTAGTTTCGGTGTACCCTTAGCGCACTCCCATATTCAGTTTGATCAGCTTCAAGACACTATCATTATTGGCAACCAGTAGGAATTCTTCCCCAGTAACGTTAATCCTTGCCAATCCTTTGACATCCCCATCCATATAAAGCCCACTTTGATAGGGATACAACGGGTAAAAATCCCCTTGTCCATTTCCTTTTAGGAATGTACCAAAACTGGCATCGTTTCTAGGTGTTTCCACTTCAGAAGTGTATAGGTTTCCAGCCAAAATCACGTCAAGATTGCCATCGGAGTCAAAATCGTCAACCTGAATATCGTTTACGGACGAGAATTGGGCCAAGTTTGGAAGTTTGGTTGATTTAAAGGTGCCATCCCCCTTATTTTGAAAATAGGTAGTTGCAAAGGTGTTTGCCTTAAGTTGCACGGATTCCTCCAAGCTTTTTTTGCCTACCATATCCAAGACCGTGGCCCCACTAAAATCTTTGTAGGTCTTAAACTTGTGCTTTAGATAGGGCATTTGCTGCGAGGAACACTCCTTACCCCTTACTGGATATACTTTGTCATCAGCCTCAAATCCCAAAATGATATCATTCCTACCATTTTTATCAAAGTCGGAACCGAATACCATGAACGGGGATTCAATAGAAGCTCTATATTTATAATTTAATCCCAAATTTCCAGCAATAATGTCCATATGCCCATCCTTGTTGAAATCCGCCACTTCAATGGAATACCACCAGCCTTCTGTATTTTCAAAGCCCAATTGTTCAGGGTTCAATTTTTTAAAAAAACCCTGTTCGTTCTCAAATAAGGTAAGAGGCATCCACTCCCCTACCACTAATAAATCTTTGTCCTGGTCGTTATCATAGTCCATCCAGACCGCGTCGGTTACCAATCCCAAATCCATTAGTCCAATGGCCTTGCTATCGGTTACATCCACGAGTTTTCCTTTTTTATTTTCATAGAGATAAGAGGATGCGGGCATGGGGTATTTTTGTGGGATCAGTCGACCAGCGACAAACAAGTCCAAATCCCCGTCCCCATCATAATCACAGGGTGTTGCCCTTCCCCCACTAAAGGCATTATCTGGAATAAGTTCTGATGAATCTGTGAAATTTCCATTTCCTCGATTCAGATACAATCTGTCTTTTAAAGTTGCAGTTCCATTAAGAGTTTCATTCCCACCGTTGACCACGTACAAATCATCTAACCCGTCATTGTTGAAATCAAAAAATACAGCCGAAACTTCTTCACTTTCCTTATTTCCCTTCCAAGGACCATCAATTGACAAGAATTCCCCATTTTTCTGTTGGACAAACATCTGTCCTTCCTGACCCATGGCTCCACCAACATACACATCGTCCAGTCCGTCATTGTTGATATCCGTAGTGGCTAATGCAGGACCAAGCTGGGAGTATCTATGTGGTAGGAGCACTTCCTTGGCAAAGTCATTGTATACATTCTCCCTATGTTCAAAATCCAATCCAAAAAGCTGTCCGTTGGTTTCAAAAAGTTGGGGAGTTTCTATCCTTTTTTGTCTTGAAGTATCCCCGGCGTCTTGATAATTCAAAGTGATGGTCTGGTTGTGGTTTACATATTCCAAGGTCTGTTCCATACCATCTGGCCATCTTACGGTCAAGGAATCTATAAGTCTATTTTTTCCCAATCCAAAATGGACTATGGGTTCATGTGAGGATAGGTAACCCCTTACGGTCTTAAATTCTTGATACTGCAGTTCTTTTCCAATCTTCAAGGTGATCTTCGTCCCTAAACCAGTGACATTGTTTTGCGGCCCTTTTAGTTTGATTTTTAGATAATTCCCGGCATTGGAATCGGAACTGGTATTCTGAAACACAAAGGCTTCATCATCCAAATTATTGATGACCATGTCTAAATCCCCATCATTGTCCAAGTCGGCCACCGCTGCCCCGTTTGAAAAACTCTTTTCCTTAAAGCCCCAATCACTTGAAACATCCTTAAAGTTGAGTTCTCCCAAATTCTTATAGAGGTAATTGACTTCCTTTATCGGTTTGTACAAATTGATAATTTCCTCACTCTTTTGGGCAATCAATTCTTCCGCAGATTGGAATTTGGGGCCGTTTTGCTCAAAGAATTTGGTAAGGCGCTTTTCAATATCCTTATCAAAAATATCCCTTTTGTATCCATTGGTGACCAACAGATCTTTATAACCATCATTGTCAAAATCCGAAGCTAGACCTGCCCAGCTCCAATCCGTCTTGTCAATACCACTCAACTTACCCACTTCACTGAACCTGGTCTTACCCTGGTTTAGATGAAGCATATTATGCATGTATTGGTGATGGAAACCCAAATCCAATAATTGGTTAAAGCCCTCTACATCCATGGAAGGCATGGACTGTTTGGCCCGTTTATGGTCAGATGGAAGCATTTCCGTGACAAAAATGTCCTCCAAACCGTCGTTGTTGATGTCCATGATATCCACGCCCATGGAATAAAGGGATATGTGCTTGGTGGCTTGTTTGATCTGTTCCTCCAAGTACTTCCCACCCCGATTGATGTACAAATAGTCGTCCTCATCAAAGTCGTTGGCCACATAAATATCAGTGAAGCCATCACCATTGACGTCTGAGGCCACTACCCCAAGGCCATACCCAAAATTATGGGCCAACCCTACATCCTTGCCAATTTCAACATATTTTCCGTTGTCATTGCTGTACAATTTATCCCGATTGTAATCGCTGGGTTGTTGCTTGTTTTTAAGAACTTCTGCTAGTGGAAGCATAAATTGGTTGGGCCTGTTGACCACATAAAGGTCCAGATCACTATCCCTGTCAAAATCAAAGAAAACCGCTTGGGTGGAATATCCAATATCCGCCACCCCAAAATTGGAAGCTTGTTCCTTGAACGTACCATCACCTTGATTGATGTATAGCAGATTCCCTCGATTTACATCGGAATCCTGCCATCCGCCACGGCATACATAAATATCCAAAAACCCGTCTGAATTAATGTCCACCATGGAGACGCCATTACTCCATCCTGAATGAGGTTTGATGTTGGCTTTTTGGGTGACATCCTCAAACCTTAATCCTCCCTTATTCAAGTATAACCTGTCCTCCACCTCGTTACCAGAAAAGAAAACGTCTTGCAAGCCATCATTATTGATGTCCCCTATGGCCACCCCGCCTCCGTTGTAGGCATAGCTGAAGTTTTCAAAATACTCAAAGCGTTCCGTTATCCTATTAGTGAAGTCAATCCCGGTAAAATCGCTATCCAACTTTTGGAACAAAACGGTATTGGCCTCTTTTGGGCTTTCTGTGGAAGTACAACCGATTATCGCAATCACAAATAGCCACAATAGAGAACGAAATGTTGATGGACGCCTAAACATAAAATCTTTATTGATATTAAATTGACAAAGCCCTTTTCTTTATCCAAGAAAAGGGCATGTCCAAACTTAAAACTAACTAATTAACTCAAAAGCCAATTATCTTTAATACCCTGGATTTTGCGGATAGTCGTTTGATGATCTATCTATCTGGGTCAGTGGAATGGGCCTTAATGCGTGATAATCCTGGATATTGGGTGCTCCCCCAGCATTATGCATCTGAACGCGTTCCACGAGTTTACCTGTTCTTACCAAATCGAACCAACGTTTACCTTCTGCTGCAAATTCCTTGGCACGTTCTTCCAAAATCACATCCAAATCCACAGCAGCAATGGGAGGTAATGCAGCTACATTGTCCACGTTGTATGCCCTCATTCGTACTTCATTCAAATATTGGAGTGCCTTGGTTTGGTCTGGCGCCGATTTAAGTGCATTGGCCTCGGACGCTATCAAGTAGGCCTCCGCCAAACGGTATACAATAAAATCCCGACTTCCCTCTGGCTGGTTCACGGATGCCCTATTGGGTTGCTCCCATTTTCTGGAAGTTGGGAAGATCCGCTCGGTCAATTCGTCCTGATTATATATCTGACTTGAGAACGGTCTGGTATCCTTTTCAGCTTGACTCAAGGGCGTTCTTGGAAGCCATACCACCGTGTCACCTTCCATAACCCCTGGAGGGGCGGTGTCTGGATTGTTGGAAAAATAAACCGATGTAAAACTTGCATCATAGCGTTCATCTTCCATGTCATAAAGATTCAGCAAATAGTCGGTTGGCTTGAACCTTTTCCATGGTCTTCCATTGGCAATATCCCTTTTCATCCCATCCAGTTTATCATACTCCATCAGGAAAAATAGGTGTGCTGGATTTCCGGAACCATCAAAATTTGGATCATCCGCATATTGAAAGGAAAAAATCAACTCACTATTGTTCTCATTGGTATCCAGGTTCCATAAATCCTCAACAGGTCTAACCAACGAAAAAGCCCCACTATTGATTACTTCTTCGGATAACTGGGCAGCTTGATCATAATTCCCCTGGGTCAAATGAATTTCGGCCAAGGCCATTTTTGCAGCCCAAGACGTAGGTCTTCCTTGGTCATTTTGGACAGCCGGTAAGGTTTGTTCTGCAAATTCCATATCCTCCAATATTCTGGAATACATTTCTGGAACCGGGGTTCTGTTGGCCTCGCTTTCCACTCCCGTGGTTTCGTCGGCCGAATAATGAACGGCTCCCCAGTGACGCACCAACCAGAAATAATAGTACCCTCTCAAAAATCTGGCTTCTGCCAATATTTGATTTAGTTCCCCTGCATCCTCAATGATTTCAGGGGCTCTATTGATCACGGTGTTGGCGGTATTGATTCCTACATACAATTCCTCCCAAGCAGCCTGTAAAATACCAGCGCTGGCATTCAGGTCTGTATCGTATCTATTAAAGGATTTGTTTCCTCCATCAGACCCGTTAGTATAGGTATCGGTTCCGAGGGTTAACAAAGTCCATCCATTTTCTCTGCTATCTCCGCCATTATCATTACCCATTAAGGAGGTAAAGGCAGCGTAAGTGGCATTCAAACCAAAATGAATCCCTTCAGGAGTCGAATAAATTCCATCAGCAGTGATGCCGCCTGTCAACTCCTCCTCTAAATAATCATCACAGGAAAAAAGGCACGAGGCGATTATTAATAAGATTGCTTTTATATTTTTCATTTCTTTTTAGGTTTTGTTATTTAGAATGTTGTGCTCAGTCCAAAGATGAATGTTCTCGGACTTGGCAAATAGTTTCGGCCTGGGAAATTTGAAGTTGGGCCACTATTCGCAACATCTGGATCAATTCCGTCTATCAACTCACTAGAGGTAAATAAAAATGGATTCTGGGCGGTAACATAGAACCTCAGTCTCTGCAAACCTATTTTATCGAGAAATGTCTCATTAAAGTTGTATCCCAAGGAAATGTTCCTCACCCTTACATACGATCCATCAAAATAGTTCAACACTCCGGCATCTTTGGGAGATTCCTGATTGGCATTGGGTCTTGGGATGGAATTGCTTGAATTTTCAGGAGTCCAATAATTCACATCCACATTGTTGTATCTTCCAAACAACGAATTGTTGTTTCCAAATGCTTGTGATCTTATGGTATGTCCCTGCCTTGTTAAAAGAGCAACGGTAAAATCCCAACCTTTATAGTTTATGTTACTGGTTAGACCGCCAATCCATTGCGGGTCTTGATAACCAATAATTTTCCTGTCGTCATCATTTAAGACACCATCGCCATTCAAATCTGCCAATTTAATGTCCCCAGGAACCCTTTGAAACGATCCTGCCAGAGCAGTTTCATCCAATTGCCAGATTCCATCAAACACCCTATCGTAGAAAACACTCAGTTGATCTCCAATAAACCAACGGTTGCCCACATCGTCTCCTTGACCTTGTAATAGGCTAACTATTTCACTTCGGTTTCTGGAGAAATTGAAATCAGTGCTCCATGTGAAATCTTCGGTTTGTACGTTTACTGTACTCAAAACAACCTCGATACCCTGGTTTTTGGTTTCCCCTACATTCTGAAGAACGGAGTTAAATCCAGATGTGATTGGGATGGTTCTTTCCAATAATAAATCGGAGGTATTACCTACATAGTAATCTATGGAACCAGAGATTCTATTGTTATAAAATCCAAAATCAATTCCAGCATCAAAGGTGGTGGTAATTTCCCATTTCAGGTCAGGGTTTGCAATTTCATTGGGTCTAAATCCAAAAGCTGGACTATCACTAAATGATCCTTCGGTTCTTGAAAGTCCACCCAACGTACTAAAAGGGTCAATGGGGTTCCGTCCTACCGTACCATAGCCCAAACGCAATTTTAAATTGCTTATGGTCTTGGATTCTTGTAGAAAATCTTCCTGACTCACTCTCCAGGCAAAGGAGCCTGAAGGGAAGAAGCCCCACTTGTTTCCTTCGGCAAGCTTGGAAGATCCGTCGTATCTTCCTGTAAGGGTAAACAGATATTTGCTCTTGTACGAATAATTGAATCTTGCCATAAAGGAAGTCCACCGCTCCGTATCCAAAGAGCTATCCCTGTTGGTCACTTCGGATGCATCTCCCAGATTATTGAAGGTTTGCGACTCGGATGGTAAATCCCTAACGGCCAAAGTGGTGAAATCGTCCTTAATGTCCTGGGCACTAAAAAGGAATGTGGCATCCAAGGTGTGAACCTCGTTAAAGGTGTTATTGTAGTTCACCAAGTTCTCTATAGTGAAGGATGTGGTGTTTCTAAGATCCTTTTGTGCCGTATTCAGTCCACCTCGGTTAACGGAACTAAGGGTACCCCTGAAATCATTGTTCCTATCGATGCGAAACTCAGGACCGATATTAAGCGTGTACTTTAAATGGTCATTAAATTGATAGGTTCCGAAGATGTTGGCAAAATACCTGAAGGTCTTGTTGTTGTCAACATAGTTTCCAGCTACAAAGTCGTTCAATGGATTCCAAATCAGGCCATCGTCCAATGGGTCCGTGGTAGGTGTAACCCCATCTTCCTCAAAAGGTCGGGTCAGCGGTGAATTTCTAAAGATGAAATTAAGGGTGCTTCCATCATTCAGGTCATCCCTATCCGCAAAGGAAATCTGTTGTGAAAGTCCTACCTTTAATTTATCCGTAACATTCATATCAAGGTTGGTCCGCATGGTCAACCTTTCATATTCCGCATTTTTTACGATTCCCTCTTGTTGGAAATAGTTCAACGAAACATTGTAGCGAACTTTCTCGGAACCACCGGAAACTCCAATTTGGTGATTCTGTTGTAGTCCATTCTGAAAAATAAGGTCTTGGAAATTGGTGTTAATTCCAGCCTGAAAGGCCTCCAATTGTCCTGCCTCCAAACCATCTGCCAAGGTTGGGATTGGTAACGTTCCTGGGGCCAAACCTTGTTCTTGCTCGCTCGCGGCCCGTTGGGACTCCAATCGCATGGCCACCCACTGATCTGAATCCATCAAATCAATGTTTTCATAGGGCTCCGAAAATCCGATATAGGACTCATAGGAAATCTGTGCCTTACCGGCTTTACCCCTTTTTGTGGTAATCAGGACCACACCATTGGCACCTCGAGCACCGTAAATAGCTGCTGATGAGGCATCCTTTAATATTTCTATGGATTGAATATCATTTGGGTTGAAATCGCTTAGGTCTCCAGAAACAGGAATCCCGTCCACAACGAACAAAGGCTGGTTGGAGAAATTAAGGGAGCTTCTACCCCGAATCAAAATACTGGGAGAACTACCCGGCTGGTTGCTATCAAAGCTTACATCCACACCGGCTGCCTTACCCGCCAACGCGTTCAGCGCATTACTTTCCTTGGTAATATTGACATCATCTCCAGAAACGGATGTTATGGCTCCTGTTACATCACTCTTCCTTTGGGCACCATACCCCACCACAACTACCTCCTCAAGGCCAGCTGTACTTTCTGAAAGTGTGACATTAATGGTTGTTTGTTGACCTACGGAAACCTCCTTGGTTGCAAAACCTATATAGGAAATGACAAGAATTGCATCATCATTTGCAACTTCCAAGTTATAATTGCCATCAAAGTCTGTTTGTGCACCATTAACGGTACCTTTCTCAACAACACTTGCCCCTGCTAGCGGAACGCCATTTGAGTCCACAACTTTACCATTTATTTGCCGCTGTTCGATTTCTTCGTCATCGGTTTCGGCATTGGTATCCAAACTTGATATCCCATCGCGCTTTTTACGAGAAAGCAATATCTGACGGTTGAGGGTCCTATATTTAACATTGGTGTTGTTGAAAAGCAATCTAAGTATATGCCTGATGTCCTTACTTTCAACATCCAGGCTTACTTTCCGGTCCAAGTTGAGCTGCTCACTTTCAAACAAGAATCGAAATTCGGACATGGATTCGATTTCGTCAAAAACTTGCTCAACAGTTACATTGTCTAGTTTTAAGGTCAATTTGGTGTTCTGCGAATACGAACTTGCATGGATCTTCAACAATGAAACTAGAAGTAGAAAGGTTGTAAGTTTCATTTTTAAATCAATTTTAGGCAGTGGAATGCTGAATCTACTGCCTTTATGGCATTTTTTCATATTTTTGTTTTGGTTATTAAATAATTTTTGAACTGAGATTATTTAGTCCATTTCATAAATCGGAAGATGTTGCAACCATTTTCCGATTTTTTTGGTTTTACGGTTTCTTCATTTCATAGGCATTTAGAGTTTAGTTAGTTTAGTTAATTAATTATCACGTTTTCGTTAGCTTCTATGGTATATTCAAAAGGAGTTACATTGCTAATGGATTGCATTACATCGTGTATGCTTTCTATATCCACATGAAATCTTGCATTGAATTTCTTTTGGTTTAGTTCTTCCTTGTTGTTGGTTATGGTAACGTTGTATCTGCGTTCAATCTTTCTGATCATACTGTTGAACTCAGATTTTCTAAATACCAACTCCCCCTTGACCCAACTTGTATGCAGATCCAAATCCACAGCTGCTTTGCCAATGGTATGATCGGACTTATTAAAGGCTCCTTTGAAGCCAGGTTCCAGAATAAGGTTTTGGCCCGAAATGGACGCGTCGCGCATACGAACGGAACCTTCTACCAAAACCGTGTTTATTTCCGAATCCTCCTCATATGAGGATACATTGAATTCCGTTCCCAAAACTTCCACAGCCACTTCTCCCGCACTAACAATAAACGGATGATCAGCATCCTTGGCCACCTTAAAATAGGCTTCGCCATTAAGGAAGACCTCCCGATTGTGATTTTTGATAAAGTTGATGGGATACCTTATGCTACTACCGGCATTTAGGTGTACAATGGTACCATCCGATAATTCAAGATTGAAGATTTTACCGTAGGGTACGGCCAATTCGTTATAGATCAATTCCTCAATCTCATCGTTTTGGTCGTAAATCAAAATATCCCCTTTTTGGGTGCCCACCACCAAGCCGTTGGCGGCAACAATTTCCTGATTTTCGCCTTGGTCTATAACCTTTACATCCTCTCCTCCTATTTTTAGGGTAATAACATCCGCCGGATTGGAATCCTCAGTTGTATTAAGGTTTGCGTTATACAGGAAATACGTTGCGGTTATAAGACCAATTAAGATGGCAGCATATTTTAAAATCGAAGGAGCAATGGAACGAATAGGCTTTATGGTCTGCAAACGTTTCTTAACCAAGTTCCAATCGTTGTCAATGTCCAACTGGTCCAAAAACTTCAAGGATTCGTCTACCAAACCTTTTTGCAAAAGATTTTCTAAAAGTTCCTTTTCCTCGGCATTTAGAGATGAGTTGAGTTCAGGATTTACCTGCCCATTTTTTTGAATTTGTCTTAAGGCCGCTATAAATTTTTCCGAATGGGACATAATATAGTGTTCTATATATATTGTTAAGGAAATGTTATTTTAGGGTGACAACATTTGATGCTTTTTTTGAACAATCACCATTTTTTGAGGTTTGATTTTGACAAAAAAGTATAAATTTAACTTTTGAAGCACTAACCCTGTAAGCATTTACATCTTGTAAATAACCAGGAAATTGAAGACTACTACTCAAAAAGAAGAAGCATTGGAAGGCCTGTTCCGAGAGCATTATGCCTATCTGGCATTAGTGGCTTTTGGCGTTGTGGGCGATAGAGACATTGCCAAGGATATTGTGCAGGATTTCTTTGTCTGGTACTGCCAAAAAGAAAAAGAAATAGCGGTTAGGGGCACTTTTAAAACCTATGCCACTAGAGCTGTAAAAAACCTGAGCATCCAACATATTGAAAAGAAAAAACGGAAAGTGGATATCCTAAAAAACTTGAACCCTAGGGAGTTTGAGGAACCCTTTGCTTTGGCCACTAAAATTTCCAACGAACAACGACTCAGGGAATTGCTTGATAAACTACCAACGGCTAGAAGGGAAATTTTTATTTCCTACGTGGCCTATAACATGAGTTATTCAGAGATTGCAAAGGAGAACGATATTTCCATCAATACCGTCAAAACACAAATGAAAAGGGCGTATGCGTTTTTCAAGAATCATATCCCGGATAATTCCGTTCTGGTTCTACTTGTGACCCTTCTCCTTAAAAACTTATAAGAACTGTTTTAAATGGAGTTCGAGTTTTCATTTTTTAGATTGAAAACATGATCCGCCAAAATCCGTTCCTTCGCAATTTTAAGATAGCTACGGCCTATGGGAATATTCTTGGTGCCAACTTCTACATTATGTCTTTCCATGGACATGACTTTGTCAATAGCAACCACATAGGATTTATGAACCCTAAGAAAATTGCATTTTGGTAGTTCAGCAATAATCCCAGACAAGGATTGGTACACAATGTAATGTCCTGATAATGTGTTTATTTTGATGTAATCTTTCAAGCTTTCAATGAATAGTATGTCCTTGAACAAAATCTTCACCATCTTCTTGTTGGCCCGAATAAAAAAATAGGTGTTCTCAGCCTCTCTTCTACCCGTTGTGCTGTGCTTTCTGGCCATCAGCCTTTCAGAAACCTTATTCACGGCTTTCATAAACCGCTCCAAACGAATGGGCTTTACCAAATAATCAACCACATTGAACTCATAACTTTCCAAGGCGTATTCCCTGTAGGCCGTGGTAATCACGACCAGCGGTTGTTTTTGCATACTTCCAAGAAATTCAAGTCCACTTAAATGGGGCATGTTGATGTCCAGGAATATTACGTCAATCTCTTCATGTTCCAAGTCGGAAAGCGCATCCGTGGCCTTGGTATAGGTATTTACCACGCAAACATTGTCCAGTTTTTTGATGTAGGACTCCAAAATACTGATAGCCAAAGGCTCATCGTCTATAATCAAGCAATTGATTTTCATCCCAAAGGTATTTTTAATATAACATGGTATTGATTGTTCTCTGGATACGTCTGAAGTTCATAGGTTTCTCCGTATAAAAGTTCAAGTCTTCGTCTGGTATTGGCAATTCCAATGCCATCCTTGGTTTTCTCTGTCTCAGCGGGATCAAATTCATTGGTCAAATAAAAAATCAGTAAATCGCCCTGCCTTTCATATTTCATTTTAATCCAAATACTACCATCACTTAATTGCCCATGTTTAAAACAATTTTCCACGAAAGGTAAAAACAGCAAGGGCGGAAGTTTCACATCATCCAATTGTCCCTCGGTCTGGATATCACAATTCAATTGATACCCATGTCTGATCCGCTCCAGCTCAATATAGTTTTTTATGTATTTGATTTCTTTGGACAAGGGTGCAAAAAACGGGCATAGTATACCACCTTCGGCGGGTCAAAGTGAGCCACCCGCGGCGGACCAAAGTGAGCATAGTG
>NZ_JBODQE010000013.1:0-56261 GCF_050617915.1 Flagellimonas flava
AATGAAAAACCCTGCTAATCAATAAATTAGCAGGGTAATGAAGACCGCCAAAAGGCGGTTCGTCGGGGTGGCAGGATGACAACCTTTCCACCTAATTCCTTCAAAAACCGAACTTTAGGGTATTTTTTTAAATCTTGTTCCCGAATTGTTCCCGATTTTCTTGATTTAACTTGTGTTAAATTCTAGGCAAAGATAGACAAACCAAAAATGCAAAACAACTTAAACCCTAATAAATATGCGACATTCCAGAGGTTTTTAAACCATTGAAAATGTGGCAAGTAATCAAATATCCTCCTTGTCCATTCGGAACAACAAACTAGCGGATAGCTCATCCAAAAACTTGGTACGGCTCTTTTTTCTTGCCTTGATTTCAGAGTAGGTCTTATAGAAATCCTTTAGATCAAAATCGAAAATCTCCTGAAACCGGGTAACGATTTCTTTCAATTCAATGTTTCCATTGTTGATAGACCTCGTGTGATTAAGTGCATAGATAAGTTCGACCAAAGCAGCTTTGGAAGATGTCCACTGGAACCCCTTCAAAACGTTTTTCACCTTTGCACCATTACGCCTGTTCAGATTCCTTAATCGTTCCTCTAGGTACTTGATCAATCTTTTATTGGCCAACAGTTTGGCCAAAAGCAAATCGTGGGAGGTACTAAAATCGGGGTCACGATAGTAGTATTTTGAAGTGGTGACATTGAACTTATTGAAATAGGCCCTGGTAAAATAACGGTCATCCAAATACATCCTCCCCTGCTCTATATACTGGTTGAAGTCCATATTGACTGTAAAGAACCTGTTGAGCTTGTTTATCTTCTTGACAACGGCTTGCTTTTGGACCGTCTTATTTCCTTTGGGAAACTGAGCTTCAAATGACCTTAAGTCAGAGAAATAAATCAGATTGGATAAGGGAATCTGCTTGGTCTCTTTAAAAAACTCTATCTCCTGACTTGGGTCTTCGCAACCATTTTCAAGCACCATTTTTTTGAATTTGGACAATAGGTTTCTGCAGAGCACGATGGATAGGTCGGCTTGTTTGATAATGTCCAGTGTCGTTGAATGAATGCTTTCCAGTTCATTCAATAATTCTTGAGCTAGTATTTTCTTTTCCATACATCCCCATTTTGTATAAATTGAATGGCCTATTTATGTAGGGAGGTTGTTTACTTCTATGCATCTTATAACCAATTCATTGAATTCTTTTTTTTAAGAATTTACATCAAGAATTGTGCCTTTATACCAATGTTACAAGTACCTACGCCGTTTAGGAATCAAATATGGACTGTGCTTCCCGATGGATTTTATCAAAGTTTGCCTTTAATTCCTGTTCCGTGATTTGGATAGGTTCTGGAAGTTTTCTCTCAATGACGGGCATTTTAAACCGTACTTTTTTATCCTTACCATCGAAGAATACAACGAACTCTCCCTGTTTTAAACCATAAAAAGCATCAGCGCGTCTTTTGGCGACCTCCTTTTCCCCTTGGGTAATTCTAGTATCAAAATTCAGGGAATGTCCTTTGCTCACGCTTCTGGTCTCTTTCTTTACAATCTCAAAGAACCTTTCGTAATATTTAGCGGTATCAGGGTCGTTTGCCTTGCCAAAAAATTGATATGAAAGATTGCTCAAAATGGCTTTGCTCGCCTTATCGCCATACATCATATCATTCTGTATCTTATCCTGAAGTACGTAAATCGTTATAATATCATAGCTCCTTAAGGTGGCTGGAATGCGATGCATATTCAAGAGTCTTAGCGTTGCAGCCTCTTCCATCAACAGAAAAGAAGAAAGTCGATTGCGTTCGCTCATTTGCTTCGTAATCGAATGTATGATGGTGGCAATCACGGGGGATAACGAAGTTTCCTTTTTAGGGTTGTTGACCACTGAAATTATGGAAGGGGTATCGGTATGGTTGATACCTAACGGCACTTCATCCGCCGATAACACCATAAATATCTTTTTTGTACTTATTTTTTTGAAGGCATTCGCCAAAGTACTTTTCACACCAGCGGTCTGTCGGTCGGAATCCACTCCAGAGATAAAGGCATCCGCCATTGCCTTAGCCGTCACATTGGCGCTTAGAAAATCCACCAGTTCTTCTGTGGTCAGATGTTGGTATAGGGCAATCATATGGGGTATGGTGCAATAATCGGGGTAGTTCTCCTTCAACCGCCAAATCAATCCCCCAATAAGCCCTTCCACGGCATCATTGAAAAATTTTGATGTTCCCGTACTTCCTGATTCTTTTAACTCCAACAGGTTTTCCAGAAGGACACGGGAGATTTCGTGAACACTTTCTTCATCGGGAATATAATGGGGTGCTATAGGGTTTACCCTGTTATATATCGGGTCAAAGGAAATGGTATAAAACTGCCTGTCCGTTTGCGTAAAGATGGGATAGGCCATTTCGGTAATCTCAAAATTCTTGTAATCGTGCATCACCCCACAAAAGCCAAACTTGCTTAAATGGCCGAACAGATTGTACACCACACTTTCGGTCTTTCCGCTTCCAGCCGAACCAATTATCGATATACCGCGACGGATGTTATCCAATTTCAATCGATACCCTTTTGTATCTAAGATGACCCTGTATTTTTCATTGATATTGCTTTTCGTTTCTTCTTCGGCCACAAAAACAAACAATAGAATGGCCGTAAACAAAAGCGGCAATCCTCCATATAAAACCAGCTTTAGAAATTGATGGAAAGGGACATTGTTTTTGAGCAACAATGCAGCCACTATTAAAAGTATCAATACGATATAAAACCCTTTTCTAAGGAATCGGATGAGAAGAACTTCCAGTACCAAAACTGAAACCAAAATCACAATAAAAAGACCTACATTTTCCATAATACTTGTTCTTATCTTATACACCTATAGAGCCTGATTGAATGGCCCTATCCAATCCTTTTTTGAGTTTGTTGAATGCTTTGATGGCGAGTTGCACCTTATTGGTGGGAATGCTTGGAACATTCAGCCCAGCCTTGTGCAACATTGTATAGAAAGCAGATTTTTTGCTTGTCGGTATTCCAATCTTATGCAAGGCCTTTATCGTCAATTCCCGCTCATTGGTTGGCAATTGGGCGACTAGTGCAAAGAACTTTACAGGGTCTTTTCGAAACAGATTTTTGCTACTGTACCTGTCTATAAAGTTCCTATCAAATTGAAAGGTTTGGTCAAATCTTTTCTCGGCAGCATCAAAAAATTTTGTCTTATTAAAACCCTGTTTAACCTCTTTCCCATTCAAAATTGTGGTGTTTTCCTTATGCTGTGTATCTGGGGAAAGGCTATAGGTATTGGTAACATCTTTTCGACTGACGATGATATGGATATGGGTCTGCATTCCTTCTTTTTTCATTCCTTCGGTCAAGATTTTGCCATTAACTTTATAGGGAGCTTCCGCAATCAGTTTATCAATTTCACGCTGTGTTTTTCTGGCACTTCCCTTTAGTTCTCCCCTATTAATTTTAGCAAGGTCGTTCTTAAGTTTTGCAATTCGTTTCCGATAGGGTTCATTGGCCTTCACCTTTTTTTCGAAGCCCCTGTAGGTTCGTTCGTGTTCAATTTTTGCATAGTACTTTATGTCATCTACGGTAACCTTTCTGTCCCTATAAAAAGAAGCTGCATAATCCTTCATCAACTCCCTGGTATACTTGCGAAGCAAGGCAGGGTCATTATTGATATGTTTGAGTTCCTTGGCACTTGGACTCACCACTATGGAATAAAACTTTGGGTCACGTTTTTTCAATTTTTTGGTGTTCCCATCAATCTCAGAGATGACAGTTTCAGGACTGATTTGATTGTTGTTTTGGTCAAAGAAATGCTCCTGTAATTCTGGATGTTTCCCTTCATTTTCCTTTTCCAAGTAGTTGACATAATCGGTCACACTACCGTTATAGGTCTCGAAGTTTTCTCCAATCTTTTGAGGTGTGATATTGATGTGCATTACATATTGTTTTTTAATATTCTTTTGAATTTTTCCAATTCGGATTTGGAGATGTTCAATCGTAAATATTCCTTTCCAAAACTGCCTTTTACCAGCTCCACATTGCCCAAAATATGTCCATAGTCCCTGACTAGATTTTGCATCTTTTCAGATAGTCTTTCGTATCGGATTTTGGGGACGGTGATCTCAATTTCAGCAGCACTATCCGCTTCCTTTTCCAATCGTTTCCTTTCTTTTCTCACAGGCTTTTTGTTCTTTATGTTCTCACCAAAAAGCGAAAGCAGCATTGCATTATTGGGCTTGGTCTGGTTGATTTCTATGTCCCTGATAATGGCAATGGTGGCCTCATTACGTTTGATGGAGGTATCGGTACGTGCTCGGTTCTTAAGTATTTCCTGAACGATACTTTTGGCGAATTTCTGGGATGGATTCAGCCCGTGCCACTCAAAAAAATCCATTATGGATTCCAAACACTCTGAATAGGATTTCGCCATTTTCTTGGAGAATACCCTAAACCTTTTCACGGTGCTTTCCTTAAAGCGTATCGATTTGAATCCGTCCATTGTCACAATATTTTTCCCTGTTTATAGGGCTTCCCATTTGATTTGTCACAATCCCTCAATATTTCCAATATTGAAGAAATCCATATAAACACCTGTGTTTATAGGCCTTTGCGCAGCAAATCAAACTCGTAGCGTCGCTTTAGCGCGCTACCCTCTTGCTATTCCTTTTCGCCCGCATACGGACGAAAAACAATACAAATACCAAGGTATTCGCTGGCTCTTGGTTTGATGTGAAAAGGATTGGTTTTAAGAAAGTTGAAGGAGGGATATTAGCGTATTCTTAGGGGATATTCCTTTTTGTTGAATATGCATCAAAGAAAAAAGGACAGTCGTAAAACTGCCCTTTCAAATTGTCCATCTGTATAGTTTAAATATTGAAAACGTAATCATAGGAATATAGATTACGTTGTGCTTCTTGTTCTAAAACATCGTTGTAATCCGAATTATTTCTTTCGGCAAACTTTTTCAGTTCTTTACCGTATCGGTCCTCAACATCTTTTTTTGAAAGCTGTATCAAGTACTGCTGAGTTTCCTCGTCTAGATTTGTGAAGTTTAAATAAATCATAACCCAAATTTTACAACAGTCCTTCATCTGCAAAACTGAAATATTCCGCATTGGGCGTTATGATAATATGGTCTAAAACCACGATGTCAAAAAAGGCTGTGGCAGCTTTTATCTTATTTGTCAGGCTTTTATCGGATGCGCTTGGGACAAGTGTCCCGCTCGGGTGGTTATGGGTCAAAATAATTCCCACGGCAAGGCTTTTTAATATGACTGCTAGTAATAACCGTAGGTCAACGGGCGTACCTGTAATGCCCCCTTTTGAAAGTTCAAATACCCCCTTGACCTTGTTACCATTGTTCAGTAACAATACCTTAAAACTTTCGTGGGCTTCAATGGTGTCTTTATCCCAATAATCATATATAAAGGTCGCTGCACTTTGTGACCCTTTTATCTTTATCCATTTATCGGATTTTATTCGGTCTTTGTAACTAATCTTTATTTCGTTAACTTGCTCTCTCATTGTTATCTGTATTACGTTAATAATGAAAAAGAGGGCGGAACTTTTGCGGGTGCGCCCTCTTTACTTTTTAAAAAACTACTGCATTTAAGCTACTTTCTCCGTGTTATTCTTACGGTTTGCTGTTCTTCTCGTCCGTGGACTTTTATTTTCTGTAGCGGTTTCTTTTTCACCCTCATTTGGACTTTCCTCTGTTGTTTCTTCCACTTCAATTTCATTGACGGGAACACTTTCATTCTTGGAACCCAACAATAAAATTTCACTGGCCACAATTTCGGTCACATAGCATTTCACACCCATTTCATTCGTATAGCTTCGTGAAATCAATTTCCCCTCAACGGCTATCTCTTTGCCCTTGTGGGTGTACTGTTCGATAATGTCCGCTTTCTTATCCCAAGCGACCACATAATGCCATTGGGTTGACTGTACCTTTTCCCCCTGTGCGTTTCGGTAGTACTCATTGGTTGCCATTGAAAAACGGGCAACCTTATTACCGCTTTCAAGGTTCGTGATTTTTGGCTCATTACCAATGTTTCCGATCAATTGAACTTTGTTTCTTAATGTACTCATAACTTAAAAATTTAAAATATTACTACTTGATTTTGCCTTTTCCATAAGGCTATTAAAACTGATTTACTTATTATATCCAGAGCGTTTTCCTTTTTTTGATTTTTTAACTTTTGTATCGCTTCGGTTTTATTGTTTCTGTATGATTTCATCTTTTTTGTTTTTGATTTACTTCCCATAGAGCCGTCACTGTTACCTTTTTTGATGCTGTTGTAGACTCAATATTTAAAGCGTAGCTGGCGTATAAATAGTGGAGTTAACGAAACGGCTTTATGCCGCCCGCTACGCTTTAAATGTTGTTGTTTTGCTGTCAAAAAAGAAACTGTGATGGAACTGTAATTGGGGAAATAAAAACGGAAATGTCAGAAATACAGAAGCAATAGAAGTGATATAAAAAATTTGTTCAATACAGGTGACCCAAATTCACATTGGGGTCATAAAGGAAAAGTGATTTCAAAATGAAAAAAGTAAATATTGACTATGAGTATCTAACGGCAGACCTATTAAGAAGAGTGGCCGCTGCCTATCCTGATGGTTTTAAGGAGAACGACGTAATTGTGTTTTCGGAAGTTGAAACCGAGTTAGAAGATAGGGTAAAGATAGTGTTGGACAACAAGGTATACCTAGTTAAGAAATCCTTGGTTGAAAACTTGCCCGATACCTTTGATGATGAGTACTTCAAATCCATAGGTGGAGAGCCGGAAGGCAATTGTGACGCAGAATACTGTGAGTCGTAAAAAAGGGCAAAAAAAGGAGTGACCCTTTTTGTGGATTGGGTCAAAAGAAATACAAAGGACGGGTTGGTTGAGCACATTCGAAATCGTTTCTGAACCGTTAAAGTTCAGGATGACAAAGTTTCGACCGAGGTTGGTCTCCAACAGCCCCTCCTTTTAAGAAAGATATAAAAACAACAATTAAATAGTTAAAACAATGTCATTAATTAGATGGAACAATCAAGACGAGGTGTTCCCCTCATTATCATCTTTCTTTGATGACTTTTGGGGACGCGATTTTGTAAGTGGCGTACAAACAGGGACAACTGTACCCGCAGTAAACATTACGGAGAGTACAGAAGCTTTTGATATCGAGGTGGCAGCACCTGGGTTGAAAAAAGAGGATTTTAAAATTAACCTAGAAAACGGTATGCTCACCATATCTTCAGAAAAAAGTGAAGAGAAAGAAAGTGAGGAGAAGAAAGTAACCCGAAAAGAGTTTAGTTTCAGTCGCTTTCAAAGGTCTTTCACATTGCCTGAAAGCGTACAGGCAGATAACATTAATGCTTCTTACAAAGAAGGTGTGTTAAAAATTAAATTGCCAAAGAAGGAAGAGGCCAAAAAACAGCCTCCAAAGCAGATTGAGATTAAATAATGTTTTGGCATTTCATGATGGTTGATTGATGATGGCCGGGATTAAGGTTCCGGCCTTTATATTTTAAGTTGTAACTAAAAAACAGTAAAAAATGATACGATATAAAAGTTCCATTAAAATGGGTAATAAAGAAGAGCTGATAGGCCTTTTGAACCAGCAACTGGCAGATACTTTTGACCTTTACAGCCAGCTGAAACAGGCGCATTGGAACGTTAAGGGAATGGAATTTCATGCCCTTCATAAGTTGTTTGATGAACTTGCGGCAGAGACGCTATCTTTCGTAGATATGATTGCCGAACGAGCCACTGCCTTAGGGGGCGTAGCCCGAGGTACAATTCGAATGGCCTCCAAGCTTACCCGATTGGAGCAAAGCCCCGATTCTTTTGACAATAGTGAATATACAATTACCAAGTTGGTAGAACGGTATGCGCAACTTTGTGAGTCCACAAGAGATAGTATTGATGTAAGTGAATCCTTTGGAGATAAAGCCACAGCAGATTTATTTACTGAAGTTACCAGAGGTCTTGACAAATCTCTTTGGATGTTAGAAGCGCATTTACTTTAAACTAAATCAGGCGCACTCATGGGAAAATCAAAAAATATTAAAAAGAGTTTGGGACAGGCACCGGGCACCATAGTCTACACCGGTACCAAGGAAAGTATCGAGCTGTTTATAGATGTGTTCGATTATGATGTTGACTTCTTTGAGGAGAAGGAACTGGGGACCATTGAGGATTCCTTTCCGTACATTGCTAGTAAACCTGCAACATGGATAAACATCAACGGATTGAACCATGTAGACGCCATTGAAAAGATTGGTTCGCACTGCAACCTGCATCCCTTAATTTTGGAGGATATTGCCAACACGCACCAACGGGCAAAGATTGAAGAATATGACGAATACCTCTTTGTGGTACTCAAAATGCTTCACATCAATTCTGATGGACAACTACACACAGAGCACGTTAGCTTCATATTAGGCGAAGGTTATGTGCTGTCATTCCAAGAAGCAGAGGGAGATGTGTTCGACCCCGTAAGAAACCGGTTAAGAAATGCAAAAGGACGCATTCGTTCCAATGGGGCGGATTATCTGTTATATGCACTTATGGATGCGGCAGTTGATAACTATTTCACACTTATGGAAACCGTGGGTGAAAAGATTGAAACCCTAGAAGATGCACTCTTCGAAGATAAACCCAACGACGATATTGTTTATGAGATACAGCAACTAAAAAAGGAAATTCTTAGGATAAAAAGGGCGGTGTCTCCCTTGCGTGAGGTTGTCAATCGATTGGAAAAAGGCGAACACAGGCTTATTTCTGAAAAGACAGAATTTTATCTTAGAGATTTACATGACCATGTCATTCAAGTTTCTGAAAATGTTGAGATTTATCGTGAAATGATTTGGGGTTTGATGGATATGCACATGACCACCCTAGGGAATAAAATGAACCAGATAATGAAAGTACTGACCATTGTAGCCTCCATTTTTATTCCACTTACGTTTTTGGCGGGTGTCTATGGAATGAATTTCGAGAACATCCCCGAACTAAAATTCAAGTATGGCTATTTCGTACTCTGGGGCATTATGATTCTCATTTTTATTGCCCTGCTCTATTACTTTCGGCGGAAGAAATGGTTATAGGATTCAGCTTATTTTTTGACCAATGTATCAGTATCACCATAAACTGCAGTGATATAATTGCCGGCCAAAAAGGTTTTTGGGTCAATTTTGCTTTGAAGAATTACCCCTTTCAGATTCGATTCTAAGAGCAGTTGAGCAGACTGTATCAATGGAACAGCCGTGGTAATTTGTATGGCACGTAAAAGATGCTTGCCTACCAACTGTGGAAAGATTTGTTTAGCGACCTCTCTTTTGTGGAGTCTTCCCGTTTTATCCCTCCCTTCTACTGTGGCATAAAGTATTACTTGGTCATCTTCGGTATGTGGAATATGTTTTTCCATCTTGCTCTGTAACTTTTCTATGGTGTCCATCTTACTTTCAATATTTTTTAGTTGGTCTTTCACCCAAGTATAGTGTCCAGGGTAGCGCAAGGTCTTATAATCGAGCGTGCCTACTTTTCCAGCCAATGCGTCTGGCAGGTCTGACACACCTCCTGAGGTCAAGTCCTCTTCATAAGTGACACCATTAATAATGAGTGTTGCACTTTCGGATAAAGAAGGCAGGTTTTTTCTTTGATACTTTCTGATTACTACCGCATCCTTAATATACTCGGTAGCCACTCCAACAGGGCTCCAAGTAAATCCATAGTAATGTGGTGGGGTAGCGTGTTTGGTCAATGCGCCTACCCTAAATTTTAGGCTTTCCACTTTTGTAACCCTAAATTCAAGGCAAAACTCTTGAAATAATTTATGTGCTAGCACATTGATGTAACCTGGAGCCAACCCTGTTTGCAAAATAAACCCGGTTTTGGCATCCTTAGCAAAATCTATTATTTGTTGGGTCTCATCAACATACTCGGTAAGGTTGGCATAATGGAGATGGTATGTTTTGGCGTAAGAGGCCATACATGGGGCAAGGCTACCGGGAAGGCAGTCCAATAGGATATCCCCCTGTTTTAAAATTGTTTCTACTTCAGGGCTAAGTATGGCATCACTGAGTTCAAATGTTTGAATGGCACAGGGCTTGTCTGTACCTTTTAGGATCCATTGGGCCATATCCTCTGCATTGGAAAGTGTTCGGTTGCCAATAAAGAGAGTTGGGGTAACCTTGCTCCATTCCACGAGAATAAGCCCTACTGCTTGCGCGATGCCGCCTGCTCCGGCAATGATGATGTTGTGATGTTTGTTCATATACAATGATGTTTAACTACCCTGAACAAAACCTTTTGGGCATAATTGGTTAAGCTACTTTTCCTGCCCCATGAGTCCCGCTGAAACTATAAACTTCATCACTTCGCTGGATGGGATATCAAGGGGCGTTATATTTTCCTTTGGTACTATAAAAAGTTCTCCAGAGATATTGTAAGAGTGCGGAAAGTAGACGGCAACTTTGTTCTTTTGCCCAAGAAAACCTAAATCGTCCTCGGTTATAAAACCTAGTTTTTCAAGCGCATAATGCAGGTTCAGCTTTACCAAAACGGGTTTATTGAACTTCTTTTCCTTTCCAACAAAGGCCGAGAACAAATCGGTCAGGGCAGAATGTACAAAGCGTAACAAGGGAACCTGGTCGATGGTTCTTTTAAAAATGCGTTTCAAAGGTTTGGCAATTATGGTATTGCCCAAAAAGCCAATAAATATTAAGAACAACAATAAGGTCAGAATTCCCAAGCCAGGTATGGTGACGTCAAATACATCCACAATCATCTTTTGCAACAGACTATCCGCAACTATGAAGACTCTGTACAGTATATAAATTATTATGGCCAACGGAGCTATATATAAAATACCTTGAAAAAGGTAGTTGATAATTCGTTTCATTTTAAGGGTCTTTAAATAAAAGCTTATGTGTTTTGGTAAGCAACACCAGTTCTGATTTGTTCCTCCTGGATGCCGAAATTGCTATACTATCTATTGTTTCCATCAATTTTTTATTTATTTCGAGTGGAAACTTTTGAGGATTCTCGTTGAAGTATGTTTTAAAGATTTGGAAAGCTTCTTCAGAACTCACTTTTTCTTTGATAAGAACTCTAAGGGTTTCGTATATGATTTCAGCACTATTAGTACTTTCGAGGGAGACCATCCAATACTTTTCTACATATGCAACAATTTTGCGCTTTTCATCCACGACCATTTTTTTATCGGCCATGGCAATAGAATAGAACAAATAGGCAAGTTTTTTGTAAAATTCCTCGGTATATGATGGTTCAAAAATCATTATTTTCTAATTAAAATGCTATTAAAGAATGCCCACATTTTTGTGGGCATTCTTTACAAGAGTTGAGTTGATGTTACTCCTCAACAGATAAAGAATCTATCTCTTTTTCTGATTCTTTGATTTCATTCTCTTCATCGTTATAACCTTCGTCATCATTAAAGTTCTCGTTTTCATTATCATACTCTTCAGTAATTTCTTCTTCCTTAGGAGTTACTTTTTCGGTTTCTGATTCTGCATTCGGTTCTTCCTTTTTTGTATCTCGACAGGAAGTAAAAGTTAAAGCGAAAAGCAGTACGAAAAATGTCAAAATTCTGTATAGTTTCATTGTATTTAAAATTTAGTTTAATTGTTTTAAAGAAATAATGGTTGTTTTGGTATATTCCAATTCTTCTCCTTCCTCATCTTCCTCCGTTTCGGTGGTTTCCTCATAGGTTACCTCAAATTTTTTCCCTTCCAATTTTTTGGATTTCAGGTCAAATGCCTTTAATACTTCGTCAGTGGCGTAATCAAAGAAGATACTTTCTTCTTCACCTTCACCGTTAATGAATGTGAAACTATAGCTATTACTTGTAAAACCGTCATAGGTTGCAGTAATTGTTACAGGTTCTCCAGAAATTTGCTCATCATCTTGTGCCATAATGGTGTAGCAAGTAAATAAGGCAATCATGGTAAGGCCGAATACTTTTTTTAATTGTTCCATTTTTAATTTTGTTTTGGTGTTATCATCTATTTTTTCCAGTACATATCACATCAAAGCTGGTCTTCTTTATGTGGATTATGTTCAATCCATCATATATGCGATTGTTATATCCTTATGACCCCATACAAGAATTGGGTCACCCTGTTATTTTGTGTTTTTATGCAGTAACGAAACCAAAATACCCAGGAGCAGGGAAACCCCTATAAAACTTAGGGAAAACCATTCAGGAAACTTAAAAAAGTGAATGGTCATTAGTTTGAGGCCTACGAACACCAAAATGGTAAACACACTGTACTTTAGGTATTTAAACTGTTCAAGCATATTGGCCAAAAAGAAGTACATTGACCTAAGACCGAGCACTGCAAAAATATTTGAGGTAAGTACTATAAACGGGTCCGTGGTAACGGCTAAAATTGCGGGGATGCTATCTATGGCAAAAAGTAAATCGGTGGCCTCAATCATTAGCAAGGCAATGAATAGAGGCGTGGCGAACTTGATGCCGTTTTCTACCACAAAAAACTTGTCGCCGTTTTGGGTGTCGCTCACCTTAAACTTTTGGTACAAATAGCTTTTAAACCTGGAAGGTTTCTCGCTATCCCCTTCATCCTTTACCAACATTCTGAATGCGGTAAACAACATCAATACTCCAAAGATGTAGGTAATCCAACTTATTTTTTGGATAAGCAGGATACCTGCCCAAATCATCAGTCCCCGGAAGACAATAGCCCCTAAAATTCCATAGAAAAGTACCTTGTGCTGGTGCTTTAAGGGAATTTTAAAAGAAGCAAATAGCATGGCGATTACAAAAAGATTATCCACACTCAAGGACAATTCTATAAGGTAGCCTGTGATATACTTTATGACCGCTTCCGTAGGGCTTAGGTTATTGATATTCTGTACCAAACCATTGTTGTATAACCAATAAATGACAAGGGCAAAAGACATCGCAAGGGTTATCCATAAAAAGGTCTCTATGGCTGTTTTCTTATGGGTGAACGCAACCCCTTTTCGGTTCAATACAAGCAAGTCGATGAGTAGCATCACTATTATAAACACAATAAAAGCAATCCAGATGACCATTGGTATATATGATTTGATGAAAACTTTAAGGCACTTCCTTCTTTGTTATCTTAGCATTAAAGCTCTACTATTATTATAGATGAAAAGACTACACTCCTCCAGTTGTACTACATCCGAAGGTGTGTAGTCCTCTTTTCTATGACTTTATGACCCTATTTATTTTTTGGGTCACCCTTAGTTTCAAGAGATTATAGACCACTATTAAAAATGTAGCAGTTGCCTGCCCAGACATATTGCTAGCAGACCAACAAAGCCAGAAAGTAAATGTATACAGAGACTACTTTAGGGTTTATAATAGTTGGCGAGTATTGATTTCATAGGTGTTTTCCTATTTTGGATATCTATGCAAATACCCCATAATTCCCTTGAGATAAGTTTTGCTAAGGGTTGTTCGACTGCACCAATTTGATTAAAGGCTAGTGCAAGCTTTTTGTCCCAACCCTTGTGATACTTCAACAAATCATCGGGATAGACCGTCTTTCTTCTCGTCCCTTCATCAATGCCCTTAAATGGTTTGTCCATATTCAAATAGCCATAATCATCGGTAAGTTGTTCCCCGGGTAAAATGTCCCTTATCGCCAATTCAAAATTATAGGCTGTAGTTAAACAATTAGAATTGAAGCTATGATTTACAAACCGACCATTATCCCAACACAGCACCATATTGCCCAAATTGTTCTTAAAGGCATATGTGTCCAAGATTTCTTGGTAAACCGGAGCCATATTTCTTATTTGTGTTGGGGTAAACTCTTGGTCAAATTCGTCCAAAACCCATGTTATGGTACCCATGGGTATAAGCGACTTGGCCACTACGCCATAGCCTATTTCGTCGTTGATGTATTGGATTTCAGTATTGGGATGTATCATTTGAAAATCTTTAAAATGAACATATCTATGACTTCCACCAAAATCAGAATAATAATAATCCACTCCAATCGACTACTTTCCCTGTGGTACATAATGTCCTTAAAAAGTTCAAGATTTTCCTTCACGATATTAAGCTGTTGGTTAATGGTCTGGTAACGGTCTTTAAGGTCAAACTTCTTTTTGAGTTCAACGTTCAACTTGTTAAGGTCTTCATCGTCCCAAGCCACATCTGGAGAGTCAAAAATGTATAGGTTCTCTGAAATCTGGTTCTTCACGTTCAATACTTTACCAATATATTTTTTCAGGGTTCTACCACTAATGTCCAGCTTTCCCTTGGCCTCCAAAAAATTTGTATGTTGTCTGGTATCTTCCAAAAGCTGTTCCGTAATCCCTGCATAGTAGTCCAAGGCTACGGATTGGGATGCATTCAGCATAGTGAGACATATCTTTTCTTGGTTATTGTCGATTAAATAAACACTGTTGAAATCAACCTTTACGGTTTTCGCATCGGTTTTTACTTCAACGGTTTCAACCAAAGAATCTTCTGGAAATTTTGGAATACTGCAAAATGGATATAAGGCTCTTTTAAGCTCTCCTATCTGCGCCAAATCAAGGTTGTGAACGCAAATGGTACCGTACCTAAAAATATAGACAAAGCTCTGCTCCTTATACTTCAGTAAAAGTTCATCTTTGTCAGCAAAGAGTACTTCATCTTTAATGTGCTTTTTACACTCCAATATGTCAATACTGTCAGCAATTTGTAGTGCGGTAATTTTTGTTTTCATTAATTAATGTTCAGCTACACTCTTTTATCTGTGTGAATAGATAAGCCACACTCGTCAAATTGTACTACAACATCCAAAAATGTGCAGCTATCTTTTTGTTACCATATGACCCTATTTATTTTTTGGGTCACCCTAAATTGTAAGAGATTATAAATTACTTTTTCTAAAAAAAGTATGAATCATTTTTTCGGTAGTTGCTATCCAAAAGGGGCTAATGATAAGGGTCAGTGATATGATACTAATCGTAAAGTGATAACTGAACGCTTCGATGATTCCATAGGCAAAGGCCGTTGCTGCCAACAGAAAACTTAATTCCCCAATTTGGGCGAGGTACGCTCCTCCCAAAAATGCATCCTTCCAGTTGCCCGAAAAATAGCGGATGATAAGTGTGTTGAGCATATGGTTGCATAAAAAAACAATTGCAATGGCACTACCTATGGTCCAGATATTATCCTTTATAAAGGCCAAATCTATTTGAAGACCTATGCTAATAAAGAAAAATGAAACAAACAGTATACGGAAAGAGTGTAACGTGTTCTGAATCCAGTGTGCCTCCTTGGTTGCATTGATGAGCATTCCACCGACAAATGCCCCGAGGGCGGCGGAGAGGCCAAAAGTAGAAGTAACAAGAGCCCCGCCAAAACAAAGTAACACCGCTACAAAGAATTGTAGTTCATGGTCTTTCTCTATACGTTTTAGAAAAGGAAAGTGCAAACTTCGTTTAATATAGATATAGGCTAGTAGCCCAATTATCAGTACAGAACCAAAAATCATAAGAACTAAATCCCAGCTTGTCATTTGAGAACCTCCCAATTGGGAAATAATCAGAAGAAGTGGCACAAAGGCAACATCTTGGGCCAAAAGTATACTCAAAACATTTTTTCCCATTTCTGTATCTATGAGCTTTTTGTCCTGCAAAAGTTTTATTACTACGGCCGAACTGCTCAGAGCGACCACAAAGCCCAAAACAACAATACGGGCCGTACCCCAATCAAAATAGGTGCCGATACCAAATATGAGCAGGACGCTTAATGAAAGTTGGGCGATGACACCTAGTACAGCAATTTTCCACTGCTTCACAAAATCCACCAAATTAATTTCCATACCGATAAAGAAAAGTAATAGGATAATGCCCAATTCACCGAGTAAGTGCAAATTATCCATGTTTTCAATGGTTTCCAGATTACTCTGCTTTATTAAGATACCAACCAAGATGTAGCCAATGATATAGGTTTGTTTCATACGCTTTAACAAAAGGCTTATGACTACGATGCCTACGGATATGAGCGCGATTAACGCTATATAAGGGTCTGTGATATTTGCTAGTACCATTAAGAATATTGATAAAGGTTTGCTTTAAGACCTCATTTTAGGGTTAGGGTCACTTTTAAGGGTGACCCAAAAAATAAATAGGGTCGTAACGGGAAAATACATCAGTATGTTTAGAGTGCTATTTCGATATCTATTTTTAGGGGTTGGTCTGTTTGTGTATAGTCAACCGCTATTGGGTCAGGAGATTCCGACGGAATTGATTAAAAAGCGTATTGCATTTTATAAGGAAGATACCAGAGGGACCTATGAGAGCATTCGATGGTTCTGTAAAGATGGTACCATTAGAATGCCCAAAGACCCATGCCCCGATGCTATTGAAGGAATACAACATGCCACCTATAAACCCGAAGTAACAGCTCTTGGGAAATCGAACCATATCTATTTGGGGCAAATTTTGGCCTATACGGACAAAAATGATTTTTGGGATGCCTCCAATGCGCACTCCCGATTAAAACAGTACCAGTTGGGCAGGTATTTGATGCGGGTAGATGATGGCTGGGTCAACCGCAAAGGGCAATACTACCGCGGTGCCATTCAAATTGAGGATGAGGAAGACTGGGGAGTAAAATTCTATACATGGCTATTATCTAAAAATGAAGTGCTTGAAAAGGAATATTACCTGGTTTTTCAATCGCTTAAAGATATTCCACATAAAGGGGACGATGACCTCTCCCAACTCATGCGTGCACAGGCCAAAGCAATTTCGGACCAGTACAAGGCCTTTATGGACCTCAGGGTTAAAATACACAGCAATCCTGAACCCGTCGATGTTGATAATACCATAGAATTCCTAAAGAAAAACAAGTCTAAATTATCCACCTCCCAGAACAAGACTGTGGAAGCGCTTGTTGAAACCATGCGCAAATTCCATGAACCTGTAAATTTTCAAAATCTGGCGAAAAGGATAAACGCCTTGTCAAGCACCAACATTCTAAAACAGGATTTACAACGTTTTACTGCCACAGCTAATAATTCCAACAATCCCAAGCAGTTAATAGGGACATCGGCCAACATGCTTCTAAAGCTAAGGGAAACTGTTACCAAGGAAAAAAGTGCTGCCCAGCGACTGGCCTTAATGGATATTGCCCACCAGTTGGAGGCCATTATTTTTAAACAGTCCCAACTATGGCAGCCTTCAACGCTCGTAGAACTACTGGAAAAGAATTATATGCTTGCCAAGGCGGCGACGGGAGTCGGGCTCGTTGAGCTTTGGGAATGGAAGGCGGTAGAATCCCCTCTAAATCCTACAACTGCCAATAACATTAAACTCTATCAGCTTACGGAAAAAATGGAAGCTGCCCGCGGTGTGTTGGAATGGAGTGCTGGAATGGTAGATGCCGTGTATGGAGATGTAGTTGACACCTATGTGAAGTTTGAACCGCTTGCACATGGATTCATTGATGATAGAATTCGTTCGTCGGTCGCCCTGCCTTTAGGAAAAACAGTGGGTGAATTGGGAACTATCATTGCCAGAGAATCACAGCTAACGAACAAGGTGTTACAGCTCACTAACCAAAGCACCATCCGTGGGTTGAACCCGGGATATGCCTTTGGTGAGTTGGAGGTAGTGGAAGGCAACCACGAAGATATCGAGGTTTCCAATAAAAAAATCTATGTGTTTGAGAAGGCACCTTCCGATTTAAAACCCGTGGCAGGTATTGCTACAGTCGCTGAAGGAAATTTGGTGTCACACGTGCAGCTTCTGGCTAGAAATCTTGCTATTCCCAACATGGTACTGTCCAAAGAAAATCTCGATGCCCTTAAGCCATATAGCGGTAAGAACGTATTCTTTGCAGTCTCGAACAAAGGCAATGTGATATTGAAATTGGAGCAAGACATGACTCGGGAAGAGGCACAACTATTTATCATCACGGAGCGTAAGGAAGAACGCATTGAAGTCCCTGTTGAAGCACTAAAATTATCCGTAAACAGCATTCTTGACCTTCGAAAGGTGAATGCCGATGATTCTGGGGAATTATGTGGTCCCAAGGCCGCCAATTTAGGTCAATTGAAGGCACTTTACCCCGATAAGGTGGTAGAAGGTTTTGTAATACCCTTTGGCATTTTCAAAAACCATATGCAACAACCTATGCCCGGACAAAAAGGCTCGTACTGGGATTTTTTAAATACTGTTTTTGCGGAAGCCGAAAGGCAAAGGAACAATAGAGTTAGCGATAGCGAGATTGAAACCTACCAGCTGCAACAATTGGAGGTTTTGAGGGAGGCCATAAAAAAAATGCCGTTGAAACAGACCTTTGTTCAGGATATCGAAAGCTCGTTTCAAAACATCTTGGGCAAACCCATAGGGAGTGTCCCTGTTTTTTTACGCAGTGACACCAATATGGAAGACCTCAAGGATTTTACAGGGGCAGGGCTCAACCTTACCATTTTCAATGCCCTTCAGAAAGAAAAGGTTCTTCAGGGTATCAAGGACGTATGGGCATCCCCGTACACCGAACGTAGTTTCAAATGGAGGCAAAAATACTTGTTGAACCCAGAAAATGTATACCCGTCCATCCTGGTCATTCCTTCAGTAGATGTAGCGTATTCCGGGGTGTTGATAACCAAAGGGGTGGTGTCGGGAAATGAAGAACAACTGACGATTGCCTTTAGCCGGGGTGCAGGAGGAGCGGTAGATGGGCAAGTAGCGGAATCCTATGTGATGGATACCGAAGGGAACCGGAAATTAACGGCTCCTGCACGTGAAGCCAACTATAAGACCTTACCGGTTTCAGGTGGTACGGGAGTGGGCAGGGCAACTTTTGAAACGCCTATTTTGAACCCTAAAAACCTGCAAGACATAAGTGATTTGGCTATCTCCGTTAGAAAACGTTTTGCCAAAGACACCAAATCAAAGTATAAAGGGGCGTATGATGTTGAACTAGGGTTTAAGGATGATAAGCTCTGGCTTTTCCAAATTCGGCCATTTGTGGAAAATAAAAAAGCCCTTGGGTCAGATTATCTGGAATCCATCACTCCGAAAATTGATAAGAACAAAGTGATTTCACTTACCAAAAGACTGTAAAAAATGAAAAGAATCGGTATCATATTCATCACTTTATTGGTATGCACAGCTTTTACTGTACCTTACCATTATCCCATTGACGGCTACGAAACCACAGGTATCAAACGCTTAAAACGTTTACAATTGGCCAAAGAAGGCAAATTGCCCGATGCCGGGCTTCCTGCAGGGGCCTATAAATCCATCAAGGACATCAAATTGCATCTACTCTCCCGTAAAATGGACAGTACCCCCCAAATTTTAAAAGGTGAAACTGAACTGCAAAAGAAAATAGATGCCGTGTTCCCAAAACTGCACCGGAGTTATTCAATCACCATTTTGGACATTACCAACCCTGACAAGTTACGCTATGCACAGCAGAATGAAACCAGTGGTTACCAACCCGGGAGTGTTGGCAAACTGGTCGTAGCAACAGCCTTGTTTGACCAATTGGCAAAGTTGTATCCGAACTCTTGGGAAAAACGGATTGCATTATTGCGGGATAAAAACGTAGAAGGTGGTAATTGGGTGCTTACCGACGAACATACCATTCCTGTTTTTGATATTACCACAAATAAGTTGGTGAAGCGTCAGGCAGTGGTAAGCGATGTGTTCTCATTGTTCGAATGGGCAGACCATATGTTGTCGGTAAGCAACAATGGCGCGGCAAGTGTTGTATGGCGCGAGGCGTTACTTATAGCTGCGTTTAAGGATAAATACCCAACAATGACCCAAGAAGATGCGGATGCCTATTTTAAAAATACGCCCAAGACTGAAATCACGGACTTGGCAATTTCTGTTGTAAACCAACCGCTGCGCAATTTGGGAATTACCGAGGACGAATGGCGTTTGGGCAGTTTCTTTACCCGTGGGGCAAATCCATATGTGGGGAGTAAAGGAGGAAGTATAGGCTCACCATTGGGGTTGATGAAATGGATGTTGCAACTGGAACAGGGAAAGGTAGTTGATGAAAAATCAAGCCTAGAAATCAAAAGGCTGATGTACATGACCGACAGAAGAATACGTTATGCGCAAGCCCCTGAATTGAAAGAGGCAGCGGTGTACTTTAAATCGGGGAGCCTTTATAAGTGTGATAAAACCAAGGATGCTTCCTGTGGCAAGTACAAAGGCAATGTGTACAACTATATGAACTCCGTAGCCATAGTTGAACATCCAGACGGCACCAACTACATGGTGTGCTTGATGACCAATGTATTGAGTAAAAACTCGGCAGGAGACCATTTGGCCTTGGCCAGCAAAATAGACCGGATGATACGGGAAAATAAATAAGAATGCAGTATTCAACCGATAAGGTAACATATGGCGGTTTGTTGGTTACACTGGGTATTGTCTTTGGTGATATTGGTACCTCACCCTTGTACGTGTTCAGTGCCATCACCGACGGGAAACACTTCGACAGGCAACTCATCATGGGAAGCCTTTCCTGTGTTTTTTGGACCTTGCTGCTTATAGCCACTTTCAAGTACATTTATCTGGCGTTGAATGCAGATAACAAAGGAGAAGGAGGCATTTTTGCCCTATATGCGCTTTTGTCCAAGACAAAGTCAAAATGGATTATTTTTCCGGCCTTAATAGGTTGTGCGGCATTGATTAGTGATGGTTTTATAACCCCTGCCATTTCCATATCATCGGCTGTTGAGGGCATTACACATATTTACGAAGAAGTACCCACATTGCCCATAGTTTGTGCAATTGTAATCATACTGTTTGCAGTCCAACAATTTGGCACACTGCGTATAGGAGGTGTTTTTGGCCCCATAATGTTTCTATGGTTTACCTGCATTGGCATTTTGGGATTGATAAATATTGTAAAGTTTCCTGCGGTCATTGAAGCTATTAATCCAGTTTATGCCTTTAGTTTTCTCACAGAATACCCAAGAGCTATTTGGGTATTGGGAGCTGTTTTTCTCTGTACCACAGGGGCAGAGGCCCTTTATTCAGACTTGGGGCACTGTGGAAAGAAGCACATCCGTTATTCTTGGTATTTTGTACTGACCACTCTTTTGTTGAGTTATTTTGGGCAGGCGGCATTCTGCCTTTCCCTCCCTGTGGACCGTGAAGTGTCCTCTGTTTTCTATGCCTCTGTGCCATATGGTGTTTTACCCTATGTAATTGTTGTGGCAACCGTAGCCGCTATCATCGCAAGTCAGGCTCTTATCACGGGGATATTTACCCTGGTCAACGAAGCTGTCAAATTGAAACTTTGGCCCTATGTGAAGGTAAAGTATCCTGCACTGCTTAAAGGACAGGTATACATACCACAGGTGAACTATTTTTTAATGGCAGGCTGCCTTGCCATCATTTTTTTGTTCAAAAAGGCCTCCAATATGGAGGCTGCTTATGGCATGGCCATTATTGTCAATATGTTGATGACAAGCCTATTGCTGGGCTATCTTTTGTGGACAAACCAAAGAAAGCAATGGGTGATTTTAGCAGGCTTCTTGGTTATAATTGGGGTTGAAATACTATTTTTTGTTTCCAATCTGGGTAAAATATTCCATGGTGGCTGGTTTACACTTTTGGTAGCAACCGTACTATTTACCCTGTTGTACTATTACAAAAAAGCGAGGAACCTGCGCAGTAGTGTCTTGCAGTATAAAAAAGTAGAAACCATACTGCCGTTGTTGAAAAAAGTACAGGGAGATAGTAGTTTGCCTTACTTGGCATCAAACCTAATTTTTCCTGTGCGTTCCTCAAAAAGCAACTTAATTGATGCCGTAGTGGTTCGCTCGCTTTTTTACGGGCAACCCAAAAGGGCAGGTATTTATTGGTTTTTACATCTCGAAATTGACGATGTGCCCCATGGTGCTTCCTATACGTGTGAGACCCTTATCCCCGAAAAAGCTTTTTTTGTCAAGTTGAAGCTGGGCTTCAAAGAACCTCATTTTATTGAGGATACCATGCGAACCATTCATGATGAGTTGACAAGCAACGACGAAATCGTTGGCACCAATGTTTTTTTTAAAGAAACTGAAGCCACAGTGCCTCCGGACTTCAAGTTTGTGCTGGTTCAAACCGTTATTGCAAGCGATAGAAACCTTAAAGTACACGATATGGTTGCGGCGCGTATATATCGGTTTATGAAGACCATTGGGCTTTCCATCAAAAACGACTTTGGGCTGAACAGTGCAGTTACCATAAACGAGGAAATAGGCATTAATGTTTCCAGCGACAGGGAAGTTAAAATAGAAAGAATTAATTGATGGTGGCTTCAATGAACAGGAATTGCCCAAATAAAATTTTGACCCAATGGAATACGCAAGTATGAATTTTATAGAATTGCCTTTCTTTACGAACCTGTTACTTTTGTTGGTTTTGGCAAGGGTGCTGGGAGAATTGGCAGAACGCTTGGGCCAACCTGCCATGATTGGTGAAATACTGGCTGGGATAATGTTGGGGCCTTCTGTTTTCAACCTCATCCACAAAACCGATGAAATAGGCACTATTTCCGAACTTGGCGTTTTCCTACTGGTCATTATTGCTGGGCTTGAGATTCGTCTTGACGATATTTTGAGGTCGCTCAAGGGGAGAAACATTATCATTTCAATTTTGGCCTTTTTTCTGCCGTTTTTCAGCGGACTTGGTGTAGGCTATTTCTTCGGGAAAGAAGCGATGGTAACCGTATTTCTGGGTTTGTGTATTGCCATAACCGCTTTACCTGTTAGCATTCGGATGCTCATGGATATGGGTAAACTGGATTCGGAAATCGGAAAAAAAATTATAACGGTGGCCATTTTTGATGATGTACTCGCGTTGACCATACTTGGACTGATAATCAATATTGAACATACCGACAAATCCTTGACCGCCATTGCCACGGTGGCCTCAATTTCCTTGGTGAAATTGGCATTGTTCCTGCTTCTCTTGGGCATCATTCATTACGCCATGAAGCGGTTGTCAAAAAAAGAGCATTTCATAGAGGAGCAGTTGAACAAACTTGTCAACGGGTTAAAAGCAAAAGAGTCGTTGTACGCGTTGCTGTTTATTTTCATCCTGATTTTTGCGATGATAACTGAATCTTTAGGATTCCACTTTATTATCGGAGCCTTTTTTGCAGCCATGTTGCTTGATGGCAACCTAATTGGAAAAAACCATGTACATGCTTTTGGAAAGACCACCAATGGGATGGCCATGAGCTTTCTTTCCCCAATTTTTTTCGCCGGCATTGGGTTGGAATTCAGTTATGCTTCCATAGCGGATTACGGATTGTTATTTACCGTACTCGCCGTATCCTTTTTCTCAAAAATTGTGGGAGGTTACCTAGGGGGTAAACTTTCCGGATTGGACGGAATGAGTGCATTCACTATTGGAATAGGACTCAATGGCCGTGGTATCATGGAATTGGTAATAGCCAATATTGCCTACACTTCGGGGATGATAAATCTGGAAATATTTTCAATTTTGGTCATTATGGGCATCGTTACCACCCTCACCACACCAATTTTACTCAAATGGAGTTTTGCTCGCCTGGATAAAAGAATGTAAAATCCAAAAACCAGAATTACTTTGAATAGTGACATAGGTATATTCAGTGTATGTCTATTTTCTGGCCCGTAACCATTTGTCCAAAGGTTCAACAATAAGGTTGATGACAATTATCAGCATTGCCGCAAATATGGCTTCCTTCACAAAACCTCCCCCTGCCATACTTCCAATCGCTGCGCTGCACCAAATGGTAGCGGCAGATCCCAACCCCTGAATGTTGGCCCCTTCGCGAAAAATCACCCCAGCGCCCAAAAAACCTACACCGGAGACAATCATGGCGATGATTCGGGTAACGTCCCCATCTTTTTCTGTAATTAGAAGGGACAATAACACAAAAATGGCAGAACCCGTAGATACCAGCATATTGGTTTTGACCCCGGCGGTTTTATTTCGCCATTGTCTTTCAAAACCGATACCAAGCCCCACGGCAACAGCCAAGAGTAGCCTGGTTAAAAAATCAAGTGATGTCATATAGTTAAGTTTTTGATTTTCGTAAAATAGTTCCTATGTCCGAATTGCCGTAAGTGCCATAGGCATCAATGAGTACTCCCTTGCACCCTGAATCAATGTCGATAACATACAGTATGGCGAGGTCACCAACATCGGAGTCACTCTCAAAATGATGTACTTCGGTAATCGTGATTTGGTCCGCGGTAAAAACTTTTTTTGTCAAGGGACAATAGAGTCCCTTTGGGGTCAGGCTAAAGGATTGGATATAACCTCTTGCATTGAGGTCATCCAAGGCTTCCAATAGGTTTTGATATGTTTTTTTCATTTTTAGATTGTATTAGGTAATTCAAGTTTTTGAAAATGATTTACGTAAAAGAGTTACCAACAAAGGTATAAGCGTTAGTATGACCAAGGAAAGAAAGATAAGGCCATAGTTGTTTTTCACCCATGTAATCTCCCCCAAAAGGTTGCCAAGACATAGAAAAAGTGAAACCCAAAGGATGGCACCTATGGAAGTGTTCTTAAAGAATGCCCTTTTTTCCATCCTGACCAGGCCAGCGACAAAAGGAATATAGGTTCTGATAACGGGAAAGAAACGCCCCAATATGATGGCACGCCCTCCATGCTTCAGATAAAATTCCTCAGCTTTTGGAAGGTGTTTTGCGATGTAGGCTCTTATAAAGTAATTGTTGCTGCCTCGAAAGGAACCTCCAAACAAGGCTCCGGTCCTATAGTTTATGATATTTCCCGAGATAGCGGCTACTATCAAAATGGGCAATAAGATATATAGGTTGAGTTCGGTGGTTGCTGTTATGACCCCGGCAGAAAACAGGAGTCCGTCCCCTGGAAGAAACGGAAATAAGATAATTCCGGTTTCAAGCAAGATAATTGTAAATAATACTAAATAGGCCTTTATAACATTGTCAGATACCAATGCCAGCAATGCATCGTCGGTGTGTACTATAAGGTCTATCAATTCATTCATAAGAATACAATTTAATGGCTTTCCAACAAGGGTGCCTTCATATAAGCAAGATGGGCGAAATGCTTTAGCTTTGGTTCCTGGTGGTTCAAAAGGGGTTCTAATAGGGGTCGGTATTTAGCATCTTGCTGTTGTAACATGAGATATAGTACGGCCAGCTTTAGTCTTAGGTCTTTCCCTTCAAGGATATTTTTAAAGCAGTCGAACTCTGTATAACTGTTGTTGGCTATATGGGCGATGACCTCTTCGGAAGACGTATCCAGTATAGTGGCTTCAACTATGGGGATTAGTGTACTCTTTAGGTCAACGTTCAATAGCAAATCCAAAAACTCAATGGCATTGGTACGTCTTTCCTGCTCCTCGCTCAATATGCCCTGATACACCGAACGCACGTCCCTGGGATTATAGCGTAGTTCAAGCAGTTTAAAAATACGTTCAAGACCGCCTTCCAAACGGCGCTCCAACAGCAACATTAAACTTTCCCGTGCCTCCATTTCACCTGCCTGTATTGACGGTCTCATCTTTTTTCTTCGAAGGTAGTGCACGATAATTTGCGTGTGCATCGCCATTAGGGTTAGGTCGTACAGCTTGCATTCTTCAAGAATTAATCTTGCTACTTTCTTTTCATCAAAATGGAGATGAGGGGCTGTTTCCTTTAGCTTGGTAAGCTGATTAATACAGTTGAGACGTACCGTTAGGTCCTCGGCTTCAATAAACCCCTCAAAAAGAGCGTGTACCGCTTGCTGGGAGCCAAAAGCCCCAAGGAGTCCCGGAAGCGTTCGCTTGGTATCCAATGGCACCTCTTTACTGTTAAGTTTGGAACTAATAATTGGAATGATGCGAGTTCCATAACCCAGAAGGGAACGGGTGGCAAAAGGTTTAAGTTTTTTGTCTGGAAGTACTGAAAAGAGCATTTCCAAAAAACGGAAGTCACTGGTAAATACAGCGGCCGAATACGCCGCTTCCACGGTTACGGGGCTTTCACTCTTCAATCCCTCAAAAATAGCATCATAAAAGGTCTCATACTTTGACCACCCCACCAATTGAAGAAAATCTGCATGTTCTTGTGTTTTTGTGGCTTCGTTGATTTTTAAGTACTGTGCTTTTTCATGGATGCGTCGATGCAGTTCAAATCTCCCAGCCAATTCAGGATGGTCACTCGATGCCTTGGCAAGACAGACCAATGCTGCTTTGGCAATTGATGGATTGGAATGGTCAAGGTAAGTTTCAAAAATAATGTCCCCATTCAGTTCGGCATGGAACAAAAGGTACTCAAGTACTGCCAGAACTACTTCTTCATTTTCGGTGTTGAGCATATTTCTTACCTCTATCGGAATTGTTCCCGAGTCAAACTGATGCAAGGCTCTTAAAGTGGCAGCCTTAACTTTATGGGATGGGTGCTTCAATAGGTTCAATATATCATCAGAGAGCCTCTTATCGTTTATCTCTTTTGCTTTTTCCAACATGAATAGGATTTCCCGTTCCTCACCCTCAAGAAAAACACGCTGCATTCCATTTAAGAAAGATTCCTTGGTTACCATTTTCTTGTTTTTTTTATCGGAGTTGTGAAGCTGGACAAGGTTTTTTCTAAAGGTCAAGAAATATTCCTTACGAACCTTTATGATGAAGTAAGACCATACCAGTGTCAATACCAGAATAAGGACAATAACATATCTGCCTTGAAGCTCCAAGCCCTGAACAAGGAAAATGAGTAGAGTCCCGCCAATACCCGTAGCAACACTGTCCACAACAACATCGATAAAGGATTTTGTCTTCTTTTTTAGGGCGTAAGGCAGTGGAAGGGCAATCAATTCGGTAGCAGACCGATTGATGGATTGCTTAAGACTGCCATCTGTGGCTCGCATAAGAATGACCACCCATAACTCTGGGAATACCAGGAACAGTACGCCACCCACAAAAAGCAGTATGGGCAACAAGAGCAGCGAAAAGCCCACTCCCCATACACCCACAATTCTTTGGGTGATAAAAAGCTGAATCAACAGAGATATGACATTGAATGAAGATAGCCAAAACCCAAAAAAAGAGGCAAGTTCATCGCTGTCCTGTATGTTTTGTGACGCCGCATAGCTAAACTGATAATCAACCAAACGTGCGGTAAGCACTCCCAGGCCAATGATTCCTGCGAGATATAGTAGATGTTTTGAACCCAAAATGAGTTTGAATGCACTTTCTTTGGTCTTTACCGGGCGTCCTTTTTGCTTTGAAAATTGAAACTTTTCAGGAAAGCTGGTCTTAATCTTGCCCAGTACCGGAAAACAAAGGAGTAGCAATAGGGCAGCCAGTAACATCAGGTTTCTGTTTCCTATGACAGGAGCGAGAATTGTGGTAAGATATCCGCCAAAAATACCCCCAACAATAGCTCCGGCACCTATAAAACCAAATAGACGCTTGGCTTGCCTGACGTTGAATATAAGGTTGGCCAATACCCAAAATTGGGAGCTTGCCAGTACTGCGTATATGGCCACCCCCGCATAAAAGAGGAATAATACCCATCCTTTGGCAAACTCCAGATATAGTAATAGCCCTAAAGCCAATATGCAGAAAACACTGATTAGTAATGTGGATTTAATAAGGTTTAAAATTGGAAGTCGCTCACTAAGCGCGGCATAAATGACCGAACTTAGTATGGCGGTCACGGCAACCAACAAATAGGCGAACGGCAACTGTTCCGGACCAGGACCAGTAAGGAACAAGGAGTTTACAACAGGTTTGATAATAAGCAAAGTGGCAATGACAAGGAAAATATAGGCCTGCATGTGCAGCACCGTTCTGAATTCACCTGCGCTAACTTTGAATATTTTTTTTAGTCTATTGGATAGTGTCATGGTTTGGTTGCGCCTTATGCCCTTAAGACCCTCCTTCTACAGGAGGTCACTTTTTGAGCACTCTTTCTATGGGCTCGACAAGGTTTCGTATGATTTGCTCCCCATTGGCATCATCTATCAGCGCAACCAGAATATAGCGTCTAGAGGGTTTTCCCCAAACCAATACTGAATCAGAATGGTAGGTTTTCCACGAACCTGATTTTCGAAACAAGCGCGCATTTGGGGCAATACGGTCGAGGGTGTTCACAAACTTATGATGTAAGGCTGGGTCTTCCATGATGTTAAGCATTTCCATGGAACGTTCTTCGGTCACCAGTTTGCCTTGTGCCAACAAAAAATAAAAACGGCACACCTGTGTTGCTGTAGCTGCATGGCTCAAATTTTTTAATGGCTCCCTATTGGTTGTGCCTCCACCGCCATATCGTTTTCCAACCCACAGACCTCCACCGCGTTCTTCGTCATAAAGGTTATAGCGTTCGCTGGTAAGTACGGTTTCAATTTTCTCATAGCCCAAACGGTCTATCATCCTTGTGGTTGCAGCATTGTCTGATTTGCTTATCATGAGTTTTAAATCACTTTTTACTTCAGAAGTTTCGACCAGCTCCCCTTTTTCAATAGCATCCTTGGCTGCCAATAGGACTGCTATTTTGGGCAAACTTGCCGCATACATCATATGGTTACCATTGATTCGGGCAAACCGTATGTGGGTCGTATCAGAAAGGTCTACCACCCCAATGGCCATTTTCTTTTGGTCAATGAGCCTCTTCCACCTAGGTTTTTTTCCTATTTCCTTGATGAGTTCGTCTTGTAGCTTTTCATCAATGAGCTGTCTAAGGGTTGTACTGTCATTGGAGATATGGATGGGCAGCTCCTGAGCATTTGTAACTACAAAAGCACTGAATATTGTTAGTGTTATAAAGGTTTTGATGACTTTCATGATTTAAAAAGTTGAATACCATAGGCTACCAGGACACTGATAATAAGTCCAATGTTTACCTTGGCCAAATCCTTGAAAATTACAGTATAGGTATGGTTGAGTTGTTTGCGGTTCAATAAATAAGTGATGGCAATTTCGCGTCCTGCCAAAATTCCTATGAAGGTCCACGTGGTACTCATAGGTATTGAGCTAAGCGTGCTAAGTATATATAATAAAATCCCATAAATAAAATCGATAATGGTGGCAGAGCGAATATTTTCGGTATTGGCTTTTTTGGTAACGATATCCTGAATCTTACCTCCCTTGCTCTTAAAGATATACGCCATAATAAGCAATATCACGGCTAAGGAAAGCAACAACTCATTTAAAGAAAGTTGCCTTGGAAGAAACACATAGATATTGGCAAAGTCCTGGATAAGCCATTGCGACCATAAGAAACCCGTGGAAAACCATTGGGCTATTAGCCAGTATTTTTTCTGCTTCTTGATGCTCATAAGTCTCAACGAGGCTTTGGATTCCAGCCACTTTGAGACTGCCCAGTAGATAACAATAGCCGCTACAAATGCCAATGCATACCCAAAAACCGATTTTAAAATCATCTTCTCGATGACCTGACTTGTTGAAAACACACTGAGAATCATAAATGTTGTACTTACAGGTACTCCATATCGGGTGATGACCAAAAGTGCCACAGGTGCCAATAGGTACCACCACTGAACCACTTCGGGCAAAGGTATTTTGCTCAATCTGCCGTAGGACACATCACCATTATTTACCTGCCAGCCATAACACAATGTTAGGGTTAATATAAGGCCTGCAAAAACCCAAAGCAGCCACCATTTTATCTTTTGGTTTGAGGCAATAAAGGTGCCCAAAGTCTGTATGACGTCGTTTGCGATTACGGCGTAGGCCGTTATGATGAAACCCGAATAGATGATAAGATGTTGCATTATAATTTTATTTTGCCCAATCCTGGGTGTTTGGATGGGTAAAGTATACCATTCTCTAATTTGAACAGTCCTTTGAAAGGGTCGTTTTCAATGCCCAAATGACCATCTAAATCGGCATACTGGATATTGGGGCGTGAAAGGGCAAAATGGAGACCCGCTGCTATCCCAAGACTGCATTCATCCAAGCAACCTACCATGGCTTCGAGACCTGCTGCCTTGGCCACCGAATTGATGTGCATGCCCTCACGGATGCCTCCTACCTTCATAAGCTTTATGTTGACCATATCAATAAACTTATTATGGGCTAAGTGGTAAGCATCTTGCAGACTTTTAACACTTTCATCCCCCATTACGGGAAAGGCAACTTTCTCGGTTACCGCCCCTATCTTTTTTCCAGAACCGACCTTAGTAGGCTGTTCAAAGATTTCTATTTTTAGGTCTTTGGTCGCTGCAAAAAAACCTAGGGCTTCTTCTACTGAATATCCTTGGTTGCCATCAAAACGTAAAGTGATATCGGGGAACTTCTCTCGTAGCCGTACCATTTTTTCAATATCCTCTCCCAAAGAAAGCCCCCCTTTTATTTTTAGGATGAAGAAGCCTTGACTTATATATTCCTCGGCCGTCAATAAGGTTTCCTGTAAGGGCAAAATTCCTATGGTTATACTGGTAGGGATATGGTCTCTATATCCACCTAAGAATTGGTAAAGGGGTACTCCGGTCTTTCTTGAAACAATATCCATAAGTGCCATGTCTACCATGGCCAAGGTGGATGATTTTTTGTTAACTAATTCTGATACACCCTCCAGCAGTTGGGATACCATATAAGGGTTTTTACCTTTTAGAAAAGGAACAATTAAACTTTTTATATTGCTTTCGACCTCATGAACGGTTTCTTGGGTTACCTCTTTATCGGGAGCCGCACAGCCATAACCCACTATTTTGGAATCCGTTTCAATCTTCAATATAAAATTCACAGCACTGGATACCGTCTCATAGGCAATGGTATAGGGCTCTTTGAGTTTCAAGTCCAACCGTTCAAAGCTTACTTTTGTTATCTTCATCAATATCGTTTTTGATATGGTTGCCCCAAAGCAGTGTTTTTAAAACCTCTAGGAAGCAAACAATATATAGCTTCACTCCACATTTTGTATCACTTTATATGCTTCTTAATCAGTTGAACAAGGGGTTCTGCACCGTGCTTCAACACATCAAAGGCAGGCAAGCCGGTTTCGATGGAGATACGTTCGCAAGCAGGAATAATCTCATCGTCCTTCAAACCTTCATGGTTAACTGTTATGGCAATGACTTTTTTACCTGAGATGGTTTGTATGGCACTAATCTGTTTCTTTAATGGATGTAGTTTATATCCCGGAAACCCATCATATTCCTTTCGAGTTGGAGCGTGCTGTAAGATGACATAGTCGGGTCTTCCAGCTGCCAAAATTTCAAATCCCCCGGGGTAGGCTGGGTTCATTAAACTGCCCTGCCCCTCAATAACAATAACATCAGGATTTTCATTTTTATAGGCACTAACTACCGCATGCTCAATTTCACCCGATACAAAGTCGTTGATACAACTGTCCATTATCATACTATATTTGGCGCCCTGTAACCAGGCGGTTTGGCCGGTACCTATCATTTCTGCCTTTTTGCCCGCTTTTCGTAGGGCATGTACCAATAACCAAGCGGTTGTGCGCTTGCCAATCGCAGAATCGGTGCCTAGTATAGCGAGTTTAAGACAATCTACCTTTTCAATAGCTCCTGTAAAGAAATGAAGTTTGTGCCTTGGAGGTGTTTTTCTAATGTCCCTGATTCGGCCACCATACTCTTCAGCGAGCTCCACCATTTCGGTATCATTGGAAATAAAATCGTGAAGACCACTGTCTACATTCCATCCATAAGTCAAAGCTTTTTTAATGACCGCTTTGGCCTCTACAGGTAAGCGGCCCCCATCAGGAGCAAGACCAATGACTAAGGTCTCTGGGGTGTCTCCCATATCACGCAGCTCCCGGATGGCTGATTCCAAATTTTTAAAGATGGAAATACCATTCTTTTTTCCATCCAGTACCATTCCTGCATCTTGATTGGAATAGGTGCTATCCAGAACCCCCACAATCTCATACCGCTCGGTAAACCGAACTAGTCCGTGAGCCGTTTTGCCATTTGGGGTATTGAAGGCACCCTCACAATATACCAGCGCCTTGCCATCTATAGTTCTTTTCATTTACTTAATTCTTAGCTGTTAGGACCGCCACAAAGCGGTCGAGTTCAAAATTTATTTTTTCGTCCAGTTCCAACAGAGCGATAAGACCTGCTGTGGAAGCCGGAAGTATTTTCATGCCCTCTTTCTTTAAAAGGAAGGCAGCCATATCCTTCATTTTCTTGTCGCTGATATGAAAAGCTTCTCCTTGCGATTCGCGCAAGGCGTATAGAGCTTCCTCACCGTCAAAACTGTGCCAGTTAATAAGGGGTTCATTGTATTTGCTCTCTTTTACCAATTCTGGGTTCAAATCTTCACAATGCTCCAATCCTTTTTTGAAGGAAGCAATGATGGGGTTTTTAAAGCTTGAAGACGCCGCTATCATTTTTGGGATTCTGGAGGTTTTTCCCCTTTTGTAAAGGGTTACAAAGCCACGATAAATGCCAGCGAACAGGGTGCCATTGGAAACAGGTACTGCACAGTACTTTGGGGCATCCCCCAAATCCTCATAGATTTCCTGTGCTATTTGGGCATAGGCACTTATTTGTAAAGGTGTATTGGCCCCTCCTGGGTTGGCATCGTACCAATCATATTCCATGGCATAATCCGAACTTGACCGTACAACCTCTTCATAACTGCCACCAAGACGAATGACCTCTGCGTTCAAACTTTCCATTTCCTTAATTCGCTCGGTATGGTAGGACGAAGGAATAAAAATCTTGCAATTGAGCCCAGCCAAATTTGCGGCCAAAGCAACTGCTACTCCATAGTTGCCACAGGTTGCCAAAGCCACGGTATCAAAATCTCGCCGCAGTGCATCATACACCTGTGCAAATGCGATGCGGTCTTTCTGCGTACCCGAAGGATTTTCACCTTCGTTTTTAATGTAGAGTTGTCGCATATCAAATTCACGCTCCAATGTTTTAGCACGTGATAGGCTTGTATCGCCTATTTCGATATTAATGATGTCTTCAAAGCTCTCCAAACGGTCTATGAGTGTCATGGTCTTGTCTTTCACAAAAGCACTTAGTTTTTGCGTCTCGGATGACACTTTGATATATGATGACTTTACACCGTCTCTTAGGTTCATTGTATATACCGTTTATTTTCCTTTGTGACCCCCTATCGTTTTTTGGGTCACCCATTATTTTTGAATACTTAGAGGGTGACCTGTTTTCTGGTAATGGGTCACAAATGCAAATACCAAAAACCTATGTTTGAGCTTAAAAAAGAAATACTGTTTACCCTTGTTCTAATTGCAGCAATTATATTGATTGTTTTACTGGTAAAAAGGGCTGTAAGGCAGTTTACACTATTGCGTAAAATTGAAGTAAACCGTAAAAAAGTTATCCTAAATTTGTGCTATTTGTTATTGTATATTTTTGCCTGTTCAGTACTTGCATTGATATGGGGAGTAGAAATTAAACAACTTACTTTATTCATCTCTTCTGTACTTGCTGTATTGGGCATTGGTTTTTTTGCACAGTGGTCTATTCTTTCAAACCTGACGGCAAGTGTAATTCTATTTTTGCACCATCCTGTAAGGATAGGGGACAGAATTCGAATTCTGGATGCGGATTTTGATTTTACCGGAGAGGTTAAAGATATTACAGGTTTTTACTTCTTCATGAAAACCGATAAAGGTAAATACATTTCTTTGCCTAATTCACTAGTGATTCAAAAGGGTATAGAAATCATGGAAAAATTGTCCCAAGAAGAGGAAAATTACGATTAATATAAAAGAATCTCATCTTACAAGTTTATAAAATGAAACGTATACTAATTCCGATAGATTTTTCAGAACATTCAATGAATGCCATATCGTATGGTCAAATGTTGCTTAAAAATTCAGAAACCACTTTTTATCTTTTTGCTGCATTCCAGAGTTATACTCCTAGTACCATTACGGATGACTGGGGGAATGAGTGGTCGAACGAATGGGAGAGCGAAGATTTGGATTTAGATGCCTATATTCCAGTAGATGACTTGGAGAAGGTACTGCAAAAAGTAAAACAGAAGAACACAAATGCGAAACATCACTTTAAGATTGAGTCTACTGTTGCTGGTTTGGAACAGGGTTTAGAAGAATGCGTCTCAAGATTAGGTGTGGATTTTATCATGATGAGTACTAAAGGGGCCAAGGGGCTAAAGCAATTCTTCCTGGGCAGTAATGCGGTTAACGTCATCAATAAGGTCGTGGACTGCCCCGTGATGGTTGTCCCTAGAAGTTATACCGGCTTAAAGAGTCCCAAACAGGTGGTTTTCTCTACCAATTTTAAAAGGCCATTCAATAAAAAAGAAATTAAGCCCTTACTTGACCTTTTGCAACAGTGGGACGCTGAACTCAAGATAGTGCAATTAATGGATGAGTCTTATTTGGACAACAAGCAAAAATTACATCGCGATGCGCTGGTTCACCTGCTAGGTGAGCTACCCCACTTTTTTTACAAAATCGTTTATGAAACTTCGGAAACCAATGCGATACGTGATTTTGTGGCTGAAACCCAAAGTGATATGATAGCACTAATTCATCATAAGCAAAGCTTCTTCTATGACCTTCTTCAAGAAAGTGTGGTAGAGAAAACAGCCTTTGACAGTACGGTTCCTCTTTTTGTTTTGAGAGGGATAGAGTAAGCTCTCTTCCTAGAAAATGATGATTCTAAGAGATAATGGGTCAAAGAATATAAAACTTTTTTGAGGTCAACGGTTCAGGAACATCTGTATCACCGATAAGTTGTTTTAGGTTAATCTCAATGGTTCTGGCAATGGCCGTCATTGGGGTATCCATAGGTCTGCTCTCAAAAGGGTCTTGAATGCGAAATGCAATTTTTTCCAGAAGAAAAAAAGGCAATGCGATAAGCATTAAAAGGGGAATTTCTATAAAGCTGTCCAGTTCTGTTAGGGACAACGATAAAATCACCAAAAAAAGATAAATGAAGAATTGAAGCGTAAGCCGATATGGTCTGGGGAAATTGGTATTTTTAATTCGTTCTGCCATTCCCATTGAGGCATTGAGACGTGCAATGGTACCATCCAGTTGGGTTTGGTGAAAGGCGTTGATTTTTTCATCCTTAAACAACTTGGAAATATCCATTGAATGTTCCATTAGAAGAGCCAAAGGAACATTGTGCTGCTTTGAGACCGACTGGATTTCATCTTCTGAAACATAGTTATCAAGAAGTTCCAAGGCATCCAGACGTCTAAGGTGTTGTCCTAGTGAATAACACCATCCTATTTGCCGATAAGCCATTTTTTGGTTGACCTCTTCATCCAAAGTATTGAACGCCAATAGCTGAGTTATAAGTGTACGGGAATCATTTACAATGGCACCCCAAATTTTTCGAGCTTCCCACCAACGGTCATAGGATTGGCTAAGTTTGAAAGAAAGAATGAGTGCAATTGCCGTTCCCAAAAAAGCTGCAATGTTTATGGGCAAACTAAAGTGTACGATATGTTCTTCAAAAAAATGGAAACCCGCAGAGAAAATTAGTGTAAAAAGTATGTCCCATTTAACCAAACTAAATGGATAACTTAAAGGAATTCTTTTATTGGTTATCATAAATCGATGTCTGTCTTGAACAATGAGGACATGGCCACTTTAAAACTTTTATCAAAATCATCTGATAATTCCTTAAGAAGTTTCAATATCACGACTTTCTGCATGATGATTTCCTTAAGTTCTTTGGGAACCTCTTTTTGAGGTAAACCAATGTCTTCAAAAGGGTTTTGTTTTTCCATAATCCATAACAATATGAAAACACTTTCCCCTTGTGACCCATTAGTAGTGGAAGGGTCACCCTAAAATTTTATTCGTTGTTGCCTTCTTCTGTATTTAGGTCGGATTCCTCGGTATCAGATGCGTTTTCTGTTCCCTCTTCTTGAATAATTTCCTCTACCTCTTGGATAATTTCTTCCTTGAGGTCTTCTGGCAATGATATGTCTGGTTCGATGGATTTAAAAGGATTTTTTTTGCTCATTAGCTTCAAGTTCTATTTTTTCACAAACCTTAATCAATCTTAATCGTGCACGTCTTAGCCTCATTTTCACTGCACTTTCATTAATGTCAAAAATAGCCTGAATATCTTTGACCATAACCCCGTCCTGATATTTCATGAGTAGCAAGGCTTTGTCGGCAGGCTCTACCAACTCAAGGGCTTTTAAAAGTGTTGAAGAGTGGAGTTCAAAAAGTGCATCCTCCTCAACATCAAAATCCTCAGGAGCCTCAAGGTTGTCTTTTTTGTTCAACCTTTGCCAACGTTCACTCAATTTTTTATGAGGGTCACGTTTTATGTATTTTACCAAAAAATTATAGGTAAAACTATATAACCATGTAGAAAACTTGGCCTCGGCTCTATAGGTGTCTAGCTTAAGAAAGAGCTTCAGGAAAATGTCTTGGGTCAAATCTTTGGCCTCATCTTCATTTCTTACAAAACTGTAGCACTTTCGGTATACTTTTTCACCATACCGGTCATATAATTTTCCAAAGAGAGCAGAATTTTGGGTCTCTAAAATTTTGGCAACAAGTTCATTATCAGAAAGTATTGTGGCGTCTTTTCTGAAATTAGGAGGTGTAATCTCCATTAGGATAATTATGTTGCTCTTGAAGTTTGGCAAAAGTCATTTAGGTAAATTAATGCAATAAAGATAAGAAAAATGAGTGACCAAAAAATGGAATAGGGTCATAAGGTTACATAATCAAAAAAATATAAAAATGTCTATTTCTGAAATCTATGCATCCGGAGAACAAAAAAGCCACATTGCACATTTTGCTGCCATTGCCAATATCGCTGTAGTGGATGGTCAAATGAATGATGACGAGATAAAATTATTAAAACAATTTGCCGGAAAGCTTAATATAGATGAGCATCAGTATGCTACTGTTATTAAAAATTTGGATAAATACCCCATTCCTTCTGCCAATTCAAAAGAAGAGCGTTTGGAATATATTTTTGAGCTGTTTCGGATGATATATGCGGACCACAAGATTGACGAGCAGGAGCTTAAACTGATTCATAAATACGCCATTGGCCTAGGGTGCAATTCGGAAAGAGCGAAGGATATCATCAAAAAATCCATAAAGATTTTTGGTGGGGATATCTCTTTTGAAAACTACAAATATTTGCTGGATACTATTGAGTAATCAATCCCCATAAGACCATGAAACATGTTCTTTTAATAGCAAATATAGATGGGCATTCGCCACAATTGTTACGGTATGTAGCCAGATTATGCAAGGATTTGGACTTACGTCTCCATATCCTTCAAATCGAAACGAAAAGCGAACTTGTCTTGATATCCTCGCCTTATTATATTAGCAAATCGGGTTTAGTCTTCAATTCTGAAGTCCAAGACAAGAAAAAGATACTATCCAATTATGTATCAGAACACACCAAAGACCTGATCGATTCCACGTGGATTTCCAATCAACTGGTTCAGGGTAACATTCAAGAAAGCCTGAATGCCTTTATCAATAAAGAGAAAATTGATTTTGTAATTGCCAGTCAAGCTGTGTTTAGAAATACGGCAGTAGGGCAAAACAATGTCTTTACTCAATTATTATTGAACATTGCAGACATACCCACCTTGGTCGTACCCAATGACCATTCGTACAACCCTTTCCGCTCCATAGGTTATTTGACTACCTTAAAGGGCAACGATTACGATAATATGGTATGGGTAAGGGAGAATTTTCCCAAATCCAAATTAAATGTATTGCACTTTTCTTTCACAGAACCTTCAGCTATTGAGCAAAAGAAAGTAAACTATTTAAAATCGGAATTGGGAGCAAATAGTTTTACGTACGAGAACAGGGCTATAGATATTGAAGATTTCATTGCCAAAGAGGTGAAAACAGCCGACAACGAATTTGATTGTTTGATGGTCAAGACCAAAAAGCGCAACTTTTGGCAACGTCTCATTGACCCAAGTACAGCTTTAAACTTAATTCTAAGAATTGATTGTCCTACTTTGGTCTTCAAGTACAAGGAAGAAGAACTTAAATAGCAAAGAGCCCTAGGAATTAGGGCTCTTTCTGTATTAAGACATAAACTACCGCCAAGATAGAACAACCTTTCGAGTCGTCCCCAGCTCTTGCAATTGAGCCGCTATTTTTTCATTTTTCGCAATGGCGAATTTAGGTACAACATAGACCATCTTAGCCTTTGTGTTCGGTAATATTTGTGAAGGTTTATTGTGCACGTATACGGGTTCTAATGGAAGTTCTTGATAGGAGGCGTTCCGTTTTTGGTTACCATTCACCTTGAAGATTTTCAGGTAATCAAAATCAAAGCGCACCCCCGATTTGTTTTCAATTTCAAACTGTAGAAATACATTATCCCCGTGATACTTTAGGTTCTTTAGGCTAAGAACAATCCCTGCCTCTTTTTTCCTGATATGCTTTTCTTCAGGAAGTTTCAATAATGATTCGCAGGATCTGTGCAGCAGTTCCGGATTAGCATTGACCGAAATGTTCACATCCATATCGTCCACTTCTAGTATATCCCCTCTTGCTTCCCTTTTGGCATCCCCGATACTTTCTTGAACAGAAATAAATCGATTGGGATTCTCTAGATGCTCTGCATACTTTAAGATGTAGGAGTATACTTTGCCATCCGTAGTAATCACCAATAAATTACTGGGTTCTCCTTTTACGGCCTTTAATAGTCCCAAGTTTTGCTCTTTTTCACGATTGTAGGTGAACACAAAATGTTCTGAACCTGTAATGCCCTGCTTTATATCCGAGGGAAAGAACAAGGCCATCGTCATTGTTGAATTGGCATAAATAGTGTCCAATGTTTTTGTGTTCGTTGCGTGAACTGGGTAAAACAGACCCAAGCTCAACAGTATAATCAACTTTTTCATATCCTTTATTTTTATTGCCGAGTATCGACTTTTACTATGAGTTTATAATTGGGATTGACCGTCACTTTTACCTGTCGGTTAGAGCGTTGGAACAACCGTTTGATTCCCGTGACCTGTGGTACACCAGGTACATTGATATCATCTACTACATCTCCCAAAACCTGTTGCCGCAACTCTTCGCGAAAACTGTTTTTGATGTAGATGCCTTCCAACCTGTCCCTAAAATCATATGCTTTAAAAGAGAACGGAACATTATCAATGTTTTCTATTTGTAACAAAACGCGATTGGGTTTAAAGCTGACAATACCAAAAAGGGTGGAATTTTTTGGAATCGACACACCGTTAATTTCGACATCGTCCAAGGTGCGCATTTGCAAACGGTCATTGACCTTAATAACCTGCTTCTTATCAATCATTACGGCAATGCTCGGTGCATTTTCCGTATCTTCTACAGGCAAGGGATTTGAAGCAAAAAACAACTGCTGTTCCAAGGCCAATGCTTTTGGGTCAATTTCTTCAACCAATGTTGAAGTTTCTTTTTTTTGTGCTTTCTGTTTCTGGGTAATGGCATTGACCACACTATCCCTAACAGGATTTGTTGCCCGAAAAGTACCCGTAGTATAATCGATACGGCTGTTGTTATAGATACTGTCCACCATCCGTATCTTTTCTTTTTCCAAAAAATCAGGGTCAAAGACACCTGTGGAATCCAGATACTTTTCATCATAGATACTGGGTGCGTTGGTTTGCCTGACTTCTTTTAAATCATCCACAGCATCCAATCTGGATGTGTAATCATCAACACGGTTTTCCAGTACAGGAACCTGTGTTTGTTGCAGTTCATCTTTTTGGGTATCATCCTCACCAAATGCCAAAATGGAATAGGTGATGATAAAAATGACCACTGCTCCGATAACTGCGATAAACGTTATTTTTTTCTTATCCAATTTCATAATCATAATTTTTTACTGTCGATTATCGACTTTCTTTAAAGTGTTCTCGAAATAGTCTGTAATCAAGAGGGCGTGGGTGTTCTTAGGAAAGTTTCGCTTTTCCAAATGCAACAATTTACCCGTGGATACCAGTTCATAGGTATCGATTGCGGACCCCCTATTGATTTCAAAAACAGTGACCGTTCTGAAGGGGTATGGCTCTGCGGTAAGGTCCAATTCCGATTCAATGCTGATGACCTTTTGGACTAAAGAATACTGCATCAAACGGTTATAGACACCATCAGCTTTTTTCTGTCGATATACATTATCAACAGAGCTATCACCCAACCATAGGGCTTTTTCAATATGGCTTTCAAAATTTGTAGCGTCCAATCCATAGAAGTATGAATGAAAAAGCCGTAAATGCTCAAGTGCTTCTACCTCTAAATTTTCCTTTTCCTGTACCCATTGCAAGGGAATAACTTCTCCATTTTTGCCAATGGCAAAAGAGCCGTCCAGTGCTTTGTTGTACATTTTGTAGGATATCAAACTTGAAATGATGGTGGATAGAAAAGCCATTACAATAACAGCCAGGACTATAAACCGATTCATCTTCAATACCTCGTATATGTTTTTATATGGAGTTTTCATAAGCTATTTTTTATTACGTGAATAATTTAAAGGTGAACGAGGTGGCGCGCTTGTACAGTTTGAACTTCAAAAAGACGATAAAGCCAATCGTACCCAATTCAATGATGGGCGCAAAAAATGAGCTTCCAAAATCAAAGCCAAAGAGGTTTACCCAAAAATTGGTGGTAAACTCTGTGTACAACGCATTGACAAATACATTCACCAGAAAAAAGGCGGGAACGAGCATATATACTGCTGCGTACAATTTGAAAAAGGTATAGGCCATTGACCTGAACTTCTCGAAAACCGCAAGACTTATCACCAATGGAAAAAAGGCCTGCATTATCCCTAACAAGAAAAACCGTTCAGCCAGAAACAGGGGATAAATGAACAGGTCGAGCAACCAAAGGAATACGCTCAGAATAAAGGCCAGTATTTTCAAGCCGAACAACGGGGAACTTAATGCCTCGAACAATAAGGCCAGCCCTTTACTGGCCGCTTCCAACCCTCCTGTATCGTCTTCAATCTCGACATCCTGCAATTGCAAAGGCAATAAGGATGGAGCCGTATTGCGATACTGTCCTTCAATGGCTACCAAAATATTGTCAAACACCTCCAGTACCTGACTTGAAAAGATGACCAGAATGACAATAATGAAATTCTTTATCAATTCTGTTGGGGTCAATCCCCAAGTATACCCATCCCTATTGGCAACACCCTCATTGTATTTTTTAAGGATGTTGATTAAAAAGAATAGGATGGCGAGGGCTTTCATCCCCACGATGGTATACTGTAGAAAGTCACTGTCCTTTATGGTCTGAAAGACAGCGTCCACATACTCCAATCCTCCTATTAACGGGATAGCCAGTTGCATCGTTTAATAATTTGTAGCCCTGTTATTGATTTTGTCCTGCATTTCCCGAAAGGAAATGATGTCTTGGTACCGCTTGGTCTTACGCTCTATTTCGGCGACCATTTCCTTAGAGCGTGTTTCCCGTTCCTTTAATACCTCAGCCCGTTCAGCATCGGTCATTTTCAGGTAGTCACTGGAAAGTATCTGCTGCACAAAGTCCAAATCCTCCAACGAGTTTTCAATGATATTCTCAAAGGATTGCGATACTCTTGTGATTTCTTCTGCTTTGATATAAGGCGAGTTTAAAATATTACGCACATCATTTCGAACCACATCAAAGAGGCGTTCGTTGTTGCGGGCCAATTCCCGTACCGCTTTCAATTGTTTTACCACATTGCTCACCTTTTCAATTCGTTCTTTTTGCTGCTTCATAAACTCTACCGTCTTGATCAGGTTTTCTGTTTGTTTAGCAGCTTCCAAAATTTGCTTGCCCAGTGTAATAAAATTGGTGTTGTCATACACGGGCATTCCTTGGCACGTAGCACGTGCAGGCAATAATAAAGTTCCGAGTGCCAAAAGGCACATAAAAATGAATCTTCTCATAACGCTTTTGTTTTTAAATGAATGAATTCTTTTAGGGCTGTTTCCATACAACCATTTTTGTTATAAAGGGCCATTATGGCCTCGTTATCCGCGCCGTCGGTGAGGTAGGCAGCAAATACCTCTTGGGGTACTTCCAGTCGAAAGATGTTGCTCTCTTTTCCGATTTTGATAAAAATCTCGGTGTACTTGCGTTTTCCCGACAGGTTGTTTTTTATGGATTTCAATTGATTGAGGTCGTGGCTGGATAGGTTCAACCGTTTCACCAGTTCGCCATAGCCCTTTTCATTGTTCAAGCTATAGATGACCTGTGTATTCTCCAGAATACTCGCTGACGTGGAATTGTCGGGCAATTGGTTGATGGACTGTAAAATGATACCAATGGCACCTTCTTGTTTTCGGATGGCTTGGTAATAGAATTCCACCGATTCCAACACATTCTCAAACTTCAATTGTTTGGCAAACTCATCAAACAGGATAATACCTTTTTCTTCCTTGTTTTGCCAAATGGTACGCTGTATGGCTGTCTTAATCAGTTTGAGCATCACGGATAGGATTTCCTTGTTGTCCTTCACCTCATCCAACTCAAAAACAATTAAACGCTTGTCCTCGATTTTATAGGATTGGTCTTCGCTAGTTTCAAATAGAAAGCTGTATAATCCTTCACGCACATACTCCGATAAAATGTGCAGAAACCCTTCTACATTGAAGTAATCCGGATGGATATGGAGCTTGGTCAATAAATCCTCCCGCTGTGATTCGATATAGGTATAAAAACTATCTAAGGAATGTTCCCCAAAACTATTTTTATAGTAGGAATGGAGTATCTTTTTAAGAGCTACGGACTGTTCCTTTTTAGGCTTGGTGCCCTCTCCTATAAGTTCAAAAAGAAATACGGACAAATCCTCCAATCGTTCGGGACTGACATCGAGGGGGTTTGTTATATAGAAAGGATTGATTCCAAGGCTCTTTCCACTTTCATAGCGCAATACGGTATACTGTTCGGGATATAGACTGGCAAACTTGGTATACGAACCGCCCAAGTCTATAATGACCAAGCGCACATTCATTTCAAAGTACTGTCGTAGAATGTTGTTTGCCAGAAAAGATTTGCCCTCTCCTGTGGGCGCAAAAATGGCAAAGTTGCGCGCCTTGATTCGCTTCTTTTGTTCGTCCCAAACATCTTTCAGAACTGGAATGCTGTGTTCGCGGTCGTTAAAGATGATGCCCTGTCTATCCGTTCTGTAATTGGTATTGTTCAGATAAAGACAGAGTGCGTGTTTTAGATCGGTCACATAGACATCTTCATTGGAAAAGTTGGAAGCAAAACAAGGATAGCTGTTCAGGATATAGTTTTTGCGTTCTTCTCCCCTGGGATAATATGGGGTTATGTCCAATTCCTTGAACTCAGCTTTGATACGAGAGCCAATGCGCTTTAACTCTTGGGCTTCCCCACTCCAATACACAATGTTCAGGTGCCCTCTTATGATTCTGGCATTGTCGTCATTGTTGATTTGACCAACGATATGCTCAATCTTTTTAAGGATGATCTTGTTCTGTGTTCCAAAATTTGAACTCTTTTTGAGTTCCTCGATTTTCTTATCCAGCATTTTGCGCCATTTCCGCTTATCGTCCAGATAGATGATTTGGTTGACGATATGGTTTTCATTTAAGGAAAGCCCCAGACCATCAATATATCCTTGATGAAACACAAAATCATCTGAAGTGAACCGCTCGTTGATTTTACTGGTCTGGACGCTCTCCCCAAAACAGGCTTCACTATTGACCGCCAATACATCAAAATGATTGTTACCTACGGTCACTTTGGACTTTTCCAAAAGTATATCCGTATCATATCCGATATTGAAGCCGTTGAAATAATTACGACTTAGTTCAAGAATCTGTTTTTTATCTAGAGGTTGCAACGATACCTTTCGGCTATTGTTGATATAGGTGATGGAATCATTAACAGAGCCAATGAAACTATGCACGTTCTGATTTAATTCTTGATGAATCCCTTTACTGACCTTTCTAAATGGGTTGACATATTTGGGGTTGTTCAAGGTTTTGTTTCGCACCAGCGTTAAAAACAGGTAGCATTTATGCTCGATATATTCTCTTCCCTTAAAATGGTCGTGGGTGGCTTTCGCCAAAAAGGTATCGTTGGGTAAGTATTCAGAATCGAACGCTTTTTTGAGATATACATCCTGCTTATGGATAACACAACCAACGGGCAATGACTTTAAGGCCTGAAACCAAGTGGAGTGCAAATCCTCAAAATCCTTCTCGGACAGAGAATACACTTCGGGCAGTTCTCCTTGATAACAGGCTATGACATTGCCATTATTGGCAAAGATGACATTGTCCTGTATCTCAATGATGGGATTGTATGTTGCGATATTAATAATTGACATAATGCGTCAGGTTTTCTTTTTTATTACTGATGATTTTTGGGAACACCGTATTGAAATTCAGTGAAATGGCTTTACGGGCTATTTTGGTGAGCACGATGTATAGAGTGCCGTTCCATAGCATTGCGATTATGATGATTACCAAACTGAATGAAAAGATGATGACCAGTAGGGATGCCAAAATGGAGAGCATCATCATTGCAAAGAGTGATATGGGAAGCCCCCATATCATAGCCCCTTTGCGAATGTTCTTATATACCTCGTACTTTCTCATCACACTACAATTCCAATGAGATAGGTAAAGATGCCCACTACGGCACCTGCAATAAGTACAAAGACCAATACACGGGTAATCCCTTTTTTAAGGTCTGCATTCTCCCCAAAGAAATGTCCCGCATTGAATAGGAACCCGATAAGGAAAATGACACCGAGCAGCAAAGGGAAAATAGCCCGAATCGTATCGGAAACATCATTTACGGAATCTTCAATGCCCCCAATTTGCGCAAATGTGGGTAGGCTCATCAGGAGCATTGCCCACGTTAGATACATCGCTTTTTTCATAACGCTTACGTTTTATGGCCTCCTAAATGACTAAGGCGACCTTGTTAGAAATTACTTTTTGCGAAATCTATAAGCGAATGCCCGTTACGGGAGAAAAACGAAAAATATTAACGGTTTTGAGCGTTAAATTTTGAAGGAAAATGAAGTATTGAACGAAATCTTTAAAAATTGTGTAATGAGAAATTGAAAAACATAGCTGCAATGAAACCGTTCAAAATACTGCTTATGGTGCTCTTTTTAGTTCCTTTGAATGCATTGTTTTCACAGGAGAAAAAGGTAATTATCATTGATGCTGGACACGGGGGAACGGACTCTGGTGCCATAGGAACCAATAAAGCACAAGAAAAGGATATCACCTTGGCAATTGCTAAAGCAATGCTGCTATATAACAGAACATTACTTGATAATCCTTACGAGTTGTATCTAACCAGATATGAGGACACCTTGATTTCATTGAGCCACCGAACCCAATTGGTCCGTGCCTTGAAACCTGACCTTTTTATTTCGTTGCACTGCAACCACGCTAAGAATGAAAAAGCCACAGGCATTGAAATGTATCTACACAATAAAACGAATTTGAAAAATGAAAATCAAATGGAATCCAAAATTGTTGCCCTTTCTATGATTGAGATGCTTACAAAACGATTGGGCTATAGAAACAGGGGAATCAAAAGAGCAAATTTTCAGGTATTGCGAGAGTCGATAACAACAAGCCCAGCTATTTTGGCGGAACTTGGTTTTTTGTCCAATACCGATGAAGCCTCCTACTTGGAATTAAAAAGGAATAGCAACGCAGTGGCATTGGCCTTACTGATGTCCATTAAAATTTAAGATGATGAAAGAAGTATTTGTTAGCCTATATGAAGTGCTCAAAGAAATTACGACAACCGTAGGCAAGGAATTATGGGTATTCATAAAACAGCGGTTTTCATAAAACCCTATTGGAAATTAATAACTTAAAATAAAAGACAATGAAATTTAAAATTGAATCAAAGCCCAGTCCATTAAGACAATTGGACAACTTCAAGCAATTAAAGAATGCCCTTAAACCGATTAAGGCAGATGAAAACGGAAAGTTTTTGGAGGCTTTATTAGAACATTGTATGATTATCAATCGTGCTATTGGTAAAGATTTTAGCTTGGCAGACCACTCCCATATAGATATTAGTTGTGATGTATATTTCAATATTCCCTTGGTTTCCTCTGCTCAACTGGGTAATGGCTCAAACGCTTGGCTCCACGAATACCAAAAAAACGAACACGGTATGATGTTCGAAAACAAGAAGGAGTTGGGCGAATACTTACAGAAGTTGGAACGTATACCCAGTACCATCATACCCATTAAATTGGAATTGACGCAAAGGATTGGAGATGCTAAAAGTAAGTTTGTTTATGAAATTCTATAAATAATGAACTTTTGGATGTAACTCTGCTAAAACAGATTCATATCCGATACTTTATTGACGCACTTTTTAAAGCGATAGTATTTTCTTAAATTATCAGCACTGAAAATACAATCCATTATGAAAAAAATAGTAATCTCGATACTGCTCTTGTTTCCTGTATTGGTTATATCCCAAAACTCAGAATATAATATCAATTCATATTCAGAAGTGGGAACAAAGGCTCCCAATACGCATTATATTGGCATAAACACGCATCCCCTCAGATATTAATTTATGTAGAAGGGGAAGGATATTATCAAGAACGAGGAAAAGAACCCATCATTCTCAAATCTGGAGATGTTATTAAATGTGAAAAAAACACAGAGCATTGGCACTCTTCTACTAAGGAAAGTGATGTAACCTATTTGGCCATATATGGAGGTGATACACCCACTACTTGGACTGAGGTTCTGACCCAAGAATATTATGACAGTGTGGCTGAAAAGTTCAACAAAAATTAAGTGTTAGTCAAAAAATATTGATTTTTCGATTAATCTTATTTAATAGTTCTTCTTTCCTTCTTTGAAGAGACGCTACATTCCATTGATTTTCTTCTAGAACTTGTTGGGTAATGACATATGAAGTACTAACATTATCCTTATCCCGATAAGCGTTTTTCTTTTCTTCGAAATTATTGTTTTTGGCCTGGACATTTTTACGAAGAGAAAGCAGCGTCAAATTTCCAATAGAATCTGTCCACTGTTGTATTTCATCGGAAGTAAAATTTTCTTTCCAAGAAGGTGTTAATGTTTTTGGCAGAATATGTTCTAAATGCAATTTTGGCCCTAAAGGAATGAATGAGTTTTTATCTTCATCCGTGGAAAAATATTCAATTAAAAGCAATACTGCTCTATCCCATTTTCTTCCGTAAACCGTATTACTCTCAATAGACTCTTTAAATGTGTTCGTAGTGGCATATTTTTCAAGATTAGATTTAAACTCATTTTCAATCTGTTCAATACCACTATTGTTTTTTACCAATTTCAAAACATTAAAGGAAGTCTGCTTTATTCTTGCTACTGTAGCGCCAGCAATCCAATTTTGATAGTAATAGGCCACCATTAATTCCCGTAGTTTCCCAATATCAGGATACTTTTCAAAGAGCGCCGTGGTTAAAATACTATTCCAATAAATTTTATGTCTTAAATATTTTAGGCAATAAATGTATTTATCCTCTTGATTGGACATTTCAATGAAGGAATCCGAAAAATCATTTATTTCCTTTATAATCTGGAGCGAGGATTTACCCTCTTTAGAAAAGACTTCAATCAGCTCCTTATCCAATCGATTTTTGGGGTTAGAGGTTATTTTATAATACAAATAGGTATTTAACATACTATCTATCTCCAAATTGGAAAACTTTAAATTTGAGTTTATAAATTCCCATTTGGTTTTAAATGCCTTCCTGTCTTCTTTTGAACTCAACTTGGACATTAGATTAGATTTCAAAATATCTATAGAACTCAATGGCATCCCTCTATCATTGAGCACATTGAATATTTGAATAGCGCTATCTTGAGAAGGACAAATTATTGTAGTTAATACAATGCTTTCATAAAACCAAATAATGAAATCTTCAATATTAACCTTATTTATTTCAATTCGCTCTTCCAAAAACCCTTTTACGAAGTGCGCATTTTGTAAATATCTATTGTCGGGAAAAGATTTTTCGATGTTTTTTGTATCTATGAAATCTATCTTTTTCAGGACGGTTTCCTCAAAATCAATTTGATACTTGTCATTAGTGAGAAATTTTAATTTTCTCTTGCTTTCCTCGTATTCATCTTGAATCGAGTTGGAAATATATTTAAGTGGCTTTTTCCCTAACACACTTCCATATAGTTCTCTGAAAACACAAGCTATGATGGTAAAGGTTGTTATACGTTGTTGTCCATCAATGATGTCGAAGCGTCCGTCTGATTCATTATTTACCAAAACAAGGGAGCCACAAAAATAATGTTCACCATCATTCCGCAAAAAGGCTGTAATCACATCGTCTATTAAGTCTGAAATATTCTCCTTGTCCCACGAATAAGGCCTTTGATAATCTGGTATTTGAAAGAAGTTTTCATCATCTACTAAAATTTTCTTTATGTTTTTTATTTCTGCTTCTAATTTCATCTAAAGTTTCGATTGATTTGATTCGGATAACATACAATTTAATAGGAAAATAATTATAAGGAAAAACGTATTTTTTTATAAAATACTCTATATTAAAGAGTAAGCAAACTACTTAGAAATAAGATAACCTTTTTAGATATGAATTTTTCGTGCGAAGAAATATTCTCAACGTATGGGCAGTTTGACAAGTTTGTGTCAATCGAGTTCACCTATAACAGTGAAGAGTATCACAAATTTGGGTTTCGTTTAATGGGAACTTTTCTTTTTACCTTAGAGGAAAGAGTTGAATTAGAAAAGTTGTTACAAAACAACGATATCCCCAGAACGGATAGAAAAATAAAATTTAAACCATCAAGAATAGCAGAACTAACCGACCACCAAAAAACTGACTTAGATAAAAACGGAATTCTGGCTAGCAGTATTGACACAATTTCTACTCTCAACACTCCAAAATTTAACAGGTTCCTAGAATCTGGAACTAAAGAAATTCAGAACACCGTAAATATAAAAGCACCAAGTTTCAATGGCTGGAAGGGGTTGAATCAATTTAGGTTCGGTTTTCTACATTCAAGGCATTCTAAAGGACAAGCTTTTTCTCCAAGAGAAACAATACAATATTGGGCGTTCAGAATTCATTATAACCACTCTCTGGAAGAGCAAGATTATAAGAATTATCTAGAGTTTGCCAATGATGAACTAAAACAACAAGTGAGGCTCGAAGAACTTAGATTAAAGTATCAAGAGTTGACCATCAACGAAGAAGAAATTAAGGAGTTTGTCAAACTTGTGATTGATGAAATTCAATATAAAAATCAGATTATAGATGCTGAAATCAATCGTTCCACAGAAAGAATAAATACGGTTGCCGAGAATTATGGTGAGGAGATAGAATCACTTAAAAAAATTTGCAAGGAATATGATGAAAGGGTTATTGCATTTGGAGAAAAAATCATCTTTTTAGAATTTGAAAGATTTGTACATATATATGCTCGACACGTTGCAGAAACTCAAATTGGAGAAAGGTTCGCTATTAAATCTGTATTTCAATATAAATTTGAAGATATAATTCGAGTTATCAAGTTGGTCATAGAAAGCATAAACAAAGAGATTCAAGCACATTTTAAAGCTACGCCCGAAGCACCATTTAGACGAATGGGAAAAAGAAGTGTTTATTTTGATGGTCATTATTATAGAATTGAAATTGAGCCAACTGGAAGCTTAAAAGATTTTCATCCATATAATGATGAAAGGGTAGTAAAAGACATTGTAGAGTATCTGAGATTGATGCGGTAGTTATATTTTACTTTTTAAATCCTATCCTATTACGTTTTTTATGGTCCGTTTCAATTTTATCCTTTTGAAGTAGAAAATTAATCGCCTCAAAAACATCCTTAAATTGCCTATCGTACTTAGTTTCCAATTCTTGGAGCTTTTGGGTCAATTCCGAATGGGATAGCGCATATTTTCTGAGAAAAACAAAGGCACGTACAATCTGTATATTGACCTCAATGGCTTTGGGGCTACGTAACACACTTGCCAGCATTGCAATACCTTGTTCGGTAAACGCAAACGGATTATACTTACTGAACTTACCCCGCCCGTCTTTTTCTAAGGTCACAAATTGTGACCTTAAAGATTTGTATTCCCCATTGGTCAATTCAAACATAAAGTCGGACGGAAAACGCTCTATGTTTCGGCGAACGGCCTGCTTTAATTTTTTGGTTTCGGTTTCATACATTGCGGCGAGGTCAAAATCCAAAAGCACTTTTTGCCCCCGCACTTCATAAATTCTATTTTGTATCGTCTGTAGTTCCATTTTTATCCAATTTTTAGTTGTGACCATACCAAAGGATGTTCGCTCGCCATATGTGTTTCGTTCTTAATGCTTTTAAGCATTTCCCATTGCGGTCGTTTTTTAAACCAAATCCCTTTTCTAATCAATCCGCTATTTTTTACAGCTTTGAATAATCTGGTTGAAAGCATCAAATAATCACGTTGTTTGATGTTCACGCCCATTTTGTAGGCTCCTAAACGGAAATATCTGGAGTCCTTTCCCTTATCCAAATCCACCTCAAACGTACGGTGTTTTGAAACATCTTTTAAATCGGTTTCCTCTGTTATCGGCAACAGTGATTTACTATATGAAGGCACATTTAAGGTGCCCACAACAGCTATTAAATTATTGGACTTATTCATTGTTTGATATACCTCTGCTATTCGTTTGGATTGGACTTCAATTTTGGTATTGGATTGTGTGGGATTCTCTGCATCATCTAAAAAGCAAGTCGATAGAACCGTTACGATTTTCCCGTTGGGTGTACTGATTTTATATTCCTGCAAATCCATATCAAAAATGGGATTCCCATTAGCATCAAAATCATTGACGTGGGATTTCATTGATTTTACTTTGTAGCCCTCTTTGGTCAGAACCCCGATACCCCTACCATACACATCATTGGTTTCTAAATACAGTATATGGGTATAGGCATTTGACAAGAAATAGGTATTGAATTCCAATAACGAAGCTCTGTCTTCGACTTCCAATAAAATGAGCACATCTGCCGAAGCTTCTTTGATGATTTTGGCCTTATTCTCAATAGCGGTATCATTAATGGGGTTGGAGTTTAGTTTTACCCAACCGTTCCAATCTGTTAAATGTGTTGCCTTGTAAGAATTTGCCGCCACATCCTTCTTTAAAAATAATTGCCCTGTTTTGTGCATCATTGTGAGATACGGACTGTGCTGCGAATCTTCAAAACCCAAAAGTTGTGACAAGGCACGCATACGGTTAAACTCTTGAATGGTTCGCATTCCTTTAAGCATCAATGCTTCAAATTCCTCAACCCATAATGCTTTGTTTTCTGCTCTATATTTTTTAATCAAGGCCCTATCTCGATAAAAAATGTTTTGAATGTTATATGTCGCGATTCTCATAGCCTACTTTTTTAAAAAGAAATTCTTGTTTTTCAGAAGTATTTCGTTGATTTCTTCTTCATCGTAGTAAATGATACCACCCAATTTGGAATAGGGTATCGTTTCGTTGATTCTGAAGTTCTGTAATGTGCCTGGACTGATTCCAAGCTTCGCCATTACGATATTCGACTTTACCCATCTATCTATCGTAATCCTATTGTATTGCAATAGCATTTCTTTGATTTCTTCAAGTAGACTTTTTCTGAAATCTTCTAAATCTTCGGCTGTTAAAATACTTGCTGGCATAACTATTCTATTTTATTGAGAATGAGGTTAAAACTTTTGCTTAAACTCAGTTCCTATTGTTTGACATTCCTTGTACAAACTTGAATAGTTTTAGCAGATATAAATCACCAGTTCAACCCGAGTCGGGTTAAATTTTAACACAAATAAAATGGAAATTTAGAGTGTTTTGAAGATTTCACATTTCAAATTTTCGAAAGAAATACTAGTAAAAAAGGAGTCATTATAGGAAGAAGTTCTGAGTGTATTCCAGAACAATTTATATGCTAATTTGAAGTAAAGCAAACATTTGATAAATCACCTAGAATACCAATAACTTATTGTTCAACAGGTTTTAAATCAGCATTTTAAAACAAAAAAAGAAATAATATTATTTATTCAGAGTTATTATAAATAATTTTGCATTATGTTCTATAGGAGAAAAATAATATTGGCTTTATTTGAAAAAATTGAGGTAAACCTTGAGAAAACAAGGCTTTACAAGCTAATGTTTTTACTAAGCCAAAGACAAAGCAATCCCAATTATGACTTTGTGCCTTATAGATTTGGATGTTATTCCTACTCGTTGAAAGCCGATTTAAATACAATGGTAAAAAAGGGTTGGCTATCTACGGCCGACAATGGATATGAATTGTCTACAGATAAAAAATATTTTGATGAGTTAGACCCTACTGATAAGTCAATATTATTGGATACCATTAATCTATATGGCAAAATGTCCGTTGACACCATAACAAAACATACATATTTAAATTTTCCATATTTCGCAATAAACAGCACGATTGCTGAATCAATACTTCCAGCGAAATATTTTGAAAAGGTAAAGAGTGCTAAACCCCTCAATTCAGAAACGGTGCTCTATACTATTGGATACGAGGGCATATCTTTAGAAGCATACCTTAATAAACTTATAAAAAATGATATAAAGCTTCTTATCGATGTTAGACGCAACCCTCTTAGTCAGAAATACGGATTTAGCAAAAAACTCTTAAGTGACTTTTGTACTAGATTAAATATTGACTATATCCATATACCAGAAGTCGGTATTGACTCAAGTAAGCGTAGAGAATTAAATAGTCAAGATGACTATGACACACTCTTTGAAGATTATAAAAACACTGTTTTATTAGAAACGGCAGAAGCCCAAGACAGAATATTGCAGTTATTAAACAAACATAAAAGAGTGGCGTTAACTTGCTTTGAAGCTGATAATTGTCAATGCCATAGAACTCATTTAGCTGAAAAAATTGAAAAGTCCCCTACATTTAAGTATCACATAAAACACCTTTAAAATGTATGGCGACTACAAGGGTACTAATTACAGTAAAAACTTACCCAACAATTTCTAGTAAATATGAAGAACTGGTTTGCACCGCTGGTTTATTAGAAGATGGTTCTTGGATTCGAATTTATCCTATCCCTTTTCGAAAAAAAGACTACGAACAACAATACAGCAAATATGACTGGGTAGAAATAGACCTAGTCAAAAATACAAGTGATTTTAGACCTGAGAGTTTCAGACCATACTCTATTGACACTCCAATAAACATTGTAGGTCATTTAGATACAGCTAGCAATTGGCAAGCAAGAAAGGACATAGTGCTTCAAAATGTACACTATGACCTTTCTGAATTAATAAAACAAGCCAAAGACAAAAAGGTCTGTACTTCTTTGGCAACGTATAAGCCAGCTGAAATCCTTGATTTTATAGCAGAACCAACTGAACGTGAATGGAATAAAAAGAAAATAGAAAAACTAATGGCTTCGCGTGAGCAAGGAAATCTCTTTGAACATCCAGAAGACCCTTTTGAAGTTGTAGATAAATTACCTTATAAGTTCAAATATATTTTTAAGGACTCAAATGGCAAGGAACGTAGAATTATGATTGAGGACTGGGAAACTGGTGCATTGTTCTGGAGACAACTTGCCAAATATGAAGGTGATGAAAAAAAAGCAGTTGACGATGTGATTAAAAAATATTTGGATGACTTCGCCAGAACCAAGGATTTGTTTTTCTTTCTTGGCACAACTCAATTACATCATTATACCTCTCATAACCCATTTGTAATAATCGGAACTTTTACTCCAAAAATTGAATTACAAACAAAACTCTTCTGAATGGGATATGGGAATTTGTATTTTTTGTCAAAAAAATTCAGACAGCTCGAAAAGTGTCGAACACATAATTCCTGAGTCTTTAGGAAACAAAGACATCATTCTCCCTAAGGGTGTTGTTTGCGATACTTGTAATCAATATTTCGCTACTAAAGTGGAAAAGCCCCTCTTGGAATCAACTTACTTTCAAAATGTTCGTTTTCGTAATCACATTCTTTCTAAAAAAGGTAGAAGCACACCTGGCAAAGCCTTAATACCGCATCTCAAAGGGGGTTGGGTAGACCTGTATAGTGATGAACACGGTTTTTCATTGAATATTGAAAATCCAGATATTATAAATATAATCAGGGAGAATAAGGTTAATAAAATGATAGTCGAAGTAGCTAAAGAACCAATAAAAAACAACTACATAATGTCTCGTTTTTTAGCTAAAACGGCCCTCGAATCTTTGGCATTCATTGGATTGGGTGATAAAAATTGGCTTGAAGAGGTTAGAAATATGAAAGAGCTGGATCCACTAAGGAGATATGCTCGTTACGGAGAAGGTAAACAATGGATCTATCATCAACGGAGAATCTATGGGGAAGAAGTCCGATTTACTGACCCTATAAGACATCCTGAACCTTATGAAGTACTTCACGAAATGGACTTTCTGTATATTGATCCAGGCATCTATTATTATGTTCTTGTGATAATGGGAGTAGAATTTGTAATTAACTGTGGAGCTTCGGAATTGGATTTATTTAATGATTGGCTTGAAAAAAATTATCAAATTTCTCCCATTCGTAGGGGTTCCGAAAAAATGATTCAAAAAGGGCCATAAAATCGTATCGGAAAAATTGTTTTTCAGTAAGGCATTTATATTGAAGTGTTTAAAAAAACCACCGCTTCAACTTGTTTTGTATCTACGGTGGCTACAGTGATTTAACTTTCATCAATCAAAGTAATTTAGGTAAACCAGCTTCAATTTTGCTTATCCTTGGTTTAACACTATTGTTCGTTGATTTTTGAAGTATTCTCAAAAAATTACGCATTTCTATGCGCTTATTTGATTACGATTTAAGGTGTCTTGTAAGCTATTCATATCGTCACGTAACTTTCTTTCGACCACATTGGCATAAATCTGAGTGGTAGAAAGTTTGGCGTGTCCCAATAATTTAGAGACTGTGGCAATGGGTACGCCATTAGAAAGTGTTACCGTAGTCGCAAAAGTATGGCGTGCAATATGACAAGTTACTTTGATGTCAATTTCACACTTACCTGCAATTTCCTTTAAATATGCATTCATTTTTTGGTTAGAGCATACAGGCAACAATCGAATAGATTCTTCAAAGTTTTCATACTTCTTCAAAATCGCTTTCGCCTTATCCAACAAAGGTATTTTAACAGGTTCATCGCTCTTTTCTCGGCAAAAAGAAAGCCATAACATTCCATCAATACCCATTACAATATTATCCTTGGTAAGTAGTTTCACATCGATATAGGAAAGCCCCGTATAGCAACAGAATACAAACACATCGCGTACCCTATTCAGTTTTGCACTTTCTAGTTCCTCCGTTTCAAAACGTTCTAGTTGCTGTTCGGTCAAAAACCCATTTTTGAATTTGGTATAGGAAAGCTCATATTTTTCAAAAGGGTGCTTATCAATCCATCCTAATTTGTGTGCAAAACCCATTAACTTATTAAGCCGTTCTATATGCTTCATTATACCGTTGTTCTTAAGGGTTTGGACTTTACTTAAATGGTTTTTAGGGTCTTGGAGAAACAACTCAAAATCGACCACAAAGCTATACTGGATATGCTCTAATGGTAAATCTGATGCTTTGTATTGCTTCTTTACAAAGGCAAGTAAATATGCTTCTGTGGTCTTGTAATTCTTTAGTGTACCCTTAGCAAGTTTAAACTTGTTTTTCTCATAATGGTACTTTGACAAGCCCAGTAAAGTTTCATTGCTATGATCTGTACCTTGATAACGCGCTTTTACGGCTTGGGCAGTTACAAAACGCCGTTCTCTAATTAATTCCTTGTAAGACTCCTTTAAATCTACTCTAATGATGTCTAGTTCATCGTTTAAGCTTCGAGCTCTTGAATTCCTACCAATCGCTTTTCCCGCTTTGCTATCCCATTCTTCCATAGGATAAAACAAATCTGTACTAAATTCTGCACGTTTTCCATTTACAGTAATACGTACATAAATAGGCGCACCATTGTTTTTCTTTCTGGCTTTAACTAGCCGAAATAAAATCTTGAAAGTTTTTGAAGTTTGCATTTGTTCCCGTTTTAAGGTTAAACTAATCCTTAACACGAAAGTCAAATCACGTGGAAAGCCTTGCTTTCACTAGAGAATATAAGGAAAAAAAGATAAGTGAACTGTTCCCGTTCTGTTCCCGAATTGTTCCCTTTTTTATTGGATTTAAAGGAAATCAAATGGTATCAAATTTTATTAAAATTCTGAAAATCAATTTATTAGATTTTCTTTGATACCATTTGATATGGTCTTAGTCGGGGTGGCAGACTGAGATAACACATCTTACCACGTTGACCTTCAATATTTTAACCTGCTAATTCCAAACTGTAC
>NZ_JBODQE010000014.1:0-55769 GCF_050617915.1 Flagellimonas flava
AGCCCGTTTGCGCCGATGGTACTGCCACACCAGGTGGGAGAGTAGGTCGCCGCCTTCCTTGACCCTCCTTAGTCATTATTCGACTTCGGAGGGTTTTTTATTTTATACCCCGCAAACACCAAAAATTTCTTCCTAAAATCTTCCAATTAACTGTAAGAAATAGTTGGAGCTAACGTCATAGTTACATTAAGTTTACTGTAAATTAATTATGAGATATTCATTTGCGCTTTTCATCGTTTTTATCTTTTCAAACCTGATAAACGCGCAAGTTACTACCGGTACCATTCAAGGTAAGGTGATGGATGAAAACAGCGAACCTATTTCCTTTGCCTCAGTAGTTATAAAAGATACTTCCACCAACTATATTTTTGGAGCTACAACCCAGGAAAATGGATATTACATCATTACCAATCTATCTCCTTCTTCCACATATAGATTGGTGGTCTCATACTTGGGATATCATACAGAAGTTATCGAAAACATCCACATAAAATTGGGAAACACCACCAATCAAAACTTTAATCTAAAAGAAGAAAGCCTACAATTGGATGAAGTGGTAGTCATTTCAACCAACGGCGAAACCAAACGTGGAAATGAGGCACTGGTTAACGAGACCCAAATCAAAAGAACCCCAACCATTAATAGGAGTATTCAGGATTTAACGAGGAACCTTTCCGAAAACAATCTAAACTCCTTTGCCGGTGCAAGTAACAGATTCAATAATCTTAATATTGATGGTATTGCCAACAATGATGTCATTGGATTCCAAGAACCGGCTAGTGGGGCTTCTGGCTCTTCGGCCAACGGCACTCCTGGCAGTTTGTCCCGATCTCAACCCATTGGTTTAGGGGTTATAAAACAGCTTTCGGTCAAACTCGCTCCTTTTGACGTTAGTATTGGAAATTTTAATGGGGCCAATCTCAATATTGTCACCAAAAATGGGACTAACAATTTTGAGAGCGAAGTCTATGCCTATGGTAATAATCAGGCTTTTATTGGTAAGTATGCTGATGGACAAGAACAAAACAAGTCTAGTTTTTATGACCTGCAATTTGGTGCTGGCTTCGGCGGAGCAGTTGTTAAGGACAAACTGTTTTACTATGTGAATTTTGAACAGGCTTTATCCAGTATTCCAGTTTTAAATGCCCCTGGAAGTGAAACCTCGAACATTCCTTTGGAAGATGTAACTCGGGTTAGGGAGCATTTGATCACCAACTACAATTATGACCCAGGCACGTTTAGCAGCGCAGATTTGGAAACCTCCAGCAGTAAGCTATTTGCCCGTTTGGATTTCAATATTTCCAACAAACACAAGTTAACGCTGAGGAACAATTATGTGGATAGTTATGCCGATAACCTGGAATGGAATGCCAGTATTTTTAACTTCGGAAATCAAGGCTACAGGCATAATAGTACTGCGAATAGCCTTGCTTTGGAATTAAAATCCAATTTTAAGAGCAATTTGTCCAATAATCTTACCCTTGGATATAACACGGTAAAGGAAAATAGGGATTTCGATGGTAGGGTATTTCCACACATTCAGATAGCTTCCAATTCTACCAATAGGATTTTTGCAGGAACGTATAGGGAGGCTTCCGTCTATAATACGGATTTCTCCACCTTGCAATTGGCCAACAAATTAACCTACGTAATGCCCAACCATGTATTTACCTTCGGTGGGCTAGCGCAGATGCACAATGTGGATTATGGATTTCTATCCGCTTGGAACGGAAGATGGGAATATAGATCTGTGGAGGACTTTTTATCCGATAGACCCCGAAGAGTTAGGGGTGTTTACAATATTAATGATAACGACTTCAGTTTTGTGAGCAATCGGCCTTCAGCGACCATAGAAGTGCTGGAAGCGGCATTATATGCACAAGATAAAATTCGGATAAGTGATGATTTTTCCGTTACATTGGGATTAAGGTTGGATGGTCAATATCTGACAGAAGATCTTCCCATTTCCCAAGAAGTATTAGGTACGCCTGAATTTGCAGGATTTGACAACAAAATCACCAGAAAACCACAGCTGAATCCAAGATTGGGCTTCAACTATAATCTAAATGAAAATTTGCGGTTGAGTGGGGGAACCGGATTGTTTTCTGGAAGGTTACCGTATTTGTGGTTTGCTTATGCCGAGTACATTTCCGGTACGGAGTATTTCAATATTGACCTACGGCCAGATACTGAATTGGAGCTCACGGAAAATTTGTCCGATTTAACCAATCAGCAACCCAACTTGGCCGAAATTAACCTTATTGATCAGGACTTTACATTTCCCAGGGATTGGAAAACCAATTTGGCTTTGGACGTAGATTTGCCCAACGAATGGAAACTACATTTGGAAGGAACCTATACTGAAGTTGTCAAGGGTATTTTCTTTCAGTCTATAAATAGACGGAATGAATTGGGTCAATTTGATGGCGCAGATAACAGACCCTATTTTCTTGAAACGGGTGATGCCATCAAAATTAATCCGAATTTCACCAACGTATTTTTGTTGACCAACACCAATGGAGGATATCGTTACAATGCTTCACTTGGGCTTAGTAAGCGATTTAATGGTTACAGTTCGTATTTAGGGTATACCTATGGAAAAAGCAAGGATGTGTCCAGTACTGTGCGAAGTTCACCAGCCGCCAATTATGAATGGAATCAAGCAATTTTTGGGAATGACCCCGGACTTTCGTTCTCCAATTTTGATCTAAGGCATAAAATTGTGTCTACCCAGGCCTACAGTTTCGATTTTGGGAATGATGATAGCTTTTTTGTTTCCCTCTTATATAATGGTCGTTCCGGTAGTCCATATTCCTTTATTTATCAAGGTGATTTAAACAGAGATGGTTCTTCTAGAAATGACCTGATTTATGTGCCTCAAAACCAAAGTGAAATAGCTTTGGTGGATATCACGGACGGCAGCGGTAACGTTACTGTTTCGGCCACTGAGCAATGGCAACGATTGGATGCCTATATCCAAGGTAATTCCTATCTCAGTGAAAGACGGGGCAATTATGTGGAACGGAACGGCGCCAAAACCCCATGGAACCATGAATTGGACGCTAAGTTTGAATTCAGTAAAAATTTGGGGATCCAAAAAAGATTGACAGTTTCTTTGGACATGTTGAATGTTTTGAATTTTATTAATCGAGATTGGGGGCGATTGGTCTTTGTGCCCAATGTGGTCAATTCCAGTTTTAGCTTGTTGAATTTTGTTGGAATCGAGAACAATGTACCGCAGTTTCAGTTCAATATCTCAGATAATGAAACTCCCTGGGTGGTCGATTTCCAAAATTCCAGATGGAGAGCACAGTTGGGGTTAAAATTTAGCTTTTAAGCCGTTTCCCATAAAGAGAATCGACCTTTTACATTCATCAGATGTTTAGTACATTTAAGATTATGAAAAAATCAACACTCCTGTGGGCTTTGGTACTTTCACTGCCCATGTCCATCTTAGCACAACAAAAATCAATAAAAGCCCTTGTTGGTGGAACCCTCATTGATGGTTTTGGTTCCGACCCGATTAAAAATAGCGTCATCATTATTGAAGGGGAACGTATCAAGGAAGTTGGCACCGTGGAAACCCTTCCAGTTCCCGAAGGGGCCGAAATTATATCTACGGAAGGGATGAGCGTGCTACCGGGATTATGGGACATGCATGTGCATACCATGATCAATGGCCATGCCAATTACACCTATTGGGACAAGACCTATCCGCCTTTGTTTGAGAATGTGATCATGCCCTCCTCCGCCCATCAACTGTTGATGGCAGGAGTTACCAGTGCAAGGGATTTGGGAGCTCCACTAAAGGAGAGTATTTCGGTGCGGGATAGGATAAACAATGGTGAGATTCCAGGGGCGACCCTGTATGTATCTGGTCCGTTTATACAGCATAAACCCTATCCAGGAACTGAGGACTTTAGATGGGGAGTCAATAGCCCAGAGGATGGCAAACGGAAAATTAAAAAATTGGCAGACGCCGGGGTGGATGTGATCAAACTGATTGATCACGATCAAATGACGATGGAAGAACTTCGGGCAGTGGTTGATGAAGCTCATAAACACAATTTAAAGGTTGTGGCTCACGGACATCGCCCGGAGGAAATACGGAGAGGTTTGCAGGTGGGTGTTGATTGTTTTGAGCATACAGGACTGTCCTCTGCACCCAAATATCCTGATGATGTCATGGAAATGATCAAGGAGCGGACGGCTCAAATGAACAAAGGGCCTTTATTTTGGTGCCCCACTGTGGAAGGACTTTACAATTATGAGTATACCAGGGACAATCCAGAAAAATTGGACAATGATTCCTGGCATTTGGGATTACCAGACAGTGTGATCACCGATATCAAAAATAGTTTTAAGCATCCTGATCGCTTACCATATTTTCAGTTGACTCCTTCAAGGAGACCGACCTTGCAAACCAAGATCCAACAGCTTTTGGATGCTGGGGTGGTTTTATTGGTGGGTACGGACAGTGGCATCCCTATGAAGTTCCACAGTCAATCCACTTGGAATGAACTGGATGTATGGGTGAACGAGTTTGGTATTGATCCCATGTACGCCATTCGAGCTGCCACCTATTGGCCTGCCCTTTGGACGGGTGTAGCGGATGAAGTTGGCACCATTACCCCTGGAAAATATGCAGACATTATTGCCGTGGATGGAGATGTACTTCGATATATTAGCCTGCTACAAGACGTGGATATGGTGATCAAGCACGGCAAGCAATACAAATAGTCTTTGGATCGAGAGGAAAGACTTTTGGTTCTGGAAGAAAAATGGAATACCTATTCCCATGGTGTGGGTGCGGTATTGGCAGTGGTTGGGTTTTTCTTTTTAATTCGAGGAGACCTTTCGGCCAAATACGCAACTGTCAGTATTTTTGTTTACAGTCTTTCCTTGATTTTATTGTTTATGGCGTCCGCCTTGTATCATGCGGCTCGAGAACCCAAACTCAAGGCAAAACTTCGGATTCTGGACCATATCAGTATTTATTATTTGATTGCAGGTACCTATACTCCCGTTTGTTTATTGGTCTTGCAACAGTCCAAGGGATGGTTGTTGCTTTACTTGGTCTGGGGAATTGCTTTTTTTGGGACTGTAGTAAAACTATTTTTTACCGGAAAATTTGAAAAACTGTCCCTCTTGCTTTATGCCGTAATGGGCTATTTGGTCATTCTTGATTACAGTTTCCTTTCTCAAAATTTATCTTCTACAGGCTTGTTTTGGATGGCCGTGGGCGGTGCTTTTTATACCCTAGGGATTTTCTTTTATACCATGAAACGTATCCCCTTTAACCATTTGATATGGCACCTATTTGTATTGGGAGGGGCCATTAGTCATTGGATAATGATTTATGGGATTTTACAATGAACAAAAAAAGAGAGGGAATGGTCCCTCTCCTTAATTCTATCTCATCTATTACTTAATTAAAAAGCATAGGCTGGTATTTGTACCAAGGCATTATACTGAGTTGAAAAAGCTCCAGATAAATAAACTAACTGTGCGTTTTCCAAATCTACCTTGACGATATGGGTATATTGAGTTTCATTATCTATTTTTTCCAAGCAAAGTGCATAATAAGAATCTGAGGTTTGCACTAAGTTTTTAATAAAGAAATTAGCTGGATCGGCATCTTCGGCAAATCCTACCAATTCCAATTCAATGGTTTCGGAAATTTCACCAGAATCATTGGATTTATGCACCATTGCGGAAAAACCATCACCTATCAAATATTCCTCATCATTGGTGCCTTTGGAAAGACCCAGTCCACAGCATGGGATGTTGTCTCCAGAGAACAATTTGGGTTCTGACATACTACCATCTATTTCGAACTCGATTAGAGCAGGGTTTTGTCCTCCACCAAATCCAATTGTGGCCAATATTGTGTTATCATTGGTAACCACTAAATCAGAAATGCCCTTCCAAGAATTGTTTTCATTGCCATTTATAACTTGGGTAGTTAGCACGTTGGGTTCAACTTGTAAAAGCCCACCAGAAGGGACGGATTCTTCGGTTAACGAAGCATAAATTTTGTGGTTGTTGTAATTATAGACCATACCTCTAATATCGGTGACATTGTTGCCGTTCAACGTAATATTAAAGGCAGGAGTCAATCCTCCATCACTTAAATCCAAAACATAAAACTGCCCTGTATTTCGGTTGGAAACCAAAAGCTCGATTTTATCAGTAACTGTGGCTTCTAGGGTGATATCAGTTTCCTTGACCACAAACTTGGCCAGATCACTCTCAGTATCAGCGGGTACCAAAGAAGAACCGGACCAATCAAAATAAAAGTCTTCTTCGTAAATGTCTACTTCGCCATTGTTGATTTTAACCCAAAGCTCATCGCCTTTGGATAAATCTTCTGGTTTTTCAATGGTATAGGATTCTCCATTATCAATGGAATACCAAAAAGATAGCTCCCCAGGAGCGGTAAAGCCATCAGTATTGATAGTGGCTTGGGTAATGTTGTAAAAAGTTTCTGTTGGACCATCATCCGGGTTGCTAGGGGAATCATCTTTACCACAGCCAAATTGTACAAATGCCCAACTTACCAACAAGGCATAAAGGGCTAATTTTCTCATTTTCATTTGTAAAAGGTTTTAAGGGTTATGGCGCGAATGTAATTGGCGAACCCTTCCCGAAATAGTGCCAATGGACGGAACACCGTTTTGAATTGACGGATACCCGTTTTGGGTTGACGGATTTTTTAGCCCCTTAAGAAAATCGAGTATTTACAAAAAATAGGCCAAGCCCACACCTAGGATAATGACCACTAATTTCCTAAGATTAAAGGAATGCCCTTGGGAGCTTTCAAAAAGTATGATGGTTGAGATATGAAGGAACACCCCAATGGCCAGGGCGGTGAGCCAATGTCCGTAACTGTCCAGCCAAGTTGCATGATGCGCCAAGAAACTGCCAAGCGGTGTCATCAGTGAAAAAGCAACCATGAACAGAACAGCCCATCCCTTTTTCATTTTGGAGTTCAATAGAAAAAAACCCAATACAATGGCCACAGGAATTTTGTGGATTACGATGCCATACAAAATCGGTTCATTGCCATGAATGGGGGTGCCTTCGATCAAGGCATGGATGGACAAACTCAAAAAAAGAAGCAAGGGAAAGTCGGTTTTCTCCAGATCTAAATGCATGTGGCCATGTTCCGCCCCCTTTGAAAAAAACTCCAGAAATATCTGGAGCAAAATCCCGGCCAATATAAATATGGCTGTGGTTCTTGGACTTTGGTGCTCGTAGACTTCGGGAAGGAGTTCAAAAAACGTCAGGGCCAATAAAAATGCACCGCTAAAGGCCAATAATAGGCGTACGTTCTTTTTATCCTTGGTCTGCGTGAGCCGCGCAAAGGCAAATCCTGCCCAAACCGCCAAAATCGGTATTACATAAATCAAAACAATGGGGAATTCCATAGGTTGGATTGAAGGCATAAAAATAGCCTATTTTTGCCGAAAGATTTTCATAGGAGATGGCAGGAAATTTTAGAATGTTGGCCAAAACTTTATACGGTTTTGAACCGCTGTTGGCCGAAGAACTTCGCAACTTGGGTGCAGGTAGGGTAGAGGAAGGGGTCAGGAACGTGTCCTTTGAAGGTGACACGGGCTTTATGTACAAGGCCAACCTTTGCCTGCGCACCGCCTTGAAGGTCATGAAACCTATCTCCAAATTTAGGGTACATGACGAAAAGGAGCTGTACCGTAATGTATACCAAATGGATTGGCCCAGCCTTTTTGGAGAGGACAAGACCTTTGCCATTGATACGACCATGAGCTCCGATGTTTTTAGAAATTCCATGTTTGTTTCCCAACGCGCTAAGGATGCGATTGTGGATAAGTTTAGGGCCGTGACGCGGCAACGACCCAATGTAGATTCCCACGACCCTGATATCCGCATCAATATTCATTTGTATCGAAACAATTGTACGGTTTCTTTGGACAGCTCCGGGCCATCCTTGCACCAACGCGGTTACCGAATTGCTACCAATATTGCCCCTATCAACGAGGTTTTGGCCGCGGGATTGCTATTGCATAGTGGATGGGATGGTCAGACCGATTTTTTGGATCCGATGTGCGGTAGTGGAACATTTTTGATTGAAGCAGGGATGATCGCCTGTAATATTCCAGCGAACATCAACAGGGAATTCTATTCTTTTCAGCATTGGAACGACTATGATGCGGACTTACATGAGAAGATTGTAAATGCCAGTTTGAACAAAACCAGGGAGTTTCACCATAGGATTTTTGGATACGATAAGGCACCATCTGCGGTAAGAAAAGCCCAGGAAAATGTGGATAATGCCAATCTTTCAGATTATATCAGCATTGAGCGGAAGGATTTTTTCCGAACCGAAAAACCTACGGATTCCAAATTGCATATGGTGTTTAACCCGCCTTATGGGGAACGACTTCAAATTGACCCAGATGCCTTTTATGCCAGAATTGGAGATACCTTAAAGCAGGATTATCCTGGAACGAATGCGTGGTTGATCACTTCCAATTTGGAAGCGCTCAAACATGTAGGGCTAAAGACTTCGAGAAGAATCAAGACCTTTAATGGCAAGTTGGAGTCCAGACTGGTGAAATATGAAATGTACGAAGGCAGTAAGAAACATAGGCCAACGGATTAAGCTATTTTATTGGCCCGTCCCCTGCTTATAGGCCAATTTGTTCAAAATGCTGAACGCTGCAGGATTGGATATACTTCTCCATTCCAGCAGGAATATGGGCCTGATTCCATTGCTCTCCAGCAAAAAGACGGATGTCTTCTTCACTTGTCCAATACGATATCATGGAGAAGGTATCGGGATTCCACTGGGTTGGCCTGGCAATTTCCAAACGTATTAAACCCTGTTGTCCTTGCACCAAGGGGACGGAAATTTCCTTGAACTTGGATTCAAACTCCGCATGAAGGTTATGAGGAACTTCCGCAGTAAAAACTCTTACAATCATGGATTCTGCTATTTATCTGACCAGATGGCCAATTCATTGCCTGCTGGATCCCTAAAATGGAACCGACGTCCTCCAGGAAAGGAAAAAATGGGTCTGCAAATCTCAGCTCCCGCTTCAACCACTTTATCCTGAATTTCAGATAGATCTTCATGATAAAGTACCACCAAAGCACCGTTGATAACTTGGTCCTCAGTAAGTTCAAAACCTCCTTCCAAACCACTGTTAGAAAAAGCGGTATATGTAGGACCAAAATCGGTAAAAGTCCATCCAAACGCTTGTTGATAAAAAGCCTTTACTTTTTCAATGTCATTGGTTTTGAGTTCAACGTAGTTGATGCGACTGTTCTCCATAGTATCCGTATTTATTCTGCGGGTTGCTCTTTTTGTTTCTTGGACTTTTTGTAAAATGGAATCAAATAGGACAAGGTGTAATTATAGCTTACACCAAAGTTGCTTCCATCCGTCACCCGATTGAATCCCGGAATCCATAAATTGGGGAATTGTTCATCCTCTGTATTGGTCACCAAGAATCCCAACCGAGCACTTATTCCTACATATATATTGGCAAAAAGTTCAGCTTTTATCCCAACAACAAATTCCAACCAAGAGGCGCTGAGGCTGCTAAATTCTTGACCAGGTGTGGCACCGTTCAGAAGGTCAGTGGGGCTGAAAAAACGATCGGTATCGTAAATTTTGTAATCGTTCAAGGTTTGGCTAAATGTGGCAAAGGAGTACCTACCACCTATGATGATGGAATTTTGCATACCAAACCAATTCTCGTAGGTATTCAAATCAACTCCCAGTTTAATATAACTACCCTTGGAAGTGTAATTGTACAAAGGGGTATTGCCCAAGTCCTCAAACAAAGTTTTTTCCTCATTTCCCAGTTCCCCGGCCAGATACAATTTTTGGGTAAGTCTGAAGTCGCCGGCAACCTCAAAACCGGTGTAATCTTCATCCAAAAAGGAAAACACAAGCCTATTTAGGTCTGCACCCACCCTTAAACCGTATTGTTGCTTGTACTCCACCGTGTCTTTGGGTTGAAGATCTACAGGTTCATCCTGTGAGATTCCCCAAAAAGGGAGACCTAAGAAAAGCAGGTTAATGAAATATTTTGACATGGATGCTATTGGAATTTGCTACGGTTTCTTGTTCTATGGTGATATTCTGTATCCAATTGGTATCACTATCGGGCAAGGTCACAGTCAGGTTGTCAAAATTGGCAACAAACCCACAGGCTTTGGAGACATAGGTTTCCTGCACGCCATAATTTATGGTGATGGCATCGCTGTTTCCTGTTTCCTCCCCAGTGTCCGCATCAGCGGCAGAGTCCATAATGAGTTCGTAAGTGGTTGAGGTGTTTGCTATCCGAAGGGGTACCAAAAGGGAATCTGGAGAATCTGAACGATCCGTGAAGGAATCATTTTCCAGTACACTGTCTATGTCCAAAGAATTGATTCGTATCGAAGGTACTTCCTTGAATTCTTCGGTATTCTCGGCATCGTAAAAACCAATGATCAACAAAGGGGTGTCGCCATCCACACAGATATCATCTTTTTCGCAGGATGCAGAATAGATCAATAAGAAGGCGATGAGTAAGCTAGGGAATACTTTTTTCATTCAAAGTTTAAAACAAAGGTTATCAAAAATTATACCCGTTTCTCCAAAAGTACAACATTTTCAACGTGATGTGTTTGGGGAAACAGGGGTAGATTTTTGACCATTTCTTGTATGTGTTGTAAACCCTAGTATTTAAAGGGTTTCTGAAGATTTAATGTAATTTTAATTGCTCCATAGGTTACTAAAGTTTCTAAAAAACACCTACTTTTAGAACCAATTATCCGCAAAAAATCCGCAAAACCAATGAGGGGCAAATTCAGACTGGACGGACGGAAGAACGTACTCAATAAAGAAGGTTTTCCCATAGTAATCTATCTGACCAAAGATAGAAAAGAAAAACTGATAAGCACCGGGTACAGGGCGTTAAAAAAAGACTGGGACAATGTTAATGCACTGCCAAACAAGAGCCATCCGGATTATATCAACCTTTTGAACTATCTAGAAAAAAAGAAGATAGTTCTAAGGAAGGTTTTGGACGACGCCAAGCATGGCCCAATGAACTTCCATCTTGCGGAAAAAATACTTACCAAGAACAGCAGCGATATATTTTATGAAGAGGGGATCAAGGAAAAAGGCTCCAGAACTTATGGGATCGCACTTAACAGTTTCAACAAATATTTCCCAGGGTACACTTTTGATATGATTACGAAATCCGTTGCAAAGGAATATGTGGACATCCTTCTCAATACCCCCGTAAGGGGCAATAAGAGAAGTCCCAACGGGGTGATCAGTTATATGAACACATTGACAGCTATCTGGAACAAACTGGAAAAACCGAACAATCCATTTAGCGGTGTCAGGCCGATGCCCGTAAAGACCAGAAGCAAGGCAATGACGGACGAGGATATGGTCAAGATCGCCAACAACGATTATGTTGAACATAAAAACTCGACAGGCGGGGGCGTTAAGAACTATCTCAACTATTTCATGCTGTGCTTTTACCTTGGAGGTATTGACTTAGGGGATCTGGTCAAATTAAGACGTTCAAACATAGTTGATGGTAGGATAGAGTTCAACCGCACCAAAGGCGGAACCAATGTTTTTGTGTCCAACAAGATTTTTCCACAGGCACAGGAGATTTTGGATATTTATACAGGTAGCGACCTATTGATTCCGTTGGACTTAAAATATGAGGGTTTCATTCCAAATATGAGTAGAAGGTTCGGAGCCATCAAAAATGACTTAAAACTTAGCCGTTTACCTTATTCCAAAGCTCCTAGATATACCTTTATAACCAGGGCGCAGAATTTGTTGATAGATGAAAGGATAGTTGTTTCGTTGGTGGGACATTCACAGAACACGATACATTCTGTTTATAAGGACGAGTTTCCCTATCACATAAGGGACGCTGCCCATGAGAAAATAATCAATTTAGACGGTTCCGGTATTTAACAAGTTCTATGGTAGGGAATTCCCAATCCCCCCTTTTGTTTTTTCTCTTGCCCTTAAGTTGGTGGACATTTTCATATAGCCACTTTCTTGAACACTCCAGAAGGTCGCACGCCTCACGTACATTTGAAGTAGGAACGCGCTTGAGCAACTTGTTTGTCAGATCCAAGTTCTCCTGTAAAACAGTTTGCGCTATATCCCTTACTTCCTCTCTGGTCATTTGTAAGTAATCAAGAATTCATTTCATAGAAATATTCACATCTATCCTCACCCTCTTTTGGTTTGAAATCTGAAAACAGTTGATGATATGAAGGGGTTGCCATAAATCGGTAACACTTTTCTTTGTCATTACAACCGTTCTTGCACATGGATATATCTGGCATATCAACTAAGTTTTAATTGTTGTGCTTTTTCTTTCTAGTTCCTCGCAGTTAGATATTCATATGCCTTGACATACTTTCTCAAACGCTCTACATCTTTATCTGAAATGTTCTTTAAGCGAGTAATATCCATGTTGTCCTTCAAGTCCTCTATTTTGACCCTTGTTGCCCAAGAATCTTTTGAAACACGCTTAATGTACTTGTCGTAATCCTCACCTTTTAATTTGGTCAAGACAACAACTGAATCGACAATATTTTTCCAGAACAAGGCCCGTAACGCTTCCTCGTTCCATTCTGGACAGTCTTCCAAAAGGTCATGGAGTATTGCCACTACTTTTATCTCACCGCTAAATTTTGATGCCACCCTTTCCAGGTGCTTTACATATAGTTCACCAGCCAAATCCTTTTTATGCTGAAATGCATGGTTAACAATCTTAAATGCCAAATCTTCGTTCATATCAAAAAAATCTAGGTGAGCTTTCAAAAGGTCTGAAAAGCTCTTTGAACAAATTAGTATCAAGTGCCACCCCGAAGGTGAGATAGGTTCCCTTGTCAAATACATGGTCGAAGTCAAGGGTCAGCCAAACGATTTCATCAAGCCTGAAACTGTTCCTCATTCCTACCATTGGCCTTACCTTCCAATCCTTCCGGTTGTGGTTGATACCTGCGGAGAGTTCCATTCTATAGTTCCTTTCCCTGTAAGCGTACCTTCCCAAAAATTCCCATGCCCTGAAAGATTGAATCTCTGTGGCCGTCCATCTGTAATTAGCGGCTATCGCAAATCGCGATTCGAGATATTGGGTATATCCAACTCCCCAAACAAGGTGTTCGCCCTCCCTTTGTGACTTTAGGTCGGTAACACCCATATTGATATTTAACTGCGCTCTAGCCGTCAAGGAGAAAAACAATCCCCAGAAAACCAAGGCAAGTATTATCAGTATGGTGTTGGTCTTTTTCATTTTCTAGATGCTTGATAATTGTGTAGAAACAGTGCGAACATTGCTCCCCCAGCAGCCCAGAAAATTGTAACATGCGGGGCTATTAATGCTCCTATAATGCAAATGCCAGTACAGGCCAAACATTGGTACGAGAATTTTCTTTGCTCTTTCTTCATATTACTGTTCTTTACTCTGGTCTTTAAAAATGTATTCTTCAACTTCTTTCAAGGTGTCGAAGGTTCCCTCATAAAACCACCTATCCTCATTCCTGGATTCATGACCAACGTTTTCAACCGCAACCGAGTAAAGTACCCTTCTTGGTGAATTCACATAGGCATCAGGTAGGCTGTAGGTGTAGAAGTTTTCAGCATGGTCACGCTCCACCAACCAGTTACCTTCTTTGGTGGTATATATCCATGATTTGTAAACTTTGCTTTTTGGCTCTATCACTTCCATATCCTTTTTCCTTTACCCCTCCAATGCGGAGGATATTGCTGATTCAACTAATTCTTTGATGTCCGAAACCTCAATAACCTCCCATTTGTTTTGGTTTTCATCTGTAATATTGTGGGTGTGGTTGTGAATCGTGGATTGTATTTCCTGTAAAGCCTCCAATAGTTTTGGTGCGGATGCAATTAGTTTAGCGTTGGCTAATTCTTCTTCTGGCGAAAAATCACTTGTGGTTTCAGTAAATTGAACAACACTACCTTTACCTGATTCGATTCCTAAAGTCTCGTTACCTTCAAGGATTTCCGATTCATTGAATATTGTCCACTCCCCCTTTGCCCCCTTAAACTCTTTTGTTGCCATCTTGTTTGGTTTTAGTTTGACATTTTTAATAGATTCTCAATCGCTTACAGCGCCTTTAAGCCATTTTTCAAATTCCTCCTTCTTCATATTACTGTTCTTTACTCTCCTGTTTTGGTGGGTCAATTCATTATCTCCAAGTTCAACCCGATGTAATCAATGTGTACTGATTTTGGTAAATTGTCACACAGCAAAAAACTTTGAGTTATCATTTTTTGGAACATTTCCAATGTCCAATCAGATGGCATGTTTAATTCACATTCATATTTTTCATCCTTTACATCGGTGATTATGATCTTGCATTGAAACTTTTTCCCCTTGAAATGGTCTAAATCATTTTTGATGTTGGGGTTATATGTAATACTGATATCTTCCATAACCTTTGTTTACTCCCCTAAAGCAGAGGATATTGCTGAATCAGATTTTTGCGATTGTATAGCCAAATAGACCTAGTTTTGCAAGCCTATTCCACTCTGATTTCGCTTCTTTTTTTGTGAAATAGTTCTTTCCAATATTTATATCGTTGAATAAAACTGTCCACTTAAACTCTTTTGTTGCCATGTTATTTGGTTTTATTGGGTTAATTCATCTATTTGAGTTTGAACCGATTCAAGGCCAAACCCAGTAATTACATTTGCGTCGCAGTCATCGGGATTTGTAGCCTCGTAATATCCAGGCCAGTCCACTTCCTCAATAATCCAGTTTTTGTAGTTCATGTTATTTGGTTTTAATGGTTCATATCATCGTGGCAGCAATCACACAGATCACCTGCCCACATTAAATCTTCAGGGTTACTCTCCCCACATCTTGTACATTCGATTTCCTTGATAGTTGTTTCCATGTTATTTGGTGTTTAATTGTTTGCTCTTAAAAACCCTCCGCAGCTCTCACGTTGCCTTGGAGGGCCGTCCCCAAGCCTCCTTACCGTCTTGGGAACAAAAAACCCCGGATCCTTATTGGGGCGAATCCGGGGCTAAACCAACTCTCATGAAAACCAACTAAACCTAATCTTTCTGCTGTGGTAAGTTCACAGCCCCAACTGTGATTCTGAGGCTAAGATATGAAATAAATTGCATATAACAAGAAATAAATTGCATGAATATGAAAATAATTACATAAGTTTGTACTGTCGTTGTGTGAGAACGAGGGAAGATATTAAGGTGCGTTTCATAACACCACATAAACCCCTAGCGTGACTCACACAAGCGTTAGGGGTTATTTTATGCGTCTGAAATCACGTTTCGGATAATCCTTTAAAAGTTGTAGAGAGTCTAGCGTTAGCTAGGGGATAGGAAAGATAGCAACACGGAGCTGAGACCAGACCCGCTTTCCTTGAGATTGCCTTAGGGCATTCAATAAGAGCTGGTGCCCTTTTGGGCTGCTATACGGAAACCTCATGGTTATTGTGCGTGCAAGTTAAAAGGTGGTTCCCAATGGATCAGGTCAATTTTACGGCCTTTTCCCTTGGGATTGCTGTATGCGACCGTTTCCTATTGCTTTTGTGTTGCAGGTTAAATATTTGATATCTTAATAATAATATATATAGTGAAGGAAAAGCAAAAAAGAAAGATTATAAGGAACAAAAACTACCGTGAAAAGTGTTTTGGCATCAAAAAATTGGTGAAAAACGGCTATAGGTTCAAAAAAGGCGTTCCGGTGGAGGTACTTAGCTATATCAGGTTAAGTAATTTTTACAAGAGAAAGTTTGGCACCGAACTGGCCGAGGATTATAAAGAATCTGTGACCAATAAAACAATGGTAAATGCAAACGATTTTGTTTACTTCATCGGGAACAGGGATCTTGGGTTTGTGAAGATAGGCTATTCTAAAAATCCAAAACTCAGGTTAAGGCAGATACAGACGAATTGTCCGTTTGAGGTCAAATTGTTGAAAATGGAAAGCGGGAACACTGAAAACGAGACCCGGTATCACATGAGATTTTCAGACCACAACACCTACGGGGAGTGGTTCAAGATAGAAGGGATGCTAAAGGTGCATTTGCACGAATTTTAGGTTATCCTTATAAGTTCTTTGAAATTGTTGGTTAAACGGCGGCGGCCTCTAAGAAAAGATCACGACCATCTGCAAACTCGGCAGTGATGTTGTCCAATGTTTCGGCGAATTCTGGATCATGTGGGTTGTTGATGGAACCCCCTAGTTCAGCAAAAACTATAACAAGATATTTATCTTCAACTTCTGGATCGGCATCAAACGTAACTATTATTGGTTGGTCGTCTTTATCAAAAGAAAAAAGAGTCCTATCATAGAACTCTTCTCTAATATAATCATATGCCATTTATGATGCAGATTTGCGTGTTTTCGTTATTTCAGCAATCATGCCCATAAATTTCTGCTCTTGCGCCGGAGTTGGCTTAGACCAAACCGCACTACTGAAGGGCTTGCTTTTATCCTTCAGCTTACTCATGTCAATCGTTGTCACTTTCATAATTAAGGATTTTAGTTAATAACAATAGTATTTAAAATACAATGCTGTATTGCAATACAAAAGTAGTTGTAATAATAATACTATACAAATATTACTCAACTGAACTTTTATAACGTATCTATAGCATAAATAGTGCCAGTTTTTAATAAATAACAGCTTTTGTATCACTTTATTAGACGTAAAAACCAACAATTGTTACAGTATTGCAATACTATTCGATGAACCGAAATTTAGTGCCGATGACCTACAATACTGTACGAACGGTACTATAAAAAAGAAGGATTACATTTACAACAGAACCAAAAACCAACGAAATGAAAAAACAAAAAGAACCTGATAACAGAAAACCTTATGAGAGAAATCCATTGGCGGTGAAGTTTTTTGAGGAACGAAATGACTATACCGACAAGGAACTGTTGTTGGAACATCTGAGCGCACAAAAGGCATTATTGGACAAAATGGAAAAGGTAAGGAGCAATACCGCTGTTCTGGTAAACTTTTGGACGGTATGCTTCATAGCAATGTTGCTATACGTTGCCTTTTTGATTTTTAATAACTGATTGAACAAAACCCCCATCCAAGCAAGGGAAAAAATAGGGCGGGAATTGCGGAAATCCCCAGAATTTTTAAGGATTTCCTATAATGATAGTTCCGTTGGAATATCATAAATTGTACGCCCCTTGCCGTGCATAAAAACTTGATAAGTTCTGTCCCCCGTAGCTTACAAGTTGTTGAATATGAGATAACTTAAAATGTATTAATCATTTTAAATTCTCATAATTATGAAAAAAGTATTTTTAATTGCGCTAGTAGCAGTAGCAACGTTGGCATTTGTAGTAAGTTGCGAAAAAGATTCAGTAGATGAAAACGTCGAACTCTTCGGGCCAGACCCACAAACCCCGCCACCGGGAAGCGGTAATAATTAGTATTTGCGGATTCTTGGGGATTTTCTCCAAGTTCGCTTATGTTTTTTACCTTGGAGACAGGTTGCGTGGGGAGAAATTTAAGATTTTCGCCTACGAATACCTGTCTCACTTTTTATGGGCAATGGGCAATGAAATTTTCACCATATCCATTGGTACATTGATTTTTGTTTCCACCAAGTTCTTTCTAATAAAGAAGTCACCTGTCAAAACAGTTTTTAGGATACTTTCATTTTTCATAGTTGGCATCGGGTTTTATTTTATGGGGTGGATTTTTGTCCAAGAATATATGGTCAAGCCTGCCGAAATATATGCCGCAATAGGTTTTGCAGCCGTGGCTACATCAATTTACGTACCCTTCTTAATGTACCTAACAAGGGAGATTACCAATATAAGACAACTTAAAGCCTCTTTTATAGATTTTCTTGTATCGTTGAAACCGGATTATAAGAAAATGATGAAGCACGCTATAAAGCCAAGTTTATTTGGCGAGGCAAAAGCTGAAGTGCTTGATGAGATAAAAAAGGATTCAGACGACTTTCAAAAGAAACTTTATGAAAAAGCCGAAGAACTCATTGACTAGTAAAATATGGAAAAAGCCAGCCCAGGGAAACAAAGTTCCAGAGGAACTTGGCGGGGTATGGTATGATGAGGCAGTAGATGAATTGATGAGGAGTTTTGAAAAAGAAAAAACGACAAACCAACGCTTGAAAAATGATTTGTGGCAGGCTTTGAACAAATCAGGCTCTTTAAATAAGCTGGAAGGTAAAATCAAATCTGGGCAAATGCCCAATGACCTTGAATGTTTGTTGATAGAAGTTGTAAGAATCTAATCGTCCGAAGAAGAAACCTTTAAAGAGACTACCATTTCCCGAAGATATTTTGCCCTGTCATCATTTTTACCATCCACAGCCTGAAGTAGTTTTTTAATAAATTCATTTTCACCCTCCATTATTAACTTCCCAATAAAAGCCGATATAGCGGAATCTTCATTAAAATTATGTCTATTTCGGAATAAATAGCCAGCAATAACATCCAACTCGTCTTCCTTTTTAATTAATTCGGAATTAAACACTATTGTTTTGGATGGAATGTTGGAATCTGAACTGGAAGGTTCCAACGAAATATTTTGCGTATTCAACGCCCTTATCTTTTCTAAAACCTTTGAGTTTGGAGAGGTTGAACCATCCTCATAGTTCTGAACCGTCCTTAGGCTTTTGCCTATTTTCAGTGCAAGCTGCCCTTGGCTCAGACCTAAAGCCTCTCTTAAGTTCCTAATCTCTGAAGGTTTCATATAAATGTTAAAATTGCGTATAAAAGTATGAAAATATTTGCGTTGTGTGCAAATTATTGCATATCTTTGATTGTATTTAAAAAACAAAAGCAACCAAATATATGGAATCTACCTTAACAATGCCCATTAAAATTGTTGACGTAAGAAAACTCCACGTCCCTGAAATCGAGGTGGATGACTGGTTAGAGGACTTCGACGATCACGGCAACAAGATCCACAGGTACGAGAACACAGAGGAGCATATATATATAGGTGACAATCTTATAGTGTGCCACCTGACCGTTGAATCCAAAAACTACGGTAAGAAAACGGCCAACGTGTACGCACTCAAACTTTACGGATTGGAGGAGGAAATAAAGATTTCCGATGCCGAGAAGGAAATACTAAGGAACAAAATCATCAAAACTTTTAAATAATGGAAACTGCATTGAAGATTCTGCGGGAGGTAAGAAACACCCGAGCCTCAATAATAGAGGAGTACAAACAGAAGTTGGCGTTCGCAGAATTCGCAAAGAACGAAAAGGACATTGAAACATTCTCCAATTTGATACAAAGCTGGGGCGAGGACTTATTGGAAGTGAACACAGCAATATCGGAATTGGAAGAACTGAAAACCGTTGCGGCATGATCTACAAGAGAATAGTCAACGGTAAGATTTTCACCACCAACAACAATGGGGTGATAGAGGTATTGACGGAAACGGAATTTAAAGAGCAAAAATCATGGTGGAAGAGAGCGTACGCCCTATTGACGAGTTTATAAGACAACACGGCAAGGCTGTGGAAATGAACGTGAAACAGGAGTTTTTAGAGACAGTAGCGGGTGCCATAGATGTGAATGTGCACACCCTCAACACCAACTATCTGAACAAACGCTCCTATTCAAAGTACAAGATCAAAGGGGCGGTGATAATAGGAAAGAACTTTCTGGAATCACACAAGACCATAGAACTATCAAACCAAAGAAAAGAGGAGAATGAAACCAATGAAAATAGTAAAGGTGATAAAGCCTGATAATCGGATGGAATGGGATGAATGGAGCTTCTTTTTCAACATCCCGAATTATCCTGACAAAGCACTACTTAAGGAACCAATAAACCAAGAACAATGAACCCAGAGACATTCATAAAAGCATCATTTATCATTTTTCTGATAGTGTTTTTCGCTTATGAAAGATGGGACTCCAAGAAAACAAGGAAACAAAAATAAAATGGAGAACTACATCATCGTATTGGCAATGTACCTAATGGCGATGCTGTTATCCAGGATAATGTTTGAAATCAACAACAAGGAATAAACTAAAACTGATCGGAATGGAAACTAAAACCCACTATAGAAATGTATTCAAATCAGACCATTTAGGGGTGGCTGATCTGGAGGACATGATAGAGAAAAAGGAGCCTCTGTATTTCAAGGTGAAAGAGGTTAAACAGGAGTATGGAGTTAAGGTGGCTGGAAGGGAGGGCGACCACAACATCGCTTATTTCGAGGGCAACCATAAACCATTGGTACTGAACGCCACCAACTCCAAGATCATGAAGAAGTTTTCCGAGGGAAGTTCCTTTATAGAGGACTGGAACAACAAATGGATAGAGCTTTACATAGACCCCAATGTTACGATGAAGGGCGAAAAGGTCGGAGGTGTACGGATAAGGCCCGTACAGCCAGTTATGGAAAAACCAGAACTAACGCCCGACCATAAAAGATGGGAAGCCGCAAAGAAAGCCGCAAAGGATGGAAGGCTTGACGCAGTATTGAAACAGTTCAATATTTCCGTGGAGAACAAAAAATTGCTAGAAGCATGATCTTCCACGATGTCGAGCAGAACAGCCCACAATGGGACGCTTTAAGGCTAGGCAAGGCCACTACCTCAAAGTTTGGCGTGATAATGGCAAACTACGGAAAGGCGTTTTCAGATACCGCCAAAAAATATGCCCATAAGATAGCTTATGAACAGGTTACGGGAGCGAAGGAGGAAAGCGCAGGGTTCAGTAACGGATACATGGAGGAAGGGCATGTTTGGGAACCAATAGCAAAGGAGGCCTACGAACATGAGACTTTCAGCGAAGTGTCCAATGGCGGGTTCTGCCAAAGTGAAAAATATGAAAACGTTGGCGGCTCACCAGACGGAAGGATCTTGTTAGACAATGGTGGAATAGAGATAAAATCCGTAATCGCCTGGACTCAGAGACAGAACATTAGAAGAAACTCCCTAGACCCTGCTTATAAGTGGCAGAAGCTTGGAAATATATGGCTCTGTGGTTGGGACTATTGCGATTTTATCAGTTACGGCTATACATGCACTGAAAACAACAAGCTCTTTATCCATAGAATCTTAAAGGAAGATTATAAGGATGACATTGCCAAGATAGAACCAAGGCTAGAGCAATTCCTTGAACTAGTAGAAGATGAAAAGAAATATATCTGATGCAAGAGGTCTTGGACAAAATATCGTCAATAATCGACACCTACGAGGGTGGTGAATGGAAGAGCAAGGATAGTCTAAGGGAAATGCTCAGGGAACTGACCAGCAGCAATTATCATCTGACCAAGTTCAATATAGAGGCCTATCAAGAACATAACACGGTACAGTTCAAACACAAGGGAAGCGTGGCTTCAGGGAAAATTTTGGCGGATGAGAAAGTACCCGAACTCAGGATGATCAGAAAAATAATGGAGGCGGTAGACCATGTGATTTGGTCTATGCGCTCAGAACTATCAATAATCAAAAAAGAAAGTTAATGGAACTAGAAGGAATTATCAAGGTTATCGAGGATACCGGAACATTTGGGAACAACGGTTTCCAAAAGAGGGAATTTGTATTGACCACGGAGGAGCAATATCCACAGCACGTATTGATTGAACTGGTGCAGGACAAATGCTCCATACTGGACAAGTACGCTGTAGGTGAAAAGGTAAAGGTGTCAATCAATATCAGGGGCAGGGAATGGGTCAATCCGCAGGGAGAGACAAAGTATTTCAACAGCATACAGGCTTGGAGAATAGAGAAGGTTGGATTTGCATCTGAAGGGGTGCCGCCAGTTCCACCCAAAGAGGTGTTTGAGCCTGCTGGGGATTTAACTGAAGAAGATCCTGATGATATGCCATTTTAAGCAATGACCAGAATTCTCCATAAACCAAAACCATGCAAGGGCAACCATAATTCCAACCATTTTCCCGGATGCGGGAAAGAGGTCTACGACAGGACGTACGGATTATGTCCGTACTGTTTTTGGGAATGGATGCAGTCAACACCGGAAGGGAACGAGCATTACAGCAAAAAATTCGTGCCGAGGGTGCAGAAGAATGCCAAGGCAACCATCAGGAAAAAGAAAAAAGAGGAAAGGGAAAAGCTAAAGAGCATAGCAAGGCTCGTCCAGGAAACAAGGGTTCCCTTTCAGAAGTGGATAAAACTGAGGGACGCGAACGATGCATGTATAAGCTGCGGAACCACAACCGCCAAGATTTGGCACGCGGGGCATTATTTCAAGGCGGAACTTTTTACGGGGCTGATTTTCCATGAAATGAACGTCAACAAGCAATGTGAGAAGTGCAACACTTTTTTAGATGGAAATGAGAGCGGTTATAGGAAAGGGCTGGTAAAAAAGTACGGGGAAAATGCGGTAAAAGAGCTGGAGGAAATAGCCGATTCCCTAAGAAAGTACAAGTATTCAAGGGAAGAACTGAAGGAAATAAAAACAAAGCACCAAAAACTATTAAGGGAATGGAAGAACAGCTAATGCTTTTTAAGGTCGATTCTATCACAAGGGAAGCGGACGTTGTTTATACACCCCGTCATGTATCTAAATGGATAATTGATTTTGTGAAACCAGAGGGAATTTGTTTAGATCCATGTAAAGGGGACGGCGCTTTTTATGATTTCCTCCCTGCAGGGAAAGAGTTCTGTGAACTGGATGACGGCAAGGATTTCTTTGATTTCAAAAAGAAGTGTGATTGGATAATAGGGAATCCCCCTTACTCAATATTCAAAGAGTTTTTGGAGCATTCATTCAACATAGCCGACAACGTGAGTTATCTGGTTCCTACGAACAAGGTTTTTCAGAGACAGGTAATAATGGATATGATACATGAATATGGAGGTATCCACAGTATAGCGGTTTTTGGAAGCGGGACACTGATTGATTTCCCATTTGGATTTAGTGTCGGGAATTTTCACTTCAAGAAGGGATGGAGGGGAAATACAAGAATAGAAATGGGAATGAACCAAATATTTAACAAGTCAAATAGCAATACCACTGTAAAATGAAAGTATTGAATCTTCATGCGGGAAGGGGAGGAAACCGTAAACTCTGGGAAGGGGTTGAGGTTACCGCTGTGGAGATTGATCCAGAATTGGTAAGAATGTACAAGGAAGATTTTCCTGAAGATGAGGTTATAGAAGGTGATGCCGACGAGTATCTTCTGAAAAATTATAAAAGGTTTGATTTCATCTGGGGAAGCCCACCTTGCCCTAAGAATTCACGGCCCCGGTTTTGGTCTGCCAAAGGAAATGATGCGGTTTCAGATGAATACCCGGACTTGACCCTATACATGTACAAAATATTCCTAGACCATTGGTACAGTGGCAAGTACTCTTTGGAGAATGTTGATCCATACTACAAACCGCTAATCCCACCAACCAAGAAGATTGGAAGGCATTTATTCTGGACGAACTTCCCTATTGGTCATTTTAACCATATCCAGACCGATTGTAGCGGAAACACTGTTGCCCAAATGGAAAAAATACACGGCATAAGCATTCATGGTTACAAAGGAAAACAACGAAAGGATAAGATAATCCGCAATTGTGTACACCCCGAAACGGGACTTTACATCCTTGACTGCGCAAGGGAAATTATAAGAAAACAGAATGTAGAACAACTAGACATCTTTGACTAATGGAACAAGTAAGAGAACAAAGCACAAGCACCATCGCTTACGCAAAATACAAAGCGGACGGCAAAAAGGAACGCGACCAAAAAATAATTGTATGGGTTCTAAAGACCTATGGGGAACTGACCGCTTACGGTATAGCCAAAAAAGCCTTTTACAAGGAACTGGTCAATGGAATTGAACGCATCAAGAAACTGAGTTACGTAGCAGTTGAGAGAAGAATGAAGGAGTTAAGGGTTTCTGGATTGGCAAAGGCCACTCGAAAGATCAGGGATGATGACGACGCTCTTAGAATGGCTCATGTGGCATTATGAAGTTTTGGGTGGTGCCGAGCGAGAACGAACCGAATACCCATTTCATTTTTAGGGATACGGGTACGGAAGTAAAGGTGGTCATAAAGAACAACATTCTTTTACCAGACCACCATTTGTTTGAATCCGAAAAGGAATATTTCAAGAAGAACATCCTGCAATGCGGGCATTTGGAAATAAACATGAACAAAACGGCATGAACCCAACTTTTGAAGACTTCTGGAACGCCTATGACAAGAAGGTGGGCAAAAAATCAAAGATAGAGGCCAAGTGGAACAAACTGAGCTTGGGAACGAAGCTCAAAATAATGGACTACATCCCAAAGTACAAGGAGGCCCAGCCTAATAAAAAGTACAGGAAGAACCCAGAGACATTCTTCAACAATGATTCTTGGGAGGACGAAATAATCTATTACAACAGGGCGAAGGTCATCCCTGTAAACGAACCCGAACACGTAAGCGTATTCGATAAAATGAGGAACAACTATGGAGTTACAGGTTCTTAAAGGGGATACGGTTCCCTTCCGGGGAATTCCGATTGATGAGCGGTCACGTAAGATTGAGCATGAGCTTTACCCGTTCCTAAAGGCTCTCTTGTCGCTCGATGATTCTGACAAGAACGTGGAAAGGTTGCCTTCAATCCTTTTGATGATAGAAAAATCCGCTTACTCGATGACCTTCGAGCAGATAAAGGAGGCTTTTGTAAAGTACGTGAACCATGAGCTTCCAGGGCTTACACCAAAGAGCAACTATCTGGACGGGATACTTTTTTCAAGTGTTATCACTGCCTATAAGGGACAGTTGCCCAAAAAGAGCGAAGCCTACAAACATGAGATTTCCGAAGAGGAAAAATCCCAGAACGAATACCTGAACGTGATTTATGCCTATGACGAATGGAAACAGGACAAAGAGGTTCCCATGGACTACCATTGGGTATATGACACCTTGAAGGAAAAGGGTCTATTGAAGGTGAGCGATGAAGAAAAGAAATCCCTGAACGAATTTTTAAGGGAAACCTATCCCGGTTACAGCAGGGAAAAGAAGCAGAAAAAGGGAAAGGTGATGCTGTTGGAAAGGTTTTTCGAAAAGCTGAAAGTCCACATTAAAGAGCTTCTGGTTTGAAGAAACACGAACTCGACCCCAGTACAATGGTTGATGTTGTCTTTTACAGAAAGACGGACTACCAGGACGCACTTAGATTGAAAAAAGAAGGGGAAAAGAGGGGATGGACTGTAAAAATCGGTGAAGCGGACTATTTAAAAAAGGGGAACAAAATTTAAAACTAAAGCAACAGTAGGATGAAGTATGCTGGAATATTCAATGAAATGGAAAGGTCGATTTTAGAAGTGCTTACAAAATTGGAGCCTGGATATGGTTATAGAAAATGGGCCATTTCCGAGAAAACAGAAATTCCAGAGGATATTTTGACCGTTCTTCTGAAACGATTGAAATACGCGGGAAAAATCGAGTTGATAATGATATGGAGCGAAACAACCGGAATGCCTGACGGTTCAGGATATTGCTTGACAGGAAGTTTACAAAGAGAATTTCAACCCCCTAACAAAGAAAACACCCAATTAAGGAATTAAGACATTGAACCAAATGGCATTCCGCGTGTGTCGAAAAAAGAATTAAGTGCTTGCCTAGGTTAAAACAGAAATATAAGTAACTGATTTTGAATGCCATTTAACAAAACAAGAACATGAAAACAGGAATTGAATTAATCGCAGAAGAGAGAAAAGAGCAAATCGAAAAGCATGGTAGATCCATTGAAATGGATGTTAAGATTAACACGGACTTTCAATTAGGAACTGCCGCATGTTGTCTTTGTTACGAGGCAATTGAAGAAATTGATTGTAGAAATGAACCGCCGACGGAATGGAATTTGGAACTGTGGCAAAAAATGCACGATAAGCCGTATAAGCAAAGACTGATTATTGCAGGAGCAATGCTGGCTGCTGAAATAGACCGCCTACAGGCAATTGATTAACAAAACAAAACGATGGAATCAAACAAGCCGCTGAAAATGGTTATTTGGAGTCCTCAACATGTTGCACCAATAGGTCTTGAATATAGTTTTTTAAATCCTTGTCATTCTGGATCGCAAGTATTTTGAGGTCTTTAACTATTTCCTCCGGGATGTCTATTAGTTTTCTCATGGATTAGAATTGGAGGTAAATTTAAGAACAATATACCATATATACAATATATACTATGAAAGAAAAGGAAGAAATTGTTGGAATGTCGGTCAAGAACAAAGTTGTTGTTTCCGGTGTTTACTTCTTGATAAGGGAAAAAGAGATAATCTACATAGGTAGTGGCAGAGATGTGCATTCAAGGATTAGAATGCATTCTAAAAATAGGAGAATGAGGTTTAGCCACTACACAATCCTTGAAATGTCCAAAAAGAAAAGGTTGCTGATGGAGAAGCAATATATCGAAAAGTTCAGGCCATTGTTCAATTTCATGTCGAACCCGGATTATCAGGACGGAAAGAAAGAGGTTTTACGAATATTCCTGACAAAGTTCAATAGTGCCAAGGAAGTGAAAGAACTGTGCGGGGTCAATGAGGATGTGATAGGAAAGGTGGTTTTCGAAAGGGGCGGTGTTCCTGATGATGTCATAGAAAAAGTTAAAAACGCCATTTTATCACGCTGATATATTGTATATATCATATATATTGTATATATTTGTAATATAATATTAAAAGAATCAATTATTATGAGCAGAGGAGTTTACATACCAGAGTTAGACAATGTTTACGCAACTAATCTCCGAAAGGGTGACGCTAAGCCTATTTACTTTGAATATTTAAGTAAATACAGAAGGATAATGGTTTTGGGCGATTCATCGGGACACATCATAGAGGTCTCCTATAAGGGAGTGGATGTTCCTGCTTGGTCAAAAAGGTATAAGGAGAAAGAACACGCTATCGCGTGGGCAAAGCAAATAGCAGAAAATAGAGATATATGCTTAGGTATGCTCACAATTTGTGAACCTATAGGTGTTCAAAAAATATAGGTGTTCATTGTCACTGAACATCATTGTCCTACAATATCAACAAAATCAATATAAACGTTTAAAATATTCAACAATGATTTACATAACCTACAAATACCACCGTGATGTTTTTGAAAAGGGAGGCAATTTCAAACCTTGGGTAAGAAAAGCATTTGGAGATAATGTAAGATTCCATGGATTTGGATATGGAATGTACGAACCAACCATTAAAATTGATTCCGTAAGCGTTTTTGAGGAAGGTAAGGATAGACTAAAAACCAAGAACATTATTCAAATAGCAGGAACCTTTAATACCATTGACCAACTGGCATTAGGGGTAAGGAATTTTGTCAATTATTACGAAGACGGAAAATTAGTCAAGCATGTATAATCCAAAAACAATCAAGGGATACATTTCTATGATCAAAAAAATAGAAAAAATATCTCCTCAATATTTAAAAGGGTTTGATGATTTGGATGATGAACAGCAATTTATCGTAGTCAATTTGGATGTTGAAATTTCAAACTGGATTAATGAAATAGTAATTGACCAACCCAATAAGCAAGAGAATGGAAAGAAAAATAATTCACATTGATGAAATGGTTGAGAAGTGCGGGTTTTTCACAACATGCACAACGGTAAACAATGGTTATGGGTGCAAACATCCCGACCAAGAGGAAGTTGACACGGATAACGAAACCAAAAAGCCTCATGGTAAATGTTATTCTTGGAGTTGTCCACTCGCAAATGAGGCCGATTTACAGGACATGAAAGAGTATGACACTGAATTATACAATGATTGGAAGGATGAAGAATATGACCCATCGGAAATGGGAGGGGAATACCTTGTAGTTGATAAATAAACCAAGAAACAATGAGCGATACAAAATTGGACACTGGTAGGGCAAAGCAACTATTAGAGGGTCTGACCAAAAACAATGAAGGATGACATGCAACGGATGTGAAATTAGAGAAAAGTGCCATTATCCATTTAAGGTAACAGAGTGCTTTAACTATAGAAAATTCTGGACAAAGGAACAACGGGAGAAATACGACAAGGAAAATGAGTAAGCCAAAACATATCAAACCGGGGCTTTACGCCATGATTTTTGAGCAAATGAAGGATATAGCCAAAGAATATGGTTACGCCCTTCTAATCCACGGAAGTATGGGCAGAGACCTTGATTTAGTAGCTGTCCCTTGGGTGGACAATCCTAAACCAGAAGAGGAAATGATAAAGGATTTCCATGAGTATTTAACAGGAAAGCCAATCGGAGTAAAACCTGATGGAACTTTTCATTATTCAATCTTGCCAGGTAATAGACACTCTTATGTAATCGATTTAAACCGTGGGGATAAGCATGGGGAATGGGTAAGATTTGAGGACAGCCAATATTATTTGGACATATCGGTAATTCAGTTGACCACCCCCACAAAAGCATAGAAACAAAAACAATTTGAAGATGAACAAGACTTATAGAATTGAATTGAAAAGCTGTATCACACAAAAAGCTAATAGCCCCGAACAAGCTTTGAAAAGAGCAAAGAACAGGGGTAACATTCCCTCACAGGCCATTGTTGGCAGGATAATCAGAGTTGATTGAATCAAACTAGAAACAGAATATAAAATGGAAAACCAGATTTACAAATTGCAAGAAGAAGAGGGAACGTCTTTGAGTTTTTGGATTTGCGACACCAATGATGTAGACCCCTATGATGTAGACCTCTATGTTGAGACGAAAGAAATCGTTGTGACATTCAATCAAGGGGATAGTGATTATGATTTTGATCTGAGCGAATCCGCAGCCAGAAGCCTAATTAAATACCTATCTGAATCTCTGGTTCACATAACGGAATACAACAAAGCTATGAAGGCTTCTAAACCCCACAAAGATGAGTAGAGAGAAAAGGGAACTATTGAACACTAAACCATTATCCAATGGAAAGGAAGAGTAATACAGTCTTAGAAAGATTAAATAAAATCCCAAAGACAATGGAGGCAATATCATGCCCTAATTGTGAACACGTCCAACAAGCCGAAGTTATTATGACTTTACCGTGGCCAATTTATGTGCATGAATGTGTAAGCTGTAAATATTTGATTACAGAAAGTGAGTGGAACGGTTTAAGCCATCAATATTAAGCCATGGAAAGGAAGTTTGAGGAATATTTCGCAGAATACTGTAGAATAAAATATGATGCCACTTACAACATTAGAAAAGTGTTGAAACTAAGGGTCGGGCAAGTTTATATCAGATGGGATGAAATGCCCCTATCAATGCAATGGGGAATACTCCAAGATTTCTTCCTAGAAAACAGATTATTGGTTGAAATAAGAACGGTGGACGACTGGAACACTTGGGTATTCCAAATATTCACGGAAGATTGTATGGCTCCGTTTTTTCATGTAGAGACATCAGAAGAATATGGATCAATCAACGAAGCAAGAACAGCGGCATTTGAAAAAGCCAAGCAACTATACGAACAAAGAACAAAGTAATGAAGGTGTTTATTGAAAACGTTGAGATAAAACTTACCCCTGAGCAAATCCATCTTATCCAAAAAGAAAGGAACCGGAGAAAACGGCATTTGTCAAGCTTTACCAAGATCCTGAAATATTTTGGATTCAAGCCCAGCTTAGGAAACAAAGGATGTTACTAGCATCCCAAAAATGACTGGTGGGCGGAAATATTGGATAGAGGACACTACTTGGAACTATGGATGGTGGGAAAGGGTTTAAAAAGTTATAAGACAATGCCTGGAGGATGGGTGTACGGAAGTCCAGAAGAAGTGGAAAAAGCACTAATACAATCCCTAAAAACAATAAAGTAAATGGAACAATTGAATTACGAACAGAAAAAAGCATTGGAAGAAGGATTTTGCCCCCATTGCTTCCATGGAATCAGTAATTCCGAAAAGGAGGTTCAGCATTGTAAAAACTGCCGTGAATCATGGGATGATGAGGAATTTGAAGAATGGTAAAATAAAGTAAGATGGAAGAGAAGATAGACCGCAACAATCCAGACGACCTTTTGATGCAGATTGGAAGAACCGAATCCGACATTGCGCAGTTGAACAGGGATGCCAATAAACTACATCAGGAAATTGAAAGTTGGCCAAAAAGACTGCAACATCTGGAAATGAGAAAGGAACTTATCCGAAGAAAGATATCCAGAAAGCAAAAATACATTGGTCAGCTCACAGTAGACCTAGCAGAAATAAAGGCCAGAACCAACAAAAGGTAAAATAATGGGAGCCGAAGTTGTACAGTTAATAAAAACCGAGCTACTGAGAAGGGGCAAGGGAATTGAAGGAAGCCCACTTAGGATAATTACCCAGTACTGGAGCTTTGAAGGGGAACTTCTATTTGAAAACGACCCATGGAAAGACCATTTGGAAGACCCGAACAGTGAGCTTACAATCAGCGAAAACGGAACCAACAAAAGGGGGTAGACCATATTGTTGGCCCCAACAAAAAGGTTAGTATTATGGGAAAATTTGAAATAAGAAAAGATAAAGGAAAAATGTTCCGTTTCTGTTTAAGAGCAGGAAATGGGCAATCTATACTGCAAAGCGGTGGATACACCACCAAGGCGGCATGTGAGAATGGGATAGAATCCGTTAGGCAGAATTCCCAAGATGACGTTTTGTATGAAAGAAGGACGGCCAGTGACGGAAGCCCATACTTCAACTTAAAAGCAAGGAACGTCCAGGTAATAGGCCAGAGCCGGATGTACAGTAGTGTTTCGGCAATGGAAAAGGGAATTGCAAGCGTCAAATCCAACGCCCCTAAAGCAGAAATAGAGGACAACAGCCAATGATATTCCAAACAATGTGCATAGCGATAGAGTAATATGGAATACTTAGTAGATGGAAAAAAGTTCGGACTGTCGTACAAAAACCTAAAGAACAGATATCAGGAGTTCATTGAAATGGATGACGACACCTTTTTAGCGAACATTATTGATGCGGCACATTTCGCGATAATGGTGTGCTACCTTAAAGAGATACCGACATATCTATGTCTGTCGGACACAGGGATAGTGCATGAACTTGTACACCTTATGACACCTGGACAGTCACCAACAGAGCTAAAGGATATCCGGGAGACTTTTAAAGAACAACTAAAACTGTCTTGAAAAGACTTATCAATTTGAATTGAATGTCAAACACTTACATATTATCACTATATTTGTAGCAAGAAGCTACAATATTTAACTTGAATGCCTAAAGTAGCTAACATATTCGAAATATGTCCCGATGTTGGTATAACGATCCAATACGCCAACCAGCGAGAAGCGGACATATTAAAGGCAATCCTCATAAACGAGGCAAGGAAACTTAACCCTGAAATCAATATATCTTAATGTCCAATCCGAGTAACTTAACGGACAAACAAAGGAAATTCTGCGAGGAATACATGGTTGACCTTAATGCCACGCAAGCAGCTATTAGGGCGGGATATAGCGAGAAAACCGCACGGGAACAAGCTTCACAGAACTTATCAAAACTTAACATTCAAAATTATATCCATGAACTTCAAAAGGATATAAGGGAACGCAATAAAATTACAGTTGATGGCGTGGTAAAGTCCATTGCAGACATAGCGACCTTTGATATCGCACAATGCTACAATGAGGATGGCTCACTTAAACCTATACACGATATTCCAATTGAGATCAGAACTTCAATATCAGGCATCAAGACATACGAGGAATTTATTGGAAAGGGAAAGGAAAGGGAAAGGATAGGCGATATCAAGGAGCTGAAGATAATAAACAAATTGGATGCCCTTGAAAAACTGATGAGGCACTTAGGGGGATACGAGAAGGACAACAACCAAAGAAGCTCACAGGTTACTTTGTTCCAGTTACCCGAAAATGGAAGAACAGGTTAATGTCATAAAGCCCCAAGAAGGATATCAGATGTCCGCCCTATCTTCAAGTGCGGATATTGTCATTGGTGGAGGCGCGGCGGGAGCAGGAAAAACTTTCAGCCTACTACTAGAACCAATAAGACATATACACAACAAGGACTTCGGGGCAGTTTTCTTCAGAAGGACAAGCCCACAGATAAGGGCCGAAGGCGGACTATGGGACGCATCTAACAATCTTTACGGTCTGATAGATGGTTCAAGAGCAAAAGAAAGTATACTTGAATGGCATTTCCGAGAAGGTTCCAAGATTAAATTTTCCCATTTACAGCACGAAAAGGATATTTATGATTGGCAGGGAGCCGAAATACCATTGATATGCTTTGATGAGCTTACTCACTTCAGCAAAAAGATGTTCTTTTATCTATTGTCTAGAAACCGTTCAACTTGCGGGGTAAAGCCTTATGTAAGGGCGACGTGCAACCCCGACCCGGATAGCTGGGTATCTGAACTGATAGATTGGTGGATTAATGATGACGGGTTTCCGATACCTGAAAGGCAGGGAACTCTCAGATATTTTGTGCGTGATGGGGAGTCCTTTATTTGGGGAGATACTAAACAGGAATGCATAGATAAGGCGTGGTACTTTCTTAAACCGATGGTGGAGCGTTCGGACATACCCGCTGAGACCTATGTTAAATCAATGACCTTTATTGGAGGATCCATTTATGATAACAAGGAACTTTTGGAGGCAAACCCGGAATACTTGGGAAATCTGGCGGCACAGGATGAGGACACAAGACTCCAATTATTGGATGGTAATTGGAAGGTCGCAATAAATCCAATGGATGTTTATGATTACAATGTATTCAAAGACTATTTTACAAATGATTGGGTAAGTCCAGGAGAGAAATGTATAACGGTTGATGTAGCCCTTGAGGGATCGGACAAACTTATAATAAATTACTTTTCAGGAAATAGGTGGGAAGATGTAAAGGTCGTGGATAAGAGTAGCGGGAAAGATGTTGTGGATGAAACCAAGGAAATGCAGAGGCGGCATGGGGTTGGAAATTCCGCAGTTATTTATGATGCCAGCGGTGTTGGCGGGTTCATTGGAGGGGCCAATAATGCGTTCATTCCTGGGAGCGTAGCATTCTTCAATAACGGCAAACAAAAAAAGACCAAGGATAAAAGGGAATTCAAAAACCTAAAGTCACAGTGCTATATCGTTGACGGGGAGGACAAAGAGCAGTACATATCCCCTAAAGTGGCCAATACCATGTACGATGACAAGATGACCGTAAGACAACGTTTGATGCATGAGAGAAAAGCAATAAAGAAAAAGCCCAAGCGCGATGAAGAGGCGCTTGCCTTGATCCCAAAGGATGAAATGAAAGAAAAATACCTAAGCGGGAGCAGCCCCGACTTATTGGACTCCTTTATGATGAAACGAATAAGGGATATAAAGAAAGAAGATTACTTTATCGTGATGTAATTATTGTTTCTGATAAGTTCGATAAGTATAGTCGAAAGTACTGTCGTGATCGTATTCTATCCGCATAGTATTGCCGGAAAAGGTTATTTCAGGAAACCCTACCTCTTCGTCATCTGACGGTATTTGGTGATATACCAATCTGTAGTTTGCCTTCGGATTCACATTGGAGGGGGAATTAAACCATTCACCTGTTCTTATTTGATCAAATGCACAAGTATCCGAATCACCCCACCATATTTCCGAATCAAATGTACCGTCTGGATAAAAGCTGTGTTTCTGGGTATTGCTGCATGGGTCTGTGTCAACAAATGTCTCACCGCTGCTCAACGCCCCACCACTTTCTATTATTTCCCAATCACCTACAATTGGGTCGTTCTCCATTAAATTCCCTTCTTCACTATCAGTTGAACAGGACATTGCAACTAAACTGAGGAATAGTAAAATTTTCTTCATATTTGATTGATTTTGGTTGAACGGACAATATAATAAAAAGTTCTGTTTTACTGGAAGTATTTCTAAAATAATACTACCTTTATTATGCCTGAGAGGGAAAATGTCATAGTACTTGTGAAAAATGGGGAGCCAGTAGGGGTATATGGCAGTGTGAAGGACATGTGCGAAAAGAACCTCGGCTTCAGTTATTATTACCTACGGGAGAAATCCACCTTCCCGTATGAGTACAAGGAATACAAAATCTACAAGATAAAGTTTCGGTAACCATTTCAATTTATAATTAGTTTAAATAAAAATAACTTACATTTGTAATGTCCATAGATGTTTTCCCTTACAGGGTGGCAGATATGGACTTTTTTATTCTATGGACAAGATAAAGACCCTCCCTGGCACCGTAAGGCCTTAAGTAGAGGGTTTTTTTAATGGTACTTGACGAAGACAAGATTTTAGAGCTTATCGAAACCCCTTCCAACGGACAGATTGCCGAATGGAAGGATCAGCACAACACCCTCGACATTTATCTCAATGGCGGGGACGTTGCTCCCTTACTGGAAAAGGTAAAGAACTTCGAGAACGATGAGCAGAAAAAGCTACGGCAAAAGATTGCCAGAAGCACAAAGGATCTACTTTCCTATCTACTGAACCCCGTACAAAAGGTATTCAGTGCCAATGGTTTCAATGAAGAAATCGAATTGGGAACCGAAGCGGCCGAAAAAAAGTTCTTTGAACATCTTGAAGAATTGCCAGAGGGCATGTCGATGCGTGATTGGATGAAGACCTACTGGCTGGAGGCATATATCTCAGACCCGAATGGGGTTCTATTGGTGGAAAGCGAACCGGAGAACAATTCTGCTGACAAGATAAAAAGCTATCCCACATATAAATCCATCAATACGGTACATGACTATCTCCTTAAATGGAATGATTTTGAGTACATCATCTTTCTGCACAAAAAAGTAAGGATAGATGAAGAGGAAGTGCAGATTTATAGGGTCTATGACGAAGAAAAGGACGCGCTCTATTACGTAAAGGATAAGCGACTCAAGAAATATGGCGATGAGGGAACTGAAACCGAAGTAGGCGAATCACATATTTTCATCCATAAGAAAGGCTATGTCCCCGCGGTGCTTGCAAGTGATATTGTCAACAAGAACGGGGGCAAAAAGCCTTTGATCGAGAAAATAGACGAGATCCTTAAGGAATATCTCAGGGATTCATCCGTACACAGCATCTACAAGTTCCTACACGGGTTCCCTATTTTTTGGAGGTACGCCATGAAGTGTACCACTTGCTCGGGAGAAGGCAAAATCAATAATCCCAGATACGATTCGGGACAGCCGATAAGTGCGGACAATGAACCAAAAATCCAATGTCCTACTTGTGAAGGAAAAAGACTGAAGGTCACCAGGGATGTATCGGATGGTGTCACTCTACCGATCCCTACAAGCAGCGAAGACCCAAAACTTGCACCCGACCTAGCAGGGTTTGTTGCCCCAGACCTCGAAACATGGAAGATGCAAGTGGAGGAAATGCACGAAATGAAGAAGGATATGTTCTTCTCGCTTTGGGGAACGAGCATTGTTGAAGACCAAGGGCGTGAAAAGACTGCTACCGAAGCCTATTTGAACATCCAGCCAATTACCGATAAGCTCAACCAGATCAGCAAAACTGCCGAGAACAAGGAGAACAAGCTTGTTAAGTTCATGGGAGAGGCCATGTTCCCGGAATCATTTAAGGAATCAAAGATCAAATATGGCAAACGGTTCCTTATAGAGACCCCGGACGTGCTTTGGGAAAAGTACATAACCGCAAAGGAAAAGAACGCTCCCGTATCGACCTTGGATTATTTGTACGAACAGTTTTTGATGGCAGAGTACCATAATGACCTGACCATGATGGAAAGAAAGGTAAAGGAATTCAATCTGGAGCCTTTTGTACATTACTCGGTTTCTGATTTAAAGGGAGTCGCCACACAAGAGCAGATGCAGGGCAAGATTTTGTTCAGTCAATGGAGCAGCGATGCTGATTTTGATAATGAACTTGAACAGCTAAAAAAAGACTTTGAAGAATTTGTGAACAATAATAAACAAGAAAATGAAGTATCTACAAAAGGTGACCAGAACGCTGGAGGCGGGGAAGGTCAAGAGTGAAAAAAAGGGTGAAATCATCGCTGTTGTCGATTCAATCGGTGACAATCTAGTTACCGATGGCGAACAGGCCCAGGAAGCTAAAAAGGATGGCACTTTGACCGTTTATATTGAAACAACCAAAGCTGCAAAAGTTGCACAGGACAAAGGTAAGAAAAAGCCAAACCCAAAAGCACCAAAAAAGCAAGAAGAAGAAAAAAAATAAACAATGGCACTCAATAAAGAAACCCTTGCTTGGATCGCTGAACTGACAGGGGTAAAAGCGGAGGATATTACCGCAAAGATTGAAAGCGGGAACGAGGAAGGACTGGAAAAGCCTCAAGGAGAATTTTTTACGGATGACGACCTTTCCAAAAGGGATTCATCAAAGTACAGGGAAGGTAAGGAAGCGGGATCTGAAATGCTCGTCAAAGACCTTAAGAAAGAATATGGTTATGAGTTTGATGGAAAGGACGTAAAATCATTTATGTCCCATCACGATAGCCAGTTGAAAACAAAATACTCAAAGGATTCCAATTCACGTGTTGAGGAGCTTGAAAAAGACCTATCCAAACAAAAGGAAACCTATGAGGAAGAGATTACCGGATATAAAACGCAGTTGGCGGAACTATCCGGAAAGTACAGGGGAGAAACGGTAAGGAACACCCTTTTATCGATCATGCCCAAAGAGACGACCATCAAACCGGATGCAATTGTGACACTTTTCAAAAGTGAATACCAAGTTGAAGAGGAAGAAGGGGTGTTGGTGGTCAAAAAGAACGGTGAGACCTTAAAGGATTCCAAGACAGCGAGTCCATTGGAGCTTCAAAATGTATTCAATGAGTACATCGAGAAAGAGGGGTATTCAAAAGGCCAGTCCGGAAGGGGAGGAGTAAACGATTACGGTAGCGGTGGCAATGTCGCCAAAGACCTGGAAAGTTTCCAAGACCAATGGAAGTCCCAGAACCCTGGAAAATCCACTGGTTCACCGGAATATCAGAAAGATTATGCCGAATGGAGAAACAAATCCAAGGCAGCTTAAAAATAGGCCATAGGCCACAAGATTAAATTTTTGCCGAGATATAGGCAAGGGAGTAAACAGCAGGACAATGCAAGATTTATTAATTAAAAATTGTAGACAAAATGGCGAATTACGCAGCTTCCGTACTAGCAGAAGCACAATTGATTCTAGCCGAACGTTTCGCAGCTCCCGAAAAAAGATTAAAGTCTCCGGGCGTATTTGGAGCGTTCCGTAAGAACACGGACATTGCAATACCCAACGTTGGTTCCCTTCGTACCAAGGAAGAACGACCTGAAAACGGGTATTTCTTTAACCGTGCCAAAAGAAGTGTTATCACTTCAAGAACCTATGACCATACTGGAACAGTGGCGGATTCCACTGAAGTAGCTTTCAGTTGGGCCACCTATGGGGACAAGGCACAGACTTCCTTAAAGAGAAGCGATAACAACGTCTTTGCCGATGCGCAGATATTGGCAAACGAGTTGGAGAATATGTTCAAGAACATTTATGAAGGTATTGACGGCGCGGCCTTGACCTATTTAGGGACAAACAAGACCACCGTGAACGGAGCTACCAAGAACGGTGTTTTTGACGCTACCAACGATGTGTTCGAGATTGCAACCGCGAACATTGCACGTTTCATCCAGCATGGCAAGTCCATGTTGAGACAGAACTATTACTCAGGTTCCGCTGATGCGATTCTTGACCCAGCCCTTTTCTTGGAGGCAGAGCATTATTTGAACCAAGGTTCCGGTAACAGTGTGAACACTGCATACCAAGCTTCCTTGGGCGCTCAGATTTGGGAGGCCATTGGGCTTTCCGATGCGAACTATCCTATCGGGGCAGGTTATTTTGTTCCCGAAGGGACAATCGGTGTCGTTGATTGGATTCCACGTCAGAACAGGGAGGGCAAAGGCGACTTTGACTCTGTGTTGGGCGGTTACGGTTCCATCGTTGATCCGATTTCCGGGTTGACGTTTGCCGTTCACAGTTATGCACAAAGAGCGGATACTTCAGCCAGTGGTGGTGACACCCAGGACGAAGTGCAAGAGTGGGAAATCTCAGTTGACCTTAGTTTCAACAAGGCACCGTTGACGGCTGCTGGCGAGACTACAATCTTCGAGGTTGGAATTATAGACACTCCGGCATAATGACGCACGTTGAGCTTAGAGATATTTTAGTGGACAGAGTGGGCTTTAGACAGCCCACCAGCTCCACTTTTACCTTGGATTCCACCACTATCAAAACAGACAGTGGAAGGTATTTTCAAGATGTGCATCCCGTGGTCACGATAAAGAACATTGAGACTTCGAGCCAAGAAATAATAACCGATGACACAGGCATGAACAGCTTTTTGCAAAATCTTACAAAAGCAGTTTGCCTCCAAGTTGTTGGCGATGTTTTCGAGGTTTCGAACATTGATGACAACATTTTGACGGGAAGGGAGAACATTTTTGATGATGCCATTGGTAAGCGGATGGCGATAAACGTAGGGGAGTTGATAATCAATTCCACACGTTCGAACCATACCGAAACGGTCAATAAGGAACTCCAGCAAAAAACATTCTTTGAGGTCAACGGCAACGAGGGCAACCCTAAATTTCCCAACTATGTTGGTTTAAAATCGAGGTATGGGGCGGCAATCGAAAAGTTAAGGGATTCATTACAACAGGTCAGGGCATTGGACGTGGACACGTTAAAGCTTCCTAATTACAACGATACGGAAACTATATTACTATGATCCACCCCAAGACCGACCCAGTTGGAATAGATAAGGTCATTGACAGAATACAGAATATTGTTCACGACCCTTTGGAAACTGCATGGGGAAATGTCGATGTTTACGGAAGGGTCTATCGAATCCAGAAACAGGAACGGGTTGAATTGCAGCGTTACGCTGGCAATGGTAATTATAAGCCAGTCCTGTTCAGCGAGGGCAACAAGGTCTTTTTTGTACAAGGAACATCTCCAGATGTCGTTTCCGGAACTGCTACCAATGACCTATGGATGGTCGTTATAGCGAAATTGGATTCTGACGAGTTCAGAAAAGATGAGGAAGCACATGAATTAATCATGACATCTCTTTCAACCAATTTTCTTTCAAAGGTCATCGGTTTCGAATACGGAATGGAGAACCTAAAGAGAGTAGTGGAGGATTCCATTCAAGGCAACTTCAAATATTCCGATATACACCCTTATCACGTGTTCATGGTTAAAATGAATATAGAGTATAGTTTGATTAAAAATAATTGTTAAAACATAAGAAATGAGTTATTCAACAGTATGTGATGCCGCAGCGGCGGGGAGGCTTAAAGGTACTGGGCGAAGCGGGAAATCCCAAGCGGGTGCAGATCAGGAGCTTTTCTGGTCTCCTAACACGTTTTCCTTTTCGAACAAGACCGATGCAGTAAGCCAAGCCGCATGGAACACAGCGGTAGCTGCCGGGAACTTGTACTACATAGGGGTGATCGAGGAATTTGATTCCAACGACACGGAGCCTACTTTTTACGAGTCCGCAAACGGAAATCTAAGGCTACAGACCGCCAATGCCAAGCGGGTGCGGCAGTACCGATTGGTGGAGTGCGCATGTACCCACGCTGCCTTATTGTCTTTTGATGGACAGAACGGAAGGTTGTTCGTAAGGACTTCCAATGGTTATTTAAGGGCAAGGATTGAAAGTGACGGCACGGTTAGGGGCTTTAAGACCACGCAATTTGATGTAGGGCTTAAGACCGCCGCGACCACCGAGACCCCTGCATTTACCCCAATTGATGTTACTTATGAGACCCCAGTGGACGACGATAAGGACATTTTCGAGGATTCCATTGATTTTGAGTTCAGTCAGGTTGACCAGATATTCAACGCTGAGTTTGCAATCAGTTCGGTAGCGTCCAACGGGTCGAACCTGACATTTACATTGACCGCAACCAAGGATTGCAGTGATGCTCCACTAAGCGGATTGACCACGAGCCACGTAAGGTTCTTGGATGCCAACGGTGCAGCCTTTGGAGGGGCTATTACAATGCCAGAAACAGGAAGTACCGGAGTGTACTCTGTAGATATAACTACTGCGGAAACGGTAGCGGATGTTGACATTGATGGCGTACAACAGGTTAGTAGTATCAATTATGTCTCTGAACAGGTTAGAGCCAGTGTATAATGGGACATGAGATAGGAAAATATAGGCTCTCCTCTGATTTCAAAGCGATGTCGGAGGAGAAGTTTATATCCGAACTGAGGTCAAGGTTCGGAACCACGAAAAAGGAGGCCAGGGAAACCTATTGCAAACTACATGGCAAATCTATTCCAACTTCAAGAAAGGTTTCAAAAGCTGGACAGGCCGAAAAATCTGGAAAAAATTCTGTTCCAGACAATTCGGAAGAATGAAAAAACACTTCTCAGTCTTAACAAACAACAGTTAGGGGAAGGAAGGGACGTTCATGGAAATATAACAGGCACATACTCCAGGGCGACCGAGATTGAATATAGGTTCGGAGAAGGGCCGAGACCTAGAAAACCAAAAATAGAAGGACAACCCTATAATTACGAAGACCAGGGCGATTTTTTGGACGGTTTCTTTCTGGACATAAGCAATGGGCAAGCCGAATGGAACAGCAAGGACTCTAAGACACCTTTATTAGTTCAGAAATACGGCGACCTTTTCGGGCTTGATGACGAAAACCTGAAACTATCTATCAAGAACATCATTGTTCCGGCCCTGCTCACACACATAAGAAGCACCCTTAAGATATGACACTCGATGAGATCCCGATAAAGAACCTTGTTCTGATTATGGAAGATGATAGCAACATCCACCTGTTGGGGCAGCCGACCAAAGTTGACAATATCAAGTTATGGGAAAAACTGCAAGAGGATTATCAAGAGAGGAACCCAAGTGTGGAACTGAAGCAGTTGATACGTGAACACAAAAAACTGCTTCGGGAAAGCATAGAGTTCAATAAGAACATTTGTCTCTTGAATTTTTTAATAGGCCACGAAGGAGAAGAGCGGGAATTTTTTGAAGCGGCGGGAATCCCATACATCGAAGACCCGATAAAAAGGATGCAGCATCTTAAAAAACAGGTCGATAAATCCAAACAGTTGATTGAAATATACACGGCCAAACTTAAAAAACGGGAAGATGAGATCAAGGAAAGGAGGGAAAATACCACAAGCAACAAACTATCCATAAAACAACTTAACAAATCACTGGCCGCAATGGAAATGAACGGGGCCACCATACCGGACTACAGCACGTTCACCTACGGACAATATGAGGCTTGGAACGAAGTATTAATCGAAAAATCAAGGAAGAATGCCAGCTAACGGCGCACTTACCGGAAAAGAACTCTTAACGGACGTTCAGGAAGAGATAAAACAATCCAACGAACGTCTGAAGGAATTTTTAGCCACCTATGTACAGCTTAAAAAGGAAGCATCCAAGTTCACAACCACTTCTGGAGGGAATAAGATTGTCAAGCAGCGGGCCGAATTGGACGGTAAGGTGAATTCAGAGTTAAAGGAAAGAACCCGATTGTTAAAAGCACTTGAAAGACAGGAGGCTAAAAACAACCAGGTTACATCCAAAACTTCCGTTGAGTTGGCCAAACAACGACTGGAGGCTCAAAGAGCCAACAGGGCAAATAAAGAAAATGCAATACTTACTTCCCGATTTTCCACTGCCTATGAAAAGCTCAGTGTAAAACTGACGAAAGCAAGGAGAAGGCTTAAGGATTTGGTTCTTACCCAAGGTGAGAATGCGGTCGCAACCAGAAAGGCATCGGTCGAGGTTCAGAACCTCGATAGAAGATTGAAAGGAGCTGATGCAATTTCAGGCCAGTTTGGTAGAACCGTTGGAAATTATCCTACAGCCCTAAAACCGGCAATTGGAGTTTTAAGACAGTTGGTCGGAGTATTCGGATTGCTTGAGGGAGTTAGGATTGCACTCGACATCACAAAAGAGTCTCTTGCGCTTGCCCGCGAGGCAAAAGGCATAGAGTTCGCTTTCCGTAGACTTGGGGATGTAGGGGTCAAAGCATTTTCTGATGTAAAGAAAGCGACACGTGGACTGTTGTCCGATTTAGATATTCAGCGTTCACTTGTAGAGCTTGACAATTTTAACATCAGCCTTGACCAAGCTGGAATATTATTTGAGTTCCTTACGGTTAGGGCAACCCAGACCGGACAGAGCATAGATAAGTTGAAAGATTCATTGGTAGAGGGTCTTTCTAAAGAATCCCTATTAAGGATAGACAACCTTGGGATTTCCACTTCAGACTTGAACTCTGAGCTTGAAAAGACTCCAAATTTTGTTGAAGCCGTTGCCAACGTTGCAAAAAGGGAAGTGGCTGAAGCTGGTAGTATTATTGATGAGGCCGCCAACTCACAAGAGCGTTTCAATGCCTCAATAGAGAACACCAAGAAAAGTTTTGGCCAATTATTGCAGAGTAACGGACTTGGGTTCTTCGGTGCGCTATCCACCAGGATAGATAAAATTGATACCGGAATAAAAGCTTTTACCGCTTCTTTAGGTGCTGTTAGAAGGGGTCTTGATAACTTCATTGCTCCTATAAGGCAGTTATTGGAAAGATTCCCTACGCTAAATAAGTTCATTAAGGACACTATAGATTTTATAGGAGATTTCTTTGAGGCAATAACAACTCCAGGAATAACTGTTTTTGCCCAAGCCCTCACTCAATTAGGAGCTGTACTTTCAGGATTAGGAAGTGCCTTTGTTGCGGTAAAAGACGAGGCTATAAACTTTATACGCACATTGGCCAGGTTCGGGGATATTGATTTCAGTCTCAATCCAATCGAGAATTTCAAGAACATCAAGACTTTTTTCACCAACGCAAAGGACGAGTTTGTTCTTGGGGGAAAAAATATTGCCCAGGCATTTTCCGAAGGGTACAACAAGGCACTCAATTTTGAACCACCGAAAATTGAGGGTATTGAAGATATTAGGAAAACCACAAACGAAACAGGAGACACTTTAGAAGACCTAACCCCTCAAGTGAAAAAGGTTGCCAACGTTTTTGAAGAAGAATTTGAAAAAGCAAAAAATATATTCAAAGCTTTTAAAAAGACGCTTGATTTTTCTTCTGAAAATGTAATTACTGCCCCCTCCACAGATCAGATCAATGCTGCTTTAAATGATATTTCAAAGGGGTTTGACAAAGTAAAGGAAGAAGCAGAGTTATCAGCGGAGGAGTTAAAAGGAATATACAATGGGCTTTTCTCAACTTTTGCGAGTTACTATAATCTTGACCTGGAGGCATTTGAAAAACTACTTGTAGGCAAGACTGCAAGTTTTGATGATTATGCCGACCTGTCCAAAAGTATAGGAGGCGCTATTCTGGAATCTTCACTAATAAGGTTTGAGAATGAGATTGTGGCCAACCAAGAAAGGCTCAATGCAATTCTCAATGATGATAGGGCCACCGAGGAGCAAAAGGCTGCTGCCCAAAAGAAATTTGATGAAGAACAAAAAAAGATAAGAACCAAACAGGCCAAAGCTGAACGGAATGCGGTATTGATACAAATTGGAATTGATACAGCGGCGGCAGTAGCCAAAGTTCTGGCCCAAACAGGCATTGTTGCCCCTGCTGTTATTCCAACAATCGTTGCTCTTGGACTTGCACAAGCCGCTTTTGTGGCATCACAGCCGCTCCCCCAGTTCTTTAAAGGAAAAAAAGCTACTGATAGTTTCGAAGGGTTGGCGACATGGGGAGAAAGAAGGCGCGAGGTATTGGTTGATAAACAAGGCAATATTACGGTATCCCCCAACAAAACAACCCCCTTATATGTACGAAAGGATGATATCATCGTGCCAAGTATGTCAACTTTCGATAAGCAATTGAAAGACCCTGAATCAGATGTGAGCCAAAGGTTAGCTAGAAGGCTGGATACCGATACGAAAGAAAGGGTAAAATTCATCCAAACACAATCAGCTTCTATTGATACTCAAGGCATTGAGAAGGTAATGGAGCGTGTGATGATGAAATACGCCAACAGACCTGTGAACGCAACGATCAAGTTAGAACAACCCGATAATTACACTCAATACTAATGGTAGGTTACTCAAATACACATGAATACGAACTGGTCTCGGACACTTTGTTGTCGATGGTCAAGTCGGGTGCATTGGACGACCTTGTTATCCCCGAACCTGTCAATTATAAAAAGGGGATAGGGAACATTTATGAGCGGGACAAGGATTCCAAGGGGTTCCTCAAGACGAAATCCAATGATTTGGAATTCCACAATGAGGGGAAGGATAGGTTGATACTTCAAAAAGCCGCAAAAGGACTTTCAGAGGATATCTTTCTAAGGAAGAAGGTAAAAGACCCATATCGAAAAGATGAGCGTTTGAAGACGGTCTCGGAAACCTTCTTGGATCTAGGGGAACTCCAGTACGATGAGCATACAGCAAAAATGAAAGCCACCCAAGGAGGGCTTTTCAAGATATTGGATACCAAGAAATCGGACGAGTTCGACCTAATGGACACCACGGCCATCAATGGGGCCGATATCGGGGCGTTGAACCGTGTCAGTGTTCTTGTTGACGGTAGGGATATCCTGCGTATCAGCAAAATGAAGGTCGAGGATGGAACCCTTACCAAAGCAGTGGTTACCGGGGTTGACGGGCTTAACGCGCGAACACCCCCATTCGACATTATTGAAAACTCCGATTCAGATCACATCAACGGAAATTTTGGTGACCAACTGAGTGCTGCGGGCGGCACTTATGCGACACTATCTTTTGACAAGACATCAAATACCTGGTATTATAACGCCGACCTGGACACCGTGCTTAAAATAAACGGAAGGATTGAGCTTCGTATACGTCCCGCCAACGCAAATCCGGGAACATTGTCATTGGATGTGGTAAAGTACCAGAATGGAATTGACCAGAGCGACCCATATATCCATGAAACATTAGTAACAGGTGACCCAAATATCCCGAACAACATAATCGCCTATGACTTTGTTGATTATGAACTTCCAATAAAAAAGGGTGAATCTGTTGCGTTCGGAGTGCTCACAGATACAGATGACGGAGTGTGGTACGAATGGCACAACACCCAATTGGAGGTAAGGGAGGACAGCACTTACCCTGCATCAAACGTATTGGGGGTCACTTATAATACATTGGGCGAAAGATTGGTCGCCAAGATAACAGGGGAAAGTGATTGCATTGATTCCACCTTGTTTGAAAGTGGCGGTCTATGGGCGGGACATGTGGTTACCCAGGGTTTTTGGGCAAGGGAATTCCCTGATATCATACAAGAAGGTACGGATGAAGAGAGAAAGATACAGTTCACTACTTCACTGAATGACTTTTTGGCACATCTATATGCAATCAAGCCCATAGCATGGTGGACGGAGAAAAAGGGAAACAAAGAGATTCTTAGGATTGAACTGTTGACACACACCCAACAGAATTTCATAGGCATCAAGTACGCCACTTTCCATGAGGATGAGAACGGACGGAAAAGCGTCATTTACATACAGCCTTCTTCCAAGGTAAAACGAAAGACCCTGAAGGACAATTTCTATTCAACAATCACCCTTGGAAGTGAACTTGGGGGAGAGGGTTATGAAGAGGTAGCGGGGCTTCAGTCAATTTCTGGGAAGGCCAGTTGGTCAACGATAAACAACAAGAACAAAGCAGAATACAAGAGATTGACACCTTATGCGCTAGGTGACATTGACCTTGAAATACCAAGAAGAAAGCCATTTACCCAATTTCCAGATGTCGATACCCGATATGACAATTGGAAAATAGTCATGGACTGTAAAATCGTAGGGAATGGCTACTATCTCAAAAAACTGGACGATTTCAATTTTGAATACCCGCCAAAGAACGTCTACCGTGTGGACACTGCTTTCAACTTGGATTTCACCCCTGCCAAGTTCTTTTTGAACCATAGCAGCGAGATAAATGTTGGACTTTTCCATAACAGTACCGAGAAAGTGTACTTCAATTCAAGCAACTGCAACAGTTCATTTATAAGTAAAAAAGTTGGCGAGGATGAACTTGCAGAGGACGCACCAATCCCACATTCAAGGCTGGACAAACCGAGGATAAGGCCCACAAGCGTTGATTTTGATTTGGAGGTTGATGACGAACTGGAGGAACTTATCACCGGAAGCACGAACGGGATTCCGAATTGGTTCGGGCTTGTAGCGGTGGAAACTGGTGGAGGTGTGGAATATATGAGACTTGTGAAAGTAGACACGAACAAAGAGGGCAAACATAAACTAGTAGAGGCGTACACATGAGCAGTATACAGATTACAATAGATAGATTACCGGACGGCCCTGCAATCAGGGGTTCTATAATTGTTGTGTACAATGACGGCAATATGGATATTTCATTGCCCCTTGAACTTACGGGAACGGTGTCCGTGTCCGGGACTTTTAGCCTTGTTCCCTATGTGGACGGGGTTTCCCTTGAAAGTGACCTACAGGCGTTGGAATACAGGGGGGCGTTCTACCGTGATTACAGGAACGTCGGCGGCACGAACAACCTATCGGTAACCATCGTTGGGAACGTGGTCACCATCACCTCCCAGACAGGGACTTTCCCAGTAGGGCAGTCCACATATACGGGCGATGTCCTGGGGGTATCCTTCTTTATAACCAATGTGGCCGTGAACAAGACCCCGGTTCTGAGTGTTACAGCTACAGGAGTGGGAGACTGTGATACGGTTCAATACGAGATAACGGCCACGGGCGACGGTTCGCCATGGAGGCTCAGCAACGGACTCAACGTACTCAATACAAATTGGGACGGATCGGCACAGCAGGTCAATCTTGCACGCGACGAGATACAGCACTTGATACAATTAAGGGAGCCATCCCCAAGCCTCGCACTTTTAGACGAAGTGACACTTATTGTGCCTAGAAAACTGAAGACAGGTGAATTCAAGATACGTGCAACCCAATATGTGGGTTCGTCCGACATACTCATTGAAGAGGTCAATCCCGTCAACGGGACTGCGCCAATCGAATACTTATTGGACGCACAGGGCGCAACTTCAGGTGGGGCATATCAGACCGACAATGTTTTTCCTGGGGTGCTTCCTGGATTTTATGAACTGTTCGTAAAGGACAAGTTCGGGTGTGAGATCACCAAGACTATACAGGTAAGGGAGCTGGAGGATGCCAGTGAGGAGGAGAATCCGGGATTTTTTACCGTGATGAAGGGAAATTCCATAATCCTTTCCGAATGCACATCCTTTGACAAGGATATAAAGCCCAATTTCAACAACACATTGTCGTTCAACGAACTTTCAGGAATAAGGTACAGTGTCGTGCAGTATTGGGATGCAAGTGATTTTGAGCCTATACAGTTCAAATCAAGCTATCCCTTCCATGTAGTGACTCTGCACAAGAGCGATGGTACGAAACAGGATCTTCCCATAGTGGAGATTGCCAACAACAGGGGTGCTAAGGAAAAAGTGGATTGCCAACTGTTTCCGATAAACGGAAAGACAGGGGTCTATTTTGACGGCGGCAATGAATACGAACCAGATACCACAACGGTTTTGGGAAGCTCTGAGTACACACAGTTCCTTCCATCGTGGGCAGTTGAGGGGCAGATTGTTTCGATTGACGGTAAAGGGGCTTTTACGATTGAGGAACAGGGGTATGATTCCACTTTAGAAAGAGGGTATTTCGTGATCCCCTTTGCCCTTACAACGGCTGAATCCGCGCTTGTCCAGGTCACATGGAACGTACAGGTATACAACACATTTGAGTGCTATGTTCCCTTTTCAAATGTGGACAGGGCGAGGATAGTAATAGAGAAGGGTTTCAACGATAACGGCATCACCACAATTGTTGGCGATCCTTTTGTAAGTGAACTGCAACAGGTAAAGGAAAACGAGGACGACGACCTATTGATTCAATGGAGCAGCAGCAAGAACAAGAGCGACATTGTATTTATGTCCGGAGTGAAGTTCCAGAAAAGAATGAAGGGCAAGCTAAGGCCGATATTCCCCAACAACTCGGAGATAGTGGAAGGGGATTCGCGTGCATATACGTTAGACCAAGAGTTTTTCCAGCACTATAGATTGGAGCTTGAACGGTTAACGGCAAGGGAAGTTTATCAGCTTATCGTCGCAAGTATGACGGACGGGTTCAAGGTAAATGGCGAATCCTTGAAACAGAACGGACAGGTGGAAGTAGAGCCATTGGGCGAGAGCAACTATTTCACCTTAAAATGTGATTATGCACTTGGGGCCAACAATGCCGCTATTCAGCCAGATGAATTGGTATTGAATGCAAGTACGGGCGTTGTAGGAGGTGGAAGCACGGGCAAACCAGCGGCCCTGCCAAGTTATGACGGCAAGACAAGGTTAAATATCGATGGTGGATTCGTCACCGTTGGAGGTGATTTTGTGTCCGTCTGAGTAGGTGACGCTCCTGTTATCATGGTAATGGTGGTGATGGTGAACGGATTTGTCAACATACTTGCCCGATGATGGGTAATAGTCATCACGATGGGATTTTGTAAAAAGTCCGAACAGCCCATCAAAAATGAGATATCCCGCTATCCCAAAAAGGGCCATAAAAGCGATAATGATAATTAGTCCGATCACGGATTAAAGGTAATAAATAAGAGGCTAAGAAACAGTAATTTAGAATTAGACTAAGTTAAAATAAATTAATTTTGAGATATGGCAGCGACCCCGGAAGAATTAGCACGCATACAGAACCTTGAAACACAGTTCGCCGCTTTTTTGGCAGGAACATTGGCCCCAGACGCTTTATCGGGAACCCAAAGGCACGCACTTATTGACTCGCTTTACCCAATTATAAACGGTTACAGGAACAAAAAGGCTTCAGGCAACAATGATTTTACAGCATGGGAGTCAGGGGATGAGGTGCAGCACATAGATGGGGTTGGAAAGGTACTTACCATTGGACAGGTGACAAATACACCGTTCAATCCAACCACGGATTTAAGTGACAACACAAAATTTGACAGGTACGTCAACAATCAGGTATTCTAATGAACTCAGAAACAGCATCCCTAATAATCAGTTTTATCAGCTTGGGAATATCCTTTGGAGTTGGGATATGGGCATTGAGGTTCAATTGGAAGAACAGGAAATCAAATGAAGAAACGAAGAAAACGCTCGAAGAGCATTCGGAAATATTAAGAAACAGCAGGGCATGAAAAGGATATTATTGATAATTGCAGTTTTGGTCACGGGGTATATGAACGCCCAGGTGATAGGAGCTGACATGATCGTAAAAGAGCCAAAGACAACGGCGGAAATGAACGCCATTACGGTTGCACAAGGTTTGGCCATTGGCGCAGAGGTAAGGAATTCGGATACTGGGACTATATGGTGGTACAACGGAACAATTTGGGTGGATACAGGTTCAGCAGGCTCAGCCGATTGGCCCTCAATTACCAACAAGCCCGCCAACCTTGACGAGGACTCGACGGATGATGTTACCCTTTCCGGTCTACAGACAATTACAGGGGTAAAAACATTTAACTCTTCAGGAACTGTTTTTAACAACTCTATCCAATTAGATCAGAACGGTGATGATACAATGTTCGAGGTCATCGAGGGGGCAGATTACATGATATTCAGGAAGTTTGAATCTGGGGTTCATGATCCAGGAACCATGTTGGATAGGTCATACAGGTTGGAATTTTCAGGGGATCCGACAGTTCCACAGTCTTTGGCCGATAAAGAGTATGTGGATGCTGCTGTTGCTGGATCGGCAGGTGACGTAACTGCAACTGCCGGAAACTTCAGCGCTGATGAAAGATTGTTACGGACGGACGGTGCAAATTCCAAGAACGTACAGGAAAGTGGTATCACGATAGACGATACGGACAATATCGGGAACGTAGCCAATTTTTCATTTTCAGGTTATTTGAACGGGGCCAATGAAGTTAGGCTTACACCTGACAATGCGATAGGGTCAACAGTTGGAAAGAACAGCTACAGTTTCAAGACAGGGGACATTGCTTATTTTAAGAGGGTGGACCAAGCAATTGGGCTTGGACTGGATTTCTCAGGACTTACCACAGACCAAAACTTGACTTTTACGCCTACAGATGTATTGTGGAACGGATCCAGTCTTTTGAGTGGGGGAAGCGCGGACGGCCTTGGCTCGGACAGGGATGTTGGACTTTTCACGGTCAGCAATAGCGGGAATACGGCAGCACTCAATGACAATACCGTGAACACAAACAAGATAGTCAACGGGACGATCCTAGGAAGTGATATTGCCGCAAACACGGTTTCGGGAGGAAACATCCAGGACGCATCGATTGGGTCTGGTGATCTTGCATCAAATTCCGTTGGAACCGATAAACTTGACGCTTTGGCAGTGACAGAGGCCAAGATTGCCGCTGATGCTGTAACAGCCCCAAAGATTGCGGCAAGTGCTGTGGGCACATCGGAAATCCAAGACGGTTCCATAGCGGCCATTGACTTAGCCACGAATTCCGTAGATACCAATAAGATAAGCGACGGCTCCATTACCGAAAGCAAGCTGGACGTAAACTCTGGAACTTCCGCAGCCGATAAACTGATCGCTCTTGATGGTACAGGGGGATTCAAATTAGTGGATGACCAAACAGGTGCCGGAACCGACGACCAGACCCTATCATTGGCTGGAACAGGGAACAAAGACCTTACCATAGAGACAGGAAATACTGTTGATTTAACCACAGTAGATGGTGTAGACCCCGATAATATAGTTGGCACGATTACGGGAAGAACCGGAAATGCCATAACCGCAATGATGGAACAGACCGCGGCACAACTGACAACGGACGGCGACCCATCTGCTGGACAGTTTGTTCTTTGTAGCAATTGTGCGCCATTGACCGATGCGGGCGGTGCGACAATTGATTTCTCGAACGGGAACCAGAGGGAGGACGATAGGGCCAATGATGCCGCTACGATAACATTTTCAAACCTTACCGTGAACGGCGAGCTTCAGGTAGGGGCATTTGTCAAGATACGTTATAACAGGGCTTCGGAACCCGCCTATTCGGGTGCAACGATGAAGCTCCTTCCAAACACTTTTGCTTTTCCAGCAAATACGGAATGTGTGGGTGTCTACGAGGTGAACGACGACGGGGAGATAGACTATTATTTCTACGAGGTTACGCCATGAGGGGATACTTGACATTCATATCATTTTTATTTGGTGTCCTATCATTTGGGCAATCCGAGTTCCATCAGGCAAGTTACCAACAGGGTACGCCAAGTGGCTCCGTCCCTGTTATTGAAACGAATTCAACAAACTCTTACGATAGCAATTCAACAAGTTGCGTTTGCGATAAACCGAGCGGTGTGGCTGTGGATGACCTAATGTTGGCCTATGTGGTCAATGACGGCCCAGACCCGGCGGGAGCTGAATATGATGCGACGAGCGACCCAGCGGGATGGACTTTTCTACGGAACGAGGGCGACGCGGCCAGCGATTCAAGTATTGGGGTCTTTTGGAAGATCGCGGTAACGGCAGATCTTTCCACTTCAAACTATACTTTCACTTCGACAGGATCATTCGACAGGTCATGTGGCATATTGAGGATATCGGGAGTGGACACTACAACCCCTATAGGTGTCTCGGGAACATTCACGTCCACTACAGGGACTACGGACGACATTCCAGGCATCACAACGATAAATGCAAACTCCCTTGTTATCGGGTTTGCCGCTGGGGACGGTGCGGACACATCACCTTTTACGGTTTCGGGAACAGGCTGGAGCGAAGTAGCCGAGATTGTTTCGGCATCAACTGGGAACGACGGGAACTCGGCAGTATGGGCAAGCAAGGAAATGGCAACGGCAGGGGCAACGGGAGACCCAACGATAACAATGAACAGCTCGGACGGAATAGGGAGTTTCATGATATCCATTAATCCACAATGAAAAGACTGATATACTTATTGTTATTGGTTCCGTTTTTTGTTTCAAGCCAAAAAACCATAGTCTTTTATACCGACTTTGAAACCGACCAATGGAGCACGACCCCAGGCGCAAACGAATGGGAGAACGACCCGGGCGAAGGCACGATAAGGACGACCGCATGGACAGGTGCGGCCCCAGCTCCCGCGATCACGGCAGGCAGGGACGGAACTGGCAGGGCGGTATGGATGGGAACCCATAGCGACGATTCAAGTAGGAGCGAACTTTTCAGGGACAGGGTAATAAGAACGGACGTTCCCACTTATGTAGGCTATTCCATTTACATCAATGAAAGGCTGCCTTCCAGTCGGGCATATTCCCAAATGAGGAATATGAAACAGTCCAGCGACCCTGTCAACAATAACGCCGCCAAAAACCCCTACATGTTGAGGCAGCACAGTGATAATGGAAAGCTATTTTTCAACCTATTGACAGACCCGACAGTAGCCCAGACAAACCCGGGGCCAACTGGGGCCAGCGAGGGTGCTCTTTTTTGGCCCAATGTCGCAGGGCCGACGGTGCAGGGAACGGATGGAAGCGTTGCTGCGGATTACGGGTTTGATTTCAATATGAACGAGTGGATCGATATCGTGATTTATTGGGACGCCCTTGATTACGACACCGACAACACATTGAAGATATGGGTCAACGGGGATCTGGTGGTCGATTGGTACGGGGTGACCAATAGAAGGTACATGCCCGAGAATTCAGAGGGCAATTACCTTGAAGTATCGGGCGATCTAAAACACAATATAGGGACATACTGGGCGAGCGCAGGGGTTCAGGGCAATGCATATTTTGACGAGTATCGAGTGTGTGAGGGAGCAGGATGCACCTACGAAGACGCAAGCCCATTGGGCCTTAGCCCTAACGGAGCCCCACTCTCATCCAACAATGTCCTTAAATCAGGGAGGATAAGAGGACCTGGAGGGGCTTATTATAAAATCATAAACAATTAGATATGGAACCTATTTTGCATTTGTTTTTGAAAAATTTTGGCCTGTCACTGGCAGGTTTAGTGGGCTATGGCCTCTTGCTTTATGGCAGGAAGATGAAATCCGTTGCCCCATTGATCTTTTTGAACAACAACATCCGGTTTGCCATTTGGGCCATTAGTGTACAGTTGCTCTACAGTTTTGTGCTTGCAATGTTCCCTGCACTTGAATTAGCCGTGGCCAATTGGTTCATCGGGCTCATCGAAGGGATTTTTCCGCCTCTGAAGGATCTTGAGATCCCGCAAGAAAATGCGGTAACAGTGGTATATCTATTGGGTGGATGGCTATTGAGTCTTTGGGTTAAACGAACCACTAACAAAAATACCGATGCAAATGCCTGACAAGATAATAGCCATGTTTTTCACCATAGTTGATGCGATTGCGACCGTGTTTACAATCATTGCTTTGATCGGCTTCACCGAGCTTGTCAGCGGAATTGCCGGAATATTGGCAATTATTTTCTGGATCCCCAGGATCAAAAGGGAAGTTGACACCTATCACGGAGGCAGTTTTATAAAGTACTTCAAATCGGTAATCACTAAAAAGAAGAAATGACACTGAGCCAGCGCCAAAGGATATTTACCAAGAACATAGCGGAGCTTATCTGTTATGCGTATTCCATTGGCATTGAACTGACCTTTGGTGAGGCGTTCAGGACCCAGAGCCAGGTTTATTTGAATTTCTTTGGGCTTAGGGTGGTCAAAGGTGGAATTTTAGGAGCCAAGATCGTAAAGTCCAAAAGACTGAGCAAGACCCTTCACAGTAGACACCAAGACCGCTTGGCTGTGGACTTCAACTTTTTCATAGATAACCAGCTCACCTATGACTTTGACAAGATAAAGCCCCTTGGGGATTATTGGGAGAGCTTGGACCCCGACAACCGTTGGGGAGGCGATTTCAATCAAGATGATATAGAGAACGGATTTGTGGACACGCCACATTTTGAAATGAAAAGATCATGAGATTCAATTTTAAGAACATCACTGAAAACCTGATATATGTACTGGGAGGGGTAATTATTGGTGCCGGCATAACAATGTGGACCCAGAAATCCACTTTGAAACAAATGCAGCCAACCATGGACAAGGCAATCGAAAAGGCCACTAATGAGATCACCAATAAAATAGAAGTACCAAAGATCAAGAAATCCGAACCCGTACAGATAATCATGTCCCCGAACAATGAACAGATTGCCGTTGTGGACACTTGTCTTGGGGATATTTCAAAGTTAACGGAAGGACAACGAAAAAGGCTGCAACGATGGCTTGAATAGCGTCGTTCGTCGTATTATCGTTGCAAAATTGTCTTAAAATTCGTATTTTAAGTGGGTAACAACAATATATTATATATATTGCGTTGAATTAAAAAGGACAGTTGCCATAAACAACTGCCCTTTTAAACGAGGCACGGACCGGATTCGAACCGGTGTAGCTATCTTTGACGGAGATGCACCTAACCTCTCGAGTCACCGTGCCAAGTTGAAAAAAATTAAGCCTTCAGAAATGAAGGCTTTTTTTGTGTTGCTCATCTTATTGAAGAGTTAGTTGGGTTATTCAAATAATTCAAAGCCGCAGTTTCCACCATATTGGAGAAATTCCTGTTTTCCTCAAGCGCCCTTCTTTCAAGGCGTTCGTTAACTTCTGGTTTCAATGATACAGTTCTTTTAATCGTCGTGTTCCGAGACATCAGGCTATTAATTTAGATTTGAGTAAAGATAATAATTTAACATGTGGTATTACTCTGTAATACTGTTTGAGTTAAAACAGTTATCAACAGATATGTTAAAAACTACAGGTCAATCATGGGTAAAGGTCACTTTCCGCTTGTTCCATTTGCCCTTTGCATAATGGCATTTCCAACCGTTGATCTCCAAATTCTGGTATTTGTTGATCAGTCCATGGAAAACCGCAAGTATCTGCGATTTGGTCTTGTTGGGGCATTCCTTTTGCTTTCTGTCCTGTAGACAATATTCCCCATCCTTCATTGTGGCAGATTTGCCCCCATAGTTTGTCACTTTCACGTACCCTATGCCGTGAACCACTACATCGTAAAGTTCTTTATCGTACCAATTGGACATAATCCAAAATTATGGAACAATTCCAATTGTAAAAAGTTAAAGTTTGGGGTAATTTTGTTGCATGGACCTGATCAAATTTTTAGGCGAAAAAGAATGCGACCAATGGGAAATGTTCGGAGAGGACGGGGAAATGATAGGGGAGGTAAAATCAATAGATGCGGAGTACCAGTTATACAAGCTCTATGGGTTTTTTGTGGAACTGACAATGATACCTATGACCGAAAAGGGAAAAAGGATGATGCCCTTTGTAGATGGGCCGAGACTAGAAAAGTACCAGCATGATATCTGACCAGCCGAAGCCCGACATAATGCCCTATCAACTATTGGTGGACAAAATATATGCCTCCGATAATTTTGAGCAGCTTTTCTTTGAGAACTATATTGCTTTGGGCCATGACATGACCGCACTGGAATACGCCAAGAGGGAGCGTAAGGTGCTCCTAAAGATGATGCGAAAGAAAATTGTTGTTGAGGACATTGCTAAGGTGAGGCGCTATATCAAGTTGTTGGCAAAGGTCATCAGAAGGGAAACGCGTAAGTTGGAAGGTTGGTAGAATTAATGGTCGTTTTGAAATAAGACGAACAATAATCACTAAATTGGACAGGGGCTTAAAAAATCATCCCATTCATATTTAACTCCAATTGAATCATAGTGGTCGGCTAAATTTAATACAGCCTCTATCCCGTTCAAATGCTCAAACAAAAAATAGATATCCAATAGATCTTTTTTGGCACCTATATACAATATGGGACAAAGGCTAGACTGTTATGGTTTTGTATAGTGGTTTCTTTTGTATTTGAAAAAAT
>NZ_JBODQE010000015.1:0-43102 GCF_050617915.1 Flagellimonas flava
CCGTCAAAAAACAGTGATATCTTTCTAATTATCAATAATTTCAAAGAACATTTTAAAATTTATAGTAGACACTAGTGATTTACCATAATAACCAACATGAAGTGGTTTCTGGCAGATACTAGGTGTCCTGTAAAACCGTGAGTTTAAGGGACTAATTGGGCAGTCGGGCTAAATTCCAAAAATGTGTTCTTATAATAGGACAGAAGACGGAGGACATAATTATTTATTTCAGAATTAAAATTATATTAATTTAATTGTTGTCTTTGTTTCTACACCATTATTGCTACGAACTTTTATAGACTTTTAATAAAGCCATCAAAGTCAAGGTCTTTATCAATGTTCAACTTTTGCTTTAGTCGGTATTTGGACGTATGAATGCTAGTGGGTAGCACATTTAATATGTTGGCGATTTCATTATTATTCAAGCCCATCTTGACATAAGAGGCTAAGCGCAGTTCCTTGTCCGTAACTTTATTGGATAAGGTTTTCAATTGCGTCTCAAAATCCTGATGAACCTCAGAGAAATAAGATTTAAAAACTTCCCAATCTTTGTCGGCCGTACTTTGTTTTTTAAGTAGCATGACAATACGCTTAAACTCAAGTTTAAATTTTTCAGGTGAGTTTTTCAAGCTCTCCAAATTTTCTTTGAGTTCGGCGAGAAATTGACTTTTTTGTACTAGGTGCAAGGTTTGGCTGGTCAATTCCTTTTGTTTATGTTCCAATTCCTTGGTGATTTTCTCTTTTTCGATTCGGTTCTTTTTAATGCGTTGTCGAAATCCAAAAACCAAAACTCCCGAAAGGGCAAGGGCAGACGCCATACCGCCTGCATAAATCCCTTTGGTTAATTTATCAACCTTAGCTTTTTCATTTAAGGTCTTTATTTCTTCTTGTTGTAGAGCGATTTCAGCTTCTTTTTGTTCGGTTTCGAAGATTGCCCGTAGTTCCTCTATTTTTTTGATTTTTTCTGAATCAATTAAAGAGTCATTAATCCTTTTGAATTGCTTGTGCTGAGAAAGGGCCAAAGTGGTTTTGCCAAGAGCTTCGTTGGACCTGCTGCTAAGTTCAAGTGTTTTTTTTAAAATGGATTGATTTTCAGTTTTTACTGCATAGGTCCTCACCCCGTCAAGGATTTTGCTGGATGCGGCTGGTTTATCCAGCAAGAGATAGGCCTCTGCAAGCTTGTTCTTTGCAATCGCGGCCTTTCTTAAACTATTGATGCTCTCTGCTTTTTCGATAGCTTCATTTAGGAACTGAACCGCCAACAAAGGTTTTTCTAGTTTAATATGCGTTGAGCCAATGTTTGTTAAGGCTGTGACCTCCAGTGCTTCTACTTTCGCCTCTTTTGACTTTTGGATACTCCTTTCAAAAAATCCCAACGCCGTATTTTGTTCACCAAGTAAATGGTGCATTAAGCCTATATCATTTAGGGCCTGCGCTTGGTAATAAAGGTCTTCGTAATCTTCATAAATTACTAAAGCTCTTTTGTTATATTCTAAAGCTTTATCAAAGTTTCTTAGGTTATATTCGAGTATAGCCAGATGATTAAAACAATCGGCTATGCGTATTGAATCTCCTATTTTTTCGAAAAGATCAAGACTCTTTAGGGCATATTTTAATCCAATTTCGTAGAAACCCTTGTTTTGATTTATATTTCCTTTGAAGCCATAAGACAATGCAATTCCAGTACTGTCCTTAAGTTTGATGACATGTTCAAGATCCATATTGTTGATGCTATCCGCGGTTTTCAAATTACCTTGAGTGAACTCCAAAATGCCCAAACCACGATATGCTTGAGATATGTATAGACCATTGTTTATCTCTTTTGCTAATTGAAGACTGGTTTTATAGTAGTGTCGAGCCGAATCAATGTTGTCAAGGTTGTAGTAGATTATTCCTAGATGGTAGTTTGCGAGGGAAATTCCTGAATCGTAGTCCAGCCTTTTTGAAAACTTCAACTCTTTAATTGCAAATTCTTTCGCCTGCTCCGGTTCTCGATACATATAATGATTGACGATGTTCTTGATTGTTTGGATTTTTAGGGTATCCAACGGTTGATTCTTGAATTGAAGTATTAGGCTATCAATATCCATTTTGTTTTGTGCCGTTAGGTTAAAACTGCACATTAAAACAAAAAGTGTTAGAGCATTTTTTACTGTTTTCATCATTTAGGTAATTGTTTTGGCAAGATACTCATTATGTGAAGCTATGAAACATGTTGTTTGTTGTTTCAAAAGATTCTGTCAATATAATGTCTAGATATAAAATACATCTAAGTGTTGATAAAATAATTGTAAAACATTGATTTTATTTGTTTTATAAATTTTCCATTTACTTGTGATATTATACCTGTCTAGGTCAAGATTAGCTTTAATATATGCTATACGTCTAGGATTTGTCTAGCTCTGTTTTTAGGTTAGACATCTACGCTCTTCTAGTTTTGAAGTGTTGAATCTAAAAACCAAGAAGTTATGAAAACAAAGCAGTCACTTTTAAAAGTCTTGACACCAGTACCCATAGTGCTCATTTTTCTTTTGCATGCCTGTAGTAAAGATGAATCGCCTACCGAGGACCCTACTAATCCGAATGTCCCGGGTGGTTCAGGTACAGAATTAACAATTACCGAGGTTTTGGCGCGGGGAGTTGTTGAAGATTATCCAGTGGAACGGGTTGCAGACACCCTTGAAGTTTCTGAACCCTATTATGAAGAGTACCTCGAAAGTACTGCCGATGGTGATGTGACCAATACCTATTTCTGTACCACTAAAAAAGTAAGTGTCTTGGATGGTAATGGTCAGTTCCCACTTTTTAACCCTAATGCCGAGATGATATGGCCTGGCAATCTTTTACAGGGTAAGACCCTTAGTGCCAATTCTCCCTCTAGTATTAATGTCGATAGAGCTGGTGGTACGGTATCCATCAATTTGCTTAATGGTAATAGTGCATCTGCCATAACTGTTGATAAAGTGACAAAGGGTAATATGCAAATTGCAATGAATGAGATTATTGCCAATGACCCCAACATTGTTCCGGCCAACTTTCAATTAGAGGTGGAAGAAGTCTATAGTCAAGAACAAATGGCATTGGAATTGGGCGTAAGTTATGAGTCATATAACATCAATGCATCCGCCAATCTTTCTTTTTCGAATGAGAAAGAATATAATAGGGTGCTTGTGAAATTGACACAACAGTACTATACGATGTCTATGGATCAAATCAATGGTCTGGATGATATTTTCGCACCTGAAGTAACAGGTGAGGACCTATCGCCTTTTGTTCAAGCAGACAACCCGGCAACATTTATATCCTCTGTAACTTACGGCCGTATTTTTTATATGTTAGTGGAGTCCACCAGTTCTGTTAATGAACTTCGGGCTAGAGTTGAGGGTACGTATCAGGGTTTACGGTCTAAGATTGAAGGCGAAATAGAGTATGACCAATACAATGCTTTAAAAGAGGTGAAAACCAAGATTATTGCTTATGGCGGCAGTGCCCAAAGTGCCTTCTCGCTTACCGGAGAGCTTGATATTAATACGATAGGTGAAAAACTAGCGGAAAGCACTAATATTACTGAAGCCCTGCCCTTATCTTATGTAGTTAAAAGTGTGCTTGAACCTAGTAAAACAGTGGGTACAAAATTGGCTACCGAATATGATGCCGTAATCTGTTCCTTAAGGGGAGCAAGACCTCCACAAGGTTATAGCAATTTGGTTGGATTGTTTGAAGATGGTGTCGGTGCAGCCACTGCTGTGGCTGGCTCAAACGCCATTTTATTTAATGGAGCTGGAACTGAGTATGTTTGGTTTAATGGAAATACAGGCAATATTTCACCTAAATATTCAATTAATGATGGTAGTGCTCCACTCGGCATAATCCCTTTTGACGCCTTAGATTCTGCAACACTCGCACGGCCTGGAAATATCTTTGTCTATGACAAAAATAGTAATGAAATCTTACAACTTGTTTTTGACCAAAACCCCTATTCAGGAAACAGTAGTACTATTCCAAATAGCAAAATAATTTCTGAAATTAAGGGACCTGTTCAAATAGAAGTATGGCATAATTCAAGTTTACTTGATGGCGAAACCTTTCCATTATCTGGTACTGGTTTTGATGCCGTAGTTTATTTAGGTCAAGAATATGAATTTTACACCTCCAATACACCTTTCACAATAACAGGACATAACGAATACACCTATGATCACGGCTATTTTCAAAAGGGCAATAATAATTCAAGTGCAACGGAGTCTTATATTCGAGATATTTACGAAACCAGAAACATTATTACCAATAATGTAACAGATTCTGGCATCAATACTTCTCGTAAATGGAGTGATAAAGAGGATGTTTCAAATGATGAAGATTTTCTATTTTCAGATATCGGAGCTGCTTGTAGTTTCACCCAGGGGAATACAGAATCCGGATTCAAGCTCCTATATTTTAGTTCAGATGGCAAGTCATTTTTTATTAGAAATGGGGTTAACGGAGATTCTGATGGCCCATATGTAATTGATTAATTTACATTCATGCAGTCGGCACCTTAAGTTGCGATTCAACAACTTGGTGTCGGCTGTTTCAAATGTTTTATTTTTAATGGTGAAACACTCATTTGATGATTGTACTGATTTAAGTTTATTAATAAGGCGAGTATTTGTTAGGAGAGGTAGATTCCCATAAATTGTTCGTGGCTGTTGCACAACTCTGATATTCATCGATTCTTGCTTTCATAAGCGTTGGGAAATAGGTAACTTATGGTATGCAAGGCAGAAAGAACTACACCGAAAAACTGTTCCTCAGTTTCAGGCTGTCGGACCGTGTTCCCAAGGACAACCTTTACAGAAGGCTCCGCGAAACGCTCGACCTGAGTTTTCTTTACCGCGACACAGAGGAACTTTATGGCTGTACGGGCAATCCATCAATCGACCCAGTGGTCTTCTTCAAACTGTTGATTACGGGATACCTAGAGAACATCACCTCAGACCGAAAACTGGTGGAACACTGTAGCATGCGGATGGACGTGCTCTACTTCCTGGGCTATGACCTTGACGAGGAACTGCCATGGCACTCGACGATCAGCAGGACAAGGCAGCTTTACCCGGAATCCCTTTTTGAGAAACTGTTCAACAAGGTATTTGCCCTTTGCGTAGACAGCGGGATGGTTTCCGGCCACACCCAAGCAGTGGACTCGGCCCCTATAAAGGCGAACGCGTCCATGGAAAGCGTGGTGCCGAAAATGCCTGCGGACTCCATAGGCAACCACTTGAAGAAAGTGTCTGAAGAAAACGGGGCAACCGGGCAAAGCCAATCAAAGACCGTTTCCCCTGCACATATCACCGCTCCCGAACACGAGCTGAAGCGAGTGGAAAAGCACCATCGAAATCTTCGGGAGGGTCCGGTACAACTGGTCGGCGGATCCCACAAAAAGGCACGCCTGCTGAGCAACAAGACACACTACAACCCCCATGACCCGGATGCCCGTATATCGGTAAAGCCGGGCAAGGCCAGAAAGCTCAACTACCGCTGCAGCATGGCGGTCGATACGGCGGAAGGGGTCATCTCGCATATCCAGGCGGACTTTGCCGACGGCAGGGACAGCCAATACCTGAAGGATATCGGCCTTCGGGTTCAGGACCGTTTAGGGCGGAACGAACTCGTAATGACGGACCTCTTGGCGGACACAGGGTACTCCAACGGCTCCAACTACGATTTTCTCGAGCAAAGGAAGGTCACCGGATGGATACCCGTCTTCGGGAAATACAAACCTGAGATAGAAGGTTTCCCATACAATAGGGAAAGGGACGAGTACCGTTGCCCGATGGACAGACCGCTGCCCTTCAAGGGGTTCAGTACCAACAAGTACGGCACCGTGCTGAAAAACTACTGGGCGGCACCGAGGGACTGCAAGGCCTGCCCCATGAAACCCCAATGTGCGCCAAAAAAGAAATGCAAAAGTATCACCAGAACGATATACGACGAACCGTACCTGAGGGCCTACGCCCGACAGCACAGCGAAAGGGGCGGACAAATGAAAAGACTTAGACAAAGTATGGTGGAACCCGTGTTCGGAAGCCTGACCCAGTTCTACGGCCTGAGAAAGATAGGCGTATTGGGCAAGGCCGGTGCCCACAAGGTCATGCTCATGGCTGCAATCGCCTTCAACTTGAAAAAGTATCTAAAGAAAGGGGGAGGGAAACCCTCAATAGGCATTTTAAGGGCCATTATGGACGTACTTCAAAGCTACCTGACCGCTTTTTACCGGCAAATCCAACCAAGACCGGTCCTCCCGAAGACTCTGTAAAAACTGCGTATTCGAATCAATATCCTGAACACAGATGACTTATGCAACAGCCACGTTCGTTTGTTGAGAATCAACCAAGACCTTCCAATATTTTACAGATAATGATATTGAAGATTTGAACTGCTTATCCATTTGAACTGCGTTTTTTGGAAAAGGTTGTTCCAAGAAACCAGGTGAGTAGATTGTTCTTTAAAAATTCTTTTCTGAAAATAATTTCCCGAGTTGCTTTAGTAAGACTTTTACTCTTTCCGCTCGTAAAACAATCCTGGGCCGTCGCATGGAGCAGAGCCTCCTATTAGAGCTGTCACCGAAGGCATGAAAAAGGTTTCAGTTTGGTTTTCATTCCCGCAGCTCTCTATCAAGTCTGTTCCAGTATCATAATTTAAAATAAGATACATCTCATTATTAATTTCACTGAAATCGAAAATACCTTTTCCTTCACTTTCTTCATTATCTAATAACCTCGTTTTAAAAAATCGAGAATCTTTTTCAAGAACTATGGTTTCAGTCCATGGTAAATCGTCGCCTTCTAAAAGACCTCCAGATAGACCTGTTGACATTCCGGTCAATTCCCAACGTTGTGGAAAAATATTGCTGTCAAAAATAAGGTCATCTCTGGCTGAATTTGAACAGGAGAAGAGAAAAAAAAACAAAATATAAACATTATGCCTTAGCATAAAAATTTTTTAATAAGATGGAAAGTAACTGGATTGGTTGCCTCCGTTATACTATTTTAACCTTGCTTTGTTCAAGCAATTTTATGATGGTATTCCAATCGTCTTCATCAATTTCTGTGAAATTACTTTTCTGGATATAATCAAATCTTTCTTCCCACTTTCGCCAAATAAGTACTTTCAATATTCTCAGGCTAAGGTTTTTGGCGCGTTCTTCTGATTGAGCGGAAAGTGTCAAGGCAGCTTTATAAAGTTGCTCATTGTTTAAATCACCATAATGTTTTATGCTCTTTTTTAATGCGAAAAGTGCAGAATCGATTTCTTTGGCTTTTATGAATTTCCCAAACTTGGCGTAATTCGATTGAGCCTCTTCAAAATTTGTTTTTGCCTCAAGCTTAGCCTCTTCCTCAAAAGGTGCCACATAAGTTATGCCGTGGTAATACGCATAGACCTCAACTGGTTCGAGAAGTCCCAGTTCAAACCGCCTTTGATTGACTTCTGATGGATTAGCTATCGGATAAGGTGCGTTCTGACCCATACTGGCCCCATAGGTTTGTTTCTGCCATGTTTCTCTTGCGATTCTATCGTTCAACTCTGCATAATGGTTGGGATCCATGTCTCCTTTTTCGACTGCTTCTTTTATCTTGGACAAACATTTTTGTTTAAAAAAAACGTTGGGATGATGCTGGGGTATTCCCCAACTTATTTTGGCACCATCTTCGCCCACCAATCGATTTCCAGGCCAGCCGTAAATTTGAATTATACTATCCAGTTTAATTTTATTGATATCCCATCTCTTCTCTATCGGCTCGAATAGTCGGTCATAGTCCTCATCGGTGACCGTACTGTCCAATAAGGCAATTTGTTCATTATATTGGGTAAGTACCCGCTGGTCTTCTGCCCACAGATTCTCAAGTAATTCCAATACTTCAGGGCTCTCAATTTTTCGTAAATATTCACCTCGTTTATTCTCTGTTTTTTCAATTACGGTCTTCCATCTCGGATTATCATACAGATTAGACAATTCCGGTATCGAATTGAGTAGTTGAGAATCCCTAAGACCTGATTCGATAGCTTTGTCCAAAGCATCAAATGCTTTGTCTGTTTCACCATTTGGAGCATAGATAGTGGCACAGACAAAATAATTCTCCCAGTTTTTATTGGGCATATTTTCTGTGGCTTCCAATAGTAAATCCGCAGAAGCGGTATTCCTATCCTCATCCAAAGCCCTATATGCATTTATGAGACCATTGGACCATACATGATTTTCCTTTTCAGACTTGGGGGCTGTTCGTTTTGCTTCGGAGCAACTGGAAAAGTGCAAAACAATGATGACTAGCGCCAAAATCACTTTGGAATGGTAAGCTGATTGATTTTTGATTGATGATTCCTTCATTTTTAAAGGGTTTAAATTATAATTTTTTGAATGTAATCGGTTGTTGTAATGATTCCTCTAAACGTATTTTAAGCGATAAGACTTGTTTTTTTCTTTCCGATTTGTGTTGAAAGTGGAACACGGGCAGACCTGAATCTTCCAGTTTTAACCCTGCTAGTTCAAAAGGGGTGAAAACCGCAGTGTCAGATTGTTTTAGATAATATTTCTTGAGTTTGAACTGTGCAAATAGCGAATCCTTTTCCTCAAAAATTTTGAACGTACCATATCCTTTATTTTGATAGCTTCCAGTATAAGAAATTGGCTTATTTGAGTGCTCGAAATTATCTTTTTTGTTTACTGTAGCTATTTCTTTGATCTTATTTCTTTCTTTTTCGTTCTTCTCTTTTTCTAACAAAAAATCTTGTACCCAATCCGTTGGTTCGATTTTTAACATTCGATCGGCTATGCTGTTCCTTACCATTGAAGTAACAGAAGAAGCCCCTTGGTTAGTCAACACCACGATGCCAAGGCTGTCACTGGGAAAAAAAGAAACATTTGCAGAAAACCCATCAATATTGCCTTCGTGCTGTACCCGATAATGCCCACGATACGACGAAATGAACCAACCGTACCCGTAATTGGATAAATGCATATCAGGCGATTCTTTCTCTGGCAAAGAAGCACTTGTCACGACCTGAGAACTCATAGCCTCTATCACATAAGATTCTGATAGGATTTGTTTGCCTTGATATACTCCCTTATTCAACCAAACTTTTAGCCAGTTGGCCATTTCTTTTGCTGAACTATTGATACTTCCTGCCGGTCCGATTCCAGCTAGGTCAAAATAGTCTACTTTCTGAATCAAGGTGTCATGCTGCAACTCATAACCGATCGCTCTGTTGGTGCTATTTTTCAGCTCTGAAATAGAAGTATTGGAACGTTTCATATCCAGTGGCTTCAAAAAATAGTTGTTGATATTCGCCTCCCAACTGCTGCCTGTTATACGTTCCGAAATAACGCCTTGAAGCATTAACATGAAATTATTGTAATGGAACTCTTGACGAAGTCCGGTATACGGTTCTTGATATTGTACTCTTTGTACCAAACTATCTTTGTCGTGACTGGGAAACAGATACCATGATTCGTCATGCCTTGGGATGCCTGTTTGGTGGGTCATCAAATCTTTGATAGTAATGTTTGTATTCAATTCATGCCTATAGAACCTCAATTGGGAAATATGTTTTATCGGGCTATCAGTAAATGCCAACTTTCCCTCATCTCTTAATCGTCCTAACAAAGCACAAGTAAATGCCTTGGTAGTTGAGCCTACGGGCATAACTGTATTGGCGTTCATGGGAAATTTGTTGTCATAATCGCGATAACCGAATCCTTTGGCATATATTATTTTATCCCCTTCCACGATTGCCACCGCTAAACCTGGGGCTTTTGAAATCGATAAAATCTTATTCAATTCAGCGTCTATTCCCTGGAGTCTCGGTTCAATTTGACCATAACCTAAGACAGCTTCAAAGAATACAATTAGAGAAGAAAGAATTGAGACAGACTTACTTATCATATGTTCCAGTGGATGCACTATTCAATCTTAACTCATATTCACCTAAGGTATCCCAAATGGCATAAAACTGCTCAGCACCTGTTGCATCTAAGTCCGTGTTGACAAAGAGGAGCTTCCCAATTTTTGTTTTGGGATTAAAGAACATAAAGGTCGAAACCCCTGGGTCTCCGCCCATATGTCCTAAATAGCCAATGGGGGTATGCCCAATAAACAGTCCAGAATTGTATTCATCATCAAAAGGGCGGTCGGTATCTTGTTCTTCTTCAAAATTCTCTTCGGAGAGAAACTCTGAAAAGAACTGCTCATAGCTTTCTTTTGAGAGCAGTTCACCCTTTCCATGATATCCTCGTATCAATTCGGATAGATACTTTGCCTTGTCATCAATAGAGGTAATCAATCCACCATCGGGATAGGTAATCAGTCTATAATCAGGAATTCTCTTCCGATCGATAGTAAATAAATGTGTGCGTTTTGATTGGTCTACATTCGAAGTTTTCCAACCTGATGAGGACATTCCCAAGGGTTTTAAAATATGTTGTGTTGTGAATTGCGCGTAGCTCTGGTTGGTGGAACGTTCAATAATATATGCGGCAAGCGTCGCGCCGACATTGGTATACTCGTAAAGTTCGCTAGGTCTGCTTTCCAAATAGTTGGCCTTATCGAACCAAGCCCCTTCTTCGGCAAGAAAATTTTTGAGGAATACGCCCATTTCGATTTCGTCCTCAGGTAAGTTGAATTCCTCGGAACTGGGCAACGATTTGGCCAATGTTGCGTCATTGGCATTTTCCATGATATACGACTTCGCCCCATATAAATCACCATCCTGTATGCTCGAGGTATGTGTTGCTAAATGTCTTATGGTAATGGTTGCCTCAGGATGGTATGGATTGAAAACCTTAAAGGGCAAGTAGTCATTAATAGGATCGTCTAAATTTAATTCGCCCATTTCCTGGGTTTTGAGCAAGGCTAATCCAATCATCGTTTTTGAAACCGAAGCAATGTTTTGTAATGTGTTTTTGGTGTAAGGGACTTTTCCTTTTATTCAGGAAAGCCCAAAACCTTGGGCATATAAAGTGGTATCGTCATTTACGATTGCCACCCCAAATCCATTAATATATCCTTGCTTTAGAAGATTGTTGACTTCCATTGTCAGGGAATCCCGCAATACCATGATGTTCGAATCTTTTGAACTGCTTGCTTTTTGATTGCAGGAGACAAGGATAAGACCAATGAACCATACTATTACGATTCTTTTAAAATAATTTTGAATTTTCATATTTATTGACCCTTTATATTGTGCAAGCAAAGAAAGACCGTGACCTTTCTTTAAAATAGAATGAAATTGGCCTTTTGCTTAAAGTTTAATGTAATCCTTGGGTAGATAACCGGTCATAGACTTAAAAGTTCTTGTAAAATGGCTTTGATCTGAAAACCCACATATATAGGATATTTCGGTAAGTGAGCAGTTGGAAGAATGTAGAATGTCAATTGAGCGAGTAACCTTTAGTTTTCTAGTATATTCTCCCAGGGTAGATTGAAAATATCTTTTAAAATGTTTTGAAATTGTTGTAGGGTGAATATTTACATTCTCCGCTAGTTCTTTAAGAGAGAGATTCTCATTCCATCGGTCATTTAAAATATCCCTAACTGATTTCATCCAGGAGGGAATTTGTGTGTCATTATTTGAACTAAGGCTATTTCCCATGAACGAAAGGAATAGCATTTCCGCAGTACTTTTGGATTGAGCATCGTTTACATGTGCTTCCTTCATTAGTTTAATGAATGTAAAAATAGCATCATAACTCTTTTTAACAGCTAACTCGACTTGTTCTTCGGTATATTCATATTTCTTCAAAAAATCGTATTCGAATTCTATGCTCACATGCCTTGCAGGAAACCGGTTGTAAATATTTCTATGCTGTTCATGAGCGCTATAGTAGTTTGTGCAGCCGGTTGTTCTTTCAATCATTTTTCCTCTGCGAACCTCAGTATTGTTACCGTGAAGTACAAAGCTTATCATGGGTTTTTCATGCGAATGCAAATTCCCGGTTTCTACAGGAGTTTCATATTTAGTGATACCAATCAAAAAATCACCAAAATTTGATGTAGAAAAGCATGGTGCCAGATAATGGCCTTTTTTTAAAAAAATAGTATCGGTATTTGTCTGATCCAAAATTTTTGAACTATTAATACTCGTTTGTACAAGATTAAGTTGTTTAAATACACAATATAGAAAAGATAAAACAAAAGAAAAATCGCTTATTGATTCCCAGTATTGGTGGAAGTATTATGATATTCAAAAAGAACTAAAGACCAATAGAATCCAGTAAAATATTGAAAGTCTATTTTATGAATGTAGAAAAGAATTAATGTGAACATTGATACTGATAAACTAGACCTATTCCATCATAGATTTGCGGATTGCATATTAAGTTTGTTTTAGTTTTTCCATAGAATTGTCAGTTGTTTAAACCTTACACAGAAAACATCGGAGTTCTTTAAACTGGTCTTTTCATGAGACAAATTCGCCTGACTTTTACTTTTTAAACTATCAAGTTCAATTCTTGGTCTTTTTATGTTGTATCACAAATTGACCTTTTATGGAACACATCAAAAGCTGTGGATGAATATATAATTCGGGTTCTTGGCAGTATACTATCAATACTTATTGCGGGTAAATTATACCCATGGAAACCATCACTTTTATCCAATGTGTTTTTTGCTGTTCCCTTTCTGACATAGGTTTGGGTTGTGGTACACCACCCATTCCGTCCCTTTCCCTTTTCTTTCGGACAAGGATGGCTTCCAACTCCTCTATAGAGAGGGTTTCTACCACGGCATCGAGTATTTTGTTGTTCGCCAAATCCACACCTACAGATTCTTAAATCCTTCTCCTCCTTCGTTTTCTTTTTCGCTTGTACCTATCCTGTTCTTGAAGTTCCAGCCTGAAAGCATTCCAAGGATTGTCATCGACCAATGGCTTTACCCATCCCATTGTTTTATTCTTTCCCACATGGTACTCTGATTTCTCATGAGCATTTTCAGGCCGCTGAGCATTTCCCTTTGGAGTTCCAACAGTTCTTTTCGGTCCAGGTCCGATTTCTCCAAAAGTTCCCGCATTTCGTTGACTTGGTCGGCTATTTTCGAGAATAATTGAACGGTCTCTATCTTGTTCATAATCCAGATGTTTGATGATATTGTTCCATGAATACTGTCTGCCCAGGGTGCTACCTTTATAAACCACTCCTTCGTGGTCAAAAGATATCCCTGTGACCTTTCCTGTGGTCAAGCTCGCATTGAACATGGGATACACTTTCTTTTTCTTGAGCTCCTCTATAAACCCAACAACGTTGTTCGATCGGAGCAGTGCGCCGTCTATCCGTTGTTGCAGTACCAGTTTTATGGGTGCTTGTCCCGTGCGAATCGCCTTTTCGATTTCGTTTTGGGTGATGCCCGCTTTCTTTTTCAGTTCGGACCTTTCCAACGTGGAAAGTCCATATTTGGTCTCCAGCTTTCGCACCAGTTTTTCGCTTCGCTGATAGTCTCTGCTGTCGGAGACCACCTTGCCCGAATACTTTACCCTATTGGCAATGATGTGGATATGCTCATGCTGGGTGTCCGTATGGCGGTACACGATGTACTGATTGTTGTCAAAGCCCATTCCTTTGAGGTAATCAAAGGCCAGTGCCGTGAATTCCCTATCGCCCAGATTATCCCCTATCGGAAGGCTGAGCGATACGTGATAGACCGCTTTTCCAAGGCGAGGGCGTAGCTGTCGCACTATATTGAACTCCCTGGTCATATTGACCACGGTATCATGGGTAATATTGGTGTCCAGCATGCATCCTTGGTCATTTTCCACCTTCTTTTCGTTGTAGGCCAAAAGCCCATAGAAATCCTTTCCCTTAATCTGCTTTGCTATCATCGTTCAGGATTTTTGATTTTAGATCCTCCAATAGGCGTTTGAGTTCCTCCAATTGCCTGTCCAGGTGTACCAGATTCCGCATGCCTAGATGGGCCTGTTTGGTAAGTTGGTTGATGTTGTTCCCGATACGGGAGAGCTCCACGAAAACCTTTCGGTCGATGGGCGAATACCGCATCCTTGTGAGCACTGAACCGGATATCTTTTTTCGGATAAATTGGGGAATGGTGATGCCCAATGCCTCGGCATTGCTGGCCAGTTCAAGGTAACCGTCCACATTGAGCCTAAAACTTACGATTATAGCCTTTAACGATTTTACATCCTTTTTGGGTCGTGCCATTTTTAGGGGTTTGGGGAGGATCCCCGACAAGCCTTGCGAACAGGGTGAGCAGTTTTTGTTTACAAAAACATGGCTTGCTTCGTGACCTCCGATTTCTTATGGCAAACCTAGGGCAGTGTCGGATTTATTATGGGCAGTAGCGTACACGGGTTGCTGTACGCTACCCAGGGATCAGCATTGCAGAACATCCCTGTAGGTTACTTCCAACGATAGTGCCGCTTCTTTAATTTCAAAATACAATTGGGAATAGGTGACCAGGTGGGCGAGCGTTTGCCTGTATTTTGCCTTTCTGAGACCATCGTTCTCATAATGGCGGCAAGGGTCTTTTGGATGGACCTCGTTTGGCGTGGTAAAGGAATTCATGGCACGATGGGAAAACTCAAATCGTTGGGAAGCTTTTCTATGGATGCTCTCAAGGGTAAGACTTTTTGGATATTCCTTGACATCATAATAGCCTTCTTCAAGAATTACGATAAAGGCCCGTCTTCTGGATAATTTCGGTTTTTTTCGGGAGTGGTCCAATTCCTTTTGGGCATCCACCAAGAGTTGCTGCGCCAATTTTATCTGCTCGGAGGTATAGGTATTTCCTTGTATGAGGGTCTCCCCTCCCATATCCCTTTTTTTAAGGTAGCGCAACAAGGCCCCGACCTCGCTCATGGTTTTGGCCCTTTCTTATCCCTTCCCTTTGAAAGACCATTTTCGATGGTTTTCTTTAAAACCGTCGCCAATTGCTCCTTCCGAAGATGAAGCCCGACCAAATTGGATTGCACGATATCCCCGGCAAGCATGTAATCCATTAAGGTGGAATCCTGTTCCAATACGTTGGTCTTGCAAAGCAATATTAGAAAGCCTTTTTCATGGTTGTCCAATCCCGCGCCAAAGGTCGTTAGCCCTTTTTCTACATTAACCAAATAATCATCCATTGGGATATTGTACCAAGCTATTCGGCTCCGCTCAGCCTCCCAATCCAAGTCAATTAACAACTCCTTAGCCATATGGTCCAGCGCATAGCGGCCATATTCCCATTTTCGGTAAGAGACCGAGGGGTCGATAAGTTGCATTTCCACAAAGTCCATGAGCTGTTCATTGGACAGAAGGTCCCGGAGATCATGTTCCATCTCAAGAAATTTCTGAAATTGTGATTTTGCCCCCTTGTGCAGATTGTTCAATAAATGTCCACAGAAAGATTGGGGAATATCGAACATACCATTGGTGTTGTACTTTATGGATTCCATAAAAGTTGGCCTTTTTTCCCCACGTACCTCATCATAATGGAGGCCATAGGTAAACAACACTTTTATAAGTGCAATGAGCTGCGCTTCCGACAGTCTTACTGGGACGTTGTCAGGGGAAGAACCGCCCTTTTCCCAAAATACCTCCCTAAAGGACAGTTTATCCACAGGTTCCGATAAATCCAAAACGGTATGGATGGTTTGTGACATAGCGTAAATTTAGGCAAAAGAAGGGTTTCTTACCGATTTTCGGGATTTACTTGGTCCATTCGGCGGCATAGTTTTCGGGTATCCCACTATCCTAAATAAAGGCATACGCCTTCAGTCATTAGAAGTTTTTGGAGCGGATTTCCTCGAAAAGTTCCTTTTGACCTTTTGGCACAAGTTCAGGTGCAGCAAAAGATGCGTATTCTCATCGATACGTATAGGCCCTATCCAATCTTCCAAATGTTCCTTTTCCAATTTTTCGACATTGGTTCCATCCAAAACCCGATATACCATGAAGTCATCACAGTCGGCCTCCATAAGTCGTTCCCGGGACATTTTGAGTAGTGCAGTAGCCTCCTCACCCCCATAAAACAGATGGGTATGTTTTTTCTTGTTCATATTTTAGGTCAGCACACGATGGTAGGAAAATTCGTAACAATTCAATGAATTAAAGGTAGTCAATAGTTTGGAATTCACGCCCTGTAGAGCGTTATTTTTTAAAGGTGATTTTTTGATATTGGCCCTATGGGGAAACAGGACGACCAAGACAGATATAAGGCCATCGGAAAAAGAATCAAGGAATTACGGCTGAAAGCGGGTTATTCCAGTTTGGAAACCTTTGCCAATGAGCATGACCTGAGCAGGCGAAATTACTGGCGTCTTGAGAGTGGGGGCAATTTCAAGATGTCAACTCTCTTTCGTATTCTGGAAATCCACAAAATCCCACTAGAAGCCTTCTTCAAGGGCCTCATGTAATTCTGCCTAGTGTCCGATACCCATCAGTTCACATGGTATGGACCACCTCCCCGGTGAAATTTTCAAACCCCCAGAAATTGGCCATTGCTATTTAATACTGTCCAGCAGCCTATTTGGCGACAGAAGAGGGAGCAATGAGCAAAAGGTCTGTGGTATAATTTGGTATCATGAATCCGGGTACAGGGAATTTACATAACGGTTCTTTTTTGATTTTGCCGCTCATTTGGTTTCTCGCCCTGTGCGCCCCCTATTTAAGAATACATTGACTGGACCAATGGGGTAGCATTAAATCACTCCATCATCTGCAAAGCTATAGTAGGAACCATCAGGGCCCAGTATGATATGATCCAGCACCTGAATATCAAAAAGTTTGGAGGCGTTCTGTATCTTTTTGGTGATGCTCTTGTCGTTGGCACTTGGCTTTAGGGTGCCACTGGGATGATTATGGCAAAGTAGGATTCCCACGGTAAGGCTCTTGAGGATAACCGCAAAAAGGATGCGCAAATCGACCATAGTTCCCGTTATCCCCCCTTTGGAAATCTCATACATGCCCTTGACCCTGTTGCCATTGTTGAGCAGTACCACCTTAAAGGATTCCTGCAGTCCTATCGTGCCCTTGTCCCAATGCTCGTACAGGACCTCAGCCGCATCGGCTGATGAGCCTATTTTTTTCCAGAGGGACGCTGGAATCTCGTGCCGATAACTCACCTCTATTTCATTGATGGTCCCCATAGTGCAAAATACAATTTATTTGTCTGTTTTTCAATTACTTAACTTACCTCAAGATACGATCACACCTCTTTAAAAACCAGTAAAATCCCCGCTATTCCCACCTTCCACTTCTTTCTCCCCCATCCACAAAAAGGCACCCTTCAGGGTGCAACTCAAGGCATGGGTAAAACCAATGTGATAGGGCGGTTTCACGCCCTATCGCATTACCAAGGAACACGGACAGGGATTTCCGCACCTCCAAAGGTCTCAGGCAATCGGCCATGGCCATTTGCTCGCCAGATAATAGCCCCAAATGGACAGTTCCATGGCAGCGAACAGCCATAGCAGATCCTTGATAAAGGGAACGGCCAATAGCAGGAACAGGATGAGCAATAGGGGAAGCCGTAAAAAGCGTTTCAGTCGGAATACGCCTTTTACGGTCAACAAGACAAAGAAAGCAAAGGCCAAAAAGGGCAATTTTTCATAAAGGGTCTCTAGAGGTAACATCGATTTTTGTTTTAGGGTTTGTCCTTTTAATTGTTTTGTTGATCAGTTGGGCACAGCACGGGAAAATGGTGAACTTTTGGACGCCCTTCACACGCGGGCACTTAATACAAGTTTTTATGGATTTTCTGTTTTCGGTTATACCTTCAATTTACCCTAAAGCATAGATAAAACACAGTTTTTCAATAGTTTACATCACCTCTTGCTTCATTTACCCCTATCCAAAAATATGCGCCCCTATGGGGCGCTGCGTTACCGATTGCAGCGATAGCTCTTCACGGTGCCCTCCTGGGGGTCACCGTGGGGACTTTAAGCGGAAAGCGGGCCCGAACGCCCAAAATATACAATGAAAGTACTTTTGATATTGAATGGAACTGTCAGATAAGGATAGTATGACGACCCCTTCAGTTCGATTGGCTCAAACGCCTGTAGACATCATATTTGATGTTAAAGGAAGGTGCTGGATCCAATCGATTACCGTCCTTGATGGTCTCATAGTGCAGGTGTGGTCCGGTCGAAAGGCCGGAGTTTCCGACCGTTCCGATATATTCATGAGGGGGAACTTTTTCCCCTATGGTGACGGCCACTTGGTCCATATGGCCGTATAGTGTCACAAACCCATGGCCATGTGTAACCATAACATGAAGCCCATGCCCATTTGGGTCGTTTCCGATATGGGTGACGGTCCCTGCCGCTGTACAATAAATTGGGGTTCCCTTGGTTGCGGCGAAATCCACTCCAAAATGGTGTTTCGTAATTTGATGAATGGGGTGGAACCGTTGCCCGTAAGGACTTGATACTACAAAGCTTTCCTTGTACAGGGGAACACAGGAAGGCACACTGTCCAAAATGAACGGTCGCATGGCAAAAAAACGCAGTAACTTCTCCATTTGGCCGAAGTCCGTAATCTCCGATAGCTTTAGGGCCATTCCCTTAAAGAGCACATCACCGGTGAGCGTTTGCCTATTTTCCATGGAAAGGGTCGATGGCCTTTCCATGGTTCCTTGCGGGGGAAAGGAATCGTCCGTCCAAAAGAAACGCAGCCCCCAGCACAGGAAAAAAAGTGCAATAAAGGCCCAATAGTATCCATTATTTGGGGTAAAGTGGGATGTATCCTTGGAGTCTATCTGTTGCTGCACTCTGTCAAATCCATAGTTGACCCTCCAATTTTTGGAGAGGAATCTAAACTTCGATTTGAGGTTTCGGCGCCACATGGTCAGAAGAATTCTTGCTTTGGGTTTGTCATTTCCAAAATTTAATTATATTTGTAGTGTTATTTGCAAATATAATCAATTTTTACACATATAAAAATATATTCATGAACAACAAATGGCGAAAATGGGACGACCTTCTGGACCTGAACGCCCTTTTTAAGTATTCCGGTTTTGAGCCATCTCGCAAGGAAAGCGAGTTCCATAGCTACAAGATGGGAAAGGACCATGCCATGGTCATCCAAACTGAGGAGGGGCAACGCTATTATAAGGCCAGCAGACCTGAGCACAAACTGGCAGCGTTTGACCTTGTGCTGGAACAGCTCTCCAAAACGGAGGGCTCCACAAAACTGGGGCTCTGGTCAAAAATCGATGCTTTTTATACAAAGCTGGAGGAAAAGGGCCTATTTCTTTTGGAACAGGAAAAAAGCGACGTCCTAGAAACTAAGAAGAAAACGTATAACCATTTTGAGGGGATGACAGCGACCCATTCCCTACTCCCCTATGAAGTAGTCAATGATGACGAAGGCCAGTTCGCGGGAAAAGTGTTCGCCGATACCAAGGGGAGGCTGGTTTTTCCGTTCTACAATCTTGCCAATACCCTGACCGGTTATGTCGTCGCGGATGGAAATGGACATTCCCTATTGGGGGAAAGTGATATATCGGCCTCGGTCTGGTTCAGTAACGTCCCGAAGTCGATAGAACATTTGGTGGTGCTTAGAAGTCCCATGGAAGCCCTGGCCTTCCATGGCCGTTTCCAGTTGCGCAATGCGGTCTACCTTGCTTTTTTGGACATCAACTACGATACCGCAAAGATTTTGGTACGCATCCACAAGACCACCAAATTGAGCAAGATGGCCCTCAGTCTTACGGGAAGGTCCAAAATTGAGGGCTATATCCATGATCTTATGCTGATGTCCTTTCTGAACGATTCCAAATTTTTGGTGCGGGTGGGCAAGGATCATTTGGGCATCCGTTTCGCCCCGGAAACCGATAAGGCCCTCACCAATCTGTTCAAAGAGATAAAGAAATTCAACAATTCACTGGCCCAAGAATATCTGGGCTTCAATAAGATGCCGGACCAATCCCTATTGAACCAGCACAGCATCGTACTCACACGGGAAAAGGACATGATTTTATGCCGTCTGCCCTTTGATGTAAACGCGCTCCGCTATTTTTTGTGGAGCTATTACAGAAACTATATGGGCAAAACCATAGAAATCATTAAACCCGTGGATGTAAACTGGGCCAAGGAGTTGGAACGGAGCGGTATATACAGTGGAGAAAGGGCAATGGAGGCCTTTCGTATGGCCGTATAAAAAAAGGGGCGCTCCCGCCCCTTTTATCCTTAATTCCGGATATGAAAATGGAAAGACATATCCAGATGGTAAAGTTAAACAAATTCGTATTAATCCTTAATTCAATTATAAAATGGAAAGACAGATCGCAGAAAAGGTTTTCGTCAAAGTGAACCAAAAGTGGCAAAAGGGAACGGTCATCTCCGAAAAGGACAGTACCGTTTCCATCAAGACCAACGAGGGACAGGTTTTTGACCTTCCCCGCAACAGTAGATGGTTGGAAACCCTGAAATCACCGGCACAACGGTATGCATATGGTGATGTCAAGGAGCAATTGGAGGGACAGTACATCAGTTTTGAAAAACTGCCCGAAAACATCCAGGACAACCTTGTGCAAGGCAGGGAGTACATGCACGAATCCACCTACATTTCCGAAGGGCAGTTAAAGGACAGTTCGAAAATGATCCAAATGGTGTATGACCGCGACCAAGGCTCCCGTCTTGATGTGCAGTACAAAAGGAACGAGCCGGTGACCTTGGAAAAGGCCGTTGCCTATAACCATACCTTCACTGCCAAGGAATTTGAGCGAATGGTCGAGAAAAAAGAATTCATTGTGTTCCAGGGCAGTACCAACGATGGGGAAATCTTTCAGAAATTGGCCTATTATGAACCAAGACTCCAGGATATACGGACCAAACCTGCCCTCACATCCAACACGTATATCTATGGGGAAAAATTGACCTTGGAACAGGCCAATGCCCTGAATAGTGGAAAGGAAGTGGAAATCGAGATAAAGAGCAAGGCCAACGGCAAAAAGCCCTATCTGGTCAGCTGGTCGCCCAGAAAGGAGACCTTTATCACCAAGAACATCGATATGGCCAAGGCCATGAAAATGGAAGTGGTCACCGATGAAAAAAAAAAGACACCCAGTAGAGGGGTAAAACTTTGAACGGGGAACTACCCATAAGGGCCGTCCGCACCGGACGGCCTTTTTTATCAACAGAATCGTATTTCAATGAAAAGTTATTCGGAAGATCCGGGCCATTACAAGGCCCTGATATCCAAGATCAACACGGAAATCGATTTTCCAGGGTATTTGGGGGCCGTGGGATATCGCTTGATAAAACGCAGCGCTGGTTCTTCGGAGTTTGAAAAGGACGGGGATCGCATTGTGCTGCAGACCAAACGAATCCCGGTCACCTATTTCAATCGCTCGGATTCGTTGGACAAGGGCCGATTCTTCACCTTTCTCAAGCGGAGATCGGACAATTTCTATGAGGCGGTACGGCAGGGATTGGATAGTATAGAGAGGTCCTATGAAATCGTAGGACCTACGGCCGTAAAAAAAAGGCCTGCCCCAACACAATCCCTTGAGGAAAAGTACCATATCGGTCCCTTGAGCCGATGGGATTATCTGATAAAGGAACGAAGCCTTGACCAGGCGACCTTTCAATCCGAAGCCTTTAAGGGACGTATTTTCAATGCCTTCCATGTCAATGACAACAAGGGGCGTATTGCCAATATTGCCGTACCGAAATACGGTGTTGATGGAATTGTCAAGAACTATACGCTGTACAACCGGCCCTATACGGACAGGCGGGACGGTAAGACCAAAAAATTCCGACTGTTCCTCAACGAACGCTACCAATATCTTTTTGTCAGCAATCCGGATATCAAGGCCCAGAAAATTGTGTGCTTTGAAAGTGCCTTTGACGCCTTGGCCTACCACGAGCTGCACAAGAGGCCCAACTGCTTTTACATCTCGCTCTCAGGACATATCGATGACCGAAAGTTGGACCAACTCTTTCAATGGAAAGCATTGGTCGACCCCCATGACAATCTGCCCCTCCACCTGGGGTTTGATTCTGATATGGAGGGCATGCGATATGATTTGAGGCTTTTGTCCGCTTGGATGAACCGGAAATCCAAGGATGTTTTCATGGAGGTGGTCTGGAAACGCCCCGTCGCGGAAATCCGGCTGAACTACCGCTCAGGGCAACACGGGCAGATGGAAAGGGACAGTGAACGGCTCAATGCCCGGATAGCCGAGAGGTTCCAGGGTCATCCGCAGGGTATGAAAAAGGCCCTTTGCTTTAAGGACAAGGTGATTTGGGAAATGGACCTACAGAGGATTTTGGATATGGGCGACAACACCTTGATATCCCGTGCCTATTGGAAAACGGCGGTGCATGCCTTAAGCGGGCTTTGCACGGGCAACAAAATCCATATGGCAAAACCAAAGATGGGAAAGGATTGGAACGATGAGCTGATCCTGGTAAAAAAAAAGTGCGTTCGTTGGCCCAGGGAAAAATCAAAAAGGTGGAGCAAGGTATTGCAAGAGAACAAATAACACGAAAAAATGCAAGATAGAAACCGAGGCTATGTGGGGATGTACCTCTCGGCCTTTTATTTTACCCTGGTACTTTTTATGGAGTTTTATGCCCTGTACGTGTACTATTTCGGCAATCAATGGCTGGCTGATCGTGCCTACGCCCTAGTGCACCGCAGCGGATTGCCGACAACGGGAATGGAATCTCGGTGGATCCTTTGTGGGCTGCTCTTTGGAGGTATCATGATGTACCGGCCGAAAAAGAAAAAAGGACTGCACAAAAGAAGGATTGTTATGGGCCTGATGCTAAGCGCGGTATTCTTGCTCTTACCCATCTGGTTCTCTGCCCGGAGTCCGGGCTGGATGTTGTTGTCGATGGCCGGTTACGGGCTGTCCTATTTTGGGCTGATGACCTATGGGATGCAACTTTTTGCACTTTTCAACTTTAGCAACCTGGCCGAGGAAGACCCCTTCAACGATAGCAATGAGACGTTTTTACAAATGGAGGAACTCCTGGATACCGAGTATTCGGCCAACATTCCCTATACCTATGTCCACAAGGGCAAAAAGCGAAAGGGGTGGCTCAATTTTGTGAACCTCTTCCGGGCCCTTTTGGTCATCGGCACCCCTGGTAGTGGAAAGTCGTTTTCGGTCATCGAGGAGATCATGGGGCAGTTCATTTTCAAAAAATATGCCATGGTCATCTATGATTTCAAGTTCAATGCCTTGACCAAAAAAGCATATGGATACCTCCAGGAGGCAAGGGCAAAATTGGGAAAGCAGGAAGGACGGGAATTGCCAAAAATGTACTTCATCTGTTTTGACGATATCCGAAGGACACACCGCAACAATCCCATTGACCCCTATGGCCTGATCAACCAGTCGGATGCCATAGATACGGCATCTACCCTGATGAAGAACCTGAATCCGGAATGGATCAAGAAACAGGACTATTTTTCACGCAGTGCCATCAGTTTTACCAGCGGTTGCATATGGTACTTGAAAAAAAAAGCGGAAGAAACCGGACTGTATATCTGTACTCCGGGGCATTTGGCCCTATTGACCACCGTAAAGATCGATGTGCTGATGGAAATTATGATGCAGGATGTGGAGGTACGCCAGATATTGGTACCCTTTAGGGACGCCCTTGAAAAAAAGGCCATGGACCAATTGGCGGGGCAGACCAGTACAGTACAGATAAGCTTGTCAAGTATTGCCACCAAGGAAATCTTCTATGTGATGTCGGGCAACGATTTCAATTTGGAGGTCAACGACCCCCAACATCCCAAAATCATCTCGTTGCAGAACAATCCGGGCCGCAAGGAGGTATATTCCGCCCCTTTGAGCCTTTACATGAACACCATTCTCAAACGGATAAACCGTCCAGGGAGAAGGCATATGGCGCTCATTATCGATGAGCTCCCAACCATTTTTATCATGTTGCTTCGTACGATCATCGACACGGGAAGGGAAAACAAGATTGCCACGGTGCTCGGAATACAGAGCGTGGGGCAGCTCATTTTGGATTATGGCAGGGAATTGGCCGATGTCATCTACGACAATTGTGCGAACATCATTTGCGGGGCAGCCAAAGGGGAGACCGCCAAACGGCTGAGCGAACTTTTCGGGAAGATCCACCAAGAGAAGGTATCCACCAATACCAGTAGTAGCGATACCAGCACGAATCTCAGCACCCAGATGATGGAACTGCTCCCAAAAAGCAAGATTGCGGCCATGTCCACAGGATATTTTGCAGGCTTAACGGCGGATACCTTCGAGAACCAGATCACCCAGAAAAAGTGCTATGGGCTGTTACGTCCCGATATTTCTGCCAAGCAACGCGCCATGGCCCACGAACTTCCCATAGTGAAGGACTTTAGGCCCAAAGATTTCAAAGACCAACAGGAAGAGTATATGCGGTTGGTCGATGAACTTGATCTTCTGGAAGGCGTCATACCGCTTTTCCAAAAGGAAGTGGGGTATCTGGAGTTTTACGGGACGGTATTGGACAAGGTGGCCAAAACGCGGTTTCAAAATGGAACCCAACGTAAGTTGTTCAAGGACCTGGTGAAGCGCTTAAAGCTCTTTGATTACAGACAAGGGTTTGGGAAGGCAATGGAAAGGGAAAACAAAAAAGGGGCTTTGCGGAGGCTCTATGTCGAAATCATAGATGAGTTTTTGGTCCACTGTGAAATGGACCGCATAGCGCAGGAAGTCTTTGATCAAATCGTCGACGAGGTAGATGCGCTGGTAAAAATGGAATACAGGGCCATAACGGGCAACGAACTTGAGACGGCCATATTTGATGAAAAGAAAATAAATGGTGAAATTGCAAAATCAATGAATCGGTCAAAGACCGAGGTTAGCGCTTTTTACGATCATTGGGGAAAGGGACTCGATAATGAGACCGCTGCAATGATTGATGGATTAAAGGATGAATTTGAGAACGAAAACAGGGAAGGGTATTGTAGCTTTCCTGTAGAAAACATGGATTAATGGACATTGAATCGATTATCAATTTGGATTCCAATGATTTGGGATATATCGGCGAACGCCTTAAAGAGATCCGCAAGGAACTCGTGGACATGGATGATATCCAGGACAAGCGGTTCAGCGAGTTTTCCCTGACCAAATTGAGCGAGCGTCTGAACATGGCGCGTTCCACGTTGGCCAATGTGGAGCGGGGTTCCTCCATGGTCAATTCCATTAAGATCATTCTTTACTTCTATAGCCTTGGGTACAACCCTATTTGGATACTCTTGCCTGACAACGAGTTCGTCACCAAGCGAAACCTTGGGGAGAACATGGTATACAAGGAGGACATCCAGGAAAAGTACCGCGACCTCGAAAAAAAGGTGACCGATGCCCTTGGGGAATTCAAGAAATCCCTTTGAGCACTTCTTTCCGTTTTTGCATTTTCGCACATACTTGAACTCTTTAGGGCACCATAGGTCCCTAAGGCACTGCGGGCTTGGAGGCCCTGTAGGGCAATCCGGGGAAATCGATGAATAGTGGGCATGTGATCCTACTTTTTTAGAGGCTACCGGGTCATATATAGCCATATAGATAGTACTGAATATTGCGATAATCATTGCTGTCAATACATATAGCTATACTCATATATAGCAATAATCAATTCATCATTTGACCATAGCATGATCGTATTACATGACCATAGGGTCATTCATTCAAATGGTAGAATGCCCATAGCATCATATGGTCATATGCTACCCTGGTCAATTAATTTTATTTTTATGGACACAAAAATTATTTCTTGTGCCGGTGAAAAAGGCGGTTGTGGAAAGACCACAATGAACATTATCCTGGCGACCAACCTCTCTAAATCCTACGGGAAAAAAGTGGTTCTTATCGATATGGACGACCCACAGTATTCCGTGTTCAAAAAAAGGGAACGTGACCTACAAAGGGTTTCCCTAGGGAAAAGGGATGATTTGGAGTTGTATCCCGTGGTGCGTTCCAATGTGGGAACTTTGGACCAATGGATACGAAAGTATTACGGAATAGTGGACTATATCATCATCGACTTTCCCGGAAACCTCAACGAGGAAATGGTACAGGGGCTGCTGTACATCGAGCACTTGTTCATCCCGTTTTTCCTCGATGAACTGGAAATAGACAGTACGGCGATGTTCTACAAGACCTTGGAGGCGAATTTCCTCAATAACGAAGATCGCGTCTTACGGTCGCTCAATCTATTTTTCAACCGATATGAACTGGTGAAGGCCAACAAGTTCAAAGCCGTTCGGAATACCTTTGAACGGGCCGGAATGCCCATCATGGAGGAGGTGGTCATGGACCGTACCGTGTATCGGGAACGTTACAGAAACACCCTTTACCCCATACCGGAGGGAAAGGAGAACAGCGAAATGGGAATCAAAAAATTTATAGAACGGGTACTAAAAATTTCAAAAGGATAAAAAATGGGAAAGAAAATAAACGTCCAGGAACTACTGGATTCCGCAGTACTGGACAATGTGGATACTGGTGAGGAAACCAGGGAATTGAAAGCGCAACGCAATACGGAGCTGTCTGCCAGCGTTGAGAATGATGGTAAGAAAGAGAGCGCAGCCCTGAAAAAAGGAAAGGAGGGGACGGGTAATAGGTTCAGTGGAATAACAAACGCTACCGGTCTATCGAAACCAAACACTGGAGAACGGAAAAAAATAGAAGCATTTATGGCCCTAATGGAAAGCGATAACTATCCGGACAGGAAAGAGCAATTTATCTTTAGGCTCAGTAAGGCCTGTTTTTCAGATTATGAAAAACTGACCAGTGCCTATAATTACAAAATGGGAGAAAAGGCATCCAGGAACGATATCATGCGGAAGGTGCTCGAACACTTCCATAGCCAGTATATTCCACAACTGTTAAAAACCTTGGAGCGGATTTGAACCTGGACTGGGACCATATCGTATATATCATCATCGGGACGTTGTGCCTGATATGGTATGTGGTGGTTTTTCGAATACTTCGAACGGACCGCAAAAAAAACCTTTCAGAAAATAAGTCATTCGTGCAAAAAATAAATATATTTGCTAAAAATGAATCGTATCAAAACGTAGACATGGACCAATTACTCAACCAAGTCAATGAAAATGAAACCAGCTCTGAGCTGTTGGATATTTTCAGTGCGTCCGATACCGATGAACACAAACAATCCTTAATTCCGAAAGAAAATGAAAAACTCAAGGTCATCAAAAACACCGATGATCCCCCGGAAGGGGATCCCAAGGACACGGGCTAAATATCTTCTAGTCCTCACTCTCCTGTTATTTTGCCACACACCCGGTCTGGCCCAGATAGAGGAACTTGTCAACCAGGTCGATGCCGCCGAGCAAGGGGCAGAGCGCATCAGCGACAGCATTTTCAACATTGTTCATTTTTGTGCCGGGACGTTGACCATTATCTCGGGGCTCGCTTTTTTGATCATCCGTGAACAGAACCAGGATATGGCCAGGAAAGTGGGCAATCTGGTCATTGGCCTATTGATATTTTGGGCGCTTGCAGCCATGGCGGATACTTTAGCCCAATGACCATGGAAAACCGTATGGTCAAAATACCAAAAGCCCTACAGAAGGATGTCTTCTTTTTCGGGCTAAGGGCCAAATATGTGGATCAGGCTTTCAAGGGCACTTTCATTTCATTGGCCATGGGCCTGGTAATCAGCAGTATCCTTCCTACCCTTTTGAGCATGCTCCTGTCATTTGCCCTGGCCATACTCTACACGGGCCTAATGTTGTACTACTCCAAAGCTTATGGGAGCAATGGCTTTATAAAATCCCAAGCGGACCGAAAGCGGCCGAATAGCATCAAGGGTCACGTTAACAAAAAAAAGCTGTTGGTATGGCGAAGAAAATGACCCTCATGGACGCATTTCCCATTTATGGCTATGAGTACCCCATACTGGTCTCAAAGGAGCGTGGTTGTTTGGGGATACCCTTACGATTGGAGCTACCCGAAGTGTATACCCTTGATGAAGGGGACTATCTGACATTGAACCGTTTGGTATCGGGCATCATCGAAATCATGGGGGAAAATTGCCTACTCCACAAACAGGATATGTTCTTCGGTGAAAAATACACCATGGACCGGGAACGTTTGGAACGGGATTTCTTTGAGGCCGAGGACGAATGGTATTTTCAGGACAGGCCCTATTTGGAACACCATTGTTTTTTGACCCTTCATAAGGTACCAAAAAACTACATCGATAGGACCCCACAGGGCGCCAATCAGTATTTGCGAAAGGACAGAAAGTACTTTTTCAATAACCATGTGCCCAGCGAATATCTGAATGCTGATGTCGCGTCCGACTTCGAGTCCAGGGTTCGTGCGGTGAACGACCTGATCAACGAATCGGAGCTGATGCAATCCCGAATATTGGATTATGAGTCTCTCTTCGGCGAAGGCGGGTATTATGACACGTATTTGGAGGCTGGTTTTGGTCAGGGAACGGGAAGGGACCTCGACTTTAGTGACCATAAGATATATATCGGAAACAAACGCGCCCAGTTTTTCACTTTGGAAAATTTGGACCAGTTCTTTAAGGAGGACATGGCCCAGCATGAATATTTTGGAAAGTATTGTATCGGGGAGAACCTATTTCCCATAGGCAACCTGTTCTCCCTGGGGTTCAAGATTCCACAGGAGCATATCATCAACCAGTACATCTACATCCCTGAAAAAGAGAAGGCCATGTCTCGGTTACGGGCCAAGGCAAGACGCTTGGACAAATATGCCCGCAATACCAAGGGCGATAAAAACAGTGCATACAGGGACCAGATATATGAGTTCCAGCACCAAATATTGAACGACCACAAAGAACTGGTCTACTACCATTTGAACGTAATGGGCCTATCGGCCTCTGAAAAGGGTTTTGGGGCCATGTGCAATACTATCCGGTCCCGTTTCAAAAAACTGGGCATCAACGTGAAGGAAAATACAGTAGACCGGAAAAACCTGTTCCTGGGGGGTATCATGGGCAATGGTATAGGGACCAGTATGGAAATGTTCAGTCCCTTATCTTCTGAAATGACGGCCAGTCTCTGGTATTTTGAGGGTGGCTACAGAAATCCATTGCATGGCACACACGGTCTTCGTATGGTGGACAGGACTTCGGGAAAACCCTTGTTGGTAAGCATTTATAAGGAACCCGAACGCATGGACTGGATATTCAATCGGGGGATGTTGGTCGCCTCCGGTTCTGGAGGGGGAAAGACCTTTTTTGCGAACAGCTATCTGTTTTCAGAATACCGGGAAGGTGCCGATATCGTGATCTTGGAAAATGGCAATTCCTATGACAAGCTATTGGCGGTTCTTGACGGGGTGGTTGTGGAAAATGACGACGAGCACCCATTTACCTTCAATCCCTTTGCCTTGGATCGATACGATACGGTGGTCAAAAATGGGAAAAGGACCCTTTCGGAGCATAAGCTGACCCAGTTGGTCGCCTTGGTACACCTTTTGACCACCCATCATGGGGAAGGAACGGAAAATACAATTAATGCAAGCGTTTCCCAGACACTCATAGAATTGATGGTCCAAGGCTATTATGGCAATAATTTGGGCCAGGAAAACGCAAAATTCTCCTTTAACGGCTTTTACGACCAGGTAAGGGAACACTTGCCCAAAATCGTAAAAGAAAAGGGCATACGAAGTAAGGTGTTTGACCTCAATGTGTTTTTGTTGCTTTTGGGGAAATACGCTCATGACGGACCCCGCGCTTATCTCTTGAACAGTGATGACGATAGGATTGCGCGCCTCAGCCAAGAGCGGCTCATCTATCTCAAATTGAGCAATTTGATAGACAACGAACAATTGTTCCCCATCATCGCTTTTTTGATGATCGATGTCTTCAACAAAAAATTGAAGGACCCGCGAAAATTGGCAGTGAACAAGATACTGAACGTGGACGAGGCATGGAACCTCTTCGACAACCCTATAATGGCCAATTATCTGGATGCCCAATCCAGAATGGCGAGGAAGTTCGGCGGACAGCCCATCTTTATTTCGCAAAAGGTGGACGATTTTGTGAAATCCAAATACATCGGGAACACCATTGTGGTAAACAGCCATATCAAGGTTCTTTTGGATCTGAGCGAGTTCAGCAATTCCTTTGAAAGTATTCGTGGCATGCTGGGCCTTAACAAAAAACAACAGCAAGCCGTCTTGTCCCTGAACCGTGATCTGCCAAAGGGAAGAAAGTTGCGGGAGATGGCCATTTGTTGGAAGGACCGGGTCAAGGTCTTTGGACTGGAGACCTCGCTGCCCACCAAATGCATTTTTGAGACCAATCCCTATGAAAAGGCCAGCATAGCTGAACTGCATGAACAGCAGGGAAAGGATTGGCAGCGGACCGCAAAGGCCTATGAACGTATAAACACCCATGCCCATGGAAAAATATAAAATACTATTCTACTGCACCTGTATTGTTCCGGTCCTGGCATTCGGTCAGATACCGGTGACGGATGCCGCTGCAAATTCCCAATTGGCCATTCTGAACAAGAACATTTTGGCCATGAACTCACAGCTATCGACCTTGAATTCCAACATGGCCACCTTGCTCAAGCTCATGGAACGCAATACCGTGGCCAACAGCAATTCCTCGCAATTCCTCTCCCAAGAGGTCACCGCGAAAAGGACGCCGGCCAGTTACGTATTGGACTCCCCTGAGATTTCTGAACTGTCAGCCCTTAAGGACAAGGTGTTGGAGGCCTACAAGGGCACACGAAAAAGTTTGGACACCTTTACCTATTTGCAGGCAACGGAAAAAAAGGAAGCGATGGACTTTTTGGTCACGGTCGTGTCCCAAGTATCCACTTTGACGGCCCAAGGAGCAAAGGTATCCTCTACCCCTGAGCTTATTGATTCTGCAAACCGTTTGTCCGCCCTGTCCACCATTAATGAAAAGATATCCAAAGTATTGGAGGAGGTCATTTCGTTGAACAATGCACTTATCCAGAAAAATGAGCACCGCAAGGCGATGTATTCCATGATAAAAATTAATTGAATGTACTTGGTAAGAACGGAAACAGGATTTAGGGGCGTGGTCAACAACATTTTCGACCAATATGTGGATGATGCCTTCAATTCCCTTGGCCCCACTTTGGGCATTGGTTTCCAGGTGGCCAAGATCGGTCTGATCATTTTTGCATTGACTCATTATACATCAGATGACAGGGCCGATGTGCTCAAGGCCCTAAAATGGTTTCCGCTGATGTTCATTCTTTGGAACTACCGTGAGTTTGCCTATGCCATATTCGAGTTTTATGACAATTTGGGAAAGGCCTTTATAGGGACCCAACACAATTGGGATTCCATTGGTGAGCGGGTGGCTCTGGCACAAATTGATGTGGCCGCACAGAACGGTCTCAGTTGGAACCTATTGGACATGGACATCGACGCGCTACAGTCCATAATGCTGGTCGGAATGGCCAGTTCGGTAACGAACTTTGCCCACATCATCTCGACCTTGATATTCGTCGGCATAAAGGCCCTTTCCATTATTTACCTGTTCATCATCATCATTTTCGGCCCAATCAATATCGGCCTTTCTTTTGTACCGGCCTTTTCCAATATGTGGAGGGCATGGTTGCAAAAGTTTATGAGTGTATGTCTTTGGATTCCCATGCTCTATGTAGTGGACCTCTTTATGGTGAATCTGGTGGATAAGCTGGTGGAGCATTTGATCACTACGGCAGCCAAGGATATCGCATTGATCATGACCTCATCGCTCCTCATCCTGATGACCTCGTTTTTTTACATCAAGGCCCCTACCCTGGCCAATTTCGTGGTACAGGGCATGAACATATCGGGTTCGGGCATCGTTTCCAAACCGAAACATTATGGAAAAAAGGCAGTCCAAACGGCCATGGATATCAAGACCGGTGGGGCGAGCAAGGGGGTGCGCACTTTAATACAATGACGTTATGAAAGGAAAGTATGTCATTTTCAACGATATAGAAAGAAGCAGGAAGCATCAGCGCAATGTCGTATATCTATGCCTTCTTTTGGTGGTCTTGACCTTCGGTACCTCCCTGCACTTCATTGGAAAGGCCAACGAGCGGGCCAGAAACAATGCCTATATGCTACATGGGGGGCAACGGTTGTCTCTAGACCCATTGCGCGACAAGCAACAAAATCTCGAGATTTTATGCGAGGGGCACATCCGCAATTTCCACGAACTGTTCTTTTCCCTGGAGCCTGACTTACAAATGATAAAACGAAACATTGAGGAAAAAGCACTTTTTATGACAGATAATTCTGGTAAACGACTATACGGTCGTTTGGTCGAAAAAAGATATTTCCACGATGTGGTAATGCGTGATTATCGCTACATTGTTGAGCTCGACTCCATTGATTTGGACTATGCGAGCTACCCCTTTTATTTTACCTACTATGGTAAACAGGCCATTGAAAAGGGCAGGTTTACCACCTACAGAAATCTAATGACAAGTGGCTACCTGAAAGAGGTAGGCACGACCCCCAATAATTTGAACGGTATCAAGATTTTGGATTTTAAGGTACTGGACAATTCAGATATACGGGACCAATGAAAATACGGAACACAAATAGCATACAGGCATTCAAAAGATGGGTGGTACGGTATCGGAATTTTGCCATTGCCTTGCCCATAGCGTTGATCCTTACCAGTTTCTTTATAGTTGAGAACGTGAAAAAGTTCAATGGCCCCAATGACCGGGAACAGATACAGGAAAATGGGCTGAACCTTGAGCTTCCCGGAGAACAACCTGATTTGGATGTCAAGGAGAATACCCGGCTACGTGCCAACGGACAAGATGGCCAAGCCACAGGGAATACCTTACCTCCAGGTCAATCAATAGCGGGTGAAAAAAAATCCGAAAAGGACTCGCTTCAGGAAATTGTAAAGCAATTGGAGGCACTTTCTTTGGATACCCCAAAGAAAATGGATGCCAATCCAAATTCCTCGTCCCTGTACCAAACGAAAACGAAGGCAAAAGTAAACGAGACCCTTAGCGATGAGGAACAAAAACAACGACTTGTGGAGCAGCGTTTGGCCTATCGGGAAATGCTGCAGGAAGGTAAGGAAAAGATTGTGGGGAATACGGGGAATGTCCCCCCAAGAAATGCCCATATGACCGATGGAGCCAATACATCCAGTGTTTTTAGAGCGGCCGTGTATCGTGACCAGTTCATCCTGCCTGGTGACAATGTGGAGCTCATCCTATTGGAGGACATGGTGTTCGGGGGAAAGTTCTTCAAGAAAAACACATTTATATATGCACTGGCCTCGATACAAGGAAACCGTGTGCTTTTGGACATCGATAATATCAACCATGTCCCAGTCCAGGTAACTGTCAAGGATTACCGTGACGGACGGGCAGGGATTTACAATAAAAGGGCGGGCGAACTTTGGCGTGAGTTCAGTGCTGAAGTAGGCAACGATGCCCTCGGAAGTGCGTCAAATTCAGTAGTCAATGAAACAGGGGGACTTGCCAGTGATATGGTCCGTGAGGTCGGGGCCTTCTTAAGGAACAAAAGGCTCAAACAACGGGACCGGATATTGTTGGTCAACGACCATGAGGTATTGCTTTTAATGGAATGAAACGATTTTGTATACATACTACGTTATTTTTTGGTGCGGCCCTCTTCGCATACGGACAGGTGGATACCATCCAGGTCGCAAGGGACTACAAGACCATGTTGGTTTTTCCAAGCCCCTATGATTTTGCGGTGAATGGTAAGGAACTCAATTTTCTGGAGTCCTTTCCACAGGGAAGTAATTCTCCAACGGCACAAAACATGGTTATGTTGATATACAATGATGTGGCCCCGGACAAGAGGGACTACACGAATTATACCGTGTACACCAAGGACGGGCTTGCCTATGATTTTATCTTGGAACTGGTGGACATCCCAAAGAAAAAAAGATGGTCCATAACCATTCCCATGGCCGATAACAAGAACCAGATGGTTCGTAGCGCAATGCTGAGGCAATCCCAAAACGATGTCCTGAATGACCCAATGCGACTACCGGAGAGCGTGGAAGCTCCCAGACATAACTTCAGTACCGACAGCGAGATAGGGAACTTTGGAAATACAGTGGAAAGAAAGGAAATGGAGGTTTCACAGCCCATTACCCTGGAACTTTACAAAAAGGATAAAATAGAGTACATCCGTAGGCGCTGCCTCTACAACCAGTTCAATAAGCCGAAGGTTGCAAGGTTGTTTGATAGGTCGGGAAGGGTGTTTCTCTGGCTGAACGGGGTTTACTATGACAACAATGAAATCTATTTGCAGTTCCGTATCGAGAACAAAGAGCCCATTGATTACGATCTCAACTTTTTAAAGTTCAGTATTGCCACCAACTACCGCAACAGTTCAAGCAACCAAAAACTGGACCATCGACCCATGTTTCAATATAAGGTCCCAAAGCGGATAAAGGGTAATTCCGAAAACCACTTTATCGTCGTATTTGAAAAATTTACACTGGACCGCAAGAAGGTATTGGTGGTCGATATGGACGAGGACAAGGGGAACCGGAACCTTTCTCTGCCCATTGACCACTACTTGATCAATAAACCCCTAAGCTTTTAGCCTATGACAAAACGATTACGCTACCTTGTTTTTTTGATTTTGATGTTGTCCAGTGTGTCACTAATGGCCCAAATGCGTGGAAACCTGGCGTCTTCGGTCGGGGTCAGTGGAGGTTACGTGGAGGACGGCTTTGGAGTGATGGGAACCTTTAACTTCCATCCCAATCGGTTCAAATATTTTCAGATAAGCGTTCTGGCGGCTTTTGCTGAGGATGGCCCTACGGACATCCCCTATAACATATTTACCATACAGCCCGGGCTCTACTACAGGGTCTATATATCACCCCGTAGAGGTTTCAGCCTTTTTGTGGGCGGGGGAGGCCTGTTCGGTTATGAGGTGATCAATAATGGAAGCAACGAGCTTCCCAATGGAGCATTGATTGATGCCGAGAGCCAGTTTATTTATGGCGGCTATCTGGGTGCAGAGGCTGAGTTTGCATTGAGCAATGATTTTTCGCTTTTGATCAAGGCCAACGAATATTATCATATCAATTCCGATGTAGGAAACTTTTATCCCTATGCGGGATTGGGATTGCGCTATTTTTTGTTTTGAGAATTTATATGGAACACTATGAGAACACACACCCCACGCTATATAGTATCCGCTACAGTACTGTGTCTAATTCTATTTTTCGCATGTAGCAAGGATTTTGAAAATATCATCGAGGACTCCTTCGATTTTTCCTTTTCGGGAACCAACGAAGAGGACATCTTCATTTTTGAGGCTTCCAAGACCGACTTTTCCCTTGAACCTGAGCGCACGGTCTCCGATGTGACATATTACATGCGTTATACCATGATAGATGGAAAGGGCTATTATTTGGGAAGCGAAAACGATACGATACGGGAAAACGACACGATTCCCCTAACTGATTTTGATATAAGCCTAAACTATATGGCCGTTGATACTGGTGCCCATAAGGTTAAGTTATATGCTTGGGATTCCAATCAACTGACCAAGGAACTGGACCTTGTCTACAATACCAGCTTTGCCAGTTTTGGCTTTGTATTGACCAAAGGTTCTGAGGCCCTTATCATCAATAGTAAAAATCCAATCAATGCCACGCTGATACGGGACAAGGAGACGGTCGGACCACAGAGCGACGGTACTGGGGATTTCAAAATCACCTATCAGTTGGAAAACGGCACAGGGCTTTTATATGTTGGGGATACCGCCCATGAGCCGGGCAAGGAGTTCCGTTTGCCGAAAGGGGTGACCGAGTTTGGCTATCAGCCCGAGACCTTGGGGGAGCATCGTCTGACCATGACGGCGGTAGCCCCCGATGGGGCCACGATAACCCGGGAACTGTTGTTACAGGTCGGCAATCTGAACTTTAGTTTTCGGGCAACTGCAGGCTCTTCCCAAGTGGAATTGAACACCAACCTGGCGGTGAACATCGACTTGCAGACACAGGATGAGGAAAGCGATGTCACCTATGAAATAAGCCATGCCTTTTCCCCAGAGAGCGAGGGAGGAGGAACTGTCAGGGATCAGAACGGTGGGGTCATGGACCCTGGAACCAACAGACCAATATTGCCCGGCAACTATAACTATACCTTCCAAAGTGTGGAGCTTGGCCAGCGTAAAATCTATTTTGATGTTAGGGACAGTAACGGTCAGACCAAAAGGGACAGCGTCGAGATAGCCGTGGCCAACATTCCATTTACCTTTTCGGGAAGTTCGGAGAGCAACTCCGTCTTTATAGGGGAGCGGACTCAATTCAACTTCAACATCAAGTCCAATGGGAATACCAATAATATCCAGTACAGTGTATCCTATGAGATCTTGGATGGAAACGGTACGCTCAGAAATGAAAGTGGTACGGAGCTCAGGAATTCCACGGATTATCCCGTGAACTTCGGCAATTTCTCATTGTTCTACATTCCGGAAACCACGGACACGCACAGGATTTCCTTTGTTGTCACGGACAATTTTGGACAGTCTTCCGAACCTGTCATCATTGATCTCGAGATCAAGCAGAACGAATTTGAAGTGACCTTCACGCCATCCAAGACCTCGGAATTCAGCAATATCCCAGTTTCGGGCATTATCAATATCGATGAGGAACCCGAGGGCACCAATGACACTTATGAGGCATTTTTCACTTCCGGTAAGAGCGGGCAGGTGAGCATTGGCGGAAACACCTATGGACCAGGCGAAAAGTTTAATCTGGGTGCGGATGCCAATAACATCTTTTATACGGGCTTTGAGCCCGGGGAGCACAATCTGGTCTTCAGCGTGGAATCCGGCTCAGGGGTGACCCACGCCACGAATCCCATTGCCATCACCTACCAACAGGTCGATTTTTCATTTACGGGAGGTATCCAAAAATCGGATATTTCCATTGGGGAGGTCACCTCGGTCAATTTCAACATTTCGGAGACGGTGGGATCTTCCGACTATACCATGCGGTTTACAATGACCGGGAACGCACTGATAAAGGATACGAATGGGAATACCGTAAGCCCTGGCAACAGTTATGACATTCCCAAGGGGAATTTCAACTGGAGCCTGGAGGGGGTGAGCGAGGGAACGGTATTGATAACCTTCTTCGCCCAAAACGAAACGGGATTGGAGAAACCTGTTGAAATTACGGTCAATGTCAGTCCCAAGGATTACAATTTCACGGCCAATGCAACGGGGCCCGGTGGTTTCATTGGGGAATCCACCACAATTAATTTCAACATCACCGAGTTGGGACTAGGGGGCGACACGTATACCCTGTACTATTCCACGGGCAATGCCAATAGCAGTTTTGAATTTGATGGAAGCGTTTATGGTCCAGGTGAAACGTTCACTGTCCCGGTAGGATCGTTTACAGGGAACTATACAGGCCTCTCTGAGGGCGACCATGATATTGTATTCAATGTCAGATCTTCATCCAATGTACCAAAGATGGCCAATGTGAGCCTATCCTATGAACGATATGTGGAACAATTTGATCTTACCATAAGCCAGGCACCTGGAGACCGCCTGGAGGGAGATGCGTTCAACATTACGGTGATCACCAATGCCGAGGGGACGCATGACCCAACGGTGACCTATGAGATGGTCTTCTCATTTCGTGGGAATCGAGCAGGATACATCATTTATTCGGGAACTCGATATGATGAAGGGGAAACCGTTCCCTTAAATTATGGAAGTACCAACATGACCTTTTATCCAGATACCCCGGACAAGTTTTCCATCGATTTTGCAGTGGACAATTCAACAGGCGAGACCCGAAACGGAAGTACTTTTGTGGATACCCTACGAAGGCCAGTCGCACTTGTTAAAGGCGAAAAGCACAATGTGAGCTGTGGTGGATTGAACGGCTGTGATTATCAGGTACGGATATATACCTGCTTTGACATCGGGTGTTCCGAAGCGTATGGTGGAGCCACATTGGACCAAGTGGAAATCAGGATTTACAATAGAAGGGACAACCGCTGGGATACACGGGTCTTCAACTACAATGAAGCCATCGGCAATGGGGTTGACCGATACTTTTTGTTAGAAGAAGAAGCTCGGGAAAGCCGCTTGAGATACCTTGATCAAGATTTTGAGGTCCGGGTCAGGGATACCAATAATCAATGGAGCGAAAGGGTTACTGGAAGAGTAGTCAGAGTTTAAAAAGAGGGGGCGCCCCAGGTTAACCTAACTTAAACTAACTTCTTTTAAGGGTGTAAGTGATGACGACTGCCTGTTCATCCAAAAAATCCTCCTCTTCAACTACCAATCGATTTTGGGTAAATTTAATGATGAGCCAATCGTTACGATTATCAAAGCGTATGAGTTCATTATTGATGAGTTCATAAGTATCATCTTCCACATTCTGGAAAGCTGGTACTTCTCCACAGGACAGGCCATTTTCGTTTATTGAAAATGCACTTTTTTCACCTGACCCTCGAGAACTAAAAAATGTCAAATTATCTTTTATACATTGACGGATTTCATTGGTATTGAACAAATCCACATTTACGGTTCCATCTCCATTGATATCCACAGCGGTATCAGAATCGATGGCTTCATATTCCCATTGTCCGAACAGGGTCTCTGCCCTATTATCCATGGCAACGGTGCCATCGTCATCACTACAGGATAAAAGGAGCGTCACAACGAGCAAAGGTAACAGCAAATTTTTTGAAGTTTTCATTACAGTAGATTTGTGGGGTTTATGGTAAAGATAGCGATATCGAGGAATTGTAATCAAGGAAGCCCCCTAAGATTCAAAATTTCGGTAATCGAGTTGGCCAATGGTTAAGGCCTAATGATCACTGATTTACCAAATTATTTTCAAAGGACCCTTTATTTGAACTTTTAGACGGTTAATAAAAATGGCTTTATAGTAGATTTAAACTCTTTACAAAAAGCGGATTTTGTAAAGAATTCTACTTTTTTGGAGTATAGTTTTCGGAGTTTAGCTGCTATCCTGGTAATGCGGCCAAAGGGCATAATGTAAAAAGTTCCAAAAAAGAAGCTAACCATATATGTTAGAATTCTTTTTCTTATCCACTAATACCGGTAGTTGCTAATGGTCTATTAGCTTACTATTTAGTTCTCTCAAATGACTGGCAGCTATAGTAGTCCAAATTCTACGGTATGATTTTCGTTTGTTGTTTTTTAAAAACTGATTGATGTATTTACCTGGGCCGTTGTACAAAACCTCTAGTTCCCCATTCGGTTTAATGTGCACTGCTAAGAAATGCTCCAAGTCAATATTGTACGGATAGCTAAAGTTGTAGGCCATACTGGACTTTATTTGAACTTTCTTACCTGTAAGTCTATGGTACCCATCATAAGTTTGTTCATTCTTACCATACAACTCTATATCAAAATGTTTGGTTACTAACGCTTCTCCAATATCCCCTACCAATCTGCCATCTAGAGAAAAATCAAGTTTTCCTTGATATTGTTCTTTTAATGAACTTGTGATGTCTAAGAGTTGTTGGATTTCTTTCATTTCCACTATTACAAAAGTGTTTGAATTTTGGTCCTTGCTATTTGACTTATTCAAAAATCACGACCAATGCCCGTTAATATACTCGTCAAGTTCTTTGCCCTTTAACTCCTTGGCGCTTGCTTGTCTACGTATGTAAAAGGCGTCATATGCCTTTTGGTTGGGAGTTTTTTTCTTTATAAAAATTGGAGATTGATATTTCTGATGAACGCTTAATTTGCAAATAGTTTTGCCTTCAAAACTTATTAGTGAGACGTCAATAACTCGTTGTACAGCATTTCCAAAATAGTTTTCAGTTAGATTATCAAAATGCAGTTTAAATTCGTCAATTTTATTTTCTTTTTTAAATGTTGTAAAATCTGAATTATCTAAGCCAATAACATTTCTTTCATCATCAATACCTATTAATAATGTACCACCTTCGCCATTTAGGAATGCAGCAATATTCTTGAAGCATGAGAATTCTAATTCTTTTTTTACAATTTTTTCCTTTAAACAGTACCTTAGTGAGGATTTGAATTCAAGTTTTTTGTCTTCTGTGCTATTTAATAACTCACCAATGATTTTCTCTTCTGTTTTAAGAAATCTAGTCTCGAAACTCTCATGATGCTCGTTGACTTTTTCGAAAAGCTTCTCAATTTCTCCGGGAGATTTTGTAAAAATATCTTCTGTCTCAGGATTGAACAGAATTTTGAACGCATCAAGAGCCTTTTCATCTCCAGTCAAAATAATTCTTGGGAGTTCCGAATAGTACTTATTTAAATGATTAATTGCTACTCCTAAAAAATCTGGTTTTTCAATCTCTTGGTTGTTTTTAATTAAACACTTAACATCTAAAACAACTGCTGTTATTTTCGAAACTAACCGGGGCAGTAAGTCTTCCAAGTCCTCAAAACTTCTTCCCCAAGCTAACCTGTAGCCATTTTTCTGTGATATGATTTTGAAAGCCTCTTTAAAACTTTCTTCATCATCAATTAACAAAATGCTTTTACTCATAATTGTTTTGACTCATTGGTAGTTCAATGTTTATTCTAACCCCCGTTTTTAGATTTTCTTGGACTTCTAATGAACCATTGTGTGCTTCAATTATCTTGTTTATGTAGTATCCGCCAATTCCTGAGCCAGAACTAGATTTTGACCTCGTTAAAATTGACACGTATTCTTTCTGAGAAATACTTATCGGTTGGCCATTATTGGAATATTCAATTAGAATTAAACCTCGATTAAAATCGGGTTTAACTTTGAAACCTATCCTCTTTACCTTTCTTTGTTCTTTGAAACTATGCTGTTGAGCATTCTCTATTAGGGTTTGAATTAAATCCACAAAATGTGTTTTGGAAACTTCAACAGTTACTTTGTCTCCAGACACATCAAAAAAGTATCCATCAGATTCAAATTCTGAACATATATTTTTAAGAAAAGCCACGAGTTCTACTTGCTCAAAAGTTAAATCCAGTGTAATTGCTTTTTCTACATCAATTAGAATTTTTGAGAGAAAAAGGGATTTCTCCTTTGATTTATGAAGTGTAGAGGATAGAGTTTCATTTTCTGGTTCTTCGAAACCTGGTTCCGGTATAAGTATTTCATCATCCTCATCATACTGTTTATATCCCCCAAGGCCTCTTTTTTTGGAAATTGAAATAGCTTTTTCAACTAATGAGTGTAGATTGGTTAGTTTATGTCTTAATTGATGTGTTATTGTTCTTACAACGTCCAATTCCCTTTCTTCGGCCTGTTCCTTATAGCCTAGCTTTTTAATTCTCTCATCAATCCTTGACCTTTCTGCTGCGATTATCGTGGCTTTTTCAACTTCAATGAATTTCTGTTGAGATTCAAAATCTGGAAATAAGATTATAAGTTCTTTTAAAGAACTGAGTGTTAGGAAAGGTACAATTGATTTAGGTTGGTATTTTTCTAATTGATTTTTTACCACGTTGCTATACAATTGATAATACAAATATTCCAATGATATCTCAAGGTTTGTCTTTGGGAAAATGGCAACTACATTTGGATGAATAATTATTTTTTCAAGTTCCAAAGTTGGTTTAAAATAGGTTGGCTTTAGATTATCACCAATTTTGCCAATTAGAATACATTCCTTATCAATTATTGAAGAATCGTACTCGTGTAAATTGGTGGAAATATAATCCTTGACCGATTCTTTTGATAAATACATGTCAAGAACATCTCGCTCTAAATTCTCTATTCTGATGTATGGAGTTCCATATTCTTGGCTAACATCTTCATTATTAAGAAGCCTTTTACCACCTTGTAAACGTGCAAGCTCGTTCAGTAACTTTGCGCTTCCAGAAACAAGTAACTCCCTTAAGTTAGATGATTCTTTAGTATAATATTTGGGATTTAAGGTATTAAATTGAAGTATTTCGACTTTGCTAACAACTTGACTGAACTCATTTTCATTAACATCGTTATAGATTCTTGAGATTTCATTGGTTCCCAATTCCAAATACTCATTTTGATTTGATAAATCAATGAATTTTATTTTATCCAATAAGTAGTCAGGTTTATTATTGTTAAGGACAATAATAGAAGCCTTTCCTTTTGTATAAGGCTTTAAAATACCAGTGGGAAGACTTATGATAGTTTCAATTTGATCCCTTTCAAGCAAAGTGTTTTTGATTACCTGATCAACTCCTTTTCTGAAAAGAAAGCTTTCGGATACGGTAAAGATTGCTTTTCCAGAATATTTTAGTTTTGCAATACTGAGTAGGAGGAAAACTCCAAAACCTTTATTCTTTTTGGTCAGGTTTATATTCCAAATTCTGATAAGTTCCTCAATCTGATTACCCGCAACACCTCCTGTAATTGGCAAATCACCAATTATATAATCATATAAAGTGTCATTTGATAATTGATTGAAACAACTTTCGGCCTGAATACGGGCCGTTTCAACCCCATTCATAATTAGATTCATGGCCGCAATTCGAGCAATTCTATAATTTATTTCGGAGCCAAATAAATTTAAATTATTGGAAATTCTTTTGGCTTGTGTTAAGAATCCACCAGTTCCACACACTGGGTCATATAAGTCTCCAACTGTTGGATTGAGAATACTAACCATGAGATCTATAATGTCTCTTGGAGTTCGAATTAAACCACTCTTCGAGGATTCAATTCCATTCAACTCTATTATGTATTCAAAAGCCTTTCCAAATTCTTCATTTGAAAAAGCGGAAGTATCAAATTCTTTTAGGGATTCTAGAAGTCGGAAAATTATCTTTTTTTCAAGCCTTTTTGCTAAATCAATGAAATCTTGAAAAATACTAAAGTTAGTTTGAAGTGTTGGGTCTAAATGGGATAACTCATTAAACCAATCATTTATAAAGTTATCTTGAAAATCATTGAAGTCTTGGTTAAGATACTTAGGATTAGTCACATTAAAAAAGACCTTTGATAGAACTTTTTCTGTATCATAAAGTCGCTTGTAGAAAAACAGTGTGGTAACTATAAACTCAATGTCAGAAGAATTGCCAAAACCCCTTAAATTACTATTTAATAGCCAATAGATTGATAGTAAATTTTGCCACTTTTGTTCTTTAGTGCAAAAAACGGGCATAGTATACCACCTTCGGCGGGTCAAAGTGAGCCACCCGCGGCGGACCAAAGTGAGCATAGT
>NZ_JBODQE010000016.1:0-30839 GCF_050617915.1 Flagellimonas flava
CACTATGCTCACTTTGGTCCGCCGCGGGTGGCTCACTTTGACCCGCCGAAGGTGGTATACTATGCCCGTTTTTTGCAACTGTGTACGGATGTGTACATTCTTTGACCCCAGTTTCAACCAGCGCCCGCTCATATACTATGTCCTGTTTGGTGTTCAATATGGGTGCTTCGGCCTTGTTCATTGTCTTTATTTCAGATAAGTAACTACCAGTAAATATAGGTCTTTTGAGAGGTTAAAACAATAACATTGGAAAAGATATTAAGTTTTTTTTCATCTATACTTTATGTCAAGTTAACTCGTCCACATTTGCGCCGGCAAGGATAACCTGTACAAAATCGGCACCTCCAAAGGCACCTCCAATTTTGAACACCGGAAGCAAGCTTCCTGGATCCACCTTGCCCCCCTTCCCTACTTCGTTGGTCAGCCATAAAGTTTAATTCAAAATTTCAAACCATGAGCAATTACATGACAATTTATCCTTTTGAGATAAAAGAAGATTATTCGGTATTCTTTAGCGAAGATATGCACGGGTTCAAGATGTTGACGGACCCCAAGAGCCTTCAAATCATCCATTTTGAAAAGAGGTGTGCTGGCTTCCTTTGTGAACATTTGAACTCGCTTAAGATTGAGGGACTTAAGGTCCAGATAGTCGGTGTGCCATACAGAATCAGATTAATGGAAAATGGAGAGAATTACCCGAATGTTGATTCTATAAGACATTCGTTTCCTGAATCCCGTGTATCCATTCCGCTTTATCGTATGTTACGAAAGATAAATGTTGAAATTATCTTAGATTATATTATTGCTAAAGCTACAGAACTTAGTCGGGAGAATGACGGTGAAGAGATATATGTTACAATTGGGAATGGTGGTTCAATGTGTTGCATCGATTATCGTAATCATGATGGTAAACTCCTGGGGGACGAAAAGTATGGTCACCTGGTTTTCGATAAAGAGGATTTGGAAATCGTTTATCATAAGGGGCTACTACTTTTCAGACATGAATATTCATTTATGCTTCCGTGAGGAAGTTTCTTCTTGTTTGTCATGGTTTTTGCCCTCCGCAAAAACACACGCCAAACCGCCTCGCAAGTTAGGTAGCGCTCCAACCCTTCAATATTTAAACGCTTAGCTGCCGGCACGCTGATATTGAAGTGTCGGTTCCATGCGCTAAAGTCTGCTGGTAAGATTTGGGGGAAATTGGTATACTAAATATCTATGATACACAGTATTACATAGAAAAAAACGATTAAGTTTTATAAGTTTTATATATGATATAAGGCAAATAAGTTGTATATTTATAATGTATTAATAATTAAAAACTTATAATCATGAGCAATTTAAAAAACAGAGTACAATTGATTGGAAATTTAGGTAATGACCCAGAGGTTGTAACCTTTGATTCAGGTAAGAAATTGGTAAAGGCTTCATTGGCCACCAATGAGACTTACAAAAACAAAGAGGGGGAAAAAGTTACCGAGACGGATTGGCATAATGTAGTTGCCTGGGGCAAGACTGGCGATTTGTTCGAAAAGTTCCTAAGCAAAGGGGATCAATGTGGTGTTGTTGGTAAACTAAAGAATAGAAGCTACCAAGGCGAAAACGGCGAAACCAAATACGTTACCGAGGTAGTTGTGGATGAGCTTTTGCTCATGGGTAAGTAGACCCAAGTAAAAAGGGCGCGGATTGCGACTCCGTGCCCTTTTAATTACAAATTCTGTAACAAGTACAAAACTTATAATCATGAGAGACAAAGATAATAAAAATACACATGGGTGTAAACTCTCTTCTAACCCAAAGAAACTAATATCCACAAAGCTTGGAACAAATCTAACAGTACATAGATTGGTAGGGGGTTCACCTGAAAACATCTTCGTTATAGACCCTATTGTAGTTAGTCCAAAAACTCCAAGAGATGTACAGTAAGGGCTTTAGCAACGAATTAGAGAAAAGGCTATATCAATATGGCCCGAAGGACACCAAACTTCCCGTTGTGTTCCCTAAAGGCCCAGTAGGGTCCACAGAGGGGATAAGATACTTGATAAACTATTGTGGGGGCTTTGATTTGGTTCTGCATTTGTGTGAATCGATGGCGGTTCTAAATCCAAATTATGATTCTTCTTATGAAATTGCCATTAAATCAAGTGGACAAAGCATTAGCATATTATTTACCAATATGTCCACCAATGAAATCGCTTCCGATATGATACCATATAGGACTTGCTTTAAGTTGGGAGAAGTTAACCTTGTTTTTGACTGTAACATATTGAAACTCAAAAATGAGTTGTATAAGTTTTATAACACAAATAAGTTGTATAAGTGATATGTCTAGGAAAGTCGAGGATATTGAATCTGATTTGGAAAAAGCAAAGGAAAAGTTCTTGGATGTTATGAGAAGGGGAGATGAAGCGATAAGCGAGTATGACCTGTCTATGGGGTATGATGCCGATTTTTACTTGAACCGCGTTCCCCTTTTAAGAAACCATATAATCTTTTATAGAAGGGAATTGAAAGAGGCTACCAAGCATGGAATACAAGCAAGCCTATTCGATAGATAAGTTTTATAAATGTTATAAGACATATATAATAAAGGAATGATATTTGATTTATCTATGATATAAATTAAATAAGTTTTATACCTTTAACGTCAAAAAGGATTTGTCTTATAACACAAATAAGTTTTATATACTAAATAAGTTAACTTTGTTTTATGTCAGTTACATCATTGATTAATCGAAAAGGAGGGGTAGGCAAGACTACTACCACTATTAATTTAGCGGCTCAGGCAGCCATCAAAAAACGGACACTATTAATTGATGTTGACCCACAGTCTAATTTGACGGCTCAGTTTGATGACAGATTTGAGGAAGGAGGAAGGGGAACGACCTACGATATGTTTTTTAGTAAGGAGGTTGAGCCTGTTGAAGTAAGAGATAATCTGTTTCTAATACCATCTGGCGATTTGTCTGGAATGGAAGTACACCTGCAGACACAAATAAACAGGGAGTATCTTTTGAAAAAGGCTATTGAAAGATTTAAGGACGAGTATGAGTACATTTTCATAGATTGTCCGCCCTCCCTTAATATTATTACCATAAACGCTATTTGTGCTTCTGACTATGTTATAATACCGGTACAAGCAGATTCCTTCTCCATGCAAGGGGTCACCGATATGATTGAGTTTATAAACATGCTCAGGAATGCAGGCGCGAATTCTTATATCACATTATTAGGGATTCTCGTAACTCATTACGAGGACCGGTTAAAAATATCCAAGAACATTATGGCCGAATTCGATAGAAACGGATGGAGCGATGCCTTATTCAAGACTATGATTCGAACTAATACGGATATCAAAGGGGCGCAATTCGAGAAGAAAACAATATTTGAGTTCAATCGAAAAAGCCACGGGGCAAATGACTACGCTAAATTGGGCCAGGAAGTTTTGAAAAAAATTAAAAATTTACAATTAAAAGCAGTATAAGATGGGAAATACAGCAGGGCTTAAGGATCTCTTAAGTGTCCCTAAAAAGGACGAAGTGGAGAAGAAAGAAAAAAATCAGAAGAGTAAGGGGAGAACCACTTCTCGCAAAAGCAGTCCGACGAGGAAAATTGAAAAAGAACTGATTAAGGCAGAAAATAAGGTTTATCGTAGTTTCTATATAACGGATGATACCAGTAATCTTGTTAATCGGGTGGTTAACACAATTAAGATTGATAATTCAAAATATAACAACGACATGGCCATATACGAAGCGTTTAAATTATTGGCCGAGGCTAACGGTGTAAAGATTTAGTTATGTCAGAAACAGGTAAAACAATAAATCTAAAATCAATTATTGGTAAGCACAGTCTAAAGACAGTGCAATTTCAATATATGCTATTTGAAGTTGAACAAAATATCGATGGGAAGTCTGTTATAGTAAAGAAACAGCTACCATTAGAAGGGCTGGGAATAATGCGAGTTGTTAAAAAAGGTGCAGATGACAGAAAGGTGGCCAACCAATATGGCAAGAAGATTACAAGACGCATCCAAAAACACAGCCAGCATAAAATTGTTTTGGAGCAATCGAATTTAAAAAAGCTGGATGAAAAGCTGATGGCTAAGGTTTTCAAGCAGCTTTCCGGAGTAGACATATCATACTCCTCTTTAAATAAAGGCACAATCAATACAGATAGTCTTTCAGCCACGACAAGAAGAAACCTGAGAAGAACCCTTTTGGATTCCTCAGTCTTAAAAATAATTGAAAGCGGTGAATACGACGACGAAAAACTAAGGCCTTTCTTGGACTTCAATTACGAAATGCCTAAGAAAGTGTTCAAGAAGGTAGTTAAAAAGTGCGGGTTCAATTCGACTCAATGGTCTGAAATAATTGGGGTAAACGAGGAGAGGGTAAACAGCTCTAGAGCATTTAACCACCAACAGAGCATGCATGTTCTCAAAATACTTTTGTTGTTCAATCATTCTTATGTGGTATTCAATGACAAGGCTTATTTTAAAAGATGGCTCAAAAAAACTAATCCAGACTTGGGAGGTACTCCACCGTACTTTTACTTGGACTCCCCATCCGGTATTGATGTCGTTAGGAAAAGGATGCACCGAATTGAACACGGGATTTACTCATGATTGTTTTTAGGGCCACCTCAATCCGACATAAGGACAAATTGGACGGGGTAGGAGCTAAAAAGAGTGGTGGTCGATGGAATAGGGAAGGACTTGCTGTAAATTATACCTCTGATTCCAAGAATACGGTTAGAGATGAACTAAAAGGAAGGGTTGACCCTAAGTATAGTGATTATGTGTGGGTGGAAATCGAGGTTTCCGATGACCTTCCAATAACAAAAATTACTAGAGAAATGTTGGCAGGATTGCCATGGGACATGGATGTATATGACAGTGATGATTGTCCTTCACAGAAAATTGGGTCAGAAATCCTGGAATCAAATGAAATTGCAATATTGCAAGTTCCGTCCGCAAGAAGTGAAGGGGATAATTATCTCTTGAACCCGAACTACCCTGATTTTGATAAGTATGTTAAGATAGTTTCAGACGATAAGCCATTCGATTGGGAAGATTAAAAAAGAGCTAAAATGGTTAATGTTTATGAGATGGAGCGGGGAGAGGCCATTAAAGGAATGCAAGGAGAAGTGATTTTTGAAGATGAGAATGTCTTTAGAATCCATTCTTCAGATGTTACTTTCTCCAAGAAAGAATATTACTATAAAATAAAATTGTAATATATTCGAAGTTGGTTTTTTTAAAAAATATATAGTAATTAGATTGCGTAAATGACCTTACCCGTAGTTCCATACCAGCCAGAAACCAATTCTTTAAGGGTTGACAAGAATGTTGCATTCAACATTATGTCATTCCGGGAACTGGGTGAGGATGCCAAACTTATTAAGGCCGTTCTTCTTTACACCGCCTTGAACCATCAGGAGGAAGACCTCTTTGGATTCTACAGATTGGACCCAAAGATGTTTGCAAAATCCATGTTCCTAACCGAATCACATCTATATAGGATCCACCCAAACCCCTATTTTCTGGAACACGACCCACGGGCCGAGGAAAAGATGGAACGGGAAAGCAATGATCCCAAAGGGAGAATGTCCGAGTGGAGAACCTGGCGAACCTATTTGGAAAACGCCCTTTATATTTTGACCAATCAAAATATTGTGGATGATTATAGGTTCAAGGATGAAAACAAAACCATTATCACCACTTCCCGATTCAATTTTTTTGATGAAATAACCTTTAAGCTAGAAAAGTCTGGTAAGACGCATAGAATAATCTATTACTACAAACCGAATGTAAAATACGAGAACAATCTTAAACAGTATTTTCTATTAGGTGAAATCAAGAAGTACAATCTTCTCAAAAAGCCCAAATTGGACGATGCTTATTTGGACATTCTGAACCGAATCGCAAACGCAAATGCAAAGGAGGTTAATTCTTTACAATTTTCAATTGACCTTTTGGCTGAGATCCTGGGGATAAAAAAATACAAAAGGTTTTCTGATTGGAAGTCCAAGGTCAGCGAGAAATTTGATAGGCTTAGGAAGGTAATTGGAGAGGATATCAAAGGTCTGGAATTGACATGGGTAAATCCAAGTAATACAGTAGGGGACCAAATTGGTTTTGTCGAGAGTGGTACCAAAGTTAGGGTTGATAATGTAGCTTTGATTACATGGGATAGGATGACGATAGAAGAAAAGAGACAGAAGGACTCCAAAACCTTTAAAAATATTTTTGATACCGAGCTTACCAGGGCCTTCGTACAAACCTATTTCAACACTTACGAGGGTAAAATGGTTGGCCTTTCAGAAGACAGAAGAAAGGAACTTTTTTATGAGTGGTTCTTCTCTGAAAAAGATAGAGATATAAAAGAGGTTAAATATAGGGACACCTACATTGAGATTTATAAAGGCGCAAAAGGAATGAACGCTTACTCTAGGGAATTCATGCAGGTCTTGGATTATGCCACAAAGATTCAGGCCAAATACAACTGTATTTCATTTGAGGATGATAAGCTAGTCCTCTACTTTAAGGATAAGAAGGTAACTTTTAAACATCTTTACCAGCTTATTCACCACTTGCAGGAGATGAAGAAGTAATAACGCCCTGCCCAAGTGTCGTGAAACCACTCGCTGTTTTACTGCCTTTTTTATCATAATCACGTTAACGCCCTGCTGAAGTGTCGTAAACACTGATGTTAACGCCCTTCTCAACCGTCGTTTTTGGGATTCTTGGTTGCATTTATCGTTTAACGCCCTGCTGAAGTGTCGTAAAAGAGAGTGAAAAAGGGCCAGTTTTACGCAACTAAAGAGGCAACGCCCTGCTGAAGTGTCGTAAATACCGGTGTTAACGCCCTGCCCATCTGTCGTTGTTTTACCTCAAAGTCTCATAGTAGATACGGGTGTAATGTACCATGGAACCTGTATAATACTGATAATCAATATTTTAAGATAACAGAAAACGCCCTGCTGAAGTGTCTCAGTTATTGGTGCAAATTGTAGGTGTTTTAGCACAATCAATTCCAACGCCCTGCTGAAGTGTCGTAAATACTGGTGTTAACGCCCTGCCGAAGTGTAGTAAAACGCTAAAGTCAATAAAATCAGAACATTGAACCTACCTAAATATACCTAGAGCCATCCTTTCCGGAGTTGTAAGTAAGCAAAATTGGATGATTTTGTCCATAGTCCTTGGTAACTTAAAAGTCCCCTTAGAGCAGTCCTAAACCATTGGTTACGCCCTGCTGAAGTATAGTAACGCCCTGCTCAAGTGGCGTATTTAGGTATATCGCCCTGCCCAAGTGTCGAAAATCAGCATAAAACGCCCTGCTGAAATGACGTAACGCCCTGCTCAAGTGTCGTAATTATAGGGTTTTGCCCTGCCGAAGTGTAGTGAACTGATGGTAACGCCCTGCTCAAGTGTCGCGAATTGGGCTTATCGCCCTGCCCAAGTATCGAATATTTGAATATCGCCCTGCCCAACTGCAGTAAAGCAGGATAAACCTCGTTTTCAAAGCACTGTATTACAGTTAATTGCATCTAACGCCCTGCCAAAGTGTCTACCTTAAACTAATATATCTTAAAATTACTACGTAATTTCGCTTATTAAGGTCAAAATTTATCCTTCGTCAAAATTTTGGAAATATTTGCGGGATTTTTCTAAGCATTTTCCACGAAATGCATTAGTCTTAAAAAACCATAGATTTTGTCTATTCTTGCCTGACATATCTTCAGGTGCTAAACTAATTAATTTAAGTTCCCCGCCGAAAAAATTCTTTTCTTTGAGCTTCATGGTCTATAGGGGGAAAATGTTCCATAGGATTTAAAAATATATGGGTTGCATAGATTCCTATATCAATACAATATTGATGCGAAGGTAAATGCGCAAAATATTCCCATCAAAAGACTACGGCATAACCAGGATCGCAAACGATCTCCTTTTATTCCGTTTCCTATTGAGCTGAAATTTTACAAGCATTTGGATTATGCACATATTGTTTAATCTTAAATCTAATTCTATGGAAAGTATCGTAAAACACACATCGTTTAAGCATGGAACCATTGGACACTTGAAGCATTATGAGAACGAATATGAAAGGGTCAAAGAGCTGGCTGACAATGCCACCGGTGAACTGGCAAATGAACTGTATTACGAACTTGATGGTATCAGAATGATTTTAGAGGAATATCAGCCTTAATATAGAACCAAACTTAATTTGGATTAGTTGGCTTTGAACCAAAATCAGTAGAAAATTCCGAATAAGGGCCGTAATTGTTGGCTATACAGCATATTAAAATCTTGTGGATGGTAAGGACCGAAATAAAAAAAAGGCCTTGATAAATCAAAACCTTTTCATAGACTTATGCGTCTCGGCCTGAATTTTGGCGCTTCTCAAGGACGTTCCCACGTTGCCTCTTTGTCCTTCCTCACCAGGCATTCAAATATACTCCTTTTTTTCATTCAATATCATTCGTAAATTGAAGACAAAATAAATATCATGGAAATCCTCATTTTTAATATCGGCATAGTGCTTTTCATTTTCACCGTCAAATTTCTGATTACTTCAAAAAGGAAATACAAGCCTGATTGGGAAAAGAACATGACGAAATATGAAAAACCAGTTCTGGTTTGTTCACTCATTTTCTACGTTCTGGGCCTTGTCCTTGGGAACCAGATTGTAAGCGTGGTATCGCTATTGCCCTTGGTCTGGCTTATCGTAATAGAAGTGAGGGTAATCTCCCAGAAACTAAAGGGAAACTCCATTTTATGATAATATAATTATATAGTAATTGTATTTTTTGTATTGAAATAATATAATAATTATATATATTGGTCAAATAATTTAAAAATTGTTTGACATGAATGCACTATCAAATCGAGTCCAATTAATTGGAAATCTTGGAAATGAACCCGAAATAATCAACTTCGATTCGGGAAAAACGTTGGTCAAAGCTTCGTTGGCCACAAATGAAACCTACAAAAACAAGGAAGGAAAAAAGGTAACAGATACCTCTTGGCACAAGCTGGCAGTCTGGGGAAAGACAGGCGAATTGTTAGCTGAACTCGGAACAAAAGGTTCTAAAGTGGCAGTCGAGGGTAAACTTACCTATCGTACATGGGAGAACAAAGAAGGGGGTTCTGTAAATGATTGTGAGATTGTGGTAAGTGATTTTCTGCTACTAGACCCCAAAGGAAAATAATGCGGCGCGATACAGGCAAGATGTGTAAAGAGGGCCCTCTTTACCTCTCGCCCGTGGAACGGGTGGATTTGTCGGAACTCCTTTTTTATGCCTAGAAAGAAATCAGAGATTACAAGAAAAGCCTATAAGGTCTATATGACCGTTCAGGAGCGCGAGGGGCTGGATTCAAGAATTGAATCATCTACAAGCAAGGATTTTTCCGAATGGGCGCGTAGAGCTCTTTTAAATGGCGCTGCTGTTCCCACTGATCCTAGACTTGTAATTGCCGAAATAGGTAAACTAAGGGAGCTTTCTCTAAATGTTTCCACCACTATCGATGAAATCGTAACCCAAATTGGCGCAGGTGCCTACACGGAAGATGGTACCGAAAGGACTCTTATTGATCTTATCGAGAGATACCTTGAACTCAAACAAGAGATGATAGAGGCAGTCCGGATGCTTTATCGAGTAGGATAGGAGTATCATACTATGATATTCCAATAATCCGATTTTGTGGTATTGTATCAATATCATATTGCCTAAATCTGATATCAACATTTTAATGGAATACATCAATGTTATTAAATAGTATTCCCTGAATAACGTAATCCCTCAATACATGATTATTAAAATATTAGGAAGCCAAAGCAGCTTTCGTGGGGTGAGCTATAATGAGGATAAAATTGCTGAAGGAAAGTCGGAAGGCCTAGTTGCTGAAAACTTTGTTTTTCCAGAAGGAACCGAGCCGACAAAAGCAGACTATATAAACTATCTGAAATATCATAGCAGTTCGAATACCAAAGTAAAGGACAAACAATTCCATGCTGTGATTTCGGCCAGAGGTTCAGAAAAAACACCAAAGCAACTTGTCGAATATGCAAAACTGTATTTGGAGAAAATGGGTTATGGCAATAATCCTTACCTGATTTATTTCCATAACGATACCAATAACAACCATGTCCATATGGTAAGCACGAGAATCGATGGGAACGGAAAAAAAATCAATGATTCATTTGAAAAAGTAAAATCTCAAGAGATTCTGAAAGAGTTTGGGATTGATTATGGTAAACATGCCAAGAGTGTTTTGGAGTGGGCGCGGTCCTATTCGATTTCCACGCCAGGACAATTGATTTCCTTATTACGCACAAAGGATATTGCAGCCAAACAGAATGGCGATAATATATCGATCTACTACCAAGGGAAACTATTTGATTCGATTTCTGTCAAGGATGCAGTGAACTCTAAACCGCTCTCCAAGAAAAAATCCGGACAGTATAAACAGATAGTAGGAAAATATTCACTGCAATTGAATTATGATGATCTCAAAAAGCACCTACACGAAAAGCATGGTTTAGAAATCGTGGAGCATGTTGCCAAGGGAAAAACCAAGCCTTTCGGTTACACTTTAATTGACCATCCTACCAAAACGGTATTAAAAGGTTCTGAAGTATTCCCGCTTAAGGCGCTCTTAGAGCCGCTTAAAAGAAAAGAGTTAATCGAGGCAGTTCCGAGTATGTTGTCCGAAATCAATTATTCCGCTTTGGATTGGTCCGGAATAAAGAAGGAAGGGGATAGGATAGGGGTGTCTTTTGACAAAGGGGGGAATGTGTACCTGAAAATGACAAATGAAAAGGTATCAAAAATTTCCAATTCAGATATCAGGGATTTGTGGATGAACGAGAATCGAAGAGTAATACTTGAGTCTTCAGCATATTCAAAGGACAGTTCTTCGGCATTGGCCCAGATTTTTAGAGTAAGGGATACGGAACCTCTTATTGATACCAATCTTGATTTGATGAAGTATAAAAATCTGGTGGCCATCGCCATCCACCACAGTAAAAATGGGACCCGCGAATTTTTGGACAAAAACAACCTGGTTGTCTATGCAGTTGGGAACGATCAACTTTTGTTTGACAAGAATGAGGGAAATGCGGTTTTGCTTAAAAAGGATTTAGATACGGATAACCGCTTTGAGTCGATTTATGTAGAGGCAACAGAAGTGTCCCAAAAAACATTAATAAAACCCGAACAACCATTGACCTTACAACAGTCTTTCGGTACTAATCAAACAAGCCTTATAGATAAACTATTTGCAGAGGAATCAGAAGTTTCTGAAGAGGACGAACCTGGTAAGAAGAATACAAACAAAAAGAAAAGAAAAAATCAAAGTCAGTCATTATGAGAATTTTAATTGGAAATCAAAAAGGAGGAGTGGGCAAATCAACATTATCGATTCTGTTTTGCAACTATCTCTCCTTGGTAAAAAAGAAAAACGTTGTCGCAATAGATTTAGATTTTCAGCGAAGCTTTTTAAATCAATGGGAGACGGAAAATGAAGTTATGGACGGGGAGCCTCCATACAAGGTTATTGGATATGACCTTAATAAAGCGGTAACGCTATTAGATGGCATCAAAGATGATTACGAGCATGATTATGTCATTGACAGCCCAGGTAACTTGGACAATCCCGATATCCTCAATATTCTTTCCCATGTGGATTGCATCCTGATTCCATTTTCATATGAGAAGAAAGCCTTTGAGTCCACGATGGTGTACGCTAGGGTAGCGAAACACATCAATAAGGAAGCTCCGATAGTCTTTGTGGCGAATAGGGTCAAAAAGACTGCCAAGGTAGAAACCAAAGAGAAAGTGGATATCGAACTTTCAATATATGGCGAAATAGCTCCGGTCAAGATATATGATAGGGTGGACATGGATAGACTTACCACTAGGGGGCTGAGTAAGATTCAAATGGAGGTTTTTGATGGGTTCTTTAATTATTTTTTCCCAAAATATCTAATTACTATATAAATTATTTTGTCATTATATAATTATTATATAATATTGAGATATGAAAAGTAGTAAAGCAGAGGAAATCATCAACCAGATCAGAAGCACCAATACTTCAGGATCCACGCTCAAGATAGCAGAGGATGCCGTAGGGCCTTTTGACGATCTCAAAAACGAAATTTCACAAAAGGGGTACAACAAAGTGGAAGTTGCCTACGTGGACGAGGAAGTACATTCAGCCTTTAGATACCTAAAGGACAACTATAAGATTCCGATTGGCGATCTGTTCAGTTTTTTAGGTGAGAAATGGTTGGAGGAGAATTCTGAATTATTAAAAGCAACAGTTAAGAAAAACAAATTCTTGTAAGATGGATTGGATAACATTTTTTAAAGTCGTCGGGTGTGTTTACGCCGCCTATTTTTTCATAACCATAATGTTGGATTTGCTTAAAGGTAAGTCCGGGCCAGCAGTTGTCAATGACAATACATATTCAGCTCGGGACCTAATGGTTGAGGAAGAAGAGGTGGTCAGTGTGGTAGAAGAAGTAAACTCAAAAAAAAAAGTGATGGCAGAGTCTTGAAAATCGAAGTTCCGGAAAATTCCAACGAAGAAGAGGAAGTAGAAATCCGGAATGTTGAAGGTCAAGGTTTTGATGTCGAAAGTTTTATAAAGGATGCAAGGGAAAAGAGCTCAGTCATTTTTTCATAGTACCAGGATATTGATGTTGGTTAGTTTGATACTCCTCCTGTCCGTTAGGGTTGGTTATGGGCAGGAGGATATTGATGTTACCGATGATGAAATACCTGAGCTAATAGATACCGATGTAGAATATTCAATCGAGGGCGGAGCTTTCACCCCACTGTTTGAACCACTGATCAATCTAACGATTGCCATAGGAGCAGTTTTGGCACTTTTCGGATCAATTAAAACCTATAACCAGTGGCACCTTGGAGTCGGAAATATTGAGAGGAAAGTAACCAACCTCTTTGGAGGAGGGTTGTTCATCCTAATAATGGCCCTTGCCCTTAGAGCCATATTTCTATAAGTAATTATTAACCTTTAAATACTATTTGAATCATGAAAATTACCAAGTTTTTGAACAAAAGCAAGACGGCCATTCTTACCGTTCTGGGTTTCTTAATAGCATTTGTAGCCCAAGCACAAGGTGTCGAGGGTATCAATGCTGCTGACACCGAGGTGAGGAGTTGGGTCGAGTCAGTTGGAAACTTAATCCTTGCAATTGGAGGAGTTGTTGGACTAATCGGAGCGATTAGGGTCTACATTGCATGGAACAACGGGGACCAGGATGTTACCAAGAAAATTATGGGATGGCTAGGTGCTTGTCTCTTCTTGGTGATCGCTGGCGGTGTTATCACTGGTTTCTTTGGAGTTTAATCCTAAAAGATGGAATCCATTGATAAAAGCTTTTTAGTCTACAAGGGGCTGCAAATGCCCCTTGTGCTAAAGGGTTTCAAGGGAAGGTATATTTATTGGGGTCTAGGAATTTTGCTCTCCTCATTCATTTTGGCAACTATTATGGTAGTCTCAATAAACATTGTGGTAGGCATCATATTCATGATTCTTTATTTAGGGGTCGGTCTATTCCTGTTGTCAAGAAAACAAAAAGAGGGAATGTACACCAAAAGGAAACAGTATGGCAAGTTCAAACCAGAACATTCCTTTTCCCTAAGACCAAAAACTTAGCCGATACGCTGGACTTAAAAAAAATTCGCTAGAGGATATCCTTCTAGAACGCACTTAAATTTTATCAAATGAAAGTATTCAAACTGGATTACTTAGGTATATCCGAAGAGGATAAACATCCCATTATTTACCATAAACTGGGGGACTATAGCACTATTTTCAGGATAACGAACCCGATTATCAAGTACTCCTCAAAAAAGGAACTCTACTATGATTATCATGCCTTGATGAGCAACATCGTAAAGATACTTGGTGAGGGATATGCGATTCAAAAATTGGATATCATCAGTAGGAAGCTTTTCAGAGAGAAACCCGAAAACGATGACTTCCTCTCAAAAAAATACTTTAAACATTTCAAAGGAAGGCCTTACAGAGATACAGAGACGATTTTTTGTATTACGAAGAATATCACAAAGACCACATGGTATCAATTTAACCAAAGGGAATTCGATACGTTCCTTAAGAAAATTGATAAGATTCACGAGATTTTTGAATCAAATGATTTCCGTCCTGAGATCCTGGGGAAGAAGGAAATTGAGAAGTTAATATCAAGGTTTTTGGGGTTTGAGTTCGATAAGGATAGCTACAGTCTTAAAAACTTCCAATCCGAAGCTGATGGGCTTATTGTTGGGGATAAAATGGCGCGTTCCATAAGCTTGATAAACATTGATGAAGTGAACATGCCCGTAACGATTTCCCCTTACTCAACGATGGATTTAGGCTATGAGTACCCTCAAGACCTATTCAGTTTCATTTATGATACTCCCGGGTTTGATCATTTGATTTATCATCAATACATCCAGATTCCAAATCAAAAAAAGGAGATAATAAAGCTGGAGGCCAAGAAGAAGAAACACACCTCTATGCCGGATCCGGCGAACAACTTGGCCATAAAGGATATCGACGATGTTCTTGAGCTGATTACAAGGGAGAATGAATTGCTAGTTTACTCCCATTTCAATATGCACCTGTTCGGTGATAGGGAGCAAGTGTCCAAGTCAGTCAACTATATTGAGGCAGAGCTTTTCAAAGTAGGTATTATTCCTAGCGACAATGGGTATAATCAGCTTGAGCTTTATAAGGCCATTTTTCCTGGCCATACCGTAAGCCTCCAACACTATGACAAGTTTTTTACCACTTCCTCACCGGCACTTTCGCTTTTTTATAAAGAGACGAACCAAAAGAATGAAGGTTCCGATTTCAAGATTTATATGACCGATAGGTCAGGGGTTCCGATAGCAATAGACACTTCTGAATTGCCAATGGAAATGGGTAGGATAAACAACAGGAACAAGTTTGTTTTAGGGCCATCAGGTTCAGGAAAGTCCTTTTGTATGAACAATCTAATAAAACAATATTTCCAACAGAATACGGACATAGTTCTTATCGACACCGGACATAGTTACTCTGGGCTATGTGAATACTACGGGGGCAAGTACATAACCTACACGGATGAAAAGCCCATAACAATGAACCCGTTTCTGTTTGAAAAAAAAGAGTACAACGAAGAAAAAAGGGACTTCCTTAAATCGTTGGTTTCGGTTCTATGGAAAGGTACGAACGGCACTATATCCCAAGTGGAAACTAGCGCATTGATTGAGGTTATCTCTGCCTATTACCACGAGGGCTTTTCCAAAAAAAGTTTTGTTTTTGGGTTCAATAGCTTCTATGATTTTTCCATTGAGAAACTGAAGAGGATAAAAGAAACTGAAAACATCGACATCGATGTGGACGGCTATGCATATATATTGAAAAAGTTCTACAAAGGGGGTGAATATGACAAGACCCTTAACAGTCCAATGGACAACTCGCTTTTCGATGAAGATTTCATTGTTTTCGAAATTGACAACATCAAGGACAATGAAATCCTTTTCCCTATCACAACGATCATCATCATGGATGTTTTCATACAAAAGATGAGGCACAAGAAAAAGAGAAAAGCACTTATCATTGAGGAGGCTTGGAAGGCCATTTCCTCACCTATGATGGCCTCTTATATACTTTATGTCTACAAAACGGTCCGGAAATTTTGGGGTGAAGCCGTCGTTGTGACCCAAGACCTGGAGGATATTATTGGCAATGCCATTGTCAAGAATGCAATCATAAACAATTCCGATACTATCATCTTGCTTGACCAAAGCAAGTTCAAGGACAATTATGATGAAGTATCCAACCTTCTGTCCCTTAGCGAAACCGAGAAGAGAAAGATTTTCACGATAAATAAACTCAACAACCGAATGGGGCGGGGAAAATTCAAGGAGGTCTATTTCAAGAGGGGTAGTACTGGCGAGGTATACGGAATCGAGGTGTCCCTTGAAGAATACCTGACCTATACCACGGAACGCAAAGAAAAGGATGCCCGTGATTTATACATCAAGGTCCACGGAAGTTTCGTGAAAGGGCTTGAAGAGTTCGTGAAAGACCTTAAAACTAGTGGAAAAAGTCTACCCGCATTTGTTAAGACCGTACTGGCCAAAGTCAGAGACAACGACAACGATAACCTTAAAGAAGCAATATAAAATGAAAAGAATCATTCCCTTGGTAATGGCCATGTTGATGGCAATAAATTATGTATTCTCCCAATCACCTGGAGACGCTGCGATTGTTGCTGCGGTATCCTTGGGCCATTACGTAGAAAACGAAAACCTAAAGAAAATAAGGGATAACGAAGCTGTAATTATGGGTCTGCAGACCACCATTGCAGTTGAAACCGATGCCATTAAAAGGCTTCAGGAGAAGTTGTACGAATCATTATCGACGGTGCAAGCCTTTATTAATGATGCACAGACCATTCGGGAAATAGTCAGAACGGGAGATCAGATAGGGGAATATCAAAGGCGCATGGCCGAGATAGTAGCGGATGACCCAGAGTTGTTGATCATTGCTCTAGAGGCTGAGGCCTTTTTGCTAGAACAGAGCGCCAGTCTTTTGGCCGAAATAGCGCTAGCCGTCTTGGGTGGAGATGCCAATCTAATGAACAACAAGGAAAGAATGGACCTACTTCATCATATACTGGAAAGGATGGTTCAATTAAGAACCATGACCTACTCATTAATGCGAAAAATGGAAATGGCCACCGGTGTTGAGATAGTAGAGGCGCTTGAGGATCTTTTGGCTATCGAAGTGGATGTTGATTGGGATGCCATCAATCAGGCCAGAAGGGATGCCATAACAAATTTTGTGATAGACTGATGAGCCGCTTAACACTCATAACAATCATCTTTTCAGTGCTCTTCTCCATCGGACCGATTGAGGATGCTACTGCCCAACGGAAGAATTCGGAGTATGCTTTTGAACGAAGGGTATACAAACGGTGGAACCGATTTAGACCATGGTGGTGGTTCAAGATTGCCTATAGAAAATACGACAATGAGGACCGGAGAAATATTCTGCAATTGGCCCCGATTATGGTGTCCACTACAATAACCAAGGACTATACGGACAATCAGAAAAAATCGATTGATACCATTTTCCGGAGAGAGATAAACCTGGCTCTCGACAAGGTGATAAAAAAGCGGTGGATTCTTTTTGATGAGGATAGGGTGGTGGAACGCTATGAACGGATTGATTTTTTAATGGAATCCCTTATGGATAGGGGTATGCCGGTGGAGGAGCTATTGCGTATCGAAGACCTATTCTTTATGCAACGGGAGAAAATTGACATAGTTGAGGATTCCTATATAGGAGATGCTGAAAAATCGGACGCCATAAACAATTATATCAAGGACTTAGATGATTTTATTGCTGTACTGCAGCACATTTCACGGTACATGATATTCGAAGAGGAACTTGAAATAGAAGAACGCTAAAATTCAAAAAAATGGATGAATTAATACAAATTATTGATGCCGCAATTTTCGGGGACATCAATGCACTTTATAGGGAGATGAAGGCCATGGGGGGATCGTTTTTGGTCCATGCACGATCATTGGTTGCCATTTTAATGGTCCTTTATTTTGGTGTTAAGGGCTATGGAATTATGGTGGGGGACAGCGATGTGGATATCATGCCGTTGGTACGTCCTTTTGCGCTTCTGCTTGTGATTTTGTTCTGGGGAACATTCGTGAACATGATTGAGTTCCCGATGAAGGTCATTGAAAACACCGGTGAGGGTATAACCGAGAATACCATTAACAGGACGAATGAACTTTTTCAACAAAGGCAGGTAGCTTATACGGCCTTGATAGAAAGAATAAATTCTGATGCTGATAGGTACGAAGAAAGCTTGGAAGCTTCTGAAGACAATGCATGGTGGGATATCGTACTCGGAAGTATTGAAACCCTGAATCTCAGATTGGATGCCTTACGGGTGATGGTAACTGCCAAAATCAAATACCTCATGTTCTCGGTTATAGAGTGGATTGTGCTCGCCTTCTTCAAAGCGTGCATGTATTTGATTTTCTATCTAAAGGCGCTCATAGGGGGAATTCTTGTCGCACTGGGTCCATTCGCTTTTGCGGTTAGCATTGTGCCTGGTTTTAAGGACGCATACTTAAAATGGATATCAAGGTTCGTTTCAGTGCTTTTATATGGGTTGCTCGGACATTTGGCAATCAACACCGCTATGATTTTTGTAAACAGCGCCTTGACAAGAGAGGTAGCGTTCTTGGATTACCTAACGAACGAGGCCCCTAGAAGCGTATTCATTTCCTATGCGGTTCAACCCAACATTACAGAAACCTCCCTTTTGGTGGCATTGATCATCGGGGCGTTTGGAATGCTATCCATTCCAATTGTAAGCAACTGGATAATATCTATGGGGTCCGCAGGGCAATTAGGAGGGAAAGCCACAAACGCATTGAAATCGGCAGGAACCGCAGTAACGAAAGCAGCAATTTAAACTTAACACCATGATAAAGAATATTGAAACCAAAATAAAACTAGCTCGTTTCGCAGTCGTAATGGGATTATTGGCCGCAGTTTTAATAGCTGTAGGGGCAATGTACCTGAGTTACAGCAGCGCTAAAGAAGAGAGAAGTAAAATTTATGTCCTTGACAACGGTGTGCCGATTCTATTAAAAAGAACGGACGTTGCGGAAAACCGTCAGGTGGAATACAAAAGCCATGTAAATATGTTCCACCATTTGTTCTTTACAGTTCCTCCGGATAACGAGTTTATCAAAAAGAACATTGAGAAGTCGATGTACTTAATTGACGATTCTGGTTTAAAGGAATACAACAATCTAAGAGAGCGCGGCTTTTACAATCAAATCATGAGTTCCTCGGCAGTACTATCAATAGCAACCGACAGCGTTGTGGTGGATCCTGTTACCCTAGAGTTCCAATATTTCGGAAAGCAAAGGATTGATAGGAAATCAAGCTTGATTTACCGACAGCTCCAGACCACCGGTAAACTTATGGAGGTCATTCGTTCGGAGAACAATCCACATGGAGTCATTATCACGGATTGGCGAACGGTAATGAACAAGGATATAGTGAACAAAAGAAAGAAATCATTCTAATGGAGAAGAAAAAAAACTATTCCGAAGCATTCAGGGGATGGGTCAAAAATCATCCCAAGTCGATTTTTTTGGCCATGGTTTTCCTAATTGCCATCGGAGCAGCCTATCATGTAAATGACGGTTATATCAGTAAAAAGGACATCAATAGGATGGCCTCGATAGATTCAATGGAAAATCATTTCAACAGGCAGCAACAAAAATTCTCAAGAGGCAATGTGGTAAGCGATTACAACAACCTAATGGAATTGATGGAGGCTGAAAAAGAGCTTGAAGAATTGCTCCAGGCAGAGGAATTGGATACGGTAAGACTAAAAGAGCTAGATAACAAAATCAGAAACATAGAGAACAATGGCAAGAATTGATATTAAAAGACCGAAGTACATCATCCCTATTTTGATACTTCCATTTTTAGCATTGATGAACTTTGCGTTTGCAAGGTTCAAACCAGAAGTAGAAGTAACCAATCTGCAGACCACAGCGGGGATTAACTCCGAAATACCGGAACCTATGCTTCCCAATGAGGAAGAAGACGGAAAGCTTGAAGCTTTCAAAAAGCAACTCATTGAAAAAAGAAAGCATTCCAATACAAATCTAATAGGGGAGGAGCTGGAAGAAACTGCGAAGAGTGAGGTAATAACACCGGAAGAACAGAGAAAGATTGATTCGCTCCAAAACTTGATCCAGGAGCGAAAGGATGCTTATCAAAAGAAATCGGCTACGAAAAAGAGGCAAACTGTTCCGAGAACCAAAAAAAGGAGAAGTCCTTCATACACCACCACCGGTCTTGAAAGAAGCAAGAAGAGTGAGAAGGATGAGTTCATTGAACAGATGCGGATTATAGATTCTATTCAGTTTCCCGAAAAGTATGCCTCCTCTAAACCAAAGGTAGACCCCGTACTTCAGGAGGAGCAAACCGAACAAAAGGTTATCCAAAGGATAAGTTTGGGAAACAACGATGATTCAGGTTTCTGGAACACCGTAAAAAAGAACAATGCCGAGAAGAAGATTGTCGCTTTGCTTGATGAGGGAGTCAAGGTATATGAGGGTTCACGGGTCAGAATTCGATTATTGCAAGATACGTTTGTCCATGATTATCTCTTAAAAAAGGGTAAATACATATATGGAGAGGTCGAGGGATTTGAATCCCATAGGGTAGAAATCAATGTCAACTCCATAGTGGTTGCAGACTCCATTGTGCCCGTAAAAATAACACTATATGACAATGATGGAATACGGGGAATTTATGTACCTGATAGTCAGTTTCGGCAATTTGTGAGCGATTTGGGAATTTCTGCAGCACAAAGCGGAAACACTATGGGGGCAGGGATTGGCCAGGGACAACAAGGCCAAGGGAGAACAACAGAGCAACTGTACCGCTCCGTTTCCAGGTCAATAAATTCCGCTACTAGAGCCGTAAGCAAGGCCTTGAGGAAGAACAAGGCGTTTTTGAAATATAACACACAAGTCTATCTAATTAACGAGTAACACGATGAAAAAAATAGCACTATTACTGATTTTTATGATTTCAATGGGAGGATTCGCGCAGAATATCCCAATCGTAAAACTGAATGAAAATGTAACGACCCATTTTGTAAGCGATTATGAGCTGGATTACATGGACCTTTCGACCGATAGGGTCAAAGGGGATTTCCCTTTGAAGAACGTATTGCGTATTCGGCCGGAAAAACCAACAAGTGAAGATCTTGGGGTTCTAACTGTTATCACTGAAGCTGAATTTAGGCAATATCGATTGAAATATACACCTTCCCCGGATCTTGCGGACAAACGTGTAAAGATTTCCGATGGACAAATCACTTTCGACAATAAAAATGAAACACTGAATTCAATAAGAATAAAGGACTATGCCGAAAAGATGATGCTTACCAAATCATCCATAAACTCCGTGGTAAGCAAGAAGTTCAGACAACGGTTGAAACTAAATAACATTTGGGTCGTAGAAGACTATATTTTTCTTGATTATACATTGTCAAACAACACGAACATTCCCTATTCCATTGATGAAATCCGCTATAAAATCGTGGATAAAAAGGTCAAAAGGAAAAGAAGTAGCCAAGATGTGGAAGTGGAACCCGAATACTCCCACCAAAGCGATGAAATGTTCAAAGGAAACCATCGCAACATTGTTGTGTTCAAGAAATTTACATTTCCTGATGGGAAAACCCTCACCATCAACGTAGCAGAGGACCAAATTTCAGGGAGGGAAATCAGATTGGATATAGCCTATTCCGACCTTCTCAATGCTGATGCATTTAAAAGCTAATAACATGAAGAGAACATTCATTTTTTTGCTCCTCTTGATACCTATCGTGGGAGCTGCCCAGTCCGGATACACCTATGTAATACCATCGGCAGGGGTAACCTTACAAGAATCAGGAATGGTAAGGTTTGGCATTGAATACAATAACAGATATTATGAAGGCTGGGAAATCGTTTTTGAGGCCACCCTGGATAATAATGGGAGCAATGAAGAAGCCTATTTGGGAGGGGTTTACTTTGAGCCACTTTTATTCAGAAACCGCGATGTCCTATCAAATTTAAGGTTCGGTGTTTTAGGAGGAAGTCAACAACAAGAGTTCGCGATTGCTGCAGGTGGCGGAATAGAACTTTCTTTTGTGCTTAGAGGTAATTTAATACTATCTATACAGCAAGACACAAAGTTGGTGTTTGGGGCCGATAGAACCTTTCGGCATGGTGTCCTGTTGGCGCTAAAGATTCCAATTTAATGGAGGACAACAAGGCCTTATACAAGTTGTTCGCCCTTTTCCAAGGGTTTGTTTATCTCTCGGTCCTGATTGAGTTCGCCATCTTTATCTTTTTGGGAAGCGCTTTTTTGGGGCCTATCAATACGGTCTTGCAGAAGATGGAAGGCCTATTAGTCTATGAGAACATTCTATATTCAAAGGCATTCACATTAGTTCTACTAGGGATTACATGCATTGGCTCAAAGCCCAGGAAAGATCTTGACCTTAAAGTTGGCAAGCATATACTATTACCTGGTATTCTAGGTGGGTTAATCTTGTTTTCAAGTATTGTGGCGTTTGGGATGGATACTTCCGTAAGTCTTTCAACGCTTACCAACTGGTCCTATCTCTACTTCTTTTCTTCTATAATAGGGGTGCTGCTGATGCATATTGGATTGGACAATTTCAGCAAAATCATAAGCTTCAAATTGGGAGGGGACAAGTTCAATGATGAAAACGAGTCTTTCAAACAGAACAAAATACTTGAACAGAACCAATATTCTGTCAATTTACCGATGGAATATTACTATAAGGGAAAGCACCGCAAGGGATGGTTCAACCTTACAAATCCGTTTAGGGGTACCATAGTTATAGGAACACCGGAATCTGGGAAGTCTTACTCCATCATAATGCCTTCAATCCGGCAATGGCAAAAGAAAAACTTCACCGCCCTTATTTATGATTACAAATATCCAGATTTAACCGAACTGTCCTACTTTCATTATAGGTTGAACAAGAGAAGGCCTGGAGGTATAAAGAACCTTAAGTTCCATGTTGTCAATCTTGATAGAGTTGAGTATAGTCGAAGGGTCAACCCTTTAATGCCAAAGTACATAGATTCGCTTGCTGCGGCAATCGAGACGGCAGCAGCACTGGTAAATTCACTTCAAAAAAGGTCAGAGGCCGCTGAAGGGGGATCACAACAATTCTTTTCCCAATCCGCGATAAATTTCTTGGCAGCAACACTTTTCTTTTTCTCTAGATACAAAGGAGGCATTTACTCTACCCTTCCGCATGTCCTATCGTTTTTGAACAAAGGATACGATGATATTTTTAACGTGCTCCTTTCGGAGCCTGAACTGGAATCACTACTATCCCCATTTATTTCTGCACACCAAACCGAAACCTACGCGCAGCTTGAGGGCCAATTGGGTACATTACGGGTGCACTTGGGCAAGCTCAACACGAAAGAGGCAGCTTGGGTGTTTTCCGACAATGACGTGGACTTGAGAATATCCAACCCAAAGTGTCCAAGTATCTTTGTAATTGCGAATTCTCCCAAGACAGAAGCAACCAATTCAACAATAAATTCACTATTGCTGAACACACTGACCAAACAGATAAACACCAAGGGCAACCATCCATGTGCGGTGGTAGTGGATGAGTTGTCAACCATTTTCTTCTATAAGATTCAAAATTTGATAGCCACCGCCAGAAGCAATAAAGTGGCCGTGATGTTAGGTTTCCAAGAGCTTCCCCAATTGGTAGAGGGGTACGGAAAACAGATTGCGGATACCATTACAAGCGTGGTCGGGAATGTTGTTTCCGGTAGTGTTAAGAGTAAAGATACGCTGATGTGGCTGGAGCGACTTTTTGGAAAGAGCAGGCAATTGGCCAAAGGGGTAAACATTTCGAGACGAGAAACAACGACGAGCGTAAGGGAACAAATGGATAATTTGATACCCTCCAGTAAGGTGGCAGACCTACGCACGGGAGAGATTGTGGCGAAGCTGGCTTTCGGATTTGCCACTCAATCTAAAACTAATGAAAACCCAAATACATACCGGTGCAAAATCCTTATCGACCAGCAAAAAGTAGAACAAGAGGAGCAAGCATATCCACCCCTCCCTAAATACTACACATTTGAGGACAAGGAATCAAAAAACAGGATTTTAATGACCAATATGCTAAAAATAAAATCAGAAGTTGATTATATTGTGAGGCAATATAGAAAGGTAAAACATGCCAATTGATAGGGATAAAATTGCTCAAAGGATGCTCCACTATAGAAAAACACTGGGGCTAAGTCAATCTGACCTTGCAAAAGAATGCAATCTCCCTGGACAGAACACAATATCTTTTCTTGAGAAAAAATCACAGTTTTCGGTAGAAACGTTTTTAAGCCTGGTAAATTTCTTTTCCCAACATTTTTATGTCGAGAACTTGCTTTCGGAGGATTTTGTAGTAACAGAAGTCGGGGAAGAGGAACAAAGGGCTAGCCTTAACAATGCCATAACCTTAAGACAGCTTGATTACTTCGAGGTGGATATGCTGGAAAAATTGAACAAGATCAAGGATTCAATTCGTGAATCTGAAGAAGATCTCGGATAAAGGCCAAGGGATCCAAATGTTTGTTTTTGAACAGCACCTCGAAATGTAAATGATCTTTTGTTGAAGCTCCAGTATTTCCCGTCCTTCCAATCAGCGCACCCGACTTTATAAAATTTCCTTTGGTAACATATACGTGTGATAGGTGCGCATAAACGAATTCCATATCTCCTGAAACTAACCTTATATAACTTCCAAAGCTATTGGAGTAGCCCACATCTTTTACGATACAGCTTGTAACTGAATAAACATTTGAATTTTCAGACCATAGGTCAATACCGTTATGCCTTTTTAGCTCCCCATAAATTGGATGGAGTCTCATCCCAAAATAGCTGTTGATGCGAATGGTGTCAAGGGGAAGGACAAACGAATACATTCTGTTAACCTGTTGGCCATGCTCTTCAGTTGCATTTTCAATGGCTACTTCTTTTTCAATGGTTTGCAGTGTAACCGCGTCGTTAGAGTTGTACACGGTATTGAATTGGGCGGTTCCAATAAAGCCAAATGAGAAGAAAAACAAAAATAATTTTACCATAATATATAAATATATTATATTTAGACGTAATTACAACATCAAAATATCTAAAATTATGATAAGTGGGCTAAATCAAGTCCCGATGGAGGACTTTAAAAAATTAGGCATTTCAGAACGGCAGCTCATCGACAATCGGAGCCTGTTGGTGGCATTATTGTCCGGAAAGAGATCGGAGCTAATGCCGGTTACCATTCAATTGGATAAAGACCGTTCGATAACCCAAGACGTAAAACTGTCTTTTACCAATGAAGTAAGGGAAAACGGAAAGTTCGGATTAAAAGTACATCCCGTAAGGGAGAAGATGGAACGGGTCAAAGACCTTACTGTCAATGAATCCAACAAGCTTGAGCGCGGAGGAACCGTTGTAAAACAGATGGAGAACGAGAACGGGGAAAAGAACAATTACATATTCCAAAGAGATCGGCAAACCAATGAGGTTCTCAAGGTAAATACAAAGGATTTAAATTTCCCCTTGACCAAAAACGATTTGGCCAAGATTAGAAGGGATGAGTCCATAGCAGTAGGAGGAAAAAACATTAAAATGGACCTTAGCTCTTCAAAAGGTTATAGTGAGCAGCCCAGGAATATCCAGCAGGAGCGTAATAAAGGCGCCGACCTTAGAGCAGGGACCACTTTTACCTTCGCGCAGAAGTCAGGCGACTATGTGATCCAGAGCGTTAAAGCTGATGGTAGGGTATCATATAGCAGCGTTAAAAAACCGGATAATATACAAGAGACTACCATGGACCGCCTTACCAAAGAAATTGGGAAAGTTTTGGACAAAGGACAACAAAACGACCAGAAACAATCTCTCAAACAGAAAAATGGATTCTCATACTGATATTCTGCAAAACCCAGTTGTTAATTCCATTGGCTTCACAGAGAAGGCGCTCGCTTTTTTTGAAGGCCATATCAATTCATACAAATACAATGGGGGAGCGGTAGGCCTAGAATTCCTTTACCATAATCCGTTGAACAATGTAAAGGCCTATTCAATCTGCTTCAACGGGGAAACCATGAATAGAACCAAGGGCGAAGTGGATACTTTGGCCTTAATCGTACTATCGAAACAGGACGTTAGATTGGCCTCTAGTGTCTATATTTTCAATTGTCCGGTGGAAGCGCTTTCATACCTATCCTTGAAAGATGGTTTAAAGCCTTATGAAGCCTTGGTTGTATTCCCAAAGACCTTTAAAACAGAACATGTTGATGTTGTTAAAACCATGTTCCCAAAATCAAGACCAATCTGCTCATTTGGAAAGGGGCAATTAGCGGCATTACAGGATGCACAATTTTTATTGGCCTATACTGGTAAAGCGGGGGAAATCAAAATATCCCAAGGATTTGACGGCATTCAGGTAAATAACCTCAAAGGAAAAACTAGAGAATACGATTATTTCTCAATGCGGAACCTAATAATTGATTTCTACCGAAAACACTACGACTTGGGCCCCAAAACACTTAAGCCTTTAAAATATTACGACTCATTTTTACAGCAATTATGCAAAAGAAAACAATTACACTGAAGCCCACACCACTCTATGCGATTTTGAAACCATCAGGATTGCTTTTAGGCTTAGCAATTATCGGAGTCGCTGCCTATTACCTGGTGGACTATCTTCAAAGGACGGATTTAATCTGGGCCACTTTGGACGAAACCAAAACCTACCCCTACGTTGCGGGTATATTCCTGATAGCATTATGTATCTACTTATACAAGGTTGCGTATATCCTTTCCCATAAGTACAAAATAACCGATGAACAAATTGAACATGTAAGAGGGGTGTTCTCGATCAACTCTGATTTTATCGAGCTGTATCGTGTCAAGGATCTTATGGTAAGAAAGCCATTCCTTATTAGGCTCTTGACTGCAATGCACGTATCATTAATTACCTCCGATAAATCGCATCCGTTGTTTCATATGATAGCAATACCCAGTACCAACATCCACGAAGTCCTTAGAGAGTTGGTGGAAATCAACCGAACGCGAAAAGGTGTTTACGAAATTGATTGAGAATGTTGGTAAGAGCTATAATTGACAATCTATTGTCCAGGGAATTTAGAGACTTCAAGAATCAATATCGGAATGCTTCGCCAGAGGCTTTTTTTATGGATGGTGAAAGAAGGTTCACAAAAAAGGAATTTAGGTTCATGGAACAAATTGCAGTTTTCTCCGCTTGGAAAAGAAATTTAAGTTCCTTAACAAGCTATCCAAAACAGTACAAAAAGAATAAGCTTTTGGTAGAAAAAGAACTTCAAAACAGTGATTTAAGAAAACTAAAAAACAATCAAGTCTATGTAATCGGAAAAGTTGAGAATAAGAACGCGTCTGGGAAAACCATGATGATTGACTACGTTGGCCCGTTGGCCAACAACCAAAAGGAAGCCTGGAAGATGGCAAAAAATGATTTAAAAACTATAAACCGTAAAAATGGAATTGGCATATCAAATTAATAGTAAAAGACTCAGAGGTTTTTTACCTCTTTTAATCATCCTTGTTATTATTGGATGTAGTGATGATGAAGCACCAAACGACGAAATCAGCTCCGGACGTTTTGAAATAGAACTCACCCAAACAGGTGACTTTGGGCAATACCTATCTTCAATCACTGCTACGATGACCGGCACTCAGATTAGCAATTGTAACGACGAAAATGTACCTAATCTTATCGTTTATGACATTTCGGATTTTGGGAATTGTACCATCTCTGGAGTAGGTTCCGCAACCCAATTAACGGGAACATTAATTGTTGGAGAGCCAGAACCTGGGGTTATGGATGTTGGCGATATGACTTTAAGTATCGTTATTAGATTGGACGGAGAAACCGTACAGAGCGAAACCTTCAATCAAACTGCTACCAGTGATAACGTTTCTTACAGCTTCGATATAGACCCAGCAGATGTAAATTAATTCTTGTTTAATGAACTAATTTCGGTTTCAAGCTTTTGACGAATGTTCTGAAGGTGGTCCACTACTAAGTCGGCCACCTTTTTTGATTTTGGGGAATTGATTATCATCCAATAGAAGTCCTCAATATAACCAACGTTTTCGGGACTCAATATTTGCATCATCATGTCCACCTCGGACGAAAGAAGCTCCTCTGAAGTGAGCATTTGGAGAAAACCCATCACCTTATAATTATCTGATTGGTCAACTTTGTTTGGGTTGATGCCAGAGATAACTTCTTGTAGTTGGGGGTGTTTTTGAAGTAGTTTTTGGACCTCTGAAGAATTTTTCCACTCCTCAAGATTTTCACGATGCAATTGATACAGTTGTTCCTCGGGTGTGCGGGCGCTCCTTTGAGCGTACAAGTATCCGGAACAAAGTAGTAAAAGCGCTAAGGCATTAAATAGTCTAGTAGCCATTGAGAATCATATCAGCGAGGTCCGGATCAAAATTGTCTCTTACCGCATTGTCAAACCCGGTACCTAAATTGTCCAGCTTGGAAAGGCTTATGGTTTCCCTGAAGTTTTCCAAATGGGAAGTCATGTGCCTGTCATAAATCCGCGTTATGGGATTGCCAAGGATGGACTCGGTAGGAAGTCCAGCTACCCTTAAAAGCTCCAACACATTTAAATCATTGTTTACCAAGTCCAATATCAGATTAAAGACTATGATATATTCTGCATTGGTTATAAGATAGTTCTTATTGGAATTTATGAATTGCAGAAAACCTTCCTTAATTTTGGTCGCATCGAGATTCAGGGCGTTAGGGTCCCCTTGGGAATAGTAAGCAATCAAATCTTCCATTGATTGGGTGGCTGCGGCCATATCTTCCGGATTAAGATGATCCAGTAAATCGAAGTCGAACTCACCGTCCCCATCGGTCAAGTCCGTAAAAATTTCATCAGCTAAAGCGCGCTCGTAATCATAAAGCAACCCCTCGATGATATCATCAATATATGGCTCCGACACCCCATTTAGATATTGTTCAATTATGTATGGGCTTATTCCGTTTTCAATTAAATACAAAATGGTTTCCTCGTTGATATCGTAACCACTCGTGCTTTCGTCCCCAGCAAGGTTTAAGAGATAATCAATAGTGTCTTCATCTACATCCGGATCCAGGTCTGGGGCCTCTTCATCCGTTGGGTCGTCATAATAATCCTCCTCTTCGGTTTGCGAAAAAACGCTTACCGATATGCACAAGAACGCGAATAGAATGAACTTTTTCATAAGTAAAGATTTATGGCCTTTAAGGTACTTTAAAAAAATATAAATATTATATATTTTTTAAACTATTTAAACTATATTTATAACAATATTATATTGAGTTAAAGAGATGCAAGCAATTGACACAGAATTAGAAGAAGAGAACAAGACAACAGATAAGAAGGTGTTTGTGTGGAAGATTCATAAAACTCTAAACCATCGATATAACAACCTATCGGATGAGTTTATAAGGTGCCTAAGCAACCATTGGTTTACGAAAAATGATTTGTTCCGGTTAAGCTTAAACTACTTTAAGAACAAATTGGAAAACGAAAACAGTTACTATGGTGCACCGGTAGGATTTATAAAGCATATAAAAAGGTCTGGGAAAAGACCAAAAAGTGAAAGATATGCTGAAGGTGATGATATTTTCAAATTAGTTATCGCCGTGAATAATGAATACTATAAAATGTATATGGACGTATTGTTTTCTGTGGCAAAAAAAAATAGAGACGAACACAATGTTCATTTGAGCACCAAGTACTTTTTTTATGACTTGGTTGATATGATAGAAAAGGACTTTGAGGAAATTGTAGCGTTTTATGCCTAACGTTTGGTCCTTGATTTTAACTATGCCAATATGGGAAATGCCTTGTTAGTTCGTGAAGACATTACCCAATTGGCAATTACTAAAAATGACAAAATGGAAAGTTTTCAACTTATGACAAATATTCAAAACCAAACATACAGACCAAGGCTCCAGTATGCCCTTCTAAAGTTTGCAAGCATCCCGATTTTGGGAATTTTTTCCTTGTTGGCGATTAGACTGGTACCGGTATTCAACGAATTTGAAGCAAATGGATTCCGATTGATAGGATACTTTGTGTTTACAATCTTCTTAGTGGTTTATTTCTATAAGGTTGCCTACCTATGTTCCATAAAATACAGATTTGACAATGAGCATATTGAAATATCCAAAGGAATTTTCAGCATTCAAAACGATTATGTTCAGTATTATAGAATCAAAGACCTTAAGAGATATAGGTCTTTAATATCACGAATCATTGGAACTATGGACATTACCTTGATTACATCGGATAAGTTCAATAGATCCATCTTTATGAACGGCATAAGAAACGATAAGCGTTTCCCAAACGAATTGAGGGAAACAATTGAGAATGAAAGAGCAAATAAGCGAGTCTATGAAATCGACTAATTTGATTACTCATGCTCGCATTCTATTTGCAACTGCACTGTTAATGGGAATTACCTGGCCATTGTATGGTCGGGTAATTTCATTGTTCACCGATGCACCGTTTAAAAATGCTTCGAGAGAGACTCCGTTACTTTCTACCTGTACGATTCTAATCCTGTTTTTCATAGTGGTTCCGATTGTTAATGCAAGGTTTATAAATCCCAGGATCGAAACAAAAAACCGGATCACGCAATACTTAAGAACATGCTCAATTTATAAAACGCTTAAAAAAACCTTTAAAAATGCTTTTCATCGTAAAAAGGTGAAGATTAACCTTAAGTTTTAACAACATTTTTATCTTGGTTTAAAGATATCATGAGTTTGATTAAAAAATTTCCTGAAATACTACAACTGGACACAAACGACTGTGGCCCAACTTCCCTCATGATAGTGGCCCAACATTACGGAAAAAATGTTGACCAAGATGTATTAAGAGAGGTTTGCAACTCGGAAAGCATTGGAATTTCACTGACAAGTCTGGAAGAGGGCGCGGAACATATTGGGTTTGATTATTCAAGTGTACAACTAACCTTTCAAGAACTAAAGGAAAAGGCACCTTTGCCATGCATATGCCATTGGGTGGATGAGCCGGGCAAACTGAACCACCCTCGCCGGATTAAACTGAGCATAGCAAATTAAGTGCTCGGATTTAATCCA
>NZ_JBODQE010000017.1:0-25167 GCF_050617915.1 Flagellimonas flava
CCGTCAAAAAACAGTGATATCTTTCTAATTATCAATAATTTCAAAGAACATTTTAAAATTTATAGTAGACACTAGTGGGTGCAAATATATAATTAATTATGTATTTAAGCAAATACTTAAATACATAATTACGAATTTTGGGAAAGTTTTAGCTCTTTTGGTTTTTAGAGCGTTGGATTTATGTGTTGGGAAAAACCGAAAGTGCTAAAATATGCGGCTGGTTTTCAGCTTGTGGGTAACGGTCTTGTATATGAAAAGTAGCGGATTTTTAAGCACTAACTTTTCGGTTTTTAACAGACTTTAAATATATGATTTTCACTTTGATTAAGCACTAAACCCGCTATTTTTTATATACGTTGTTACCCACTGGCTTTATTCCGTTCAGGTTGTTTTTCAGCGTTGGCAAAGACATACTCTTTTGCAATTTTTGCTTATGTATGGCTGAAGCGAATTGCAAATGTGTATGGCTTTATGCGTGGGATTTATTTTCAGATGTTACTTATAGTCTTTGATTTATAGTCAACATTTCCCCAAATTTGCAATCGTGGAAATAAAGTCTAAAATAGGAAACCGTATCAAAGAATTAAGAGATGTCAAACAAATGTCTCAAAAGGATTTAGCTTATGCGTCTGATTTAGACAGAAGCTACATTGCAAGTGTCGAAAACGGACAGAGAAATATTTCAATAGTTAATATTGAAAAAATTGCTATTGCGTTAGGAGAAAACTTGACTACATTTTTCAATTCAAAGATATTTATATGACATTACAAGATTGCGTAAATAATATTAAAACGACTGTAGAAAATGCAATTACAACAAATGGAACTGCAGGAAAAACATCTGTTATTAGGTCGCAAGGCGTTATTAATATGTTACACGAAGTTGTTAAAACTTCACTCATAAACGTTGGCGTTAATGCCAATTTAATTCATCCACCATTAGGTCAATCAAATGGTGAAAAGACATTAGCAGGATTTTTAAAGTTTAAAAAACAAGATATTTGTGTTTTCCCAAATAATAAACCTCAAATTGTTGAACCATTAGATTTTAATGGCTTGTACGCTACTGGAGTTACTGAACCTTATGGCGAATTATTTACAGAGCATATTTTGTCAGTAAATGTAAGAAGTCAATTGAGTAGTATTGGTAATAATATTGATACTATGTACGAAAGAACTTATGCCGAACCTTTGAATTTGCACAGAAGACTGCCTAAAATGGTTTTAGGAGAAGTTTATCTACTTTCAGTTAGAGAATTGGATTCTGCTCAAGTAGCTTTAAGAAATGTTGCATATAAGCCTCATACGGCTTCTGTCGGTAGATATATTGAAAGATATATTAAAGGTTTTGCAGCTTTGAATATGAGAAGTAGTCAAAGAGATGACGATTTTAAATATGAGAGAGTAGCGTTAATATTGGCTGATTTTTCTCAAACTCCTGTTAAGATTTATAGAAATAATACAGAATTAAATGCTGATGGCATTTTACCTGCTGGTTCGACTGCGGATATGACGAATTTGAGTTATGATGGTTTTGTTGATAGGTTGACGGAAGTTTATGATAAGAGATTTGGAACAGGAATATTAAGCTGATATTTATCAATTAAAAATTCATCAATTTCCATTTTGTCATCAAGACTATTTAATAATTGAATTTCTTCTTTTGTGAAGTTTGGAATGGAGAATTTTTCAATAAAGTTTTTCTGATAGCAAGGAAATCCTCCTTGAATAGAAACACTTGTGTTGCTTACATAATAATCCATTACAATAGAGTTCAAAATTTTCTGTACAACTAAAATGTTTTCTTCTTTTGAAAGTTCGTGAGTAGAATCCTCAAACAATGTTGTTTTGTTAGAAAGGTCTCGGTCAAAATAAATTCCGTAACCATTTGTATAATAGGCATCTTCTTCTGGAACGAATAGAAATCTTGGATGTTTACTAAATGTTGGGGTTAATATTTTTTTACCAAAACGCGTAATTCCTTGCGTTCTGCCCCAAACATAAAAAGGAAAAAATACTTTTTTCCCTTTACCACGACCTTCTAATTTTTCTTTCTCTGAAAGTAAAAATTCGTAACATTTAGGATATTTAGATATAAATTCATCTTCCAAAATTGGAACTGCATTTTTGGAATTTGTATGATATGGCGTAATAATTCTTAAAGTATTGTTTTCAATATTTTTTTGACTTTTAAATTTAGATATTTTATAAACAGGTCTCGTTATTTCTTTTTCAATTAGGAAAGTTCCGTTTTCTGTGGTTTTTGTTAAATATCCGTTTTTTTCGTTTGCAGAATCTACAAAAAAGACTTCATCTTTTAAGGTTGCAATTCCAACTGCAATATTGAATAACTGTTTTATTGGAGTCCCAATTCTCTCAATTGTTTTAATGTTTTCTTGTTCCTTGGTTTTTAATAGTCTCCATTTACTAACATCTAAATTTTCTAAATAATTAGGCGAACCATTTGCTGAAATCAAAAAATCTGAACAAGATTGTTCGTTTTTAATTTTATCAAATAAAATAGAATCGTTAGCCTTTTTATTAACAAAAGTAATTGCTGTGTATGTTTGAGCATCAAAAACTTTTTTATGCCTAAAATCTACAATTCTTGTTACGCATTTATTTTGCAAAAAATATTGACGAAGTGATAAGGCTGAAAGCGAAGTAAAATAATTATTTGGAGTAATATATCCTAACTTTCCATTTTTAGCCAATAATTTATGACCTAATTCAAAAAATGCGAAATACAAATTGAAAGTTCCGTTTTCAATACTTTTCCAATTATCAATTAAATACAGTCTATTTTCGTCACTTAAATCCTGGAATTTAACATAAGGTGGATTTCCAACAATTATTTCAAATTCATTTTCCCAATCTGCTTTTAAACTATCTTGATTATAAATATTGAAGTCAGAATCTTCAATAGTTTCATTGTTTAGAAGTCCAAAAAGTGATAAGATTATTTTCGAGCGTTTTACATTATAATCTAAAATATCAGAGCCATAAATATTTTCTTTGATGGTTTCCTTTACGCTTTTCTTAAAAGTCTTTTGATAATATTCTACCAAGCCAATTAAAAATGCTCCACAACCGCAACTTGGGTCTAAACATTTATCTCTGTTTTTTGGTGAAGTTTCTTTAATAATAAAGTCAACGATATAAGTAGGAGTAAAGAAAGCTCCGTTTACTTTTCTGTCGTTTTTTGGGATTAATAACTCAAGATAATTTTCTAAAAGTTTTAAGTCTTTAATTTCAAGAGTTGAAACAAGTAAATAAATTTCTGGTTCCGTTTTAAAATCAGCTAACAGTTCTGAAACTATCGGACTTTTGCTTAATTCTAAATCGTTTTTTTGAAGAAAAGAATAAATGAGATGTTTCTCAATGAGGTTTATCTCGTGAGAATTAAGTAGTTCATTTATTATGCTTTTATTCATTTTATTTCTGTTGACTATAAGTAACAAAATTAGACTTTTTATTTGAACTATCCAAATCGTAGCGGTGGGAAAATTTTTGCTCTTTTGGTTTTTTCAGCGTTGGCTTTGTGTATCGGCAAAAAACCGAATGTGCTAAAATGTGCGGCTGGTTTTCAGCTTGTGGGTAATGGGCTTTGTTTATGGCGTGTGAGGCGTGCCTCACCAGGAGCCATCATTACGCCTCATAGGTTATAAGTGTAGTCGATGGCCGTACCTTTTGCTCCAGTGCCAGTTTAAAATTAGGGAAAACTTCCTTAGGTATGGGGTGTAATGTACAAAGCCCATCGATGGCGATAAGCAAAAGGGAAGCGTGCAATGTACGTGATTTTGCGTTCCCGAAGGGATATGGCCATCGACTACTGGATATCCGGAAAGTTCCGCATAACCATATTGATGTTGGATAAAAATAGTACTTTTTCACTATAAATCGATATCTTCATATTATTATGTCATTGCCTGATTTTGTGAAAATATTGGAGGTTAAGCGGTATAGCAGGAACACTATAGAGAGTTACTCTTCCATCGTAAAGATGGCGACTCAATTTTTTGAAAAGCCACTGAACAAGATTGATGAAACCGAACTTCACAGGTACTTCTATCATATGGTACACACCAAGAAAGTATCCTATTCCTACCAGAAACAGGTAGCGATGGCCTTGAAGCTGTATTACAGAGAAATTTTCGGTCAGAACATTAACTTGGAATATCTATTTCCGAGTAGAAAGCCAAATAAGCTCCCCGTAGTCATCGCAAGAAAGGAAGTTCTTAAAATCATTGAAAAAGCCAACAACATCAAGCATAAGAGCATGATAGCCGTGGTCTACAGTGCAGGCTTAAGGGTAGGCGAGTTGATTGCACTTGAAATCAAGGATATAGATTCATCCAGAATGGTGATACATATTAAATCAGGAAAGGGCAACAAGGACAGGATAGTACCCTTATCTGAAAAAACCTTGTCAATGCTTCGTGAGTACTATAAAGAATATACGCCCAAACGATACCTATTTGAAGGCCAAAAGGGAGACAGGTATTCTTCGTCAAGTTTCAACAAGCTTCTCCAGGCTGCTGCCAAAAGGGCGAGAATAAATAAAAACATCACCGCGCATACCTTGAGGCACAGTTACGCAACGCACCTATTGGAAAATGGTACCGATATTAGAATCATCCAAAAACTTTTAGGGCACAATTCCATTAAGACGACCATGATTTATACCCAAGTTACTGAACCTACTTTGTTGAATGTGACAAGTCCTTTTGATGATTGAACCGCTCCATAAATTGGCCGTTTTACGGAACAGCTTAACTATAATCGAAAAGAATCCGATTCCAGTTCCATTTGTCGTTCTTTTTAGTAGTTTCGTTATATAACCTTTTACGGAACCAAATATGACGGTCGGATATGCCAGGGTGTCCACACCCGAACAAAAGTTGGAAGCTCAGATTGCCTTGCTCGAAAAAGAGGGTTGCGAGAAAATCTATACCGATATCGCCAGCGGTACAAGAGATGATAGAAAGGGCCTGAACGAGATGCTCAAATACATGAGGAAGGGGGACACCATTCTTACCTACAAAAACGATCGTGTTTTCCGTTCCCTGAGAAACATGGTGGAACTCATAGACCGCTTCAACGAGGCCGGGGTACACTTCAAAAGTCTGAGCGAACCGGAATTCGATACGACTTCGGCAAATGGGAAATTTCTTCTACAAATCTTTGCTGCGGTTGCGGAATTCGAGAGAAACCTAATCAGTGAACGTACCAAAGTGGGACTGGACAATGCCAGAAAACGAAACAAGCTTTTGGGCAGGCCCAAGGGTGCAAAAGTGGAAACAATTGAAAAGTACCACTACGCCAAACATCTTTATGAGAACCAAGGGGTCTCAATCGATAATGCATGCAAGCGGGCAAAATTGGGAAAGACCTCTTTCTATAGAGTGGAAAAATCACTAATGGCGGATTCAACCGTTAAACCCTGAACCGATCTATGCCGTACCTATCGTCACTTAGCGTTATAGCGGAACGGACCCATCCGTTTCCCTACGATGTCAGTGCTATCAAGTTTGCAAAGGATATCGATGTGTCCGCACCAGTCACATTTATTATAGGGGACAATGGAACGGGGAAGTCCACTTTACTTGAAACATTGGCACTTCGTTTACAACTCCCACATATGGACGGGTTCGGATATGGCAAGAATTGTTTCAAGGCGGCCCGTTCGCTGAGACCTTATCTGCAATTGAACTGGAAAATTGAGAGGCCAAGGGGATTTTTCTTCAGGGCAGAGGACTTTGGTGATCTCTTGAACAGTATCGATAGGGAGGATGCCAGGCTCCACGAGTCGTTCAAGGATATCTATGGTGAAGTTCCGGACCGTATCATCCAGGAAATGAAGGATAACCAAAACTATCAGATTTATAAAATGCGGCAGAACTACGGCCAAGACCTTCAGGGGTTTTCACATGGGGAAGCTTATCTGAAAATAATGGACGATACCATAAATGGAAGTGGGATATTCCTGCTGGATGAACCCGAAGCAGCATTGTCCCCATCAAAACAGTTGTCATTGCTCTATTTCATCCAAGCACACTTAAAGGCCCATATGTCCCAATTTATCATTGCCACGCATTCACCCATGCTTATGGCGTATCCCGGAGCAAATATTTATGAGGTGACGGACAAAGGAATGAACAAGGTATCATTGGAGGAAACGGAGCACTATACCATTACCAGGTCGTTCTTACAAAGTCCGGAAAGCTATCTGAGGTTTTTGAAATAACATATCCTAAATTTGATTTATGGAATACGAAATTATTTATGAGAAGAGCAGCGATGGTTGGAGTGCCTATGTACCGGAACTTCCCGGGTGTACTTCCGCTGGTGCCGATAGAGCTGAAATCGAGAATAATATCAAGGAAGCCATTGAATTGCATTTGGAACTCCTTCACGGACAAGAACACTGAAAAGAGCTTACCGTGGTTGTTCCAATAAACAAAATAGGAATCTCATTATCGCATAAACATAAAATAGAACACTTGGGCAGTACGTTCAATAAACCCTATTGCACATTACATCCATATAGACCAATAAATAAAACTGGGGAATTTAATTAATCGATAAACACCAGTGTTTTCGGTATTTCCGAGCAAAGTTTTCCGTTTATGCAGCTATGTGGTCATCGGGCGGTTTCAGCCGCTATGCGTTCACTCCCAAATCAAAGTTTATATTGATTTCTCCTATATTTTTTCCAGTTACGGGTGCGTTTTGAAAATTTTGAGTTTGTAGTCTCTATTCCATGAGGGAAACAGAACCAGCAGCCACCCATCTTACGGTAGTTGTCAATCCTTGAAATGCGGATATTGGATATCTTCTTAGGAAAATCAATATGCCCCTCTTGGGTAAGACCAAAAGCTTTTATAAATCGCTTTGCATGTTTCACGATTTCAATGTTTTAAGTGAATACTTAGAACATTGAGCCTTTTAAGAAAATGGAAAGAAACATAATCGGTTTATTTCCGTAAAGATAGTCCATTAACCGTTTTGCGCCCAAGTCGTTTTAAAAGCCATGAAATGGTAGTGTAATCCCGAAACGGGCTAGCGTCCGTAAAAAATTGTATTATAATAAATTAGGTAATTTAATTGGGCATTTTGTTCAATTTTGGGACGATGTCAAAGCGGAAAGCTAATGTTTTCAATGCCTCCGAGCTATATTGACACTTTTCGCAGCTATGAGGTCACTAGGCCCATTTGGTATAATCTATGTTAAAATCGGTATATTCAAATTTGTCCGCTATTTGCGGTACATTCCCCCGGTAGGCTTTCCCCCGGAGCCTATCTACCGTATGAAACTCCAATTCTTCTTGTGGATAGGGCTTAAGAAGTCCTTTCAAATGTTTTTTCTGTGCCTCCCAGTTCTTTTCATCATAGGGCATTATCCATTCCTCTTGGGAACTTTCATCCAATATCACTGGCATTCTTGGTCCAAACTTTGCTTTTGGGTTGTTATGTAGAATGGACATCAATGGATTTGGTTCGGTTGTAACTATGGCAAAAGTATTCCAAAGACCATTGTTTTCAGGATCCCGCCACTCGCTCCAGATACCGGCAAACACCAAGGGCTGCTTGTCCTTTTTTCTTATATGAAATGGGTATGTAGCCCCACCATTATGGTGATGCTCAAAGAATGCGTCGCAGTGAACAATACATCTCTTTCTCTTAGCGGAATCTCTGAAGGATGGCAATTTAAAAACGGTTTCCCCCCTGGCGTTAAGCGTATTGTTCCAGAAACTCTTGTCTTTCGCATCTTCAGGAACCAGACCCCAGGTTGACACCTTCGGAAAGTATGGGTCTTCATCGGTATATATCAAGATAGATGGGTGATCAAATCCTTTTGAGTGATGGAGTGGAAGGTCCGTAAACGGTACCAAACGCTCCATTATTTCTTCCACTGCATGTGCATCCCCGTCTCGTTCTGCTCTTAATAGTTGTGTTTCAAGCTGTGCTTTAATATCGTAACACATTGTAAATCATTATTATTTCTCCCTTAATTTATTAAAATTCTTCGTTTCTCATTATTTCCCACCCTTCTTTTGGTAATGAATTGTATCGATCATCAACTACCATAATTGAGCATGTAAGCAATGGATATCTATAACAAAGATGTATTCCATCCATCTTGGATTCAAGGAAGAAATTCTTCATTAAAATGGGTTTGTTCTCCTCCAGGTTCTTCAAACGAAGTTGCCTGTAGTATTCATGCCTTCCTATTTCTTCCATAAGCTCCTTTATTACCGTTGTTTTAGTATAAATTGTTTTGTATTTATGGAATATTGCCATTTTTTAGGATATATTCCAAATTTATACAATAATTCAATCCATGGTGAATTATTTGCTCGGCCAACTTAGGTTAGCTTAACTAGCTTAAATAGTAATACGCTTTGGAGAAGGAAACTTTATGGGGTTCTCACACATTTCTAGACACAACCACAGCATGTATGAGCACATCCATTTATTTGGATTGTTGCCGAAAGCACAATTTATATATTGTCTCCAACATGGAGATGAACATCTGATATATTCCGGGTCCCCTAAATCCAACTCATCTATCTTCTTTGCTTTCGCGCCCTGATTACATCCACAATCTTTGGTGCTCTCCTCACCACCAGCAGAAGCCATCGTATCGGTTACTGCATCTGCTAATTCACCTATCATGAACTCTTGTTTGACCCTTGCTTCACAATTTACCTTACATTTTTCTCTTATATAGAGCGTACATGGGTCGGTCTGGTTTTCTCCTTCCCGAAAGTGGACGATCTCCTTGGTATCAATCTTCATTCTCCATAAGCTTCTACGGCTCATAACGAATGAGGTCGTTTTTTCATCGGACGACTCAATAAATCCAGTAACCTCGATTATTCCCGCTTTGTCTTTGGCCAGGCCCAGGATTGGATCTACTGTGGGCAATTTGTCTTCATTTTTCATGATGATTTGTTTTAAATTGATTTTCAATAAGTTAATTATTGAACGCGCGGATTTTTTGTTAAGTTGTAGGTATTGTAATTACCGTTGTATTTTCTGTCGGTATTATAGTATAATTATCATTAGGGAGCGTAAAGATTGTCCGGATTAATAGGTTCCGGACGGACCTGGCAAACTATGCCATTTCGAGAATTTCATCAAACAGTACCTTGTCCAATTTTTCTTGCTGAGAAAATGATTTTTTCATATTCCGGTGTAAAACGGCATTGAAGGCATTGTATCCTAACCATAGGTTTGGGTTGGTTCCCATGGCCAAAGCTTCGTTGTCCAAAATTTTTAGAACTTCTCTCGCTTTTTTTGAAGGATTCATGTTCTTATCACTACACCCGTATTTAAAGAGCTTGGTCCTCTCCAGTACCTCCTGTACAAATTTCTTCGTATCGAGAAGCTCAACGGATTGCATCTTCAGGAATTTCTCGACAATGCTATAGAACTCGTTGTTCATGAACCTGTTGAAAAGTGAATTCAAGCGCGGCATTACCAGGTGGGTATTGTTCTTTGTGTGTCGTATTGAAAAGTGTATGTTGGCCTTGGCCACATGCAAGCCATTGGAACATACCATCCTGTAAAATCCGAAATGTCCTGAAGTTCTTTCGCTGCCGTCATAGGAATTCTTGAACCGCAGCATCGGTAGAATAATGTCGTCCTTGTGCTTTACAGTGAATTGGGACTTATCGCTTATGATGAACTCCATTACGAAAGCTCGGTCATCTCGGTTGATTGTTTGCAGTTCAAAGTTCAATCCGGAGTTTTGCATCATCTCTTCAGCCTTTTTGAAGAAAATTTGGTTAGGTAGGTGGCCATAGCTGTTTGAGACTACATTGACAATTTTGCCATTCGAGGTGATTACCCTTTCCAGCCCTCTTCTCGTTGGCATACCGGTTAACCCTGCCAGGTTCCTCACTTCTGTTTTCGTGTAGATTTCATCTTTGATCAATTTTTCTAAATACATGATATCGGTTTTAATTAAACATTTTCCGATTGAAATACAGTCCAGAAAAGGGGAATCAAGATGGAATTAGGCAGATCCTGCCGGTAGTAAAAATTGGGGGACCCGCGGTGGTTCCGATTTTTACTGAATCTATCTTGATAGGAGGGAAGGGGACTGTTAGATTTAGAAAATGTTTAAAGGACTGCCGATATTGGAAATGCATTAAACAAAGGGAAGTGCATTTGGACGATTTGTAAGAAAATTACTTGGTGGGGCTATGGTATCTTCTTAGATTAGGCGCATGCCAACCCTAATTAAGACAATGCAGCCGGTCTTACCGTTCCCCACAAACTATTTTAACTATAAATGGATTCATTTCACCGGGATTGGCGGTGGCGGCTGCGTTTTTTATGGAACTTGCTTTTCCAATAGATAGTCCAGTGCTGCAATTTTTTTCTTAAGTGTGGATCTCTTGACAAACAACAAAGCGCTTGTTTTCTTCAGCTCAGACTTATTGATACTGCTAAGCTCTTCAATGTACTTTTGATTGTACATTCCCTTAGATTTCAAAATTTCTTGAATCTGCTGTACAACCTGCATATTTGGCTTAAGACTAGACATCTAGATATAAACGCTTCAAGTAGGGTGATTCTTATGCCTATCTAGGGCCTGTTTTGCAAAATTTCGACAAAATGCATTCCATGTTTCAGGGTAAAAGGACAGGAAAACTTATTCAATACTGTATTGGAGATAGGAACACCAATAGCCTTGGGTGTTTACCAGATACATGGCTCCTTCTTATTACCCTGAATAGGTCCCCATTAAATAGGCTCAAGTCTTTTGCAAAATCCTCGTCCATTTCGTGCTCGGGGATAACAAAGGTAATCTCATCATCAAATAATGGCTCGGTCAGAAAAGTGGCAATATGATCTTTTCCTGAAAAGTTAAAATCCGGATGTTCAAAAACGACTCCTACTGTTACCATGGGATTAGAAATTTAGAAAATGGTTGACATACCCAATTGGTAGGTAATCATGGTCAAATTTGTACTTTGTCCAATAAACCACATACCCTTTCTCGTGCATGAATTTGCCATACATGCTCTTGCTCCTTTGAACGGACAAACGTTGTTCGCCAACATCCTCAAATGACCGGTTGAAAATAATCCCTTGCCAGACCGAAAGCTTAATCTCAGGCTGGTTGTTTAAGTTCTTCTTCGTCTTGGTAGTTATCATATTCAGTTAAAGTTTCAATTCTTAACCCGATATCCTGTTTTGACATACCGGACTGAAAGTGTAATTCTTCCGGTAAGCTATCAATTTTAAGTCATTACGGAATAGACCTAAATCTCTTGTACGCTCACAATGCTAATGTCAAAATCCGCAGTTGACACGGTAATGTGTACATGTTTATTGTGATATTCTTTTTCTAAAGAAGAAACCAACTCCAGAACATCCCTTCGTATGGGTTTTTGCATATCGCTAATATTTCCGGTACCTTCCTCTTTGCCGTCTTTCTGATTTCGATAATTGACTTTGTATTGATAATTCATTCTTATGACTTTTTTTCCTTTAACCTGGTGATGGTGATTCCCCTGTTTTCATCAATTCGTATACGATGGAAATAACAGCTTCTATTGAGACTATCGTGCACATCTGCATAATGTGTGGCGTGTTTCATTACATCGTCGGGAAACCTGGCTACACATTTGTCAAAATCCATGTAAAGGACCCTCTTGGCCATTTCTATCCCATCATCTATATCATGGCAATACTCAGCATCCAGATTCTCCCCATCCCTGTTGTACCAAATTACCGCAATCTGCGCCCTTTCAAAGTGTTTCACCTTTGTCTTTGTTAAATTTATTATCCCTATAAATCACTTCATCGTGTTTAAGGCCCATAAGCGCCTTACGCAGACTTTTCTTGGTAAGCTTTTCCGGAAATACATTCAATGTATCATCGGCAAAAATGCTCTTTAAATCTTTTTGCACGGCATCTTCCCCTTCATTCTTCAATTTCCGGAGTAGTCCTTCAGTATATAGCCTGATACCTGTGGAAAAGCCATCTTCATCGTGCCCCATCCTTGGTTTCGTTTATAGTTTCCAAATACTCTTTTCGGGCAATGTGCCACCGTTCAAACAGTAGTTCTTTATCGTCATAAAAACCTCCAATATCACTATTGTTTACTGACTCGCCAAAAGTTTCATTAACCAAATCCTCGAACTGAAAATAGAGCCATGCTTCCGTCTTGCTATCCTTCACCATCATTGCCGATGCAAGTGTCCTCATGCATTCGTTAATAACCTTTTTGTCCATTAGGGTTAAGTTCTTAGCCATATCAAAAATCTCCATGTTGCATTATCAGGGCATCCAGGTCCAGACAAAGCCATCGATAGTCTGCTGCAGGATCTTCTTCGATGATTCGATTAACGGCTTCCAGGGCTTTCCCAATATCCTCGAACCACCATCTAGAAATCCTTGGTTCTTCATCCAAAAGATGTTCTACCCTACTGCTGTTTTCCATGATCCATCCCATTACCGGAAGTGAGGGCGTATGATTGGTTTTGAAATCGATTTGGTGTGGAAAAGCGTCTAATTTGTTTTTCATAGTTACCTGTGATAAGCATCTTTAAAAATAGTCAATGATTTGATTCATAAAAGGCCTGGGCAAACCCCATCGGAGTCTCACTCCTAATTTCCTTCGTTCTTTCCGATTTGCCACCAAGCTTGGCCCACATAAAGGACCCCTTTTGTCCTTTGGAGTTTGTGTAAATCTTTGGCTCGACCATATTTGTGGGCAGAGGAGGCCTGAAGTCTCCCCACAGGCCTGTTTTTTTGGTATATGCATCTCCATACCAATAGGGCTGAAAGTACCATGGTTTCCCGAGTTCGGGAACGAGCTTTGCTATCCTACCTACGGGATTCTCTATTGCCCAAAAATCCGGCATACACAAATCAATTATCCTCAATGTCTGGTGCACCAGCTCTACGCTCTTTTCGGTAATACCGGCTTCATCCTTCTCCTTCCACCACCTTGCCCCACTGGATGAAAAATCAGTACAAGGCACACCGGCAACAATTCCATCCACCGTGCCATAATTATCAAAAATGTGCTCATAGAAAAAGTCTGCACAGGCATCCTCTATATTACTGAATCTTGAGTAAAGGTCGGATGTATGCTTTCTGTCCCACAAAATGACGTTCCAGCCATTTTCGAAATAAGGTCTTGCCCAATTTCCTGAGTAATCAAAGAGGGATAGTAATGTCTTCATTCCATTAAAATAATTTTAGTTCTGAATAGACCTCTGGAAGAAAGACTGTTCGGAACTGTCCTTTCCCAAAGCGAAAAAGCCCCCATTCCTTATTGAATTCATGGACTAGAAGTATAGCGGCCCTATGGTTATGGCCATGGTCCGAAGCATCTCCTTTTTTAAAAAACTTAAATGGCTGCAGCCCTATTAGTTGTTCCTGTGGCCATTCTCCATACAACGAAAAAATACTTGAATTAAAGTTGATTTCGCATTCATTGGGTTTGCCCATATCTACTTTGAACTTTTTCTTTTGTGTTAGGCAGTAATACCAAAAGAAGCTGCCTTCCGGTCCGCTCTCGGATCCGCAGTATAGATATGGTTTCCCACGGTCCCAAAACTCGGCCAAAGGATAAAGATTTACATCTTTGTAACTGGCCAAACAATACGGGAAACAAGGGTCATCAATGAATGTCTCGTATTTCTTTAAATTGGCTGGTGACTTTATCATTATTAAAATAGCTCAAGTTGTTTTTCAGCTTTTCCCTTGGGCCTCACCTCCTGAGCTGGACCTAACATCAACATTGGTTTTCCTTTGTACACGAACTCGCGCCCCACGTAACCTCTTTCTGTTTTTGTGAACCTTTCTTCCGGATAGTTCAACTTTAACTCCAACGGAATGGCTTCATAGATAGTTGCTGCTATCCATCCTTCCTTGCCACTGCTGACGGTTCCGGTACATGCAAATAGTTTTTGTTGGTGCCTAAAGAATCCTTTCACCCTGTTATCTTCCAATAATTCTTTACAAGAATTTAGATTGCAAATTGTTTCCATAAATTCATATGATACTTTCATAGAAATAGAACTAAGAGGTTATCTTGTAAATCAAGTTTCCGATAAAGGCCGCTCTTTTGGCTACCGGAAGACTTTTGAAGGTAGATTTCATGAATTTGATTTCCTCCTCCAAAGGTGAAGTGGGCTTTTTGGAGTTCCGTATCTTGATTTCCACTTGTCTGCTTTCTTCCTCATATTTTCTAAGCTCCGGAAATAAAATAAAGGTTGATACCCCTTTGCCTTCCTTAAACAGTAGAGATGTGGGAATAGTGTTTTTGTTATATGAGATTGTATCAGAATCCTTAAAGGAGCAGTCGTAAACCGAACCTATTGTACCTTTTTTGAAGAGTTTTGTGCCAAAGGACCAATTGCGCCCCAAAGAGTCATCGTTATTTAGTGTTATGTATTTATGCCTAACACTGTTTTCCGAGTTGAGCCACTGGCCCAGATACATGATTCTACCTTTTACTTTCATAATAATAACTTACTTCTAAGTTACTATTATAATAGTAATTAAGCAAATTATTTTTCCCTTATTTTCTGATACTCTGCAGTAATGGCCAGCTCCAGGTATTTGTCGAGCTTTGCTTCGGTCAGCAGCTTGAGGAAAACATTCATTGTAAAATTCTGATTCTCAATGATTTTATTAACCCTCTGTGTAGCATATTTTTCAGGAAATCCAAGCGCAACTCCAAGACTTCTTTTGGATTCATGCTTGCTCAAAGCAATTTCGATTAGTTTTTCAATCATAAACGAATTTACTATTTATATAGTAACATTAATGACTCACAAGGCGTTTTAGAGATTCGGAATAACGATGCTGGAGCGGCTTTTCGAAAATGGCGCACTTTGGCTAGATCTCACTTAATTCCCTTTCAAAAATCAAATGTACCCCCCTGGCATCACTTTCAATAAAATCAAAATTCCTTTCTACCAATACGGCTCGAAATACTTCTTCAGAAGTACCAGGAATATTCAAATAAAATTTATCGCCTATTACTGGTAGTTGATTCAAAGCTTCATACAGTTCGCGAACTTGGTTATTCAACGCTTTCGAGAAATTGTCCCGGTGCTCAAGGAACACATCTTGATCATCAACGGGCATCGGTTCAAAATCAGTAGTTATTCTCATCGTCAAAAGGAAAAATTAAAATAATTGCCTCCTATTTGAATATAACCTTTTCCATCAAATTACTTGATTCTGCATCGCTATCGTTGTATCTCCAATGTGTTAGATTGATGGTCTTGTCAAGATGCAGGCCTCTAAGTTCAAATATGATATTGTCAAGCTCCGGAAACAAATCCAGTATTTCATTTAGAGCCTGGTTATATGTCTTTTTTGGTTCTGGTTTTGGAACATCCTTTCTTATTTCAGAGTAATATGTGTTGAAATACATTAACAGGTATTGCTTTTGCTCCCTTTCAAGCTTACTACAAAGCGCTGATAATTTATCTTCAATTTTTGTGTCGTTCTTTTTTATTTGTTCAGAACCCAGAAGTACGGTGGACACCATTGATAAAGCGATAAGGCCAATCAAGCAAAACAAAGCGACATTTATTTCTTTGAAGTTAACCGGAAAAAAAACATGGGTGAAAAGACCCATCAATAACAACAATAACACTGCAACACTACAGGAAATAAGCCATTTTTTAGCTCTTCTCCTTGCTCTATTCATTTGCTGCGTATGCTCTATGAAATTGAAACTTGTAGTAGTCATTTAAGGCATTTTTATTTTATTGAAAGTATTACTAAACAAAACTGTAAGTTTACCATCTAGTTCGGATAATTCAATTATTTCATTTTCAGTTCTTTCTTTTGAACTTTGATGTTTTTTAATTAATTCCTTCATTAGACTAATCTCAGATAAAGAAAACACTTGTTCTTCCATGGTGTATGATTCGTCCTTACTGTTTCTCTTTTCCTTCACAATAAAGTTACTATTTAGATAGTAACAAAACAACTTTTACTATATCAACTTCTCAATTTTTTTAAAAGGTGGATGGGAAAACTTCCCACCATTTCTTCACCCTTGTTGTAGTTCCAAGAACACTTGACATACCCTTCTGATTCCTTTCGAACAACATGCATTTTTGTGCCTCTGGAGGCCAATCTAACAATATTATTTTCTTCAATCCCCCCATTGTCTCTACGGTTAGTTTAACTAGTTTAAATAGTTAAAGAATTGTTCTACTGAATCTTTTTTGAAACAGATCCTTCCTCTGGGGCCATTGGCTTTTTATGAATAATCATTTCCTTATTCTTTGGAAAAGTGTGCAACCCCAACATTCTGTCCAGCCTTTCAATACTTGTAGTATACTTAGTATTTTCAAGGTATCCCTTTGGAAAGCCCGAAACATTGACCCTACGGTTGTCCAACTCATTCGCTACATCATATAAAAACTTTCTCCACCAGTCGAAATAAAAATATTTGAGTCGAACAATTTCTTTTTTGTGCTGTTCATGGAGAGAAAGCATGTCGTAAAAGGCCATTAATTGTATTACGTTAAGGAATTCATACAGCTCCTTTTTCTCTTCTTCATTATTCTGTCTGTTTTCGACGGAATATAACATCAGTATCCTTTCTTTGTAACCAGTTTCATTATCCCACTTTAGTTTAACCCGCCATGCTGTTTTTCTCACATCTGTCATTGAATCATCAATGAACTTCTCGAAAAGGGATACTCCTTCCACTGATTTATTACGCTTGGCCCTATCTATTGCTATGTTCAATGAGTGCAGCGCGCCAGCAAAACCAGATGCCGTAATAGAAACTTGGATAACTTTTAACCATACATCCTCGTCCAACACAGAATGAAACGAAAATGCAAGAATTCCAAGTGATAAAACGAAAACAATTACAACGGTTAATAGGATTTTTTTCATTTAGTTTATTTCCAAAGGTTATTGAACCTACTTCCAGCTATTTGGGTATAGATTACGGTATGTTTTGGGTCTCGGTGGCCAAGGTAATCCTGAATCGTCCTTAGATCGGTTCCGTTATCTGCCAAATAATATCCACAACTATGCCTAAGCATATGCGGTGTTATCCGGAAACCAAGTTTCACTGAGGCAGTTTCCATAATGTAATTAAGTGCTTTTCTTGAAAAGGGTTCCTTTCGCTCATTTAAAAAAAGATAATCGGATGTACCCATTTTCTTTCTCAGCCTTAAATATCTCTTTAAAGCACGAACTTCATCACCTGTCATTGGTTGATGCGTGGACAGACCCTTTTTAATTCTACGAACATAAATCCTATGCGAATCCATATCGAGATCAGTCATCCTAACATCGATAAGTTCCGATACCCGAAACCCATGCCGGTACATCATCAGAATCATTATATGGTTCCGGATTGGGTGCCTGGTCTTTTTCAGATATTTAAAAAGTGCTTCAATTTCAGAAGTGGTCAAAAAGAACTTTCCTTTTTCCGAATGGTTGGTCGGAAGATCCTGGGGCCGCTTTTTTTCACTCTGGACATTTCGCCCGTTGGAGTCTTTTTTGAAATTTTCTTTGGAATCAGCTTTCATTAGTCCAAAAATAACAAACTCTGGACATAATACATATTTTGTCCAGAGTCAAGATGTTGGTATAATCCTTATTACTCAAAGTAAAAACACCTAAATTTAAGTGATTAAGAAGTGTAGTCGATTTTTTTTTGAATATAATATTTTGATTACAACATATATGTCATATTGAATAGAACATGTAAACTAATAAATAACCAAAGAACTAAACAACATACCCAATGTACAAAATACCCTGGTGGGAAATTACCCTAGGACTCAGCAATTTAACTCTGGCTGGAATAGTTGCCTGGTCAACGTATAAAAACGCAAAAAAAGACAGAAGTGTTCATATCGCAGATAAGCGGTCGGATTGGAATAAGAACTTTATTGATATTGTTTCCGAAATGCAACTACTGCAAGAAAAGATTTTGCTTCAAAGACTCTCAACCAAGAGCCTTAATATTGAAATTGATGAGGAGTACCAAAGACTAATGTTTTTGAGCAACAAACTTGGTTTGATGTTCAACAAGGATGAGCAAGGTTACGAAATATACAAAGTGGAAACAGAAATACATAACGCCATCATTTCCAAAAATTTGGATAAGGTTTTAGAGTTTTCAAAGAAGTTGGACAAACTTGCACATGATATATTGGGCAAACAACGCAAAATGATTGCTGAATTGGATTCCAAAAATCCATTAATTTAAATTCTACTGGTTATGGAAGGTGAAAAGAAAAAAGTCAAGTTCATAAGTTATACATGGTGGATTTTCATGTTGATAGGCATTATTATCGGGTTAGCGAGTTCTGATTCTAGATATAAGGATAGTCAACCCATAGCTTTCGCATTTATTGGTGCAACAAACGGAGCATTAATTGGTGCCCTTATTGGATATTTGATGGACAAGGCACAAAATTCCAATATAGCCCGTAAACTAAATGAAAGCATCGAAAGTCATAAGGCCGAGCAGGAACTAAACAAGAATATTAAGAATTCCATGAACATTTATCATGATGCGGTTCACAGATTTCAGTTCCTATCGAATGACACACTTAAGAAAAAATTTGAAGCTAAGGATTCTGAAGAAACCAATAATATGGAACAGCTTGCCTTGGAGGAAGAAATGGTGAAAAGAGGACTTTTGGATTATTCCCCAATGCATGAAAAAATGGAAAAACTTAAAGGGAAATTTAAGTAAACATGTCAACGAGAAAAGCCCATTTGACATAATGAAAGTTATAGTACATGTTAATTAATTGGTTGTCAGTAGTTTAACATTTATGCCTTTTGTAGAAATTTCTTTTCACCAAGGAGAAAAATAATCATTTTATATGGATCTAGATTCGCTTTTAAAATTTACAGAATCATTTAAAAGGGAGATTCTTGAAATGAAATTACATTCCGATGATGTGCGGAAGAGTTTTTTTGGTTTGGTATATTCAGGAATATATGATTATTACATAGGTAAGGCATCCTACCAAATATGCGAATATATCGGTACTGGAAATGTTAAGTTCGATGAAAAGATCTATCACTTTCGGGAACACGCACATAGATTGCTTGAGATTCATAACATCGGTAAACTGTCAGATGGATATTACGGAAATCTTAATAGACAGATAACCTATACGGTTTGGACATCTTTTGAAACTACCATCTCAATGATTTTTGATTTCCTTGCCAATGAAGATGACAAAATTTCCATAATCGAAAGGATGAACCAAAAGATCTTCAGGGCAATTCAAACTCTTTCCCAGGATGAAAGACGGGTCATTAGCAATGCATTGATTAAAAACTCGTTTATTCCCCTGATAAGGAAGTTTAATTTCATTGTTAAAAGAAATCCAGAATCATATACGGGCGATATTCGTTTGGACAGGGAATTTCTGAACTTCACCAACAAAATGAGAAACTGTTTAATCCATACCAATGGGGTTTATTACGGCAATGATTATATATATGAATTTTTGGGTTCGGAGTTTCGGTTTAGAAATGGTGAAGTCTTTGAACAAAGGGGAACAAATAGCAGGGATATTTATTTGGATATTGCCATTAACCTGAAAAAAATAATTGAGAACTTAATGCCTTGCATTTCTGATATTCCACATATCGGATATCCCGATGATGGCCAAAATGAGTCTTAGAAATAATCAATTTATTGCCAACCACCTTAAATGAACCCATAGCAATGTTTTTAATTAACAAGGACAGAAATCAAATAGAGAAAATATCGGAAAAGACTTTTAGGGAGTTAGGCTTCCGAGAAAGGGAAAACCTTCAGGAATGGCTTGCGGGAAATCCAAATGCACTCGGTGAAGAGCTATTGGTTATCCAAAAGGAATTTAGTGGTTTTAGTGACACAAACGAAAGGCTCGATTTGCTTGCCTTGGACAAGCAGGGAAACCTTGTCATTATAGAAAACAAGTTGGATGATAGTGGTAGGGACGTTACTTGGCAATGTTTAAAATATGCGTCCTACTGCTCCAGTTTAAAGAAATCACAGATCATTAAAATCTATCAGGAGTTTCTGACCAAAACAAACTCATCATTGAAAGCAGAGGACTCAATAAGTGACTTCCTAGAGGGTCTTGAAATCGAGGAAATTTCTCTTAATTCAGGTCTAACCCAAAGATTGATGCTCGTTTCGGGTTCATTTAGGAAAGAAGTTACGTCAACCGTCATTTGGTTGTTGAACTACGGTATAAGGCTGCAGTGTTTTCAAGTAACCCCCTATTCCCTTGGAGAACAGCTATTTCTAAATGTGGAGCAAATCATACCTATGAAAGAAGCGGAAGAATTTTCAATCAGTATGGCAGAAAAAACGCAGGAGGACATAGCTTCACAGGAAGAAATCAAGAACAGGCACATTGTAAGAAAGAAATTCTGGAACCTGGTCATCAATGAAATGAACAGTAAATCTGATCTATACCAAAATATCAGTCCCAGCAAATATAATTGGATTGGGGCCGGTTCCGGTGTCAGGGGTGTTGGATACAATTTTGCTGCATCAAAAAATTACTGTCGAGCCGAAATATATATAGACAGGGGCGATAAAGCTGAAAATGAATTCGTTTATGATTTCTTGTTCAACAAAAAGGATGAAATAGAAACAAAATTTGGTGGCCGTTTGGAGTGGGAAAGACTTGATGACAAGCGTGCTTGTCGCATCAAATATGAGGACAAAAATTTCAACATATTTGAGCCCGATACTTGGGACTCAACGATCAGAAAGATAACCGATGGAATGCTTAGAATCGAAGAGGTGATCAAACCCTATCTAAATGAAATAAACAGAAAAGTAAAGGCCCTTGGTTAGTGCTTTCTAAATAGAAACCCATGGGCGTTTCTTGTTTTACTTAAATCCATAATAAACAACCATAATGACTTAATGAACCAAGAAGTACATTTCAAAAATATTCGTTCAGAAATCTTACGGAATTTGGACAAATGTGAATCCGATTTAATAATTGCCGTAGCTTGGTTCACTGACAAAAAAATCATTCAGAAGGTCAATGCGCTTTTATCAGAAGGTGTGAAGGTCGAAATCATCATTTACGATGACCATATCAATAAAAAGGAACTCTTTGAATCATTGTATTACAACAAAGCAAGGATATATCTATCCAAGAAACTGATGCACAACAAGTTTTGTGTAATTGATAGAAAGACCGTCATCAACGGTTCATACAACTGGACCATCAATGCTTCTTCAAATGATGAGAATATTCAAATCACCCATGACCAGCCTAGCTTTGCGAAGCAATTCATCAAGCAATTCAGTAATCTTGCCTCAAGCTGCAGACCGATAGATGATTTTTTTGATTATTCTTTATCAAGGATAAATGAAATCGAAAATGAGTTTGAAAATTTCTATTCCAATTGGCCCAACTATCCTCTGCCATATTTCGTGAATACGCCATTGCTCAAGGTCGCGGATGTAAACAAGGATTCAAGAATTCTTAAACATTTATATTTTATAAAATCCCGGGAAGAGGAGCGCTCTTATCTGTGGTATCATTTTATTCTCAAATCAAGCCACTCACTCAATAAACTGCTAAGAATAAGAAATGAAAAAGTGGTTCTTCCGGATAAATTTGATTTCGTACATGCAACAAAATGGGACTCTAATCATATCGCCAAATTTGATGAGAAAACCAGTGTTGTAGAAAAACATAAAACCAACCGCTACGACTCATCCTACAACCGTTATTATATATACGAAATTGATAAATATGGAACACCGACTTCTGAGGAGTTCCGTTTTACCTATAAGTTGACTGACTGGTTGTACATAATGCACTTGAGTGGCCAGGGTAACAAACCATACTTCATTACTAAAAACCTGAAGAAATACCCCATCAAATACTCCGTGTGGAAAATCTTGGCCAATAAGGCTCTCCTTTGTAGTGATTACATAAACTTTAAAAGCCGCCTAGGTCTGGTAAGCTTAGAAAACAAAGTGGTAATTCCATTTAGGTTTGACAACTATGTAAGAAATATACACGATACCAAAGTTGACGAAATCGACCATGTGGATTTCATTGAATATCCAATACTCGTAAAGGATAAGGGATTGATAAGAAAACTGTACGTCGATTACAACAGCTATATTTCAAAGGATCATCTGATTCATAGGTATTCCCTTTCAGATTATTCGTTGGTCTCCATTTCTAGATCAAAGGGCAAGGATGAGCATGAAGAATTTGTTTTCTCAAGTGAGGAAGAATATAAATACCAGGAATTTTATAATTCAGTTATTACCCTTTTGTCAGAACATAGTATTAGCGTAAATGAATTTGATACATTAAAATCCAAATTAAGAGTAACAAACAATACAGGTTACAGTAACCTAAAATCAATAGTAAACGAATTCAGAATAAAAAAGGAAGTTGAAGCTCAATTTACAGCAAGACAACAAACTGTCGCTAAAAAAGAAGGCTGTTATGTGGCCACAATGGTATATAATGGTTATGATCACCCAAAGGTCAGGATTTTAAGACGCTTTAGGGACATCCATTTGATGCGGAGTGTTCTTGGGAGATGGTTTATTGCTAAGTATTATAAAAGCTCCCCAAAGTTTGTAAAGTATGCAACCGGAAAACCCTTGTTGATAAAAGTAACCAAAGGCATAGTGGATGCCCTTGTTTTCTCGGTAGGATTCTTTCAATCAAAGGCTGGCCAAGTAAGCTCTTAAATAAAATTTGATAAAATGCCCGAAACCAATATGGATAGCTTAACGCCATATTTGCTCATAACAATAATTTTAGCTGCTCTGGCCTATCGCCTATTCAAAAAGTACTATCTCCCGAAAATCTATGGTTCGTTAGGTGAATTTTACGTTTCAAGAACCCTAAAAAGACTTGGCCAAAAAGACTACATAGTCCACAACAACATTTATTTAGAGAAGAATGGCAGAACTTCTCAAATCGATCATCTGGTAATTTCTATTTACGGAATCTTCGTGATTGAAACCAAAACCTATAAAGGTTGGATTTATGGAAATGAAAACTCAAAGTATTGGACTCAAACCCTCTATAGGAAAAAATACAAATTGTACAATCCAATTCTTCAAAATTGGTCACATATTAACTTTATCAAAGGACTCTCAAGAAGCCTGACATTTAACCATTACTTTCCCATTGTGGTATTTGCTGGAAAAGCGAAATTGAAAAGAATTGAGTCGTCCGTACCTGTCATATACCGACGGAAACTTATCAGAACAATAAGAAGAAAAAAAGATGTTCTGTTTACCCATGGTGAAATGCACAAAATCAATGCGGTTATTCTAAACTATCTAGTGTCGGGTTCAAAAATCAAGAAAGAGCATCGTAAGCATACAAAGAAAACAGTTAAGCGGTCTAAAAAGAGAACGGATTTCAGAGCTTGTCCTAGATGTGGAGGAAAACTGGTAGCCAAGGACGGCAAATATGGGAAGTTTTATGGTTGCTCCAATTACCCAAGTTGCAACTTTACAAAAAACATCAAATAAGGCCCGCCCTTTTATTTTAAGAAAATCACAAAACAGCCCTTCACGGTAGATATTGTGGGCTTTCACCATAAAAGCTTTAAACTGCTCATTTATTGAATGTTAATTTGACATGAAGCCATATGAAAATGATACAATAAGGACGTGGTTAAATCAATACTGGAACTAGGTCTTCAAAATCAGAATAAACTCTTTGATTGTTCCCTCGAAGTATGCTTTTTTCAAATAGCTTGTAAAAAACTGTTCGCTATAATTATATGTGCCCTTGACCCTTAATTTAATCTCCTCAATAATCTCCGGATTCTGTTCCAGGTATTGAACTATTTTTTTTCGAAATGCTTCCCTTTGATATTCTTCAACCGGTTGGGCAATATAAAGCCCAAAATACAGATCCAAGAAATTGATGTGTCTATCCATATTTCCACCTTCAAAGTAGTAAGGATAATTGTCAATGGCAAACGAAGTGCGCAGCCCAAATCCTTTAGATTAGCTTTCAAATAAAAACCAATGGTCATGATGTTAAAAAGAGGGGGTCAGGGGGAGACTCATTACTTCCTTTTTTGTGGATAACTTTGGTTTTTGATAAAAGGGAGCGGGGTGAACTCAGCCCAAATCCGGGTTAATGACCCAAGGTAAGTATTAGTCCCCTTTCCCTTCTAATTCCGGTTACAAGGACCAAATAGAATTTTAGGAAATACCTGTTAAAGGTTTTAGTCAACGTAACCTTCTTAAACAATAAGCTGAAATTATGAAAATCACAGAAACCATTGGTATCGATGTAAGCAAGGCCAGCCTTGATGCCCACATCCATTCCAACAAGAGCAAGAGCACTTTCGAAAACTCAGAAAAAGGGTTCGGACTGCTTGTCAAATGGGCATACACCAATAGTGGACATCCTAAGGAAAACATTCTATTCGTCTTTGAACATACCGGGCTTTATTCCGAGAGGCTGTCGGAACACCTTTCTTTATTGGGAATCCCATATACTATCATTCCAGGGCTCCAAATCAAAAAATCACTAGGAATTGTCAGAGGAAAAGATGATAGGATAGATGCAGCAAAGATTGCTTTATACGGCTACAGATTGAGAGAGGAAATCAAGATATCGAAGGCCCCATCCAAACAGCTGATGAACTTAAAAAAGCTTCTTTCATTACGGGAAAGGCTAATTAAACAAAGAGCGGGTTACAAAGCCAGTCTTAAGGAGCAAAAAAAGGTACTTGCTCAAAAGGAGTTTGGGTTGTTGTTCAAAGTCCAGAAAAAAATGATTTCAGAACTTACAAAACAGATAAATACAATCGATGCTGAAATGGAATCAAAGATTAAGGCCGATGTAGAGTTGAACCGAATTTTTAGGCTTTTATTGACTATCAGGTGTATTGGGAACCAAGCTGCCATAATGCTCATAGTACATACCGAAGGGTTCAGCAAGTTCAAGAATGCTAGACAGTTTGCTGCCTATTGTGGAATAGCACCATATCCACATCAATCAGGTACCAGCATCAGAGGGAGATCAAAGGTCAGTCCGATGGCCAATAAGACAGTCAAAAGTATTCTCAACATGTGCGCCATGTCTGGAAACGCCGGACATAGTATACCACCCTCGCCGGATGAAAGTGAACCACCCTCGCCGGGCAAAGTGAACCACCTGC
>NZ_JBODQE010000018.1:0-2500 GCF_050617915.1 Flagellimonas flava
GATAGCTGACGGTACCATGAGAATAAGGACCGGCTAACTCCGTGCCAGCAGCCGCGGTAATACGGAGGGTCCGAGCGTTATCCGGAATCATTGGGTTTAAAGGGTCCGTAGGCGGGCCGTTAAGTCAGGGGTGAAAGTCTGCGGCTCAACCGTAGAACTGCCTTTGATACTGGCGGTCTTGAGTCGTTGTGGAGTTGCCGGAACATGTGGTGTAGCGGTGAAATGCATAGATATCACATAGAACACCGATCGCGAAGGCAGGTAACTAACAACGTACTGACGCTGATGGACGAAAGCGTGGGTAGCGAACGGGATTAGATACCCCGGTAGTCCACGCCGTAAACGATGGATACTAGCTGTCGGGTCTTCGGACTCGGCGGCCAAGCGAAAGTGATAAGTATCCCACCTGGGGAGTACGTTCGCAAGAATGAAACTCAAAGGAATTGACGGGGGCCCGCACAAGCGGTGGAGCATGTGGTTTAATTCGATGATACGCGAGGAACCTTACCAGGGCTTAAATGTAACGGGACAGGCTTAGAGATAGGCTTTTCTTCGGACTCGTTACAAGGTGCTGCATGGTTGTCGTCAGCTCGTGCCGTGAGGTGTCAGGTTAAGTCCTATAACGAGCGCAACCCCTACCGTTAGTTGCCAGCGATTCAAGTCGGGGACTCTAACGGGACTGCCGGTGCAAACCGTGAGGAAGGTGGGGACGACGTCAAATCATCACGGCCCTTACGTCCTGGGCCACACACGTGCTACAATGGCCGGTACAGAGGGAAGCCACCCCGCAAGGGGGCGCGGATCTACAAAGCCGGTCACAGTTCGGATCGGGGTCTGCAACTCGACCCCGTGAAGCTGGAATCGCTAGTAATCGGATATCAGCCATGATCCGGTGAATACGTTCCCGGGCCTTGTACACACCGCCCGTCAAGCCATGGAAGCCGGGAGTGCCTGAAGTCCGTCACCGAGAGGAGCGGCCTAGGGCAAAATCGGTAACTAGGGCTAAGTCGTAACAAGGTAGCCGTACCGGAAGGTGCGGCTGGAACACCTCCTTTCTAGAGAAAGACGACCGGACGCCCAAGTCCGCCATCGGGTGGTTTCTTGTTTCTTTTATGCTGTCTTGCAATATGCAAACATACTGGCGGATTTTAGGCCAAACAGTCTCATAGCTCAGCTGGTTAGAGCGCTACACTGATAATGTAGAGGTCGGCAGTTCGAGTCTGCCTGAGACTACAAGTCGAAAGACAGGCGAGAGGTTTATGCCGAACTTGTTTCGGTAAGTCTGCCTGAGACTACTGTTTCGAGCGATGCTCGAAAAGTTATAAGTTTTGAGTTAAGGGTTCAAGGCTTATATAAGTTCATTGAGTATTGAATAGGAAATTCTGGAAGTTGGGCGGTAGTTATGGACTAACTACTAACTACTATGTACTAACGACTAGTATATGGGGAATTAGCTCAGCTGGCTAGAGCGCCTGCCTTGCACGCAGGAGGTCACCGGTTCGACTCCGGTATTCTCCACATGTGCCCAGCTTGACTGGGTACCTCTTTGGAAGGGCCACCGATCAACATCGGTCCTTGTCCGAAGAGACCCCGGACCAAGTTTGGGGTTGAACGTTCATTGACATATTGGGACGGAGCGCGATGGGAATTTGTCCCGTTGTTGCGAAGTCGAAGAAGAAACACGAAGTAGAATAGAATATATAAGGATTACGAGGGCATTTCCCGGCTTTATGCCGGGAGGTGCGACAAGCAAGAGAAGGGCGTATGGGGGATGCCTAGGCTCCCAGAGGCGACGAAGGACGTGATAAGCTGCGAAAAGCCGCGGGGATCTGCACACGAGATTTGATCCGCGGATGTCCGAATGGGGCAACCCGGCTGGTTGAAGGCCAGTCATCCCGATTTATCGGGAAGCTAACCCGCTGAACTGAAACATCTAAGTAGGCGGAGGAAGAGAAAACAAGAGTGATTCCGTTAGTAGTGGCGAGCGAAAGCGGAGCAGCCCAAACCAATGTTGTTTCGGCAATGTTGGGGTTGTAGGACCACGATGTTCTTTGTGCGATCAACCGGAAGCAGTTGGAAAGCTGCACGAGAGGGGTGACAGTCCCGTACGGGCAAGTCGCATTAAAGATAGTGGTATCCTGAGTAGCGCGGGGCACGTGAAACCCTGTGTGAATCCGGCGGGACCATCCGCCAAGGCTAAATACTCCTGGGAGACCGATAGTGAACCAGTACCGTGAGGGAAAGGTGAAAAGAACCGTGAATAACGGAGTGAAAGAGACCCTGAAACCATACGCCTACAAGCGGTCGGAGCATGTTTACATGTGACGGCGTGCCTTTTGCATAATGAGCCTACGAGTTACTTTTGTTAGCGAGGTTAAGCACTTCTGGTGCGCAGCCGTAGCGAAAGCGAGTCTGAACAGGGCGCTTTAGTTAGCAGTAGTAGACGCGAAACCGTGCGATCTACCCATGGGCAGGTTGAAGCTGTGGTAACACACAGTGG
>NZ_JBODQE010000019.1:0-3587 GCF_050617915.1 Flagellimonas flava
AGGCACCTATATACAATATGGGACAGGAATGAATAATATTTCTAGGATATACTGGGAAAGTATTTTTTTCGGGAATCATGGATCTTGGTTAGTCCCCCACTGATTCAGGGAACCAGAGCGCAAACCACTATCCAGACATCAAGGAGCGTTACGGTACTTGGCCAATTCTACCAACATTGGCTAGTTGCCGTCCTTCTTTTTGGGAACCGACACCTTCAGCACATCATCAAGTGTTCCCTCTATCTTGAGTTTCTTTTCGTACTCTTTGGCACGTTGTTTTTTCTTGGGGTCTTTTTTCTCGTTCATATCAATTCAACATTATCTTTCTAGTTAGAACCTTGTGCAAGAAAGGCCTTCTTAGGATACGCCTGATAAGCACGATATTGTTTTCTTCGTCCAAATCAAATAGAATGCAATGTTGATTCCCACAATTAATATAGTATTCCCCTATCAAACGGTTGTTTGTTGGCTTTGCTTTGAGGAGTGGGTTTGTGTTCAGTATATCGAGACCATTGGTAAGTCCTTCCTTGTACTTTTCACCCAAGGAAGATAACTTGCTTTTTGCCTCATCTGATATTTTAAAGCCATACATAATGGCAAGATAATTAAGAAATTCCTAATTCTTGCTTTAATGCATCCAAAGAATAAATTTTTGATTTTTTAGAGGAGAGTTCAGAAATATCTTTGTATGAGTTGATAATTAACTGAGCATAATCTGAAGTGAACTTAATGTGTTCTTTTGCAAGCTTTAGGTTCTGAACAACTTTTTTTGCATTTCCCTCAATTGTGTAATCATCAAAAAATGAAAGAAAGCCCTCCAATTCCTGATATGCTGAACTAGATTCCTTATGTAATTTCAACCAATCACTATTTTTCATTTTTGAATCACCTTCAGGTAAAGAACTAACCAATTCTTTGAGTGCTTTTAGCAGACTTTTTGAAGCTTCGACACTCTCTTGGTCACAGGTTATATCAAGTGCTTTCTTTACTGTTGATAATTGGGAATAGTTATGCGTAGCAAAAACATATTTAGCCATTGGATTAGACTTAGAAATATAGGATTTCAAGCCTTTATTAGCAAATGCTACTGCTGTCATAAGTGTAAATGGTGAATTTATTCAAATATAAAAAATAATCAAAACCTTTTGTCGGGCACTACAATTTAGAATTTTTCTAAATAAAATACAATACATATTAATTATATGACTATAAAAACGCTCAAAAGTTGCTTAAATTATAGTTAAATCTCTATTCTTTACCAATTTTTCATAACTCAAGACGCTCTCTGAATCCTCCAAAAAACCGTCAAAACGCTCCTGTGCCGATAGTTCCCTTGTATTGAACCTTGCTGCAAACTCGTCAAGGTAACGGCTCACGTGCTTATCACTCACCTGATGGTAGATTCCATAGATACCACGCTTTAGAATGCTCCAAAAGTTCTCAATGGTGTTCGTGTGAACATCCCCATCAACATATACGCTCAAGGCATGGTTCACGCTCCCATGCGTATAGGTCTTGTGCAACTGTTTGTACACCGTTGCTTGGTCACTATAGACCGTGGAACCTTCTGGCACATGCTTTTTGATAAAACCTACCATATTCTTAGCGTCCGCTCTTGGGACATACTTTAATATCACCTTCCCGTTACGTTCGATTAGCCCTACAATCACTTTCTTGGGCTTATAGGGTTCGCCCTCGTTCGTGAGATTCGGATCTTTGTCAGATCGTCTTTTGGGATAGTGCTTGTTCTTTTCCTTTCCACCGATATAGGCTTCGTCAGCCTCTACCATTTTGTCCTCCCCTAGCATATCGGGGGATTTGGCCTTTAGCATTTCACGGATGCGGTGAAGAACGAACCAAGCTGTCTTTTGTGTAATATTCAATTGGGTGGCAAGCTGTACGCTGCTTATGCCTTTTTTGCTTGTGGTCGCCAAATAGATTGCTGCGAACCAGATACGGAACGATATTTTAGAATTTTCGAAGATAGTCCCAACTTTAACAGTAAACTTTTTGTGGCACTCTTTGTCACGACATTTCCAACCTCTATTGGTCTTGTAAGGATTGGTACAGCCGCAATGCGGACATGCAGGCTCATCGCCCCAACGAATCTTCTCATAGTATTCGATACAAGTTTGCTCGTCCTTGAAGTAATCTAGAAGCTGTATTAGTGACTTGAACTGCATTTGGTTTAATTTGATATACAAATATAACCGAATATATTGATATATACAAATATTTCCGAATATTATTGTATTTTTGTGCTATGGTCACATATAAAGAGCGACAACAAAACAAAAAATACTATGTGCTTTTGGAAGATGGTGTGCCGTTAGGTACGTTCGGTAATCTAAAAAAGATCACCGAATACATGGATGGTAAAGACTTTCCAAGCTACTGGACATTGGTTAGAAAATCTGAAAATCCTATAGAGCTTGGCATCTACAGTATTTACAAAGTGAAACACTATTAACTATAGGATCGTTAATAAATAGTGGATAACTAACAGATACTAAATCTTACCTGTAGTAATTTTCTGATCAATTTTGACATATATAAGATCAAGATATGTCGTTTGTTGATTTGGAAAGTTTAAAAAGGGAGCGCAAGAGGCTGGTAAGGAAGCTGGAACTTGTGGATTCCCTTATTGCTGAATATTCCAAAACTGACCCTGATCTTGATTTCAAGCATTATATGGTTTTTGATTCTAAGATCAAAGAGCCGGATTTTGACTCTCCTTTTGAAATAGATGGCTTTCCGAAAGATAAAACTTGGTTGACACAGCTAGTGTATTTATTGGATAAGCATGAAAGGTTTTTGGGAAATACTGAAATGGCTGAATTATTATTGCCCTATTATCCAGATAAAAATGTTGATGGACTAAAAAGACGTGTATCTGTGGTTATTTCAGATGCCTTTAAGAATAAAAAGGTTAGGGGCTTGATTAAATTGAAGGTTTCCAATCTATCTCAAGGTTATGTTTGGGGATATTCCAAATGGTTGGACTCAAACAAAGAAATAAGGCAAGAACATAGGCCTTTTAGATATAAAATAAGCCCCACAATGTGAGGCTCAAAATACGTTTTGTGAAGGGATAAGCCCAGTTTTAAACTGTACATTGCCCTTGACAGACCAGACGGGAAAATATTGGTGTGCGGCCTCTCATTAGGGTACGGCCTTTAAAAATTACCGTCGGAAAAGGAGTTGGCGTCAGAACTGGCTCCTTTTTTCATTGCTCCAAATCTAGGGAATATACCAATCGGATCCAAATCTGAAGCCTACTTTTCGCCCAACCACCGTGCCAACCATGACTTTTTTGGTGGTGGTGGCGGTTTTATTTTTGAGGACTTATATCTATAAATGGCAGCTATCAAGCTAATTATTGCTGCAATCAAAAAAATGATAGCAGTTATCAAGGGTAATAGAACTGGATCTTCCATAAGCACACATTTTTGGAAATTAAAAAATCAACGTGTGCTATTGCTTTCCCCTTACTGACTTGGGAAAGCTACAATTTTTTCAAATACAAAAGAAACCACTATACAAAACCATAACAGTCTAGCCTTTGTCCCATATTGTATATAGGTGCC
>NZ_JBODQE010000020.1:0-3387 GCF_050617915.1 Flagellimonas flava
GAGTCGATCTCGTGCACTTGATTTGCACTGCTCACTTTCATCCGCCGCAGGTGGTATACATTGACCGCCCTATCCACAATGGCTCTTTTAATAGGTCTGGAGCAAAAAAATTAAGTTGATTGGAATAGGCCATGAAGTTTTCCCAGTTACCCCAAGAGGCATATTTGCTGCCAGGAGCCCCCCATAAACCTATACGATCTGCCACTGCAGATAAAAATGCCGTAGCTATTGTTATTCGTACAAATAGTTGTGTGTATTTCTGAGTCATAGTGGATTAATACTAATAGGACAAATTTATAATTATCAAAACCCCTAAAACTTAAACCAGTTTAAGAAAAATTGTTTAAGCGTATTGATTTGGTTTAAGTGTTCGGGTGAAAGATGCTATGGATGTGATAATGCTTTTTTCAAAGTTAATTAACAAGCTCCATATTCTTATTAATATAACGGTCTTTCAGAATGATTGATCAATGTTTAGCGAATACGAAAACTCTGTATCTAAAACTTCTTTTAAGTTATACAGTCACTTTACTTTAGATGTATAGAAAATCCCGTTTTTCCATTTTGTTTTTCAGGCTTTAGCTGTTGTTGGTCATTATAGTCTCCGTGATTCTGAAAACGATATGGTACTACTGGGTAATCTTCTAAACTATCCAGTTTAGTTTTCAATTTTTCAAGGTAAATTTTCAACTCGTTTTCAGAAATACTATGTGCCTGATACAATACTTCTGGAGGAATAACACTAATACCTGCATACCATAGCATTCCGTGTTGAATTGGAAATAAGAGGTCGTCTATATGACCGTTAATGCCCGTTTCTTCATATTGGGGTTTTCGTCCGCCGATTGTAACAGATAGCATAGCTTTTTTACCTTTAAGGGTACCATCGCCATATCGGTTACCCCAATACTTTCCGCCGTATTTACCAGTACCATAAGCAAACCCAAAGGCAAATACTCTATCCACCCAACCTTTCATAATTGCTGGCATACCAAACCACCATAGCGGGAATTGAAAAATAATAAAATTGGCCCAGAGCAATTTTTCTTGTTCATGACCAATATCTTGTGTTTGTGTTTTATTGGCAAATGCCGCACCTGAACTTTGCATATAGTTCAATCGCTCCTTTTCGTTATATTCGATAAAGTCGTTGCCATCGGCAACAGCTTTCCAATTCATGGCATATAAATCTGAAACCTTTACTTGATTCCCTTGTGCATTAAAGTAATCGAAATAAAAGTCTTTAATACTTCCATTTAGTGATTTAGGCTCTGGATGAGCGTAAACGATTAGTATATTCATTTATAATATTTTTAAAAAACTAGATTAAACAAATACCCCGAGATAACCATCCCAATGCCGAGTGTGACAAAAAAGGTGACAATTAACTTTCGCTTCATTACTTTTTTCAATAAAAGTGCTTCTGGCAGTGATAAACCTATAGAGGCCATCATAAAGGCAATCGCCGTTCCAAGTGGCACACCTTTATCAACCAGAGTTTCAATAACCGGAAGCACGCCTACAGCATCAATATAAAGTGGAATGCCAAGCAACACTGAAATAGGCACGGCAAATGGATTGCTTTCGGAAATATATTTCTCAAAAAAAGATTGCGGTACATAACCGTGAATAAAAGAACCTATGGCGATACCTATAAAAATATAAGGAACCAGTTTCTTTAAAGTTTCAACGGCTTCCGTATGAATTTCAGACAATCGTGCAAAGAAGGAACGTTTATCTTTCACCTCTGATTTAAAATTTACTTCCAGCTTTTTTAGCCAGTCTGCAACATATTGTTCCATTTTTAGCTTTTCCAACACAATACCGCCAATAACCCCAAGTAAAACACCTGTTATGATGTAAACAACAGTTACTTTCCAACCATAGGCCACCCAGAACAGTGCAATCGCAATTTCATTGACCAAGGGCGATGTGATTAAAAAAGAGAGGGCAATTCCCAATGGAATTCGTGCCTGCATCATCCCTACAAAAAGAGGAATGGAAGAACAGGAACAAAAGGGGGTTATGGCACCTAGGGCAGAAGCCAGTACATTTCCTAGTCCTGATTTTTTATTTCTCTCCAAATAGTTTCTGATTTTATCCATTGGCAAATAATTGGTCACAAAACCCATAACATAGGTTACCACTATTACCAATACTGATATGAGGATAAAGGTTGTGATAAAGTAATGCAGGGCCGTGGCAAACAGCCCTGCTTTCTCTAAACCTAATAAATCATAAACAATTAAATTGGAAAGTCTTGAAAGTAAGTTTTCAATTGTTTCCATTTTACGCAGGTTTTAGCACTGATAAAATATCGGCATCGGACTTTAGTTTTTTAAGGTCATATACCTGACCATTCACCACCAGGGAGGGGAAGCTCATTGTGCCATAAACCATTGTATCTTGCATTTCAGACAGCTCCTCGATATTCAGATCAAGATTGTTGTCATCTGCAATTTTTTCTAATTGTGCTTTGATGGGTGAGCCGGTTGCACAGCAGGAAGAATGTAGAATTTTGATTTCAGTACTCATAGTATGATTTTTTAAGATTAAACTTTACTATGTAGTCTGAACCAAGGTGTCAAAAGACACAAACTTTTGAAAAAATATTTTTTCGGAAACTATAAATTATTCTCTTTCTTATATTTAGTGAGATGATTTTTTAATGGGGTGCAAGAATCTTTTACGGTGAAAGTTGCAAAATTTCCTTCAGCATCATATTCAATGTTGCAACATTCAACAAATAGTTCTCGAAGTTTAACTCTTGCTCGTTGCACCCGCATTTTTGCACCTGAATGGCTTAAACCTAATCTTTCCGCAATAACATTTTGTGGAATGTTATCGATATCACTCCAATACAAAGGCTCAGCATATTTTTTTGGTAGGAACTGTATCATTGGAATAATAAAATCATGAACTGAAAGTTCAAATAGATTATTTTCATTATCTACTAAAGTATTATTGTATTCTAGTAAGTGGTTTAGTTTATTGTTTTTGAAGTAGTCGTAAATAGTATTTCGGCTTACTTGAAATAACCAGGCTTTTATGTTTTTAACCTGTATATCTTTTTGGTGTGATTCAATTAACTTTATCATCACCTCCTGAACGATATCTTCAGCTATTACTTCATCATTTACTTTTTTTAAAATATAGAATTTTAAAAAATCATAGAATTCTTGAACTACTTCATTTATATCACAACATTCTTTCTTCATATTAGTATTTAAAAATCTAATTTTCAATTTATTATAAAACTTTTTGTCTGATAATATAAACTTAAATAATTATTTTTTATTTGTATAAATATATCACTAGTGTCCACTTAAAATAAGTTGATTTTCAACTGGTTATCAGTTTGTTCATTGACATTATTGTAATTAGAAT
>NZ_JBODQE010000021.1:0-2546 GCF_050617915.1 Flagellimonas flava
TGGATGAGCCGGGCAAACTGAACCACCCTCGCCGGATTAAACTGAGCATAGCAAATTAAGTGCTCGGATTTAATCCATCTATAGGTTAAACTTAGTTTTTATTCTTCAATTTTCTTCTCATTGATTCACCTTTTATGTCGATTCTGTGAGCTGTGTGCACCAAACGGTCGAGTATGGCATCGGCCAGGGTTTTCTCCCCTATGATGTCGTGCCATTTCGGTACGGGCAGTTGGGAGGCGATAATGGTCGACCTTTGGCCATGGCGGTCCTCGATGATCTCCATCAGCGCATGCCTGTTGATGTTGTCCAATGGTTTCAGGCCGAAGTCGTCAAGGATGAGCAAGTCCTGTTTTTCAAGTTTGTTTACCTGTTTCAGGTAAGAACCATCGGCCTTTGATGTCTTTAGCATGGTGAAGAGCTTTGCGGTGTTGAAGTACATGACCTTCCGTCCCATGGAGCAGGCCTGGTGGCCGATGGCCGAGGCCAGATAGCTTTTGCCGACCCCGGTACTCCCCGTGATAAGGATGTTCTCCTTCTTTTTGATAAAATCGCAAGACCCAAGACGTTGTACAAGGTTTTTGTCCAATTCCCTGGAAGGCCTGTAGTCTATGGCCTCCATTACAGCGGCATACCTGAAGCGTGCCGATCTGGTCAGGCGTTCTATCCTGCGGTTGTGCCGGTCGTCCCACTCGCACTGTACCAAATAGGCGATCAGTTCGTCATTGGTGTAGTCGGTCCCGGTGCCATTGAGTTCCATGGTGGTCTCAAAGGCCCTGTGCATGCCGTGTAGCCTGAGCTGCTTCATCTGTTGTATCGTCTTTTCGTTCATATGTTATGTTTTAAGGTTATCATTCGTAATATTTTCCGCCCCTGATGTTTTGGTGTTCGGGCATTCGTAGGTTCTCATCGGTTCGCTCGTCGAGTCTGTCCCATCCCTTTTTGAGGATGCGCTCGACCATATTGTAATTGTAGGCCCCGTATTCCGATGCCCTCCTGCAGGCATTGTCAAGACGCCCTCTGCCGTATTTCTTGGCAAGGTGCAATATGCCAAGACAGGATTTATAGGATTGTTCCGGGTGCTGTTTCTTGTCCAATATGGCGATGACATACCCTTTACAGTGCATTCCGATATCGGATGCCCATGTAATGAACCTTTCACTGCTCCACTCACTGACGAAACGGTGGTGCGAGGGCATGTGGTCGGGCACGGTGGTATAGCCATATCGCTTTTTGTCCCTTTGGTGCACGGCCAACCTTTCCTGTTTGTGGTAGACTTCGACGATGCCGTCGGTATAGACCAGTTTTACCTGTTTGCCGATATGGCGGTAGGGAACACTGTAATAATGTTTGTCCTTGCCCAGGTAGATATGGCTGTTCTTGTGGACGGTGGCCTGGGCGTACCGTTTTATCTCATAGCGTTTTTCCGGTAGGGGCATCAGTTCGTCCTTCTCGATTTCAATGAAAAGCGAACGTCTGGAATATTCCCTTCCCCTGAACGACATGTCGTTGTGGTTTGCCAACAGTTCCCTTATCGCCATGTTGAGATCCGTTATGCAGTGGAATACCTGGTTGCGCAAGGGCGCGAACACCCTTGTGTAAATGATGCGGACGGCGTTCTCCACTATGGCCTTGTCCCTTGGCCTATAGGTGCGTGTGGGCAGTACGGCGGTTTCGTAATGTTCGGCAAAGTCGGCGAAGACCTCGTTTACCTTTGGTTCGTAACGGCTGCTCTTTGTGACCGCCGACTTCAGGTTATCGGGCACCAATGCGCGTGGCACCCCGCCATAGAACCACAGTGCGTTCTCGGTGCAGCGGATGAAATCCTCCAGTTTTTGGCTGCCGCAGGCCTCCACGTAGGTATATTGGCTGCTGCCGAGTATGCACACGAACACTTCCAGTTCCTTGAGCTCCCCTGTCTCCCTGTCGACGATGGTGAGCTTCTTGCCCGTGAAATCGATGAAGAGCTTGTCGCCGGCCTTGTGCTCCATGCGCATCACCGGGGAGGTCTCCTTGCGCCACTCGGCATACCAGTACTTGAACTGTGAGAGCCTGAAGCCGTCGGGGTGCCTGGCATAATATTCCTCCCATAACAATTGTTGGGTGACCCCGGTCTTGCGAAGCTCTTTGTCAAAATAGGGGAAGTACTGCTGTAAGGTGAGCAACTTTGGCCCCTTTGGCTTCTGATCATCCTTGAACAGGCCGTGCAGCTCCTCCAGGGTCATCTTCTCCACTTCGTAGGCCGTCAACCTGTACCGCTTGAAGAAATCGATGTACTTGGTGACGGTGTTGCGGGAGATACCCAATTCCTTGCTTATCCGCCGCTTGCTGACACCGGAGGTGTACAGCTTGTAGATACGTTTGATCTTTCGCATGTCTATCTGTTTGTTCGCCATGGTCCTTTTTGGCAAAAAAAGACCTTTGGCATTTTACAGATAGATCAAACCCGAGGGTGGTTCACTTTCGTCCGGCGCAGGTGGTTCACTTTGCCCGGCGAGGGTGGTTCACTTTCATCCGGCGAGGGTGGTATACTATGTCCGGCGTTTCCA
>NZ_JBODQE010000022.1:0-2540 GCF_050617915.1 Flagellimonas flava
TGCAAAAAACGGGCATAGTATACCACCTTCGGCGGGTCAAAGTGAGCCACCCGCGGCGGACCAAAGTGAGCATAGTGGGGCGGATGAAAGTGAGCCACTAAAAAGATCGATTCTATTTGAGTGTTGCGATGGTTTCTTTTGTAAAAAAGACCATGGCGAACAAACAGATAGATATGCGAAAGGCAAAAAGGATTTACAAATTGTACGGCGAGGGGGCCAGCAAGCGACGGATCAGCAAGGAACTTGGCATCTCCCGCAACACGGTGGCCAAGTACATCGAGTTCTTCAAGTGCTACAGGCTGACGCCCTACGAGGTCTCGGAGATGACCCTGGAGGAGATCCACAGGCTCTTCAAGGCGGACCAAAAGCCCAAGAGCGAACAGCTGAGGACCTTAGAGCGGTACTTCCCTTATTTTGACAAGGAACTCCGCAAAACGGGGGTCACGCGCCAGTTGCTCTGGGAAGAGTATTATGCGAAGCACCCGGACGGGTTCAAGCTCTCCCAGTTCAGGTACTGGTACCGTGAATGGACAAAGGAGACATCGCCAGTGATGCACTTCACCCATAAGGCGGGCGACAAGCTCTTCATCGATTTTACGGGCAAAAAGCTCCATATAACGGACAAATATACGGGAGAGATCCAGGAACTCGAGGTATACCTGTGCGTACTGGGCAGCAGCCATTACACCTACGTGGAGGCCTGTCGGAGCCAGAAACTGGAGGACTTCATGCGATGTACCGAGAACGCACTGTGGTTCTATGGCGGGGTCCCCCGTGCCCTGGTGACCGACAACCTGAAGTCGGCAGTCACCAAGAGCAGCAGTTACGAGCCGAAGGTCAACGAGGCCTTTGCCGATTTTGCGGAGCATTACGATACCGCCGTGCTGCCGACAAGGGCCTACAGGCCAAGGGACAAGGCCATCGTGGAGAACGCGGTGCGCATTGTCTATACCAGGGTGTTCGCCCCTTTGCGCAACAGCACCTTCCACAGTGTGGGCGAGATCAACAGGGCCATCCTGGAACTGCTAAGGGCCCATAACAATATTTCCTTCAGGGGAAGGGAATACTCCAGGTGTTCCCTCTTCCGGGAAGTGGAGGTGCCGGAGCTCGGTCCCCTTCCCTTGAAACGATATGAGATAAGATCTTATGCAAAGGGAACGGTCCACAAGAACAGCCATATCTACCTTGGCAGGGACAAGCACTACTACAGTGTTCCCTACAGGCACATCGGCAAACAGGTGAAGATCGTCTACACGGACAGCTTCGTGGAGATATACCACAGGCACGAACGTTTGGCCGTCCATGAAAGAAAGAGGCAACGCTACGGCTATACCACCGCAGCGGAACATATGCCCTCCCACCACAGGTTCGTCAGCGAATGGAGCAGCGAGAAGTTCATCTCCTGGGCCGCGCACATCGGCGAGAACTGCAAGGGGTACATCATCGGGATACTCGACAAGAAACAACATCCGGAACAATCCTATAAATCCTGCATGGGCATACTGCACCTGGCCAAGAAGGTCGGCAACCAACGGCTGGACAATGCCTGCAGGCGGGCATCGGACTATGGGGCCTATAATTACAGCATGGTGGAGCGGATACTGAAAAAAGGGTGGGACACCCTGGAGGACGACCCGGAGGATACCTCCGAGGTCCCGGACCACGATAACATCAGGGGAGGAAACTATTATAAATGACAAACATTAAAACAGACAACATGAACACAAAGACATTGGAACAGATGAAACAGCTCAGGCTCCACGGGATGGTCAGGGCCTTTGACACCAGCCTCTCGCCCGAGAGCATGGACTATACCAACGATGAACTGGTGGCCTATCTGGTACAGTCCGAATGGGACGATAGGCACAACCGCAAGATCGAGCGCCTGACAAAGGCCGCAAGGTTCAGGTACGGTGCCGTTATGGAGGCCATCGATTACGGCCCTGGAAGGAACATCGACAGGAACAGGATACAGCGCTACGCCTCCTGTGGATTTATACGCAAGGGTGAAAATATGCTCATTACCGGGAGCACCGGGGTCGGCAAGAGCTATCTGGCCTCCGCCATCGGGCACCAGGCCTGCTCAATGGGGCACAGGACCATGTACTTCAACACGGCCAAACTCTTTACCTTGCTCAAAACCTCAAAGGCGGACGGGTCCTATCTAAAATTCATTGGAAAACTTGAAAAACAGGACCTGCTCATACTGGATGACTTTGGCCTAAAACCATTGGACAACATCAACAGGCACTCTTTGATGGAGATCATAGAGGACAGGCACGGCAAAAGGTCCACCATTATAGCCTCACAACTGCCCGTGGAGGCATGGCACGATGTCATCGGTGAAAAAACGATCGCCGACGCCATCCTTGACCGGCTGGTGCACTCGGCTCACAGGGTGGACATAAAAGGGGAATCAATGAGAAAAAAAATTAAAAATAAACGTTAACTTCAGCACCAAAATGAGTCGATCTCGTGCACTTGATTTGCACTGCTCACTTTCATCCGCCGCAGGTGGTATACATTGACCGCCCTATCCA
>NZ_JBODQE010000023.1:0-1306 GCF_050617915.1 Flagellimonas flava
CACTAGTGTCTACTATAAATTTTAAAATGTTCTTTGAAATTATTGATAATTAGAAAGATATCACTGTTTTTTGACGGTGACGATTTGAATTGCACTTTTTTTAAGTTCGTGATTTTTCCACGAACCTATGAATCAAGGCAAATACGTTTTCGCTCAACTCACTGAATTATTGCCCCAACGGGTTTTTGATAGGATTGTTTCCAAACACAATGGTAACAAGTATGTAAGACACTTCACTTGCTGGAACCAGCTCATGTGCATGGTTTTTGGTCAGGTTTCCGGAAGGGAAAGCCTTCGGGACCTGCTAGTGGTTATCAAAGCCCACCAGAACAAATCTTACCATTTAGGGTTTAGCAAAAGTGTTACTTTGAGCAACCTTGCAAAGGCCAATAAAAAAAGATCCTATCTGATTTTTGAACAGTATGCCAATTATCTAATAGCTCTGGCAAGAAGCAAGAGTAGTGAAAATGATTTAGGGATAAACGGGAGGGTTTATGCCTTTGACTCCACGACCATTGATCTGTGCCTGGGGGTATTCTGGTGGGCTACTTTCCGCAAGGCAAAAGCGGGGATAAAACTGCACACCTTATTTGATGTTACCACCCGGATACCTGCATTCGTTCATTTTTCTGAAGCGGACGTACATGATGTCAATGCCATGGACCATCTCATTTACGAGCCATCGGCCTATTATGTGTTCGACCGCGGTTATGTAGATTTTAATCGGTTATACACCATCACGACCCAACAGGCATTTTTCGTGGTAAGAGCCAAATCCAACCTGAAATTCAATCGCATGTATTCCTGTAAGATTGACAAATCCACTGGAGTGAAAGCTGACCAAACCGGAAAAATGAGCGGATTTTATACCTCTAAGGAGTACCCTGATAAAATCAGACGGATTAAATTCCATGACAATGAAAACGACAGGACCTTTGTGTTCTTGACCAACAACTTTGAGCTGACGGCATTACAGGTTGCACTGCTGTACAAGCAACGTTGGCAGGTGGAACTTTTCTTTAAATGGATAAAGCAACACTTAAAGGTAAAATCGTTTTGGGGAACCACGGAAAATGCAGTACGCATACAAATCAATGCGGCCATAATCACCTATTGTCTGGTCTCTATTTTCAAAAACGAACATAAAATAGAGCATTCCACCTACGAAATCATACAGGTTCTCAGCGTATCCCTACTGGACAAAACTTCTGTAAAACAGTTGTTTACAAATTCTAATTACAATAATGTCAATGAACAAACTGATAACCAGTTGAAAATCAACTTATTTTAAGTGGACACTAGTGAT
>NZ_JBODQE010000024.1:0-424 GCF_050617915.1 Flagellimonas flava
TTGTCCGCGACGTTCACCGTTTGGGTGTCCTGGGCGGTGTTCCCCGCTCCATCGGTCACGGTCCATGTGACCACGGTTACCCCGATTGGAAATGGTGGGGACGCATCGTTGGTTACACCGGCTACGGAACAATTGTCATTGGTTGTCGGTGTACCGAGAACGGGATTGGCCACACAATTGGCATCGGCGTCCACGCTTACATCGGCCGGTGCTGTGATGGTGGGGTCGGTTGTATCGTTAACGGTTATGGTCTGCTGGACGTTGATGGAATTCCCTGCCCCATCGGTCACGGAGTAGGTACGCGTTATGGTCTCGGGGTTTGAGAGCCCGTCGGAGACATCCGAGACGAACGCGACCGTTGGCACCCCGCAGTTGTCGGCCTCGTCGGTAACGACAAGGATATCAGGCAGGGGCACATCACCTG
>NZ_JBODQE010000025.1:0-349 GCF_050617915.1 Flagellimonas flava
CGGGGTGGCCGTCGACAACTCCGGCAACGTCTATGTCACCGACACCGACAACAACAGGGTTGTCAAGCTAGAGGCCGAGTCGAATAACCAGGTCGTGCTGCCATTCACGGATATCACCGCACCGTGGGGCATCGCGGTGGACGAAGCCGGAACCGTCTACGTCACCGAGCACAACACAAACCAGGTGGTCAAACTCCTGGCCGGGTCGACCACCTCGACAGTGCTACCGTTCACCGGCCTCAACACCCCCCTCGCGGTGGCAGTGGACAGCGACCGGACCGTCTACGTCGCCGACGGCGGGAACGACCGAGTGGTGAAACTCACGACATAACGGGAGTCACCGCCGTCG
>NZ_JBODQE010000026.1:0-347 GCF_050617915.1 Flagellimonas flava
CTCCCCGCGTACACTATCCCCGGTATTGGAACAGGTGAATACGGTACCATCAGTCATTTTGATGGCAATGGAGTAGATGAACACATCTCCCCCTTCAATTTCCGTAGCGTGTAAGTTTAAAGCTGTAAAAATTTCATCAGCTGTTAATTCAAGGGTCTTTTCTGGAAGGCCGTTGGAATTGGAAGTAAGAGAGGACACATTGACTGTTTCTATTAATACTGGAGCCACAGAAGAATCATCTTCGGTATCGGGATGCGCGTCGGTAGAATTGTCCTGAAAGGCAATACTAAAATCCAAGGAAACCACCTCCGTTGCATCTTGTGATACAACCTCTCCCGTTAAGGAAT
>NZ_JBODQE010000027.1:0-342 GCF_050617915.1 Flagellimonas flava
CTTTATGATCAAAATTTTAAGCTGGTTGGCATGCCAGGCGGGCACATGAAAGCTGGAAACACTGTCCTTTAGGCATTTAAAAGTGAGGTAACCCTTGCCCGTATTTTTGTAAACGTTGGCCGTGTAGCCCAAAGCTTCATTGTTCAGGGGCATTTTAAGATGGGATTCCTCTGTTTCAAGATAAAAAAGAATAGGGTTGTTGCAGAGGACTACTTCGGTAATCTGGGGCACATCCAGGGAAATGGACCAACTGGGCAGCTGCCCCCGCAGATCACAGGATAACAGCTCTACCATATTATTGGCTTTGACGACACTGCTCTTCTTGGATTTTTGCAAGAGAAC
>NZ_JBODQE010000028.1:0-338 GCF_050617915.1 Flagellimonas flava
TACTTTTTTGAATCGTTTGCAGGTATGTCTCTCCAAAAGTAAGCAATGTCTTCGTATGATAACATGAGGTGCGTCATTTATTCCGTTATTTTGCAGTATGGAAACACAGCGGCAGAAGAAAATTGGGGGGATCATTCAAAAGGATATTGCGGATATCCTTCACCGGGCCGCAACAGATGGCGGTTTAAAAGGAACATTGATTTCAGTTTCAAAGGTCTATGTTACCGCCGATCTTTCCATTGCCAAGGTCTAGCTTAGCATATTCCCAAATGATAAGGCCAACGAATTGTTGGATGGGGGCAAGTCCAATCAACCCCTGACCAAGCGCGAGTTGGCGC
>NZ_JBODQE010000029.1:0-337 GCF_050617915.1 Flagellimonas flava
GAGCCTGAACGACGATATTCAGACGAGCCAGAGGGAACTCAAACGGCTGAGTACGGATATCGAGGCGCAGCGCGAGACGCTGGCGAAGCTGAACGCGAAGACGTGGGGCATGACGTTTCGCGAGGACGAGAAAGGTCGGTTCCTGATATTCCCGAGGGGAACGCAGGTCGATACCGGCTGGACGCAGGGGAAGGGAAATGCGGAACGGAACGTGGTGAAGGTGAAACTGGTGAAGGATTAAATCACGATGACCGAACTGGAAACGCAGTTACTGAGCGCCTTAGAGCAGTTGCAGCAGGACTACGGGCAACGGCTGACCGAGTGGGAGAACGCCTTC
>NZ_JBODQE010000030.1:0-336 GCF_050617915.1 Flagellimonas flava
AATCCGACGTCTCCAACCAAAGTTCCGTGGTGTATTGGTGGCGGCATGATAAGAAGGATCAATTGCAAAAATCCTTGGACAAGGCTTACCCAACAGTGCTCTGTCCCAGAATTCCGCTCTATTTTGATTTTGTACAGCACGATTCCCATGAAAATGGCAGACGTTGGGATGGGTTTGGTACGTTGGAAGATGTTTATGGGTATCCAGAAAGCACCCATGATTTTTCGGATAAGGAGACTAAACTCATCAAAGGAATCCAGGGAAATCTCTCGACTGAAAAGTTTGATTCAGATATTTGGGTGGACTTTATGACTTTCCCTAGAATGGTGGCCTTGG
>NZ_JBODQE010000031.1:0-321 GCF_050617915.1 Flagellimonas flava
ACCCAAAATCAACTCCGGCACCAACCATTACATTGCTGGATGAAAATGTGGGATCAAACTACATCATTGCAGGACACGAGCCTTTCTCCATCAACAACAGATTGGATCAGAAGCTTTTTCAATTAACAAACAACCTCAACTTTTTCAAAGGGGATCATACGTTCACCGTTGGGTTCTCTTTTGAGAAGTTCCAATTTGACAACTCCTTTAACTTAGGGGTGTATGGTGCACAAGGAGTGTTCTTACCAACAGGCTCCATAGCTGATTTTAGAGGTCTGGATGCTGCCGGGGAAGCCGCGTTGGTCAATGTTTACCAAGGTC
>NZ_JBODQE010000032.1:0-317 GCF_050617915.1 Flagellimonas flava
GTGGCGGCGAAACCCGACAGGACTATAAAGATCCCAGGCGTCTCCCCCTGGTAGCTCCCTCGTGCGCTCTCCTGCTCCTGCCTTTCGGTTTACCGCTGTCATTCCGCTGTTATGGCCGCGTTTATCTCATTCCACGCCTGAGACTCAGCTCCGGGTAGGCAGTTCGCTCCAAGCTGGACTGTATACACGAACCCCCCGTTCAGTCCGACTGCTGCGCCTTATCCGGTAACTATCATCTTGAGTCCAATCCGGAAAGACGCGCAAAAGCGCGACTGGCAGCAGCGACTGGTCAACGTGTCACGAAGTCAATGTTAGCT
>NZ_JBODQE010000033.1:0-316 GCF_050617915.1 Flagellimonas flava
GTCCAACGTGTCTACCAATTCCACCACTCGAGCTTGCATGCCGTAGGTCGGCATTTGGACTTAATCTTCAGTATTTTCAATATCTCTGTCTTGGATCAAGGTCTTTAAAAACTCCTTTCCAAATCCAGATTTTAATTTCTTCTCATAAGCCCTGGCTTCCAACCTTGTTTTAAATTCTTTTTTAAAGCATAAAACAAATGGCCTATATGGCTTAGTTGTTTTGTTTTTGCCCGAATTATGCTCCTTTAATCTTCTTTCAAGACCGCAAGTAATTCCGAGGTAAATATAACCTCTTTGCAAACTACTTAGGGCGTAG
>NZ_JBODQE010000034.1:0-315 GCF_050617915.1 Flagellimonas flava
CTAAAACATGCTTTTTTGGAGTTATAGAGGTTATTATAGAATAACCCTATAGCCCCAAAAAAGCATGTTTTAGTATGCTTCAACGGAAAAATTGTACAGTTAATGGATAAAATGCAATCCTGACTATCTTCTCAATGAAAAATGGCTTTGTAAATGTTTGGCATATATGCGATTACCGTCGGAGTCCAGATAGGACAATTTAAACCAATAATCGGTTCAAGGCAGCGGCATTCCTTCGAAACTTCCATCCCATCCTGGGCTAAACTCAGTCATTTCCCAAAGCAGTTTTCCATAGCGGTCATAGATACTTACCAC
>NZ_JBODQE010000035.1:0-314 GCF_050617915.1 Flagellimonas flava
CTGGACATGAAACTGAGTGGTCATATTGCTGCACATATGTTGGCCGAAGATGCCATAAAAGATCGTTTTGATGAGATTCAGCACGTAAACATGGTCGCTTTGAATTTCTTGTCCGATACTATTGATACCCGAACACGTTTGCGGTTTTCCGCTGTTGCCGAAAACACCCATAATTTGGATTTGGATGGGGCCGAATTCAAAGCATTTGTCCAACTTTAAAAGGAGAAGGAAATAGAAATAGATCCCGCAGTTTCCATTTTTGAGGGCATGTGCTCTACAAAAGGCGGAGAGCCAGACCCACAATTCGAAGCGAT
>NZ_JBODQE010000036.1:0-307 GCF_050617915.1 Flagellimonas flava
ATCAAGGAATAGATATATTCCACTTCTTTCTCGCCATAGACGTCAGAGCCTTGTCTAAACCTGAACATCTAGCTGGAATAATATGGGGACAACATGATGTCCAGCGGCAATTTCCGACTTATCAGCGCATAGTTATCACTGTCCACAGAATTATTTAGTAATCTATGGGCTTCAATGACTTGTTCTCCAAAGGGTTTTCGGGTACCCTGTACTACAATATGCTGTAGATGTCCACTGTGGGCAATGATCTTGAGCTGTAGATTGGGAGACGTGGCGCAAGCGTTGCAAGGGCAAACCCTATTTTTCT
>NZ_JBODQE010000037.1:0-302 GCF_050617915.1 Flagellimonas flava
CCTTCAGTTTTTCCAACTGCGATGCTGTAAATAAATCTTTGTTTTTTGGATCGAGATACTCCCCTTCCATTTCTAGAAATGATCTACCAAAGATTCTTTGGGCTTCTCTGTTCCTAAGGTCGTTGTAAGCTCCTACCAACTCATTCTGAACGGTGATATAGGTACTGTACTTGGTTTCCCTATCGTTCTTTAGAGAGATAACCGCTTTGGATGGGTTATCCGAGGAAGCTGGATCTTTACGTCACTTGCAGTAGTTGCAGGTACCATCCGCTCCATTTTCAAGAAAGTCCATGGCGGCTTTT
>NZ_JBODQE010000038.1:0-301 GCF_050617915.1 Flagellimonas flava
TCATCAGGGTGGGACTGGTCGGTCACCGTCTGAGCCGGATTGCCCACTACATTGGCTTCCACCTGAGCCTGCTTCTGTACTTGTCCATTGTTAAGGTCGTTCTGTTGTAAAATATAGGTAGCCGTATACCTCCATGTTTCGGTACCATTCAATTGTCCGTTCATGTCATCGTCGCCGGTTGGTCCGTTAATTACCAGTCCAGGGATATCGTTGTCGGTTACCACGATATTTTCTAGATTGAGACTCCCCAAGTTTGTGACTTCAAAAGTGTATTCAATACTAGTACAATTGGTATCCACGG
>NZ_JBODQE010000039.1:0-296 GCF_050617915.1 Flagellimonas flava
CCAGTCTTATATAGCGCCATCATAATACTTAACTGGTTTTCGGTAATGTCGGTATTTCCAAGATGTTTTCTATAGATTCCATCCAGCTTTCTGGATAAACTCCTCACCCGTGAACCCAAACAAGATTCGAATGTATAATTCATTTTACGTTGTATATACATCACAAATGTAGTGATTTGTAATTTATCACCAAAAAAACTTTTTAAGGTAGTAGGGCAACATACCTGAGAGGAGCCCCACTGCCACCTTGTATCTTCATGGGAAGGGCTACAATTTCAAAACCTTTTGCGGGTAGT
>NZ_JBODQE010000040.1:0-289 GCF_050617915.1 Flagellimonas flava
TGCCTGTATGCAAGGGACATCCCCATTGGCAATGGCATCCCTAACTTGTGTAGGTGATAAAGAGGATAACATAGTGGGTGCAGTGCTTGATCCAATCCCGGCAACGGAAATTAAAAGTCTAAAAATTTCGCGTTCCGCCTTCTCCACAAATCCAAACAGGGTATGCGAGTCCTCCTTAACGTGCAAATGGGTAAAAAGTCTGATGTTTTCCTCATCCTTTAAAAGTGAAAAAGTGTGCAGGGATATGTTGAAAAAATAACCTACCCCGTTGCATTCAATAATTACATAG
>NZ_JBODQE010000041.1:0-284 GCF_050617915.1 Flagellimonas flava
CTGATTTTTTGGATGAAAGCGAGGAATACAACCGCGTGGTGGGCTTGGATTATAATTTGGCCAGGGCTGACAATACATGGGACGGTAAATTTTATGGTCATAATTCATTTCAGCCCAATGACAGTAAGGGAAATTATTCCTTTGGTGGTTTTGCAAACTATAACGCCAAGAATTAGGGAGGGTTTTTGGATATCGTCTATATTGATGAGGATTTCTAGTGTGATTCAGGATTTATCGCCAGAAGGGATATTTTTAGGGTTGCTTCTAGCTTAACCCGAAACTTT
>NZ_JBODQE010000042.1:0-281 GCF_050617915.1 Flagellimonas flava
CTAACGTGGTTTACAAAATTTTATATCGGCAAACGGAGAAAGTCAATACGGATGTACATGTTTCCTGGGAAAAAATTGGCGCCAATATTTTGGACGCCATCTGCAATGGGACCACCGAAGGTTTAAAACTAGCCATGAACGTAGGGGCCATGCTTTTGGTCTTCGTAGCCTTCATTCCCATGATCAATTGGATTTTAGGTGGAATTGGTCATATTGGCTCATTTAATGAATGGATTGCGGCTAACTCACCATATGACAGCTTCTCTTTGTAAGCCATTCTA
>NZ_JBODQE010000043.1:0-280 GCF_050617915.1 Flagellimonas flava
AGTTCCCTTTATGGCTGGGGTATACGTATTGGCATCGTTGGTGATCATCTTTACCAATATTGAATATATAGGAGATGCCTTCGGAATGATCTTCGCAGGGGCGTTCACTCCTGCAGCTGGATTAGGTCGTATAGTTGGTGTGATCATTGTTGGATTCCAGTGAGCGGCTTTCTCCAATGAGGCAGGTGCTGGTTCTGCGGCCATTGCGAACTCCGCGGTTAAAACCAAATACCCTGCAAGTGAGGGTGTTGTTGCCCTTTTGGAGCCTTTTATTGGTACC
>NZ_JBODQE010000044.1:0-279 GCF_050617915.1 Flagellimonas flava
GGGTAACGCCCTTGAATTTCTCGGGCTCGTCGGTGACCACCACAATCTTGCGAGCGCCCTCGGCATGGACCTGGGCAATGACGTCGGTGACTTTCAAGATCCCGTCTACGGGTTGGCCGCCTGTCATGGCGACGGCATCGTTATACAGAATCTTGTAGGTGATATTGGAGTTGGCTGCGATCGAGGCTCGGATCGCCAAAATTCCCGAATGGAAATACGTGCCATCGCCCAGGTTGGCGAAGACGTGTTTTTCATCGGTAAAGGGTTGTTGGCCAATCC
>NZ_JBODQE010000045.1:0-278 GCF_050617915.1 Flagellimonas flava
CAATGGATTCTTGCCCTGATCGCCTTGACGGTGGTGTTGTCGATGAACCTGATTTCGGTCGAATGGTTCGGCGAGCTGGAGTTTTGGGCCGCGCTGATCAAGGTTCTCGCGCTGATGGCGTTCCTAGTGGTGGGAACCGTTTTTTTGGCCGGGCGATACCCCGTCGACGGCCACAGCACCGGATTGAGCTTGTGGAACAACCATGGCGGGCTGTTCCCGACAAGCTGGCTGCCGCTGCTGATCGTTACCTCGGGAGTGGTGTTCGCGTACTCAGCAGT
>NZ_JBODQE010000046.1:0-278 GCF_050617915.1 Flagellimonas flava
GGCCGGCAATATGCTGGCCAAAAATCTGACCTTCCTGTCCGGCGCCCAGGCTGCCGGTATCGTGATGGGGGCTCGTGTGCCTATCATTCTGACCAGCCGAGCCGATAGCGCCCAGACCCGTATGGCCTCTTGCGCCGTTGCCAGCCTTTACGCGGGCTATCTGGAACGTAAAGTTGCTGTGGAGGCTGCGCACTAATGAGCGAGCAGATTCTGGTCATTAACGCAGGCAGCTCCAGCCTGAAGTTTCATATGTACAAGGTCCAGCCGGGCGACCATCT
>NZ_JBODQE010000047.1:0-278 GCF_050617915.1 Flagellimonas flava
GCTTTGATTTGTCGCAAGACAGTTCCGATCGAAAGCCTGGTTCCTTGTGGGGAGCGAATCCGTATGCGTCGAATTACGGAGCGGTTGGCTTTGCTCGCCAGTGCACCCCGGAGAGCTGGCTGTCTACCTGGTCCGCCTTGTCGTCCAACGCTTCTTTGCTCAAGACGGCTCCCGATATTTCAGCCCCTGTTCTAGTGATTGAATACACCGGGGATCAGGCCTGTTTCCCCAGCGATGTTCAAGGCATTGTGGCGGCCCTAGGGGCGTCCGATAAGCAG
>NZ_JBODQE010000048.1:0-277 GCF_050617915.1 Flagellimonas flava
CAAGAATACGGCCATCAGTGTTACCAAAATCATGATTCGCAACGTGTAAATCAGTGTGGCAAACTCCACAATACTCTACATCTACTAACGCTTCACCTGAGTGTAACGGACGTAATTCTTTGTCAATCACTTCGATGTTTGCTTTGCTGTTTTTATTAACCACTACTGCTTTCATATGTGATCTCCCCTTTAGTGTTTTAGCATTTTAATGAGTTTATCTCACAACTACTTTCTTCACTACTTTGGCTAGTTATTGTACCAAATTTAAGTGTTCAAT
>NZ_JBODQE010000049.1:0-277 GCF_050617915.1 Flagellimonas flava
GTGTGCATTTCGCCCACGCGTTTTTATATCCACGACGATATCTACACTGCATTTGTGGACCGTTTCACCGAAGAGCTGGCCAATGTAAAAGTGGGCGATGGTCTGGACCCGGATACGCAAATGGGCCCCTTGGCTCACGAGCGCCGCCTGCCCATGATGCAAAAGTTTGTCGACAACGCCCGCTCTCTGGGTGGCAAAGTGTTGCTGGGAGGAGAACAGATCAAGCGCGATGGTTTCTTTTTCTCGCCCACAGTGCTGACGGATTTGCCCGACGATG
>NZ_JBODQE010000050.1:0-277 GCF_050617915.1 Flagellimonas flava
GGTGCGTTTTCTCGTAGTCGTATACCGAGTCGTCGGCGACGAGTTCGAGAGGAAGGCCGGCCGCTGCAGCAGACATCTCGGCCCGCGTGCACATCCCGGTATACATCTGCTGCCCGAACTCACGCGCGGCTTGGTCGGGTGCGTAATCTCCGTTCGCCAGGAAGGCGTTGAACACCAAGCGGGCACCGGGAGCAAGGCACTGGGCAGCGAGTTCGAACAGATTGCGCAGCTGCTGCGTCGTCCGGAAGTCCGGCACCACCTCGGAGAGCACCATCAG
>NZ_JBODQE010000051.1:0-276 GCF_050617915.1 Flagellimonas flava
CGGCCCCCAAACCTTCTCAGCCAGCCGGTGAAGCCGGATGCTGTTACTGTTCCCTTGCCGCAACCATGCTGACAGCCAGGCATGGGTAAGCTGAGCGGTGTCGCTGTGCAGCTCGCGGCGCTCAATCAGTGATACATGCACATGATGCCCGGACAGCGCTTCGGCAAAGCGAGGGTTAAGGGCAATATGAATTTGGCCCTCTGGGGTTTCGGCTTAGGACAGCAGGCGCATTGACCAATAATACTGATTCTTTCGCCCAGGTAAATTTATAGACCT
>NZ_JBODQE010000052.1:0-276 GCF_050617915.1 Flagellimonas flava
GGCATGACGCCGGGGTGGCCGAGTTGTCGGTTGAGGCGGTCGACTTGCGCACAACGGTCAACAACGCGCTCGGCAATGTGGGCCACCTGGCCGAGGAGGCCGGTATCGAGTTGCTGGTGGATCTGCCCGCCGAGCAGGTGATCGCGGAGGTCGATGCGCGTCGGGTAGAACGGATCCTGCGCAATCTGATTGCCAATGCCATCGACGACGCCGAACACAAACCGGTGCGGATCCGGATGGCCGCCGACGAAGACACGGTCGCCGTCACCGTGCGTG
>NZ_JBODQE010000053.1:0-275 GCF_050617915.1 Flagellimonas flava
TTTACGACTACTTCAAAAATAATAAAGTAAACCACTTACTAGAATACAATAATACTTTAGTAGATAATCAAAATAATCTATTTGAACTTTCAGTTCATGATTTTATTATTCCAATGATACAGTTCCTACCAAAAAAATATGCTGTGCCTTTGTATTGGAGTGATATCGATAACATTCCACAAAATGTTATTGCGGAAAGATTAGGTTTAAGCCATTCAGGAGCAAAAATGGGGCTGCAACGCGCAAGAGTTAAAGTTCGAGAACTATTTGTTGAA
>NZ_JBODQE010000054.1:0-275 GCF_050617915.1 Flagellimonas flava
CGGGCTTCTTTAAGCGAGAGGGACAATACCGGCATGCAGCTTCTCCGTTAAGGGTTCCGGCGCAAGCGGTGATACGACGATTAGCGTTGCGCCAGGGTAACTAAGTCCGTGAGCAACCGCTGCGCGCGTTGGTCAGTCATTATCGCGTCGACCGGAAGATACCACCAGTTTGCCTGAGCAAATTCGCGACACTTCACAGCATCTTTTTCGGTCATCAGCAGGGTTTGCTGCGGCGTCGCCAGCGCGGCGACTGCGCTCTGCGCCAATGCCTGATG
>NZ_JBODQE010000055.1:0-275 GCF_050617915.1 Flagellimonas flava
GCGACTATCGAGCGCCTGCCAGATATTAAACTTGAGGCGCAACCCGTTATGCTCATGCTCGATTGTCAGGCCGCCCGGACGGCGGCCACGGCACACGGGCCGGAACAGCGACACCAGCGCTAAAGCGGGGTCGTGGCGGGCATGATCAACGTCCCCGCCCCTGTGCTCAACCAGCGTAGCCATCAGACACCCCCTTGCTCTTGCGTTGCTTTTCCAGCACAGCGGGCTTGAGCACCCCGCCGTCATGCCGCCTGAACCAGCGGTCTTTGAACGGT
>NZ_JBODQE010000056.1:0-274 GCF_050617915.1 Flagellimonas flava
GTATTTGATTCACTAGCTTCTTTTAAAGCAATAGTAGCTGCATCTTTTAAAATTGATTTGTCTCCTCCAAAAACATAAATCTTACCCTCATACAAAACAGATGCGAAACTATGTATTCCCTTTTCTAGCTCAGGTAGCGTTTCAAAGGTTAATTTTCTTTTCTTGTTATATGAAATTAAGACTTCAGAAAGTTTATTATTTTGTTCAATTAAAAAAATAGTGTCATTTAGTTTTTGACTTAAAACGATTGTTCTATCTAAATATTTAATATGTG
>NZ_JBODQE010000057.1:0-273 GCF_050617915.1 Flagellimonas flava
GCGGCGCCGTGGCGCCACCGGTAGCGTTCCCGGCGCTCGATCGCGTGGCCTAATGTGTGGCCGTAGTTGAGGATTTCGCGCAGCTCGGATTCCTTTTCGTCGGCGGCGACCACCTCGGCCTTGACGGTGATCGCGCGCCGGATCAGCGCGGGCAGCACGTCGCCGGCCGGGACGAGTGCGGCCAGCGGGTCAGCTTCGATGAGATCCAGGATCACCGGGTCGGCGATGAAGCCGGCCTTGACCACTTCGGCCATGCCGCAGATCATTTCGTCG
>NZ_JBODQE010000058.1:0-273 GCF_050617915.1 Flagellimonas flava
TCAGCGGATTAGGCGCCAGTGCGCTGGCAGCACCCACCGCCAACATACCGCTGAGAAAACGGCGGCGGGACGGATTAAAGTCATGAATATCCATACATTATCCTTACTTTTTGTTGGTGTCAGACACATCGCTGGCGTGGGTCTGGAGGTATTTCAACAACGTACGTTCCTCCACCGGATTAAGCCGGTAATAGGTCGACATGGCTTTCAATCCAGCGATCCAGCCATTAGCGGTATATCGGGTCGTAGGAGGAGTGCTATGACAGGCGCTAC
>NZ_JBODQE010000059.1:0-272 GCF_050617915.1 Flagellimonas flava
TGGCTATATCCAAGTGTTTTCCTTCCTGATTGACCAAATACCTTAAATCCGCACCCACCAGTTTTTCCAAGCCTAGAAAATTTACCTTGGGATTGGCACTTGCATCCAAAATAGCATTGTAAAGGTTGGAGGCCATTTGATGGTTACCCAAGTTTTCCTGCGCTTTGGCCACATCCAGATAAGGTTGAATCTTATTGGGGAAACCCGTAATCATTTTGTTGGCTGCCACCAAGGCCAATTCATGGTTCCCGATTTCCATGGATTTTAAATAG
>NZ_JBODQE010000060.1:0-272 GCF_050617915.1 Flagellimonas flava
ATGCAGGTATTTGTTCACCAAATGTTTTTGGGGCTGGTAATGCAACAGGAAATAGTGATGATCATTTTCATGCAGTAAGTATTGCACAAATGCAGAATATTATACAAACTTCTGGTAATTGTGCTACTTTATCTGATACGAATAATGCAACACCAACAGCGGATGCTGGTAACGATTATATTATACCAAAATCTACACCTTTTAGATTAACAGGTGAAGCTACAGATGCAGATGGTTTAAACTCTTTAACTTATAATTGGGAACAAATTGAT
>NZ_JBODQE010000061.1:0-272 GCF_050617915.1 Flagellimonas flava
TTTCAGGAAAACGCGGTGTGTTTACATTTATAACGTGTGTTATATCATCTATATCAAGACCACGCGCCATTACATCTGTCGCTACCATCATACGTACTTTACCTTCAGAGAAGGCATTGATACTGTTTATACGATAATTTTGTGTCTTGTTAGAGTGTATGAGGTCTACTTGCCCTGGGAAAGCTTCTTCAAGCTTGAGGTATAGCCTGTCTGCCATACGCTTGTCTCTTACAAAGAGTAATGTTTTTGGGTACGCTTTCGCGGAAGCGAGC
>NZ_JBODQE010000062.1:0-270 GCF_050617915.1 Flagellimonas flava
GGTATGTGGAACGGGAAGGTAAAGACTGGGGAAGTCCCGTAAGAGTAGTTTTGAGCGGGGAACATGATAATGAATACTATAGTTCCTTGACCCATTCAGGTGCCATCTATTTTAATATCTGGTGCAAGGGGGACATCTATAAAGCAACACCTTCGGACTCCACATACAGGATAGAGACATTACCTGATATCATCAATCAAGGTAGGGACAAAGGAGATCCCTTTATAGACCCCAATGAGGAATAGCTGATTTATAGGGGATACGATGATA
>NZ_JBODQE010000063.1:0-270 GCF_050617915.1 Flagellimonas flava
GGGTTTACTTTGTCCCCAATCAAAATATCGTCGTATTAAGCCATATAGATACTAATCCCGTTATCTACGATTATGTTGCTGATACCTCCCAGATAATTCCACAACTTACGGCGATAGATGAAATCAAATATGATCCTGTTTCTGACAAGCTCTGTATGTTTAGGCGTGACGCCGATGATTCCAGCAATGACATTGCATACCTGTATTCACAGACCAGCGGAGTTGAGAAGCAGCTCTAGGTTTTTGGTGATTTTAGTACACGGTATTATC
>NZ_JBODQE010000064.1:0-270 GCF_050617915.1 Flagellimonas flava
GCCGCTGATCGACTGCATCAGCAGCTGAACGGGCTCATCGAGGTGCGCGCCAACGCTGCCATGGTGGCGCGGCGAGCGCCCCGCCGATGGGGGGTGCGCAGCACTGTCCGCGATCTCGATCAACAGGCCGTCTACCTGGCCCTGCTGGTCAGTTCGGTGTTGCATCTGGCTCGCACCATTGCCGGGCCTGGTGGCGATAAGCTGCCAACGCCCGTGCACGCCGTGCTCACCGACCTCGCCGCGGGAACCGGCCTGGCCGACGCGGATCCG
>NZ_JBODQE010000065.1:0-269 GCF_050617915.1 Flagellimonas flava
GCGATAGCCTCCATAGCAGAACCACCGATTCTACCAATACCAAGACCTACACCGAACACTACCAAACCTGCAACTACCATTACTGGAATTTCCATATCTATCTAGTTTAAAAATTAAATATTCAATCTTTGATTCCTGCTTTCCGTCACGACTGCGCTCGACATGGCAGCAGGAACGACATACTTATTAATGTGCAAGCTCTGCTTCATGCTCATGGTCGTGCTCATGCTCTTCGGAGGCAAATCCGAAATACAGAGCGGACAACATGG
>NZ_JBODQE010000066.1:0-269 GCF_050617915.1 Flagellimonas flava
TGTCAAGCCCAATGAATTTACAGCTGATGTGGCATATAGCTTAAGACTTGATGACCAATTTTCTATGGCTGTTGCTGTGCGTTTTATGAGGTCAGACTTAAGAATTGCTCAAGTAGATCCTAATGCGGATGCAGCAAGTACTTTTGGAGCAGATATTACTGGGTATTATCAGAGTGAAGAAGAGGCTTACAATGATTTTAATGGTCGTTGGAGAGCTGGTTTTGCAATTCAAAACTTAGGCCCGAAGTTTAAATATGATGATGGTGGTA
>NZ_JBODQE010000067.1:0-269 GCF_050617915.1 Flagellimonas flava
TAATGTTATATTGCTGAGCTGCAAATGCTGCTTCACCAAGCATAAGTGCGCGTAAATCTTCTTCAGTAATTTCCTTTTTACGATCAGCCAACTTTTTAAATGCTTCGAATGCCGCATCTCGCTCTTCATTTGTAAATTCATAACCAAGCTCTTTCATTTTTTCCGTAAACGCATGACGGCCAGAATGTTTCCCAAGTACAAAGAGATTTTGAGATTCTCCTATAAGCGCTGGTTCGATAATTTCATAAGTTGTTACTTCTTTTAAAACC
>NZ_JBODQE010000068.1:0-267 GCF_050617915.1 Flagellimonas flava
CTACACTGTAGGAGTATCAAGAACAAAAACACTATACTACTATATGATATGATAGTATATGATAATCTACGCGAATTCTGAGGTTTTTACTGGTCTGTTATGGGGATGGTGTAGGAAGGGGTAAAACAGTATAGAAAAACCCCTTTCGGGCCTTCATGGCGGGTTATACTTTGGTTAGCTCCCATATCCTTACTGACTGTTTATTTGTTTCTATGTTTTTGGATTTTGTAATATGGTTATAGATAAATTCTAAATACACACGTATAT
>NZ_JBODQE010000069.1:0-266 GCF_050617915.1 Flagellimonas flava
GGCAGCCTCCTTAGGATTATCCAATAATTTGTTGCCTTTTGCTGCTGAGTCGTAGTCCATGACTCCATAAACTGGAACGCCAATATTCCTATAGCCAAACCGGCCCATGTCCTGAACCGTCATAAAGAAACCTCATTTGAGCACCTTAATCATCCAACGCTATTTTTTCAGGTTTGAAAATAGCCACCTCGGCTTCTATTTTCTTTAGGTTGTATTCGGCCCGGGAAATTTCCTTAAACTGGATTTTATCTCCAACGGTAACAAAA
>NZ_JBODQE010000070.1:0-266 GCF_050617915.1 Flagellimonas flava
GTGGTATTGGAAGTGAGGCTGTCTCTACCAGCTTTGATGTCAATGACATCCAGGATGAAGAAATACGAAACACATTAAAAACGATGTTTGAGGAAGAATTTGAAAAAACAGTTAAGGGGGAATGATTCCGCGTCTGGCACAGCCAGGCACCTGATGGCATGAAATGCCGCTAAGCCCGCGTAATTGCGGGCTTTTTTTTGTTTGTGTTTGGCACGATCTGGCAACGGGAGGAAGCGCCAAGCACCGTTTGAGCATGGCATTAAAGC
>NZ_JBODQE010000071.1:0-266 GCF_050617915.1 Flagellimonas flava
GCCGAATCGGTCGATCGGGGCCGCTGGATCCATCGAGCTTGTCAGGATAGGGCCATGCTTGAGATCACGTTGCTCGGAACTGGGAGCCCCATTCCCGACCCGGACCGTGCCGGACCATCCACTCTGGTGCGGGCCGGCGCGCAGGCGTTCCTGGTGGACTGCGGTCGCGGCGTGCTGCAACGCGCGGCGGCCGTCGGTGTGGGCGCCGCAGGATTGTCGGCGGTGCTGCTCACCCATTTACACAGCGACCATATCGCCGAGCTCGG
>NZ_JBODQE010000072.1:0-266 GCF_050617915.1 Flagellimonas flava
GCAGTGTCTTCAATGGTATTGTGAAAGTATATATATCTAATAACATAAGGTATTGCAGGGATTAATATAATGGGAATGCTAAATGTATATACTGACAACTCCCAGTATGAAATTAAAAAGCGGACTATAAAAGCAATACACAACCCTGCGCCATTTGTTAATGCATTAATTCTAGATATTAACTGCGTATTATTATATACAGCGAAAACATCCATCACTATATAATAAGTGGCAATGCAGTTAGCCACCCCAAAAACAAATGTCAG
>NZ_JBODQE010000073.1:0-266 GCF_050617915.1 Flagellimonas flava
CGCGTCCGTTGTCCACCACGGTGGCCTTGGCCTCCACCCGGCGCAGATATTCCAGGATGAGCTGCTGGTTGACCCTGTTGTCTTCGGCCAGCAGCACCCGGGTGCCGCGCAGCAGATCGCGAAAATGCTGCTGATCCCCCTGCACCCCGGCCTGGCGGACCTTGCTGTCGTGGGAGCTGCCATTGAGCAGCTCGTCCACCTTGGGCAGCAGGGCGTTCTCTGTCATCGGCTTGGCAAGGAAGTGGGTCAGCCCCATGCTCTGCATG
>NZ_JBODQE010000074.1:0-265 GCF_050617915.1 Flagellimonas flava
GCTTCTATTACTGGTGGACTTTGCGGTGACGGTGCCCGATTTGAAAAGACATTGACTTCGTATAATGAAGTCCCTAAACAAGGTGAAGTGGTGGCCATCGCCCTTTATGGTGAAGCCCTGGAAGTAAGCTATGCCAATTTTGGAGGTTGGACCCCTTTTGGTCCGGGGCGAACCATTACCAAATCTGTAGGCAATGTGCTGTATGTGATTGATGGTAAGCCCGCTTTAGATTTGTATAAAAAATACTTGGGAGAAAAGGCACCGG
>NZ_JBODQE010000075.1:0-265 GCF_050617915.1 Flagellimonas flava
GATGGTGCTGCGTAATCGGGGGCGAAATTCACAGGCAACGCGCGAGCGCGTGCTAAAAGCGCTGGATGATTCTGGTTATGTCTATAACCAGACCGCAGCGAAATTGCGTAATCGCAGCAGCAATCAGGTTGGGCTTTTGTTGCATGATATTACTAACCCATTTTATGGCGAGATGACGGCAGGGCACAGTCATGAGATGGAGCGGCACGACCTGCTGCTGTTTCTGGCGAACAGCGAAGAGTCAGGTGAGCGCCAGCAAAAGTTT
>NZ_JBODQE010000076.1:0-265 GCF_050617915.1 Flagellimonas flava
CGTTTGCAGTCTTCGTCCAGCTTATCTTTATACTGCTCAAGATAGGCCACCAGCGCGTCGCGATAGTTAGCGCGAGCCTCCAGCGAACCGATAGAGTTCAGCTCCAGCGCAACGTGGCTGGAGATGCCCAGCTCGCGCCACCAGCGGGCGGTCAGCATAATCAGCTCGGCATCAATATCCGGCCCCTGCAGACCGAACGCTTCCGCGCCAATCTGGTGGAACTGGCGATAACGCCCTTTTTGCGGACGTTCGTGGCGGAACATCG
>NZ_JBODQE010000077.1:0-264 GCF_050617915.1 Flagellimonas flava
CGTTCGGGCACCTCGACTGGTTCTTCGGCGGCTTTGCGCTGTGCGGCAATGCGTTTGGATCGCTGGTGGCGGGCCTTACGTTCGGCTTCTTTCTCACGCGCCTTAATGGCTTCCGGGCTGTTTTCGTCGGGCGCCTCGCCGCGCTTGGCACTCATGATGGTGTCCATCAACTTCAGGCCCTCGAAAGCGTCACGCGCGTAATGCACTTCGCCCTGGTAGAACTCGGCCAGGTCGTTTTCGACATAGCTGCGCGTCAACGCCGCG
>NZ_JBODQE010000078.1:0-263 GCF_050617915.1 Flagellimonas flava
CATTCTAGTTTGCATGTGTACATTATTCCTTTTGGGTTGCAACGGAACACTTTTTACCACTACTCTTTTTTTGTCGATTTCCACAATTCTAGGTTGTGTCCCTGATTCCGTTATCAAAGTATGTCCATTGGAAACGCGCACAGCAGTTCCCAATTCCATAAGGTCTTCGGCCCGTTTATAGCTTAGCATCACTTCCTTTTTTTTATTAAATTCCTTTACCTCATCTGCCCAACAAACCAGGATATTTCCATTTTTTAGCACAT
>NZ_JBODQE010000079.1:0-263 GCF_050617915.1 Flagellimonas flava
CTATATGATAATTTTACAAATAAGCGTAAGGCCGAAAAGTTATTTGATCAAGGTGATAAAGCTTTAGAACAAAAGGATTATAAAGTAATACGACACGTAGTTTATGGACTCTCAGCTCTGGTACACGAGAATGATAGGCATCAGCGCAAAGACTTTAATGACAATAGCAAAACAGGACTAAACTAATAAGATCTGTACTTCTTTTTGTAATATTTAGCGTATAAAGCATCTATATTTATAGAAATTAACTCAATGTCTTTGGG
>NZ_JBODQE010000080.1:0-263 GCF_050617915.1 Flagellimonas flava
GGTGCCGATTACCTTTACCGAGCGCGAGCTCGGTGTGTCCAAGATGAGCGGGTCCAACATTCGTGAGGCGCTGGTCAAAGTCGCCCGCTGGGGCATCGAGGGACGCCTTTCGCGCTCGGACCACGCACGCGCACGACCGGACATTGCCCGGCCGGGAGCAGGGGGTTCCCGGGTCAGCCGCGCCGACGTGACCGAATGAGCTCGAGGCGCTCCTTAAGTAACTCTTCGAGTTCTTCGATGGAACGGCGCTCCAGCAGCATGTC
>NZ_JBODQE010000081.1:0-263 GCF_050617915.1 Flagellimonas flava
GGCTACTCGCGCAAAATAAAATCGGTGGCCGATCTGCAAGACGGGGCGACAATCGCCATTCCGAACGATCCCACTAACCTCGGCCGCGCGCTGCTGCTGTTGCAAAAAGAGCAGCTGATTACCCTCAAGGCGGGGACTGGCCTGCTGCCTACGGCGGTCGATATTACCGCCAACCCGCGTCACCTGAACATTATGGAGCTGGAAGGGGCTCAGCTGCCGCGCGTGCTGGACGACCCGAAAGTGGATGTGGCGATTATCAGCAC
>NZ_JBODQE010000082.1:0-262 GCF_050617915.1 Flagellimonas flava
CAAGAAATATGCTTCTTTTTTTAGGAACTCGGTGCTATGTAGGGAATCGCTTAAATTCATCTTTGTACCGATATTGGCGGTTCATAAAATTAGAAAAGATACCCCAAACGGACACCTCCGTAAACATTGCGACCATTGCCCGCATAAAAATAACGCGGCGGCGCACCTCCAAAACTAGAGGCGTTGATCAATACACTTTCGGCATAGTTGGTATCAAAACGATTGTTGACCCCTGCATTTAATCCCAAGGAAATATGGTTAG
>NZ_JBODQE010000083.1:0-262 GCF_050617915.1 Flagellimonas flava
TTCCTACAAGCTCAATATCATTCCAAAGGTAAAGGGAAAGGACTATGTATTACGATTGCCAGTAAACAAAATTGGTCAGTTTGTAAGCAATGAGGACGAGATTTATGCTTTTGTAAAAAAGCAGCTGGATTCTCTGGAAAAACCTTTGCCGCAATTTGTAGAGACCAAGAACCAGATTCGATACAAGGTTAGAAGTGTGGATTATTTAGGAAAGATTGCAGAGCGATACGGCGTTGGGGTTAGCCAGATCAAAAGATGGAAT
>NZ_JBODQE010000084.1:0-262 GCF_050617915.1 Flagellimonas flava
ATGAGCGTTACACCAATGCAGACTATGCAGCCAAACACAAACATTTGAAAGACCATATCAAGTCCTTGGGAAAACACGTGCAGCAGCTTTGCTCCAAAAAATACGAGGATCTCTATGAAATGGAAAGTCCGCATTTTGTGTTGCTTTTTGTTCCCATTGAACCTGCCTTTGCCGTAGGCACCAACCAGGATAGTTCATTATATGTAAAGGCATTTGTACAGAATATTGTTATCGTCACCCCTTCTACCTTGTTGGCTCCCCT
>NZ_JBODQE010000085.1:0-262 GCF_050617915.1 Flagellimonas flava
CAGTTGACACCAAACATGTTAAAAGCAGTTTTAACAGCCATACCATCTGGAATAAAATGATATTGCGGCAGGTATTTTATAAATCCCGTTTTGTAAAGTGGTTGTAGAATAGGTTTGTTGTCTATTCTAATTAATTTATACTTAGGTTTTAAGTTGCCAAAAATAATGTCTAGTAAGCTGCTTTTACCACATCCATTCCTGCCTGTTATAGCTGTTGCTTTGTCTGTTTCGGCCTTTAGGTAAATACCGCTTAAGATGCGCT
>NZ_JBODQE010000086.1:0-261 GCF_050617915.1 Flagellimonas flava
GGCTGCGTAATCCCCGCGTTGTGGTTTAAAGTTGGCCATAAAACAACCTGTGTCGCTGATCACATATGGGCCACCCCAAGGATAGGTTCCTCCTTCAATTCCACCACGCGCAGCGTACTCCCATTCAGCTTCTGTAGGCAACCTAAACTGCTTTACAAATTGTTTGCCCCTTGATTTTTGATCATCCTTCTTGAACTTGGTTCTCCAGTTACAGAACGCCTTCGCCTGCATCCAGTTTACCCCCACAACAGGATAGTCGCT
>NZ_JBODQE010000087.1:0-261 GCF_050617915.1 Flagellimonas flava
TGGCCGATCTCGATAATGCGACCGACGTACATCACGGCCACGCGGTCGGCGGTTTCCGCAATCACCCCCATATCGTGGGTAATCAGCATGACCGAGGTGCCTTGCGTGCGACAGAGCTTTTTCAGCAGGTCGATAATCTGCGCCTGAATTGACACGTGCAGTGCAGTAGTAGGTTCGTCTGCCACGATCAGCTTGGGCTCGGCCGCCAGGGCCAGCGCAATCACCACCCGTTGGCGCATGCCGCCGGAGAACTGGTGCGGA
>NZ_JBODQE010000088.1:0-261 GCF_050617915.1 Flagellimonas flava
TGCGGCTTTAAAAAGTTCCCATATTACAGAGACATCTTTAAAGATTAAATCAAAAAGGATGATTACAATAACCAGCACAATACTAAAGCCAATGTGAGTTCTTTTGCGTATGCCTTTTTTTGAAGCTTCTGGTTTGTTTTCAATATCCAAAATATCAAAACAAAAAGACGTAGTTAACGATGTTAATGCAGAATCTGCACTAGAATAAGCAGCTGCAATTAATCCCAATAAAAAGAAAGCAGAAGTAACGACACCTATTTC
>NZ_JBODQE010000089.1:0-261 GCF_050617915.1 Flagellimonas flava
GTTGTACTTGCTAATCTTATTTCTAAACTAGATACAAACCCTTATTTAACCTGGCCTACAATCATTTTCTTGTCGTTTTGTGTTATTTCTATGGTACTCTCTATCATAGCAACCCGACCAAACGTTACAAGTGGAGAATTCACCAAAGAAGATGTAAAAAACCAAGAAGTAAACCTTAGCTTTTTTGGTAATTTTCATAAAATGGAACTCAAAGAATTTGAATGGGCTATAGGAGAAATGGTAAAAGACAAAGACTATATC
>NZ_JBODQE010000090.1:0-260 GCF_050617915.1 Flagellimonas flava
TTTGCGCGAAGGGTGCGACACGCGGCGCGGCACTTCCTTGGTAGCTTCCAAAATGAACGTCCACGGGCCAGGGGTGGCCATCTTCAACAAGCGATACTGCGGGTTATCCACTTTGGCAAAGTGGCTGATCTCGGCCAGATCACGACACAGCAAGGTCAGATGATGACGATCATCCAAACCACGCAAACGACGCAGGTTGTCAGCGGCGGACTTGTCATCCAGGCGAGCGACAACGGCATAACTGGAATCGGTAGGAATGG
>NZ_JBODQE010000091.1:0-259 GCF_050617915.1 Flagellimonas flava
AATACGGAATATCGCAATCTTTTCTTGGAAGGATGCCAGCAGAAGAGCAACAACAAACAAGGGGCTTATATTGAATTTTCCTTTGTGGACAAGGAAGTTGATGATAAGGCGGAGGAACATTGTAAACAGGAGCTAAAGACCATTAAGAATATACAATCCAAGGATTATGTGTATTCCGACATCTGCACTTTGGTGCGGAAAAATGACCATGGCATGCTCTTGGCCAACTTTCTATCCGAAAATCAAATTTCCGTCGTTT
>NZ_JBODQE010000092.1:0-259 GCF_050617915.1 Flagellimonas flava
CCCCACCCGGCAGCCCGGCGCACCATGTCTTGTCGCTGGTCCAGCTGCCCGTTGTCGGCGCCGACACCGAGGACATCTTCGCCCAGGAGTAGGCGGCTCAACGAGCCTGCACGGGCGTTCCGTCGACCATCGCCTGCACGCGTTCACGACACGACATGGCACAACCGGGAATCTTTTGGAGAAACGCTTGGAGGGTCGAAGTAAAGAGTATGTTTTCGAGAGAGTCAACACCAGTCATGCTGCCGGGGAAAACTCAGGT
>NZ_JBODQE010000093.1:0-258 GCF_050617915.1 Flagellimonas flava
ATAACACATTGGTACCATTAGCTACAAATATTTTTACATTTTCACCTTCAAAATCATCTACTGAAAGAGATTCTTCTTGAGAAAACACAATTTTAAATCTATCATTAATCTCTCCTGCTACATCTGATAAAAACTCATAATCAGAATTTTTTAAATCAATATAAATATTGTTGTGTACATCATACAAGTATATATTTATATCATCTGATATATTTTCGGTTTCTACCATTTCTAATGTAAATGTTTCTACACCATCAC
>NZ_JBODQE010000094.1:0-257 GCF_050617915.1 Flagellimonas flava
GGTTAGCAAGCATGATAAAAGGCGCATTGGACAACTGTTGGCCTTGGATGCCCTCCAGCTATTAAAGGACAAAAACTTTTTGCTGTTCTTTATTTCATCCATTTTAATATGTATCCCATTAGCATTTTATTATCAGCTTATCGGTACTTTCTTGACAGAATCCAATGTGGAGAATTCAACCGCGTGGGCTTCATGGGTCAATTTTCAGAAATCTTCTTCATGCTGCTCTTGCCATTCTTTTTCAGAAAGTATGGATT
>NZ_JBODQE010000095.1:0-256 GCF_050617915.1 Flagellimonas flava
GTGGATGATTTCAATTCAATTTATTTACATGAGGAATTAATTTTACCCTTCGGCGCAGACCCGATCGCGTCCGTTTTGCTTGGCCAGATACAGGCGATGATCGGCAACAGACTGCAAATTTTCAAAGTTATACTCACCCGAATCCTCGCTACAGCTCACCCCAAACGAAGCGGTAATACGCAAAGACGTGCTGTTACCCAGCAAAATTTCGCGGCTATTGATCCGGATACGGATCCGTTCAGCAATCGCCTTCGCT
>NZ_JBODQE010000096.1:0-256 GCF_050617915.1 Flagellimonas flava
GGTGGTTGCCTCGTCATCAATCAAAACCAGCGTTCGCGCGTTGGTAACACGACGTCTTTTCTCTTCATCATCTGGCAGATAGATCAGATGATCAGTGGCGTGTCTGTGTTCTTCCTTGAACTCGCAAAGCAACGTGCCATCAACCGGGTGACGGGTAGAGGTCAGATATACAGATTCACGATGCTGGTGGCGCACTTCATCAAACACACCGGCCCCAAGCCCAACGGCGGTTTCAGCCATACCGATAAAGAGTACG
>NZ_JBODQE010000097.1:0-255 GCF_050617915.1 Flagellimonas flava
TGTGACCACGGTGATCCCGATAGGAAACGGTGATGGTGCATCGTTGGTTACACCGGTCACGGCACAATTGTCATTGGCTGTCGGTGTACCGAGAACGGGATTGGCCACACAATTGGCATCTGCACCAGCATTGACATCGGCCGGAGCGGTTATTGTCGGGTCTGTTGTATCGTTTACTGTTATGGTCTGTTGGACGTTTATGGAGTTGTTGGCCGCATCGGTCACGGAGTAGGTACGCGTTATGGTCTCGGGGTT
>NZ_JBODQE010000098.1:0-255 GCF_050617915.1 Flagellimonas flava
GAACAAGCCCGGGCCAACAGCGCCTGTTTACGCTTCGATGTATTGCGCAAAGACCAGCCCCCAGGACAATGGGTGCTGCATGAAAGCTGGCGAGACTCCCAAAACTGCAAGGACTTTCACGCCAGCGCCCCCGCTCAGACCCTGCAAAAAGCACGGGTCGAACAGAACCTGAACCATCCAGCCCAGCAAAAGGCTGCTGACAAGCCTGCGGCTGCGCGCCCGGCGTGCAAGAAGAGCAAGTGGGACCCCTACGTG
>NZ_JBODQE010000099.1:0-255 GCF_050617915.1 Flagellimonas flava
CTAACGGCATCGTTAAATATATCTAAAATACCTTATCTACTTTTAATATTTATATATTTTATATTAAAATTATAATAATAATTAAAACTCTTATAATTTCTATAATAATTAGTACCGTTAATTGTTTATCTTATAATTTATATTAATACTTCTAGGCTAACTTTAAATATATCGTTTCTAACCCTACTCTTATTATTATATATAATAATTATAATTATTTAAATATAATTTAAGGTTTAGGTATTGGCCGATAGG
>NZ_JBODQE010000100.1:0-254 GCF_050617915.1 Flagellimonas flava
GCCCGAAACGGATATTGACAACGAGGAATTGCCACTGCTCTTACTTATTGAGGACAATGTAGACCTTAGGAATTATATCAGAGAGGTGCTAAACGACCAGTATAGCATACTGGAAGCCAAAGATGGTGAAGTGGGGATACAACACGCCTTGGAACATATTCCGGATATCATAGTCAGCGATTTGATGATGCCCAAGGTCGATGGATTGCAGGTGTGCAAAACCTAATACGATGACGTTCGCACCAGGCATATCC
>NZ_JBODQE010000101.1:0-254 GCF_050617915.1 Flagellimonas flava
GCCCAAAACAAAACAATTCTATGCTTAAAGCAGTTTTATTCGATATGGATGGTGTTATTGTAGATACTGAGCCTTTGCACCGAAAAGCCTATCATCAAATGTTTGATGACGTTAATATTAATGTAGATGAAGATTTATATGCTTCTTTTACAGGGCAGTCCACTATTAACATCTGCAAGCGTTTGGTAGACCATTTCAATTTGAATGAAACACCAGAGCATTTAGTCAGTTTGAAGCGTAAGCACTATAAAATC
>NZ_JBODQE010000102.1:0-253 GCF_050617915.1 Flagellimonas flava
GGAATATCTAGGAAGAACTGCGCCCGGTTCGCCACAAGGGCTGCACGAAAGCCGTCAAAGACCTCCAGCGGAATGCCGTTGGGGTTGCTTTCGGTCTTCGCCATCACCGGCGGAACGGCCCCGATCAGCACCGCCTTGGAGATCCGCCCAGCCTCGGCGCGGGCGGCATAGCGGGCAACCTCACCACCGCCGGTCGAATGCCCGATGTGGATCGCGTTCTTCAGGTCCAGCGCGCGGGCCAGTTCGATCACGT
>NZ_JBODQE010000103.1:0-253 GCF_050617915.1 Flagellimonas flava
GAAACAGGTACGCCACCCGACGCTCGCGTGGTTTCAGGTTGATGCCTTTTTCAGAATCAAAATAGACCTGATCGCCAATTTGAATGCGGCCATGGTCGGGCCGCAACAAGCCCGCCACGCTTTGCACCGTCAAGGACTTGCCCGAACCCGAAGGCCCGTACAAGGCAATATGACGGGCTTCGGTTTGAATCTGAATATTCAACTCGAAATGACGGGCCTCGCTGACCACCGTGCGTTGAATCTGTACATTCAG
>NZ_JBODQE010000104.1:0-253 GCF_050617915.1 Flagellimonas flava
GATTGTATAATCTTTTAACTTCTTTAGATTTGGGAAGGCAAAAGCGTTTTCGTCTTCATATACTGAAAGTAAGCCCCATTTTAGCGGACAGCAATGTGTTAACAGGGGGCAAGGGATGTTGCTAAAGAAACGGTATGGTCGTCAATTGTCCGCGCTCAGCCTGAGCCTGGCGTTTGCATTTGCTCCACTGTTCAATGTCCAGGCTGAAGAGCCTGAAGTGGTACCATCGGATAGCTCTGCCACCATCAGCGAG
>NZ_JBODQE010000105.1:0-253 GCF_050617915.1 Flagellimonas flava
GTCAGGGGCACTAACAGGAATATCCTTTTCTTTTTCTACATATCTCTTATGTAACCTACTAATTTTTTGCACACTTACATGATCAAATATTTCATTTCTTCTCTCTAGTAGTTCTTCCACAAAGAATACTGCTTTACCATTTCTAGATGTAATGGATTCATCTTTTTCTATACTAGTAAAAAAATCTACAATAAGTTTTTCAATCATGATTAATCAATTGTTATACAAATTTTATCCAAAAATAATTCTGTTG
>NZ_JBODQE010000106.1:0-252 GCF_050617915.1 Flagellimonas flava
CTTGCATTGCACTTATTCAAGTAACTCCGAATGATTGCCACGGTTCGGGTATTGATGTCTGTTGCAGTCTCAATTAAAATGGCAATACCATGGGGCGCGTAACCTTCAAAGAGAACTTCCTTGAAATCACCTTGTCTTTTATCCGACGCTCTTTTAATGGCCCTTTCAATGTTGTCCTTGGGCATATTTACTGCCTTGGCATTTTGAATCTCAGCACGCAATCTGGCATTGGAGTCCGGGTCTGGACCACCC
>NZ_JBODQE010000107.1:0-252 GCF_050617915.1 Flagellimonas flava
CCGACGGATTACTTTTTGAGCAGGTACTGCAAAAGTTGATAATATTCCCGAATGCAAAAAACAGAAACCGAAAACGTCTAAAATTCACTTTTATGGATCCTTCAACTTTATAAATAATAGGATCATTAAAATATTATGGTGGCATTTATGGAGATATAGTAATTTAATTTTTGGCAAATGGCGGTACCACGGTTTCAAAAATGGGCTTCATAATTTTGTCATCATCCCTGTCAAAACCTGAAATGACCATGG
>NZ_JBODQE010000108.1:0-252 GCF_050617915.1 Flagellimonas flava
GTATGACTTATCATTAAAAGATGATGTAGAAGTATTTACAAAGCAATTATTTTATGCATTGTTTAATGATGTTTGTCAAGAAAAAGCAAATCATTTAAGAGAATTATTTCTTAAAATTTGTAAAGGCTTAGAGATTCCTAAAGCAAATAATGTTTGGGAATTTTACCAACAATCTTTTTGTGAAATTCGAAATCAATTAGATTTAGATGCAAAAGCCTTTGAAAGTACTGATCCTGCATGTAAAAGCCTAGG
>NZ_JBODQE010000109.1:0-251 GCF_050617915.1 Flagellimonas flava
ACCGTTTCTGGTCTACCAGTCTTTACACCACAGAAGCCACAAGAGCGCGTACACACATTACCCAATATCATAAATGTTGCTGTTCCTTCTCCCCAACATTCTCCCATGTTTGGACAACTTCCGGAGGTACAAATAGTATTCAACTTGTACTTATCTACTAAGCTTCTTAGCTCAGTATATTTTTTACCTGTTGGAAGCTTAACTCTTAACCATTTAGGCTTACGTTCTGGCAATATATTTGAAGCAACTTT
>NZ_JBODQE010000110.1:0-251 GCF_050617915.1 Flagellimonas flava
GGCGGATCAACGAGTTGCTCAACTGGCAGGTAGCGTCCGCCGGTGAGGACATCAACATGGCCGATGCCGCGGCCACGAAAGTCTTTGGCACCGAGCGTGTTCAGCGTGCCGGCCGGCTCGCCGAGGAAATCGTTGGCAAGTACGGCAACCCCGCCGAACCCGACACCGCCGAGCTACTGCGCTGGCTGGACGCCCAGACCAAGCGCAACCTGGTGATCACCTTCGGCGGGGGTGTGAACGAAGTCATGCGC
>NZ_JBODQE010000111.1:0-251 GCF_050617915.1 Flagellimonas flava
TGCCATTATCGGAGTGATCGGGTTCGCACTCGCCTTCCGCGACCTGTCCTGAATCGAGCGCGACAGAACCTCTAGGAATTCTCGAGTGATTCGGTGTAGGCGCTGGCAAAGCGGCCGAGCGCGGCGACCTCGGCATCCATCTGGGGCATCAGCTTGGCAACGGTGTTGCGGATGGGACATTGGCCTACCCGGGTGGACAACAACGGCTTGAGCCAACGGAACAGGGCCACCCAGCCCGGGCAGTACACGCG
>NZ_JBODQE010000112.1:0-251 GCF_050617915.1 Flagellimonas flava
GTAAACTTTGCTTTCTGTCTAGACTGAACCTGCGCTCAGATTCAATGCAAAGGGGCGAATACCCCTACACATCAGGCTCTTTTATACATACAGTAAAGGGAGGAGATGATTTTTTGTGAGTGAACAAGACAACAAACGTGAGAATCAAGGTGATTTCTTTTCAAACATGATGTTTGGACGAAGACCCGAACCACCTAAAGAGGAAAAGAAAGAGACAGAAACAAAGCAAGAGGCCAATCAAATTGAACAAG
>NZ_JBODQE010000113.1:0-250 GCF_050617915.1 Flagellimonas flava
TTCATCAGTAACCGCAAAAAACAAGGTTTCAGCCTGCCTTAAGCGACGCTTCATCATAACGTGTGCTATCAGGTTTTCCTGCAACCTTATTAAATCATCCTGATTCCAGGGCACCAGTAATTGCAGATCTCCGCGAGTTGTTCGGGCATTCAGGTTGTCACCGTAATAACGCGTGTAATAGCTTTCCAACTGCTTATCCGGTTGTAACCCCAACCCATCTACCAGCGCCTGTAAATCGTGGTTTTGATTT
>NZ_JBODQE010000114.1:0-249 GCF_050617915.1 Flagellimonas flava
GCTTTGGCAAGTACCGATGAAGAGTTTGTGGAAAACCGTACGGAATTAATTGAAGGTACTCTTGATGCCCCAGATGTTGGAGCAAACCAACTTTCAAGAGAAATGGGTATGAGTCATTCTGTTTTATACAAGAAAATTAAGGCCATATCTGGCATGAATATGGTTGAATTTATAAGGGAATATAAACTAAGGATTGCGAAAAAACTTTTGGAAAACCAATCCAGTTCAGTTTCAGAAGAGTGTTATAAA
>NZ_JBODQE010000115.1:0-249 GCF_050617915.1 Flagellimonas flava
TGCTTTGTGGGTTGCACAGTTTCACCAGGTTTTGATTTTGAAGTTTTTGTATTACCAGAAAGAAAGCAACTCTTGGACAAATTTCCGCAGCTCACGAATATCATAAAAAAACTCACAAGATTATAGCTTAACCTTAAACATGAGAAAGTTAGTTCTGGACGCAAGTTTATTTCTGCTGGTTCTGGGGTCTTGCAAAACCGTTCAAAAGGACATCCAGTTTACTACCCTTGTCCAGACTTCCCAAACTTG
>NZ_JBODQE010000116.1:0-249 GCF_050617915.1 Flagellimonas flava
GGCTCGCCGCAGGCTGGGGATTCTGGTTGGTTAACGCTTGCCGGGCCAGATCCGACAGGATTTCACCCGCGGTGCGCTTCTCCCTGCGTGCCCGTTCCTTCACGGCCAGCAATACATCGTCGTCGATGGACAACGTGGTGCGCATGCATCAGATGCTATCGCACCAATCTGGGCGCAACGCGTCTACAGGATGGCCAGCGCTCGCGGCATTGAGAATCTCCTTCGTGGGTGCACTCCCACGCGAGGTAG
>NZ_JBODQE010000117.1:0-249 GCF_050617915.1 Flagellimonas flava
CGTGTTGCTGGCGGGCGCGGAGCACGACGATGACAGCTGGTATCAGAAGCCGGTTATTGAACGGGTGGTGAACTGGTTTAAAGCGACCCTCGGCGCGCCCAAAGCCGCCGCGACGGCAGAGAAAGACAAAAACGCCAATCTGTAATGGAACGTCAGGCCGCTGCGGTGAAGCGGCGGCCTGACGTTCAGGCGGGCACGGCGCTGTGAAAACGAAACTCCGCTTCAGGCGCGTTAATAAGCGCCGCTTCC
>NZ_JBODQE010000118.1:0-249 GCF_050617915.1 Flagellimonas flava
GTAGTGCTAATTTCCCGGGGCGGGTGGTGCACCGTCACGGTGCGCTACGACAGGGCGTCGGTGCGAAACGACGAGTTGTTCGCTCAATGCCTGCAGGCGGGTTTCGAGGAAATCCTTGCGCTGGCCGGTGATCCGGCACCGCGTGTGCTGCCGGCGTCGTTCGATACTCAAGGAGCCGGTTCAGTGCCTCGATCGGTGTCGGGCTCATGAGCGCCGCTGACGAGCAGGGGGAAGAGCGGGCGACGCGGA
>NZ_JBODQE010000119.1:0-248 GCF_050617915.1 Flagellimonas flava
GATTACCGCCATTACGCCGAGCAATACTTCTGCCGCAGTTATGGCTACAAAAAGGCCAGTTGCACCCCAATCCAACACCAAGGCAGTAACGTACGCAATGCGCAATTGGAACATCCAAAAGGAAAAGAAATTAATCTTGGTAGGTGTCTTGGTATCCCCTGCTCCATTAAAAGCTTGCGTAACCACCATTCCATAGGCATAGAACACATACCCAATGGCAATGACCTGTAGGCAAAGGGCGGCGCTTT
>NZ_JBODQE010000120.1:0-248 GCF_050617915.1 Flagellimonas flava
GATACCGGTCGCCGTCACTTCCCCCTGAATGCCATGTTCATGAACGGCCCCACCCGTGGCAAAGACGTGTTCATGCCGCTGGAGTTCATCATTGGTGGCCCCGCCATGGCTGGCCAGGGCTGGCGCATGTTGATGGAATGTCTGGCTGCTGGCCGCTCCATCTCTCTACCCTCCTCCTTTACTGGCATGGCCAAACTGACCAGCCGCGCCGTGGGCGGTTACTCCGCCGTCCGTACCCAGTTCCGCAG
>NZ_JBODQE010000121.1:0-247 GCF_050617915.1 Flagellimonas flava
GTTCCCATAATTAGTATTGTTACCAGTTGTTTTCCTACGGGTGTATCCATGAGAAAATGGGAAGGTGCCACTTTTGGACAAACACAATATGCCAAAGACGCTATGTTGCATGCTGCCAAAGCAATGGTTTTTACCAGAATAGACTACTTGACCAATAAGGAAATCCAAAAACAAATACATGGGGAATTTGTACAACGCGTTCGAAATCGAATCTATCAGGATACTATAGGAATTAGAACTAATGAGT
>NZ_JBODQE010000122.1:0-247 GCF_050617915.1 Flagellimonas flava
ACCGGAACTCATCGAAAAATTAAAGGAATTTAAAGCCCAGAACACTTAATTTTTGTGAATTTGCCTTGAGCAAGGGGCTGTTCAGATAATGGTAGTGCCACTTATTTGTACAGCCTTTTTTCGTTTTAGGAAGAATATATGAGCTTAGTACGTTTGAAAATAATGGGGATATCCTACAGCCAAACCCAAAATGCTGCGAATGCCCTTATTTTTAATGAAGTTGAAGGGGATAGAAAGCTCCCCATTG
>NZ_JBODQE010000123.1:0-247 GCF_050617915.1 Flagellimonas flava
TCACCTGTTAACATAATACCATCTAATTTATTATTTCCTATATAAGAATAGAAAGCATCTCGTACTTCAATTGCTTTTGCTGCATTAGAACTATGATGTGCTTTACCAATTCCACCAAGAATCCAAAATGTATAAGCATCTGTAGATCCTAACGAAGGATGCGTCTTAAAATATAAATCTGTATTCTGCGCCAACAAACTACCGCCTGTTCCAATTCTGTAGTAATAAACCGTTCCTGAAGCTAAAC
>NZ_JBODQE010000124.1:0-246 GCF_050617915.1 Flagellimonas flava
AAAATCTGGCATTTTGCTGGATGAAATACATAAGTTCGTAAGAACCAAGGTCTCCTTTGCTGAAAGCGACGGTGTCTTTGCAGATGACATTGAGCAGGGTATTCACATGATTCAAGAGGGTGAAATAATTGGTCTTGTGGAACATGTTATGGATTCTAAAAAATTAAAATGGAACACCTCCCACCAACACGAATTTGAAATTTATTGATCCCATGGTCAAACCTTTATTGATAGGCCCATTTAGCC
>NZ_JBODQE010000125.1:0-246 GCF_050617915.1 Flagellimonas flava
TTTGAGAACGACAGTGACTTCCGTCCCAGCCTTGCCAGATGTTGTCTCAGATTCAGGTTATGTCGCTCAATGCGCTGAGTGTGACGCTTGCTGATAACGTGCAGCTTTCCCTTCAGGCGGGATTCATACAGCGGCCAGCCATCCGTCATCCATACCACGACCTCAAAGGCCGACACCTGTTTAGCGGATTCAGCTTCACGCTGTCCCAGAAGCTGCTCACGGGCAACCCGCAACACCTCCTTTTTT
>NZ_JBODQE010000126.1:0-246 GCF_050617915.1 Flagellimonas flava
GTACTGCAGCCGAATACTATGACTTTTTTGCCTATGGCACCGCCGCTGTGCTGTTCTTTGGACATCTGTTTTTCCCCAGTGACGATCCGTTAATCAGTACGCTGGCGGCATTTGCCACCTATGCCGTGGGCTTCCTGGCAAGGCCACTGGGTGGAATTGTCTTTGGTCACATCGGTGATAAAGTGGGCCGCAAAAAAGCGCTGGTCATCACGATACTGATTGTCGGGCTCGGGACATTCTGCATCG
>NZ_JBODQE010000127.1:0-245 GCF_050617915.1 Flagellimonas flava
GGGATGAGGCCTATGCTGGCGCTACGGATTCCTATTTAACCTTTGCAACCACAAACCTGACAGGCGATGAATTTAGTGCCACCATGTGGTACAAGATTAACGCAGACCCTGATAGGGCTGGAATTTTGGTCATGGGACCACCAGATACAGAAAATGCAGAATATCCTGATGTCCAGAATTTGAGAACCAATGGTTTCCGATTCTTCAGGGAAGCAGGGGGAGATGGACAGGTATTCAAGCTCAAG
>NZ_JBODQE010000128.1:0-245 GCF_050617915.1 Flagellimonas flava
GCGTTCTACCAGATGATTGATAGCTACGGGTGCTACTTCCTTGGGTTCTGTATCCTGATGAGCCTCTGATTATGCTTCCGCTCCTATAGGTACCACTACTATTGGCTGCACTTCGGGTAGCCCCACTTCTGTAGGTTCCACTACTTCTGGTAGAGCGCGAGGCGCCATAAGAACGATAGGTTCTTGAGCTTCTATAATTGGGTGTGGTAGGGGTACTTCTGCTCGTTCTATAGCTTCGGTTTCTT
>NZ_JBODQE010000129.1:0-245 GCF_050617915.1 Flagellimonas flava
TTAGCTATTATTTCTTTTATCCTTTTAAATTTTCAAACAATTAGTTATGCTCAAAATTTAGAATCGACTATCGATAGTATATTGCAAAAAAAATATCCTGCAAACACTCCTGGTGCTACTATTTTGGTTTCAAAAAATGGAAAAATCATATATAATAAAGCTTTTGGCCTTGCTAATGTTGAATTAAATGTTCCTATGCGTCCTAATCATGTTTTTGAAATAGGTTCTATCACTAAACAATTTAC
>NZ_JBODQE010000130.1:0-244 GCF_050617915.1 Flagellimonas flava
GTCCGATTTTATTTTTGCCTCAGATTGCTTTCCTGTTTCTATGTACTATTTCAGGTCTTCAAGGGTTTGGTTCAGGTCTTTTCGCATCTTGGGTTTTATCATGCAGCCCATCAGAAGACCAGGAAGGGTAGCGAGGGTAACATCCAAGTCCACCGTCACTTCTGAAGTATTAACACTCAAAGGATTAACCTTCCAGTTGGCATTCGCAGCCTTCATAATGAATGGAGTGTCATCAAGATGGTAC
>NZ_JBODQE010000131.1:0-244 GCF_050617915.1 Flagellimonas flava
GAGCAAAAGGCCTTAGCACTTGGAGCTTCCACCTACACGTCCATTGATGCAGTTTCCAATTTCTATGAAATAGTGGTCAAGTATCTCATTTTTGGTAACGTACTAAGGAACAATACCTATCCTTTGTCCGTAAGCGCTGTACGAATTGTACAGGCGGTGGAAATTGTAAGTCATGCCAAAAAGATTGGGGCAGAGTATATAGCCCACGCAAGTACGGGAGCCGGCAACGATCAGGTAAGATTTG
>NZ_JBODQE010000132.1:0-244 GCF_050617915.1 Flagellimonas flava
GGGGACAAGCCCAAGAGGGATTTTAAAGGCTTGTTGGGAAGTATTGGCAAGTTCCTCTCGGAACTTTTGGAAATACGAACCAAAACGGATGCCGTTGCTACCAAAGAGTCCATTATTGCGGATATTCCCTTTAAGGGACATACCTCCTGGATTCTGATTTGTTCCATTTTTATTGCCTCGGAGGGTCTTAACGCCAACTCTACCGCAGTTGTAATTGGGGCGATGATAATATCGCCGCTAATGG
>NZ_JBODQE010000133.1:0-244 GCF_050617915.1 Flagellimonas flava
CGCTGCCAGGTCCTCAGGCTCCTCACTGGTGAAAGGGAATATGAAGCTAGTGGCCTTCTCATTCAAATGGTTCTTTTCGGATTATAGTGATGAGTGGTATAAGTCCATATTTGCACCCTTTAAAGGGCTTAAGGGGGAGATTACGCCTAGTTATTCCATGCTGAGCAAAGAGGATATTTCCAGAATGTATGCCATGGCCCCCACTGCAAAGTTGGTCCTGATGCTTAGAGACCCAATTGATCGG
>NZ_JBODQE010000134.1:0-244 GCF_050617915.1 Flagellimonas flava
GATAAGAACATCCAGACCCCAAATACCTTTGGGCCTCCCTATCTCTATTCAGACAAACCACTCGACGAAACAAAGACACGCTCACCAAGGCCCCATCCCTTCAGCCCCCTTCAAGGCTCAGCCCGGTCCACCAAAGAGCCAGGCACAGCCCCCAAAGCAGACTCCAGCATCGACTTGGCTCACTAAACGTACACCGTGGTCAATATCTGACACTTTCCCTACACAAAGACTGTGTTTTTATCAG
>NZ_JBODQE010000135.1:0-244 GCF_050617915.1 Flagellimonas flava
GAAAACATTCCATTCATGCCCCTCATTGTCCGTGAGTACAATAGCGCCATTTCCAGCAGCAAACGCATACTCAAATGCCAGGTTGACCGTATCCTCATCCAAAGCAAACACGGTTATAAAATTTTGATCGCCAACCAATAACAGTTCATTGCCACCATACAAGTCCCTTAAAACATTTTCTGTCTGGAAATCAGAAAAGTGATACGCCTTGGCCCGATTTCCATTTAAAATTGTCAAGACCTTT
>NZ_JBODQE010000136.1:0-244 GCF_050617915.1 Flagellimonas flava
GCTGCATATTCTAAATTCGTTGAAAATTGGTCTCTCTTAGATGACTTGATGTATTATCTATATTCTGCCCATAACTGCAAATTGTTACTGATTGGTGATACCGCACAGTTGCCCTCGGTTAAACTGGATTTAAGTCCTGCTTTGGAAGAGAATAGGATAGCACTGAATTACAATAAGTAGCTGGAGAGTCTGGTGTTGGTTGAAGTAATGCGGCAAACCCATGATTCGTGTATCCTTTATAATG
>NZ_JBODQE010000137.1:0-244 GCF_050617915.1 Flagellimonas flava
CGTTTAAACTTCTTGTTAAATAAAGCGAAAAACCAAAGGTGTCCAAGAAGAAGTGGTGGTTACTTTAAACAAACTGCAGTTACTATTAATCAATCTGATATTAAAGCAGTAGTAAGGGGTGAATTAAAGCGTTTAAAACGTGATGTAAAAAGAAGTATTCCTGCTGCAAAAAACACAATAACTCGTTATCATTTACAAGATATTGCAGATAGAATTGATACTATTTTAAAGCCTAAAAAATAAT
>NZ_JBODQE010000138.1:0-244 GCF_050617915.1 Flagellimonas flava
CAACAATACTGTATAGCAAACACTCCAGCGGACGCTGGGCCACCAAAGGGCTATCCTGAAGCTTGAGGCTCCCCGAAGCTGTATTTCTGTGATTCATATAGGGTTCTTCCCCTGCTGGTATGCGCTCCTTGTTCATCTGGGCGAAGCCCTCTAGGGTAAGCATAATCTCCCCGCGGATGTCAAATTTGGGGGGATAGTCCCCTTTAAGTTGCAAGGAAACGGATTTGATCGTCTTGATATTTAT
>NZ_JBODQE010000139.1:0-243 GCF_050617915.1 Flagellimonas flava
GATTTATGCGTTGGATTTGGATATTCAGATGGAGCGATACGGGACTCTAAGGGACAAATTGTTCAAACATTTTATGGACGAGGGGGTTTTTCTTAGCCCTTTGGGGAATACCATTTATATTTTGGCGCCTTATGTAATATCCGAGATGCAAATGAACAAGATTTACGATACGATAAAATCAGCTTTGGAAATTGTATAGTCAATCAAAAATGTTGGAACAACGCATTTCCATAACCGCCTTAT
>NZ_JBODQE010000140.1:0-242 GCF_050617915.1 Flagellimonas flava
TGGTACTGGTGGCCCTCTGTTTGTTTTGAATGGGGGACCTGGTTTTTCCAGTCATAATCTCCAAGGTCTGGCAAAAAAATTTGCCGAAGCCCACCAAGTTGTTCTTTTTGACCAAAGGGGTACGGGCTTTTCCGAATTGAATTCCGAAACTATTTACATGAAAGTCATGGTAGAGGATTTGGAGGCTCCCAGGAATCATTTGGGATATGACCAGATAAGTTTGTTTGGGCAATCCTTTGGTG
>NZ_JBODQE010000141.1:0-242 GCF_050617915.1 Flagellimonas flava
GTCGCCGTCGTGCAGCGCCGGTTCGATCTGATAGCGCCGCACGTTGTCGACCTGCCCCTCGCTGACACCCGGCATCGCGGATGGCACTAGAAAGGCATATTCGCGACCGGTGGTGGCCACGGCCAGAAGCGCGTCATAGTTACCCAGCTCGCTAGTCCGCGTCGTGCGCTGCGCCCAGTTGAGCGCACTCTGACCGGAGAAGTTCTCGACGTAGACCACCCACAGTCGGATGCGGCGATCGG
>NZ_JBODQE010000142.1:0-242 GCF_050617915.1 Flagellimonas flava
TGCTTTTACTTTTTGACTAATCAAAATCCTGATAGGCCTACCCACGATGTGGCTTGTTGCGATAACAACGGTATGCTTGCCCGAAGTATCGACATCATACCTGCGCAACAGCTCCATAATACCAAAGGGAGTGGCAGGAATGAAGCATTCCATATCCAAGGCCATTTTTCCAAAGTTGGTGGGTTGACAGCCATCCACATCCTTATCTGGATCCACAGCCATGAGTACTTTTTGCTCGTCTA
>NZ_JBODQE010000143.1:0-242 GCF_050617915.1 Flagellimonas flava
CTGAAGTAGAAAATGGGAGAAATCCATGGTTTAAATTTTTGAAGGAATTCAACCCGACAATAAGAGATTGTGTACCGTGTTTGCTATGGTACAAATAGGCATAACATAGCAGTTGAAAAGCTTTCCTTTTGTCATAATTGGAAATTAGGCTCTCCCAATCTTTGATTTTTACATGGGACGGTTCAAGCCTTACAGTTTTGTAATCCACAATCCGAATGGTGCCATCCACCTGGTCTCCTCTG
>NZ_JBODQE010000144.1:0-242 GCF_050617915.1 Flagellimonas flava
TTGGTCAAACAGGAGTCCATTCCTGGGATCAATGGAGAGATTCCATTTCAATCCTAGGGAGACGCAAGAAAGGTATCAGTTTTGGTAGCATGCAAGCTTAAAAACCGAATAAACCCGGAAGTGAGCGTTGAAGAGGTCAGAAAACTAAACGTCGTTACACTAAAACGGTAGTGTTTTGTTGGTGTACATTCAAAGGAAAGATATCAACCAATTCCTTATCCAATTTTTCTTATGGGCTTCCA
>NZ_JBODQE010000145.1:0-242 GCF_050617915.1 Flagellimonas flava
TATTCCGTATACTGAAGCTGTTCAGGCGCCGGCCATTGTAAATGCCAATTTGGATAGTGGCCAATGGGTTTATGAAGCAGCACTGGCATTGTTGGATCAGGCCATTGTCAATTTTACCAACACGGCATCGGCGAACCCAGCTGTAGAGTTGTTTTACAATTACGACTATACAAAGTGGGTAAAAGCAGCCAATACCTTGAAGATGAAATTATATCTTCAGACACGTTTGGTAGATACAGGTG
>NZ_JBODQE010000146.1:0-242 GCF_050617915.1 Flagellimonas flava
CGCCCGTTTGGACATCGAAATTGCGGAAACCGATTATGAAACCTAGACCGGATTAATGTATCGGGAATCCATGGAGCAAAAGCAGCGAATGTTGTTTATTTTTCCAGATGTGACGCATCATTGCTTCTACATGAAGAATACCCAATTTCCTTTGGATATCATCTATATCGAAGAAAACTTGAAGATTGCCAGTTTTCAAAAAAACGCATTGCCCTGTGACGAATGTGGCCTTCGTTGGGAAG
>NZ_JBODQE010000147.1:0-241 GCF_050617915.1 Flagellimonas flava
TAGACGACCATCAGTTATTAGGATGTCCCACTGCTGGAAGTGTAGATGATGGAAAGAGTACCTTAATTGGGCGACACCTTTACGATTCCAAGTCCATTTTTGAGGATCAATTGGAAGCCATTGAAAACACAAGCAAACAAAAAGGACAAGAAGGTGTTGACCTAGCACTTTTTACGGATGGGTTGCGGGACGAACGGGAACAAGATATCACCATCGATGTGGCCTACCGCTACTTTACCAC
>NZ_JBODQE010000148.1:0-241 GCF_050617915.1 Flagellimonas flava
GGCATTCCATACTCAGCAGCATTGATCACACGCCATTCCACCGCGTAGCCCAACTCGTTGAGACTTTTCAACATAATGGCAAAATCCCTTCCGCGTTGCGAAGATGCAGATTTTAAGAGCCGATCTACATTTTCAAAAAAGAGGTATTTGGGCTTGTTTTTCTTCTCGGTCAAAATACGGTGGATGGACCACCAAAGCACACCCTTTTTTCCAATAAGCCCCTTGGAATTTTTTAGAGTTG
>NZ_JBODQE010000149.1:0-241 GCF_050617915.1 Flagellimonas flava
AAGGTCGGAGCGGGGATTGCCTATCAATACGGCATCGATGTCCGCTGCATCCTCTGTACGCAACAAGGCACCAATATTTCCTGGTTTCTCAGGGGCTTCAGCAACCAAAACCAAAGGTTTTGGATTTTTAAACTCCAGATTTTCCAGTAGATGCTCCTTGCTCTCAACAAGTGCTAAAACGCCCTCGGTTGTTCCCCTGTGGGCCAGTTTTTCGTAAACTGATTTGGAAAGTTGGATGTGT
>NZ_JBODQE010000150.1:0-241 GCF_050617915.1 Flagellimonas flava
TGGATTGATAATCATACCCAAAACCAGCAAAAACAGCATCCGAAATTTGAAATCCCAAAAGACCGTTTAAGGAGGCGTTGCAACGATACGAAGCTCCAACAACAAACTTGTTATTGAGCATAAAATTGGCCGACATATCCCATTGTAGAGGAGATCCCCTTACCAGTTTTAATAAGGCCCCGGGTTTAAATTTAAGGTTGCGATTGAAGTCAAAAACATATCCGGAAATCAAGAAATAATG
>NZ_JBODQE010000151.1:0-241 GCF_050617915.1 Flagellimonas flava
GTGTTGTTTGCTCTACAATTAATCCACCACCAATAGCACCTTTATTGAGTAAGGGGAAGTTTCTCAACCTAATATAATCTGAGTAGCTAATATTTCTAGCAAGTAAAAAATATCTGTTTTTGTTTCTTCGTGCTTTTCTAATAATGTCTTTATAGTAAGAAGCCGATTTTCCTTTATACACAGAAAGTGAATCTGCTAAAGCACCAATATGCTCATCGAACACCGCTTGCTGCGCTTGCAC
>NZ_JBODQE010000152.1:0-241 GCF_050617915.1 Flagellimonas flava
CGCCAAATTGGTGGCCGCCTCAATTCTGTAATAGAGTGCCTCTTCCCGGTAAATGGATCCTGGGTTATCACAAATAAAATTATCCAGGGCGGTAATGGCCGATAACAAGATGGGATAGTTGAATTTCCCTAACTTATTGAACTGCTTGGCTCTCTCAATTTGGTTTCTTTCCTTTTTGGAGGTCAACTCCTTGGCGATGTCATTAGCCTCTTCAAAAAATTCCGACTCCGGATAGGTGTTG
>NZ_JBODQE010000153.1:0-241 GCF_050617915.1 Flagellimonas flava
TGACGATGGTGTTAATCCTGTTGTTATCAATTCGGAACTGGCAAGCCTGCAGGCCTTTTCCCAACCACCCGAGATTGCCACCCCAGAACTTTTGGATGAACAAGACCCTACCGGGGATGTAGATTATGAATGCGTTGTAAAACACTATAAAGCTGCTCCAGGCATTGACGAAATGCTTTCCTTAGATCCCACTACCGATGTAATCTATCCAGGGGCCATGCTTAAGGGCGAATCCATACCC
>NZ_JBODQE010000154.1:0-240 GCF_050617915.1 Flagellimonas flava
GGCCACATTGTGCAGTTCCTGTTCTGTAAGTCTCCTCCTTTCCCCCATATAAAAAATCCGATGCTTATCGCATCGGTTAGGGTAAAATTACTTCTCGACTGCCTGTCCTCCGTGCGAAACTTCGTAAGGCGGGCGCTCGAGGTGACATTGTTTTATTCGTGATTATCCATCGAAGTCATCGAATCTGATGTTCTCATCAGGAATTCCGAAATCCTCTCCCATTTTCTGAGCGGCTTTGTT
>NZ_JBODQE010000155.1:0-240 GCF_050617915.1 Flagellimonas flava
GTATGTGCTGTTGGAACTACGGTGATGCGTGGTTTGGAAAGTGCGGTTTCATCAGAACATTCATTGAACACTTTTGTAGGGTGGACAAACAAGTTTATTTTCCCTCCTTATGACTTCAGCATTGCCAACTGTATGGTTACCAATTTCCATTTGCCAAAATCCACTCTTTTGATGATGGTTTCGCCATTTATGGGTCACGATTTGATGAAAAAAGCGTACAAGCAGGCCATCTTGGTGCAG
>NZ_JBODQE010000156.1:0-240 GCF_050617915.1 Flagellimonas flava
GGTCTGCGCTCTGGAAACTATGGGCGAACCGTCATTTACCGTGGCGCCGTCAACCTTATTATATTCTATGCGCATACCCAACTCAAAATCGATTTTATTGCTAAGCTTACCAGAGAGGGAACTATATGCGGCATACAATTTCTCTTCGTATGAAAAATCGATAATAGTTTCTTCGGCATTAGGCAAATGTTGGATTTCGGTGAACGCATCGGCCTTCGCTTTACTCAGATTTGTCCCCCG
>NZ_JBODQE010000157.1:0-240 GCF_050617915.1 Flagellimonas flava
TACGTAGGCGAATGGAAGGATAATCAGCGTCACGGTGACGGAGCATTTTACTGGGCAGATGTACAGCATTACACAGGATCCTACGTGAATGACAAGCGCTCGGGAGAAGGGACCTACCACTGGCCCAATGGAGAAAAGTTTGTCGGTCTTTGGAAAGACGATGAACGCATGGGGGAAGGGGCTTTCTACGGTAAAAAAGGTGATATTGTGGCCAGCGGCGTTTGGGAAAATGTCGAGTTG
>NZ_JBODQE010000158.1:0-240 GCF_050617915.1 Flagellimonas flava
AAAGGTTATGTACGTGATCATCATCGCGATGTTGGCAGTAAATATGAGCAAGGAGGTTCTCGCTGCATTTGGTTTGATGAATGCAAAATTGGAGACTTCCAACGAAAAAGGCGAAGCAAACAATTTGGCCTATTTTGAAGGTCTTGGGAACAAGGCATCTGAAGATGCGATTAAGTACGGTCCGTTGTGTGAAAAGGCTCAGACTGTGCAACAACTTTCCAATGAGTACTACGAGTACTT
>NZ_JBODQE010000159.1:0-240 GCF_050617915.1 Flagellimonas flava
GCTGCTTGGCGTACCCAACGAGGATATTATGCTCATGGCGCAACTGTTAGGGATTAAATTGCCAGCAAGTCAGTTTGTGGGTCATATCCAACTTGCCGAACTGAAAACTATGACCAACAATTTACATTTCACCTATAATAAATCCGTGATTATGTCCACCTACATGCTATGCGGATTTGCCAATTTTGCCTCTATTGGAATCCAAATTGGGGGTATCGGTTCCTTAGCGCCTGGTCAACG
>NZ_JBODQE010000160.1:0-239 GCF_050617915.1 Flagellimonas flava
TGATGTGTTCGTAACCCTAGACCCCTATCGGTTTGAGTTGGATGGAATCACCCCCCCTCATGATCTTATGAACGCTTCCTTTGGAAGTTATGGGGAAATGAACAAGGGTTGGACCGCAGATGATGGCAAAGGATTCATCAAAATCCTATCCAATCCTGGAAAAATTGCAAACCATGTAAACCAAGAGCATGATTAAGGCAGGAATAATAGGAGGTTCGGGATATACAGGAGGAGAACTG
>NZ_JBODQE010000161.1:0-239 GCF_050617915.1 Flagellimonas flava
GTGGCGTCGCCAGGCGCTGTGGATCCGTTGTTGAAATACCAGCCTCTGTTTGATCGGGGCCTAACCCTCCTTAGAGGGTACAGTGCGTGGTGGGTAGTTTGACTGGGGTGGTCGCCTCCAAAAGAGTAACGGCGGCTTCTAAAGGTGCCCTCAATACGGTTGGCAATCGTGTGGAGAGTGCAATGTCACAGGGGCGCTTGTCTGTGAGACATACAGGTCGAACAGGTAGGAAACTAGAG
>NZ_JBODQE010000162.1:0-239 GCF_050617915.1 Flagellimonas flava
CGTTGTCTTCGGCAAACAGGGAGAAGATCTCGGCCTTTGAGTATGGGCTACGGCCGGTGCTGTCATAGCCGTCGATATCGCCGCCCATAAAGGTCTGGGTATTTGACGCCAAATCCTTCATCCGCTGCTGATTCCACTCGGAGCCCAGCGTCAGGTTCTGGTTAAACACCAGATCCAGCGGGATGTTAACTTCGCTGTGCAGCATCACGTCGGCGAGGTCGATATCGCTGAACTGGTTG
>NZ_JBODQE010000163.1:0-239 GCF_050617915.1 Flagellimonas flava
ATTTCATACTTCGTATCCCGCTGTGCCAACTGCTCGTAAAACCGTAGTCCCTGCACGCGCGCATCCACTTGAGCCCACGCCGGAAAAGCCAACCCACAAGCAAAGATCACCATTAAGAATCTGACAGTTTTCATAGCTCCTTCATCTGATGTATTAGACGTACAACCTCACCCATTGTTACGCAGTCTATCTTTAAGTTATTGTTAAAATGAGGCAAATACAAAGAAAGGCGGCGATCT
>NZ_JBODQE010000164.1:0-239 GCF_050617915.1 Flagellimonas flava
GGGCTGTACCTTTGGTTTAGAGGAGGCATACTTTTCGGGAAACTGAATAGAATCTATACTCCGCATCTGTTCAATCAACTCGTCCTTCTCACTCTTCTTGCTTCTTTCAAGACCGGTGGTGGTGTATGAACGACTTCTCCTTTTTTTGGTTCTCGGAACAGTTTGCATCTTTTTCGTAGCCGATTTTTTTTGATAAGCATCCTTTCGCTCCTGGATCAAGTTTTGGAGCGAATCAATCT
>NZ_JBODQE010000165.1:0-238 GCF_050617915.1 Flagellimonas flava
GTACCATCGGCGCAAACGGGCTTAACTTCCCTGTTCGGAATGGAAAGGGGTGGGCCCCGTCGCCATGGCCACCTAGAACTTGCCCTGAACTTGTTTCAGGGTCTCTTGGGAATGTACCAAACATTGTCGGAAGTCACCAAGAGCAGTTTCATCAAATTGATATGACATATGTTGGGACGGTGCACTGCACCGGTCAAATAAGAAGCAAGAAGTATGTTTTTTATATAAGAACCGCCGA
>NZ_JBODQE010000166.1:0-238 GCF_050617915.1 Flagellimonas flava
AATGTTGAGCGTAGGATATAAATTACTGTTCAATTTATGGGCAGAGTCAGATGTGACCATGTTTATAGTATTAGTGGTGGGCTTAATGGTAATAGCTGTTGGCATAGCTAGATTTAGACCCTCCCTGTTTGCATATTATCTAAAAGAGGCGATCAACAACACCATAAAAAAGATTTGAAAACGTTCATAGTGTTGAACGTGGGAAAGATATTTTGATTACTTAAAAAGCTTATACATT
>NZ_JBODQE010000167.1:0-238 GCF_050617915.1 Flagellimonas flava
GCTGCAACTGCGCCTATGCTGGATTTGGCAGGACTCCCCAGCGGACTCTATTTGTTTAAACTGGAAGTGGGGGACAAAGTGGTGGAGACCAAGCACATTAAGCTTTAACCTTTTGGCCTCGTTTTTCCTGTTTTTGTTTAAAGTAGGCCTTGTTGGCTACGTAGATTAACTTCTTGACCTCGCAGAACACTTGGGATTTATCTGCATTGGTCAACTGTGTGGTCTTTACAATTTCCAG
>NZ_JBODQE010000168.1:0-238 GCF_050617915.1 Flagellimonas flava
TTCGGAATACAACCCGAAGTAATACGAAACAGGAAATCCTATGAACCAATAAGCCACAAAGGTTATAAAGGTTGGTATCTTAACATCCTGCAAGCGCCGAAGCGCCCCAAGAACAACTACCTGAATTCCATCCGAAATTTGAAAAAATGCCGGTACCAACAATAATTTGGCCGCGATGATTATCACTTCGGTATTATCCATTTGATTGACCATATCATGCACGACCAAATAAATGGTG
>NZ_JBODQE010000169.1:0-238 GCF_050617915.1 Flagellimonas flava
TAAGTTTTGTCAGACAATTCTGTTGCAAAATTTGTTCGTTTATACAATATCCCTGATATTTAAACGCATAAAATTAGGTACAAGATGCCAACGCTATATCTTGCCGACCATCAACCTTTATTGTTATAGATGAACAAATCAAAATTCAACCACCTACTCTTATCATTATACATTTTATTTTTCAGCAGCTGTTCTTTTCAATTTACGGAAGACTTTTTTGCCGATTTGGAAGATCAAG
>NZ_JBODQE010000170.1:0-238 GCF_050617915.1 Flagellimonas flava
TACAAAACACAACGAGGTGAGAAGCATCTGTAATCTGACTCTGATTCCATGAAACAGGTTTTAGCTGCTCTCTAATTTCAGGGTTCTCAACTATCAAGACTTTATATAGCTGTAATCCATAGGATGATACAGATAGTTGAATCACTTGCTTAAGTTTTTCAATATCATTTGAAGATACTTTTTTGGTACTATCAAATTTTTTAGTGGCATAACGCCATTGTAAATGTTCTAATAAATT
>NZ_JBODQE010000171.1:0-238 GCF_050617915.1 Flagellimonas flava
TTGTTTTGTAATCGAGCAAGTTACAGGTCGTTCTCAGTAAGACTTAGATTTTCTTGTGGAATGCTGGCAGATGAAACCAAATCAAGTTCGTCATCCAACAACACACGATTTGCAGTTAGGTTGGGTGTAAAGGAATAAGCAAGGGAAACTGCATGGCTAACACCAAAGTTTTCAAAGTTGCTGGACAATCCTTTTTCTACCATATAGCGAATGGAAAGGTTCTTGTTTAAATTGAAAC
>NZ_JBODQE010000172.1:0-238 GCF_050617915.1 Flagellimonas flava
TGCCAATACAAACGGGCCTGCTAAGGGATTCCGAAACAAGGTCTGCAGGAGCAAGCCACTCAAAGCAAGTCCGCCACCAACGAAAACAGAGGTAAAAGCCTTTGGCATTCTATAATTCCACAGAATGTAATTGCATGATTCCACTTCGGCACTGCCTCCAAAAATGAGGTTGAGCACGGCTTCAAATCGAATCAAGACGGAACCTGAGCTGATGTTAAGCAAGAAGGCCAATAAGAGT
>NZ_JBODQE010000173.1:0-238 GCF_050617915.1 Flagellimonas flava
GTACCGTACAGGCCAGTCCAACCCATGTCCATCTTTCTTGTTGGCCTCAAAATCAATATCGATCCAACGATAACTTTGTTTGCCCCAGGTTATAGGTCTGCCACCTACATGGTAACCCCTGATCCAGTCAAAACGCTTGGTTCCCTGATAGGGGTGCTCCAAATCGTTCACAAAAAAATGCTTGACGACATCCTTGGGGGCCCAGCCCACGCGAAGTTGCTTGGGGTATTTTTTCTTG
>NZ_JBODQE010000174.1:0-238 GCF_050617915.1 Flagellimonas flava
GCAAGTGCTGCACACCATCGGCCGCCAGGACAAGGCCAAGCAGACACCGTGCCCGGGGTACGACGTGAAAAAACTAACCGAGCATTTGCTCAACTCAATCATGGTCCTCGGCGGCAAGGACGGCGCGGAATTCTCACTGCGTGCGGACATTGACTCTGTGGAGCGCCTGGTGAGCGGCGCCGACCGTTCGGCCCTGGACGCCTGGCACCGTCACGGACTGGAAGGAGACGTATCGCTG
>NZ_JBODQE010000175.1:0-237 GCF_050617915.1 Flagellimonas flava
GATTTAAGAAAACTAAAAAACAATCAAGTCTATGTAATCGGAAAAGTTGAGTATAAGAACGCGTCTGGGAAAACCATGATGATTGACTACGTTGGCCCGTTGGCGAACAACCAAAAGGAAGCCTGGAAGATGGCAAAAAATGATTTAAAAACTATAAAACGTAAAAATGGAATTGGCATATCAAATTAATAGTAAAAGACTCAGAGGTTTTTTACCTCTTTTAATCATCATTGTTAT
>NZ_JBODQE010000176.1:0-237 GCF_050617915.1 Flagellimonas flava
CCATAGAACTTTTAAGAAGGATGAAAAGGTCAATCTTATCGATATTGCCATTTGTAGATTGTTGGAGTCTTATGGGTATTACGACTTTGATTTTTATGACGATGATGGTTGGCCCCATTACACGGACAAAGAACAACTACCTCCCTTAAAACCAGGAGAGCAAACCATTTTGATGAAGGAGGCCTTGGTGAACTATTTCCTGGAAAAAGAGTACATTAAATAATAAGAAATCCAAAA
>NZ_JBODQE010000177.1:0-237 GCF_050617915.1 Flagellimonas flava
ACTGGACCATAATAGGTCACGAAGTAAAGGAGGAAGCTTTTGAATTTGTAAGAAGTGGTAATGTAGTTATACCTAAAAGCAGCTCACATGTAGGATTTTATATTATTTCAGCTACTAATGACAGCTTGGTAAGAACCATGCCCCAGATGCAAGATTGTACGCTTGTTTATAGGTCACATGAGGCCCCTGACACAAATGTAGTTCCATCTTTAGCACGTAAAAGGTATAAAAATCAGG
>NZ_JBODQE010000178.1:0-237 GCF_050617915.1 Flagellimonas flava
AGAATATACGGTATGGCAGTTGCACTCCTTGCAAGAGTGGGGAGACCTTCATTATGAGAATCAGCGTACCTCTTTTGTAATCATTAGGAACACCGAGGATTTCAATAGAAGAATTGATTATGAAAATAGGCAGGGGAGGACTTATGCCAATGACCTAAAAGATATCCTGTTTCATAACATCAACCATTCTACCCATCATAGGGGCCAGATTTTGACGGATTTCAGGAGCTCGGGCAT
>NZ_JBODQE010000179.1:0-237 GCF_050617915.1 Flagellimonas flava
AGCTTAGACCAATAGCGCGGAGAGCACAGGATTATCATTTGCAATAAACGACATTCCGTATGCCATAACAAATTTGCTCCCCGACAACCCCTTGGCATCCATGGTCAGTGGTGAAATGTTGACTATCGTCATTTTTACCATTATAATCGGTGTAGCTGTACTTTACCTGCCCAATGATTTGCTAAAACCTGAAAAATTACTGTTGGGTGCCGTACAGGAAATCTGTATGACCCTTGT
>NZ_JBODQE010000180.1:0-237 GCF_050617915.1 Flagellimonas flava
GTGCGGTCCACATCACTTTGTATAAGATTATTCCGCAAGATTTGCTCGAAGGCTTTAAGGTCATCCCACAAATGCTTTACAAAAGCTTTCCGCTGTTCTTGATCAAACTTACTATCTGGAATACGTTCACCCATATAAAGTAAAATGTCCTTGACCGGTAGGGTATAAAACTACAATCCCAGCTAATGTTAAAACGTGATACTTGTCAGTCCCATTTGATTCCTTACTGATATTTAT
>NZ_JBODQE010000181.1:0-236 GCF_050617915.1 Flagellimonas flava
GATTTCTTGCATTGCTTCTTTTTTTGCGGATAGAATTGGCCCACGCAGGAGCATTTGAAGGGAGCTTACTTGAAAATCAACAGATAGCCATTAAAAGTGAAGCTATCCTATATTATGCATATATCACTTTGATGTCCATTGGATATGGTGAGATTGTTCCGGCCATTCCCATTGCACAAAAAGCTGCCATGTTGGTTGGGTTGATGGGACAGTTCTATTTGGTCATTGTTACTGCG
>NZ_JBODQE010000182.1:0-236 GCF_050617915.1 Flagellimonas flava
TGTTCTTTGTAGCAATTGTGCGCCATTGACCGATGCGGGCGGTGCGACAATTGATTGCTCGAACGGGAACCAGAGGGAGGAGGATAGGGCCAATGATGCCGCTACGATAACATTTTCAAACCTTACCGTGAACGGGGAGCTTCAGGTAGGGGCATTTGTCAAGATACGTTATAGCAGGGCTTCGCAACCCCCCTAATCGGGTGCAACGATGAAGCTCCTTCCAAAGACTTTTGCTT
>NZ_JBODQE010000183.1:0-236 GCF_050617915.1 Flagellimonas flava
GTTTGATTTACCCGGTATTTAATATACCTATTCTATTATCTCTATAGTATATTTTTATAAGCTAGTATAAAGTCCTAATCTATTTAATTACGAAATTCTACTACTATTATTAATTAAAATAAATAGATAGGAGGAATAGGAAGTTAAAAATTTTATTATTAGAAACTAAAGTCCGTCAAATATATAGTATTTAATTAAATAGATTAAGTATTAAAATAAGGATAATATATAGGAAC
>NZ_JBODQE010000184.1:0-236 GCF_050617915.1 Flagellimonas flava
ATTGGCATTGAGTTTTGGGAGAATTTCCCCAAACACCAAAATCAGAAAAGGGGCCACAACCACTTCCAAAAGAAAGCGCACCGAAAGCACCCCAAACAACAGCTGGTTAACATTGGAAAATATGGTATTGCCAATGGAACTAAATAGAAGCACAATGCCAATGTTAATGGCACTGTTGGTAATGAGGATGGTGGCCAAAAGTTTTTTGGGCCAATTCAATAAAGGAACAAGCAGTT
>NZ_JBODQE010000185.1:0-236 GCF_050617915.1 Flagellimonas flava
AGGCCATTCACGAAGGGATGAGCAGTTTGCTGTCCTATAGTATTAGCCTACTCTCCCCTATTACTTGCTCCTTGGCCTTCAACGATTACGATTTTGAATTGCTGTCGGACAAACCCATAGACATCCAGGCGGTTTTGGCCAATGATCTCTTCACCCCGGAATATATGCTTTCCGACCTTCAGCAAAGTCTAAACTCCAATGCAATGGCACGCCGGAAGCTTCGGGATATTGCCGTA
>NZ_JBODQE010000186.1:0-235 GCF_050617915.1 Flagellimonas flava
GAAGAACTTTTTCGGGAGCTTGATGTCTTTCGGTCCCTTACCTGTTCTTTTTCGGCTTCCTTTTGGGCTTGTTCTATCTTTTCATTGAGGATTTCATAGGCACTTTCCCCATCTATTTCCTCATTGTATTTCTTAACTAGTTTTGAATTCCCAATAGCTTCCTCCAGTTCGGCACCTGTCAGGACATCCATTCGACTCATGGGAGCCCTAAGCAGTGTGGCGGCCAACGGGGTAG
>NZ_JBODQE010000187.1:0-235 GCF_050617915.1 Flagellimonas flava
AGACCTATAGATTTTCAGCTAATATTTGTTACAAATTCCTGTTAAAGTCGTCTTCCTTGAAGCAAGCCTTTTGTTATTTCGCTTGTCTTTAATCAAAAGAACGAACTGATGCCCAAATTCAATCCAGCCCTTAGCCTTTGCTTTTTTCTGGCACTGGGCAATCTTTCGGCCCAGACAATCGCCTCCAAACTCATCGATGGCAAAACGCAAAAGGGAATTCCCTATGCCACTGTCC
>NZ_JBODQE010000188.1:0-235 GCF_050617915.1 Flagellimonas flava
CGTGCCGGGGTAGGAGCCCAACCAGCGTTCCAGCCAGAGCATGGCGTCCAAGTCCAGGTGGTTGGTGGGTTCGTCCAGCAAGAGCAGGTCAGAAGGTGCCATCAGGGCGCGGGCCAGGGACAGGCGCATTTGCCAGCCACCGGAGAACTCGCGCACGGGCAGCATCCACTGATCGGGGCGGAAACCCAGACCGGCCAGCAGTTGCTCGGCACGCGAGGGGGCGGACCAGGCATCG
>NZ_JBODQE010000189.1:0-235 GCF_050617915.1 Flagellimonas flava
GCATAATGTCTCCCTCATGCGATTAAAACGAAGGCATCCCCATCCACTGCAAGGCATACATCAATTTGTGGAATTACCACACCCCCAGACAGAGATGCGGTACCATGACATCATCACGGTGAAGGGAGAAGCGGAGGATGTGGATAAACTGGTACTGAAATTTAGGTTGGGGGTAATTGCATGGAAGCCTGAAAAAGATTTGCTTAAAAAGGAGCTGATCAACCAAGAAGTTGGG
>NZ_JBODQE010000190.1:0-235 GCF_050617915.1 Flagellimonas flava
GTCGGTTTTAGGAAAATTCACATTGAGTACGGTACCCTTGGGAATTCCATGAACCAATGCCTCGGTCTCAATTTTTTTGACGGACTTGCTGGTGTGTTCAAAATTAGCTTCCCAAGAATAAACGCAGAGTGAAAAACCAATGGCTCGAATACATTCTATGCCTGCCTCAATGGCAGCACTCATGATTGCCGAATAAATAACATTGATGGACGCATTGGAACCGTGATTGATACCG
>NZ_JBODQE010000191.1:0-235 GCF_050617915.1 Flagellimonas flava
CACAAGATACTGATGTAAGACTCAGACAAATTACAACATTCTTGTTTGCCAAGGCTGACAATGCTTATGATATGGATAAATTGTCTGTGGATGAAATTAGCGAAATAATTAAACCTGTGGGGCTTTCTCCAATGAAATCCAAAGCTATACATGGATTGTCCCAAATCCTGATTGAAAAGTACAATGGGAACGTACCTCGGGACATGGCCCTATTGGAGGAATTACCTGCCGTGGG
>NZ_JBODQE010000192.1:0-235 GCF_050617915.1 Flagellimonas flava
GCATTCTTACTATTCTAAATGCATTGCCATCTTGATTGGTACTTTTCGAAAGTACTTTGAAGTTTTCTTCCAAACGCCTATGGTTTTCCTTGGCGATTGGATCTCTTAATTCAGCACTGTCAATACTAGCTAAAAGAATAGTGCAATCATCGTCAAATCGCGCATATTCATCCACATGGCCACTGGTCCCAACAACCGTGTATGCTTTGGTCCTGTCAGCTGTTGATAATGGGCC
>NZ_JBODQE010000193.1:0-235 GCF_050617915.1 Flagellimonas flava
GGTCTTGGACAAAATATCGTCAATAATCGACACCTAGGAGGGTGGTGAATGGAAGAGCAAGGATAGTCTAAGAGAAATGGTCAGGGAACTCACCAGCAGCAATTATCATCTGACCAAGTTCAATATAGACGCCTATCAAGAACATAACCCGGTACAGTTCAAACACAAGGGAAGCGTGGCTTCAGGGAAAATTTTGCCGCATGTGAAAGTACCCGAACTCAGGTTGATCAGACGA
>NZ_JBODQE010000194.1:0-235 GCF_050617915.1 Flagellimonas flava
TCCATATGGCCGCCCTGTTCGATTGCCGAACGCGCACCAATACCATCTATATTGATCTCAACCGGGATATTTGGACTCATATCTCCATGGATTATTTCAAACAAAAAATCAAAAAAGGGGAAGTGGGGGCTTCTGCCATGCGCCATAAGGTGCATCCGATAGATTTTGAAGACTCCGAAGGAAACCTGGGGATTGCCAATGCTATTTTTGAACATTTATCCGCAAAAATTCCTGT
>NZ_JBODQE010000195.1:0-235 GCF_050617915.1 Flagellimonas flava
AACGTTAGTATCCGTTGTGGCCGTTGAAGGTAATCAAGATTGCAACGGTTAAATAAAGAAATCGTTTAAAATGAATTATATAGGGTAAAAGATATTGGCTGTGCCTAAAATGAAATTACCCTAAACAACCTATGCATTTTAGTTTCAATTTACTAGGTTGGTAGATTGCTCTAAAACAGCGCAATAACGAATCAAATGGTGTTAGTATCATCAAATAGTAGCAGTTTTTTAGGCC
>NZ_JBODQE010000196.1:0-234 GCF_050617915.1 Flagellimonas flava
TCTCCTATATTTTTTGCAGTTACGGGTGCGTTTTGAAAATTTTGAGTTTGTAGTCTCTATTCGATGAGGGAAACAGAACCAGCAGCCACCCATCTTACGGTAGTTGTCAATCCTTGTAATGCGGATATTGGATATCTTCTTAGGAAAATCAATATGCCCCTCTTGGGTAAGACCACAAGCTTTTATAAATCGCTTTGCATGTTTCACGCTTTCAATGTTTTAAGTGAATACTTA
>NZ_JBODQE010000197.1:0-234 GCF_050617915.1 Flagellimonas flava
TAGGGCGAGTAAAATTTTAATCACATCGTACTTTGTGCTATTGACCACCATAGCGTTGATTGCAGCCATTAAATTTGACATAGGCCCTGTGAAATTTCATTTAGCGGAGCAGGGAATCTTCAATTTCCCCTACATCTGGCACTTCAACACCTTTGTCACGGCTTTTTTCAAACTGTTCCTCGCCATAGTCATTGTATCCATGATGGCCAACGAGTACAGCAATAAAACCATCAA
>NZ_JBODQE010000198.1:0-234 GCF_050617915.1 Flagellimonas flava
TCTTCTCCTCAAAAGTGCTCTCGTTCAAAATCACCAAGCGATACTTGTGCAGAAGGTTTTGCTTGATTTCTTTTCTTTTCTTCTTGTCTTTTGCCATGATGGACAAAGATAGCGTTAGATTTTTATATAGATGTTAAGCTTTTATAAAACCCCTTCTGTGGCAACTATTTGTTCCAGAAACAGCTGGATCTGCTAATTTTCGTTAATCACCTAGAGCGTTACAGTTCTTTTTAC
>NZ_JBODQE010000199.1:0-234 GCF_050617915.1 Flagellimonas flava
GAATTATAGCGGTGGAGTGGGCACGGTAGGGCCTACGGATTACTACGATGAGCAAATGGACGATGGTAGTATGACGATTGAGAATGGTAATAAATTGGCCAACAGTTTTAAGGGCTATCATGGTTTTGATCCCATAAAGACAATAAAGCGAATGGATATTCCTGTTCTCTGCATGTACGGCGCATTGGATAGAAGTCATCCGGGATTATTTGATTTGGAGAGCTTAAATAAGAT
>NZ_JBODQE010000200.1:0-234 GCF_050617915.1 Flagellimonas flava
GAAGAGATAGAATCCTGGCTCTTTTTCATGAAATTAGCTGAAATCCTCAGCGCCTGTAATGGCCTTGTGAAGGGTTACATTTTCAGTCCCAGCAACTCTTATTAGCGTAGGTCCCATCTTTTCTGTCAAATCCAAATCATTAAAGGTAATGTCCGTGGAACTCTTGATATCTATAGTGGCAGCTCCACCGTATGCTTTGGCAATGGCTGGTACCATTTCTTCCATACGCTTATT
>NZ_JBODQE010000201.1:0-234 GCF_050617915.1 Flagellimonas flava
TCAGAGGACTTTCTTTCTGAAACATCCTTGACCACAACACGCACTACTCCTTCTACAATATCGTCTATATAAGTCAAATCCCTTTCGATTTCTCCGCTGTTGAATACCTTAATGGGTTTGCGCTTTAGCATGGCATCCGTAAAAAGGAACATGGCCATATCTGGTCGGCCCCATGCACCGTATACTGTAAAGAACCGAAGGCCTGTTGTCAGGAAACCATATAAGTGACTGTAA
>NZ_JBODQE010000202.1:0-234 GCF_050617915.1 Flagellimonas flava
GAAGTTTTCCAAAGTCAGGAAAAAGCAACAGATCTGAGGGTGTTGACCAAGGAGGATACCCGAAAGTATGCCAAAGTGTCTAAGGACCTGACTTAGGTTTTCTACTGGCCAAATATACTCCCAAAAGCACCAAGACCGTACCTAGAATTTTGACGGTTGTCAATTGGACCTTGCGGGAGAAGAGTGCAAAAAGGATACCTATAAGCGGATGTAAATATACAAAGGCACCTACCG
>NZ_JBODQE010000203.1:0-234 GCF_050617915.1 Flagellimonas flava
ATGAAGCAAGATATATGGGAAGAACTCTTTGCGGTTGGGAAGATTGAGCGAAAACAAATAAACATACAACTCGTATTATTATTATTTTTGAGCCGAATAATTTTTCTAATCGGCACATGAAATACAATTGGCAACAAAAAGATTGGCCCAATTTTCAATATCAGATGAGCAATATTGAGGATATGCTGTTTGATTTTGCGCAACGAACTGGTCGTATTAGTGGAGTATTGCAAG
>NZ_JBODQE010000204.1:0-233 GCF_050617915.1 Flagellimonas flava
GTTATATAATATTTATTTTAAAAAAATTAAACAGCTAGAACGATTTGTCTACTATTATTATTCTTATTTCATTGTTCTTACAAACCAGTCATGTTTTTGTAAACCTTGATAGGTCTGCTTGTAGGAATTTATTCAGAGGTCTTAAATAAACGAGTTTCCTCTTTTTGGTTTTGAAATCACGTTTTAGGGACCTTGTTTTGGTTCCCAAACCATTACAAAAAAAATACATGTTC
>NZ_JBODQE010000205.1:0-233 GCF_050617915.1 Flagellimonas flava
CACGCCTACGAAGCGAGGTTGAAAATCCATAAGGGAACCGTTGATGATATTATACTTCTAATTGAGGGTGGAGCATGTTTTCAAGCTGTGGCCCAAGATTATTCCTTTACCATAAAAATTGACAAATACGTTCCCTTTGTCTGTGGACCTGTTCATGACGGCCATCAATTCAGACGATCAGTTTGGGATAATTGCTTGCATACCGAATATCAAAGATGGTATGAAGAGGATCC
>NZ_JBODQE010000206.1:0-233 GCF_050617915.1 Flagellimonas flava
ATGGAGTCTCTGCCTCTAAAGTCCAATGAAGTTGACTATGTTAGTGCTTATCCCGTGGTGTTACCTGAAAACATACCTTTTAAAGTGGATGGGGCAGATTTGATACGACTTAAAGAGGCCATTGAGACTGAGAATAAATTGGACAAGGAGGCCAACATGAAGCGGAAACGGAAATCTGCACTATATATCAGGCCCTCATACTCGCTGGATTATGAACTGTTTAAAAATAACCC
>NZ_JBODQE010000207.1:0-233 GCF_050617915.1 Flagellimonas flava
GGGTCAAAGTTGTAATGACCCAGAGTGCTGGCGCTTTTGTTTCTCCCCTTACCATGTCCACCTTGTCCAAGAATCCTGTGGTGATGGATTTCGTAAACGAGGAGGATGGAAGTTTATCTTGGAACAATCATGTCGAATTGGGCTTGTGGGCTGACCTTATGATCATTGTCCCACCTACCGCCAATACACTTTCCTAAATCTCACAGGGCATTTGTGACAATCTATTGTTGGCG
>NZ_JBODQE010000208.1:0-233 GCF_050617915.1 Flagellimonas flava
AGACCAACACAGCATCCGAGGAAAAATTGAAGCTTCCAACCTTCGAACTCTATAGTTCAGGAACTTTAGGTGATGCCTTGCGGCAGTTGGGGGGCGTTTCTTCCTTGAATACCGGCGCCAACATCGTAAAGCGAACTATTCATGGTTTAAACGGCAGCCGTGTTTTGATTGTAAACGATGGCGAGCGCATGCAAGATATGGAATGGGGAGATGAGCACGCGCCCGATATCGAT
>NZ_JBODQE010000209.1:0-233 GCF_050617915.1 Flagellimonas flava
GCCCTTGTGGCGCGCGACCCCGCGTTCTTCACAGCAGTCCATGAGACGACCACCTTCTTAGGCGTCTCACCGCCCACGGTTGCTCCTTCACCAAGCATCGACAAATCCCCATGCTACCGGCGCCAACCGACGGTGGCCTCGCAATGTCAGTGCCCCGCCGTACTCCCAATAGCCATGCGCCCGCGGGGCCTGTTCCCGATTTCCTCAGGCATCGATACGAAACGTCTACACAT
>NZ_JBODQE010000210.1:0-232 GCF_050617915.1 Flagellimonas flava
GTTAAGTGAAGGGAAAAAACAAAAAGAGATAGGATTGCTGAATAAATTCACAAGCGGTGTTTCATTTAAAAAAATTAGATTGAATTAGACGCTGAAAGATAAGTAAATACATCAGCCTTAAATCTAAAAAAAATGTGAAAAAATGAGTTTATCTATGCTTTATTCGATAAACAAATTTTAAGCCGCTCCAATCCTCGTCCACAGCCGCTACTTTGGTGTCCACCAAACCTAT
>NZ_JBODQE010000211.1:0-232 GCF_050617915.1 Flagellimonas flava
CTCTTACCGGCTGCATGATGTTTTGTTCCGTCCCATCTACTTCGGGTTCATTGTTCTAAGGTAATCCCCAGAGATGTTTTTGCGGTAAGTCCATCCAAGATTTCGTAACTAAAGTATGTCGAGCCGAACAACTTTGTATTGTCCTCGTAGTGCTCTCTCTCCACATATTGTGGAAATGGGTTGGAATCACCTGATGTACGAGGTCTTTCCGTATTGCCATCATTATCATAAT
>NZ_JBODQE010000212.1:0-232 GCF_050617915.1 Flagellimonas flava
GCCTATGCCCAGTAGTTTCATTTGCGTCAATTTAAAAGGCCCAAAAATAAGCCATCCATTGTCAATAACGTAACTGGAACACACTTCCTTTTTAAGTATCAAAACCTTATTTTAGGAAATTGTGCTATGATTAACTACGAAGAAAATATTGAAGTCAAGGGCGCCAGGGTACACAACCTGAAAAATATTGTCGTGACCATTCCCCGGCAGAAAGTGGTGGTCATCACAGGGC
>NZ_JBODQE010000213.1:0-232 GCF_050617915.1 Flagellimonas flava
GAAGAAATGCACAGCTATGTAATGCTAGGCCCCGGGGAATCCCATGGAGTGGACTCCATCCGCTGGATGTTGAACCACATGAACAGCCCCTTTGAAATCAAAACTGGGGCAGGCAATGTTCGTGGCAAAGGTTTTACCCACCCCAAATCGACCTTTTTGCTGAACGAAAACAAAAAAAGCACATTTTACCTGTTCGAATTTTCAGACCATCATATCATACCGCTTTTCATAG
>NZ_JBODQE010000214.1:0-232 GCF_050617915.1 Flagellimonas flava
GATAGAACTCGTATACCAGGCGAATCGCCTGAGCCTCGGCACGAGAGCGCAGGCTGAGCTTTTGCTGCACAAATAACTGCCTGATCTTCAGGATGATTTCTTCCAACGAGTCCATGTCAGCCATGTTGGGCTTTGATTGAGCAAGAACCCGTTTATCAAGCTTTTCTTCCCCGCAGGCTAACCATTGAATAGGCAGCTTGGAGGCCTTGGCCAGCTTGATCAAAGCAGGACG
>NZ_JBODQE010000215.1:0-232 GCF_050617915.1 Flagellimonas flava
ATATGTTTCTTATTTGCTCTTGGTAAAAAAGCTGCTTGCAAAGTACCATCCCCTTACCCTGATGAAATGGGTTTTCACCATCGCTTTTGTAATCGCCTTTCCAGTGACCTACCCGGAATATTCCCAAATTGAATGCGCTACTCTACCCCTGTGGGTATATGGGGTAATCGCTTTTGTGGTTATCGGGTCTACCTTTATGACCTATCTATTTAATGTGTTTGCCCTTACCCAA
>NZ_JBODQE010000216.1:0-232 GCF_050617915.1 Flagellimonas flava
GGTAATTTTATACAAAGAACAAAAATGAGCAAAAACACATCCATATCACTAGGTAATTATTTTGTTGAATTTGTGCAACATCAAGTTTCCGCAGGGCGATATAAAAATGTTAGTGTGGTGATTCGCGCCGGACTTCGGCTTTTGGAAAACGTAGAGAGCAAGGCATTAACTTTAATAAAGGCTATTCAAGCAGACTTGAAAAGCCCAAGTATGGAGAACTCTGACTTCGACG
>NZ_JBODQE010000217.1:0-232 GCF_050617915.1 Flagellimonas flava
TCAGTTGACCAGAAATTTTCTTCTGCAGCAAGAGGCCCATGAAATCTTGGGGAACCTCATCCACTTTTTCTGGAAGCAACGCAACGGTAGAAGTGTCCTTTTCCAAGGCCTCCAAGGCAGTCGTCAGCTTTCCTACGTGATGTAAATCCTCCACCAAACAATCAAAGCAATGCTCGTTTTACATCCACCATTCCATAAGCATAGCCGCCTCTGCTGTAGGCTGCACTTTCCC
>NZ_JBODQE010000218.1:0-232 GCF_050617915.1 Flagellimonas flava
GACTTCTTGAGGCTACTCAACTTATTTGAGGATCTTCAATCAAGAGTAAATCCGACGCAAATGTTCTGGCAATGTTTCCTGGGCCAATAATGCCCCACTTAATCTTTGTATCCATAGAGATCAAAAGTAATGATTATAACTCCTTATCTTAAGCAGGACTATGAAATGATATTGAAGTTATGGATATAAACTTCAATAAAAACGAAGTTCACAATAAGCTTAAACTTTCCGA
>NZ_JBODQE010000219.1:0-232 GCF_050617915.1 Flagellimonas flava
GCATTAAGACCTGTCATCAGGCTAACACGTGATGGTGAGCATACAGCCGTAGCATAGGCGTGGGTGAATTTCATCCCCTCATTGGCCAAGTGTTCCATGTTTGGAGTATGGTACATTTTGTTCAGTTGCGTCAACTCTGTATGAAATGGGACCCAAGTGTCTTGCCAACCCATGTCATCCACAAAAAAGAATACAATATTCGGTGGTTTTTGTCCATCTTGTTTGGAATGAC
>NZ_JBODQE010000220.1:0-232 GCF_050617915.1 Flagellimonas flava
ATGTACGCCTATTTGTTTGGCAGCGTTTTCAATCTGTTCCAAGTTCACTGTTTCATCCCGCAGGGAAATGTTATTGGCTTTGGAATCCGCAAACTGAAATACATCTTGAAGCACAATGACAATGTGCGAGCGCAAGGATTTTAGGGTATAGTCCTTAATGTTGTGATCGTCGACCAAGATCTCCTCTGAGTTGATATCGTAAAAACGATTGAGCAGGTTGATGATCGTGGAT
>NZ_JBODQE010000221.1:0-232 GCF_050617915.1 Flagellimonas flava
TCGCCTACGGGCTGCTGCCCGGGCTGGCGTTGGCGCTGACGTGTGGCGCGGGCTTGCTGAAATGGCAGGACGGCGCCGTCCGCGACGCCGCGGATGCCCGGGCGGAATCCGTGCGGGCCGCGACCGACGGCACCACCGCGCTGCTGTCTTACCGGCCCGACACCGTGCAGCATGACCTCGAGAGCGCGCGAAGCAGGCTCACGGGCACGTTCCTCGACGCCTACACACAGCT
>NZ_JBODQE010000222.1:0-231 GCF_050617915.1 Flagellimonas flava
GCGGTTGCGTTTGCCCAGTTTCTAGGGATAATTGATGAACAAACCACCTTTAACGCCATTGATGGACTTCATACAGCGACCATAAAACGAGATATAGTCACCCTAAAAATGCACGATGTGGAAGAGGTTCGCCAAAAGGATGCCTATAGCTTTTTGGGTACTGGTTCACCCCACCATGTGCAACTGGTTCATGAACTCGAAAAATTCAATGTAACCAAAGAAGGGGCCAAG
>NZ_JBODQE010000223.1:0-231 GCF_050617915.1 Flagellimonas flava
CGACGATATCCCGCCAAGCATACAAAAGGAATAGGCGTTCTTGTGTTTCCCCAAGCTTTAATGCCTCTTTGGTATGCATATCAATACAAAACGCACATCCGTTGATTTGGGATGCCCTTACCTTGATCAGTTTATAATGTGATTTTTTTAGTTCGTATTGTGCCAAATATCCTTCCAGGCCAAAGACGGCTTGATACGCTTTGGGTTCTGTTTCCCCAACTTGAATTCTCG
>NZ_JBODQE010000224.1:0-231 GCF_050617915.1 Flagellimonas flava
GAGTAAATGCATATCCGTATTTAATAGGTTCATAAATAACGCCTGTTATTGTATTTGGAAAACCTTTTGCATTTACACGATTTAGTATAACTTTTGCTACTGCTACTTTTCCTTTATAGGATTCGCCACCTGCTTCAGCGGTAACTAAGCGTGCCATTAAGTCTTTTTCTTTTTGTGAAATGCTTGAGTTGATTTTTAAATGTTGTCCTGTATAAAGCTTGTTTCCGACTG
>NZ_JBODQE010000225.1:0-231 GCF_050617915.1 Flagellimonas flava
GGGTGTCGCACACGCAGCGTACTCCTTCGCATCTTAGAAATGGAAACACTTTTTTGTCCGAAGGATATCAGATTTGGGTGGCTTTGCCCCAACATTTGGAGGATATGAATCCCGTTTTTCATCATATTCCCAATAATGAACTTCCCAAATGGACGGAAAGCTCTGCAGAATTCACTTTGGTTGCAGCGGAGGGCTATAACAGAAAGTCGCCAGTGCCCACCTATTCCCCCT
>NZ_JBODQE010000226.1:0-231 GCF_050617915.1 Flagellimonas flava
GGGATTAAATAGCCTTGATAATGGCAATGACATCGTCTGCTTTTGAGGACGCGCCGCCAATAAGCCCGCCATCCACGTCGGGTTTTCCAAAGATATCCCCACCATTTCCAGGTTTCACGCTACCTCCATAAAGGATGGATACCTCATCTGCAATGTGAGCGCCATAAGAATGTGTTATGGTTTTTCTGATAAAAGCGTGCATCTCTTGGGCTTGGTCTGGGCTGGCAGTTT
>NZ_JBODQE010000227.1:0-231 GCF_050617915.1 Flagellimonas flava
CAAGTGGTTGCTTGAATATTCAGATAGCAGCGGAAAGAAGCAGGAAGTACACCATATTAAGTTCTAGAAGTTGTATTTGTCCTTCCAGCGTTTTTTAAGAAATTCCTTGATGGCTTTTTCCCTGGGATTATCCCCAGGTTTGCAAAGGGTGGTTCCTTCTATTTCTTCTGGTAGAAATTCAAAGTCTACAAAATAGTTTTCATGGTCATGGGCATAGTCATACCCTTTACC
>NZ_JBODQE010000228.1:0-231 GCF_050617915.1 Flagellimonas flava
ATTTGGAATTTGGAATTTGTAGGTTGGAATTTTAATCAAACCATTTCAATTTAAACAGTTTACTATCCATCAAGTCCGCTGTGCCATGAAAGTGGGCTCCGATGGGGTATTGCTTGGAGCTTGGACAAGTTTGGAAGCCCAATCGGATTCCATTTTGGATATCGGTGCCGGTACGGGGTTGATTGCCCATCAAATGGCTCCACGCTCAATGGCGGAGGTTATAGATGCCAT
>NZ_JBODQE010000229.1:0-231 GCF_050617915.1 Flagellimonas flava
TTTTATTGAGCAGAACGAGAGCCTTATTGAAGTTGACGTTAGCTTCTTGTGCAATGGAATTGGCCTCGGCATCGGCCACACCATTTTGTAGCAAAGCATTTAGAATTGCGGTTTCGGGCAGGGGTGGAAAATGTAAAATTTGGCAGCGTGACCGAATGGTATTGATAATCAACTCCTCATCCTCCGCACTTAGAAGAATAACTGTTTTTTCTGGTGGCTCCTCAATCAGCT
>NZ_JBODQE010000230.1:0-231 GCF_050617915.1 Flagellimonas flava
CTACATTTACGCTACAAAACTACTCAATTAAAAAGATTCATGTTTACAGGCATTATTGAGACCTTGGGAAGGGTAGAAAAGTTGGAAAATGAGGGTGATAATTTGTATATTACCATATCCTCCAAAATAACTCCAGAACTTAAAATTGTTCAAAGTGTGGCCCATAATGGAGTGTGTCTCACCGTGGTTAAAAAAGTGGGGAATGCCTATACGGTAACCGCCATTGTGGTA
>NZ_JBODQE010000231.1:0-231 GCF_050617915.1 Flagellimonas flava
ATACAGGTGCAAATTGGCGGAGGGAGGGAATAGGCATTTCTATCAACCAATGAAAATGAAATGGAAGTGGGGCTATCCTTTACGTAATTGGTGAATTCTTCCTTTTGAGGCTCCCTTTCTCCCAGAAGCTCCTTTTTTTCCTGCCGTTTTGCGGCCAATTCCTTCAGCTGGTTGGCAAAAGCGCTGTCCGCATCTGAAAATTCGCCCTCCTCACTGTTCAAGGCACCCTCT
>NZ_JBODQE010000232.1:0-231 GCF_050617915.1 Flagellimonas flava
GGAAATCCACCAGCTGATCCATTTGCCATTTGCCATTGCACATGGGTTCAAATTCAGAAAATATCAGATTGCTGTTACACGATACCAAGCCTAGAAATACAACCAAGGCATACTAAATTTTATTGTGCATTGGAAGAAGATTTTGGATTGTCTTTTCTTGTCTTTTTGTGTCGTTTCTTTCGCTTGGGCCGATCAAAACCGGTAAGGCTGTCCTGACCCACCACATTTCCA
>NZ_JBODQE010000233.1:0-231 GCF_050617915.1 Flagellimonas flava
TGAGCCCGGCACCATGGTTGAAATATCAAAAAACACCCTTGACCAATTGTTTCATGATATGCCTTCACTTGAGCGTTTTATTCGATTGAAGTTTGAAAAAGCTTATGTGGCTTTTCAACAACGTACCATGGATACCATGAGGAAAACGGCCGAGCAGCGATATCAGAAATTCCGTTCTAAACACCGTGCCATAGAACAACGTGTCCCTCAATACATGGTTGCCTCTTATCT
>NZ_JBODQE010000234.1:0-230 GCF_050617915.1 Flagellimonas flava
TGGAAATTATAATCTGATATAGTTACAGAATGAGCGCTTTAAACCTTCTGACATCTAGCATCTAGCATCTAGCATCTAGCATCTACCAAAATCTATTTTTTACGATCCACAACGTAGTTGACCATCAAAGTAAGCGCACTCTTGTATTCGGAATCTCGGTAGTTGTCCAGTAAGGCCAGCGCCTCGTCCTTAAAATCAAGCATTTTGGTAACGGCGTAATCCAGTCCGCC
>NZ_JBODQE010000235.1:0-230 GCF_050617915.1 Flagellimonas flava
CTTCAAGAACAAAATCGGCATGGGTGGGATAACCCAAAAGATTGGCCCGTTTATGACGGAGGGGCACAATTTGCAGTACATTTTCCTGATTGTCCAAGTCATCCCCATGAAACCCCTTGCTCCCAAAGCCCAGCGATAGCTCTTTACGCAATTCCCTATTATCCGCATATGTCATGAATGGGATGTAACTCGGATAGTCCAAAGTGATCACCCAGCCGTCCTTATCCTTG
>NZ_JBODQE010000236.1:0-230 GCF_050617915.1 Flagellimonas flava
CAGCTACTTGGAATGTTGGAAACGGGATAGAAACCGTAGATGCTCCAACAGAAATGACACTACTTGCGTTACCGGGAGCATCAACAGACCAAGGTTTTGGTCCGTCATTTCCATTTGAAACGACAGTAGTAACACCAAGTTTCGCTGCTCGTTCTAACGTTAATGTTACAGGCTGATCAGGTACATTTAAATCTTGCCCAAGGGAGAGGTTTAACACATCCGCACCATCT
>NZ_JBODQE010000237.1:0-230 GCF_050617915.1 Flagellimonas flava
GAAACCTTGATTCACGTCACCAAACTCGTGATAATTATCATTTTGTTATTTAATTTTTCCTTGTAGCTCTGATTTGTTTGTACTAAATCAAAATCAAGGACTATGGTGAATACTGCTGCAGTCCGCAAGGTCACGATGAGTATTACCCTGCTCAGGATTCTAATAGGATGGCATTTTCTGTATGAAGGGGTAACGAAGCTATACAACCCCGAATGGACTTCGTTGGGGGA
>NZ_JBODQE010000238.1:0-230 GCF_050617915.1 Flagellimonas flava
GCTGTTGTTTAGGCAGAAATGGAGAATGGCGATCAACCGTTCTGCTGAAGCAATGACCATATTCTCTGTTATCCAGGCCCGGTTTTTCCCAATTATTCACATGGGACGTCCATGGTTGGCCTATTGGGGATTGCCTATTCCAAACCAATTTGGTTCGTTGTGGGTAAGCTTTAATTCCCCCTTGCTTTGGGACGTATTTGCAATCTCTGCCTATTTATCGGTATCCTTGG
>NZ_JBODQE010000239.1:0-230 GCF_050617915.1 Flagellimonas flava
GCGCAATGGATTGTTCCGCTTGATCATCTTCATTGGCATCGTTATTCCCCGCGGTTGAATCAGGATCCAATTGAATTACCGCGACCACTTCTGCCACATTGTTATACTCCCCAGTGGCGTTCACTTGGGCCGTAATATTTAAATCGATGCTTGATCCAGAGACCAGCGTACCAACACTCCATAATCCACTGGCATCGCTATATGTGCCACCAGAATCATCGGAAACATAG
>NZ_JBODQE010000240.1:0-230 GCF_050617915.1 Flagellimonas flava
AAATTTTGTGTTATCCGAATAAAATCAATCAAAACTTTAGATAAAATTAGAAGAAAAAATAAAAAAAATAAAGAAAATTTTAGTAGATGATAAAAACTTCTTTCAAATACCAGATTAACAAAGGCCTTATTCGTGGGACAAGGAGAATATTTGAGACTTAATAGACGATGTGATTACAGGCTTTTTGCGGAATGATGGTGAACATTATTTTTGTGGCTCCCTTGTTTTGG
>NZ_JBODQE010000241.1:0-230 GCF_050617915.1 Flagellimonas flava
CTTTACATCAAATCCGGCCAAGAATAGAGCGTTGGCCATTTCACGTTCGCAATTGCTTCCTTTTTCACGAAGTATCGCTGCTTTAGGCTTCTCGATACTTCCCGATTTCATCGGGTCACTCGAAGCGTCGCCTTCTGGTAACTCGTAAACCAAGGGCTGGTTTTTGAAGTTTTCATAGCGGGCTTTGGCCAAATCATTCGCCGTCTGTTTATCATCAAGCAAATATGAAG
>NZ_JBODQE010000242.1:0-230 GCF_050617915.1 Flagellimonas flava
TCGGTGTTCCTAATGATTTCAAAAGAGATACGCTGATTCTCATAATGAAGGTGGCGCCACTCTTGCAAGGAGTGCAACTGGCATACCGTATATTGTGATGGCTTGCCTATAATTCTATGGTTCCAGATATGGTGGGCGGTCAAAATATGGCTGAACAGTTGCATACTTCTTTCACCAACCTTTCCCATAGCGGAACATTGCTCAACGCGCTTTTTGTTGCCTAGAAAATT
>NZ_JBODQE010000243.1:0-229 GCF_050617915.1 Flagellimonas flava
CGAATTTCAACCGCTTCAATTAGTGATGTCTCACGTAAACTTTGCCTATTTTAACAGCCTTGGCAAAGATTTTACCCTTTCTCTTTACCAACCACCGCAAGTTTAATTCAGTAGCGGGATAACTATATCCTGTTGTGAGCAAACACGCACTTTCCAACAAGTAGGGATATTAAATGTGTTTTCAACTGAATTAAACATTTCTTTTCTATGATTAACAAAATCATTTCTT
>NZ_JBODQE010000244.1:0-229 GCF_050617915.1 Flagellimonas flava
CCAGGGATTTGTGGTGATGCCCGGTGGGTTTCGCACCATGGATGAATTGTTTGAGGCTATAACACTAATCCAAACCAGCAAGACCCATACGTTCCCCATTATTTTGGTAGGTACCAAGTTCTGGAGTGGCCTTATTGATTGGAACAAGGAAACCATGCTGAATGCGGGCAACATTAGTCCCAGGGACCTGGATTTGATTAAAATTGTGGATTCTGCCGAAGATGTTGTC
>NZ_JBODQE010000245.1:0-229 GCF_050617915.1 Flagellimonas flava
GAGTATGAACTCATCGACTCTGTTTTTAGCCACAATAATAATAGTAACAGTTTTAGTGCTTGTATTAGTTGTATATTTAGTACTTATCATCGTTGCTCTTAGAAGAGCCGGCACTCATTTGCAAGGTTTGGCGGGGGGCTTACAGAAAATACAGGATGATACCAGTCCCTTAGGAGAAAAGGAGGGGGTCATCAATGGAGCTTTGGAAAAATTGCATGGGGGGTTGTCC
>NZ_JBODQE010000246.1:0-229 GCF_050617915.1 Flagellimonas flava
GGAAGTCTACAAGGAGACCGTTTAAGCCGTAACAGGGAATTCCGAGGTCAATTGAACCTGTTCGGAACCTTTACCCTTCCTCTGTCCAATGCTTTGTATGCCCAAGCTGGCCTGTACCTCAACAGTACGAATTACGATTTCAGGGATTTGTTCAATACGGGTGCTGCCAACACTTCTGCCGAAAGGGATTTTGATGCCATTTTGTTACCCAGTTTAGGGTTCAAATACC
>NZ_JBODQE010000247.1:0-229 GCF_050617915.1 Flagellimonas flava
AACTTTAATTGGCAGTAAACGGAAACTGTATCAACTTTTGGAATCCGATTGGGAAACTTTAAAACATCTGTTTCCTGAAGTGAGGGTGGTGAGCACAGACACTGGTTTTTCCAGAACTTATGGGGTATCACCCTATGGGAACTACAAGACGGATCACGATTTTTTCCTGTTTCCCGTTGACAAAGACCCACGATTACGTTGCAAGGAAAAGGTCTTGGCAATTTTAAAT
>NZ_JBODQE010000248.1:0-229 GCF_050617915.1 Flagellimonas flava
CCCCAGGCACCCAAAGATCTGGCGGCCACGGTCGATATTGTCACCACCAGCGGCTCACCGATTTTCAAGGACTATCTGCCCAAACAAGATGCCATTGTCGTGGAGCGCGTGCGGCAATCCGGTGCCATTCTGATCGGTAAAACCAATACCCCGGAATTTGGCCTGGGGTCGCATACCTACAACTCCGTGTTCGGTACCACCGGCAATGCCTACCAGCCCGATCTGTGTG
>NZ_JBODQE010000249.1:0-229 GCF_050617915.1 Flagellimonas flava
TCAAAAATTGCGATTTAATGACTCCATTCATACCTATGCTTGGGAAATACTTCCCATAAACGATTCAGTCTCCAAGGGCATTGTAAATGTCAGGGATGAGCAACATAGCTTGGCCAATAAATTCCAAGTTCCTTTTTCGGATACTGACTTTGAAAAACGGTCTAGAAAAGCGGTTCTCGACCTTATGGAAAACATTGAGCACCACATCAATAAGTTTAAGGGGATCATT
>NZ_JBODQE010000250.1:0-229 GCF_050617915.1 Flagellimonas flava
TACCAGCGATCGTATCCTGCATCCTCAAATGCGATGTAGCAGAAACCATCCACTGCAGCAAATTACCTGGGAGACCACTTTCAAAAGAGCCGTCGCGGTGTTCAAGAGCATCATTGCCAAACATGGCCGCGATAGCGTTGGGTTTTACGTGTCCGCACAGTGCCTTACCGAGGAATACTACTTGGGCAACAAACTGACCAAAGGTTTTATAGGGACCAACAACATAGAT
>NZ_JBODQE010000251.1:0-229 GCF_050617915.1 Flagellimonas flava
CAAGGATCGGCAGCCCCGCGTCACCGACGACCGGCTTGAGCCCGCTGCCTGGCGGCGGTTCGGCGAGTTTCTTCTCCGGGAATTTGGTGTTCAGCAGCATGTGTTCGACAAGACTCATGCCGGGAAAGTTGTTGAACGACGGCGTGAAGCGACGCTTGGCTTGGTCAAGGAGGTATGCCGGGGGGTGGATCGTCGCCATTGGCGCTCCTTACCGGTGGTGGCTGTAACT
>NZ_JBODQE010000252.1:0-229 GCF_050617915.1 Flagellimonas flava
CACGGGCAAGATGGTTGTGGATGACCATAAGGGCAATTTTCCAGACACTTACATCGGATTAAAAGCCCTAGAAGGAGTAGGGGATTATACGGCTAGCGCCATAGCTTCCATTTGTTTTGATATTCGCGAACCTGTGGTGGATGGCAATGTGTACAGGGTTTTATTCCGCTATTTTTTAGTGGATTTGCCCATCAACAGCACCCAGGGAGTCAAATACTTTAAAGATTTG
>NZ_JBODQE010000253.1:0-229 GCF_050617915.1 Flagellimonas flava
TATTCGATGGTAGCCTGGGCTACCGTAAGCCTTCTTGTTCTCATATTTTCAATATTAAAACCCTCCTTTTTGCCCAATAAACTTTAGGGATTCCTCCAAAGTGGGCATAAAATTGGCACAGACATTTTTGGTTACCACTTGTGCTCCACTGGCATTTCCCATTCGGCAAGCCGTGTTTATATCCCATCCCTGTAAGATTCCGTATAAGAAACCTCCAGCAAAAGCATCT
>NZ_JBODQE010000254.1:0-229 GCF_050617915.1 Flagellimonas flava
ACCCAGAAAGCGAGAAGCAAAAGTTTTCCCCTTTGGTTTTGGCTTTTCCCTAGGGCGCAATGGGTATTTGGACTTTTTCTTTTGGGTCTGGGAATATCGGTGGGGTATTTTTTGAATTCGAAGAGTAAGGATATTCCTGTTGAGAATGTTGTGGTCAACGAGGAAACGGAAAGTGTTAGGCAGAAATTGGTCTTGAGCTTATTGGAACAACCTTCTGCCAATCAGCGAT
>NZ_JBODQE010000255.1:0-229 GCF_050617915.1 Flagellimonas flava
GTGGAGGGGGTGGCGTTGCTGTACGAACCATTGCGGTAATGGGGACATCTTCCTTAAGATCGTCCATCACTTGAACCCCTTCCGAAACGTTCGTTTGCTTGTCGTAGGTCTTGACCTCAAATGATTGCCATGTTGCAAACAAAACCGAGGGCAAACCTATCATAAAATAAAGGCTACTATTGCGGCCAATATCTGTAGTAGGGTTCGTTTTAGGTTTCATGAGTTACCG
>NZ_JBODQE010000256.1:0-229 GCF_050617915.1 Flagellimonas flava
TTTCCCATCTTTTTTGTTTGACCCCCGAACCTTAAAAAGATGGGAAAGGATAAAAAAAATAAATTCAAAACTCCGGTAGGTTATTTCGACAACTTTCATGACCGACTTATGGACAGAATCCAACAGGAGGATTCCCTAGCTGAAAATTCCATAATTCCTAAGTCGGATGGTTTTGCAGTGTCCGAGGCCTAGTTTGTAGACTTTATCCCAAAAGTAAGGGCCCAACTGC
>NZ_JBODQE010000257.1:0-229 GCF_050617915.1 Flagellimonas flava
ATCGTATTCCATCAGCTAAGCCGCCCTGTTGTAGAACCCTGCTGCATATACATTGAAGTAGTTGAAACTGTTTCCAGTGTATTCGGTCAACCCAACTATTTTGGGGGTTTCGAATAGATTGTCGTTATGGGCCACCTTCAACAAAAGATCAAAAGTGACATCAAAGCCTCTCACTGCATATCTGTCGTGCTGCAACCCCCCATATTTTTGTCTATAGGCCCTGGTAAAG
>NZ_JBODQE010000258.1:0-228 GCF_050617915.1 Flagellimonas flava
TTTCAATATCTTCTTCCATGGACCATTTTTGGGTATTCATAAAATACTTCATGAAATTTTCAAAGGAGGGAAATGGCCCTTCCAAATTGGTTCCCTGGCTAGGCCAACCAGTTTCGGAAATAATAACTTTTTTACCATTGCCCGCCTTGACTGCACGTTGGAACATATCTTTCATATACAGCAGGGAGTAGTCCATATCACAGCCGTGCCAAAATGGGTAACAATTGG
>NZ_JBODQE010000259.1:0-228 GCF_050617915.1 Flagellimonas flava
GGTTTATTGGTAAACGGAGCTTCAGGTATAGCCGTAGGTATGGCGACCAATATGCCACCTCATAATTTAACAGAAGTTGTAGATGGTACTATCGCTTATATAGATAACAATGCTATCGAGATTGATGAGCTTATGCAGTATGTTAAAGCTCCTGATTTTCCTACTGGTGGAATTATTTATGGTTATGATGGTGTAAAAGAAGCATTTCATTCTGGTCGTGGTCGTATC
>NZ_JBODQE010000260.1:0-228 GCF_050617915.1 Flagellimonas flava
GCAAAGCTTTTCTGTGTCGCATCCAGCGCGAAAAAAGCGACATCCAGCCCCCCTGCGCGACGGAAAACGGGTCGAAACGCTTCTTCCCGTGTGCGCCCCGACCCTGCGTGACCAATACCGGCAGCATCAAGCCACTCACCTTGCTCTACCAATGCGTCAGGGCCGTAATCACCACTGTGATTGTTGGCTGTCGCTACGATATCGACGCCACCACGGATCAGTGTGTCG
>NZ_JBODQE010000261.1:0-228 GCF_050617915.1 Flagellimonas flava
GGCATAAACCTGCTAAAACCAAACAATATCAACGGTAGAGTAGTGGCTGGCACTATCTAAAGACTTTCCGTAGCAATAGCTAAATCAGTGTTAATATTCTGGCACTTACAAGCACAATTAGCTATCTTTAAGTGGTTATGAAAACGCGTGGCAACATAAAACACTTCATGTATGGTTTAGCTCTAGCAACCATGGCATTAGTAATGGCATGCAAATCATCACAACCCT
>NZ_JBODQE010000262.1:0-228 GCF_050617915.1 Flagellimonas flava
TCATCAACAGAAATAGGTTGGGACGAGTAAATGATCCTGTTGATAAAACGAAAACTAAAAATACTGAACATGCGTCAACCCACCGCTGCTTTATACACTTTTAGACAAGGCTCCCTGGCCATTTGATGATTCACCATTTCTGGAGGAAAGCTAAGTTCCTGAAATTCAGGCACCCATTTATTTATATATTCCCGTTGGGCATCAAATTTACTGAGTTGACTTGTGGGA
>NZ_JBODQE010000263.1:0-228 GCF_050617915.1 Flagellimonas flava
AATGCCTACGGTCCAGTAACTTGGGGACAATTCTTTGTGTACCAAGGTTTCAATGAAAAAAGGGCTTGGATGCATACCTCTATCTATACTGATGTGATGGATGAATTCAAGGAAACGATTGTTAAGAACGATGGGAATTTGTTCTATCAATACGGGGAAGAATTACGAGCAGTTACCAAAACGGAATTCGTTCTAAAATACAAGGAAGGGAATCGGATGAAAGAGAAG
>NZ_JBODQE010000264.1:0-228 GCF_050617915.1 Flagellimonas flava
AAGTTACCAATCCAAAGAGGCCCAAACACGCTATGGGAAGGGCCAAAAACGAGAAAAGGGTAAACTGTTTTCTAAACCTCACCTCCGCCTTGTATTGTTCATTGAAGCAGGTATTCAGAAAATTGTAAAGGAAGGGCCTATGTGTCGCTAGAGCAGCCCATTTTTGTCGAATTTCTCAAATTGTTCTATAGTAGTCGTTGGAGCTAAGCTTAAGTGAAAAATTATGCC
>NZ_JBODQE010000265.1:0-228 GCF_050617915.1 Flagellimonas flava
TTGGGGAGAAATAATTTAGGATCAGAAGTTTGGGCTGGTGTGCTCCATAGGTCAAATTTCAAGGATGTTCTGGACTAACTCCGTGAAATCTGATATTATGGGATGGTTCCAATGTCTATAATCTCCATTGACTGACTTGACAATTACGATCTTTTCAGCTTTTGAATTTTCCCCCGCGGTAATACCTGATGAGGAATCCTCAAATATAAGCGTCGAATTTGAATGGAC
>NZ_JBODQE010000266.1:0-228 GCF_050617915.1 Flagellimonas flava
CGTTAAGTACGATATCTTCTGTTTTCAGTAAATCTAGAATTAAAATGAGCAAATAATTCACAAGAAGTCGTATCCTAGAGGCATTCGTACCGTTCTTATCTTTATTCACGGCTACATTAATACGTTTAAAACAGTCACGTATCTTTTGATCTGTTTTTAGAATAGACTTTTCGTTTTGACGTAAAAAAGTTGTGAGTTGTTTTAAGTCCTCTTTAGTTAAGGTAATCC
>NZ_JBODQE010000267.1:0-228 GCF_050617915.1 Flagellimonas flava
ACGAGCCGTGATAGTGGCCGCGTTTTAATTTGGTGACCATAAGCTAAACCGCAGGCAGGTTCAATTTTTTGCAGAGTAACTCGGCACCCGTATGTGCAGGTACGGTAATTCCCATAAAAGGAGTCCAAAGATGGGTTTTCTTGAACATGGGGGATTGGTCACTCAGTATCCCATACATACTCAATTGTGCTTGCCCTTTGTTGTTGGCCACAATTTCTTTGGTGTCTT